>NZ_JBCNHI010000020.1:0-815672 GCF_050482105.1 Paenibacillus jamilae | reverse complement strand
GTCGCCACGCCCGCATTCGTCGAAGTTGCAGTGAATGTCAGCGCGTTGCTGTCTTCGTCTGCGAACACACCTGCAAGGCTTAACGTCTTAACCCCATCCGCGACTCCTGTCGTTATATTGCTGATCGACGTTTCCACTGTCGGCGCATGGTTCACAGCTTCTGGAATCACCGGCGTGATTGTTACGTTGAACTGGCTGTTTATGGTCCCGCCCTTGCTGTCGTTCGCCGTAACCGTGACCTTGGTTGTTCCTGCGCTCACTGGTGTGAGGGTCAGCTGACTTCCATTCACTGATACCGTCGCTACGTTCGTAGCTGAAGATTCTGCTGTGTAAGTCAAAGTGTCTCCATCAGCATCAGTAAAACTATTTGCCAGATTAATCTTTTTAGGCTCATCTGCTGTACTTAACGCAACATCAGTAAACCCGGTAGTAACGCCTGGTGCATGGTTATTCACTGAATTTGTTGAACTTCCACCTCCACCTCCAGAGGAAAATTTCACGCTACTCGACGTAGTTGTAGTCACTTCTTGAACCGTCCCGTCAGCCGACTGAATTTTTCCAATCTGCTTTTGTACTTCATTGTAATTTTGGATAACTTGTGAAACAGATACATCTTTAGGCAGCTGAATCATTTCAACTTTAAAATTCGGATTCAATGTCACTTTAGCATTTGCGTTGGCAACTTTAAGCTCCCCAATTGTCCCTGTTCCTTTAATAGAAATACCATTGCTGGAATTCACAGTAAGTTGGCTTGCATTTCCATTCAATTGGATATTAGAGACACCATCGTTAAGCTCGATTACTCCTTTTATATCTCCTTTAATCTGAACATCATCACCTGAAATTCGAAGCAGGCTGCTTTCCGGTAGACCATTGGTATTTAACACAACACCTTTTTGCACGATCTCCAATTGTTGCAGCTCATCCACATTACGATTGCGCGAATTAAACTTTAATATAGCTCCCTTTAACGCATCTTTATTAGAGTTTCCGATCAACTCTTTCAATTTTCCTTCTATTAAATAGGGAACATTATCAATCGTTACAATGTCTCCATCAACGCTATTGATCGTGGCCGTTTGCTCTTGAGTTTTGAATATATCCACCAGAAGAGGAGCAATATCCTCCCTTTTTACTTCACCTGTGGGATTGAGCTTGCTGTCATGAATATCAATTAAACCCAGACGAAGTGCCGTATCTACCGATCCAGCTGCCCATCGGCTTACCAAGGATTGATCTTTTGGCAAAATGCTTGATCCGCCCTCTGCATTAACCCCTCCGACTGCACGAACAAACACGGCTGCCAGCTCTTCACGTGTAACAGGATCGTTTGGACGGAAATTTCCTAATCCATCCCCGGATAGAAATCCAGCTTTTTGTGCGGCTTCTATATATGGAGCAGCAAATTGTTTACTTTGCACATCTTTAAAAGTAGAAGAACTCGAAATAGGGTCCAATTTTAAGGCTCTGACCAATAATACTGCGAGCTCCTGACGAGTTAATGTTGCTGTAGGGCGAAAGGTTCCTTGGGGATCTCCCGATAAAAGTCCCTGGCGTACAGCTTCTTGAATAGCCGCCATTTTATCACTCGTCACATAGGATGTATCTGAAAATAAATTATTGGTAGGCGTTGCAGCGTAAGCAGAAGTACCAAACGTCGCCTGAAGAGCAACAAGAGCAGCTGCCCATTTAAGTGAATAAACCTTCAATCGATTTACCTCCTAATTACTTTTAAGTAAAACGACCCATTCGATCTTCAAAAAGTTGGGTAATAAGTCCGATCCACTGTATTTCTCAACAAAAAAACCGTGTTTATATTAATCATTCGTTCATATATTTGTCGAAAATAAGTGATTTATGTCGTTTCGAATTAATATACATGATTCCACTGAACCAATTCTGAACAAAAGCTTATATAATAACGCTTGTTACACCAAGTGCCCAACTCTATTCTTCAAAGAACTCATTTATGCGAGTGATTTATCAAAATCCTCCATGAATCGCGACTCATGTACTATAAAAAAATAATCGCAGGCTAGATACCTGCGATTATTTTTTAATCAAGACAGCCTGAAACGCCGTAAGGAATACACCTTAAAACGAATAGTTGCCAAAATTAGCATTGCCGACTATTGTGCGCGTTCATTTTACATAAAAAAACAGCAGCTTCTTGGACCGTTCCAGGGAAGCTGCTGCTTTCATGTTTTCATGTTCTTATTACACTTTGGCACCTGCAGAATGAGCATGTTATCAAACAATCAGGATAAGCGGACCGATTTACAGTGTTGATTTGGCCCTATTTATTCGTACATAACAAAAAAGCTAGGTTTACGAATTATCAACATAATCCGTAAACCTAGCTTTCGAAGAGTCTTACTTAAGGTTATATTTTTTGTTAAAGCGATCCACACGTCCACCAATATCCACATTTCTTTGTTTACCAGTGAAGAACGGATGAGAAGCGGAGCTAGTATCTACACGGATAACCGGGTATGTGTTGCCATCTTCCCATTCCATCGTTTCTTGCGAATATTTAGTAGAAGCACTCAGGAAAGAGAATCCACAACTAGGGTCCAAAAAGATAACTTTATTCAATGTTGGATGAATATCTTTTTTCATTTGTATCACCTAATCTTTCATGTAGTTTTAGTTTCGATCTTCAAACGTACTGATGCAATGCTCCATCAGTTGGCAAAAGGAACGGTTATGTCTCAGAAAAAAAGACGACAGATCATAACAGTTGCGTTCAAGTCTCATAAACGACAAGCGAACGATGCTGTATATATCGCATCGTCTATTGCACGAACGCTCCGGATCTTTCGTCAGCCTTCATCGTTATATAAGCATATAGTGAATGGTCCTTCAGCTCGTCCCGAATACTGTCATCAGCATAGGAGAACTAGGCAACCACGTGCTTTCGATTCAAAAGGCAAAGCGTACCATGTATGTAGCTCAGCATCTATTATACAACCATGAAAAAAAGCCGTTCTCTTAGGTGCTGGCTTTAACTTTAGACGCTTTGTCCACTGGACTAATTCAAGTTTTCGTCGGTTCCATAACACAGGCTTTTTGCAAACTTACAGGCTCCGCTCAGGAAAAGAATCATTCAGGTCGCTATACAGCAAACCACAAATTATCTAGTTTCACGATGGATCGTGTACTTTTTCAAACGCGGAGAGTATTTTTTCATTTCAAGACGCTCCGGATGATTTCTTTTGTTCTTGGTTGTTGTATAGTTACGATCACCGGATTCGGTGCATGCCAAGGTAACAATTACGCGCATTATTCTTCCTCCTTAATTGGAATACATGGTATACAATTACAATAGTAATTTTTACGATTAGTTCTATTCTATAATTCATGTTCCGCTTTGTCAACCTTAGAGTCGCGGTTTGCTGCTTCTTCTACTGTGTTCCAGCGATTACGGTACTGTGCAAGCTTCGGATGAATTTCTATTGGTTCACTCGAAAGCACCAACCTGACGTTTCTAATCCATTCTCCAAAGGATGCATAGGAAGCGCACAAATTTGCAGTTTCAGGACTCATGTACAAAAAAAGCGGAGTTGCATACTTTTCCGCCAAAAAACGAATGGCTGCCTCAATCGGTGTGTATTTTTTTCGCTTACCTTCCCAGTTTTCAATCACAACAGCACCCAAAGCCTGCTCTCGTTGCCACTCTCCCAGTTCATCGATTCGCTTGTAATACGAGCGTACAGGCTGCTTAAACATTCTTCTGACTGTTTCTTCATGTAGCGGATACAGCACCAGCTTTGTAAAAGATAGTGCAGCCCCTGTTTCAGCAAAAAGCTCCAACTCACTGACTGTAACCTGCTCAAACGTATCATAATAGACTATAGTCCCTTTATGCGTCTCAACTGGCGGCTCATAGCCATAGGGTACATATTGAAGGTTTCTTGTCATGCAGGCACTCCGTCCTTCCATAGATAAACTTTTCCTCCTATATTATACCCTTGTTATGGCATGAGCTTACCTAAAATGTTTATCCTTATTCGACAGCAGGCGTATTACGGCCTGCCCCCCGCCGGAATTGCAACGCGTAAAGCCCCATCGTCACAAGTGCAACCAGCGCAAGCACCGTAAATATATTGCTAAAATTGTACACCTGAACATTAGATACGACCGGATTCAAATGAAAGGATGACGAGCTATCCAACGTTTTGCCCAAAATACTTGTTGTGATTGCCCCGGCAATGAAATTCAACAGAGATAACAGCCCCATTCCAACACCAATCTGGTCTTTCGACAAAGTACGAGAAATTGTATTAGACATGGCGATCTGCATAAAGGTCTGACCTACATTCCCGAAAATAAGTAAAAACAAAATTAGATACGGGGACGCACCTACAAACGTAGACAAGCTGATAAAGCAGATAAACAACAGCGATACGGCTGTATACACCAGAACAGAATTCCCTTTACTATCGGCCAAACGCCCTCCTCTTTTTCCTAATAATGCAGACGCAATAGCTGCGGGAAACATAATCAGTCCAATTGTTGCTGGTGTAAGCTGGTTGAGACTGTTCAGAAACTGTGGTGCCAAGTACGGCAATCCAAAGCTAATCCCCGTACCTAAAAAGGCGATAAGAAGCCCATATGAATATTGCTTGTTACGGAACAGCTTCGGCTGGATGAATGGATCATGGGCAGTATTAATGCGCCATATAAACAGTCCAAATAAAACCACACCGATTAGAAAAAACATCAAATTGGCTTGTGAAATGGAGAGCAACAAAAAGGCCACTGTTCCACCTAGCAATAATCCACCAAGAAAATCAAACTTCTGATCTTCTCCTCGCTGATCATCCAAATATTTACGAAAGAATGGCAAAGCAATCAATGGCAGCATAGAAATGACGAACAAAAAGCGCCAGCTCGCAAAGCCTGTAATCAAACCGGAAATAATGGGAGCCAGTGCAGTGCCTAATGCCAAGCCGATTGCAGTGACGCCCAAAGCTCGCCCTCTTTTTTCAGCCGAGAAATAACGAACGGGAACGATCATAGCGGTTGCCGGAATAACAGCAGCCCCTGTAGCCTGGAGCAATCGAGCTACAATTAACATCCAAAATTGATTGGCCAACAGCCCAATAAGTGAACCTAGTGCAAAAAAGATAATCCCAAATGTCAGCAAATCCTTGAGGCGATATTTATCTGCCAGCTTACCGTAGGTCACCGAGCCAACCGCATACACGATCATATAACCAGTCAGCAGCCAGCTTACATCGGAGGCACTAATATGAAATTCCTCCCGAATCACAGGCATAACTACATTAAACATAAAAGCGTTCATCACTGAAAAAACAAGTGTGAAGGCCAACACACGCATTAGCTTATCCGCATTGGGATAAGTTTGTTCTTTTATCATTTGGTTTCTCCCTCTCCTATACATTTCTTATCTAGGTGACATTTTATAGCTTATAAAACTCCATCCGAGTAAACTTTTCTATTTATCCACTCAAACGCAGGCTTTCGCAGGACGATAATCATGAAGAATTTTTTTGAGCATACCGCGCAGCGCCTCCGACTCTTCGAAAGATAATGTTTTACCTACCGAGCTTTTAATTTGCTCAATGGTACGTTCAGCTACCTTGTGAATCTCCAAGCCTTCCTCGGTCAAATAAATTTGCTTCATTCGCGCATCTTCCGGATGACTTTGGCGTACTGCCCAGTTCTTCTTAACAATCCCATTAACCAGACTGGTAACGCTTGATTTATCAATAAGCAACAGCTTTTCCAAATCCGTGTTGGTGACTCCAGGCGACATCGCCAGTATGTAGAGCGTCTGTGATTGTGGGGAGGTAAGCCCCAAAGGACGGAGTGCAGTTTCAATCTCACGCCGAACAGTGGTAAAAATCCATTTAATTAAATACATCGTGCTTTCTTCCTCCCAAGGAAGACAAACGGGATACACCTCACTTCCCATTTCACTTCTAACCTCCATATCTATTGAATTTTAATAGTTTGAATTCCAACTAATTTTAATCAGTTGCCTATTGGGTGTCAATACCTTCTTAAAATGGTCGTCACTAAATAAAGAATTTTCAAATTTACGAAAACATTCTATATATAAACTTATACATAAAAAACGGGCCCTAAAAGGAACCCGTCTTTTTATCATCTTATAGTTGCTTACTTTACAGCTTTACTTGAACCAGCGGATAATCTTTTCCATCAACAGTAACCGTGCTATCATCATTCAGCTCCAGACGCTGCCAAAGAGTCAACAGTGTACGATAAGGATACTTGTCGAGGTCATATTCTGTGGTCCCTGTAGTATTATCGGACGTGCTGGTCGTGGTGTTATCGGTTGCTATACCGCTACCCTTAGTAGATATCTCTGAAGTCGTGCCTCCGTCCGTGTTGCCTGTCACAGCTCCAGTCTGATCAGCGCTTTTTCCCTGGGATGTATCACTCCGAGTTGTAGAACCACTGCCTGTGGATTCTCCATTTGCTGTGGTATTTTTAGGAGCAATGCCTCCGGCGTTAACATCACCGGACGTATCATTGTTAGCTTTACTGGCTGCTTCCTTGTCGTTCTGTTCAGCAAGCGTAAAATTTTCGTATGAGTGCTCCTGTTGATCAGCGCCGACAATGACGAGTTTTTTGGGCTTAAATTCTGCCTGCTCTGCTGATGTTTGAAATGCAAACAACAGCTTGACCATTTTGGTTGTGGACTTGGTGTTAGGTATATGCGTCACTATGGCAGTAGGCTCCTCTTTTACAGGCACTGTAGGCTCTACAGGCTGTTGTACAGGCTTTGGAGCAGCAGCAGGTGTTGGTGTGTCAATAGATCCAATGACCCCGCCTGCTTTCAAACCGCCTAATGTACCTGCAATGACGATTAATACAATCCCCGAAATCACCCCGCCTTTACGGAAACGACGAAGCGTTTTGACCAAAGACGTATCTGTCTCACGCTTTGCTGACTGATAGAAACTTTTAAAAACAGGCCTAGCTGGTTCAAAATATTGGCGCCACAGCGTTTTTTTATGCAGTCCCTCTCGCCCTTCCTTTTGGAAGAATACAAGCAATGCACGCCGATAGGCTGGTTCAAAACCACCACGTGGAGTAGCAAACTCAGCATGTTCTTCTGACCAGCGGATAAAACGGTACATCGTATCGTTATCCTTCGCCCATTTGCGGATCGAACTGACCAGGCGAGCAAAATCCATTATTCCTTCTCCTGACCCGTCAGAACGATAGAAAGCTGGCAATAGACGGGCAAAATGGCCTTCTGCAAGCTGCTGAGGCAACCAACCGTAAGCCCAATCCTGCACCTTTTCTACTTCACCTGGCTCTAGGCCGTCAAGCACCGATGGCTCTGGGTCTTCCGTGTTAAACCAATCATAAGCTGCAATCAACCGCACTGCTTGTCCCTTGAGCGGAGCTGGTAGCTTGCCAACCCACTGCACCAAATCAGGCCGTGTGAAAAACGGAATTTGTACAACTTGATCAGGGGATATTTCCTTTAGCTCCACTTCAGTGAGCAAGTACCGATCTGATGCTTCCTGCAAGCGCTCTGTCAATCCGGATTGCTCCAGCGGGGACAATGTGCCTACGGCAGAACTACTGTTCCATTGCCGCAAGCGCTGGTGAATCGCAGCCACAGCCTCTACAGGCCTTCTCTCAGCACGCAGCTTGCCCATCAACGCAGATTCGGCCAGAAGCTGAAAATCGGCATTCGCCGACACTTCGATATACCGACTACCCCATTCATGCACCACGGCCAGCAGACCCTTTGCATCAGTTGTTCTTTTCATCTGACTATCCATGTAGGGTATAAATAGCATTTTGGTAAGCGCCGGATTACCCAGTACTTTCGTAAAATAGGCTTTTCCTAATGACGGATTTTCTTCAATCGTATGATAAATGTACGTGACCGCTTCCGTATTCTTGGCAGTATAAGCGTTGTTTAGCGAACGGATTAAATATTCCACCAGCCGATTTTCACTACTGCGTGCATGAGCTTTATAATAGTCCTTGAAGCAATCAACCAGCCCTACATCAGGAATGTACCCATCCTTCACCCGATCAAACTCATGATCAAAAAAGGACAGAAACAGATCATTCAGCCGCATTTTACGTGGTAGCGCATCGGATGGCGATAAATAATCAGTCAAGCTTCGTAACACAGCGATTCGTTGCTCGTTGTATAATGACCGCTCTCCCTGCTCAATTCTGTACAGCGTAATGAGCTCATGATAGCTGGAAGGCATGAGTTCACGCCCTGCCTCCATGCCTGTCAGCATTTGCTCGGCAAATTTGAGAAAATCGTCCGGTGCTCCGCCATTCAGCAGTGTACGGACAATCCAGTCAAAATACGGCTGTTTCACCTGCTCTATATCCACATTAAGTATTCGACTATGACTAGACAGGTCAAATACAAAGTCCTTTTCCACATTCCGATCGCCGGGACGTAGACTGAAAGGCTCCACGAACATTAAGTGAATGCCTTTTCTGCTGTTCGGTTCCTGCGCATATGTAAGAAATCCGAGTCTGTTCCGAAATGCATAAGGCAGTGCCGCATACAATACACCCAGCAGCTGCTTGGCTGAAGATGCTACCGCTTCTGCCGGAACATTCAGCGCCACATATACCTTTTTGCGACCCGCAGCTGACATCATCACTGCGTAAAGAAGCTGCTTGAATACTTCTTCGCTCAGCTGTAATTGAGCCAGCACGGCAGACGGGTCAACAGCAGGAAATACACTTCCACCCGGTAGACGCTCTAATTCCGGCAATTCCGTTCCCTGCTCAATGTCATAGGTATCGACAAACGAAGTGTTCAGCCACTGCTTGTAATCAGACGGAGACTCTCCATGTCCGGCCGGAATCACGTAGTTATGCGTAAAAAAGGCGCTTCGTAACCCAGTGAAATCCGCTGCCTTATAAATACTGCGCCCGAGCACTACATCCCCTGATTCCGTCCGTACAAGGTGTAGAGCTTCTGGATAGACACTCTCCTGCTTCTCGCCACGCGCTGTCAACGCCGCAGGTGCATCATACACACATAAAGGATGCAACACCTTTTTTATAAATGAAGCATCCAGCCCTTTGGAATTAGCCACAGTATCAAAGCCTTCGGTAGAACGGAAAATACCGCGCCGTTCCCGTGTGTACATTTGTTGCTGTATCATATGAGAGGTAGAATAACTCACTGCGATTCTCTCCCCTCAATGTACTTCAGCTTATAGAGCAGCCAAATGAACGGCTCATCTACACGGATGGGACTAACCAACCCCTGCAGCTTTTGTTCCACTGGATTGCTGCCAAGAGCAGACACCGCGAAATAGGCTGTATCTGTAAAATATACATCCATTGTGCCCTTGAACGGTTTATCCACCTTTTCGATAAAGCGCCGAACTTCGCCATCAATGTTCGCAAACTCATCCAAATCCATGTATTTGCGATGTTCCATTGGATTAAAAATATTGCTGTTTGTCTTGATATATGTGCCTTCTTCATCTGCCAGCGCAGTAAGCATATCGCTTTTGGTCAGGACCACAGCGGTTGGAATGTCCGTCTTGCCTTTCTCCTGGTATGCAATAAAGTCACCGAACATCGTAAGTACGACATCACGTGGTTCATCATATTGCGAGACAAATTCACCAGGCTTATCGCCAAGATTAATCTTGATCCGTTCCCGGATAGAACGAATTTGCAAGGGATCGACCATAAAAAGAATACCCGCAGAATTCTTAATATGCTGTCCATGCAGTCCCAGATAGTCCTGATCAACCATCCCTTCACCAGCCACATCAAAAAATACCAATGTCAGTGGCGGCTTTTCCTCATCCTTAAATACAAACTGGAAAATAAAAGGCTCCTGCATCTTTTCCTTTTGCGTTGATGTAAGCAGATCGCCTCGTTCAAATAGTGGTTCCTCGTACATGGTGCGGAACTTGCGGCTGATCTCTGCATTGAGCGGCATGCAAGCCGCGTCAAAATGATCGGCTGTCACATGCTGAAGCGTGTGAATCAGCGAGGTCATATATACAGATTTCCCCGCCTGCGAAGCTCCAATAATTGAAATGATGTTGCTCGGCACTTTGCCTGCGGTCACAGGCAGCTCGTTATGGCAGTGTGGACACAGTCGATGACGGGTCAGCTCCCCGTAACGGTCCGTAAGACCTGTCAGGACGTGATCTGAATACAAGCGATGCTCCTCAGGTACATCATAGGGATGAAGAATTGCCTCCATATCATGTACACTATCCAAGCCAAAACGCTCCCGATATTTGTTCAATAGCTCATCTTCACCCAAAGCATAATCCTCATCATCTTCACGGTGATGTGAAGCGCGGAATACCACTTCCTCCGGGGAGAATTTACTGAAGCAATAAGGGCACACAATATCATAAAATAACGGCCTTGGCTCTGCCTGTGGCTTTCTTCTGAATAAATTGCTAAGAAAACTCATCGGTTTTGGCCTCCTTTCATTCAGGGACTAACTCATATATCGTGCCATACTTCTGACCGTCCGTAAAAAACAGCCGCACATACTCATCTCCCCCCACTTCAATAGCGGGTAAGACATTCCGTCCTGCGGCAAAGGATGCCGTGAACGGATACAAGGTTCCATCTTCCCGGTCTGCCGGATAGCCACCACGCTTCTTCACGTAGCAAAGCGCCTCCTGCGGAACAGGGACTTCGGCTGTCACCTGAATTTGGACTGTTTTGCGGCTGCGAAACCAGCTTTTTTTATGGTGAACCGCATATTTAATTTTAGCTCTCCCCGTACTCAGCTCCAGCTGGTTGGCTCCGTCTTGCTGACGGATTACGAAGGTGTCACCATTCTCCCGAACAGCCGGGTATACGGTATAACGCACACGTCCAATGCCTTCAATTCGATCTCGGTAACTGCCAGCAGCCTTATATTCCTCGCGTGTAAAAAGTTTCAGCTTAGAAAAAGGCAGTGCTTCATTCTGCCCATTCATACCTGCATCGGTTGATTGTTTGGCAATATATACTACAGCTGCTCCTTCAGGCCACTGCCAGCGTAACACGACCTGATTATCGTCAATTTTGTGACTCAGCTCCGAAATAACAGGATCACCGGGCTGTGCATCCTTATACTGCATATGTTCCAGCCTCCAGTTCTAAAATCCACTACTGCGTCGATTGCGCGTTGGCCCTTCCGGCGCCCCTCTTCGGTGGCCTGATGGCCCACCTTGACTTCCACCACCAGAAGATCGGCGAGTATTTTCCGCAATCGGCAGAATAAGTGAAAAGACAGCAATAAGAGACGCCAGTACGAGCGCTGCTAGCAAACGAATCATCAAGTCACCTATAGGTGAGCCAGATAACCCCTTTTCCAAAATCAAGCCAGCGAGCAAGCCGGCTGGAACTCCACCAATCGCGAAATTCCGCGCCAAAAAACGGTTATCAAACATCAGCCCAAGTGCCAGTCCCAATAGAACCCCGATAATAACCAGAGCCGTTACACGATAAATGGCAAAATACACACTGTCGGCATACTCACCTGTCCGCTCCGTTACCAGCGTGCGATCACCGATCTTGTCATATATTTTACCAAATGCCTGCGTAAGTCCTTGGGCATTAGCCACATTGGAATAAGTTCCGCCCGTTAAGTTAGCAATATTTTGCAATAAAGCTATACCCTCCGATTCTGCCAGCTTCAGCCCGATTGTATTAATCGGAATCTGACGGTCAATGTAAGGAGCCAATGCAGTTTGCGTATCCAGTTCGCTAAAGCCGTCAGAGAGCATAATAACGAGAGAACCTTTTTCCGCATTGCCTTGGGTTTCAATCTCCTTGATCGTCTCGTCCAAAGCAAGCCCGATGTCTGTACCGGCTGACATTATAGTTTGCATGCTATCGATTTTGGAATAAACCGCTTGCTTCTCTGCGTCTGTGCCAACGGGAGTGAATGGCTGTACCAACTGCGCAGTGGATTCAAATGAAACAATGGCTACGCGCTTGTCTCCATCCATTTGCCCAATTAGACTCTTGGCAGCCGTTAGGCGTTCATTATCGGGATCTGTTTGCTGCATACTCCCAGAATTATCAATCACAAGCACGAGATCCTGTACACTCTTGCGCCCTTCAGGGTTAACCTGATAACCCAGTTCCAATAATAGACCTGCCACGAACAACATGACGAGTGTAGCAGGTACTAGCAATTTCCAGGACAATCCAGAGTATCGTTGTCGCCAGGAATGTCCATTTAAGTGTGGTGAAATCAGTTCGCCGATAAGGCAGCCTAGACCAATACACAATGTCATGATGCCAAAATACAGCCCGACCACGATAATATGCGGCCAGTGGCCTATCAATTTGTGAAGAATAAGCTCTCCCAAGATGAAGCCCACTACAGCGCCCAGCAAGCCGAACACCAATAGGAGAACGTTAAATTTACGTTGCTTCATAAGATTCGTTGCTTCCTTCCATCATTAAAGTAGGATAATATGTGGCTACCGCAATTCCGGCAACCGGTTCACGTCGATTCCATGAAACACGAAACCATTCGCAGTATAAGTCTCATAATACGTTTTGCCGTTGCGGTAAACCATCAGATCCTCCAGATGGAAGCCGCCCATCAAATGCAGTTTTTCCACCCCACTGCTGCGACGCTCATGCACAAAACCCAGCTTGTAAATTCGCGAAGTAATGTCCACGTCCATCGCATAAGGGAGAAATTCACCTTCGTAGTCACCAAAGAAATACTTTTCTTCATACCGATGCTCATGGGTATAGTCAAGCAAACGTACATTAATTCCGCCATGCTCTTCCAACGTTTGATACAGCTTTTTAAACAGCTCATCCTTCGGAACGACCAGCCGATTTTCATATGCAGCAGCTACATTAGCACGTCGTAATAATTCTTCTTCGAATGTCTGATTAAACGGTTGTGAGCTAAGAATCAAGGTACGGCAGGTCTGCGTAAGTCTATCCACCAGCGCAGACAGACCTTCATCCAGCAGCCCAGATACAGGTCCCATATGCCGGGTGTCAAAGAATATAGATTTCCCCCGCTTGCTTTCCAGCTCACGCATGACATCCTCCGTCACACGCTCATAATACTCGAACAGGTTTTGGCCTGTGTAACTGTCAGCTTGCCGAATACTGTCCGTTGCAGCTTGATGCAAATCACGCTCCAGGTTGGCAAGCTGTACTGTAATATGCTTCGCCTGTGCATGCCACTTTTCCAGTGCCAGTTCATAGCGGCGAAGTAGCTCCAAATCCACTTGAATCCGCAGCATGTGCATTTTATGCCCATAGACTGTTTCAGTCAGGTAACGGATCAAGCTGCGCACATTATGTTTATCCATAAGTGGCAGCCGTTGAAAGGGCTGATCCTCTACTCGTCCGCTGTACAAGGCATCCAGTTCGGCTGCACTAATCTGCAAATCATTGGACGTATCACGAATCAGTCCTCGAACAGCTGTAAGTACATTCCCTGTTTGATTTTCATCCGTCCAAGCTGTCAGCTCGAAAAAGCCGATTTGAGGATGTTCCTTAGCCGCTTCGTTTACGGCCACCTGCAAACGCATATCCGCCTGAAAATCTCCCAAGCGCTTATGTACGATCCGTTCGCAGTTGTCGCGGAAAAAGGCTTCGCAACCCTGACCAAACAAGGCTTCCTCTGCCTCACGCAATGTCATTCGTTTCAGCGAGCCGTAACTGGCTCCGCTTGTCATTAGTGCGCTCATGTCCATGATCGCCTCATTGCCAGGAACTAGATCATTTCGCGTGCGACTGCGCTCAGCAGCATCTAAACCAAAATAATTCAGCTTATCGCGTATGTCCCATTCCTGCTCTGTTTTCATACGCTCTAACAGCTTCACATAAAAGTGATACAACACCGTAAGCGCAATCGACTGATTAGGTCGGTTAACCCGGGAAAATCCGGCCGACACATAACCCTGCCGCCCGGATTCCGTCATGATGTTATTTTTAAAAGATGTATTATTGTAGCCCCCATCCTGTGACCGATAGGAATCCCCTGCCTGATAACGGTTTTTAAGAAGCTGAATGTGACAAATAATATCACAGCTCTCGCGCAAGCTATTCGGCACCGTTACGCCTCGCTCGTTCTTGTCAGACAGCACATAGACAAGATCGAACAACGGAGATGGAGCATGGGATACCGGGATGGTCAATTTGTCCTCGGTCATATGGAGCGGTGCGGTGAACGTATATGCTGGGCTCTGAATATAGTCCAACTCCCGCATAAAAGCAACGGACGTTGCACTACTGTAGCCGAATTGAGCAACCTGATCGCTTTCACTCACCAACACATACAGATCCATTTGTACCGATTTAAAAGATTGCGCAAAAATATACTCTGCCAACAGTGTAATTTCAGGAATTAGTACGTTCATGGGATCATCCGCTGTTGTCAAGATCGACAAATGTACACGCTCGAATGAGGAATACAACCGACCGTAATCTGCTAGATGTCCACTGGCCCGGCGCAACGCGGTGTTAAGTTCAATTAGCTTTGATTCATGTGTATAAAAAGCCTGGTGCAGGTCACGGCGTAGCGTTTGATGGCTACTTTCTTCGGGTACTGCTATCGTATGAACAATGGCATCCACCGAACGGTCTACAGCCGCATGTTCTTCCTGCGAGCAAATCTGAATATAGGTTACCCCTCTGCTGTTATCCCACTTGGTCCGGTTGATATCTGCAATTGTGTTCATCACCGGGCTCATGCGATCGCCGATAAAAAGAAACACGGACGGGAAATGGATGCTGCTGCGTCCATCCCCGCTTCCGATTAATTGGTCCTCTGCGGCTGCATAGTCAGCCGCATAACGTAACAGCTGCTCTCTCATACTTACTTCAACTTTCTACGAATGTCGTTTAATTTTCCAGCCATTTGAGCATAAAATGCATAAAGTTCCGCTCCATTAGCCAGCTCTACCTTTTCATATTCCAATTGATTGCGAGCCTCTGTGTAGATGGCAGCCAGCTCATCCAACTTCGACAGCAGTGGTGTAATATCCTCAGATGAAGTCAGTACAGCATCACGGCGATCCGCCTTGCGCATTAGAGCTGCAAATTTCTTTTCATCCAGCCCGCGGAAGTTTGTAAACACTTCAAACTCCACGTAATTGCGGCTTTTCATGACGTTGGCAAACGGCTCCCAGGCTTCTTCCTCTTCATCACGATCATAGACGTACAAAGCGCCTTTTTTCGTAATTGTATCTGTATAGAGTGCCTGAATGAACTGATCCAACCATTTTTCTTCATCCTGATATTTGCTCAGCAGTGCTTCCAGTTCGGCGGCTTTTGCTTCGATTTGTACATATTTCGCCAGTTCATCACGAACCACCTGCGTTAGCTCTGGTGAACGGATCAGGTTTTCCTTCGCCATCTCTTCATTGATGCTGCCAAAAATATCCTTGCTTCCGGCCTGATCAAGCCCTTCAGCCAGTAGGCGCTTCAGCTCAGACCATGCTCTTTTCACCTCACCCAAATTCGGCTTGGATTCCTGCAAGCGCATATCATAGCCTGCCAGCAGTGCATTCAGATCTAGCGCTTGTGAGCGGATTACAGTAAAGCGGCTGCTTGTATTTTGATCAACATCCTTCTCCCGAATCACGCCGAGTGACTTGGCCCGGTCGAAATCATTACGAATGCGGGCATTGTGAGCTTGCACACGCGAGTTGACGTAAGTTTCTCCCCATGATTTTTCAGGAATCGGCGACGGCAGATTCGTCCAGTTGTTCTGTCCTGTCTGCACCAGATGTCGGCCAATACCCTCACGGTCAAGAATGGTTTTCTCATAGCTCTCTTCATACACTTTGAGCGGTGTATATACAAACAGAGGAACACCATTACGCGTATTGAGCCAGAAAATCCGGTTACGAACTTCACTTTCTTTAATAGTAAAGTGCGATTTACCAATGGCATTATTTTGATAATTGCGAACGCCTTTCAGGATATTAGGCGACTGTACAGGTACCGAAACGAATCCCCATGAGGGGAAGTACAAATTGCCAGAACTGTTACTCAGATGGAAGACAGGTACAGCCTCCTCATCCAGCTTGCTTGCAATGTAACGCTCCACAAATTTTTCAATCGCTTCGTCCTGCCCATACTTCATGACCAGGAAATCTTCCATGGAACGAGTAATGAGATCGCCAAATTTGTCAGTCAAGAAATTGGAGATCGAGCTGATGATGTCCATATCCTGATCCTTCACCCATTGGTCTGAATTTTCCAGCAATTCTTGGGCAAAATCACGAATCAAATCGTCACCATTGCGGTTATCCAGCAGCTTGGTCACAACTTCCGAAATATCCGGTACACTTACCAAATTCCAATAGTACGTTTTGTTGCCTTTATGATCGGACTGCTCCTCGCCGTTAATCAGCAAATCACCATTCTTCTCGAAAATGGCACTCAGCGCGTTCAAAATTTCAGTAAATACATTATAAATGCGGTTATTTTCTTTGTTTAGCAGGTCATACAAGTCTTCATAAAATTCAATGAGCTGCTCTGTACGTTCCACATCAGCCCGCAGCCAATATTCGTTGATTTTTGCTTCAATATAAGCATTTTTCTTTTTATCCTTGGATACAAATGCGCTCTTGGCATCACCCAGCTTCTCGTTCGCCTGCTCACGCGCCCATTCAATATCCGTTGGAATCCGGTGCAGTGATTCACGCAGCGCTTCAACATAGGAAAGCAGCATTTTCAGCAAGCTAAATCCTTTTTCAGTATAAATCATGCGGGATACATAAAACGGCCCTTGCTCAGGATGCAGGAACATACGGCGGATTTGATCCGTAAACTGTCCTACAATTTCGCCAGGAAGCTGTTTCTTTGCTTTGATATATTCTTCGCGAGCGCGCGTCAGGAACGTTTGCTCCAGTTCGGTATCCATATTTACGACTTGCATTTTAACAACATTGTTATAACTTAACCGCTCACTGTTTTCAAAACCCGGAAGGGGTTCAGGTACACGGGATTCAAAGTTTTTGATCATGCTATCCAGATCGACACCCAGCTTGCGGGCAAACTTCTCTACGTCCTCCTGATTCGGCGCTTGCTCAAACATTTTGGACATTTTACCAAACATCCGGTAAGCCAGGTATGTCGTCATTTCCTCCATCGGCAGCACTGCCGAGGAAGCTCCGATAATATTGTAATCGTAGTTTGCCGGATACGCCTTATTCATTTGTGCGATATTGGTACGAATGTTGCTGATATAGTCATGAATGGCGAACTCTTCGCCCGACTGTTTTTCCTCACTCGCCATAAAGTTGGTAATGTTCTCGGCGGTGACATTCATGCAGTAATCATAAGCATTTTCCAGCAGTTTGCCTTCTGTATTCGTAGCCGAAATAAGGTGACACAGATTAAACGGAGGCAGCGGCGAGTTTACAGTCAAAATGTTACCGTACTGTTGCTTAAAGCGTTCGCCACGACTGTCCACATTCATCCAGTAGTCCAGCTCTTTCAATGCAGCATAGCCGTTCTTTTTAATATATTCACGCGTATGCTCGCTCAGGCTTTTATTCGCCAGATTAATATCCGGCGTGAACAGATAGCCCAGTGTGTTAACACGGTCTACACCAGCGGAACCGTAATCGCGCTCAATGATGCCTCGGACGATATATGAGATATCGAGGAAAGTACCACTCCCTGTACCGCCGGACAATCCAGACAGCAGGAATACCATAAGCTTCTTATTAGTGCCTTCAGACAGGGTTTTGATTTTTTTGTCAATGCTTTGTACGACCTGATTGATTTTGGTGAACAATAACAACCGTCCAGCCTGACGTACCCCTGCTGCCCCGTTCATACCGTCGGTAATGCTTAGCTCAGGAGACAGCCAGTCAGTGATATATGGCTCTAGAATACTGCGATTTTGCAGCAATCCACCGATTTCTGCATTGGACAGCAATACAAATTCATTGATAGGGTCCAAACCAATCCCTTTGTATTTTTTGTTGCGGTCTTGTTCATTCGTTTCAAAAGCGAGAAATTCGACATTATCCGGCTTCTCGCTCTTTTTCTTGGAAATCGGATCTGCTGGCAGCTTAAATCTGCGATTGATTTGATATTTCAGGCGGAGAAGGGCATCAATCCCCGTTCCTCCAAGCCCGATAATTAAAATAGGATTATCAATGGTGTCTACTCTGATCTTATCGCTTACGATCCCTCCGCCGAGTGATACGTCTAATTGTTGGATATGCTCTCTAACTACTGGTTTCATAGATATGACCTCCTAAGGGTTCGTTTAGCTGTTTACTGAAATAAACTCCAGTAAAATGGTTTTGTCCACACTAGCCAGCGGGATCGTCAGACGATCACCGTTTTTCAGTTCAAGACCGTTGCCTGTGTCCACAGCGCGCCCGGATTTTTCAATCGTAATCTCCGGAGTACTACGCACCACAATGCGATCCTGGTTCGCTGGCGTGAACACGACCTTATCGGTTCCAGCAAATTCCGGCGCCAGTTGCAGCAACTGGTGTAAATTGAATTTGCCCCGGAAGGTGTTCAGCTTCTTATACTGCGGGTATGTTTTTTCGCCGGTATTTTCATCCCGGATTTCCAGTACGATTTGGCCGACAAAGCCACGATTGGCTTTTTTAATAGTCTTCCAGATGAAATATGCCGCCACTAGCAGAACAAGCAGTCCCACACCCAAAAGAATGAATGGCAGCAGCTTAGACTTTTCAGCAGGCGTCGTAGGCTGAGCTGTGCCAGTATTTGTACCGCTTGCTGCTCCAGCTTTGGCACTGATGGTTACAGGCTGCGTTTCACGGTAAAAGCTCTTTTCCTCTGCTCTGACGGTTAGTTCATAGTCATGCTCATCAGGAATCGTATAGGAGCCAGTAAAAGCATCCCCTGCGTTAGTCAAGGGCACTTCATTCGTTGTACCACTATCAAGATCCTTAACCTTCAGGACAGCATTCATATTCGCATACAATTCCTGATCCTGATACGGCTGGTTATTGCTCGTCAGATAGGAACGAATTTGAACCGTGTCACCTTTTTTGTATGTTTTCGCAGGCAGTGCGTCCAGCTTCAATTCCAAATCATAGTTAAATACCAGATTAATATCAATCTTATCCTGCTGCACTCCCTTGACCTGAAGCTTCCAGTCCCCAGCCACCGGCTTGAGCAATTTAATCAACGAGTAGCTTTTGGACTTGGACAGCAGTACATCGCTCGAAGGAATCGACTTCGTATTGCCCGACGGATCTATTAGCCTCGCGTCCACTGGTTTCGAGGACATGATCGAAATGTTCGCTTCCAGCACGCTATCGTTTGGTACGGTTACTGTAACGTCCTGATAGTCGCCGTTGGCCGTAATGGACTGCAATGGCACTACTTTCAATTTCAGATTACTGGCGAAAATTTCACTCAAAATGTTTGGCAAATCGTCTGCCGAGCTTGTAATAAAGGACTTACCGCCCGTTTGCTGCGCGATGTCGGCGAGTTTATTTTTATTCAGCTTTCCATCTGCATTCAAACCGATGGTATAGATCGGCACACCGCTTTTTTTAGCCTCGGCGACAGCCTGTGCCATATCCTGAGTGGATTGGCTTTCAGTTCGGCCTGTCGTCTTATTAAAATCGTTGTTACCATCAGCTAACATAACGATCATAGGCGCATGTCCGGCTGTTTTGCCATCCTGTAAAATACGGATCGCTTCCTTGACACCTACGGAGGTGTCAGTATACGCCCCCCGGTTCAGCCCGTCAATAAATGTCTTCAATTCCTGCTTATCTGCTTCGGATGAAATATTAAGCAAGGCTTTCTCTCGCTGTACGACATCCGTATACGCTACAATCCCAACCTTGTCATTTTGCGTTGACAACATATCAATAAACATTTTCATGGCTTCGTTGCCAATTTTCCCAGGATCACTGGTGTTCATCGAATTACTTACATCGACTACCAGCACCGCATCCACTTTAGAAGCTGAGGGTGAAGCTGCATTCACCGTCTGTGGCTGCCAGGCTGCAATCGAAGTCATGATCATTGTACATATGATTCCGATGACCAAAAACCATTTTCTGTCTCTACTAAACATCGCTTGTACCCCTTTGCCGATTAATTCTCATTCTAAATTACAGTTGTACTCCACTACTATTAAATTATAATGAGTTTTACATGAGCGCCAGCTGAAAATCCTGCCCGAGAAGCCCGAATGCGACCAAAAAGCCTATTATACCGCGAGATTTTACCAATATCCTGCAGTAATGATATAATTATACCCCAACAAGGGCAATCGGGCACCAGCCTTCTCCTTTATACGACAAAAATAACCCTAGCGAAACCCGCACATGTAAAATAGTAAAATAAAAATCTAAGTAGAAAGAGGAAGTACACTATGATCTCATACGGATGTCTGGCGATTATGTTTCTTTTTGTCGTCATTAAATCACTAACCTACTATATACATAAAAAACGCGCCCCGTCGATTACACAAATCGACACCGAGCTTCTTGCGCTGCTGAATCGGAGAAGTGAGCACAATGAATAGTTCCAAGCAGGCTGTGCAATTTCGCACTTTTACCCGTACAGAGCATGCCTTCCAAAAGCTGAAAGTCTGCAAGCGCTGCGGACAATTCACCGCCCTTTGGGAAGAGAAATGTACATCATGTGGTCGAGATACGCTGGTTCCTGTAGAGCAGTATGCCAGACTCAGAGCCAAACGTTATTTTCATAAAGACCTTGCCGTCGGCATCGTGCTGCTGGCTGCTTCTGTCTTTTTCGGTCACTCGCCACAGCAAATGCTACTATGTGGTATCGTCGGTGCGCTTCTCCTATTGCCCTTGATCCTTTTACAGCAGCGCATTGCTCCCTATGAACAGCGTAGGCAGCTTATACGACTATTCAGAGGCCGTATAGGACAGATCCAGGAAGGGTTGAACGTCAATCATAAGAACGCAGTTGCCCTGCGGCAGCTTAGTGAGCGTGTCTGCTATGAAATGCTACGCGAGATTGCCGTACTCATTCACAATGATCGGATAAGACTTCAGCAGGTCGCTTTGCTGCAATCATTTGTTCTTCGCAAGGACATGGAATTAACGCTCGATCCTCTCCTGATCAAAAGCTTTGAACCCCTTATGGTCAGATACATTGGTGAGGTTGCAAGACTGAATCGCGAGCTGATTAAAGATCGGACATTCCGATATGTGGCTTTTTATGAGCGCCGTATTTTGGAAATGGCAGGGGGCGAAGATATTCTCGTTCGCGTAGCCAGTGCCGCTGTTCGCAAAAAGCGCTACGTAGTCACCCATGCCGCATTCATTTCCAGATATGTTCGAAAGCTGCCAAAGGAACGAATCCAACGTTTATATCATATCATTCAGGAGAATCCGTTAGAACCCTTTGGAGATCTGGCCGACGAAGTAAAGATCATGTACCTAATGGAACAGTATAAGAGCTGAGCTACTACCACGCCCTTTTATATATGACGTAGACCAGCCAATGAATCACTGCAATGAACCAGTAAAAAACCGTCAGGATCGGCCAATGTGCCTCCAGACGGTTTTTTAATATAAATTATGATAACACTCTTGAGTTTTTCATTGACCTTGCAGTTTTTGCTGCGCATACCTAATGGATGTAAAATTGAATGCTCGTACTCCCTTGCTATCATATACAATAATCTCTTTATTCAAATACGGGTGTAGACCATTAAAATATCCAGGCATAATCAGTCTGCGCATAAAAAGATTTTTACCCAGCATACGTGGTGAATTGGTCGCTACGACAAGCAGCTGCTGGTTTGCAGACCATGGGCTAGGCTGAATATATGACAAACAGTACTCGCCTGCCGTAAAATCGTCACCCCATGTATACCCGTCCTCGGTACATGTAATTTGAAGATGAGCTTGATGCTTCTGAAGCAGCTCATGTCTGGACAAGCCTGAAGTGATGCAAATCACGTTGCTATCAGCAAGTGCTTTCTCTGAAATATCATTAGAAGACACCACCGGATAATGAACACCAATGTACGGGTTCCAGGTCGCTGTCCGCGGGCTGGCCAAGGCGTTCGCCGTTCGTTTCACCGCCTGTTCTTCCTCTGGTGTAGCATAGCTGGATGGAACAACGATATGAAGTCGATCCATGTAAACGCCAAGCACCCCCATACCATGATTCACATCATTTCTTCCCACGCTTTGTGAGCTGGCAATTTTCCTAGCTGCATCCGCTTTTTTTGTAGCGCCCTCTGCGCTCTCTCCCTCCCGTTCAGCGATCAAACGGTATTCAGGTGAGGGGCGTTTGGGCGATTGTGTTTTAACAAAGCGAAAGCGGTTGTATTCTCGCAAATCCAACATGAAAATGCGAGCTCCGATACGAACTTGGGCCAGCTCCTGAGACATGTCCTCTTGTGAGAGATGAATCACAAATTCTTCGGCGTGTACAGCTTCGATATCTAATTCACCTGTGGAGCTCATTTCGCCATGCAACTCGGCATATTCTTCATTTTCATCCATTCGCATTAATTCCAGCCAGTAAGCCCGATTATGTCTGGCTCGTTCTGTCCGGTAAACAATACGCTGAGGTACGGCAACTCTTTTCCATTGCATAAGCCAACCCAGTATGCCGTCCAAAAGTCTTAACTCATGTGTATCCCAATGATTAGACTGCCGCTCTACCACACCTTTAAAATGATTCGATGAAAGCTCTGTTACAGGGGCTGTGTATGCTTGAGCAAATAAGTAATCCTGATCTCCACACACATCCAATATTGGCATATTTAACAGATTTATTAGATGCTTGGGATGGGGTGTCCCTGAAATAACCGCAATAGCTGCAAACCGAGAAGGATAAGCCTGTGCCATCGCCCAGGCAGCATAAGCTCCATTCGAGTAACCCGTCAGGTAGATGCGCTCTTCGTCCACTCGGTACGCCTGCAGTATGACATCTAGCCCCTCCAAGAAGGCAGCTTCTCCAATATAACTGCCCAGCGTAACGCCACGACACGAAAAAGTAACAAATATAGCTTCCTCTTCCCAGCCTCGCCCAAAACCTCTATTCTGAAAATCCGGAAGTCCCAGCTCATATCGCTTGCCAGGCATCAGAACAATTAGAGGATACCGTCGCTCAGTCGTGTAGTTGCTGGGAAGCTGGATGGTATACCGTTGCAGACTATTGTCCAAACGGGAGACAAAAAAACCTTCACCAATGCCGTCAGCCATCAAAAAAATGTGTTCTTTCTGAAGTAACGATGGGGGCTGTGACTGTTGGGTATGTCCATGTATAAAAATTTGTTTTAATAGCTTGATATATTCACGCACCACCCGAGAATCCCAGACTTCAAAAGGGTCTTCCGGCAAATCCGTCAACCTGTTTAATTCTTCAAGCAGGCCTTCTATTTGTATTTTTTGTGCAGAATGAAGAGGATCTTTTGCGCAAGCTTGAATGTACTGGTCATACTCTTTCTGCAAGCCCTCCACGACGACTGACAAAGGCCGCACAAGTACCGAATACACAAAATGATGCTCTACAGCCTCATGATCCCGATATGTAACGGTGAAGTGCAGCATTCCCGTATTCCCAGTCTTCTCCTCATCCCAAGCATAGCTTTGCTCCTGTTCCCAATTTGCTGGAAACTGATCCAGCTTCCTGCCCTCATCATTCGTTACCTCGACCCATAACGTTTGATTTGAGGGAAGAAGTATCCGGTCCTTACGCAGCAAATAAAACAAAATCGGGCTGTCTTCTCCTGCCCTGCCAGCACTTTTCTCAACCTCTAACCAAGCCATATGATTACGTATATTACGCTCTACGAATTCACGATGCAGTTCTATCACATCTGGATCATCGCACACCTGTCTTCCACTGATACGAATAGAGCGGGCCTCATCAGGAATAAACGCAGCAATGATAACGACTGTATGATCACCTTCCTCCAGAAACAAGCGAAAGGGACCAGATTCGGCATATACCAATGTGCCATCTATCCAAATTTGTCCGGTTCCTTCAAACGGTCTGAAAATCACTTCCTGTGCCGTCATACAACGTAGATTTGAAACCAGCAAAAGTCTTTCTTGTTCAGCCAAAGGCGGAAAAACACCTAGATTCAGTTCAGAGGTCCGAGGGTCAAGCTCGGTTAATAATCGGCATGCTGCCTTTCCTCCTGCTGAAAGCTCGATTCCATCTTCACCACAAGCCTTTTCCAAATTCCATTCCTTTTGAGTAAAATGACTCGACCATTCCCTGCCTACACCACAATTCTCCGGAAGCTCGACTGGACCCACTGCATAAGCAGACGCCAGACGCACCGGATGATCCGACAGTACAGTAGTTGCTTTTTCCAGATGTGTGAACCTCATAACATTCCCCCTCCAGGTTTTTGTTTCCTCAGAGACGTAGCTGCGTTATATTCGGTTTAACCTTCAAATGAACTATATAAAACTATTCGTTGCCACCTCCGTGTACTCCTTTGTGCTTTCTAAAAAAGAAGCTATGCTCACAACAAAAAAGAGGCAGCTTCTGCTACCTCTCTTGATCATTGCACTTATTTTCTTACAATGCTGATTGCAAGTCTTCGATCAAATCCTCCAGATCTTCGATCCCCACCGAAATCCGCACTAATCCTTCGGTAATGCCAAGCTCTGCACGACGTTCTACTGGAATGGAGGCGTGCGTCATACGGGCCGGAACGCTAATCAGACTTTCAACCGCTCCCAGGCTCTCAGCCAGTGTAAAATACTGCACTTTTTTCAGGAGAGCAACCGCGTTGGCATCGCTACCTACATCAAAGGAAATGATGCCGCCAAAGCCTTCAGCTTGAGTTTTGGACAACTCGTGCTGTGCATGGCTTTCCAGTCCAGGGTAATATACCTTACTAACCTTCGGATGCTTTTCCAAAAAGGCTGCAATTTCCTTTGCATTTTTCTCGATTGCTTCCATACGCAGACCCAAGGTTTTGATACCACGAATCAATAACCAGGAATCCTGCGGGCCGAGAATACCACCAATGGCGTTTTGCAGAAAATGAAGCTGCTCGCCCAGCTCTTCACTGTTGACTACAGCCAAACCGGCTACAACATCGCTGTGTCCACCCAAATATTTGGTTGCGGAGTGAACGACGATGTCAGCCCCAAGTGTAATTGGCGTCTGCCAATAAGGGGTAGCAAATGTATTGTCCACAATCAACAAAAGCTCATGCTTTTTCACCAGTTCTGAAACTGCGCGAATATCGGTAACTTTCAACAGCGGGTTCGTTGGTGTTTCGACATACAATGCCTTCGTATTGGGACGGATTGCTTTGGAAATAGCCTCCAGATCAGTTGTATCTACAAATGTGGAATCAATCCCGATCCGACTAAGCACTTTACTTACAATACGATAAGTGCCCCCATATACATCATCGGTCAGCAAAATATGATCCCCTGCTTTAAACAAGGAAAATACTGCATGAATCGCTGCCATACCCGAACCGAAAGCAAAACCACGTTTGCCTTCCTCCAGTTCCTTGATCAGCTCTTCCAGCGCAAACCGGGTAGGGTTACCTGTACGCGAATATTCGTATCCCTTATGAACACCAATTTCCTCTTGCTCATAAGTACTTACCTGATAAATAGGAACGTTAACCGCGCCAGTATGAGGATCGGTAGGGAGTCCACCGTGAATCAGTTTTGTTTTGCGTCTCATTTTATATCCCGCCTTCATATATTTTTTTGCTCAGATAACGTTCACTGCTATCTGGGAAAATGGTAACAATATGTGCACCATCCGGTGCGCTCTCTGCTTCCAGTAAAGCAGCATGCAGGGCTGAACCGGAGGAACTGCCAACGAGGATACCCTCACGTTCCGCCAATTCCTTGACGCGGTTGAATGCGTCCACATCGCTAATGGTATGAATGGCATTAAAATAGCCTTTGTCTACAAACTCAGGGATCAATTCCATGCCGATTCCTTCTGTTTTATGAGGGCCTGACTCGCCACCATTCAAAATAGACCCTTCAGGCTCTACGATGACCGTTTTAATGGCTGCATTTTGCTCCTTAAGGTAACGCGAGGTTCCCATAAATGTGCCCCCCGAGCCTGCTCCTGCCACGAATACGTCGACTTTACCGTCCAGATCGTTCCAAATTTCAGGTCCCATTGTCGTATAATAAGCCTCTGGATTATCAGGATTGCTAAATTGCTGCGGCAAGTATGCATCTTTGATTTCAGCAGCCAATTGTTTTGTTTTTTCAATGGCTCCCTTCATTCCCTCACTTGTCGGGGTATGAACGATACGTGCTCCCAATGCCTTCATCAAGTCCTGCTTCTCTTGGCTGAACTTTTCAGGGACGGCAAAAATAACCGAGATATTATAATGAAGCGCAGCCATCGCAAGACCGATACCTGCATTACCTGCTGTTGCTTCTATTAAAGTCCCGCCCGGCTTTAGCTGGCCTGTCTTTAACGCTTTTTCAATTAGAGCCTTTCCCACCCGGTCCTTTACGCTACCGCCGGGGTTCATAAACTCCAGCTTGGCGAACAGGCGTATTCCTCTGGGTAGAGAATAGCTATTCAGCTCCACTAATGGCGTACGCCCGATGAGTTCAAGGGTATTGCGATATACATTCATAAATTCAAGCTCCTTTTAATGGCGAATCCAAAATAAACCAACGGTCAAAAATTAGCACGCATTGTCAGATACATTTAATGTCTTCTCCGAAAAAACATAGTAATACGGTAAGTATTGATGCAATAAGATTTTATGTGTATTTGAAGCTTTTGTCAAATGGACCATTCACAACACCCACACCCTTGATATCCTATCTCGATATGATGGTGATATCTATCAAAATACCCGCGGCTAACATAGGAGGATGTCATCTATGGGTAAGCAATGTTTAAAGATAGCTGCCGTATATTTTGCCCTCGGAATGCTGCTTAGTGTAATCATTGGCGTGTCGGATGATTATAGCCTGTCCCCTATTCAGTCTCATATCCATTTGCTGGGTTGGACGACTCTTGGGATTATTGGTCTAATCTATGTGGCCTTTCCCGCACTTTCAGCTACGGTTCTGGCACGTATCCACTTTTGGATACATAATATCGGTTTGCCATTGTTAATATTGGGGATTATCGGTAAAAATCACGCGATTGCAGAGGCTGAAATGTGGGTCGTTACGGGGTGGGTGTTACTTGCGGCGAGTGTTATGCTGTTTATGGTCAATGTATGGGACAGACTACGCTAGAGCAGAAAACTCTTCTTCACTGGGCATAGAAAAAAGGAGCCCGATCATGCCAAGGCTCCTTGTTATTCTCATTATAGGTTACAGTATATAGCTGTGCTAGCTAATGTCCTTATTATTAATTAACTGCTCCATCCTGTACATGCTCTTTACAGAAGTTCTCAACTGCTTGCAGCTCGTCCTCTTCAAGTTCAAGCTCAATGTAACGATCCGTTACTTTTTCAAACAATTCATACTTCAGCAGTCTTGTCTTTTCTTCGTCTACTAAATAAAGAGCCCGGATATATATCCCGTTTTCAGTATATAGCTCGTCGTCTTCCTCTACCTCTACCTCAATGATAAATTCATAACGCTGGCCACTCAAAATACCAAAAGCATCTTTAATTTGATCTACTGTGTATGCTGTAAAATTCAACATGTTTTTATTCCCTCCGGATTTCCTTTAATTACGGTGCATTCTACGCCCGCAGGCAGTAGCTGTTCAACTTGTGTGCGCACTTCTGGACGATTCAAATCCTGACCCATGATTGAGATCCAGCCCTGATCATTACGCGAGCGGATTAAACGCCCTATGCCTTGTCTGAGCCTAAGTGCCATGTGAGGCATATCTATCTCATTGAACGGATCTGCTGCATCCTTGCGCAGAGCCGTAAAAACCGGATCATTCGGAGGAAATGGCAGCGACCAGATGATAACATGGGACAGGGATGGTCCAGGGATGTCCAATCCTTCCCATAGTGTAATAGCGCACAACACACTTTCCTCATCATGCTGAAAAGCGGAGATCAGATGGCTGATTTCAGCCGAGCCTTCATACAGAAAACGATAGGCGGATGCCTCTGGGTAAGCTGCGAGACCCGTTTGGAATGCTGTCAGTTCCTCTTGAGAAGGAAACAGGATGAGCGCTCTTCCTTGCGATTTCTCCAGCAGCGCCAGCGCTCTCTCGATTGGGTTATGTCCTGTTTGCAGCGGGTACAGTGCCGCTTGCATCTGATCACTGTAGTCATAAGGTGAAGCGACAGAAAACGTTAGCGGGTTTTCAATACCCAGGCTCTGCGCCATATAGTCAAATGAACCCTCCACGGAAAGTGTAGCCGAAGAGAATACGATTGGAATATGCTGTGCAAATACTCGTTCTTTGAGAATCTCTTTTACCATCTTTGGCATAACTACAAGCGTTAATCCGCCCTGGTCCTCCGTCACCCACGAAATGAGAAGTTCAGGACGTTTAAACAAAGCCAAAGCCGTTTGAATCATTTCCAAATGCTCTTCTACAATTTTGACTTGATACTCATCCAGAGAGAATAACCCGCTTTCAAACACAAGCTCTTCCTCGATCGTGCCGATCAGTTCACCAAAACGGTTCACCTCCCGAATCAACGATTCATTCAGGATAAATTCCTTGCGATTAGACCCTTGCACTGGCTGACTGTTCTTATCCAGGGCGGCGAACAATGTCTCACTTTGAGAAATTGCATCTTCGATCGTCATCGCCAGCGATTCCCGCACTTCTCCCTCCAGCAGTCGGGTAATAATAGACTCAAATTGAGTGTGCTTAAGCTTGTAAGTAAGCGCATTTTGTGCCGCTGTCTCCAGCAAATGCCCTTCATCAAACACAACAGAACTGTGCTCCGGCAGCAACGGCAGCTGACCTTCACGCTTTCGCGCTTCGTAGGTCCAGACATGCTCCATGTAAAAGTCATGAGAGCAGATGACCAGATCTGCCGCTTTGCGGTAATGATCACGAGACAACGTCTGTCCGCAACGATGACGCTGATGACAAACGAGGCAGTCTTGAAATACATCCCATCCAAGTCTGTTCCACTGCCCATCGGTTAGCTCGGGATACTCTTTGCGGTTTCCGTATGGAGTAAAGGACTGTAACGTATCTGGAAAATGAACAAAATCAGGCAGGCCTTGGTAAATATCGCGGAAAACATCCGCGTCCTCATCCAACCCGCTTCGTACCTCATCCAGCTTGTTTAGGCAAATATATTGATCCGGCGACTTTCCCAATCGGGCATCAATCGTCAAGCTTAAGTGCCGCGCCAGCTTGGCGATATCTCCTTCTGGCTTCACCAGTTGTTCAATCAATGATTCATCCGCACAGGCGATAATCGCTGGTTTTCTCATATACCGGGCATATGCAATAGCGTACAGCAGGTATACTAGCGTTTTACCAGTACCTACACCTGCTTCCGCGAAAATGGTCTTTTTTTCCTTATAGGCACGTTCCAGCTGGAATGCCATATAAATTTGTTCATCTCGAACCTCAAAGCCGACTTCAGGCAAAACTTCATAAAATACATCTGCAATCCAGTCACTTGCCTGCTCAATAAACGGCTTGGACGGATCAAAGGCAAAAGGGTAAGTAGTCAATCGGGCTGTGCCTCCAATTCGTTCATAATGTGCATCCTTTCATTATAACGCAAAACAAGCTAAAAAGAACATGTAAACTGTAAGAACAACTTACATTTTTTATTTTTCCATGAAATTCTATAAAAGAAAGGACATCGAAGGGTTTGTTTGTAAGGACGTTACACTGCCCTAATGAAAAAACAAAGAAACCAGCGAATGCTTTCAGGTACTGGCTGGTTTCTTGTTTACTTTTGCTTCATCAAAGCTGGAATTTGTTCCAGCAATCTCTCTCTCGTAATGGCATCATCAAAATTCCAAGAGCTGTCGAGCGTATATACCCGTTTATTCTGAACAGCCGGAATTGTTTTCCACACTTCACTATTCATTAGATTTCTGGTTGTCACAATTGTTTCTTTGTCCTGATCCGACAGAATAAAAAGTTCATCCCCGATAAATGAAGGAAGCACCTCGTTAGAAATAGTGGCAAAACGCTCTTTTTTATCAATCAGGTCTGTCTGTACCTTGAGAGCTGGCATAAAACCGAGCATATCATACAACGACACGGATATACCCTGATGTCCCATAACATACAGATTATCCCCCATAACTAACAGCACTGTTGCTGTCTTTCCCGGCTTAATGTCGTCATCCAGCTTGGCCTTCATTTGTTTGACCTTCTCGTCATATAAGGTTTTAAACTGGTCTGCCTCTTTAGTTTTTCCAAGAAGTTTACCTAGCTCCTGCATACGTCCAAAAGTTTCCAGTTCGGAATTGAGAACCACCGTAGGTGCAATTTTAGCTAACGTATCAAGCGTCTTTACATCCCAATTGTCGAAAAGAATAAGGTCCGGTTTCAGCATCGTCACTTTCTCCAGATTCACCGGGGAGCCTATATCAGTAATATCCTTGGTGAGGTCTGCGTACACAATTTGTGACTGAATGACGCTCAGACTCGCACCCGCTGGACGTACACCCAAGGCAAGCAAATCCCCCGGATCACTACCTACATAAACAATCTTCTGCGGATTTACCGGAATCGTGACTTTACGTTTTTGAAAATCTGTATATTCCATGGTGGCCGGCGCTGTAGATGCCGTTTCATTTTGATCGGTGCTGTTGACAGCCTGTTCAGCTGTAAGAGAAGTTTGGGCACCATTTTCTTGTGAGCTACAAGCTGAAAGTACAATGGCTATAATGAGCATTACACTCATCAACACAGGGAGTCGAGGCGATATTTTTAGATGTTGCATATAATGTATCCTCCAAGCTATGTATTTTCATAGAAAATGATAATCATTATCATTCACCTTATACTACATAATAGTCCCATCTTCTGCAACGGCGATTTCCTTAATTCATCATATGAGAAGCTACTGGAGGCAAGGTCGATTGCTGCTCATGTCGCAGCAACTCTTTTTTATTTACAACTAAGGTGCTGGCACAAAGATCGTGGACTCCCTGTTTTTTCGCAGTAAAAGCGACCACAATGTAAATAAGACGTAAAATCACAAAAGAAATGGCTTTAATCCAGTAGCGCCCTGAGGCATGTAAGAATCCAAGACGCTTTCCTTCCTTATCTACAACAACTAAAGAGAACACAAGCTTACCTGGTGTTGCTCTTACCTTCGACGACTCCCATAATACACAGTACAGCCATGGCACCATGAGCCAAAAGATTAGCGGCCACCACATAAGCAGTACTTGTATGAACACCGTCTCCTTTATACCCAAAATATCGGGGATGATGTAAATTGCTCCCCCTATTGAAAGGATTATGGCAGTAAGGATGATCAGATCAATCACAAACGCTGCCGTTCTCACCCAAAATCCTCCGTAAATCTTTCTTACCCTATCACTTGTTACTGTCATAATGATGTATAACTCCTTTGCATTTGTTAAAATCCATTTTATTCCTTTACCCAAGGAGATATCATACGGTCACCTCCCTGAATTGTCAATTTACGAATAAACACTCATAAACAAGTGAAAAGACCTATTTCCATGCATTAAAATGAACATTTTTATAGGATTTAAGAGCTTATATACCGTGATTTCACTCTAATTAGGCACGAAATAAGCGCTGCTACAGTCTCTGATCTACCTACACGTAGTACTTTGGCATCGAATTAAATAAAATCCTTTTTTCCGCACAAAAAAACAGCGTATATGTAAACGAGATTACACACACGCTGCCTCACTATTTATTCCGTGGATGTGACAAGCAATAGCTCAGCTCGAATGAGCTTGTTCCTGTCTATCTTACTCACTATACTTTTCGCCGTTCAACACTAAACAAACCTTCTTCACCACGCAGCTTTGCCAACGCTTCGACAAAGAAATAATCACCGTAGATAATGGGCACATTGATGTGTTTTTGCTCAGGATAATGTACGGTTCCGTTCATCAGCAATCCCTCATGTTCTTCGCCCCACGCCGTACATGTGTGATGCAAGCCCTTAAGGATGGATTCTGCAGCTTTGGTAAATGGCTCCGCACGTGTCGAATACTTTGCCAGTTCCAGCAAACCACTGGCGGCAATGGCCGCAGCTGACGAATCCCATGCTTCGCGGTGCCCTTCTACTGCTCTAAAATCCCATACAGGCAAGCACGCATCGTCCAGCTGGGACAGGAAAAAGTCAGCCGTGTTCTCGGCCACCTTTAAATAACGCGAATCGCGCGTGTACCCGTATGACAGCGCAAAACCGTACAGCGCCCAAGACGTGCCACGTGCCCAGGCGGAACCGGGAGCAAATCCCTGTCCGCCATGTTCGGCGACCTTTTTTCCAATCTCCGGATCGAACTCAATCACATGCGCGATGGAGTCGTCCGAACGAATGAACTCACGTGCCACCGTATCTGCGTGCTGGACAGCGAGAGCCGCAAAGCGTGGATCTCCACTTTCCTCCGAGGCCCAATAGAGCAAGGGTAAATTCATCATACTGTCTATAATGGCAACCCCCCGTGTATCCATTTCCTTCGAGTGGAAGTTCCACGCGCGAATAAAGCGGCCATTCACGTTAAAACGGGCGGCCAGCAGATTAGCAGCCAACAATCCCCGTCTTCTGGACTCTGCATCTCCAGTTAGCCGATGAGCGGCCACACCGCTAAGCAGCCAAATAAAGCCAAGATCATGGTCTACAGCTTCACTATTGTAGAGTATTTTTTCCAATCGAGCCTCGCAGCGTTGTGCAATTTTGTCGGTCTCCCAGTCAGGACGTGCCCGATGGGCTAGCCACAGCAGCCCGGGATAAAAGCCTGCTGTCCACCATGCTTCCTCACAATTATCATAACGTCCACCCTCTGCAACATGTGGAAAGGCGTCCCCCAGTCTTGCCGCCAAGGCAAGTGTTTTATCCAATGCCAGCTCCCATGATTGTTCCAGCCATGCTTCTGATTTTGTCATTCCTTTTTCCTCTCCCTTTCCACATGATTGAAGATAACTATAGCTGCCAACCTAATTATTCAGGTAACCGAATAATAAAGGAAATGCGACTGCCGCCACTTTCCAAACGCGCTCCCTTAAGTAATCCATTCCGACAGGCTACGGCAGTCAATTCTTCCGGCCATACCACATTTGTTCCTTCCGTTGTGGGGATGACTTCAAGGCTTGCGCCTGCATATTCGACTCGAATGCTTTCGGTTTCTTTCCCGGCTGCCATCACATGATGAATCACACTTCGTTCCCGACCGTCATACGCCATTAATGGAATCAGTGCCCCCACATTCTGAATGTTGCCTTGAAGCTCATATAACACTTCAATTTTGCCGGGTACCTGATGATAATGTGTTCGAATTTCCCTCACTCCTGGGAATGGACCTTCCCACAGCAGCGTAAAATTTGTTTCTCCAGCAGACGCTGAGCTTCGCTCCATCTGTACGTTTCCTCCGCCATCCTGCGGATCAATCCCTCCATCCCGGTCGAACTCCAATGTACCGGGGATTCCTTCTGACAAGCTGTGCCACTTTCCGTCCTCGGTTTGCCAGGCCGGTGTATAGCTCAGCGGGAAAATATCTCCCTCTGCGAAACCCGTAAAGCCGCGATCTGCGTGTCCTGCTGAGGACGGGCCGATCAGAGACGGCAATGCAGAACGTTGGATACGTACGATACCCGGAATATTGTAGGGATCGTTGACTGAAGTTTGCACAAGCATTTGCTGCCCGTCTACAGCTGCAATGACGGTCTGAAACCAGCCATCCGTTGCCAGCACCCGACTGCCGATCTCTGCCGGGATAGAGGTTGGCGGAATACGCTCGATCTCCTTCCCATATAGGAGGGTATGAGCCAGCAGCGCTGCCGTCCACAGACTGTAGCATGTATGATTTGAGTACACCTCAAATCCATGGCGTGCCTCAGACGAGTAATGATTGCGAACGATATGCAGCTTGCCATCATCGGTCTGCCATCGGCTAATGGATTGCCAGCATAGATCTGCTGCCCGTCGAAATGCACCTGCAAGCCCATGCTCGCCTGCTGTATACGCCTGCTGAGCATGTGTTGTATAAACAAAAGCCGCAGCCGCTTCGTTCCATTGGTGCTGCGCGCTTCTTCCACGCGGAGGAATTTCCCCATGTGGGGATAAAGTCAGCAATGAGCTGAGTGCACCTCTGCGAAGGTAGTCACGCACTTCGAGAGCACAGCCGCCATTATATCCGCTCTCCAGCATCACGCCCAGATGAAACCGTGTGACAATATCGTAGGCGAATGGGCTATTGGGCCGATCCAGCGGACCATCTTGATACAGCCCCAAACCGGTAAAACGAGGTAAATGGTAGTTGCGGATATACGTCTCCATCCACTCAGAGTCGGCTGCAATCCCTTCAGTGGCACGCAAAAACTCACCGGAAATCATGATCGCGTTCCAGTTGATCATCCGGTTTGGATTTTTCATTTTGCTCATCGTAAAAATGTAGGTCTGCTCAGGCTGAATCCTACTCAATTGCTGCTTCCAAGCCGTGGCTTGCTCTGGCAGCAGATTTTTAAGGATACGATACGCGCCCATTACCATAATCGGAAAAAAGTCCGGATGATGATCCGGCGCTTTTTCCTCCACTACACAGGCTATGCTATGCGTCAAGGCCGCAGCAGCAGACTCAAGTAAATCATGCCGGCCTTCTTTGACTAACACCGCCGCAGCCATGGCGTAAGATGGAGTGGAGTAGTACCGTTCACTTTCAGAATGAGGGTCAATGATAGCTCCGTTTTCATCTTGATACGAGGCATATGCGCGAACCAGCTTTTCCAGCACAGCCAGCTTACGTTCGTGTGTCCATCCATCATTCTCTCGATTTGGTGCGCTTTCCACCTGTTCTATAAATCTCTCCAGTTCTGTCTGCCAAGGGTATACGCTGCCTGTATGAAGCTTATTCATTCTGTATGCCTCCCATTCAACATGAAGATTGATGTATGGTAAAAAATAGATTGCAATCTATACTTGCTGGGCCGTTCCAGCGATTGGAGTCCATTTGCAGCGAAGTCTTATAAAACGTAAAGGGCGCTCCGTCATGATCTATATGCTTTACAGCCTCCAACCTCTGTCTCAGCACGCCGGCATCATAATCTAGCCTAACCACGGTATTCGTTCCCTTCCATTCCACGAAGCCTGGTCCTGTATTGGGACGAATACGGCTGATCAAAAACTCCTCCACATCCCACGGCTTCACGTTCATACCAGACGTCTCAAACTCAAAATGATCAGTGACAGTCAGCCTTGCTCCCTCGTTACCTTCCAGTACACTCCAGACAAAAGAGCGGGTGAAAACAGTCAACTCATCTACAGGATAAGCAGATGTCAAATCGAGCTTAAACCTTGTAAACGTCTGTTCTCCCTCCATCTCATCCATAGCAGCATCGAGTACAACGGCTCTTGCCTTTGCTCCAGATTGCTGCGTGTTTCCATTGATGATAGGCACGGAATGACCGCTGGAGGAAATATTGATAATCGACTCCCGTCCTGGTGAAAAGTAGGCTTTCGTGTACAAGCCTGCTCCCAGATCACAGAGTACATTTTCGCCACCGCCATGAAGGATGAAATGTCCAAGATCATTATGATTGTGTGGCTCGTTGTTATGCCCAGCCTTGGCTGAAAATGCAAGTACGTCATCTGATTCAGCCTGCACCCTCCCAGATTCGCGATGACTGTAACTGCGGCTGCGGCACATCAACCAGCCGAGTTGTGGCAAATAATCGACTACGGCTTCACTGCATCCATAAGCCTCAGGATTCGTCCAGACCAGGTTACGCAATACATGAGCCCAGCGGCGACACGGATCTTCCAACAGACCAGGTACGCGAAAAGGGAGTGCAGATGGGCGACCGCGCAAAAAATTCACATGAGAGATAAGACCGGAAGGCAAGCTTTCAGTTTCACTACTGTCTGAATAATTAGAGAAAATACCGTCTGATAGATGGACACGTTCTGCGAAGGCTGCCATTTGCCTTACCTTTTCGGAGCTCACAATTTCCACAGTCCCCTCAGTAAACTCACGCAGCATATCGGCAAAATACATAAAATAACCAAACCCATACACCCAGTAACCTACGCCTTCAGGGCATCCCCCGTCCTCACTGTAGCCTGCCAAAAAGTAATCCAGCGCGCCCAGCATTTGCTCGATGGCTACCGCTCTGGAAAGGTCGTCTTTTGCCAGCAGCAATGCTGCAATTCCGCAACCGGAAGCGCATACTGCCGACCAGTTATGCTCTGCCGTTTCCCAATCAAAATGACGAGGCTGCCAAAAAACAGGTTCCAGTACACGACGCTCGACCTCTTGGTGTACCTGAACGACTACGTGATCAGCCAGTCGTTCTCCGAGCAGCAATACAATTTCAACCAGTATTTGCGCTGTTTCGGACGCGAATAAATCCACCTGCTGCCAAGGCGGTGTTACACTGTCCTCTTCGTTGACATGTGCAGGAAGCGCCCAAGTGTACTCGCTGCATAGGTCCAGCAGTCCAGATTCCACCTTTTCCATATTCCGCGGCTCTGGATCGGCAACAGTTGCTAGTACGATGGCAACCAGCCGTCCGCGCCGTTCAAAGTATACATCCTCATACGGCTTGCGCTCCCCTGTATTAGCAAATTTCCGGAACAGAGACAATGGTAGTTCAGGCCAAGGCGCTTCCCGAACATCATTGCAGATGCGCTTGATGTCCTTCCACAGCTCGGCGTAAGCCGGTTCATCGACAGTTGCCCGCAGTCTTTGGGTCCAATTACTCCTTAACCGTTGTCTTGCTGAATCCTGCACTTTGCCAGCCAGCGCGTTGACGAGCCGCGAAGCAGGCCAAGCCTCCTTCAGAAGACTCATTCGCATTTCCTCCCCATGAGAAGCATTCGTTTCACCTTCTTTTTGTTAACGCTTTCATTGTATCTAACAATCAGCCTAAATTCAAAGGGGTAGGAATACATTTGGAAAAATATAAAAGAACCTCCACGCCACGTTGTCGTGGTCATGAAGGTTCTTATTTACGTTTTTAAGTTCCGTCCAGATTCGCTTGGGTCCATTTTTCTAGGCTTTAGGCTTCTCTTGTTTCCAGTTTCTAATCCCGTCATCCTCTAGAATCCCCAATGCGGCATCTGAAATATGAGGATCACGCAGCAGAGCGTCCTCGACTCTGAATTTAATATCATCAGCATCTGCCAGCGTCATGCCTGGAGTAAGCTCGATCACCCCTTCGACATGATAGTAACGCCCCTCCTGCAAAATACGCATTTGAGAAATATCGGTCACGTGTGTATCTGCGAGAATAATGGAAGCTACACGTTCTTCGATATCAGGGGGTGCTGATACACCAATTAAACCCACCATGTTGTCATAACCGACCCGGAAAGCCACACCAACCATCAGACAGCCGATGAGAATACTCGAAATCCCGTCAAGCAGCTTAAAATCTGTCAGCGATGTCACCACTACAGCCAGCAGGGCAAGTACCCCACCTGTCGTTGCTACCAAATCCTCATAGAACACCAAGCGGGTTGGCGGCGCAGCACGCCCTACATGACGAAAGGCAGAGGTAAAAATGCTTAGCCCCTTTGCTTCCACTCTGGATTCATGCAGCACCTCTTTCATCGCTTTGCTCCATACAAATCCGTCAACCACCAATGACAAAATCAGCACCACTACATTAATCCAAAATCCTTGTGCGGATTCGGCCGGATGCTGTAGCAAATGAATTCCTTCCAATACAGTTTCATACGCCATGATGGTTACGACAATAACGGCAACCATACAAAAAAGATTAATTACCCGTCCGAAGCCGGTAGGAAAACGTTTCGTAGGTTTTTTCTCTGCCAATACACTGCCCGCAAATACAAACACTTGATTCACTGCATCCGCAATGGAATGCATCATCGTGGCAAACATAGAGCCGCTGCCCGTCAAGGCAAAAGCAATCCCCTTTACCAGGGCAATGCCAGTATTCCCCAACGCCGCCGAGCCCGAAGATTTATTTCCTTTTTTGACCATACTCCAAAAGGAGTCCTCTCTCTGTTTCACTTCCATCTTGTAGCTCCTCCTGAGGTATACATAATCTGAATATCCACATTATGTAATCGCTTGTTATGTATTATTTATAACCCGTCCATATTCTACCTAACCAGCTGAGGAGAATCAATACATATGATAATATATTCCATCATAAAGCCTCCCCCTTACACTTACGGAACGGAAGAACACAGATACGGATTCCTCAAAGCAAAAAAGCCGTTGATATAGCAGAAGCGTTTCATTGTGATGAACGTTCCACCGGGTCAACGGCTGCAAAACTTGCTGAGTTAACTCTGTTCATTCAGCCAAATGGCAAGCTACCCAGTGATCTGGATGAGCTTCACGATAGAGTGGAATCTCTTGAGAGCAGCGGTCGATTGCAAAGGGGCAGCGAGTATGAAACTTGCAACCCGAAGGTGGATTCACTGGACTTGGAATATCTCCCTTTAGCAAAATGCGTTCTCTTTTCAGCTTCGGCACCGGAATAGGCACAGCTGATAGCAACGCCTTTGTATATGGATGTAGCGGATTGCCGAATAGCTCGTCACGTGAAGCTGTTTCGACCATAGAGCCTAGGTACATCACACCAATACGTGAGCATAGATGTTCAACTACGCTCAAATCGTGGGAGATGAACAAATAGGTTAGCCCCCGCTCGGCCTGCAGTTTGGCGAAAAGGTTAATAATCTGCGCCTGTATGGACACATCCAGCGCTGACACCGGCTCATCAGCAATGATCAGATCTGGTTGAAGCGCCAGTGCACGGGCAATGCCGATCCGCTGACGTTGACCTCCCGAAAATTCATGGGGGAAACGGTCGATATGATATTCCGACAATCCGCACAGCTTGAGCACGTCCAGCACAATCTGCCGGACCTCCTCTTTGGTAGCTATACCGTGGTCAAGCAGCGCTTCACCAATGGCATCTCCGATCCGTACACGCGGATTCAGCGAGCTGTACGGGTCTTGAAAGATCAGCTGAATTTTGGGACGAAGTTCCTGCATCCCTTTGGCTGACAAGCTGTGAAGATCCACCCCTTTGTATTTTACGGTACCCTCCGTTTTATCCGTCAATCTAACAATCGTACGGCCCACCGTGCTTTTACCGCTCCCCGATTCTCCCACCAGGCCGAAGGTTTCACCCTGACGGATCGTAAAGCTAATATCGTCAACTGCCCGCACATGCCCTGAAGTACGATTCATAAAACCGGACTTTACCGGAAAGTACGTTTTTAAGCGTTCTATTTCCAGCAATGGCTCAGCCATGAACAACCGCCTCCTCATATAACCAGCAGGATGCTTTCTGCTGAGCTGCAACTTCTTTTAGTGTAGGCTCCTTTACACGACAAATGTCCATGCAATGCCCGCAGCGGTCATGAAAATAACAGGAAGTCGTCAACTCCAGCGGATTAGGTACTTGCCCAGGGATAGAATACAGCTCTTTTTGGCGCTGATTAAGCACCGGTTTGGACTTGAGCAAACCCTGTGTGTAGGGATGCTTGGGGTGATTGAATAGCTGCACCACTTCGCCTTCCTCGACGATCTTGCCCGCATACATCACGATTACATAATCGGCCATCTCCGCAACAACACCCAGATCATGAGTGATTAGCATGAGCGACATATTGGATTGGGCTTTAAATTCACGCAGCATGTCGAGAATCTGTGCCTGAATTGTTACATCCAGTGCCGTGGTCGGCTCATCCGCAATAAGCAGCTTGGGTCCGCAAGAAACAGCAATAGCAATCATAATTCGCTGCAGCATCCCTCCGCTCAGTTCATGGGGGTAGCTTTTTAAAATCTGCTCCGGTCGGGATATGCCGACCTGTTCAATCAGCTCTAGCGCCCGCTTGTGAGCTTGCTTTCGGCCCATCTTTAAGTGCTCAATCAGTGGCTCAGACAGTTGTTCACCAATGGTCATCACCGGATTTAATGAAGACATCGGCTCCTGAAAAATCATGGAGATTTCATGTCCGCGAATCGTGCGCATCTCATTTCTACTAAGCTCTAGCAGATCGGTTTCCTCAAAACGGATACTTCCACCTGCCACTTTACCACCGGGACTCTGAATCAGGCCCATGATCGACATGGCGGTAATACTTTTGCCGCAGCCCGATTCACCGACAATGCATACCGTCTCCCCCGGCTTCACGCGAAAGCTGATATCATCTACCGCTTTGAGCGTTCCTTCTTCTGTATAAAAATGAGTACTTAAATGTTCAATAGAAAGTAAATTGTCCATGGTGTGTGATCACCTACCTCTTATGTTTCGGGTCGAGTATATCCCGTAGCCCGTCACCAAAAATATTAATAGCGATGACTGTAGCAAAAATAGACAGGCCTGGCGGTATCCACAACCAAGGCCGTTGCTGAAAATCCAGCACATTGTTGGCGGCATCAATCATATTGCCCCAAGTTGGAGTCGTAGGCAGTACACCAAGACCAAAGAAGCTAAGTACAGATTCACTCAGGATGGCTCCGCCGATATTCAATGTAGCGATAACGATCAGCAATGGCAAAATATTGGGCAGCAGATGCTTAAACAGCTTCCGACGATTCGAAAGTCCCAACACCGTCGCAGCCTGCATAAATTCACGTTCCCGCAAACTAAGCATCTGACCTCTCACCATCCGTGCAATTCCCGGCCAGTTGACCAGACTCAGCATCAGCATAACGATATACATCCGTTGATCGGGCGGAACCTTCCAGTCAGATAACAGCGCCCCCATAATAAATAGCAATGGCAAGCTGGGTATAGTCAGCAGCAAATCGGCAATACGCATAATGATTTGATCCATAATTCCGCGAAAATAGGCAGATATAACCCCCAGTGTGGCTCCCAAAAAGACAGACAACACCATAGAAGCCAAACCCACCGTAAGAGATATTTGACCAGCCTGCATTACACGTGTCAACACATCCCGTCCCAGCTTGTCTGTCCCTAGCCAGTGATGGATATTCGGCGCCTTGTTCATTATTAATATGTTCGTTTTGTTATCGGAATAAGGAGAAAATAACGGACCGATAAAACAGAGCAAAAACATAAATACCACAACGAGCAGTCCCGTCATAGCAAGCTTGTTTCTAAACAGCTGCCGAAGCGCTTGCTGCCACATTGAAGATTTGGCGATTGTTCGCAGTCTGCCGTTGCTCTTGCTCAAATTACTGCTCACGGATGACATTCCTTAGCCTCCTTCTTACACTTTCACACGCGGGTCAGCAATGCGATACAAAATATCGGATAACAGCGTTCCGATCACGCTCAATATGGCAATCAGCATCGTGAAGCCCATCAGCAGCGGATAATCCCGAAGCGAAAAGGATTGCATGTACAACTGACCAATCCCAGGCCAGTTAAAAATCTTTTCAATAATCAGAGACCCGCCAAACAGCGCAGGCAATTCAAAGCCAACGAGCGTAATGGCAGGCAACAATGCATTTCGCAATGCGTGTGTAAATAGCACCTTTCTTTCCTTTAAGCCCTTTGCACGAGCTGTGCGGATATAATCCTGCTGGATCACGTCGATCATATTGCTGCGGAAGTAGCGGGTCAGCGAACCCAATCCCAGCAGTGTCATTACGATCACTGGCAAGGTCATGTGCTGGAGAACCTCCTTCACATACTCCATGCCTGTAGCGTTACTACCTGTATTGAGCATACCGCCCGGTGGCAGCCACTTCAGATCGACCGCCGCAATTTTGATCAGATATAGCCCGATAAAAAAAGATGGAACAGACATCGCGGCAAAAATTAACACCATGACCAACGTATCGAACCATGAATACTGCTTGTAAGCAGCGACCACACCAATAATGACCGCAATCAGCCAGGTCAGGAAAGTCGATACGATGGCCAACAAGAACGAGTTCCAGATATATTCATTAAATAAGGTCAGTACCGGTTTTTGTTGAGCGAGTGAATAGCCGAAATTACCTTGCAGTGCATTGCCGAGCCAATTTCCGTAGCGCTCAAGAATAGGCTTATTCAACCCGTAAATTTCCCTCAGCTCCGCCTTTCGCTCTGGCGACAGCTTCAAATTACCGCTAATGAAATCTCCCGGTGTCATGGCATACAGGAAAAAAATCATCATCGAAGCGGCCAACAAAATAATAATCATATACGTCAGTCTTTTCGTTAAAAACGAGCTCATGACAGACTCCTTTCAATTCATGGTCGGGCTGTTCATTATGCGTCCTCCATTTGGGAGACCCCTTGATCCGAACCTGACGTTCTTCACAAGGGGCCCGCAAAGATGGCTTATTTAAGGGACCATTCGAACAGATTACCAGACAAGCCAATGAACGGGCTGACCTTTACATGTTCCATCCGACCATTGTAAGCATATACTGTCTTTTTATAGTTGGTAAAAATAACGGGGAGTTCATCATTTAGCAGTACATATAATTCTTTATATATTTTCTTGCGTTCTTCTATATTCGTCGTAGCCAAGCCTTTTTCATAGAGCTCTTTGAGCTTTGGATTGTTATATCCTTTGATTTCACCATTCACGAATGGCTCAATTCCATCAGACGGGTCTGTCAGCATGGCTGTCGAGAAGGCGGCGAGATCATAATCTTTACCTTCCAATTTGGCGACCATTGCATTAAAGTCTGCAAAGATTTCCGGTTGCAAGTCAACACCAATCGCTTTATAGTTTTCAGCCGCAAGCGCGATAAAAGTGTCTGTTTCCGGACGTTTGGAAGTCAGCAAGTGAATGGTCAGCTTCTGGCCGTTTTTCTCACGGATGCCGTCACTGCCTTCTGCCCAGCCTGCTTCATCCAGCAGCTTTTTTGCTTGCTCCGGATCGTAGTTGTATGGATTAATCCCATCGGTCGTGTATGACCAGAATATAGGGGAAGCTGGAATGTTGGCGACCGCCCCTGCTCCCTGAGCTGCGTCAACATAGATGCTTTTACGATCCAGCCCATAGGTCAGCGCTTGACGAACCTTTTTATCCTTCAGCTTTTCATTTTCCAGATTGACTTGCAAATATCCATAGGTGCTCGGTGTATAAGGCAAAATATTCAAAAAGCCAAGTCCTTTCAGCTTGTCGATATTTTCCTGAGTTGCAGTAAATTGAGCAAAGTCTGTATCCCCTGTTTCGATGAACTGCCAAGCATCGCCTTCCGCAGTCTTATAAATGAAGTGTTTCGTTTTCGGTTTGCCTTTAAAAAAGTGATCGTTTGCCTCCAGACGAACTTCTTGCCCTGGAATGAATTTTTCCAACTTATATGCCCCATTCCCCAGTGGGCTACCATGCAAATTTTTAAAATAATCCAGCTGTCCGAACTTATAATCCTTGCCGTAGTAAGCTTTGGACAATACATATTCACCGAGAATAGTCAGAGCCAGCGCGTTTGGCTTTTCCAATGTCACAGAAATAGTCTGTGGATCAATGACTTTAATTCCATCAATTTGCTTTGCTTTGCCTTCCGTATAGGCTTTGCCGCCTTTAATGTTCAGCTTGCGGATTTGGCTGTCGCCAGGATAGGCCTTGTCATAGATCAACGTCCAGGTAAAAGCGACATCCTCTGCTGTCAAAGGTGAGCCGTCGCTGAATTTGGTATCAGGAACCAGATGAAACGTATATGTTAAATTATCCTTGGAAATATCCCAGCTCTTCGCCAGATTGGGCAGCGGAAGCCCTTTCTCATCCACCGTAACCAGCGGAGTCCATAATTGTGAAATGACATTCCCGTCATAGCCGCTTTGGTTAAAATACGGGGTAAATACCCCTGCCGGGTCAGTCAGCCCGACAATAATGGTGTCGTTTCTTTTTTGAGACACTTCCGGCAATTTGGACATATCAGAAGCCTTTACCAGACTTGTTAATGGCTGCGCTGTAGCAGTTGTCTGTGAGTCACCATTATTTTGGGCTGTCGTATTGTTAGCGCTATCCGATCCACCGTTGGAGCAAGCCGCCAGCAAGGTAGAGCTCGCCAATAATATACTACTAAGTAAAATAATCCCTTTTTTCAACATAATCCCCCCGAGTTAAATAATTAAATTCCGATAGAACAAGTTGCAATTAATAAGATAAACCTCATTATAGGAATTTATTGGGGTTCTGTAAAGGGAGAACTGCATTTTTTTATACAAAAGCTCTGCCCATAAGCATCAATCCGAATTCATGTGCAAATATAAATAAAACCTCTCAATCCCTAATAGTAGATTGAGAGGCTGTCTCTTATTTATTGTTATATTATTTTTTTATAGCATGGATATAATGAATCGTTTCGAATGCGGACAAATAATCTGCCCTCTCACCAAAGAAAAGGCTATTTATTGTATCCGGGGATAGATGTTCATAAATTAGTAAATCTGAAGCTTCTAACATTCCCTCAATTTCATCATAAGCAAAGCATGATTTCATGGGTTCACCACTTACTGAAGCCATTTTCACCATATTTTCAACTCGATTAGACATGCCTTTCTCTTTAAAAAGGTTTTCATCTGCATAGTCAAAAACGATCGAACTCCCCGACGGGACCTTGGTAAACAAATGACTCATTAATCTTGGAATTTCCTCTTTAGTTAGATAATAAGAAACGCCTAGGAAGCTAAAGAATGTTTTTTTATTAGCAAACCCTTCATCCAATAGATTGGAATACGAAAATGGATGGGCAAAGTCCATAGAAACCAGATGAAGATTGCTCGGTATTTTTAAATTTGCATGAGCTAACCTTTTCTTTTTAGATTCCTGTGTTGCTGGATGATCCATTTCAAATATTTCTAAGCTATTTTTCAATTCTGGATGTCGGAAACAAAACGTATCTAACCCGGCCCCTAGTATGACATACTGCTGTAATCCTAACCTAACTTCATTAAGTAATACTTTTTCACAATATGCAGCACGTGCTAAGGTCGTTGGAGAAAGTTGAACTTGTGTAATCCATTTTAAAATTTCATCCGGATCATCTTGGAACCTTTGCGCAATATCTTTATTGAAAAACGCTATTCCTTTAATCATATTCTCTCTGATATCTGAAAACTCATTTTGGGAAATTAAATCTTTAGCCATAAAATCATCAAAAATTTTGGGTGTGTCATGTTGACTATGATATGCTCGGCCAAAAGCTGATATTAAGGAAGTTAAACTAGACTCATTTGGCTTCATACATTGATCCTCCTATAAAAACAATAATAAGATTCCCCTGGCCAGGAGAATCTTATTATAATATCAATAGGATTAATTGTAAATTATAGCACAAATAAATATTTTTGTCAATAATTAATATTGCGATCTACCTTCGCTCCATATAACCAAGGATACTCCCATGCATCTCATCCACAGCCGTAAGCCGTGCACTGTAGCCAAGCAATGTTTCGCCATCAAAATGTGCATGAATAAAGCCAGCGGCACGGAGCTTAAATATATGATCATGCGTGATTCCCTTGGATAGCTTGAGATGACGGACAATCTCAATAAAAGTTCGCGGAGACTGGCTTTGGTACAAATATTTTAATATCTTGAGCCTGCTCTTCTCCCCTAAACTTCGAATCATTCGGTATTCCTGCGGTGATAAAAAATCGTCCTCCTGAACATATACTCCTGCGGAATAATGACATAACAGAAGTGAACCAAAGCGATAAATAATATTCATCGGCTGAAAATGATATTGCGGTACCAGCAACACCTGCGTCAGTCCAGCGGAAGGCTCGAACCGGAAGCCATTAGTTATACGATCCACTCGCTCCATTGAGCTATACGCGTTCTCCTCCCGTTTTCTGCATTCAGCTTCCAGTTCCAGGCCGCTGAGAATCCTTGAATCCACGTGACGAAAATACTCCTCGTTCCAGCCAGATAGCAGTTGCAAAGCAAGTTTACGAAGGTTCTCCATGTCGTCAGACAGCGGAATCCCATAGGCTGATGCCTGTTGTTTTAAATGCTGTAAAGTCTGACTTTCCAAACGGTCCACGACCTCTTCAATGCCTCCCTGATCAGAAAGCATACAGACAAGTCCATAAATAATTTTCCAGTCTGTATTGATCTCCATGGACTCCAGTAACGCGGACAGCCTCGGAGACAGCGTTCCACGCACTTGGTCCGCCCATCTGGATGCTAGTAAATCTGTCTTCTTATACGCTTTACGACAAATAAAAGTGTGTAAGCTGCTGAGCAGCTCAAACACTGGTCCATATGCTACATGTACATCATAAGGAGCATTCACGTCGTGACTCATCGCTTTCTGTCCTCTTTTCTTTCATATCTGATGTCCATTATACATACTATCGTACATCCGTTCATTCTTAGTGATTCATTCTTGCGAAAATGAAGACACAATACTGATGCAAAGCCAAAGCCAGTCCCACCCGAGTCAAACTATTTATCTATAAAATAAAAAAGGTGGTCTCCCACCAAAAATCGCAGGAGACAACCTTTGAATACATACATTTCTATTCTACGTATTTCTTAACGGGTAGGAAAACGAGAGGTGTCCTTCTTGACCTGGCTCCAGGTATAACGCAACATCCAGGTATCCCACTCGGTGATCTTAGGAGAATTTCCGGCCCACATAATCGTAGGCACAGGGAACCCGCCAGGTGGACGCTCGTGCTCTTCATAGAAATCAGGCAAGCCGAATCCATGCCCCATCTCATGCTCTGTAATCTGAACTTCATCCGAATTCAAGGTGCTCAGGATATAATCATCAGGCATGCGTTGTCCCCAGTCACCACCGGCTCCACCCTGAAAATTAGACGTTCCCCATAAATACATATCAAACCGCTTGTCCAGTCCGCCCGGATACGTATAGTTAGGGTCCATAAAATGTTCAAATCTCGACAGTGCATTAGGAGCAACCGGAAGCTTAGCTGGAATATTCGGGTCTGTTTTACTTAAGTCATCAATAATCGTATCTGTGTAAACGATTTCATTAGATTGTTTGTTAAGAATCTGCGACGGGTTTGCAACAGCCCAGCCTACTATTTTTACAGTAATATAATCATACGGCCAGCCGTCATATCCTTTTAGCTGCTTATTCCAGTTATTTATTTGGCGACTTAACATGGAAGCCATATCTTTACGCTGCTGAAGAGTGATATTTTTAGAGGATTGCCAGCGCACTACATAATTGAGCGTTCCTTTACCCGCATAAATTTGATCAAAAATCAAGTTTTTACGGTTAGTTGAGCCTTCTTTGACCATCCTATTCTTCCAAACCCATTCTACCGAAGACTTAAATTTGGCAGGTAAGTCAGCGGCAGGTAAGTCAGCGGCAGCCAAGCTATTACTCGTTGTTTCTATATTCGAAGTGCTTTCCAAATCCGAGGCTGCCAAACCGACATTAGCCCCGCTAACCCATAAAGAAGCAGCCATTACCAATGAAAAAGAAGCTATCAGCATTCCTTTTTTCTTCAGCATTTCTTCAACCTCCATACCTGTTATTGTAAGAGCACATTTAAAATGACAACGTTTATTCTATCATCTACACCCACTCTCATTTTTGAATAAAATAGCAATTTTATATTATCATTGGAATAATATGCCGTCAAACAAAAAGATCCCCTCTTCATAAAGAGGGGATCAGCATCCATAGAGTAGAATTGTATTCCTACTCTATGGATTTCAAAGCCGCTTCAGCCAGTGAAGCCAGCAGCTTCGCTGTTCCAGGCAGTGCGCGTTCGTCCAGATCAAAGGCAGGATGATGCCATTCCTGGCTTCCCGCAGTGCCGATAAAGACAAACACACCTGGGACGTTCTTCTGATAAAATCCAAAGTCCTCGCTTGCCGAGGAAGGTATAGGGCGAACGACCTCCAGACCAACCGCTTCGGCCGTCTGCACCGCGATAACAGCCAACTTACCGTCGTTCAGTACAGGTGGCGGACCCTCGATCCAGCGAATGGTCGCTTTCGTGCCAAAAGCATCGGCTACACCCTTGACGACCTGCTCGAAGCGTTCAGCCACCTGAGCTCGGACGTTCTCGTCAAAGGTGCGAATGGTTCCGTCCAAATGAGCGCGGTCTGGAATGATGTTCCAGGCATTGCCACTGTGCAGCTTCGTGACACTGATGACCGCGCTATCGAGCGGATTAACGCTCCGACTCACAATCGATTGCAGCGCCGTAATGATATGTGACGACACCACGATGGGGTCAATCCCTGCATGCGGAACCGCCGCATGTGTGCTCTGACCCTCCACCTCGATGTAAAATCCGTCTGCCGCTGCCATCAGCGGTCCTTCTTTGATACCGACCGTGCCTACGGGCAGGTCTGGTTTGTTATGCAGGCCGAAGATGGCCTGCACCCCTGCCAGCGCACCACTGGCCAGCACTTGGGCAGCACCCTTGGCTTTCTCCTCAGCCGGCTGGAATACCAATCGGACTGTACCCTGCAACTGCTGCTCCCGCTGCTTCAGCAATGCGGCTGCACCTAACAGGGATGCCGTATGAAAATCATGCCCACAGGCATGCATCTTGCCGGGATGTACCGAGGCATAAGGTAATCCCGTCTCCTCCTGAATGGGCAACGCATCAATGTCTGCACGAAGCGCGACCGTTGGACCTTCCTGATGTCCGCCGATTTCCGCTACCAATCCGGTACGCAGCGGCACATCCAGAATCGTTATATTCTGTTCTTCGAGCAGGCGGCGAATATAGGCAGTAGTTTCAACCTCCTCGTTAGACAGCTCGGGATAACGGTGCAGATGACGGCGAATTTCCACCAGCTTCTGCTCCAAAACCTGCTCCTTTGTCCCGGTTGATCCACTCATCCCTATTCCTCCTTTGTGAATCCATTATTGGCTATAACTTTCTTATGTCAATAGTATCTAGAACTGCACAGGCAATCCGGCAAAAGCCTCATGCAACAACTCGAATGAGCGCACACGCTTTTCGATATCCCGTATGCCTGTCGTCACGATCAGTTCATCAGCCTGATACTTCGCTTGTATATCCGTCAGCGCAGCATAGATTTCGTCTTTATTTCCTTTGTTAATTTGTGCTTCTGTAACTTCAATTGTATATTCTTCACCCGATTGCTTACCAAATTCCTCTGCACTTTCCAGCGCGCCCACCGTAGCCGTTTTGCCACTGGCCAGGTGAATCTTGTATAGCTTCTGCTCACCGGCCAACTCCGCTGCTTCCTTGGAAGTATCCGCCACAATAACCGATAGTGCAAAAAGAGCCTTCGGCTCACGTCCATAACTGTAATCGAAAGACTCCCGATACGTACGGAATGAATCCAGTGCAACCTGTTCACTACTATTAATAAATTGCGAGAAAACATAGGGCAACCCCAAACGCGCGGCAATGCCAGCACTGTCTGTGCTAGTGCCCAAAACATAAATATCTGCTGGTGTTTCTGGAATCGGATTCGCCTGTAATCCGGCGAGCGGTCCTTCTTCAGGCGGGATATTATGAATATAGCGGCTTACTTCATCAATTTTCTCTTCAAGAGAAGGCGCATCATGCACGTTGCGTTGTAACGCCTGTGTAGATTTCGGCAACCCACCTGGCGCACGTCCGATACCCAAATCTACACGTCCCGGTGCAAGAGAGGCTAGCACATTAAAGTTCTCAGCCACTTTATATGGACTGTAATGCTGAAGCATTACCCCGCCAGACCCGATGGTAATACGCTCGGTACGTGCTAATAGATGGGAAATAAGCACCTCTGGTGATGAGCCTGCAACCTGCTCGGAATCATGATGCTCTGATACCCAAAAGCGTGTGAATCCCAGCTCTTCTACACGCTGCGCCAGCTTAATTGTGTTGCGAAGGGCCTGTGCCGCCGTTTCACCCTCGTGTATAGGGCTTTGATCCAATACTCCGATTTTTATGCTCATTTTCTGCCTCTCCCGTCTAAATGGAATAGTTATATTCTGGTGTAATTCGCTTCAGAAATTGCTGGGTACGTTCCTCTTTGGGGTGATTAAAAATAGCGTCCGGTGTGCCTTCCTCGATAATATGACCACCATCCATAAAAACCACATGATTAGAAACATCACGCGCAAAGCCCATCTCATGTGTCACAACAATCATTGTTATGCCTTCCTTTGCGATTTTGCGGATCACCGACAGCACCTCACCTACCAGTTCAGGATCTAACGCCGAAGTCGGCTCATCGAACAAAATTACCTCCGGGTTCAGCGCTAAAGCGCGTGCGATGCCGACACGCTGCTGCTGCCCGCCGGATAGCTGGCTCGGATAATGATTCAGTTTTTCGCCGAGGCCAACCTTTTCCAGCACTTCAATACTGATTTTTTTGGCTTCCTCTTGCTTAACCTTGCGGACAACAACGAGTCCCTCCATGACATTTTCCAGCGCAGTTTTATGCTTGAACAAATGATATTGCTGGAAGACCATAGCTGTCTTTTTACGCAAGGCCAAAACATCCTTCTGCGCAGGCCGCTTGCAGTTCACGGTAAAATCGCCAATGCTGACTTCTCCGTCGTTCGGCTTTTCCAGATAATTAATGCAGCGTAGCAAGGTCGTTTTTCCTGAACCGCTTGGTCCTAAAATAACGACAACCTCGCCTTTGTTCACAGTCAAATCAATACCTTTGAGCACTTCATGTTTGCCGAACGACTTTGTAATATTTTGCAGACGGATCATGATGCTCGACCTCCATTAAACACGTTGATTTTTTTCTCCACCAAGCCGGAAATCCGCTCAATTAATACCGTCAAACCCCAAAATAGCAGTGCTGCCGCGATATACACCTCTAAATATTTCCAGTTTGTGGATGCCATAATTTCAGCCTGTGCCTGGATTTCGGTGACCGAAACTGTGAAGGCCAAGGTGGAGCCATGCAGCATCCCAATAACGGAATTCGTCAGGTTCGGCAAGCTCACCACGAACGCCTGCGGAAATACGATGCGTCTCAATACTTGCCATGTCGTCATACCGACCGCATAGGCCGCCTCAATTTGCCCCCTGTTGACCGATTGGATTCCAGAGCGAACGACCTCAGACATATAAGCGCCGCTGGTAATGGAGAACGAAATGAGTGCAAATACCATATAAGGTATATCTTTGGAATGCAGCGACCATCCGAAATGCTTCGCTCCTGCATCAATCAACAAGGGCAAACTGAAATAAATAAGCAGCAAATGCATCAGCATCGGTGTGCCTCGAATAAAAGTAACGTATCCGTGAGAGATCTGGGACAACACAGGAATGTTATAAATGCGTGCCAACGCCGTTATAATTCCGATGACCAACCCTGCCAGCACGGAAACCACTGTAATGATTAAAGTGTTGGGCAACGCGGAGAACAATCCTAAAAAGGCGGTGTATACAAATCCAAAGTCCAGACTCATATGCCTTTACCTCCTTTACTCAGATGAGGACTTCTCAGATAACGCACCACAAAACCTTTTCGTTTTGCAGGCTCTTTCTGCACCGAATCTCTATGCTCATGCCGGAGAAGTATATTTTCCAGCACCTTGAATAATTTTTGTACAATCAGACTGATCACCAGATAGATAAGAGACAATGCGATATACGTTTCCACAAAATGCTGGGTAGCCGAACCCAGTGTTTGCGATTTTCCTGTCATCTCCATCGCACCGATCGTAAACGCCAGCGAAGTATCCTTCAGATTGCCAATGACCAGGTTGGAAAATACCGGAACCACCACAGCCAGCGCTTGCGGCAAGATGATACGTGTAAAAGTCTGATACCCTGACATGCCGACTGACTGTGCAGCCTCGATTTGTCCCCGATCTACAGCTTCTACGCCAGACCTGATGATTTCAGAAATAAAAGCTCCGCTATTGAGCGCATAGGTCGCTATGGCAAACCACAGCACATCCCACCTGGAGGAATTGATATTCACCAGCTTTAATAGTTCTGGCAGGCCGTAATACACTAGAAACAATTGAATTAAAATAGGGGTTCCACGGAAAAAGGAGACATACACCTGAGAAACACGTTTGAGAAATGGAATGTTATACATGCGAGGCAGCGCAACCAACAGACCAATGATCAGTCCCAACACAAGCGAACTTGCCACAATAAACAAGGTGATGTGCAAATAGGACAGCATTTTCGGGATGAAGCTAAAAACATAATCAATATTGAACTCTCTGCTCATATGCCTGCCTCCTTTCTATACATCAGCGGTCAGAATACATGAAGTACCCTGACCGCTGAAATGTCCAAGTCTATCCTTACTTCTTACTGCTGGAGCCCTCTTTTTTCACATCCTCCAGGGACTTCGTGAAGTCCTCTCCAAGCCATTTGATGCTCAGCTTCGACAACGTGCCGTCGTCCTTCACTTCCTGAATGGCTTTGTCCAGATCATCCGCCAATCCTTGCTCATTTTTGTTCAGTACATACAGTACATCTGATTGAGTCAAAGGATCACCAACGGTTTTCAATGCTACTTCTCCTTTTTCATCAGTGTTAAAACGGTTCGCAAAATCTGTCGTAATGGTCGCATCTATACGACCGCTCGTAATTTGTTGCACTGTATCATTGGCTGCACCAGACGTATACACGATATTCAGAGCATCTCCATGGGTTTTGTTATATTCTTTCAGCACATACGCCGCATTACTGGTTGGACTGGTGAGTACCTTTTTCCCTTTCAAATCATCAATGGAATGAATGTTATTATTATCCTTTGCTACAGCCACTCTGTTCAGAAAAATGCTATACGGATTTTTGTTAAACAGATACTTGGCTTCGCGTTCCGGGTTTTTCTCCATTTGATGCGATACCATATCAATCTTGCCGGCATCGAGACTGAGCAGCAGATTTCCAAAATCCATTGTTTTGAATTCAAACTCGTATTGAGGCAGGCGCTTGTCCAGTTCCTTAATCAGCTCCACATCAAAGCCTGTTAAATTTCCATTTTCGTCAATAAAGCATACATTTTTAAATTGAGTGCCTGTGCCTACGATAATTTTCTTCACGTCTCCGCTTGAACCTGACGCACTAGACGTGTCATCTGAGGAACCGCAGCCTGCCAACACCAGAATGATTGCCATAACAGACAATATTGCAAACCACTTTTTCATATGAATCCCCCTCATCTCTTTGCATATCAGCAGTTTGCGACATACATGATAGCTATAACATTTCATATTTTATAATTCCTATAAACTTAATTGGTTTTAGGATGTGATTAATTTAACACTTGGAAATCAATACGTCAATCCACCAACCTATAGAACTTTTCTATAACAAAACAGCCTCCCGGAAGCCTTCTGTCAGTGCATCTGCAAAATCCGAGGTCACTGCGCAGTCTTCTTTGGTCGCGATTATGCTAATCTGCATAGATACCCCAGCCACCTCTGGAACATGAATGCGGAACAGCTTCTGATCCTTCACTTCACGGTTCACACAGACATCCGGCAAAAAGGCAATGCCCGCCTCTTGCAATACCAGCTTTTTGGCCGTGACCACATTATCTACCTGAAAAGCGATATCCGGTGGCTGCTCCAGTGATTCAAAAGATCGATGAATCCTCATCCAATCTAATGATCCGCATTCAAAAAACACCAGTGTTTCACGTTGGATATCTTGTATACTAGCCTTGCCTGTCTTCGTAAACGGGTGGCCTTCATATACATACAGAGAAATCGGGTCTTCATAAAAGGCAAGCGTACGAATAGCCGGATGCATGACTTTACGGACAAAACTAATGTCTACCTCACGGTTCAACAGTTTATGTACCAGTTGATCCGTCGTAGCCGTCACAATTTTGTAGTTAACTTCCGGATAACGAGCACGAAGCTGTTTTAATATTTCAGGAATGATATAGTTCGACACCGATATTGTACAGCCAATTCGAATTTGCTGAGGGGCTTTCTTGCGCTGTTGAAGCTTTTGCTTCCCTTTTTGCAGCACTTGGAGCATCTGCTCCGCATAAGGAAGGAACTTTCGTCCATCCTCGGTCAGAATTGTTTGCTTGCTTTGGCGGTCGAATAACTTGCATTCAAGCTCGCGTTCCAGCGTCTGAATCCGGGCTGTGACAGAGGGCTGTGACAAGAATAACGCTTCTGCCGCCTTGTTAAAACTTCCATAATGATTCACGTATACAAAGGCTTCCATATTCTCGATATTCATACGCAAGTCCCCCAGTAAGTTTTATATACATTTATCCAATGAGTTAACTTGGTTTTTTGTATCATAAAACTCACTGAACGACCTGTCAATGGAAATATTGAAAATATCTATAACTTCAATAGCTCATTTAGTTCTTTAACAGAACGTTCCAATCGTACAACCAACTCTTCGGACAATCCATATGCTCCATCCGGCAGGCGCTCGACCCACTGGTCCACCGCATATACACCTCCAAGAATATGTCTTGCCCCCAGCGCGTTGAGCACCGGCTTCAGGGCATAGTCAATGACCAGCAAATGGGCCAGTGTACCGCCAATAAATAAAGGCAAGACAGGTTTTTCTCTCAGTCCCTCCTGTGGAACCAGATCCAGAAATATTTTCAACAGCCCTGAATAGGCGGCTTTATAGACTGGTGAAGCCACAATGACGGCATCTGCGTCTGCAAGCAACGCAAGCGATGCTGTGACGTCCGGACTATTAAAGTTGGCTTTAATCAAATCCTCAGCTGGCAGGTCGACCACATTCAGTAGCGTGACCTCTGCTCCAACCTCCTGCAGCTGCTCAGTTGTATAGTGAATCAAGCCGTACAAACGGGATTGTGTGGACGGACTGCCTGATAGGATGACAACCTTGGACATCTCATTCCCTCCTTCTGTCATGCATCAATCTTCACTTTGGATCTGGCTGCTGTATAACGATTCTCAGGAATAGGCACGCCCAGGTTTTCACGCAGTGTGCTAAATTCATAATCCTGCCGGTAAATACCGCGCTCCTGTAAAATAGGCACAACCAGATTTACAAAATCATGTAGGCCCGTTGGCACGTCGGAACCGATAATGAATCCGTCTGCGCCTTTTCCTTCAAACCACTCTTGCACTCGATCCGCTACCTGCTCAGCAGTTCCAATAAAAGAGGTTCTCGGCGTTGCTGAACGCAATGCAACCTCACGCAGGGTCAAATTCTGCTCTTTGGCTGTTCGTTTGATTTTATCTGTACCACTCCGGAATGAATTACTGCCAATACCATCAAGCTCAGGGAATGGCTCATCCAGCGGATATTGTGAGAAATCATGATGATCGAAAAAACGGCCTAAATATTTTAATGCAGCCTCAATCGTCACCAGATTAGTAATCTCCTCATACTTACGTTCCGCTTCCTCTGGCGTGCTGCCAATAATCGGCGAAATGCCAGGCAAAATGACAATATCCTCTTCCGATCTGCCATAGCGTACCGCACGTTCTTTCACATCACGGTAAAACTGCTGCGCCTCCTCCAATGTTTCATGTCCTGTAAATACAGCATCCGCTTCCTTGGCAGCCAGGTTTTTGCCATCTTCTGAGGAACCTGCCTGGAAAATAACCGGCTGTCCTTGCTTGGATCGTCCAATGTTTAGCGGGCCCTGTACAGAGAAAAACTCACCTTTGTGGTTCAGTGTATGCAGTTTGTCGGGATCAAAGAATACGCCGGCTTCCTTATCACGAACAAACGCATCCTCTTCCCATGAGTCCCACAGTCCTTTGGTGACCTGCAAATATTCATCGGCAATTTTATAGCGCTGTGGATGCGATGGATGTTCACCTTTGTTATAGTTGAGCGCAGAACCTTCCAGCGGGGAAGTCACCACATTCCAGCCTGCGCGCCCTCCGCTAATATGATCGATGGAGGAAAACTGACGTGCTACTGTGAACGGTTCGCTATAGGAAGTGGATAACGTACCTACCAGTCCGATATGCTTTGTCACCCCAGCCAAAGCAGACAAAATCGTAATCGGTTCAAAACGGTTCAGAAAGTGAGGAATAGATTTCTCGTTAATAAACAGGCCATCTGCGATAAATACGAGATCAAATTTCCCTTCCTCTGCCTTCTGCGCCTGCGTTTTATAAAATTCAAAGTTAACACTTGCATCCGCAGGTACATCAGGATGACGCCAGGTCGTCATGCTTCCGCCCACACCGTGAATAATTGCACCAAATTTAATTTGTCTATTCTTAGCCATAACCCTTCCACCTCTCATAAATATAATTGTTATTCTAAGGCTAACGATTGTTTTCGCTGCTATCTTTTCCTAACGTTTTATACCGCTTGATTATATCTTTCCAGCACTTTTTCCAGCTCCTCTAGATCCGGGTTAAGGAGTGCCTCATATTTGTTATCTCTACCTATCTCTACGACAGGAACATAACGAATACCATATTTAGTTTCTAACACATCACGCAGTGCATCATTTCCGTCCACTTGAATATTTTCATACGGCTGATTTTGAGATTCCAGGTACGATTTGATCTCTCCACAAAAATGACAGCCGGTTTTGCTCCACAATACAACTTTAGGTTTGGACGACATGTACATACCTCCGTGAGTTTAATGTTTATAATCCCGATGAATTAAATAAGAATTATATATACAATGTATCCTGCCACCCTCTTCTCCGTCAATCGCTTGTGTAATAGACAATCCTAATTCAACGATAGAAAATTTTAATTTTGTATTGTATTTCAGCGCTTTTTAGCAGCATGGATATTTAATTTAGAGGAATTGAAGTTTAAATGAGCCTTGACGCGGATATCCTTGGAATATTAGCGCCCTTGCGGCGGAATGAAATGGGGTTGGACAAATGCAGGATTGGGCCGAGGTTGCTACACGCACATTAATGGCTGTCGCTATATTATTTTTGATCACCAAAATTCTTGGAAAACGTCAGGTATCCCAGCTTTCCTTGTTCGAATATATAACAGGAATCACGATAGGTAACCTGGCCGCTACCATTCCTATGGAGCGTGAATCCACTTGGTATTTAGGCCTCATAGCCTTGTCAGTATGGGTATTGACAACACTTGGCATAGAATATCTGCAAATTAAAAGCAAGAAAATCAGAGATATATCAGATGGAAGGACAACAATCCTGATCAAAGACGGCAAAATTTTAGAGGATAATCTGAGAAAAGAACGGCTCACTCTGGATGAGCTCATGGAGCAGCTTCGAAGCAAGAATGTATTTAAAGTATCTGACGTGGAATTTGCTCTTATGGAAACCAGTGGCGAAGTCAATGTGCTGTTAACCAAAGACAAACAGCCTGTGACGCTTAAGGATCTAAATATGCTGCAATTACCGGAGAAGGAACCAACAGTAGTCATTATGGATGGACAACTCATGGAGCAGCAAATGTCATATATGGGAATTACTCAGCAATGGCTGGATGCCAAGCTTAAGGAAAAGAGTCTAAAGGTCAAAGATGTGTTTTTCGCCCAAGTGGATACACAAGGAGAACTCTACATTGACCAATATAGCGATAATGTACAACAATCCAAAGTACAAGACTCTAATCAAGCCGTGCTGACTCTATTGGAGCAATGCACTACTGAACTGCAAAAGCTCGCATCTGGTTCCAGTGAGCAGCAAAGAAAACAGCTATATGAGCAATGCTCACAAAGTTTGAAGGAAGCTATACAAGAGATGAAGCCGATAAATACCTCTAACTCCTGACCACATACGTATAGCCCATAAGCGTATAAACATGGGAACTAAAAAGGAAAAAAAGAGCGTCCTACCAGCCATTTATGGCTTGGAAGACGCTCTTTTTTTGACGACAGAGCCGCTATGCATATTTATTTACACTGTAAAAAAATAATCTCGTTCTACCTTACTCACTCTCAAACCGAATGTTTTATACCACTCGGATTTCCCTTTCTCCTGTGCTACCTTGTGCAGCCCGTTCTGTTTCCAATGTTTTATAGCGTCCAAGGATTCCCAATAAGATACTGTGATGCCCACTCCGTCTTGATCCCGAACACTTTCCACACCTAGAAATCCAGGCTGCTTGGCAGCCAGTTCCACCATTTTATTTCCCATCTGTCCGTATCCGCCATCCCCTTCCGTACGCTCAGAAGTGAAAATAGCTGCATAATAAGGGGGCTGTGGTGTTTTTGCAATTGAACTCATAGGTACCTCCCAGAAATGAATGGTTAATCGTCATTTTTCTCAATTTCGATTATAACCGCATAGCTGAGATAAAAAAAATGAATATATATGATACTATATATGAATATATTTCATTCTAAGTTGGAGGACATATGAATTTGTTTAAATACAAGGTTTTTCTTAGCGTAATAGAGGCAGGAAGCTTTACCAAAGCAGGAGAACTCCTCAATCTTACACAATCCGCTATTAGTCATGCCGTTTCTGCTTTGGAGCATGAACTGGGGCTGACTCTTTTGATTAGAGGTCGCTCAGGTATACAAATGACCAGCAATGGAGAACGTCTGGTGAAGCATTTCAGAGAAATCATACAAATGAATGAAAAGCTGTATCAGGAGGTCGCCCTCATCAAAGGACTGGAAACCGGAACTGTAAAAATAGGTACATTCTCAAGTGTATCCATCCATTGGTTGCCTGGGATCATCCAAAAGTTTAACGAGCAGTTCCCACTTATTGAATTGAAATTACTCGACGGGAACTACCATGACATTGAGAATTGGATAGCCAGCGGAGAGGCTGATTTTGGCTTCGTTAATTTGCCCACTCTCGATGGACTGGAAGTATTGCCGTTAAAAAAAGAAAGAATGCTGTGCATACTTCCATCTAATCATTTGCTTCGAGAGCAGACAACCATACGTGTAGAACAGCTTCTCAACGAACCCTTCATTATGCCGGCTTCAGGCTGTGACACAGATGTACGGAGAATTTTTTCCCAGCACAAGCTCGCTCCGAAAATCAAATATGAATTAGAGGACGATCATGCCATTATGGCTATGGTACAAAATGGCTTGGGCGTAAGCATCTTGCCGGAAATGATGTTAGTTCAAAATCCTTATGAAATTTGTATTCGGTCTTTGGATGGACTATATTTCCGTTCCGTTGGTATCGCTACTGGCTCGTTAAAGAACATGGCTCCGGCCGCCAAAAAGTGTATGGACTTTATTACTGAATGGATCAATTAGTTTTTCATGTCGGCCAAGGCAACGGATTCTCAAAGCTGGACCAGTCCATATCCATTTCGCGATCGTTCAGCAGACATTCATTTAGCTCTTCTTCCAGGTTCATTCGATTTATTCCGATACCGATCATAACAATTTCGTTCATGCGATCTCCCCATTGCTCATCCCAATGGTCCAGAGCCTCAGGATTGGCTGCGACGATTTCCTGCCGTTCTTCTTCTGACAACGCCGCAAGCCAGCTTCCCGCTGGACCAAATTGAATAGATGGTCCTGCCTGACTGATACTCGCTGCCCAATCCTGCGGGGTCGCAAGCCAGACCAAACCTTTGGCGCGGACGATTTCCTCCGGCCAGCAGCTCATAAATTCTGCCAATCTTGCAGGATGAAACGGTCTTCTACGGCGATAAACAAAGGAGTTGATTCCATATTCGTCCGTCTCCGGTGTGTGACTTTCCAGCTCCAGCTCGCGAATCCAGCCAGCGGATTGACTAGCTTTGTCAAAGTTGAACAGCCCCGTATTCAGAATGTCGGAAGGCGCGACCTTTCCCTTAGAGGTGCGAATGATTCGGGCTTCAGGCTGCAATCTCCGCAGCACACCTTCCAGCTTGTCCAGCTCTACGGGCTGAACGAGATCGCACTTATTCAGAATTAACACATCACATGTTTCAATCTGGTCAATCAGCAAGTCAGAAATATCACGTGTATCATCTTCACCAGTAGCCTGCTTGCGATCCAGCAGCGTTTCTCCCGATTTAAAGTCATGCCAGAAACGGTTTGCATCGACTACAGTCACCATGCAATCCAGTTTTGCCAGCGAAGCTAAATCAATGCCCGTTCCTTCATCTGCGTATGTAAAGGTTTGAGCAATGGGGACGGGTTCACTGATGCCTGTAGATTCAATTAATATATAATCGAACGCGCCTTGTTCTGCCAACTTCTTGACCTCAAGCAATAAATCTTCACGCAATGTGCAGCAAATACAACCATTAGACAACTCGACTAGCTTCTCTTCTGTCCTGGACAAGCCACCCTCTTTTTTAACAAGCTCGGCATCTATATTCACTTCGCTCATGTCATTAACGATGACTGCTACTTTCATTTTGTCTCGATTGTTTAGTATATGATTTAAAATCGTTGTTTTTCCTGCACCCAGATACCCGCTCAACACGGTTACCGGGATTGGTTTCTTATTCATTACTTCTCCACTCCCTTAAATATTGGCTTATCATCATATTAATCGTAATCATTACTATTAAATCAGCATTCAGAAATATACAGCATTCCTTATTCCTTGTCAACTGTAAATAAACTCTTGAAATCAATGATCTAAAGTTATTAAATGAAAAATAACGATACTTAAGGATTAGGAGAATGCTATGCGTTCAATCGGGTTAGGTGTGTTAGCGGCTTTCTTTTTTGCTTTTACATTTGTTCTTAACCGGTCCATGGAGCTGTCTGGCGGGAGCTGGGTCTGGAGTGCTTCATTACGCTATCTGTTTATGGTTCCTATGCTATTCGTCATTGTCATGGCCCAGCATAAGCTCAAGCCTCTGTGGAAAGTCATGAAGGAACAACCGGGAACGTGGCTGTGGTGGAGCTTTATTGGATTTGGTTTATTTTATGCTCCGTTATGCTTCGCATCGGCATATTCACCGGGGTGGTTGATCGCGGGGACTTGGCAATTAACCATTATTTCCGGTTCTTTGCTTGTCCCTTTATTTACTGAGGTTCTCCAAACGGAGAACGGCCCTGTCAAAGTAAGAGGGAAAATCCCCGTCCAAGGACTGTTAATGTCTCTGGTTATTTTAATCGGAGTTATTGTGATGCAGGTCGAACAGGCGCAATCAATTTCTACTCAAGATCTTTTATTCGGTATATTGCCTGTCATACTGGCCTCCTTCGCCTATCCATTAGGAAATCGCAAAATGATGGAAGTCTGTGCGGGGCGGTTAGATGCCTATCAACGTGTGCTTGGAATGACTATAGCCAGCCTGCCTTTTTGGTTATTGCTTTCGTTGTATGGGATGTTCAGCGCAGGAATGCCAAGCAAGGATCAGGCCATGCAGTCTGCACTGGTGGCCGTGTTCTCAGGGGTAACGGCTACGGTTTTATTTTTTAAAGCTACAGATCAGGTACATGGAAATATGCAAAAGCTGGCTACAGTAGAAGCCACACAATCGCTGGAAGTGCTTTTTGCACTAATAGGAGAATTAATCTTTTTATCAATCCCGATCCCGTCTGCTTGGTCATGGCTGGGAATGTTCATCGTCATCCTTGGCATGAGTCTGCACAGCTTTATATCCCATCAAAAGACGGCTGTTCAGCACATACGATCTAAAAAGGCAGATTCCATTTAGCGCATATATGTTCTTGCCTGATCGTTTAAGCTTCAATAAAGAACCAAAAAAGCAGCAGATCAGAAAGGATGCTTCTGATCTGCTGCTTTTTGCCGATTTATGATCAATCCATATTACCAAGCGTAGGCTTCTGGTGCAGGTTTACCTGGGCCCGGGAAAATCTCATTTAGCTTGGCAAGCACATCTTCACTTAATTTAACCTCAGGTACCCGCAGAGCATCTTCTAACTGTTCTAATGTCCGTGGTCCGATAATTGGAGCCGTTACAGCCGGATGGGATAGCACCCATGCTAGGGCAATCACATCTTCCTTTTCGCCTAGCTCGCGTGACAATGCTGCAAATTGCTCCAGCTTCGCACGGTTCTGCTCAACCTTTTCCTTGGCACGTGCGCTGCGGGAACCTGTACCCGCTAACGCATTGCGCCCCAGCAGTCCACCCGCCAACGGGCTCCATGGAATTACACCCAGACCGAGCTCTTGAGCTGCCGGTAATACTTCAAGTTCAGCGGAACGTTCGTTCAGGTTGTACAAATGCTGCTCCGATACCAGTCCCAGAAAACGTCGTGCCTTCGCTTCGGCCTGCGCCACCGCAATGTGCCAGCCCGCAAAATTACTGGAACCGATATAGCCAACCTGTCCCCGATCCACCACGGACTCAAATACGCCCCATAGCTCATCCCATGACACGTTGCGGTCAATGTGATGCATTTGATATAGCTCTATATGGTCTGTTTGCAGACGTTTCAGCGACGCATCCAAATGACGGCGAATTTTGTATGCAGATAAGCCCGACCCTGCATTGGGTCCGTCATTTTCATTTTTCATGTCTCCATATACCTTGGTCGCCAATACGACCTTCTCGCGTCTTCCACCGCCCTGTTGGAACCAGCGTCCAATAATTTCTTCTGTCCAGCCTTTGCGGTCATGGCCATATACATTAGCCGTATCAAAGAAGTTAATGCCCGCATCCAGCGCGGCATCCATAATTTTAAAAGCATCCTTTTCTTCAGTTTCCGGTCCGAAATTCATTGTGCCCAGACATAACCGACTAACCTTCAGGCCTGACTTGCCTAAGTATGAATATTCCATACTGTCTCCCGCCTTTGCTTAAGGATTTTTTTAAATTCCGCAAAAATTGCATAAAAAAAGACCATACCCACTTCATTCACCAGAATAACCCCCTTTGAAACACCCCAAAATGGATTTGAAAAGTTGGATAGCGCATGCAAAAAAGGCCTCCGCACCATGCCGAAGCATTACATGCGAAGGCCCTCCCCTACACTACCCGCCAAATGTTAAGAAAGATGACTATACGGTGGTTGCCAGCAGAGCACTCTTCACCCACCGTAACTCACTCTCTTTTTTACCATCAAGGAATCAATTTTGTTTCTTTTGCACGCTCAGCCATTTTCTTCGTAGTTTTGCTGAGCGGTTTCTTAAGCACCAAGCCAAACAGGAAGCAAATGCCGATAAACACAAATAGCATCACTACATCTCGTGTGACCGTTGAAGGCAACATCCCTCCTACCGTTTCCCGCAGCAAACTAACCGCGTAAGTAAACGGTACGACCGGATTCAAGGTCTGAAAGAAAGATGTGCTCGTCGCAATGGGAAATGTCCCCCCTGAACTGGAGAATTGAAGTACCAGCAGGATGACTGCCAGACCTTTCCCGATATTGCCGAACACCGAAACCAAGGTATAGGTCATGGCCGTAAATACCAGACTGATCAGCATAGAGGAGAGTACAAATGCTACTTTGGCATCTACATATGTTCCTAGCAGGAACAAATCTCCTAGCGATACGCTCAGCGCCTGAAAAATACCAATTGTGGAAAATGTCATTAGCCGTCCAAAATATACTTGGTAGCTTTTATATTGCCCTTCCGGGTCATCCACATCTACCCTGAACATGGAGACCAGTAACATCGCACCTACCCAAATCGATAAGGTAGTGTAAAAAGGCGACATCGCAGAGCCATAGTTAGGAATCGGGTATATCCGCTCCTGCTTCAGCGATACTGGACTGCCGAGAAAATCACTTTCTTTTTTTACGTCCCCTTTAAGCAACGCAATCGCTCTGCCAAGTGCATTTTCGCCCTTAAGCTTGCGGATTGTGTCTGCGGCCTGACGTATGGAATCCTCGGCAGCAGGAAGATCGGTTCTCACAAAATTGGCTACCTGGTGTACCGCTTTTTCAGCCTCAGGAAATTTGTTTTCAATCAAGTCTGCCATTTTAACAAACTGTTGTTCCGCTTTTGGCAAATCATTACGTACAAAGTCTGCTGCCTGATGAATTTTACTTTTAACCGTTGGCAAATCGTGCTTCACGAAGTCTGCGGCTTTGTTCACAGCATTCGTAAACTCACCCATGCGTCCCTGAATTGTCGTAGCGGCTTCGTGTAATTTTTGACGGTATTGTGGCAAGTCCTGCTGGAGACGTGTTAGCTCTTGCTGTCCGAATTCGGCCGCAACCTGTGCGTCATTTAGTAGCTTTTCAATGTTAGGAAGCTGTTCTTGAGCTGTAGCCAGCACATTGGCAGAGTTGCGGGCAACGGATTTGATTTGATCCAGCGCTTTTTGGATGGCAGGTGCATATTCCGCATCATAATTGTTCAAAATGCTGTCAATTCCGCTACTGATTTCGCCTGCAAGGCGGTCAGCGTCATCCAGTAGATTTTGGGCTGGTTTCTCACCACGCTGAATAGCATCCCCGATGCTAGTGACCGTGCTATTCAATCGGCGAAAGCGATCCTCTACCCCGTTTACCCGGGAAATAAGTGAATTCAGAGGCTGACTAGGCAAATATCCGTTCACACGGTTCAACAATTGAGAAATATGATCCAGCACACCCACAGCAGTCGTTAGTCTGCCGCTAATCCGATTCGCCGCAGCTTGTGCGGCTTTAGGATCAAAATCCACGCCACGAATGATGCCTGTAATCTGTGAAACTTCATTCGCAATTTGTTGCACCAGCTGTAAGTCTTCTTTAACTACAGTTCCAATCGAATCAAGCGCACCCTCGTTTTTATCCAGAAAGTCAAGTATACCGGTTGTAAAATCCTTGCCTGTATCGGCTATTTTTTGTACTTCCGGCAGGGCTGTCCGGGCAGCATTAATGACCTTAAGGGCTGTTTGCGTGTCCTCCAAAGCGGTAGCGAGTGCACTTTCTACCTTACTGAAATTCTGATCCAGTTCAACAATTCGATCACCGGCTTTTTGAATATCAGGCAATCTCTTTTGGATATCCAAAATCACTGCGGCTACCTTGTCCAGTTCAGGGAGGTTCTTGTCAATTTTGAGCACCAGATCGCCAGCGCGGTTGATTTCAGGTATTTTTTCCTTCAATGCAATAATCTTTTGCCCTTGAGCCTTAATTTTTGGTAAATTCTGCTCCAGCTCCAATGCCTGCTTACCCAACCGATCGATATCAGGCAATCGATTATTCAGCTCCAGCACCCGATTTTCAATGTTGCGAATCGTCGGAAGTTCCTCTTCGAGCTTTACTCCGGCCTCCTTTAATTTCGTCAAAACAGCCTGGCTGGCCGTTTCAATAAAGTTTTGACTAATTTGGTTTGTCAGAGAGGTTGCCCCTGAAGATGTAATTTTCGGAGCTACCGCGTTGATTTTTTCATTCACAGCATAATCAATCTCCGGCTTTTGCGGATTTTCTGTAAGCACACTTGTAATTTTCTTCGAAAAATCTTTTGGGATCAGCAGGCTGGCATAATAATCACCGTTCAGCACCCCTTTTCGTGCTTCCGCTTCATTGACAAAAGTCCAGCCCAGCTTCTTGTTATTTTGAAGGTTATGTATAACCTCGTCGCCGATATTAATCTTTTTACCATTCACCTCAGCACCCTGATCTTGACTGGTTACTGCAATTTTTATACCAGACGTATTCGCATACGGGTCCCACATTGCTTTCAAATTGACCCAAGCATAGACAGAAGGCAAAAGAATGATGCCAATGACTAATAAAGTCCCGGTCGATACTTTGAATACATTTTTCCAGTCTGTTAAGTAGATTTGCCATATCTTCCGCAACTTCACCACTCCTCATATGTACATTAACCTTTCGTCCAATGTTGTATGCACCGTATTGTAAACGATTCGAGCGAATGAAGCTAATGCTATAAACCTTGTTGCTAAAAAAGCGTATGACTCTGGTGAAAATCATACGCTTTTTGTAAAAATCAATTTGGCTAATTCCGAACTCTATTTACAGGCATAACTTCCAGTGAATAGAATGTACCCTTTTTATTGATTTTTCCCACAACAGTAGTGACACAAAAGTAAAAGGTTGCTTAATACCAAAGAAGCCCCTTAGGCCTACAAGACAGGCTCAAGGAGCTTCTTTTGCATTAAATTATCCATTCTTCAGCAATCGGGTAGGCGAAAATCCTGCTCCATGACGCAGCTTCCGCTTTTCCAAGCGTTTGTGCAGCGAACGGTTATACAAAACCTGAATAACAAAATACGAGATTATACCCAGTACGATACCAAAAATGGACATACCAATTAGAATGTGCAAGCCTCCATGCAGTAAGTCTCTGAATACAGACCAGTTACCGTGAAAAAGCTCCATAAAAGAATGCTCGTGCAGCCGACCGCCCCTAACATGTACCGGATAATGTGATGGATAAATCCAAGCTCCCAGTTGCTTGGCAAAGGGCATTAGCACAATCGGCAAAAAGGTCAGCTTGCCTACAACATTACCCACGATGGCTGCAGGCAGTGAACCACCAGACAGCCGAACAATCGGATAGAACACGAGGTATACCAGAGAGGCCGTAGAAATCACGATCATCTCCAGCCCAAAGCCAATGGCGAAGCCCAAAGAGATTTTTTTAACTCCACCAGGGGCGCGCAACAGCTTGATAAAATTTAGACGAATCGCCCGCCATATATTTTGAAACACATTGTATTTCTTCTTTGATTTATGAGGTTTGAGCCTTTTCGGATTGAACTTTATCAATAGGAGGACTCCTTCAACAGTACAAATTCAAGTTTAGGATGAGTACAACCATCGCCCCACCCTTACTTAGTCTATACTGTCATTATAACCCTCAGCGTTCGAAAAGCAATGCCATTCCGCCTGTTTCGCTATTTTAGAACACAATTCGCTTATTGACATCGCTGGATAAAGGTAAAAGGTCCCAAATCTCAGTCGCGTACTGCTGAATTGTACAATCACTGGAGAATTTTCCGGAATGGGCCATATTCACAATGGCTCGTCGCGTCCACTCCGAAGGATTGCGATACACCTGTTCAATATGAACCTGCGTATCCACATAAGCTGCAAAATCCTTAAGCACAAAGTATTCATCGTTATGATCAATCAGCGATTGATAAATGGCTTCAAATTCCCGTTCATGCCGCGTAAAAGGTGCATCATTTACCAGTTGGTCCAGCACCTCACGCAGTCTTTCATCACTGTTGGCTGTTTTGCGTGCCGAATACTGTCCATTCCGATAATAGTCCTCAATCTGATCGACCTTCAATCCAAAAATGAACATGTTGGCATCACCCACCATTTCGTGCATTTCAACATTGGCTCCGTCCAATGTACCCAGTGTGAGCGCGCCGTTCATCATAAATTTCATGTTCCCTGTGCCTGATGCTTCCTTGCCGGCCGTAGAAATCTGTTCACTGACATCCGCTGCAGGAATAATCAGCTCCGCTAGTGAGACCGAATAATTTTCAAGGAAAACCACTTTCAGCTTGTCCTTGACATCTACATCCCGATTGATCGTATCTGCCACGTTATTTATGAGCTTAATCGTCTGTTTGGCGAGAAAATAACCAGGGGCTGCTTTCGCACCAAAAATAAAGGTGCGTGGCGTGACATCCAGCGCAGGATTTCTTTTGAGCTGGTTGTATAGATGCATCACATGCAAAATATTGAGCAATTGGCGCTTATATCCGTGTAACCGTTTGACCTGTACATCAAAAATAGAGGAGGTATCCAGTCGTACACCTTGTTTTGCAAACACATGCTCAGCCAGCCTGATCTTATTTTTTCGTTTAATCGCCTGAATCCGTTTCTGGAACGCCTCATCCTCACTGTAACGAAGCAGATCGATGAGATCTCGTGGACGAGTCCTCCAGTGTATTCCAATGGTCTCATCATATAAGCTTGCCAACTCCGGGTTGGCATGCATCAACCAGCGGCGATGAGCAATCCCATTTGTTTTATTGTTAAAGCGATCAGGATACAATTCATGAAATGACTTCATCTCTCGTTCCTTCAAGATTTGCGTATGCAGTGCTGCTACTCCATTAACACTGTGGCTACCGACGATGGCCAAATGAGCCATGCGAATTTGTTCACCGTGAATAATCGCCATTTCACCAATTTTGATATCCTGACCCGGATAACGCTCTAATAGCATAGCGCAGTAACGTTTGTTCATTTCTTCAATAATCAAGAAAATACGAGGAAGCAGTTCCCGCACCATGTTGACGGGCCATTGTTCCAGCGCCTCACTTAAAATCGTATGATTCGTATATGAAACGGTCCGTGTCGTAATATCCCATGCTTCATCCCAGCCCAAGCCTTTCAGGTCCATCAAAATGCGCATCAGTTCTGGTATAACCAGCGTCGGATGGGTATCGTTAATGTGCAGTGCTATTTTATTGGGTAACTGGCTGTAAGGTAAGTGAAGCTTCTCAAACGTACGCAAAATACTCTGTAATCCGGCCGAGCAGAGGAAATACTGCTGCTTCAAACGAAGCAGCTTGCCCTCATAATTGGAGTCATCAGGATAAAGAAATGCCGAGATGGACTCTACCGATCGATTGTAATCGAGAAAGCGGTAGTAACCGCCCTCGCCTCGAATCGGTCCTCGAACGGGATCAAGCGCGGATTCTGCACTCCAAATCCGCAACGTATTTACCTGCGCATGACCGTAGCCAACCAGCGGAATATCGTAAGGGACAGCCCAGACCGTTTCGGCATCCCGTGTCTCGAACACGAGACGTCCCTCCTGTTCACGAGTTTCAACACGTCCCCAAAAATGAACCTCGACTTTTTTGTCAGGACGGCGTTCCTCCCATACATTGCCTTTCTGTAGCCAGTAATCCGGCAGTTCGACCTGATTTCCGTCCACAATACGCTGCTCAAACAGACCGTATTTATATCGAATCCCGCAGCCATGCCCTGCATAGCCAAGGGATGCTAAGGAGTCCATAAAGCAAGCTGCCAGACGGCCAAGACCGCCATTGCCCAGCCCTGCGTCCGCTTCCTGCTCTTCAATTTCCTCCAGATCCCAGCCCAATTCCCCTAATGCCTGCCTAACCATATCCAATACGCCTAAATTCAGCAGATTACTGCCCAATAGGCGACCTATTAAAAATTCAAGTGAAAAATAATAAATCTGCTTCTCTTGCCCTTCTTTGTAGGCTTGGTTGGTCTCTGCCCAATTCTTGCCAACTTGTTCACGAATCATGCCACCCAAAACCTTATATACGTCTTCCGACTGAGCCTCCTGCATCGGTTTGCCCAGCCTTCCGACCAGCTGTTCTCGAAAAGCCTGCTTGAATGCTTCTTTATTGCTGAACAAAGTTGTACCTCCTGTTAATTCCGTTTTAATGGCTAAGTATGATCTTTTAAATCACGCTATTCTTGGCAATCACATAGGGAACTCTAATGTCTCCAATCAGAGTTCGATCTGCTGAAAGCTGCACGTCCTTATCTAAAACCACATTCTGTACAACTGCGCCTTTGCGGATGACACATTTCTGCATAATAATTGAGTTGCTTACCCGCGCGCCTTCCTCAACCCGAACGCCACGAAAAAGAATGCTGTTCTCGACCTTCCCCCCAATCGTGCAGCCATTGGCAACAAGGGAATGATCCACCTCGGCGCTGTACGTATAGCGAGTCGGGGCTTCATACTTGATTTTGGTATGCACCGGCTGATTCTGAAACAGGGCTTGATATTGCTCCTGATCCAGCAGCTTCATGCTATTTTTATAGTAGCTCTCGATGGAATTAATGACCGCATGATAGCCTTCATAGCGATACGCATAGATGCGCAGTCCACTTGGATTTCTCTGAATTGCATCACGAAAGAAATGATTATCCTGATGGGCAATGCAATGCTTCACCTGATCCAGGTACAAGCTTTTGTCCATCACAAACATTTCTAGATAAATATTATGGTGGTCCTGCTCCTGATGAATACCGGTCACTCGTCCGCTCTCATCAATCTCCAGCCGCACACAAGGTGCATGCTCCGTTTCGAGCTGGTGGATGGGTTTATAGACGAGGGTGACATCTGCATTCTTTTCCAGATGATATCGATATACATCCTCTATATCAACTTTGTTCACATGCTGAGTCCCTGCATGAACAATGGTTTGCCCCGATGAGCGATGGAAAAAGTCCAGATTGTTGTGCACATGCTGCAAATCCCCACGTGATGCATCCGTCGGATCGTTCCAGTCTGGTGGTAAAATGAATAACCCACCTCTTCTGCGGTCTAGATCCCATGGCCGACCTTCACCCAAATGATCCAGCAGCGAACGGTATTTGCGGCGAATAAACAGTGCAATATCATGCACCCCTGCATGCATCATATTGGATAAGGTAAAATCAATGAGCCGATATCGACTAGCAAAGGGCACTGCGGCCCCGCACCGGAAATAAGTCAACTCCTTCAATTGATCCAATTCGTGATCCAGGTTGATCACTCCAATGAGTCGGCTCATAGCGGACACCGTCCTTATCCGAGTTATATTCGTGCATGAAGCTGGCTTTCCTGATCGAACAAAATAATCTCATCCAGATGATCTTCAGGCCCAATGACTGCGTTGTCTTCAATAACCATGTTCTCATTCACGATCGCCCGGTGAATACGTACATTGCGTCCGATTTTTACATTCGGCATGATGACAGAATCGGTAATGACACTCCCTTCACCGACTTCAACCCCATAAAACAGTACAGAGTGCCTTACCTCTCCATCCACCATGCAGCCTTCATTGACGATGCTGTTTTTCAGGATCGCCCGTTGGGTGATGTACTGGGCAGGTTGATTGGGACTGCGGGTATAGATGCGCCAGAAAGGGTCATTCAGATCTAGCGGCGGGTCCTGAACCAGCAAATCCATATTAGACTCCCACAGGCTCTGAATGGTGCCCACATCCTTCCAGTACCCGGCAAACGGATACGCATAGAGCGACCGGCCATGCTGAAGAAGTAGCGGAATGATATCCTTGCCAAAATCATGTGAAGATTCAGAATCGCCTGCGCTTTCCAGTAAGTAGTGACGCAATACATCCCATTTGAATAAATAAATACCCATAGAGGCCAATGTGCTTTTCGGCTGTTCAGGCTTCTCCTCAAAGTCATATATCCTCAAGTCCTCGTCGGCATTCAATATCCCAAATCGTTGGGCCTCCTGAATCGTGACGTTGATGACAGAAATGGTGCAGTCGGCTCCCTTTTCCTTGTGATAGTCGAGCATCAGACTGTAGTCCATTTTATAAATGTGATCCCCTGACAGAATGAGCACATGCTCTGGATCATACTGATCCAGGAAATGCAGGTTCCGATAAATCGCATCCGCCGTGCCCCGATACCAGTTGTTCCCATTTTCTTTCTCATGAGGTGGTAAAACGAAAACTCCTCCATCCAGACGATCCAAATCCCAGTCGCTGCCTACGCCGATATAGGAGTGAAGCACCAACGGTTCATATTGGGTCAATACGCCAACAGTGTCTATTCCCGAATGAGAACAATTGCTGAGAGGGAAATCAATAATACGGTAGGTTCCTCCAAAAAATACTGCCGGTTTGGCTAATGTACGGGTCAGTCCTTTGAGTCTTTTGCCTTGTCCGCCGGCGAGCAGCATGGCAACCACTTCCTTCTTTCTCATAACAAAGACCTCCCTGTCATGTGCGTCTGAAGCAATTGTGGCAGGATATTTGATAATATCCATTAAACGTGAAAAGGCAGTCGTAATCGTTTCATTACCAAGGAAACGGGTAAGATGTGTTGGAAAGGGTAAATCATAGTTATGCGGAACGAGTGCAAGGAATCACTAAATCGTAAAATCCCGTTCATCATTTCACATTTTGGATGCTTTTTAGGCATTAGGGTATGACAACATGATCATAAGGAGGCGTTATTGATGAAGAATAAAAAATGGGTAGTAGCAGCATTGGGAATGGGCGTTACGTATCTGATGAAAAATAAAGACGCACGCGATAAGCTATTGGACAAGGTACAAACTATGGTCAACCGTGCAAAAACATCTGCAAAATCGTAAACGAACAATTTTAAAGCAACAAACAAGCGAGCCTCTCTGAATAATAGTTCAGGGAGGCTTTGCTCTAACGCCACTTTGCATCCATGCACAACCCGCAACATATCGGTTCGAGGCAGTGTCAGTAGATGCGGTCATGCATTCTCCTTCTGTTCTCCTACTTCCATGATATGTTCAATGGTAAAGGTTCGATGCGTGCATTCGGAGGCACGATACGCTTCTAGAAGACCCGAGGTGCGGATGTCCTCTTTGTTCACCTTCTTAAAGGTATGAGTAATCTCTACCTTGCCCTTGAATGGAAAATAGGAGAGACCTACGGTCTGATCCGATAACCATTCAGCTCGAACCCGCCCGCTTTCATGCCGAACAGCCGGGAAGCTCAAACCTTCAGCAAACCATTCATAATCTGCTGTTGGGGTACCCGGCTCTCGACTGCATAAAAATAGACTTAATTCGTCGCAAAACAACATTCTCCGTACATCCGTCCGCACTTGATGCTCGAAGGTTACACCGCATGTCAGCCCCTGTTTGAGCTTCTGACGACGCTGTTCCTCTGCTTCCTGATAAGCATGCACAATCTGCTTGTCCTGAGCTTTTTCATGCTCGGTCCGTCCGACGAGTTCCTTGTACATCAAGCTGCACAGCAACGCCGCGTACGCATTTTCTTGCTCGACTTCATCAATCCCGAGACGATAGAAAACGAATCGTGGACTGAGCGGAAAATCGATAAACGTATACGGTGCAGACACATAATCATTCCAAAAAGGAGCAGCGTCGAGTCTAATCCACCCCCGGTCATGCTCCCTCGCTGCATATATAAAATCCTGTTTATGACGTCGATTTTTAAAAGCACTGTCTTCCCACTGTGAAGCCAACTCACCTGAAATATGGGCATGGTCATGCTGCGTCGTCATGATATAAGCTTGATCCGTTTCATAAATAACCATATGCTATCTCCTTCCGTTAGGCGTCTAACTGATATGTGTACGAACTTTCTGATCGAAGGCCATGGTTATGTTTATCTTCATTCATTATATCAGGATAAGGATAAAAAGGCAGTGAAGTTTTCTCCATCCTTGCTTTCAATTACCCCTTATATTCTTCAATCGAAACTGCTGCGGAGTCATCCCTTCCAGCTCACGGAATACCTTATTAAAATGCTTGGCATTGTCAAAACCCACCGCAGCCGCAATTTCATAAATCCTGCCCTCCTGACACTCCAGCAGCCTTTTGGCTTCTGCAATGCGCAGCCTTTTAAGATATTGAACAAAGCTAAGACCTGTATAGGCTTTGAACGCCTGACTAAAATACGTATAGTTCAAGGATACTACATTAGATACTACCGCCATGTTCAAATCCTCGCTGAAATGATCATGGATGTACTGGATAGCCCGCGTCATGCTGCCGCTTCTATCGGCAACCGCATTAGCAGGGTCCGTTCTCCCGGGCAGTCTCTCTAGCTCCCCGCTAACAACATGATCATTGAATAGAGAGTTCCTCTGCCGCAATTCCTCATTTAAAACCGCCAACGCACCGAACAGTTCCTCTCTCACGATCGGTTTCAGCAAATACTCCCGTGCTCCGCAGCGAATCGCTTCGCGCGCATACTGGAATTCGTCATATCCACTGAGAATGATTACCAAAGGTCTGTCTGTTGGCTCCAGCTTGCGAATATGCTGCATCAGCATAATTCCATCCATAACAGGCATACGGATATCCGTTATTACCAACTCGGGTGAAAACTCCTTTATATGCTGCCAGGCTTCCCTTCCGTCCTTGACCAGCACACATTCATAAAGACCAGAATATTCCCGATCGATCATGGCTTGAAGCCCCATTCGGATGTTCTTCTCGTCATCTGCAATCAACAGCTTAGTCGTCATTGTTCGCCCCCCTTCGTGATGTGACGTCTAGGCAAAATCAGAGTGACTGTCGTGGATTGGCCGGGAATACTGTCCAGTTTTATGCCATAACCTTCGCCATATTGCATACTCAAACGGCGATGCACATTATACAAACCGATCCCTCCATTCATTCCGGGCTCGTAGGAATCCATATCCGTCTGCATCAGACCAGCCGTGATGACATTTTTTCTTTTCTCAGATATCCCTACTCCATTATCCTGTATACGCAGCTCAACGATATCCTGCTTGGAGCAAGCTTCAATGCTGATGCAGAATGGACCTTGCAATGCACTCCAACCGTGCTTTATCGCATTTTCTACTATAGGCTGTAGCGACATTTTCAACATTTCTTGTTCCATAAACGCTGACGATAGCCGAATATCCAGTCCAATTTGGTTGTCATGGCGAATGTTCATAATGGCAACATAATGCTGTATATGACGAATTTCATCCCGTAATGCAACACATGGCCGGGACCATTGGAGATTATAACGCATCATCGACCCCAGGGAAGTAAGTGCATCTGACAGTGGATACTGGCGTTCTATCTCCGCCATCATTTTTAGATTTTCCAGAGTATTATAAAGAAAATGCGAATCAATCTGATGCTTGAGCCCTTGTAGCTCAGCCTCCTGAGCAGCGGCCTGCTTGTGTACAGCCTCAGCTATGAGCACGTTAATCCGACCTAGCAAACTGCGAAAATATAGTGCCAGCTCTGCGACTTCCCCCCGCCCATATATCGGAATTTCAAGCTGAAAATCACCCTCCTGCTGTACTTTTTTCATAGATTCACGCAGTGTATGCAGCTGCTTGAGAATAAGGGCGTGCAAGGTATAAGAAATGACGGACATTAGCAATATCAGCATACAAATAATGAGCAGCATGGCATTGCGTTTATGACGGAGGTCACCCAGTGGACCGTCCAGCGCTACCACATTTAGCAGATACGCATCCAGCCCTTCTATATAACGGTACAAACCAAGATAAGGCTTATTCCCATAGGTAAAGTCAAAAGCACCACCCTGTCCCTGAACACGGGACTGTAACAGATGGTGCACATGGGACAGAGGGATCGGAATGGGTTCAGGTTGAGAGGAAACTGTAGCAATATTAGTAGAAGACACTGATACTCCACCGTCTGAGATGGAATCCCCGCCGTTCAGAATGAACATTTTCCATGCATAATCACGTTGTGGTGTACCAAATACTCTAGGTGAAAAGAGCTCCAGCCTCATGTTTGTTTCTACCAAGCCTGCGTGTCTTCCTCCACTAGCCTGAATCTCGCGCAGCAATGCCATATATTGTACCGCTTCGCTTTCCCGCCCTGCTTGCCCCAGTAATAAGCTCTTCGGTCCCTTGTATATATCCCACCATACTTTTCCTTGCTGATGTTGAGCTGTTGTCAGCCAGGAATTCTTAGGCAGGCGTGATTCATTGAAAATCATGGGCCATATTTCATGTGCCTGGGGGTTACTTGTATAGAGCCGGATATTCTCTACGTTGGGATTGCTGTAAAGCAGGTGCTGTAAATTGGGAAACACATTTAAATTGAATTGAACCAGCTCATCACTACTTATTTCACGTTCCTCGGTTAGATAATGAAGTACGTTGCGATCGGAAATCGCAAGCTGTGCGGCCCGCTCCATAATTTCCATATTGTCGTGAATTTGGGCCAGCTCTGTATCCAGTACATACTGATTTTGTACGGTAATGTCGTGCATGGTGTTCTCGTACAATTGATGAAAAGTATATAGCGAGAACAATACAACCGGGATTAAAATGACTCCGATATAAGCGACAATGAGCTTAACTTGAAGGGAGCAACCGCCGCCAAGCCGATCGGCCGTATCCGTCAGCCACTGCCATATACGGAGGCGCAGCAGGCTCTTCATCTGTGAACGTATACGGCCTGACATGAAATCACTTCCTTAGCATTTAATAAATAAATTATTGAATAAGATCATTTCGTAAATTGTTCCATTTTCTTGAGGTTTTCCTCATAGGCTTTTTGCTGATAAGCCAGCACTTTGTCATAGCCTGCTTTTCTGCGGTCTTCCAAAAAACGGGCAAACAGCTGGTCAAATTCCTCATCCGAGGAAGCCAGCAGCAGCTTCGGCAAGGCCTTACCCCAAATTTTGTCTATCTGGCCTGACGCAATGCCTTCTGTAGAGGTTCCGGTCGGCTTGATATTTTCATATTGGGAAAAGCTGTGGGTCTTGCCTTTCGTCCAATCCTCCGGCTGCTTATACGGCTCGACGCTGGGCGGCGCCCACTGCAAATTCATATTCGTATCCATCAGCATCCAGAAAGTGAAGGAGGCGCCATACTTTTTGTCAAAAGCAGAACGATCCTTGTTCAGAAGCTCCAGCACTTCCGGCTTGAAAGCTGGTTTACCGTTAGCTGTGTCCCACAGCTTTCCCTGCTCCCCTAGATACAGATCGCGATTTCCTTCCTCACTAATCAGATAAGTCAGAAATTCAATAGCCCGCTCTTTGTCTTTGACATCCTTGGAAATAAGCGTCACCGTCCAACCGGAAATGCCCGGTCCGGCCAGCTTCGGCGGGTCCAGCTTACTATTGGAAGGTCCATCCACCGCAATATAGACGGAGTTTGGGTCCTTCGCATGTAACATCACTTGCTGTGTAGCAAAGTCGGAGCGCTGATATAGCATGGCAAAATATCGTCCTTGTGCCACCTTTTCTTCCATTTGCGGACGTTTGTCGATAAATACGTCCTTGGCGATTAAGCCCTGCTCATTGGCTTGACGGAATGTTTTGAGCCAGCGAATGTATTCTTCATCTGATCGACGGTCATACAGCTTTCCGTCCTTCTCATGTGGAACGGCTAGAAAATTGAGCAAATAGTCTTCAAAAGAATAATTTCCGTTATCCGTAAATTCATGAAAACCTATCGGGATCAGCGGCTGACCGTTTATCTCCGGATATTTCTCTTTTGCTTTTTGAAGCGCTTTCAAAAATCCTTCCGGTGTTCTCATATCCGGCTTGCCAATCGCCTCGTACATATCCTTACGTACCATAAACGTCTGATTGGAGACAAAATTTTGGCCGTATTTTTGATAATCCTGCGGTGAAGAGGACGCGTTAGGGTACCCATATACATTCCCGTCCGTTTGGCGATACCAAGACATTTTGGCCGGGTCAGCCACTTTAATCAGATAAGGATCGTATTTCTCGGCCAGCTTGTTAAGCGGGAGAACCATCTTGCCCTCGATCATTTTTTTGATAGCATCTTCCCCCCAACTGAGCGTGACAAAATCAGGCAGTTTGCCAGAGGCAAGCATAGTATTCAGCTTTTCATTTTCATTTCCTGCGGGTACGATAAAATTAACACTGACTCCAGTCTTTTGCGTCACATACTTCGAAGTCATATCCGTTCCCCACTTATTCGGGAACCAGGAAAAATTTAAATACCAGTCAAATGTAATCGGCTCTGTATCCGCCTTCCAGCCTGGTGAATCTGCCGAAGCTTTGGTCTTCTCGTCCTTCAACTCCACGACAGCACCACTGCCACCGGACGTACATCCCGCGAGCAGTCCTATCAGCAGCACGATAGCCAACAGCCCCTTCTGCCATTTGCGAATGTTCATCATAAATCTCCCCCTTGAATGATGTGTTATCCCTTGACTGAACCGATCATTAGTCCTTTGACAAAATATTTTTGCAGAAATGGGTATACAAGTACAATCGGCAGTGTCGTTATCACCATCGTCGCCAGCTTGATGGACTGCGAAGTAACGGACTGGGCGACAATTCCGGGTGCGGCCGACATCATTTGATTGGAGCTGGATTGGGCAACAACCCGGTATAAATACGTCTGGATCGGCTGAAGATCGGTATTATTGATATAGATCATTCCTGTAAAATAATCGTTCCACTGGTACACCCCATGAAACAACGAAATGGTCGCTACTACCGGCATAGATACAGGAAGTATAATCCGGCAAAAGATGCTGAAATCGTCCGCCCCGTCTATTTTCGCTGCCTCCTCCAATGCATCTGGCAGTTCCCGAAAAAAAGCCATAAAAATAATAAGGTCAAAAAAGCTGAACATCGCAGGAATAATATACACCCAAAAGCTGTCCAGCAGCCCGAGATCACGAATCAGCAAGTACGTCGGAATCAACCCCCCACCAAAAAACAGGGTAATGGTACCAATCAGCATATACAGCTTGCGCCCGATCAGCTCTCTACGGGAATATGCATATGCAATCATGGCGGTAAAAAACACATGTACAAGCGTGCCGATTAGCGTCTTGGCAACCGTTACCCCCATCGCAGTCATAATGCCGCTATTGGAAAAAACAGCCTGATAGCTGTCCAGACTAAAGAGTCTCGGCCACCAGTAAATGCCGCCTCTCATAGCGTCTGCCCCTTCGTTAAAAGAGTTCACTAGCACATACCACACGGGATATAACGTTACAAAACAAATAACCAGCATAAAGACGTTGTTGAAGAAATCGAATATCGCTTCGCCTGCTGTTCTGCGTCGCAATAGTTGCATGCATCCGTCCTCCTTCAAAATAGAGAGGTGTTATTCATCCGTTTGGTCACCGAATTAGCTATCAGCAGCAAAATGAGAGCAAGAACCGATTTTAGCAATCCTACCGCTGTAGAATACGAGAAGCGCCCCTGCTGAATCCCCATCTGATACACATAAATGTCAACTACATTACTTGCACTTTCATTCAGCGAGTTACGCAGAACGAGAATTTGATCAAAATTGGAGTTCAAAATGCCGCTGACTGCTAAAATAAACAAAATGGATATTGTGCCCTTGATGGCGGGAAGTGTGACATACCACATTTTTTGAAACCGTCCTGCACCATCAATGGTGGCCGCTTCGTACATGTCCGTAGATACGCCCGCCATGGCTGCCAAATAGATAATGGCTGACCATCCAAGCTCCTTCCAGATATCCGAACTGACAACGATAGTCCAAAAATAGCCCGGCTCCGCTAAATAACTAATCGGCTGGTCGATCCAGCCCCAAGCTAGTAACAGCTGATTGATCATCCCGGTATCTGCCAGCCATGTGGTTAAAATTCCGCCAAGAATGACCCATGATAGAAAGTGAGGAAGGTACGAAATGGTCTGAATGGATTTTTTGAACCGCGTAGATCGGATCTCATTCAGAAATAGAGCAAATACAATGGGTAACGGAAAGCCAATCGCTAGCTTGAGCAGGCTAATACCCAGCGTATTTTTGACAATATACCAGAAGTTATCATCCTCTAAAAAGGCACGAAAATGTTCTAATCCCGCCCAAGGTGCACTTGATAGGGTACCAATAATGTCAAAATGTTTGAAAGCAATCAAAATGCCATACATCGGAATGTAATGGAAAATAATCATCCATACCACACCAAGCAGCGCCATGGTCTGCAAATGTGTTTGCCCCCTCCATCTGCGGGCTAGTGACGTCCATCTCCCTGATCGAATCGGCGGCTGTGGCTGAGGATTTTTCCATCCTGTACTCATATAGAAAACCTCCCTTCTCTATAATGTAAACACTTACATTTATTATTTTAGGGACTTCTGCTTCTAATGAGTAGTACCGGATTTTTTGATTTTGGTGTCTAAAGTTCAGGTGGGGATAAGTGAATACGCAAAATATTTCTTCCTGTCTTTGGATTTTCTATATCTATTAAATTTACGAAAAAGACTATCAGATGGTACGATAAGACTATATGAAATTCCAATCATTACCTATGTGCCTAGATTAGGAGGATTAAGAATGGAAGAATTGGTTCGTTCGATTCAGAAACAGGTGCGGATAAAAAAGGTTGCCTGCTGGGCAGGGCTCATCATGTTTGGCCTGTGTACTTTAGTTGGGGTTGCAGCTCAGGAATGGCTTATGACGCTCTTGGGGCTCGGCATGACCGTCTTATCGATCTATGGATTAACCATGATGCGTGGCATGACGAAATATAGTAAAGAGTATCAACCAGGAAAGGGATACGGTTATTATCGCCGTACGGTACAACAAAAGCTGCGTTATTTGACTTGGGGACAATGGTTACTCGGTGGCTTTATCGTCCTAATGTTCTTTATATATCACGTCCGTCTTAGTGCATTTCTTATAGCTATTTTGGGTATCCTGACCATTCAGTTTAGTATTAAAAAACGAATCAAAAATCATCAGAAACCCGATGTCACGGAATTGGATGAGTTTGTACGGATGGGGATTGTTTCGCCGCATGAACAGACTATTGGAGTCTATAAAGATTTCCTACACCTTAGCCATACGTTTCAGGGCAATCAAATTGTTATCGTTACAGACAAACGGCTGATATCTGTATTTGTAGAGGAACAAGGACGTGCGTTAAAAACGGAAATACTACTTTCAGGTATAAATAAAGTACGCGCCATTAGTACAGGTTTTCAGGGGCAAGGTTTACTGCTGTCTGTAAGCAACCGTGACCATAACGAGCTTCACATTCATATGGTCGGGAAAAGCATTTACTTTTCTCCAGAACAATTCGTGGGTTCCTTGCTGCGAGCACTGGACGCAGCGTTAAAAATTGGATCATACAGTACGGAAGAAACATTCCCCGTTTACCAACAGACAAGGATTTCCTTGCATCCATTAGAACAAGGTTTGTTGCACAAGCCTACAACTGCTTAATAATCCCTCATAAAAACGCCCAATAGCAAGCAAGCCCTGGAACTGAATGAGCTTACTTGCTATTGGGTTAATTAAACAAACGAATTTCCTACTAACTTCCCTTATTAATGATTAGCTCCATGATAAAACACAGTGATGAGGTCATGACTCGTAACAAACACCAGCAAACTAAACAGACTGAGCGACAGCGGACGTGAAATCAATTTTTTCATCCTTTAACACTCCTTTTAAAATAGTTATATATTGGTCTTGCTGTGTTGCTGTAGCTTGGGATCTGAAAATCTCAAATATGGCAGTACATTTTCTAAACTCATGCTCATGTTCCATCCCCAGAGTATCGGACAGCTTGAGAGATTGCAGAATATAGTCCAGCGCAACCGTAAACTGTCGCAGCTTTATATGATAAAGAGCCAGCTGATAGCAGAAGCGAAAATAATACGATACATTCACAGGCTCTTCAAAATATTTAAAATCTTCGATTTGTTCGGCAAATGATTGAAGCACACGCTCTAAAGGATAATCATGTCTGGCCGCTCCCTCCACAATGGAAAGAAGCCCTGGTAACAGTTCTTCTGGATTGTCACGAAGAAATTGAACGTATTCCTGCAACACGTCAGAACGACCTGACAAAATATCAAGAGCATATAAATTGGCTCTCGCAGCATGGCGATAATAGTCCACTTCTGCTTCTCCATATGGATCAAGACCGTTAAACCAGCCCAACTCTGCATATTTTTCAATGCAGTCTCGAGCGGCTTCATACTTGCCCTGTTTTTGGAAGGCCATGCCTCTCATAAGATGACTGTAGCCGTAGTAGTAAACTAACGGCCGTTTGGTATGTATGGGTTGTACAGGCTTCTGGCACGCTTTGTAAAGCTGCAATTCCTGATACTTCTGGTTGACAAGGGAATACAGCTGGTCGCATAAAGCGATCATATTGGCACCATCCATAATAGAAAAGGACAGCTTAATCATGTTAACAAGTGTGTCTAGATCTGTGATGTCAGAGTGAATAAGATCATCCACCCTCCCCACCTCCTTGTCCGACTTTTGTACTCATCAAACAAAAACATGATCTATATTCCTTCTAAAAATAACTTAATTACGTACTTATTACGTAATTAAGTTATATCATAAAATCAACAATATGACAAGGAAAATTATAAATTATTCCAATTTTCAAAATGTAGATGCCTATAGAGCGTTCATTTGTTCAGTTCCATATGAAGCAACGGAAATGCCCGGCCTGATCCATCCAGCGCAGATCGTCCTGTTTCTTTAAAGCCATAATGTTTATAGAAAGCATGCGCCTTCTCGTTTTGCTCGTTCACATCCACTTTGAGGTGCGTCCCTTTTATTTTTTCAGCATGCTGGATGAGTCGGCTGCCTGTGCCCTGTCCGTGCCGTTCAGGGTCGACAAACAGCATCTCTATTTTCTGCCCGTCCAGTCCGATAAAACCCGTCGGCTCCTGAAGTTCAGTACATTCCAGCCAAACTTCAAGTTCTCTAATAGCGCCGTTACTTACGATGTGATGGTAAAATTGAATGTCCTCTTGAGACAAAAATGTGTGCGTTTGGCGTACTGCCCGATGCCAAATATCTACGAGTTGATCATGGTTTTCTTCTCGGTAAGCAATAATTTCATGTAGCACTGTATTTCCCCCTTGTGCGAATATCCATATAGCATGGTTTGTGGTAAGTCTAACATGTGCATTTAAAAGCATTCAAACACAAAAAAGGAGGCGGATTCTTCCGCCTCCTTTTTGTTGCAATCCTTTACAATGTAACACCATTTTTGAAAATAGCAAGCTCTCTGAAATTGTTTTTCTCATTGTTCACCCAGGTTCCGCTGGCTACATCGATAATGTAATCGACAAAGTTGCGTAGCGCATCTTCCATACTAACATCCTCCACCAATGAACCGGCGTTATAATCGATCCAGTGAGGTTTGCCCTTATATAACGGCGAGTTGGTTGACACCTTCATCGTCGGAACGAAGGAGCCAAAAGGCGTGCCGCGTCCGGTTGTGAATATGACAAGCTGACAGCCCGCTGCAGCAAGAGCCGAAGAAGCAACCAGATCGTTCCCTGGCGCGCTGAGCAGATTAAGTCCCTTGGTCTTGAGACGCTCCCCGTACTGTATGACATCAGTCACCGTGGAGGACCCGGATTTTTGCGTACAGCCCAGTGATTTATCCTCTAGTGTTGTGATGCCGCCTGCTTTATTGCCTGGTGATGGATTTTCGTATACTGGCTGCTTATAATCCAGAAAGTATTGTTTGAAATCGTTAATCAAATGTACGATCTTATCAAATACTTGCTCATCGGCAGCGCGCTCCATTAAAATCGTCTCCGCGCCAAACATTTCGGGCACTTCCGTTAGTACGGTCGTTCCACCTTGCGCTGCCATATAATCCGACAGACGTCCAAGTAGTGGATTGGCAGTAATACCTGAGAGGCCGTCAGATCCGCCGCATTTCAAGCCAATGTTCAGCTCAGACAAAGGTACAGGCTCGCGACGATCTTCTTGCACAGCCGCAAAAATTTCATGGAGCAGCTTTACCCCTTCCTCCACTTCATCCGACACCTCTTGGGAAAGCAAAAACTTCACCCGCTCCGCGTCGTATTCGCCGATGGCTTCTTTGAATTCTTTCATTTCATTGTTCTCACAGCCCAAACCAAGTACCAATACGCCACCCGCGTTTGCGTGTTTCACCGCATCAATTAAAATCGTGCGCGTATGTGCATGGTCGTCGCCCAATTGAGAGCATCCATAGTTATGCTTGAGCACAAGTGCGTTTTCAAAAGGGGAGATATCTCCCACTTCCTGCTTGAAGCGATTTAAAATGAGTTCGGCAATTCCGTTCACACAGCCAACTGTCGGCACGATCCATAACTCATTGCGAATCCCTACACGACCGTCCTTTCGTCGAAACCCTTGAAACGTTCGATTCTCCTGTTCATAGATATGAGGCGCTGGCTTAGGATTGTAAGTGTATTCCTCCACACCCGTCAGATTCGTCTTCGTGTTATGCGTATGCACATGCTGACCTGCCTGAATGGGCTGAATGGCATGACCGATGGGATATCCGTATTTCAGGACATTTCCACCTTCAGGGATGTCCTGCAACGCAATTTTATGTCCACGTGCTACATCCTCGGTCAGCTCCACGCATTGTTCTTGTTGTGCTCCCCATGCCAGCATCTCTCCCTGCTTGTAATCACGCAAAGCGACAGCCACGTTATCTTGATCATGAATTTGAATGAATTCCAGCATTCCAGTCTCCTCCTTGCTTATGCTCCGGGCACGCTGTTCCCGGTTAGAGAATCAAGCGTCTCCTTCATTCCTCTGCTTGTAATTTCATACACGTGCTGCGCCGTTTGTTCAGCCAGCCCTTCGATCTGATTCAGGTCTTGGCCCCACCACGTCTGCTTGCCAAGTACCTGCTCAGTCAATTGCTTCGCTCCAGCAAGAGTTCCGTCATACGTACTCCACAGTTCGCCGAACGTGCTTAATACTTCCGCTTCGTCTGCCAATGCAATCGACTCGCCTTCTCGGTCCCCCCGGTAGAATACGAGTAAGGACGCCAGCGAAAATACCAGTTTGGCAGGCAGCACCTTACGCTGTGCCACATACTGAAGCAAGGATGGCAAGTTCCGTGTCTTGAACTTGGACACCGAATTCAATGCGATGCTCATGACATAATGACTTACATAGGGATTACGGAATCGTTCAATCACATCGTCCGCATATACATTCAATTCCGCTTCTGGTGAGTCCAGTGTCGGAATAATTTCTTCTCGAATCAACGACTGGATATAATCGCCCATAACATCATGCTCGACCGCCTGCCCCACCGTTTCCAGGCCATATAAATAAGCTACAGGTGTAAGCGCCGTATGTGCCCCATTCAAAATACGCACCTTCCGTGTACGATATGGCGCCATATCGTCGACAATCAGTACATTCAATCCGGCCAAATGAGCAGGCAATTCTTCTTTAAGCCACTGTGGCCCTTCAATAACCCATAAATGATACTGTTCGCCCACAACAACCAAATCGTCCTTGTAACCCAGTTCTGCTTGGATTTCATGAATACGGTCTTTGGGATAACCAGGTACAATCCGATCCACCAAACTGTTGCAGAACGTATTCGATTCCTTTATCCATGCAATAAACTCAGCCCCAAGCTCCCATTGGTTTGCGTATTTCAGCACGATTTCCTTGAGAGCGTCTCCATTTCGGTCGATGAGCTCGCATGGAATGATCACCAGTCCCTTGGATTGATCGCCTCCGAAAAATTGAAAGCGCTTGTACAGAAAGGCGGTCAGCTTGCCAGGAAAGCTCTTTTGCGGGCGATCGTCCAATTGGTCCTCAGGTGCATAAGCGATCCCTGCCTCCGTCGTGTTTGATACAATAAAGCGCAGCTCCGGCTTTTGGGATAATGCTTCATATTCCAAAAATTCCGAGCCGTATGGATTAATTCCACGCGTGACGCATTCCACAACGGTATGTTCCTTCATGGCCTGCCCATCCTTAATTCCTTCAAGGATAACCGTATAGAGACCATCCTGCACGTTAAGCTTCTCCACAAGTCCTCCTGGCTGTGGCTGTACAATTACAACTCCTGTATTCCATTCTGCCAGCTTATTCATTTTTTCAAATTGCCAGTCTACAAAAGCACGCAGGAAGTTGCCTTCCCCGAATTGCAGCACCCTCTCAGGAAACGGTTCTGTAACAATAAAGCTTTTTCTGTTTAATTGGTCTAATTCATCTACTTGTTTCATCCGGAGTAGCCTCCCACTAGTACCATAATGATTTCATCGTTATTTTATCACAATGCACACGTTAACAAAATAGTTTTATCAACATTTTTAGTTTATAAAAAAAATAATGACAATAATATGAACACGTTAACATATGCGTCTATACAAAAATCTGCGAGTATCTCGTCCTTTTTCTATTGTTTCGCATCTCAGTCAAGACGGTTAAGGCTAACTATCACCCTATCCTGAGACCTTGTCCATATATATTTTCAGCAGAATAGACGCAAGAAAGCACGGGCAGGATAAAACTACTTACTAAGCAGGAGGAACATCTATGAAGACAATCGCAGATACTATTGTACAAGTTTTGGTCAATGCAGGGGTCAAGCGGATCTATGGTATCGTTGGAGATTCATTAAATAATATGGTGGATTCCATTCGTAGCAACGGTCAAATTGAATGGATTCACGTAAGGCACGAAGAAGTGGCTGCCTTTGCAGCTGGAGCAGATGCTGACCTTAGCGGCAGCATTGCTGTATGTGCCGGTAGTAGCGGACCCGGAAATCTGCATTTGATTAACGGTTTATATGATTGCCACCGCAATCGAGTGCCTGTACTCGCTATTGCGGCTCATATTCCAAGCGATGAGATCGGAAGTGAATATTTTCAGGCTACGCACCCCGAGCATCTTTTTGGAGAATGCAGTCACTTTTGTGAGGTGATTACGACACCTCGCCAAATTCCAAGAACAGTGACCATGGCTATTCAGCAGGCCGTTTCACGTTCAGGTGTCTCCGTCATTGTGCTTCCCGGGGATGTGGCAGCTTTAGAAGCAGAAAAGGTCCCCACCCCTGAACATGTCTATCATCCTACAGCGCCTGTCGTCCATCCGTCCGCTTCAGAAATTTCCCGGCTGGCCGAATACTTGAATAACGGCAAACGAATTACCCTGCTATGCGGCGCTGGCTGTGCTCAATCTCACGACTTGCTTATGCAGCTGTGCGACAAGCTAAAGTCTCCTATGGTATCCGCCCTGCGAGGCAAGGAATATCTGGAATATGACAACCCCTATTATGCTGGATTAACAGGATTGATCGGGTATTCTTCCGGGTACCATGCTTTGATGGATTGTGATGTCCTGCTTATGCTTGGAACAGACTTTCCTTACAGACAATTTTATCCTGAACATGCAATTGTCCTACAGGTAGATATAGATCCTTCCCATCTCGGCAGACGTACTCCGTTGGCATATGGATTATGCGGGGATGTAAGGGCAACGTTGGAAATGCTGCTTCCTCATTTGACATCGAAGCATGATTCCAAACATCTGGAAAAAACCGTCTCCCATTATGCTAAGGTACGCCAGGAGTTGGACGATCTGGCGGTTGGTAAACCAGGTCATATGCCGATCCATCCGCAATATTTAGCCAAGGTTATCAGTGATACAGCCCAGGAAAATGCTATTTTCACTTGTGATGTCGGTACCCCCACTGTATGGGCGGCGCGTTATTTGCAAATGAATGGTCAGCGCCGGCTTCTCGGTTCCTTCAATCATGGCACGATGGCAAATGCACTGCCGCAGGCAATCGGTGCGCAGGCCACTGAGCCTGACCGACAAGTGATTGCCCTCTCAGGCGATGGCGGACTTACGATGCTGATGGGCGACCTGCTCACCTTAAAACAGCATCAACTGCCTGTAAAGGTTATTGTTTTTAATAACGGCGCTCTCGGTTTTGTCGAGTTGGAAATGAAAGCCGCCGGATTTCTGGAAAACGGAACTGAACTGGTTAACCCTGATTTTGGTGCTGTAGCGCAAGCTATGGGACTCAAGGGCATCCGTGTTGAAGATCCGACCATGCTGGAAGATGCTATTCAGCAAGCATTGGCTCATGATGGCCCTGTTGTGGTAGATGTGGTGGTGAACCGTCAGGAGCTGTCCATGCCACCTAAAATTAATCTTAAGCAAGCAGAAGGCTTTACGCTGTGGATGATGAAAGCCGTGCTGAACGGACGCGGAGACGAGATTGTTGAACTGGCTAAAACCAATCTCTTTCGTTAAATCCATGACGAAGCAGTGCTCATTTCAACAAAAAAGGAACGGGAACAGCGCGTGAGCATTGTTCCTGTCCCTTGGGGGCTGCCTCTTTTTACATAACAAACTCAGCGTGATCTGTCTGCCGTCGATTTCCGCTTCATGAGCGCGGTTTCCATAAATATAAGCTCGCCCTCATTGGACGGTGACTGAATTCGTTCCAGAATGCAAGCGGCTCCGCGCTCACTAATCTGCTCAATGGGTCTCTTGACCGTCGTTAACGGTGGTGTCGTATACATTGAGAAGCCGATATCATCAAAACCAATGACAGAGATATCCTCTGGTACTTTCAGACCATTTTCAAATACCGCATTCATCGCGCCAATAGCCATATCATCGTTAGAGCAAAATACCGCTGTTGGTGGCTCCTCCAAGGCAAGCAGCTGCTTCATTGCCAGGCTTCCGCTTTCAGTGTCATAGTGACCCTGCACGATATATTCGTGCCGAATTGGCTTGCCACGATCAATTAATGCATTCATGAAACCCTCGCGGCGTTGCTGAGTAGACTTGAAGCCTTCTACCCCTTCGATAATCGCAATTCGTTCATGCCCACTTTCAATGAGAAAGGAGACCGCTTCATAGGAACCTTCTTTATCGTTAGAAATCACGTTTACAATCCCAGCCCCAGACACCTGACGGTTCAGTACAACAAGCGGAATACCTTGCCCAAGCACATGATAAATAAAAGGGTTGTCCGCTTCGCTTTGACTCATCAGAATAATGCCATCAAAACGCTTGCGATGAATAGCAGAAAAATCAGCGTAATCGTCAATTCCTCGCACAAACAGATTGTAATCCACCCCAATGACGTTATTAACGCCACGGATGGTATCCGCAAAAAAACTGGAGCTGGTGCCTTCTGAAATACTGGTGAAAAACAGGCCGATCGTATGCGAGCGCTGGAGAACCAGGCTTTTGGCATTGTAATTTGGAATGTAATTGAGCTGCTCTGCCAACTCCATAATTTTGCGTTTCGTATCTTCTTTAATCAGCGGGCTGTTATTGAGCGCCCGGGAGACGGTCGTATGGGAAACATTAGCCAGTTTGGCAATGTCTTTAATAGTAGCTGCCATATACGTATCCTTTCCTTAGTGAGGCTCTAAAAAAATTATATACCCACCATACCACAGGAGCCGCCCGGAAAAGAAGACTTTCACAAATTATACGCGGTTATCCGCATGTCGACGTTGTAATTCTTGGACCATCTCTGCATGTCTGCTGTCTGTCAGCTTGTACATTTTACCGATCACCAGCATGGCCAAAGCCAGGGCAACAGCCGGATAAAGACAAAGCAAGGCCTTGATTCCAAGCAGTGTTCCAGAGGATTGAACTACATTCGGTACATACCCGACAAGCGCCAATCCTATACCCGATAGAAAACCAGACAAGGATTGAGCCAATTTACGTGAAAAGTTGAATAGAGAGTAGGTAATCCCTTCCTTGCGCTCCCCGGATGACCATTCGCCGTAATCAATGATATCGGACACAAATGCCCAGGTAACCCCGTTGGGAATACTAATGCCAATGAACGAAATACTGGCCAAAATTGTGAAAATATATACGTTGGAAGGCATAAAAAAGTTAATGGAATCGGCAATGACGCTAACCAGCATCCCGAGGATGGCTGTTTTTCGTTTACCAAAGCGCCGTACCAGTTTGGGCAGGAACAATACACCCAGCAGTGACGAACCAATGATAATAAAATTCATATACGCCATTAATTCTACATGCCCCAAATTATATTCGGCAAAATAGATCAACAATGCGGACTTGATATTGTACGCGGAAATGGTGAAAATCGTCATCAAAACGAGTACCAGCAAAGGCTTGTTATTCGTAAAGGTATGCACGATCACGCCTAAAGACAGCTTCTCTTTTGGCCCGGACTGGCTAATAATACGTTCTTTCGTTCCCCGGTAACATATGATGAAAGCGATCACACCAATAAACGACATTATCCCCATAACCACCGGATAGCCCACATGATGGTTAGGAAACAATAAAATAAGCGGCATGACCACGACACTGGTTACGAATAATGCGCCCAGTGATCCCGCCTGACGGAAAGATGACAATGAGGCACGCTGATGAGTATCCTGCGTAATGGCGGCACCCAGCGAGCCGTATGGAATGTTTACAATCGAGTAGCCGATCCCCCAGATCATATAGGACGCGTAGGCGTATATGAGTTTTCCTGTAGGTGATATATTCGGCGAAATAAAGGTAAGAATCGTAAGAATAGCAAGGATAACGCTTCCAAAGACAAGAAAAGGTCTAAATTTCCCACGTGTACCGATATGTTTACGATAGTCAACAAAGGACCCGACAATGGGATCACAGACGGCGGCAAACAACTTGCTGACCAAGAAAATGCCTGCGGCGGCTCCTGCAGAAACTCCTGCTACATCCGTAAAAAATTTCAGCAAATACAACTGTCCCAAGTCAAACATGAATCCGTTTCCAAAGTCACCCATACCATACGAAATTTTTTCTTTCAGGCTAATATGCTCACCTGTCTTGTTGTCAGTTTGGACGCTCCCCTGCACGATAGGCACTCCCATACCTACACACTCCTCTTTAATTGTAATTATTTTCACATAGTTATTAATATCTTCTTTGTACTCAATGGCCCTTGCCGGGAGTTTGCAACAAGCTCCTAGCAAGAGCTCTTTTTCTCTGAAGTTAGTGAGTTCTCACCCTAAAGAGTAACCTCACTTACTATGAACAACCGTTGGGAAGTTAAAATATTGCTCGGCGTTATTGTAGCAAATATTTTGTACCATGGCTCCGAGCAGTTCCAGATCCTCAGGAGCCTTGCCTTCCTGAACCCATGTTCCAATTAAATCGCAAAGGATACGGCGGAAATATTCATGGCGTGTGTAGGATAGAAAACTGCGAGAATCCGTCAGCATACCAATAAAGCGGGAGAGCACTCCGTAATTAGCCAGCAGCTTCATCTGCTCCAGCATGCCTTCGATATGGTCGTTAAACCACCATGCCGTACCAAACTGGATTTTTCCAACTGTACCGCCGGATTGGAAACTGCCTGCAAGACTTGCCAGTACTGGATAGTCAACCGGATTAAGCGAATACAAAATCGTTCTCGGCAATCCTCCGGCCAGTTCCTGAGCATCCAGCAATGCTACCAGTGGACGAGCGATGGAACCATCATTTACAGCATCGTAGCCTGTATCTGGCCCCAAACAACGGAACATCGCCGTATTGTTGTTACGCAGGGCGTGAATGTGGTATTGCATCGCCCAGCCGTGCTCAGCATACTGTTTGCCAAGGAAGACCAAAATGTATGACTTATATTTGGCTTCTTCTACCGGAGTCACATGGCCTTCCTTCAGCGCCTTGCTAAATATGGCTGCCGCTTCCTCAAGTGTTGTTTCTTCATAGACAACAGTATCCAGCGCATGATCAGATACCCGCCCTCCGGCAGCATGAAAATGACGCACACGACTTGCCAGCGCATTCAAAAATCCTTCAAGCCCGGAAACATCCAATCCGCTGACTTCCCCCAATCGGGTCACCCAAGGCTGGAAGGTTTCGCGATTAATTTCCAAGGCTTTGTCAGGGCGGAAGCTTGGCAGCACAGCTACTGGGAAATCAGTCAGCTTGCTAATTTGTTTGTGATATTCGAGATGGTCGGTCGGATCATCCGTGGTGCACACGACAGTTACCTTGGAATTCACAATCAGATCACGCGCTCCATAACCCGGTCCCTGCAGCTTTTGGTTTACCTTTTCCCAGATTACAGGTGCATTCTGTTCATTCAGCAGCTCATAGACGCCAAAAAAGCGTTGAAGCTCCAAATGCGTCCAATGGTATAACGGGTTGCCGATCAGTGTAGGTACAATTTTGGCCCAGGCCAGAAACTTGTCATAATCTTCACCATCACCCGTGATTAATCGCTCCTCTACCCCATTCGCGCGCATAAGTCTCCACTTGTAATGATCCCCGTACAGCCAAGCTTCCGTAATATTCTTGAACTTTTTATTTTCATAAATTTCTTGCGGACTTAAATGGCAATGATAGTCGATAATCGGCATATCCTTGGCATACTGATGATATAAGGTTTCAGCCATTGGATTGCTCAACAAAAAGTTTTCGTCTAAAAACGTTTTGGTCATTACTTTCTCATCCCTTCTATAATCGTGTTTCCCAGCGATTTGTTAACGTTAACAAAAATGTCCGAAGCACTACTTTCCTTTTAACAATTATAATCCACATAACATAAGAATACATATGATTATACAGGACAACACACCTATAATATGATACCTGTACATCAAACTACGCTGGATTACTTCACCTTAAATTTAATGTTTACGTTAACAACAATTACATTGTAACCGCTATCCTTTGTAGAGGAAAGTGATTTTTATCATGTGAGCAGGTAAAAAATGATCGACCGCCACTGGGGGCAAATCTGTTCCATATTTCCTCAACAGCCGACCCAAAAGAAAATTCCACACTTTTTATTTTTCCTAATGGATCAAACTTTGAAAACGTTTTATATATTTTCATTTCTTTTTCAGAAAATTTCTTTCTTGAAAATACCAGTTATTGTATTATAATTGTCATATACATCCATTGTTTTACATTGAAAGTATTTCATTAATTTATTTCAAAGAGAAAAAGAAGAGGTGGTAGCATTGAGTACAAAAGTGCAAGCTGTTCAAACTAAAACTATAACCGATACAAAAGGAGCCGACCTTGTTGTTGATTGTTTGATCAAGCAGGGAGTGACGCATATTTTTGGTATTCCAGGTGCCAAGATCGATTCTGTTTTTGATGTTCTTCAAGATCGGGGCCCAGAATTGATCGTATGCCGTCATGAACAAAATGCCGCCTTTATGGCAGCAGCGGTCGGTCGGTTAACTGGTAAACCGGGCGTATGCATTGTTACGTCAGGTCCAGGCGCGTCTAACTTGGCGACAGGACTTGTCACCGCTAATGCAGAAAGTGACCCTGTCGTCGCTATTGCGGGTGCAGTCCCAAGATCCGAACGCTTGAAACGCACACATCAATCTATGGATAACGCCGGACTATTTGAGCCCATCACCAAGTACAGTGTAGAAGTAGAACATCCCGATAATGTACCGGAGGCGATTGCTAATGCATTTCGGATTGCGACCTCAGCCCAGCCTGGAGCCACATTTGTCAGTCTGCCGCAGGACGTGTTGACTTCGTCATCCGAAGTAACAGTTATTGAGAAGGTTTCTCTTCCCCAACTCGGAACCGCGCCCGCCGGGGTTATCAAACAAGTCGCAGGTCAAATTAGAAAAGCCAAGCTGCCCGTACTTCTTCTCGGTATGAAAGCCAGCACGCCTGAAGCCACCGCAGCTATCCGTGCTCTCATTCGAGATACAGATCTGCCTGTTGTCGAAACCTTCCAGGCCGCTGGAGCCATCTCCCGTGAACTGGAAGACCACTATTTTGGAAGAGTGGGGCTGTTTCAAAATCAACCGGGTGATATGCTTCTTGGAGCTGCGGATCTGGTACTGACCATTGGCTATGATCCTATCGAATACGATCCTAAAAACTGGAATATTCCGGCGAACCGGACACTCATCCATCTGGATGACCATCAAGCCGATATTGATCATGATTATCAACCGGACTACGAGTTAATCGGGAATATAGGCCTGATTGTGAGTAGCCTCGCAGAAGAATTGCCTACCTTAAAGCTACCTAAATCCTCCTGCGACCAATTGAATCGTTTGCGCCATGATCTGAACGAACAAGCAGCTGTTCCAGCACACAAGCATGATTTTCTGATTCATCCATTGCAATTTATTCGCACACTGCGCAGCCTGATTGATGATAATGTTACAGTCACCTGTGATGTCGGCTCACACTACATTTGGATGGCACGTTATTTCCGCTCGTATGAACCGCGGCGCCTTTTATTCAGCAACGGAATGCAGACACTGGGCGTAGCACTGCCTTGGGGAATTGCTGCTACACTCGTTAATCCCGGTCAAAAAGTCGTTTCTATTTCTGGAGACGGAGGATTCCTCTTTTCATCCATGGAGCTGGAAACCGCCGTACGCCTTAACTCTCCACTCGTGCATATCGTATGGAGAGATGGTTCCTATGACATGGTCGCTTTCCAACAACAAATTAAATATGGCAGAACGTCTGGCGTGAAATTTGGAGATGTCGATGTCGTCAAATATGCGGAAAGTTTCGGGGCTACTGGATTACGCGTGCACTCTCCTGAAGAGCTGGAAAGCGTATTGCAGCAGGCGCTTCATACGGATGGTCCCGTGGTCGTTGATATCCCGATTGATTATCAGGATAATATCCAATTGGGACGCAAACTACTGCCAAACCAATTAAACTAATCTTCACTATAGCTCACTCGTGACGGCTTTGTGACAATTAGGGAATTTGCCGTTTTTTTATGACTTTTTTTGATTCATTCATGTTATTCACTGAAATTTTACGTTTATTATTGAAAAAGAAAGAAAATAAATGTATACAATTACAAAGGAAGTGTATTGCCATGACCGTTACAGAACTGGAAACCAAGCAAGCAACTGATCATGATATTTACCAAACGTCCACCATGCTTGCTTTATTAGATGGTCTTTATGACGGTGTTGTTGCCTTTGAGGAGCTACAAAAGCACGGGGATTTCGGACTCGGTACCTTTGATCAACTGAACGGCGAGATGATCGCGTTCGATGGTGAATTTTACCACTTGCTTCCAGACGGTACGGCCCATCGCGTAAAACCGGAAGAAACCACTCCGTTTTCCACCGTCACCTTTTTCCGTGAAGATTTCACATATACTATTGACCATCCCATGCAGCGTGAAGAGCTGGAAGCCCTGCTGCTAAAGCTGTTTCCAAGTCGTAATCTGTTCTATGCCTTCCGTATGGATGGTACCTTTAGAGAAGTAAAGACACGTACCGTGCCTCATCAAATGAAGCCTTACAAACCTTTTATCGAAGCAACCAAGTCACAGCCTACCTTTACTTTCAACGAAGCTTCTGGTGTAATCACAGGCTTTTGGACGCCTGCTTATGCCCAAGGAATTGGAGTTGCCGGATTTCATCTTCATTTTATTAATGATGAACGCACTGGAGGCGGGCATGTCTTTGACTTTGTTGTCGACAAGTGCACAATCCGCATTTGTCAAAAATCCAATTTGCACCTCGTCTTACCCGAAACACCAGATTACTTGACCGCCAACTTGTCCAGAGAAAATCTGGAGAAAGAAATCGCCGTTACGGAGGGTGCGCAATAATCACGGCATATACCTCATCCAGGTACGACCCTATAGCTAGACAATAAAAAGCAAAAGATCACAGTCAGAAAAAGAGGCTTCCTGCTCTCTGACTGTGATCTTTTTATGTAGGAAACGCTTATATACAATGCCGCTTATGCTCACACTCTGGCCTATTCATTCCTCGATTTGGTCCAACTTATCTGCATAGTATTGAATGGCACGGGAGTACTCCTGTAATGAATTGTCTGCGGTCGTTTCAGCCAACTCCATGAGCAGCCCCTTCATGGCCTTTCCATGTTCCCCCAGATTATATAACACCATAGCGTAGAATACCCGAAACGGTCTGTAATCCGGAAATTCGTTCATTCCTGTGTCCAACCACACTTTCGCCTTGGCGTAATCCCCCAATACACGATATGTACTACTTAATCCTAGGATGGCTCCTCTCCTGGAATCTGCGGATAGTGCCATACTTAGGCTTTTTTCATAAAAGGGAACCGCCTCCCTTTCCATGCCCAATACGTCGTGCGTCCAGGCTGTCTGATACCATAACTCCGCTTCTTTCGGGTCCTGCTCAAGGGCCTCTAATAAGAGCACACGTGCTTCCATTGCCTGTCCCGTACGTCTTAGCTCGCTGACTTTTGTAATCATTTGTTCCATGCTAATCCCCACTTTTTTTTGACTATTTCCTTGAGATACATGTTACCCGACATTTGAATACGATGTAAATGGACGTTTCCCAAAAATATGAGACACAAAAAGCGACTCTCCGTTTAGGAGAGCCGCTATAGACCCAATTGTTACCCCTATTTAACCTTCAACGATCCTGTGCTTAGTATTCCCGCTACACGTTGCGTGTCGAAAATACGGGATAGCTCCTCTACTGCCGTCAAGTACAGTAGCCCGTTGCCCTCCAGCTTAGGAGAATTGCCGAGTGGGATCGTGCGTTTGATAAGTTGTGCGTATAATTCCGCTTCGGTGAGATCACGTTCAAAGCTCGCATTTGCCAGCTGCTTAATCAACGCCAATGCACCTGCTACGTGAGGAGTAGCCATCGAAGTTCCGCTAAAGGTGGCATATTTCCCGCCCGGAACTGTGGACAAAATATCTTCTCCTGGTGCAACCAAATCCACCTCATTATTAGAGTTGCTGAACTCTGAGGCATGTCTGTCAAAGTTGATAGCACCTACGCTGATCACTTCATTATAGCAGCCAGGGTAGCCGAGCTCGTCCGTTCTGTCGTCACCGTCTCCCTCATTGCCAGCTGCACAGATGACCAGGATTTGGCTGGCTACAGCCTTTTTTACTGCTTCATGAAGCTCAGGCACATCCTCAGGACCGCCCAGCGACATCGAGATAATATCCGCCTTTTGCTCAATTGCATAATAGATACCTTGAATAATCCAGTCATATTGACCGGAGCCTTGCTTGTTTAGCACTTTGATGATGAGTAGATCTGCCTCCGGGGCGACACCTACGACACCGGCCTCATTTTCAGCTGCCGCAATGGTTCCTGCCACATGTGTACCATGACCGTTGTAATCCTTGAAAATTTCTGGATCACCTTCATCATCATCTGTGAAATTACGGCCGCCAATAATGCGTGCCTTCAGATCTGGATGGTCCGAATCACAGCCCGTGTCCAGCACCGCCACCTTTATGCCTCGGCCTCGAGTCTGGTTCCATACCGCTGGAGCCTGGATCAGCTCCACACCTCGCGGTATTTCATTCACTTGTTGCTCCTGCTTGATCACTTGGTAAGGAATGATATGCACTTTACGTTCCATCCTATTCCCTCCTTCATGGATTCAATCGGAAACCATCCGTCTTTGAAACTTTGAAAACCTCTACTGCATTCGAGGTTACTATATTCTAGCAATTTTTGAAAAGTTTGAACATCCCATTTTGCTTATTTTTGTAAAAAAACAGACATTCACCAATTCAATTGGAAAATGTCTGCTCTAGTACTCCTAAAAGACTTATACGGATTCTGCTTGTAGCTCAGCCTTAGATAACAGCGATTTGTGCTGCCATTTCCGGCCTTTCCAGCGTAAATAGTGAAAAATTCCTCGTACCCATTCATCACATGCATGTGCTATCCACACACCCAGCACACCATATCCCATATGAATACCCAGCACATATGCCAGCGGGATTTTAATCCCCCACATTGAAATCATGGCCATCATTAACGGGAACTGAACATCTCCTGCTGCTCGCAAGGAGTTAATGACTACGTGGTTGAACACACGGCCCGGCTCCAGCAATATACAGAACAACAAAATCGCTGCCCCTAATTGAATGATCGCTGGCTCATCCGTAAAGATCGCCATCACTTCATATCGGAAAAAGGATACAGCCACGATCACAGCAATTGTAATAACTAGAGACCATTTCAGGCTCCGTAAAAGTTGATGATACGCTTTTTCCTTGTCTCCCGCTCCGATCAGGCGAGCCACAATAATTTCGGTTCCCTCACCTACGGCCATTCCAAATACCATAAAAAAGTATACAATCGTATTCGTATAAAAATGAGTGGCAATCGCCGTTGTCCCCATAAAGCTGACAAATCGGGTCACCATCATTTGACTAAGCTGGTAAGACAGCCATTCCAGCCCGGCAGGAATACCAATCTTCAGAATCGCCACCAGCTTGCTCCACTGAAGCTGAACATAATATCGGATGCGAATCGGCGCACTTACACGCTTGTACAGCAATATAAAAATCCACACACAAGCTACAACGCGGCTAATAAGCGTTGATATCGCTGCTCCCGCCACTCCCATTTGCGGCAGACCAAACCAGCCGTATATGAGTAATGCATTCCCCACAATATGCAATATATTCATGCCAATGCCTACGATCATCGTATCTTTGGTAAAGCCATGCGAGCGAATGACCGGTCCTGCGGTTAGCATAAGGGCTTCCAGAAACAGCGAACCCCCTGCCAGCATCATATAAATTTCTGCATTTTCCTTAATTGTCGGAGTAATGTGGTAGAAGGATAGCAAAAAATCCCGGCTCACAATAAACATCAAACTCAGCGCCAGACCAAATACCAGATTAAAGGTTAATGCTGATGCGGTAACACGGCTTGCGTCCACATGCTTTTGTGCACCTAATAACTGAGCAATGATCACGCCTACTCCAAGACCAAGCAGATTGAAAAGTATAATAGTAAACTCAATTAACTGTCTGGAAACGCCGACAGCCGAGACAACCTCGTCTGAAACATGGCTGAGCATGAACGTATCTACGCTACCCATCAAAATATGAAATAGCATTTCTATGAAGATCGGCCAAGTAATTGCGAAAACCGTCATCGTTTTAACGGCCTGCGCTTGCTTGGAGCCACTTTCCTGCGACAATGACATACTTCTGTATTCCTCCCGCTCCCGTATGTAAATTCAAAAATTTGCTCATTTATTTGATAACGCTTACTTACTCGTAAAAAGTCATATGCTTCTTATCATTTTTATAATATTCCAAGCGGTCCTGTAATTGTCCTGTATGGAATTCGAACTTATGTCCGTCTGGGTCTGTAAAATAGACTGACCATTTATCCTGTTCGTCCCGTTCTCGTCCAGGCAAAATAGTGACATTAAAATTTCTCAGCTTGTTAAGCATATTTTCAAAATCCGCTTCCGCTACCGAAAATGCAATATGCGTGTAGGAATGATGAATTTCATTTCTCGGAATATCCTCTTCCACATTGAGAGCCAACCACATTCCCAGGCAATCCAGATAAGCCAGCTTACGTCCTTTAACGAGCAGTTTTCCGTCTAGTACATTCTGATAGAATTGTATAGACTTCTCCAAATCAGATACCGAAAAGCAAATGTGGTTCCATCCCTGTATGCTCATAGCTTCCTTTTCCTTTCATGGAACCCTGTTCAGGATAAATTAAACGTCCATGTAAACCTTTCTATGCATCTGGTCCATAAATAATTCGGCTGGCGCTTCGGATTGCTGATCCAGTCCACCTGTTCGCCAGCCGTTCTTCCTTAAAAATAGATTTTTTCATGCTCCGCATAGATTTCAAGCGCTCGCTCCATCTTCTGAACGTAGGCCTTATCCTGACTGGTACATAGAAATTTGACGTGCCCCTCCTGCGATTGACCCACTTTTACCGAAGATGCCAGCAGATTACGCTCGGACAACACCTGTTTCAAGCGTCTGACTGTTCCCTGGCTTCCATCAACGAGTTGAATATGAGGAGGCAGCAGTTCTCTCAAAATTTCCTTATAGAATGGATAATGTGTACATCCCAATACGACCGTACCATAAATATCTAGGTTAAACGAAGACAGCTTATGGTTAAAATAATTGAACAATTCTGTTTGGTCAAAGTTCAACTGTTCGCAGTATTGTACTAGCTCCGGCAATGGTAGTGAATCCACACTCCCGTGATCGTCAACTCTGGACACCAGGGCTGCATAACCGGATTGTTTTAATGTCAACGGTGTCGCCAGCACCAGAACTCTTTTACCATTGGCCCGGTTCATCTCGACCGCTGGCTTCACTGCCGGTTCCATTCCGATAATCGGAATTTGATATTCCTTCCTTAGCTCCGCCACCGCGATACTTGTAGCCGTATTACATGCAATTACCAATGCCTTAATATCCTCTTTTAAGATCGTTTGTACCGAAGCCTTGACATAACCAAGCACCTCTTCGGGTGTTTTTGTTCCGTAAGGAACATGGAGCGTATCCGCCATGTAAACAAAATTTTCATTTGGCAAACGTCTTAGCGCCTCAGACAATACGGTAATTCCACCCATTCCCGAATCAAAAAAACCTATCTTCAAGCTACTCACCTTTTTTCGTTCAACTATAGTGTCCATTCTTGCTGGCACCATGTTCATTTCCTTCTTCGCTTATTCGAGTCATTCTCTTCATTAGACTTTACATTTAAATTTTACCGCAAAAATGATATTTTGCAAAAGAAACACGTGAATTTTACAGTGTAAAAAATAAAGTAGCTGTTCAAAGTAAATTTAATATAGAAGTGTTGACAGATATTATCTTTATATTGTAATATTACGTGGTAACTTACTAACTTAACTTACTTACTCAACTTACTTAGGGGGAAATAAATCATGTCTAAAGTATTATTCGTCAAAGCTAATGACCGTACAGCTGAAGAATCTGCAACAGTTAAATTGTATAACGCCTTTGTGGAAAGCTACAAGGCTTCCCACCCATCTGATGAAATCACTGAGTTGGACCTGTTCTCCGTTGAGCTTCCTTATCTGAATGCTAACATGATCAACGGCACGTTCAAATCCGCTAGAGGCATGGAATTGAACGCAGAAGAAGCTCGCCTGGCAAACATTGCTAATGGCTACCTGGATCAATTCTTGGCAGCAGACAAAGTCGTATTTGCATTCCCGCTCTGGAACATGACTATTCCAGCTGTACTGCACACATACATTGACTACTTGAACCAAGCTGGTAAAACATTCAAATACACTGCTGAAGGTCCTGTTGGTCTTGTTACTGACACTAAAGTAGCTCTGTTGAATGCAAGAGGCGGCGTTTATTCCGAAGGACCGGCTGCTGCTGCTGAAATGTCTTTGAACTTCATGAGCAACATCTTAACCTTCTTCGGTGTAAAAGACATCGTAAAAGTTGTACTGGAAGGACATAACCAAGCTCCAGACCAAGCACAAGAAATCGTTGCTACAGCCGTACAACGTGCAGTAGACGCAGCAAAATCGTTCTAATTATATATATGAAGAGAAGAGGATGTCCGCACCCTTTATGGGATGGATATCCTCTTTTTTTGTTGCAAAATATAAAAGAACACGTGCTTCCCTGATCAGTGATCAAGTAAGAAGCACGTGTTTGTATGAGCTTACTACTATATTAAGGAATGAACTGCTGCACGATTTTTACAATCTTACCGTCACGAAGCGTAACATGGTATGGAAATTGGCTGAGGTCCAGAACATCCTTTTTAGCAAAATCCTTCTCAAACTGTGCCAAAGGAATGGATTCGTTCCATTGCACGTCTGTGTCTTCTATATTTCCCGTGTGGTCATAAATCTGCACCTCTACCGTAGCATCTGGTGCAACCTGATACACGTCATTTTGCACGGAATTGTTTACAATGTAGTAGCCATCCGGCGCTCCATCCAATCCTGTATTTCCTTCATGCTCCAAAAATGCTTTGTCTGCTGCTGCGCCTTCGTACCATTCAATCGGATCTGCTGACAAATACATTTGTCCGTTGCGAATGTCCATTTGATTTATATATACGGTTTCCTGATTTTCGGCAGCTGCTACAGGTGTGTAGCCTTGGGCGGTTGCCCCTGCCGTCGTAATCAGCATCATCATCAAAGTCAATACGGTCCATTTCGAAGCTAATTTCATCATGTCTGATCTCTCCTTGCCGTTTGGGTATGTACACGGTGTCTGTAAGCTTCATTACCCTTGTGTACCTATCATAAACTTTGAACGGTTAAAAAGTGTATCAGATACATAAAAAATAAGTTACGATTTTTTAAGACTTGGTCTTAAAACTTGATGATATGTCCTATTGACCTGGTTATTTTAGTAATCCCACCTGCCGTGCCTGTTCCTCGGTGAGAATAAATTCTTCATTTTGCCATACCTCGTCCTCTTTGGTAACGGCAAACATCCCCATAATCTCTGTCCAGATTCCTTTGTCGGCAGCTTCCTTTTGTGTAATAATTATTTTCATAACGTTGCCTCCTCGTGGGATTTGCTATCTGTAGCTTGTCCTAAATTTCATAAGGGATAACTGTTCCGCTTATAACATATGTACCCTTTTCCCACCGAGATTATTCGTATCTTATTTATGATCTTAAAACTTAATATTGCTTACGTAGGGAACGACCTTTCTTAGAAATGAATCAGCGCTAAAATAAAAACGGCTGCAGGTTACCCTACGAGCCGTTTCTACTAATAAATTTTTATGCCTGGTTAATTCATCGATACCATCAACATATGCATATTCATTTTTTTCTGTACATCCGTTCTCGTAGCGGTCACGAGCCGCATACCGTTACTACATCACTCGCATGATATAGATTTTGCCCTATTTTTACACGGAAAAGTAAAAAGGCTGTACGCATACTGGCTTGGATACAGTTACTTGTTGTCCGGTATAGGTCAAGCGACCGCTTGCCTTGTCCACTTTAAAGGTAACAATATTGTTGGTGTCGCGGTTAGCTACGAGTATATAGTCCCCATTAGGTGTCAAAGCAAAATGACGCGGATGCTGGCCTTCAGCAGATACGTGCTCTACCAGACTCAGCTTGCCTGTCGCTGCGTCTACAGCGTATACCACGATGCTATCATGTCCACGGTTGGAGCCGTACAGATATGCGCCATCCTGGGAAATCGCAATTTCTGCAGTTGTGTTTTCACCAGTAAAATCAGACGGCAATGTCGGTACACTCTCCAGCTCAGTGAGCTTGCCAGCCTCTGCATCATATGCAAAAGAAGTAATGGAAGAGTCCACTTCGTTAATCACAAAAGCAAATTTACCGTTCGGGTGGAACGTTAAGTGACGTGGGCCTGCACCTGCATGGGTTTTCGTTTCACCGTGCAGCACCAGTTGCCCCTTGCTGTCATCAATAGTATAAATACGGATCAGGTCCAGACCAAGATCTTGTACGAACAGGAAGCGGCCGTCCGGGCTAAAGAAACTGGAATGTGGATGTGGACGATCCTGACGCTCAGGATGCGCACCTTTACCCTCGTGCTGTTTCACATCCAGCAACTCACCAATCTGTCCGTCCTCAGTCAGAGATATCAGTCCAACCATACCTCCGTGGTAGCTGACTACGATCAGGTAACGATCGGATGGATCGCGCTGAATGTGGCAAGTTGTGGACCCTACGTTTTCCGCACGATTCAGCAATGTAAATGTGCCTTTAACCGGGTCAATTTCAAAAGCGGAAGCTTCGCCTACTTTTGCTCCTGCGGCGGAAGTCGTCTCTCCAATGGAATACAGCTTCCGATTTTTAACGTCCACATTCAGGAATGTAGGATTTTTCAAGCCGGAGAACTCATCCTGTAGTGTCAGGGCTCCTGTCTGTTCATTAAAAGTGTACGAATAAACTCCGTTTCCTTCCAATTCGGCATAAGAGCCTGCGAATACGAGCAATTTTTGTTGTGCTGTCATGGTTGTGTCCTCCTTGAATTAAAAAAATGATGGGCAATTGAAATGATTGCTCCTGATACAATATTGTTGCCTTAAGAGGCGCGCTCCACCACAGGTTCTGTAGACAATGCTACATTGCCTGCTACGGCACGCGAGATCATACATGAGGTTTCGGCTTGCTCTGCAAGGCGCACTGCTTGTTCGATTTGCGATTCTGTTGCATCGGCGGACAATAGAACGCGCGGACGATGCACAATTCGGCGATATGTAAAAATGTTGTTCGTTACATCGACAATCCCTTCGGATTCCAGTGCCAGTGATACCACTGGGAGACTGGCACGCTCCATCATCGCCGCCAAAGTAATCAGATAGCAAGTAGCAGCTGCACCGAGCAGCATTTCATCCGGATTGGTGCCCACACCAGGGCCTCCCATTTCAGCCGGAATCGAAATCGCAGTCCGCAACTGTCCGGCCTCAATACGTCCGTCACTGTTGCGTCCCCCATTCCAGTCTGCCTTGAGCAGAAAGGTATGCTCCATTTTAGGTCACTCCTCTCTCTTGTATTATGAATCGTTACACAGGTGAATGTAAAGGTTAGTCAATCTCCTGATTTTTCGTTTCGGTACCCAGCAACCATACTGCAGCTGCACCGATCAGGATAGCTACGAAGAAAATAGCAAAGATGGATGGTAACGTTATGCCTTGTCCTACGAGTATACCGACCACAAAAGGCCCGATTACGCCCCCAATGCGGCCAAATGCAGCTGCCATACCCACACCGGTAGAACGGGTTGCTGTCGGGTACAGTTCTGGAGTATAAGCATACATGGCTCCCCATGCACCGAGATTAAAGAAGGACAAGCAGATACCAGCAGCCAGCAGCATTCCTGCCGTTTCCGAGGTGCCAAACCAAATAGCGGATATTGCCGTGAGCAGCAAGTAAATAATTAGTACAAATTTGCGACCCAGCTTTTCAATCAGATAGGCAGCAGTAAAATAACCTGGTAATTGTGCAAGTGTCATAATTAGGACATACTCAAAGCTTTTAACCAGCTCAAATCCCTTCATAAACATCATGCTCGGCAACCACAGGAACATGCCATAATATGAAAAAACAACTGTAAACCACAAAATCCACAGCATTAGTGTAGACTTACGATGGGGTTCCGACCAAATCGCGGCCAATCGCGCACGTAACGGAAGTTTGACGCTCTGCTGCTTGTACCGCGGTGAATCCTCAATAGCTCTACGCAAATAAAGAGCGTACAAGGCAGGTACTGCGCCGAGAATAAAGGCAAGCTGCCAACCATACTTCGGAATAACAAAATAGGCAATAAGAGCCGAAAGAATCCAACCTGCCGCCCAGAAGCTTTCCAGCAGCACAACTGCTCTCCCTCGTTCTTTTACAGGCACTGATTCTGACACCAGTGTTGAAGCAACAGGTAATTCTCCGCCTAAGCCTGCACCGGCAATAAAGCGCAGCACCAGCAGCATACCTAGACCTGTCGCCAATGCAGACAAGCCACTGGCAATGGAAAAGATCAATAAGGTCCACACTAAAATGGCGCGTCTACCGTAACGATCTGCCAAAATCCCTGCTAAGGCGGCTCCAAACACCATTCCTATTGAATTCATCGCAGTCAGCAGACCAATCTGCTCTGAACCGAGATGCCACTCTTTAGCTAACGCTGCTACTATAAATGAAAGCAGCCCTACATCCATAGCATCAAACAGCCAGCTAAGCCCTGCGCTAAACAGTAATTTCCTTTTTTTAGCCGGTGGTAATGAAGTTAATTCACTCATGATCCGCTCTCCCTTAAAAATGCATCGTATGTAGCGTATATTCAGGTGTCTTGTCACCTGTAGCCCAGCATCTATTGTAACGTATGCTTCATGAATCTGCGAGCTTTTTAACGCAAAAAAACGGAAGATTGCCTACGGCAATTCTCCCGCCTTCTGGAACCTGTCAGTTACCGGTTTTGGACCAGACCGATGATCGTCACCATGAGCACCAGCAGTTGGATGAGTGTATCGTTACTCACGCCAATCGCCTCCATCCCATATGAGATACTCCTTCGGCCGTTTCCCCTCTCCCCGGATTATGACGCTTGTTCCCCACTACATACCTATGCAGGTGGCGGGAAGCTTATGATCAATAATGGATACAAATCTTCAATTTTTATACGTTTAAGGTTTTATCCAGGACCACTGCAAATCCATTTCTTGAATGCATTCACGGTTATCATGTTCATCATTAGCCACCAGCGGGGTCACCGGATAGATGCTCATATCACCTTGCTCATACGTGCGCAATAAGGGCAGCAACTCATCGACGCTCTGGATCGACGGGTCTAGCCATGAATCCATTTGGCCAGCTTCCAAAATAGCTGGCATACGACGATCAAATTCACGTATCTCCGTATTGGCCTGAACCGTCATCATCGTACAGGTACGTAATGGCTCCTTTCGACTATCCTGCCATATTTCATATAACCCCGCGACCGCAAACATTTTCTGTTCCGGCAGTACCACCCGGACGGCACACATGCGTTTTCCTAATTTTCGCCAATAATAAAATCCATTGCAAGGAATAATACAGCGGCGGGTTTCCGCCATCTTGCGATAACTGGGATTTACTCGAACGGTATTTAGGTCCGCATTGACACAATCCTTGCCCCAATAGGGAATAAATCCCCAACGAAATTCATCAAGTACCCGTTCTCCATCCTGATGCAGCACGGTTGGAACATGCTGAGTGGGACTCATGTTATAACGTGTTTTATAATAATACATGACACGTTGTATACCAAAATGATCCCTGACCTCATCCAAATCAGCCGATAACGAAAATCTTTTGCACATATGCAATTCATCCTTCCGCCTTTTTTTACCTATTGTGCGGATATACAAGGAAAAATATGCATAAGCGAGGATTTTACAAAAACCTGATGTTCAAAAACAATATAGCAATATCCCCGCAGTCATGAAGCTACGGGGATAGATACTAACTTATATCGTTATTACTTCTTCTCTACAGCGTGGCCGCCAAATTCATTGCGCAGTGCAGCAACTACTTTTCCGTTGAATGTATCGGCATCCAGCGAACGGTAGCGCATCAACAAGGACAAGGCAATGACCGGAGTTGCTGCCTGAAGATCCAGTGCTTCCTCAACTGTCCATTTCCCTTCGCCGGAAGAGTGCATAACCCCACGGATTTCGTCCAGATTTGCATCTTTGGAAAATGCGCGTTCAGTCAAGCCCATCAGCCAAGAACGGATAACGGAACCATTGTTCCATACACGCGCTACTTGTTCATAATCAAAGTCAAATTTGCTTTTCTCCAGCACTTCAAAACCTTCACCGATGGATGCCATCATGCCGTATTCCACACCATTGTGAACCATTTTCAGAAAATGTCCGCTACCGGATTTACCTGCATACAGATATCCATTTTCCACCGCTGTATCGCGGAAAATCGGCTCAACAACCGTCCAAGCTTCTGGATCGCCGCCGATCATGTAACAAGCGCCATTACGTGCACCTTCCATCCCGCCGGATGTTCCTGCATCCATGAAGCTGATACCGTATTCTTTCAGACGAGCATGGCGAGCGATGGATTCTTTGTAATGAGAATTTCCACCTTCAATGATGATGTCCCCTTTGGACAACATCGGTTGAAGCTGATCCAGCACAGAATCAACAATTTGGTGAGGAACCATAATCCACAGCACTCTAGGGGATTGAGTTGCTTGCACAAGCTCTTCCAAAGTAGAAGCACCTGTAGCTCCATATTCCTTCATTTCTTGGATTGCAGCTGCATTGACGTCGTAAGCCACAACTTCATGCTTATGATCGATCAAGTTTTTGCCAAGATTCAAACCCATTTTTCCCAAACCAATTAATCCTACTTGCATTATAAAGGCCTCCTGCCGTAGCAAAAATATATTTCTGTTCTCACTTTATTGGGTTGGTTTAAGCACGAACGGCTGCTTTTTCAGAACTTTCGGTCTTTTCGTCCAACCACCATGTAAAGCCTTGCTCTTTCAACAATTGATCTGAAGCCTCTGGACCGTAAGAGCCTGCCGCATACGTGTGAAGCGGAACTTCACCACGGGCAAACGCTTCGAGTACAGGTTGAACCCACACCCAAGACAGCTCCACTTCGTTCCAATGAGCAAAGAAGGTGGAATCACCGCGCAGCGCATCATAGATGAGGCGTTCATAGGCTTCTGGAACATCCTTAGCCTCGGAATGATAATTCATCAGAACCGTCTCCAGCTGGCCATTGTTCAGCGGATCTCTACTGTTCAAACGAAGTGTTACCTTTTCATCCGGGTTAACATGGATGATCAGCAAGTTCGGGTCTGTAGGCTGCCCTTGAGCAGCATAAGGATCTGTGTTGTCCTTTTTAAATTCCACGACGATACGAGTGGATTTTTCTTTCATGCGTTTGCCAGTACGAATATAGAACGGCACACCTGCCCATTGTTCATTATCAATCCAAAGACGAGCTGAAATGAACGTATCATTTTGCGAGTCAGGTCCGATGTCCGGCTCCTCTTTATAGGATGGAACTGCTTTTCCGTTGATTTCACCTGCGGTATATTGTCCTCTAACTACGTTGGAAGCAATATCAGAAGGATCGAGGGCACGAAGCGCGTCCATCACCTTGCTTTTTTCATCACGCACCTGATCAGCTGTGATATGTCCCGGTTTGTCCATCGCCGTCATCATCAGCACCTGTAGCATGTGATTTTGTACCATATCACGAATAGCACCGGAGTGATCGTAGTATCCTGCTCGCTCCTCGACGCCTACAGTCTCAGAAGCGGTAATTTGCACATTGGCAATGTACTGGTTGTTCCATATCCCTTGAAGCAATGGATTAGCAAATTTCAAGGCTTCCAGGTTTTGAACCATAGGTTTACCTAAGTAATGGTCAATACGATAAATTTCATCCTCAGCAAAGGTTCTGCTCAGGCGATCATTCAGCTCACGAGCCGATTCCAAATCATGCCCAAATGGTTTTTCAATAATGAGTCGTTTCCAACCCTTCGTTTCAGCCAAACCACTTTCGCGAATGTTGTGGGCAATCACATCAAAAAATTCCGGTGCCACCGATAAATAAAACATGCGGTTCCCCGGAATTCCTAAGTCATTTTCACGTTGCTCAGCAAGCTGTAGCAGCTTTTTATAATCTTCCGGGTGGTTAACGTTCAATGCACAGTAACGGAAAGCACTCAAGAACTGATCCATCTGAGCACGATTATCATTCACATGTCTGGAAAAATCCTTAATGGATTGCTCTACATTACTTTGAAATTGCTCGTCTGCCACTTCACGACGCCCCATCCCAATTACAGAAAAGGAAGCCGGAATTTTACCTTCTACAAACAAATTATACAAGGCAGGGTAAATTTTGCGTTTGGCCAAATCCCCTGTCGCTCCAAATAAGACAAATGTCATTGAATCCATGAAATATTCCTTCTTCCCATTATAAAAGATGAGGTTATTAAAAGTTACCTGAGGAATTAACGTAACCCATAATACACCCAAAATAAGGGGCAAGTCAATCAAATTTTAGCGAAATCGTGAACATTCGATATATCCTGTAATGATAACGTTTTCTGTGGTATGATTGACGCTAGGAAAGAGAAAAAACTGTTAAAATTGTCACAGTTGATACAATGCATTATAGTTACTATTGGTATACAGAGTTACTTTTAGTATACTGTTTAAAACAACAATGAAATTGAGGGGATTCAGATGAGCGACGACAGGCAGCCTAAGCTTTTGTGCGGTAAGGTGGAACAATCCTTTCAGATCATCAGCAAAAAATGGACCGCTCTCATCATTCATACTTTGATGGAACATCCCAAACGATTTAGTGAAATTCAAGTTTCCATACCTGATCTTAGCAAACGCATGCTGAACGAGCGCATCAAGGAACTAGAGCTTTCCGGCCTAATCCTTCGCAATGTCATTACAGAGCGGCCTGTGCGTACCGAATATTCGCTGACACGTAAGGGTAAAGAGCTAGGTGATGCATTGAATGGTGTGGAGAGCTGGGCCGAAAGATGGCTCTAAACCGCTAACAGGAGATCGGCAAATACGCTCTCCTGTTATTGTGTTACTCCATGTGGATCATAATACAAGCAATAGGACGAAAATAATGGGACAACCGGCAATAGCTCATATTTTCAGGGATGAGCCAGGAAAGGATGAGACAGATGGCATTTGGCATTACCCGGCAGGAGTTGCTAAGCTGGAAAAGAAAGGTCAGCCGTGGCGAGATTGCTTTTCTAACACACTACTGGCTGGATGACCGCTTTCCAGGCATTACAACTGTCACCAAGGTGGGCTGTTCTGACTTGGATAAGCTGCGCTTATGGTGCAGTCATAATGGATTAGACCCCCAATATATACATCAGCGTCAGCCCTATCCTCACTTTGACCTCATCGGTAGCAAACAGACGGAAATTCTACGCAAATATGGCATGAGCGATCAACTAAGACGCTTCGAGCCTCATCTTCAACCAAGTACACGCCCATCGTTCTAGACCGCAGCTCTCAGAGTTGCGGTATTTTTGTTTTCATACCGGATAATACCTTGTGTATCCAGATCGCTGACATAGCACCTTCTCCCATTGCAACCGTCGCTTGTTCGGCATGGGCCCCCAAGTCTCCGGCCACCCATACATGTTCCACATTTGTCATCTTGCTGCGGGGATGAGTCTCAATATGCTTGTTGTGCAGCAGATGTACACCCAGTTGCTCCGCCAGCTCTGAATGAACATGGTTGCTTCCAAAGGCTAAGAAGCCCCGCTCAGCTCCAATCACTTGTCCATCAGCCAGACGCACTCCCTCAAAGCAGCCTGGTTGTCCTGTGATAATCTCAGAAATGGCTGCTTCCTTATATTCAATCCCTTTTTCCCGCAGCTTCACAATCAGCTCGTCCGGCACCTCTGTACGCTCATGATTGACATAGACAAGTTGATCGGTACGTGCTGACAAAATCAAGGCCATATAAGCTCCGGCTTTGCCCGCCCCCATCACGATCGTGCTGCGATTCTGGACCTCATATCCGTCGCAGTCCGGGCACACATACACGCTGTTGCCCAAGCAGGCTTGCAGTCCTGCCAGCTTTGGAAAACGGTCCGTCAGCCCTGTGGCCAATAATAGCGTTTTTGATGTATATACTGACCCTACCTCCACTTCAATATGGAAAAGCTCATCTCTCTTGGTCGCTTTTATCGCCTTATCATCAACAAATTCAGTACCTAGCTTCGAGGCTTCACTACGCCCAAGCCGTCGTAGCTCTTCACCAGAAACCCCGTCAGGAAAACCCAGAATATTATGGTACTGATGGCACAGCGTAGATCGACCATAGCCCGAATCGATCACCAGCACCCGATGACTGCTGTATCTGCCCAATTGTATCGCTGCTTGCAATCCGGCGATTCCCCCACCAACAATAATGCAATCGTAGTCCATATCCGAATTTCCTCCTTCAATTACACACAAATTCTAAACATCAACAAAAAAAGCAGTCACACGTATGTAAACTTCTCATCTAATTTCAAACATAATATCACCTACATACGGATGAATTAACCTCATGCTCTATGTATTCCAAAGGTCACATGTTCAAAAAAATGAAACGACAAATAGCACTGCGGATTATCCACAGCGCTATATTCAGGTCAAACCTGAATGATCATACTATTATGATCATTATTTAAATGTTTTTACACGTTCCTCAATTGGTTGGAATTCCTTGTCACCTGGTTGGAATGTCGGTTTACCAAATGGCATTTCAGCAATCAGTTTCCAATGCTCAGGAATGTTCCATTCGTTTTTCACTTTTTCGTCGATCAAAGGATTATAGTGCTGAAGTGATGCGCCCAGTCCTTCTTGCTCCAGAGCCGTCCATACAACCAGCTGCAGCATGCCGTTAGATTGATTGGCCCAGATTGGGAAATTGTCAGCATACGCTTCAAATTGTTGTTGCAGACCAGCTATCACGTTGTTGTCTTCAAAGAATAAAACCGTTCCGTAACCGCTGCGGAATCCGTTCATTTTCTCAGCAGTAGATTTGAATTGTTCTTCATTGCCTACCACTTCCCGCAAAATATTTTCTGTAATATTCCACAGTTTGTCATGATGCTCTCCGAGCAACACTACTGCGCGTGAAGTTTGGGAGTTGAAAGAGGTAGGTGTGTACTTCACAGCTTCCTCTACGATCTCTTGAATCCGTTGGTCAGAAATTACTTGTTCTTTGCTAATGCCATAATAGGAGCGTCTGTCTTTCAGAGCTGTGAAGAAGTCTTTAGTCATTTTGTTACCTCCTGAGAAAAATTAATTACTTTTCGTAACTTAATATACATCGTACATATCTTAAAGTCAAGAGATTTCTTTTTAAATATTACCAGTTCGTTAAAAATTATACGCCGCCATTATATTTTTTCTCACTGGAAGAGGTGTGCTTAGTTGCATCCTTGTCTCTCTCCTCCTGTTTTTCCATCTTTAAATCCTCTACGGGAATGGCGTCTACCGTCTGCTCAATTTCAAAACGGTCGAACAAGCTTGCCTGATCTGTCGGATACTGCTCTGCATGATCACGATTAATCGGTTGTTCCTGATGTTTAGACTCTTTTGTCCCTTTCCTTGTCTGGCTCTTTAGCTCATTCTCACCGTGCAGACTTTCTTCAAATGGTTTCATCTTTCTTCCCTCCCTATCGGATTTGGTATCCACAGTATACTTTTACCTTTCAGGTTGGGGATTAAACGCAAAAAAGAGAAAATCTCCGAAAGATTTTCTCTACTCATTGTTTTTTATAGATAGTTGACTTGATTATTCCGAGCTGGATTTACGTGTACACTCATGAAAAAGATGCGGCTCCAGCTTTTCTCCTGCTACGAGCTTCTGCACCAGCTCTGTACCTGAGGCGGGAGTCATTTGACCATACCAGTCCCCTTGCGGATATACAATCACAACCGCAGCGTCATGACAGCGCCCATTACAACGAGTTCTGGTCGTATGAATATAGGCTTCTGCATGTTGTTTACGAATTTCAGCCCGAATTGCTTGCGTAACTTCTTCACCCTCATGTCGCATACATGTGCCTCCATTGCAGATCAAGACATGATGCTTCATTGGTTCTAAATCAAAAATAGCCATAGCTTCCCCTTTAATCAACAGTTGTTGGTCTTAAAATCAATGTTTATCTGGATAAAGAACAAGCTGTGCTTCCATTTGCCCGTCTTCAATCGTCAGCACAATAAATGAATATTCGTCTTCGCCGCGCTTGTCCGTCGGAGACCCCGGATTAAGGACAAGCAAATCATCTATCTTTTTCACCACAGGAATATGCGAATGCCCGTAAATCAGACAATCCAGCGTCTCTCCCTTAAATGTATTCAGTGCGATATTTTCTGTTGAGCCGCGCCAGCCGTGACCATGAACCATGCCGATCCGCTTGCCTTGGGCTTCCACGATTCGTTGGTAGCCCAGACGCTCCACGATGTCGGTTCCATCATTGTTCCCGGCAATGCCTTGCACAGGCGCAAATTCAGCTAGACGTTCATAGACGAACCAATCCGTCCAGTCTCCGGCATGGAGAATAAGGTCACTGCCTTTTAGCTCCTGGACAAGCCGACTAGGAAGCGTTTTGCTTCTGTGTGGCATATGAGTGTCTGAAAGTACGATGATTTTCATATCAATTTCTCCTTACCGGCGTCTTTACACGGATGAACTTTGTTGTCCAATCCGCTGCTGAAGCGTCTGCTCCAGATCTCGCAACGTAACGGTCTCGAAAAACGCCTGTATTTTCTGCTCTGCCACGGTATATAAACCATCCAACAAAGCATCTATGTTCCTGCCCACTTCGCAATTGTGATTGCTGTCGGTATGAATAGCAAACAACGGACCTTCATCCTTGGTCGCTTCATAGATCATTTTCAGATTAATGTTTGAACTCGACATGCTTAGACGAAAGCCGCGCGCTCCTGGTGACGAATCCACCAAACCAGCTTGCTTAAGTCGGCTCATAATTCTTCTCACCACTACCGGGTTGGTATTGATGCTGGAAGCAATAAGTGACGAAGTCATTCGCTCGGGTGCCCCTTCGGCCAGAAGAAGCAGACAATGGATACTAACGGAAAAATGGGTACTCATGTTAACCACCTTTATATGTGTGCCTCATTAAATGCTTGGTAAAATGCATGTTTACATCATACCACATTAGAGGCAGCGACACAGTGCTTACTGTTCCTTACTCCGGAAAATAGTCATTTTCTGGACGTACTCGCACTTTTAATTGGCGCACACTATACTCCAACTGCTTAATGATATCCTCCAGTTGACGACGGTCAAGTCCATTAAAGTCGGCGGCAGGCTTGGGTGCATTTTTCAAATCACGTATGGTTGCCTGCTGCTCCTGCCACTTGTCCATCAGGTCGGCTATATTCGCATAAAAGCGTTCATAATCCTTGATCACTTCATCCAGAAAAGCGTCCACCTCGTCTGGATCATAGCCGCGCATTTTATTTTTAAACTGTTTTTCATGAATGGAGAGCGCGTCCAGCTGAATGCCCAGTTGTTTAAACAACTGCTTTTGCTTATCCAGACGACGCTTCATATGTTCATCCATCGGTTTTCCCTCCTTAACACACTATTCTTTTTATATCACATTCTAGGCTGGGAATAAAAGTCTCTGCTGATTGCTCAGTCCTATGAACGGGTATAAAGGAGCATACGCGCCACTCATACAAACCACGAAGGGGAGAGATGATCGTGAACCATTTGAACGATTCGCAGCTTGCAGAGCTGAAACATATGTTACTGGAGCAGAAGAAGGATTTAGAAAAACATTTTAAACAAAACGGTCAGGAAAATACGAAATTGGGAGAAACACTGACAGATTCCACAGGCGAACTCTCGTCCTATGATAACCATCCCGCTGATATAGGGACAGAAACCTTTGAATGATCCCGTGATCTGGCGATTAATGAGTCGCTGGAAAGCGAGCTGGATCAGGTCAATGCAGCGCTGCAACGGATGGAAGATGGGACGTATGGAATATGTGTGGAGAGCGGGGAAGAAATTCCTTTTGAACGGTTGCAAGCTATTCCATATACAGCCTATACCGTCGAGCACACGCCAGCACGAGATTTATCGAACGACCGTCCAATAGAGGAACAGGTTATGACTCCACCACCCAAAGGTGCAGGTGAGGTTCGCCAACGCAATGCAGGACGATTTGACGATGCGGGCGCATGGGGCGCGGTGGAAAAGTACGGCACATCGAACTCGCCTGCGACAGCCGCCAAGCGTGACGTCGCAGATTATGATGAAAATATGTGATGCTCGAATGTGCAAAGACTCATTAAAAAATACCTATGTATTTGTTCATCTAAAAAAGCAGCTTGTCCCTTGGACAGGCTGCTTTTTTTATGTCTTCTGGGAATACGAGAAGCTCGCCTACCCAATTTCTATCCGCTTCCGACTGCGAGCTGATTCAATACAAGCGTCGATCACTTTCATATTACTTACCGCATCTTCTGGCTCATATGGCAGCGGAATACCATCAAGCACCGCTTCGGCAAAAGCATCGGCTTGCAGTTCAAAAGAATTAAAACCTTTTAGACGTTCCTCACGCGTAACCGAACCGACGTGAACAAAAATTTGCGGTACGACAGACGTTCTTTCCCAACCGAACATTTTGGGCATTGCAATCGTCCCCTTGCTACCGAGGATTTCCATGTTGGAACGGTTGGCTGCCCACATGCCACAATCAAAAGTAAGGTTGACTCCACCCGGAAATTCCAGCAGACCGGAGGCCATCATATCAACGTTGTCATGCTCCGGCGAAAATAAAGCATGTACCGTCACTGCCTCCGGCTCCCGATCCAAATACATACGAGCGGCTGAGATTGGATACACGCCCACATCATATAGCGAGCCGCCGCCCATGCTTTTATTAAAGCGTACATTATCTGCCTGATCGGTATTGTTGAATGTAAACGTGCAATGAATGCCACGAATGTCACCAATCTCCCCACTATTGATGATTTCCTTAATTCTTCGGTGTTTGGGATGATAGCGATACATAAAAGCTTCTGCAAAAGTCACTCCCGCACGGCGACACGCTTCAACCATACGGCTTGTCCCGGCCGAGCTGAGCGAGGAAGGCTTTTCACACAAAACATGCTTCCCAGCCTCCGCAGCCTTAACGGTCCACTCTTCATGCAGATGGTTAGGCAAAGGTATATACACCGCTCCAATTTCGGGATCTGCCAACAGCTCGTCATAGCTTCCATAGCTTCTCGGAATATCGAACTCCCGGGCGGCCTCAGCGGCTTTATCCGCATTTCGACTAGCAATTCCTAGCACTTCTCCGCGTTCGGACTGCTGAATCGCCGGAATTACAGCGATTTTGGCGATCTCCGCCGTGCCTAAAATTCCCCATTTCAGCTTTCTACCCATCATTCTCATCCTTTCGTCGTTAGGAATAGTTGTCTTGTTCCGCTTTATGCAGCATACCTAAGCAACGGTCCAGATCGGCTTTGACCTGCTTTTTGTACAGCCGGGCTTTCTCCTCCCCATCGTCTGTAAAATGATAGAGCACAATCTCCTGAAAATCCACACGCGGGTCTGTTCCTTTTAGCTTCTTGGTACGGTAAAAAACGCCTTCCTGAACCAGTTCATGCAGTGCCCGGTATACCTCGCTTTGAGGCGGAACATATCCGAAACCACTAAACTCATCTTTCATCGATTCGAGCATCTGATATCCATATCCGCGATGCCTCTCTACCATTGTGATCAGATAAATTTTGATAAAAGCCCGCTGGGATATCATAAACGCCATTTCACAGCCTCCTCTACACCTTATTTAAACCTTATTTAAGCAGCTTACCTTCCATTATAAACCACTCTGGGTCCATAGACTATTTCCTTTCATAAATATGAGAGCTTACGATAATTCTCCATTCCTTGTGACCTGTTTGAAGGTAGCGAGTGCAATAAAATGAAGCGTTCTAGAGTAGTATGCATGTCGCTGAGTGAATGATTTTACAGTTTTCTATTTTGAATTTTTCATATATTGAAATAACATAATTAAACTTAAAAAAGTAACCCGAAGCTCAATCTTCTTCCCGAGCTTCGGGTTACTTTTTATGGTATATGACTAGATTTTGAGATTTTGCTTCTGCAGGGCAGGCGGGCTTCCAGCAGGGCGGAAACGAATCCGAAGCCCCACGATCCATTTACCCATAGGCAAATGTGCCAGCAACCATGTTCCAGCAAGAGAAAAGATTATACAGAGAACGAATGAAGCCAGTGTACGAAGAACGTGACTCCAGTCTGCAAACAACGTTTCATCAAAATAATAGGTTACGCGTAGCATAAAGGCATGCATCAGATACGCTCCATAGGACAACGTTCCCATGACGGTCAGCATTCGCGCCGCACGTCCTCCTTTGTAAGCCATCCAAGTCGCTACCCGATAAGCTACAAAAATAGACGTGATGCAATATACAGCCATGACCGGGCGCAGCAGAGACAAGTAGTTAAAGGAAAGAACCGTACCCCGCGGTGTCTGGAAGTGCCCGATCATCTCATACAGCAAGTATCCTGTAAGCACGATAAATAGCGGCCAATATACCAGCTGCGCCTTGATGACCCAAGCATTCCAACGCTTAACGTTCATCCCAGCCGCCGCTCCTAATATAAAATAAAAGAAAAAGTAGATCACATTTCGATCAGCGTATATGGTAAACCAAGAAGAAATGACGGGAAGCTGGAACTGATCCATCACATGATATACGGGTCCCACCGCCAGCATAAGCAAAATATAGAGTATGCCGAATCCAGCTAATGCAGCGGGTCGCCAAGTTGACGGCAGTAACGCAGACAAACGACGTACAGCATAACGAAATACGGGAAACAACACATAACATTGGATAATCATAACGATGTACCACAAATGATAGCTGCTTTTCCCATTCAACAGCTTCTGGAAAAAATCTAACGGGTGAATAAATCCTCCACTTTGGACAAGCTGATTTCCCAACTCGTATACAAGAGACCATATGATATAAGGAACGATGATGTCCATGAACCGTTTACGTAAAAACGTGCCATACTTTAAGGCGCCATCGTAATTATAAAATAGTACCATTCCAGTAATGAACACAAATACAGGCACTGCAAATTTGGAGCACAGCAGTAATAGTGTCATTATAACTCCGTCCTGAATGCGTGCCCCCGGCGCAAACGCATAGTGAGCGATGGAATGCTGAAGAACAACGGCTGCAAAAGCCAACCCCCTCAGCAAAGCGACCTCGGAAATTCTCTCTTTTTGACTCATGTCACTCTCCTGTTACATCTAACAATTTATAAATCTATTATAACGACAATTCTATAAAAATATATAGAGGGATAAACGTGCCAATGCCTAGCAAAACATCATCTGTCTTAGGTAATTCAACAAATAGCCAACACATAAAAGCAGCAGTCTCCCCGTCAGGAGACTGCTGCTGTAGAAAGCCTATATATGAAGAAGGAGCCCGACTGTTGTAAATGACGTTCTCCACCAGCCGTGTGATAATTACAGATTCCTTCTAGTATCTGTATACGCATCTGTTCGCGTATCCGCAACACTATCGTCATATGTTCTGTAACGATCCGCATTCAGAGAACGGTTAGTGCGGAAAATATCATAAACATCCCTGTGACGATCAGCGGAATCCACTAGCACTAAAATCTTGCCCTGATCGACGTATGTCTCGTATTGACGGGCATCATCTTCTGGAATGCCAAGTCCGACCAGTCCACCGACCAAGCCACCGGCCCCTGCTCCGACCGCTGCTCCGGTAAGGGTAGCGGCGATAGGTCCAGCTGCAAGAATAGGTCCAATACCTGGGATAGCCAGCGCTCCAATACCTGCCAGTAAGCCAGCAACACCGCCTACAATGCCGCCTGTAGCTGCACCTGTGGCCACACCTTCCGGTGCTTTGGTGCCTGTCTCTTCACTAATCGTCTTGAGGTCTTCACGGTCACGGGTGATGACAGATATCTCACTGCTCGGGATTCCTTTACTCTGCAACTGTCCAATCGCACGAGATGCTTCTTGCTCGGTATCAAAAACACCAACAATTTTCTTTTCATTATAATCGTTTAAGTTATTAGCCATGATAGTTACCTCCCAATATGTTGTTTGTTGAGTGGTTCGTTTTTTCATTACCCCACTATCCTGACGTTTAAACGATTTTTCAAAATTAAAATGAATCTATTTTAAGTTCATTTTACCAATCAACGCTTAGGCTTTGCTCTGTTGGTTGCCACAGCTTCCAGTGGATCATCTGGCCAATAATGCTTGGGATATCTGCCTTTTAGGTCCTTTTTGACTTCAAAATAAGTCTCGCCCCAGAAGCTGGACAAGTCGGAAGTCACTTGCACAGGTCGCTGGGCAGGTGACAATAAATGCAGCACAATCGGCACACGTCCACGTCCAATACGGGGCGTATCCTTCATGCCGAACAGTTCCTGTAGTCTCACTGCCAGTGCAGGAGCCTCAGGCTGCGAATAATCGACAGGAATACGGGAACCACTGGGTACACGTATATGCGTCGGTGCTTCCTGTTCGAGCTGTTGCCGCTGTTCCCAATTCAACCTGCCCAGCAGCAATTCGCTAGCGTCCAGCCGTTGCAGATCAGCTATATTTTTGGCTCCAAGCGCAAAGGGAAACAGCCACGATTCCAGTGAACCCAACAGGGCAGATTCTGAGCTGTCTGGCCATTCCTCGGGTGCTGAGAAGTGCATAAAAATTAAGCGTGCCTGTAGCTGGAGGGTTTGTCGATTCCAGGACAGCAGTTTGAGACCACGTTCCCGCACCCCCTGCATTAAGGCAGCGGCGATTTCCTCAGCCGGAGGTCGCTCGTAAGATGTTTCCTTTAAGATGAGCGAGCCCAGCCGAAGTACCTTGCGGGCTCTCACGGCTGAAGCGGAGCTATCCCAGTATACGTTGGCTTGTTCCAGCAGCAAATCGCTGCAATGCTGGATCAGCTCCTGTAGTTCAATCGGTGCCGCCAACTGAATGGCGCCATCTGCTCCCTCGTCGTCCACTTCGGCGGCGACGAGATAGGACGCACGTGACATCCACTCCACTTGTCGGAGTCGTGCTCCCCGGCCGCCGCTAAGCAAAAAGCGGCCATCCCCTCGGCCCTGCGCGATCCGATCCGGATACGCGAAGGCCAGCAGTAGCCCGCAGGCCGCGGAGCCGTCAGGCTCGTCCTGCGCTGTGGCGGTGGTCGGCAGCGTGGCTAGTAGCTGCCGACTCTCCTGCACGATACGGCGAATCACCGTATCGTCTGCCGCTCCCAGCAGGCTATGCGTACTGCGAGCGTGAACCGCCTCGCGCAGAGCGTCCAGCCGCGGGCGCAAATCCGTTCCGCCATGAGCACGGAACGGGTCCCGCTCTTGCAGCAGCGCCGCCAGACGGCTGGCAGTCGGAGCCAAGCCAAGGGCTGCTGCGCGCAGCAGCATGTGCCCGAGGCGCGGGTGCGTGCCCAAGGCGGATACCTCGCGCCCGTGCGCGGTGATGCCGCCTGCCGTGCCGTCGGCTGCGACCTCCAGGCAGCCAAGCTGGCGCAGCAGACCTGTGGCCTGGCGGTACGCCGCCTCAGGCGGGGCATCCAGCCAGGCCAGCTCGGCGGGCTCGCGCACGCCCCAGGCTGCCAGCTCCAGTGCGAGTGGGGCCAGATCTGCCACCACGATTTCTGGGCGGCTGGCATCGGGGAGCGCGGCATGCTCCTGCGCGCTCCACAGCCGGTAGCACACGCCCGGCTGGAGACGACCCGCCCGCCCGCGCCGCTGGTCGGCGGAGGCCTTGGACACCTTGACGGTGGTCAAACGGCTCATGCCGGTTCGCGCGGAAAATACCGATTCCCGTGACAGTCCGCTATCGATCACCACCGTAATCCCGGCGATGGTCAAGCTGGACTCGGCAATCGAGGTGGCTAGTACAACCTTGCGGCTACCCGGAACCGACGGACGTATTGCTTCATCCTGCTGCTCCAGCTTCATGCTGCCATACAGTGGAATGATTTTGACGTAGGCTGGTAAATTTCTGGACGTCAGCTCTCGTTCCGTTCTATGAATTTCTCTAGCCCCTGGTAAAAACACCAGTACATCTCCTTCATGAGCATGGAGCGCCTTTTCTACCGCCTCCGCTGCAAAGGACTCTAATGAGGTTGATGAAGGCTTGGGCATATGAAAGGTTTCTACCGGAAATACGGTGCCTGGACATTCCAGTAAAGGTGCATCTCCTAACAGTCTGCATACAGGCTCTGCCTCCAGGGTGGCAGACATAATTAATATTTTCAACTCCGGTCGCAGCAGCGCCTGACTTTGCAGGGCAAGTGCCAATCCCAAATCTGCATGCAGGCTGCGCTCGTGATATTCATCAAAAATAATCAGGCCGACTCCCTCCAAAGCCTGATCATGTTGCAGCATCCGGGTCAGTACGCCCTCCGTAACCACTTCAATCCGCGTGCTTGGTCCTACCTTTGTATCCATACGAACACGGTAACCCACGGTCTTCCCAGTTGACTCGCCTAGCGTTTTTGCCATTTGCGCTGCTGCCGCACGTGCTGCCAAACGTCGCGGCTCCAGCATAATTATCTTTTGCCCCGCTAGCCACGGCTCATGCAGCAGTTCTAATGGTGTTACTGTTGTTTTCCCCGCTCCCGGCTGTGCAATCAGTACCGCCGCCGAATGGGATAGCAATGCACGTTTAAGCTCGGGAATGACTTGCATAATAGGCAATGGTTTATCTGTCAATGAAATCTCTCCAATGATACGCTTGAGGCGTAGAATCTAAGTTTGAATTCTTTTATTATTGTGAATTTTTCACTACCTGTAATTATTGAAAATCGAATAAAAAATGTTAGCTGTCTACAGCACAGGGACTTCGTCTCATCTGTCGCGCCTGATTCTTCTAAATCTATTATACAGATATTTAAATTTCCCGTCTGGTCATCGCAGGTATGTACGCTTTCTGTTGCCAACTCCTATACCTGCCGACATGCACTCGCTCCAAAATCGTTTTATAATATGGTGATAAGGATGGCTGAAGGACGGAATATAGAAACACGGAATACAGAATCGAGGTAACTTTCGTATGGAATTACAAGCCCAACCCATTAGAGGACGATTCGCCCCAACACCATCGGGATGGATACACTTAGGAAATGCTCGCACCGCCTTATTATCCTGGCTGCATGTTCGTTCCTTGGGCGGAACCTATATTTTGCGTATGGAAGATATTGATATGACACGAGCTCGCAGCGCATTGGCGCAAGGAATTATGGAGGATTTGCGCTGGATCGGGCTGGATTGGGACGAAGGACCCGACATTGGCGGTCCCTACGGTCCTTACACTCAGAGCCAGCGGCTGGAGCGCTTCCAATCTGCATTGGAGAAACTTCAGGGGCAAGATTTACTGTATCCTTGTTTTTGCAGTCGGGCAGACATTATGGCTGCCGCCCATGCTCCGCACGGACTGTCGGGTGAAGGACCTGCATATTCAGGGACATGTCGTAACCTTAGCTCTTCAGAAGCTCTAGCTAAAGCACAGCATAAACTCCCTTCACTTCGTTTTAAAGTGCCGCAGCATTCAGATGCTGTTATTTCATTTTATGATCATGTAGCTGGTCATGTATCCTTCCGTGCGTCGGAGGGGGGCGATTTTATCATCAAACGGGCGGACGGCATGTTTTCCTATCAGCTTGCCGTCGTCATCGATGATGCGGATATGCATATGACCGATGTGCTACGCGGATATGATCTTCTCGATTCGACTCCCCGCCAGCTATTGTTATACCAAGCCCTGGGCTTAGAGCCGCCACGTTTCGCGCACGTTCCCCTTGTCCTCGGTCCTGATGGACGAAGACTGGCCAAACGACATGGTGGCGTAGCACTCCGAGCCATGCGTCGGCAAGGAATTACACCGGAAGCCGTCATTGGCTGGCTCGCCTACTTTTCCGGGCTGTTGGATTCTCCCGAGCCTGTGAAGGCTGTGGATTTAATCGATGGTTTTCATTTGGACAAGCTCCCTCGGGAGCCAGTTATCCTAACCAAGCAATGTCTCACGAAATTATCTGCACTGCAACGGTAATGGGACAAGGCATGGAAAGCAAAATGTACGGGCAAGGGCATTCTGCCCTTGGCTCCTCTCGCTGCTATTCCTCTAGTCGCTGACGCACAGCAGACTCATATTCATAAAATACAGACGACATATTCAGCCCTCTTTCCTCCAGCAGCATACGAAGACGAAGTGATTTTTCAGTCAGCCTGCGACTGATCCGCTGTTGCTCTCCTGCCTCATGACAAGCGTGAAGCAAATCACGTAGCTGGACACATTCCTTTTGCAGCTGCAGCTCTTCTGGTAAAATGCCTGCATTTTTCAACAGCTTATATGACATCCGCAGTTCCTCTGGAACATGTGACAAATCCTCAATCACCAGTGGCTTGCCCGCTCCCGGCAAATGATCAAACTCACCTTTGGCCATCGCTTCGGCAATCTTCTGCTCTGCCATTCTAGAGAACATTCTCATTCACTCCTTGTATTAAGCATCCTATGTACAATCTATATTAAATAAACCTGGAGTCCTTTGCCACTGTAGCTTACATATAGTGAGGTTGCCCTGTATTCCTGTAGGAGAAAGCCGATTATTCTTCGATCCCAAGCAATTGACATACTTGTTCTCTATATTTTTTGGCCTTACGTGTTCCGTGAATGAGATTGGACAGGCAACATCCTGAAATCATTCGATTGCCAAGTAAAGATCCACAGTGTTGCCAGCGACTGATTCATTTCCCTATGTGCATTCTCACCAGTAGATGACTCCTTTTAATAACATAAAAAATCCCCTGATGTGGATGCAATCAAGGGATACATAAGTTTATTTCTCTCGCTTTGATAATACAAAATTGATTATTAATCCAACGATAATTCCTGTTAAAATCGCATTGAAGCCCATAGCGCTCATCTTATATCCCAAAGCGTAAAATAATCCTATACCTATTGCGTAGCTTAACAAAACCGCTGTATAACGCTTCAGAAACTTACTCATGAAAATCCTCATAAGCAACTCCCCTGTTAATTTTATACTTCAACATAATAAATGTTAGTTAATTATTGCATAAAAGCAAGGGGGAATTGGTCGTGTAAGGAATCCGTTAAAAAGAAATTTGCTCTATTCATCCATGCACTCACATGGAATGAGGGGGTACCACTAACATTCCCGACAAAAACCACACTAAGACGATAAGAGATGCAGGTTAGAACCATACAAAAACATGCTCAATGTTTTACATATGCAGTGCCGATTGTCGTATAGCCAATATTTTTAGGTAGAAACAGTACTTCAATTGCTGGGAATATCATCAATAGACCAAGAAAGACAAAACCTAATTCGTAAGCGATAGTAATCGGGTAGAAGATTTGTAATAAACCCACAACAACTGTCATAATTGATATTCCCATCCCTTGAGCTAATGTTGAAACGACAGCATTCAAAGTATTGGCACTATTTCGATCTTTAATGTCTACTTCAGAAAAACTCAATCCACTGTAAGCAGTTAGGGCTAGTGATCGTCCTACACCTGAAACTAATGCAAGAAACATGATCACAATAGGAAAAGTATTAATTTGAATGAAAGCTAAAGCAATTGATGTAGTAAATATCATCACAAATGATGACAATAGTGCCCCACGATAGCCTAGTTTACGGATAATTGCATTGGTAAAAGGTTTGATTCCAATATTTCCAATAAAAACAAATAACACATAGCTACCTGCTTTTACTGCTGACCAATGAAAGACCGTTTGTAAAAAAATTGTTAGGATGTATGGCAATGCTCCAACACATAGCCATAAAACAGAACCACTTGTCTGGCAGATTCTAAAAGAAGTTATTTTTAATGCATCAAGTGAAAATAATGGATTGTCTACTTTTTTCAAGTGCTTGAATACTATAAAGCCTAGTATCACGCCTAAAACAATTAATCCTAATGCACTAAGCCAATAATTTTTTCCGTGAGTGGCAAGCTCTGCTCCAACTAAAATTATAGCGGATGAAAAGGTAATTTCTAAAAATCCTAAAAGATCAAAAGTAGCTGTTTTATTTATCTGATCAGTATCGATTAATTTTATACCGATTAATACGATAATTAAACCTATTGGCACATTAATTAGGAAAATCCACTGCCAGCTCCAGTAAGTAACAATAAATCCGCCAATCACTGGTGCTATTGCGGGTGCTACAAGTGCAGGCCAAATGAGATAACTAAACATTTTCAATAGCAGTGAAGGCGGTGTCTTTTCTAGCACAATCAGTCTTGCTGTAGGTGTCAATAAGGCACCAGAAATTCCTTGTATGATTCTCATTATTAAAAGGAAAATGAAGCTTGTCGCTACTGCACTACCTAATGAGCTAAGGGTAAACATAATAACAGCAATAATCCAAATTTTCTTTTTCCCAAATCGATTAGCCATCCATCCACTCAGAGGGATAAAAACGGCAACTGTAATCAAATACACACTGATAAGTAAAGCAATTGTTGCCGAACCCGTACGAAAATATTGAGCCATTTTAGGTAGTGCGGTAGTTACAATTGTTCCATCTAAAATCTCCATAAAGAGACTTGCAGCCATTAAAAGGGCTATTTTTATTTCTTTTGTCATTCTTTCACCATCCTTTCTTCAATTCGTGTTTAAATTTCTCAATCCATTCAATTGCCACATTTGCTTGCAGTAGTCGTAACTCAAACCTTTTACTTGCATACCAGTGATCTTTTGAATCTTCTTTAGCCAGTTCTTGCAGTGCATCTTGCGTATCTTCTACGACATCTTTTTGTTCCTGATAGAATTGATCTAATAGTTGTATTTGTTCATCTAAAGCAAGATGCTGCATCACATCAAGCTTTATTAAATAAATATCAGCATTGTGAGCCCCACTTGGAACGGGCATTTTCAGTAGTTCAAAAAAACGCTCTTTTCCTTTTTCTGTAATAGTAGCAACTTTCTTGTTTTTCCCGTCTGAACCTACATTAGTTATTTCTACAAAACCTTTGTTTTCTAATTTTTCAAGTAGGGGATAAATCACACCATAGCTGATTTTTCTATGACGTCCTAAAGTGGCTTGCAATGCATTACGTAAACTATAGCCACTTTGCGGTTCTTCCATTAATTCACCTAAAATAAAAAATTCATTCATCATTTTAATCTCCTTATATATCTTTTAGATACATCAATTATATATCTTTTAGATATATAATGCGAGTTATTTATATAATAAATTTAAAAGGGTACTTATATCTCAATTTATCTCGTTACAGTATGTTACGCCTTGTCAATATACTCCATCGCCACTATGTTGCAGTGCATCCTACCAACCGCAAATGGTAGCGATATGAATGACTCCAATCCCACTCGTATAGAGTGCGACAAACAAAAATGCAGGAATTAATACCCTAATGGTATCAATTCCTGCATTTTCGAAAAACACGATGTTTAAAAAGCTTGAATCGACTATTGACTTATAACGATTAAAGTGAATATAAATCCATTTCGACAAATTTTCGAGGTGCGAAGGATCTGGGGTTTTTATGTGAGCTTCATATTCGCACCGTAAGTAAGAATACACTTAAGATACCACAAAACCTCTCTCGATCCCAGAGAATGCTCTAATTCTTAAAACAATAACGACTCTGCCCCGTCAATCACAATTTGTGCGCCAGTGATGTGACGCGAATGATCAGACGCCAAAAATGTTACCAAATCAGCAACCTGTTCGGGCTGTCCAGGTCCATCTGCCAACGGCTGATCTCCTTCAGGAAATTGCACAGGGATGGTAATCTGCTTTAACCCTTCCGATTTCTCCGTGGTTTCATCAATATTCGTCGAAATGGCGCCCGGATAGATGACATTGACACGAATACGGAACTTAGCCAGCTCTAGGGCTGCCATTTTAGCAAAACCGGTTTGACCTGCCTTTGATGTGCTGTAGGCTGACATTCCAAAGCTGGTAAAACGCTGATTTCCATTAATTGAGCTGGTGATGATAATGCTGCCGCCACCGTTCTTTTTCAAATGCGGTATTGTATACTTTACCGTCAGGAAGGTGCCATCCAGATTCGTTGACAAGGTTTGTCGCCAATCCTCAATGCTCAGCTCCTCGATCGGTCCGACGACCCCATTAATCCCCGCATTGGCAAAAATGATATGCAGCCCGCCGAACAATTCAACCGCTTCCAGCACTGCTTTTTCTACACGCACCGGATCGGCAATGTCCACGTCAAAAGCCCGGGCTGACCCTTCACGTATGGCATTAATCTCTTTTTCCGTCTCCAAAATACGTTCATTACTTACGTCAAAAAGAGCGACATTTGCTCCTTCTTTAGCCATTTGAATGGCTGTCGCCTTGCCAATGCCAGAACCAGCACCCGTGATTAGAGCGGTTTTACCTTCAAACCGTGCGCCTCCTGCATATGTGTAGCTCATATGTATCGCTCCCTTTCAATAATCTGTATAATCACAAGATTACCCAAAAGGGTACACTTTATAATCACCATTTTTGCGCATTTTTTGCTGTTCCTTTGCGATATTCAGGAAAAGATCGAATTTTTCGTGCATTAGTGCATCTTTTCTTCTTCTCTCTCACTACATTCCGTGAATATCTTGTCTATTCGTAGTTTTGTGTGAATTCATCAAAAAAGGACGTTCTACAACCATTCGGTATGGATGCATACGTCCTTTGGCTTATTCATTTACCACTGCAGCTCAATAAATGCAGCATCATCATCAAGTCCCCCAGTATGAGACGCATCGAGCAATACCTGTATTTGCTCATCAGGGACAGGCTCGCGAATAGGATCTAAATCGGACAACCCGTCCGTATATACCTGTAATCTCATCGGCATATCTGCGGGAATGCTTCTTTCGTACCAATGCGGCTTCCCTCCAATCGGCCCACGACTTGTAGACCAACGCTCCGCAGTAGAGAAGGTATGATTAAATAGTTCGCTGATTTCTTCCGCATCGTTCCACAATCGCAAACGTGAATCCCCTTGCCAGGCAAGCCGGAGACGACCACGGGTACCTCGCTTCGGCAGTTCGATTTTACCGCAAATATACATGGACTGGCTTCCCTGACGACGTTTATCTTCCAATACTGAACGCATTAAGCCTGATTCGTGATCCAAAGGCTGCCGATCCAGTTCCTTCGTAGCTGCACCTGCCAGACGTTCAAGATACTCCCTCAATTGATCAGCAGACAGATCCTGCCTCTGTTCCATCCAATCCAGTAAAGAAGAACCCAGATAGCGAGCTGCAAAATCTCCTCGGTAACTAAGCCCGACACCATCACACAAGACAAAACAACAGACAGATTTATGAATACGGACTGCGGCAAAATCCTGTCCACTTTCCCCCATGCTGGTAGATTCGGCAGACCTTCCATAGCCATAACGACACATAAAACGACTGTGATGAGATGATATAGGCTGATCGCCGGTCTGAGAGCTTATGTAAGCAAATTGCTGAGTCAGCCTTGCATTCTTCAATCCCTTTTTTTTGCTCGTGGGGAGCAGGGACAGCAGTGGATTCATGCTTTTACCTCCTTACCGTACAGGCGTTGCGGCTGACATTTGAAACCCAATGGACACCAGTTCCGCACAGGTTCCAGGCAGCATCATTATGGCTCCTTCACCTAACTGATAATCTGCCTCAAACAGCATTTCCCGATAGCTTTCAGGAAGTACAGAAGACATATTACGTAATTTCACAGCATGTTCATCCTGCAACGGCGTATTATGCGTCAGACCTTTCCAGCGACGTGGGTCCTGAATAGGCGTTTCCAGCAACCTATCGGATAAAAATATATTTTCCACTAGTACATTACCGTCTGGTACACTCATGCTCATAATGCGCTTCGCAATCGGCTCGGGATCGTCGCCTGTGGAAACGCCATCTGTCATATGGCAGACCAAAGGCGCAGGACAATCCTGCATCCCTGGTAATTCCGCCTGTAAAATACGTTCAGCTTGCAAGAAGGCCTTTGCTGAGTCTGAAAATCGTTTGGGTGTCAAATCAGGTAGCGAACCAATAGCCGCGATTTCATCAATTCCTTTAACACCATTCAGCAGGTCATACACGTCGTCACTATAAGCTAAAATTGCAATTCGATAGCGCGCAGTCAGCCGATTTCCCTTAGTCGATCGGAAAACCATCTGTCGAATTGCCAGCGATATAGCTTCATATACAACGTCAATACGCCGCCGCCCTTCCATCAGCATGTTCATCGACGCGCTGATGTCAATCAGGTAAATGATCAGGGCGGGAGTACGTTGTGAAGCCTGTATTGTATAATTCATGATTTGTACATGCTCCCCTCAGTTACCTTCAATCTGTATCTGTTTCCTAATCTATCATTTCGACAGACATTGTATAAACATATGAAACATCAAATTTTAGGCAGCCTAAAATTCGTATCTCCTAAAAAGTTATAAATAGAGGAAGCCCGATAGCCCACTTCACCTACCGAACGATAATAAGAAGGATTGCTATCATATAATGCTCTAAAACGTTTGGCAAAGCTTTTGGCCTTCGCCGTGCTTCCACCTTCCTGCGAAGCATAAGCCTTGTTATACAGGGAAATAAGCTGGAGAACATTCTCCTTGTTACGTGCCTGTACAGCATCTCTTCGCTTTTGTTCCGCCTCAGCTGCTGCCTTACGAGCTGTCTCTTCCTTGGCAGCACGAGCCTCCTGTTCCTTTTTTAAGGCCAGGTATTTTTCATACTTTGCCTGTTGATCATATTCTTTTTGCTTTGCCAACTTGGCAGCAGCCTGCTTATTTTGTTCCTTTTGGGCAAGATAAGCTTCATATTTAACCTGTTGAGCAATCAGAGCTTGTTGCTTCTGCTGCTCTTCCTGTTGCTTTTGAACAGTAAGAGCCTGTTGTTTGGCCTGCTTTTCAGCTTCCTGCCGTTGTTTCTCCGATAGCAACTTTTGAGCAGCCTCTTGCTCCGCTGCCAACTTTTCCTCAGCCGCTTTTGCTGCCTTCAATGCCTCTTCTTGCTTAGCAGCCTCAATTTGTCGCTGATTAGACTGATCTGCAAGAATACTCACGGTAGGGATTCCAGCTGCCAATAGAACGACTGCGGCTGATGCTGTCACGATAAACATTTTGGAGCGATACCAGGCTTTCGATTTTTCAGGTTGCTCTGGCATCTCGGGATTCAGTTGCTCCTCTAGTCCTGTGATCGCTGCCATCACCTCTACTTGCAAAGGAGTGCCGTCTTCTACAAAATGATATAACGAGCGATATACTTCCAACGCTGCAGCAGGTTTGTTCTGCTGTTCCAGTTCACGCGCCTGTCGAAACAGCTTGTCCGTTACTCCACGCTCTCCCTGCTCTAGAGCATCCTGATTTAGCAATGCAGTCCGTTCAGCTTGGAGCGGTGCAGTTGTTGTCAAAGAGGATACTGTTTCACTGGAGGGACCACCCGTCGCTGCAGTTTGTATTGTTTCTGTCACAGCTAGCTCAGATACTACAGTTTCAGCAGGTATTTCTTGCTCCGTAACCGCATTAAGTACAACCAGCCATTCGCCAAAGGTAGGACAACTGCTTAAATCCTGACTATCCCAAGCACGGCTGAACAGTTCTACTACCTTGCTGCCCCAACGGGCTTCAAGTGACTTTCGCAAAATAAAATAACGTTCGCAAGGCGTCTGCATTTCATGCTGATCAAAATAACTTTCGCCCCACGCTTTTTCGACCACTACGCGATCTGACCAGCCAAGCATTTCTCCAATAATGATAGCCCCCGCAAAACGGTCCGCATACGCGCTCCATAAACCGCTGTGAACGGTACGATGTGCAGCATATCCTGGCGATCCCGCCAAGAGTGCATCTGGACGATCCATTTTGGTGCTATACATTTGCTCCACGTCTACCAATTCCACAGCTGACGTGCCTTCAGGCAGTTCCACTTCAGAAAAAAACGGAAGCATAACATTGGGCGCTGATAAATCACAATGCGCCAATCCTTTTTGTTCCATCGCTGAACCGATCCCTGCCAGTGCTCTGGCTAAAGCCAGACTATCGGAAGCCTCAAGCTGACGCTGATCTGTGAGACAATCGAACCATGTCATACCATGAACCCATGGCATCAGCACCGCATACAGCAAATCAGGCTGCTCGGCGATCAGACTTCCGTTTCTTTCTGGAGTGAGCACATCACGCTTGCATACCTGCAAACCGGGAATATCCCCGTATGTTTCCATATGCTCAGATTGATAAACCATAGCCGGGATGCGGAACTTTGGAAAAAACACTTTGAGGGCTTTTGCCTCATGTGGCGCTCCGTATTTGGCATTCAGCTGATATACAATTCCCTGCCTCCCTGCTTGAGCATAGGCTAAACCGGGTGCAGCGGGATGTCGTCCAACCACATAAGCTGTGCCGTTTATGATCAATTCGTCTCCCGGATTCGGTTGAAAAGACATGAAACATCCCTCTCCTTATATTGTTCAGTATGCTAGTTTTCCTCACTTTATTATATACATCTATGGATGGCAAGAAAACCGGGTATCCGAAGATCGCCCGGTTTTTCCTGTACAATCTGTGCCAAACCGTGAGGAATGAGTTCACATATTGCTTCTTATAGAGTGATATATGATAAGTTAATGCCGATCAGGCAAGACAACTTATTTCGCTTGGTCAACTGTACGGAATTTGTTAGCGATAGCTGTCAATTCTTGGCTAATGCTATTCAAAGTCGTTACGAAAGCTTGCATTTGTTTGCTAGCTTCCTGAAACTCTTGGAAAAAGCGTTGTTTAGTCATACCTTCCCATTGACCTTCCATACCGGAGATGGACTGAGTCAAGCTGGAAACGATCTGCTGACTTTGCTCACCACTTTGTTTAAATTGGTTAGCTACCTGATCAACCTGTTCTGGGGTAATTAAAATGCGTCCTGCCATTTTTTGCGTCCTCCTTGATGATAAAAATGTTTTGTTTAGCTGGTTCAAATTGTACTATGGCTATTTAATTCCCTACAAAAGGCAAAGGACCTAATTGCAGTTGTCCCACTTTTTAACTATAAAACAGCATCTAACAGTACAATCTCAATAAAAGAACCACCTAATAAGTCCCATATAAGTCCCAAAAAACCGGGAATGATATACCAGCTCATATGGAGTTACGAGCTAATCCTGATCATCTTGGAACGATCCGAACTAAGCAACAGGCTGATCTCTTGCTATAGACGGATCAGTAAAATACCAATCCTGTGGACTGCTAGAAGACGCTTGCTTCAGAATATCCTGATGCAGCGTGTCTACATCCAAAGACTGAACACCTGTAATGGCATGTACGACAGACTGCGGGTTAGAAATTAGACTGCTTCCTTCCGAAGCTTGACCAGGCAGAATAGACGGTGATTGTTGATTCGACCAATCGAGCATCGTGACAGGTCGTCCCAATGGTTGGCTGGCAAATGGCAGAATCGTTTGATAGTTGTGGTCAACAGACTGAAACTGCTCGGCCTTTCGGTTCAGTTGTGTACCTGATGCATGGAGATAAGCATGAATCTGTTCTGACATCCGCTTGGCTTGCATCCACTGATTCAAAATCGCCTCACGTGCAGATACATCCCAATCCAGCGATTGTAACGCCTGCTCCAAACCTGCTGTTAACTGTTGAATTTGCTCCGCCGCATGCTGTAGCTGCCCGCTAAGCCCCCGAAGCACATCCGGTTCAACTCGAATGCGCATATCCATCACCCTTCTTCTGTCACTTCTTCAGTCACTGCCGACTGTTTCAACCAATTCAATAATAAGTCCACAAACTGATCTCTCGAAGCCATAGCTGCAATCAACCAGTCTCCGTTACCCGCAGAGCTCATCCGAAATATCCAGTTCATTGCAGGACACAGGACAAAAGCTGCCCGTTGTGACTCCCACTCTCTGCCGTTCCAGACCAGCAATTGCAATTCTCCCTCAGCTACACGGGAACTCAAAGACTGAGCCAGTTTCATCGCTCCCTCTTCATCTCCGCTAGCCTCGGTTAGCTTACTGCTGATTTGAGATACACTTTCTCCAGCAGACTGCTCGTAAATTTTATTAAAAGCCTGCTTGGAAAACATAAGCGCGGGAGATTCAGGTACAAGCCGATCAGCCCAGCCCATTTTATCAATCAATGTTTCGCAGGCTTTTTCCACATTACCCAGATCGTACAGACGATATTCATCAGGTTCGTCAACAGATTTCACAAGCTCCACCACACGCTCATTCGTGCAATGAAGATAGCCCTCAAACTGCTTACCTCCCCTTACATAGCGTATACGGCAAGCCCTGTTGGATAATCCCGCGATAGCAACTCTTGAAAAAACGGTAGGAGGCATAGCCAGCTCTTTACCCTTATCGGCCTGCTTCAGATAACCCTTTTCCAGAAGAGCAGCTTTGACCTGCTCCCACTCTTCCGCCAACTCCTCTGCTAGATAGCCCTTAAACGGATCTTCCACCCCAAGCAGTCTGTCAGAACCCAATACGCCTGCCAGAAAAAACAATTCCTTTGCCTTGAGGGTAATTAACTTCTGCTTGGAAGCTTGAAACGTTAACATTATGAGCCACCTCCCTTCAAACTACAACATGCCATCGGTCACGAATTTTCGTTATCCAATCCTCACAGCTCATTTGCTCTGAGAAGGGAATCGCCGCTTTTATCCTGGTAAATTTGCGTCGTACGTAGTATCCCTGCCCAGGAGGCAGGACTTTTAGGCCACCAGCAGCGGCATTCGCTTCCGAATAAGGGATACGAAAGAACGATAAATCATTCGAATCCAGTGTTCCGAAAAGCATACCACTTTGGCTTGCCTTAACATCGTTAAACCAGTCCACACCAAAGGTAGGGAAGTCAGATGGCACACCTGACAGCACGACATGCACATTGCGATCACGTCCCAACCGTACAATGGCGGAAAGCTGATCCTTTATCATAAAATCATTCAGTTGCTTGCTTAACATATCCGCATCATCAATGACCAAGAGCAGTTCGGGATCATTCCCATCCTTGCTCCGTTGTTGAACGATATCATGCACCTGTTGTACCAGAGGTCCCATTTCTTCCTCGCTTTCGGCAACAGCCTTGACATGAGGAAGATGCCGTAATCGGGATAGTCCCCCACCTCCATAGCGTGTATCGATCGTATAGACTTGCATTTGATCCGGCGAGGTGTAATAAGCGAGCGATATAATCCAGCTCATTAAAAAGGAGGTCTTTCCACCTTCCATTGGACTGCCTACGATAAAATTAGGCCCTTCCTTCAAATTCAGGAGAAAAGGCTCAAGATCATCACTCTGTAGACCTACAGGTACTTCATAAGGAAGCGCGCCTGATGGTCCACTCGTCTGATCCCACTGCTGAAGCAATTCCAGCAATGGAATCAGCTCAGGCAATGGAAGAATGGCCGGTGCGTGCTTGCCCTTCCATCCCTGCACAATGCCAGCAATACTGCGACGTAGTTGTGCCGACCGTTCCGCCTCATCTTCTCCTGGTGAAGGCAGTGCCGTCTGGAACTCCAGCGGAGGAACGTGCCCTTTAACCAAAGCCCGACCCGGAATTAACGGTCCTGGTGTTTTGGCTGGTCGTCCTACCGCATAATAGTAGTCACTAGGATCGGCCAATTCGAAAGAAACGGCATTAGGTATGTTACTGCGGAACTTCTCAAACACATCGGTAATCCGGTTTGCTGTAATGATGAAGGTGATGCCTAGACTACCTCCTTCACGCAAAAGAGATTCCAACAGTTCATTTTCATCCGGATACGCATTACGAAAATTAAGGTATCCATCTATAACTACGACAATTTGCGGTACATCCTCAACGGCAGAACGTCGAAAAGAACCTATTGTTTTGACGCCAGCCTCAGAAAGCATTTCCTTGCGTACAGCCACCATCTTGAACAGATAGCGGAACAACCGTTTAATCCGGTCATCCTCCTCTGCCATCATCACAGCACCGATCTGTGGAAGCTCTCCAAAGTCGCGCATGGTTCGACCCATGTCAATGATATAACCGTTCCAATGATTCGCAGCGTAACGCTGGGCCGTGGACATCAGCAACGTATGCAAAAAGGTCGTTTTCCCCATGCCTGGCATGCCATACACAGCCCAATGACCATGATCCAGCGACGCATACATCGGCTCCTGCCGTTGATTTGGCAAATCATCAACCAGTCCAATAAGAGCTTTCAGCTCCAAAGAGGAAGATATACTATCTATTTCGGTACATTGCGGCAAATTAGTTAAATCCAATATTTCTGGCAGCGGCGGAAGCCACGGTCCCTGAAGACGTTCGATTCCTGCCTTAGCTGCTTCTTTTGCAATATAATCAATAAATACTTGGAGCTGTTTAGGTGCTTCTTCTCCTCTTAGGCCTGAGCTTGCCCGTTCACCGCCCGTCAACAGCGCTTCACGTTTCCCGTTCAGTCTCACTTCATGAACAGGTAAGGCAGAAGAAATGTCTCTGTTGCCTATATACGGCGCACCGCTCCAAGCAAATTGCATCTCTTCAAACACTTCGTCGCTACCCACTTGAAAATATCCTCGTCCCGGCTTCGTTATCCACGCGGCATTCGGTATTTTCAACATATCGCGGCTATCACCTTCGCTCTGCACCCGCAAGCAGATGCGGAACCTGGAGTTACTCCAAATCTTGTCATCAACAACACCTGCGGGCTTTTGAGTCGCCAAAATCAGATGAACACCTAACGTCCGGCCAATCGCGGCAATACTGATTAGCTCGTCCATAAACTCTGGCTGATCCCGCTTTAACTGTGCAAATTCGTCAATAATAATAACCAGATGAGGCAGCGGTTGTTCCTGCCGCTGCCGGAGTAGTCTGTAATATTCATCAATATGCTGTAAATTGCCTGCATCGTTTAATATCTTTTGTCGACGAACTAGTTCTGCTTTAAGAGATATTTTAGCACGTTCAATCAAATTATTGTCCAGATTCGTGATTGTACCCACAACATGCGGCAGGTTAACGAACGTGTTGGACATGCCTCCACCCTTGTAATCGATCAGCATAAAAGCAAGATCATGCGGGTGAAACTCAGCAGCGAGCGAGGCTACGATAGACTGAATAACCTCACTCTTCCCTGAACCTGTCGTACCGGCGATCAAGCCATGGGGACCATGACCCTGACGCTCTATTTTATCATGCAGGTTAATCATAATCTTTTTGCCGCCTGCCCGCACACCCATCGGCACAGGTAATGTATCAGGATGGCGGTTACGTCGCCACCGATCTGCCACATTTAGTTCTTCCACGCTCGCTACACTCATCATATCAAAAAGAGGCAGAACGGCGGGAATATCAGAAGCCGAGGAACGCTTCAAGCGGATAGGAGCCATGTACCGCGCCAGTGCGTCAGCTTCTTCTTTTGACAATCGGTCTGGTTTGAAACTTTGCTGCTCAACCTCCGCCGATTCTGATTTAAGAGCATATACCCCCTGCTCCTTGGAAGCCTCCACAATCAGCTGACACTGCATCGGCAAAGCCTCTTTACGAGAAGCCAACACAATCGTACACGCATCAATAGCTCGGCCGTCTTCCAGCAGCAATGGTAAAAGAGGCTCCTCCTCAATCAGTTGGGTGTCAGACAAAACAATTATATAACATGGGGCTTCCATTCCTTTGCCCTGACGTTCATTACGATTATTTTTTCGACGATTCAATCTGGCAAACAGAAAGTCAGCTAATTGATGGGCACTACTGCTGCGGTCTGACATCATTCTCTGGATTCGGTCATCGTCCCACACATGCGGGAGCCAGCGCATCCAAGTCCATTCACTTTCCTCCCGCTCATCATAGAAGGAGGCGATCTTCACTTCATCTGGCGAATGACGAACCGTCACTTGTGCCAAGATTACTCTTAGCGCAGCCAGGGTATGCTCCCGTTCGCCGACCAATCCGACCACTTTGGATTGAAACAGCGGTAATGTGATGGAGGCAGCGTCCACCAAACGAAACTCTTCCTCCAGTTCATCCGCAGCCCCCAATAAGGGATCTCGGTCATAACCGTCAGGTCGTGGGATTTGCAGTTTAATATGAAAGGGAACTTGTCCAGTCCCGATACGTACCTGCAAAAAATCTTCATCCTCCGGTGATCGTTCCCAAAGAGAACTGTTGCGGTTTTTTACGATTTGAGTGCATATTTGCGGATCACCATGAATCTCATATAGTGTGCGAATTTGTTCTTCGCGTTTCATTTCGAGTTCTTCACGATGCTTTTGGAGCTGTTCCCGATACATACGGTCCCGTTCCTCCAACTTGCGCTTATATTCCTTCTTATTATTTAGATAGACGAAAAAAGGAATCGTATAAGATGTAAGCATCATGATCACAGTGACCATCTGGAACATCAAATAGTTACTGTTACCCATCTTGCCTGTTCTGCTCATATATACGTAAAAGCCTATAGTTACCAACGTCATCATTAATGGAATAAGTATAGATATAATAGAAAAAGACGGCTTGCTCGGCTCAGCCGGAGGCCGTAAAATCTCCAGCTTCTCCTCTCGGAGGGCTGGTCTTAATCTCGGGGATCGCTGGTATAATACATTCAAGACAAAAGTCCCCCTTTTCGCTTACTATTTCATTTTACCAAGGTTTCATATTATTTCATGTGTGTATTTACCCATTTTTTTCAGTTTGAAACAAAGAACGCCTTCCATATACAGGTGCCTCGTCCTGAGTTGTCGAAAAAGCTCGCTGAATGCGCACAGTACAGCCTTCTCGCAAACCTGCTCCTGTAAGCAGCTGGTTATCCTCCACTCTGAACCAAAGCCCTTCCGGAAATTTTGCTTCCATAATATATTGCATGCCTTCAGCCGGAGGCTCACCAAAGATACGCACACCCAGCATCAATTTTAAATGTTCCACCGAGTATTCATCAGCCACCTCAATATCGAACCACTCTGTTTCCTGTCGTCCTGAAAGCACGGTCAGGATCATCTGTCATCCCTCCCGATTCTTAATTTATATAGCAATACTCACGCAAAAAGCCTATTTCTACGGAAATATGGCTATCGTAACTGTAGCATCCACCTATCAGGCTGTCAATTTGTTACAAAATACCCACACTCAAAAGAAAACAGAGACTTTAGTCATATTCATAATTAAAAGTAGAGTCAAATGAATTAAAAATAGGTATTTACAAAATTTAATTTGCGTGCTTACGTCATTTTGTCGATTAGTTAGAACTAAATTCGATTGTTACCCAAATTGTTGTGAACACTTTGTAAATTTTTCAGACCTTTATGTTTTTATAAGGTGTTTTTAAGGTAATTTTAAGAAACGGGCACTACAATAAAGCCATGAAATAACTCAGGTGAGGTGATTTTTGTGAGAACATTAATTACATTTCAAAACAAACGTATTCCCGTATACTTCAATCAAGAAAACAAGCAACCGGTACAAAAAACCTTAAAACTTCTAAGTAATACTTTGGAGAATAAAATCTCTAGCGGTAAGCGCGCCCTTCAAAAATGTCTTAACTCTTTGATCAGTATAGAGATTGTCGGTTGTGAAGCTATCCTGCATAGCGTTAGTGAAAATGATTCATTGGCATTGTCCCTCTACTAAGAGGGACTTTTTTTTGTTTGCATTAGACACAAAAAAGAGAGGGGCATTGCAGCACCCTCTCCAGTCAGCGGCTTTGATACATGATACATGTGACTTACCGTAGCCTATGCACTTGTTCAACTCTACTTATAGTATTCTGCGATAACCTTTTTTACCGCCTCGTTCCTTATTCTGCGCCTTTTCAATTCGTATTCTAAACAGTTCTAGTAAATTAGCGCGTGTATGCTCTTCCCGGCAGTTGTCCAGCTTTTTTAAGATAAAACGGTCAATGGACATATGACTCAGGCTCCTTTACAGCAAGCTACCCCTGCTTTTCAAGGGAATGATCAGGCTATCCATTTTTAACCATTCCGTCTGTTGTTTAAACACGTACGCTTTAAATAGGATAAAGCAGCCGGGATTACATACCCTTTAAAAAGGGTAAATACATAAAGTTTCGAAAGTTTTATCAGTTAAGCCTGGATGCTACGGACAAGGGAGCGAGTAAAAAATATGATTAAGCACAAGATGATCAAAATAGGCTGGAGTCTTTTATGTACGTCCTTACTTCTAATCATGCTAGCTGCATGCAGCAGGGAAAAAGCCTCAACTCAAAGTATGGCCCAACACGAAGCTGAAGCACGTGCCTATACTGTGACAGGTAATCCGAACCAAGCTGCCTCATCCCTTGATGAACGAGCCGCCAACAATGCACCTGCCCATCACCAAGGCAGCAGCTATGTCGAAATATCAGGCGACGTAAGTATAGATAAAAATACGGTGAAGGTTACAGGACAGTCCAACCTGCCGGCTGGAGCACGAATCAAAGGGAATCTTGCAGTCAAAAACTCTCTGTTAACCGGATACACGGACGAGACAACTATTCAAAAGGACGGAAGCTTTGTACTCCAAGTGCACCGACCTGGTATACAGGGCAGTATGGATCTGACGGTTCTGTTCCATCCAGATGACCAAGACCAAGAAATACGATATCTCTATGGTAGTGGTGGCAACAAATTGGAGGGTCCTTATGTATATCAATACGAGGAAAACGAACAGCTCTTGCAAGAAGTGAGGATAGGAGCTGAGTTTGATCCTGAACAAGAACAACATGTCCCCCTAGTTAAGCCTGTCTGGAACAAACCAAAGGACTACGGTAATCCTCAAGTGTGGATTAAGCCTGATGTGAAGCAGAAAGGAAATTATTATCACGTATATGCACGCAGCAATTTGCTGGAAGGATCAGACGTTAAGCTCACCATTGATTTTCCGGGCCGATGGCAGTTTGGCTACGATGATCAAACCAAGGTTATGCCTGATGGGTCCTTCAGCATGAGAGTCAAAAAGCCGAGCCTTGCCAACCGCTACACCCTAGTCATAAGTTTCGAGCCGAATGAAGATATGTGGATCAACGCCAAACAGACTTACGGTACACAGGGAGAACGTCTTGCAGGAGCGTTAGTGAAATCCGCAGACGACAAAGAGGGCTCCAAACGGATTGAAGCCCGTGTCCATATTCAGCCCAAATCGTAACTAGAGAGCTTCTGAACTTAAAATTACAGCCATGCCGTTATGGCTGAATCGTGACCGGCGTGCCTATACTTACCTTCTCTTGAAGTTCCAGCACATCCTTATTCTGCATTCGAATGCAGCCATGTGACACCAACTTGCCAATGGACCACGGCGCATTGGTGCCATGAATGCCATAATGCGGCTTGGACAACCCCATCCAGAATGCTCCGAAAGGACCACCCGGATTGGGTTGTTTGTTGATAATTGTAAATTGCCCACTAGGTGTCTGCGTAACCATCTTGCCAATACCGACCGGATAACTAACAACGATCTGATTTCCATCTTTTAAATATAGACGACGATCCGATAAAACCACCACGATGCTGTAGTTTGGCATATGTTCACCCCTTTACACCATATGCCGACTACAACATAGATTTTCTTATAATTCTACAAACGATGTTTCTTGAGAGCTCAGCTTACCACTCCACATCACGTCGCCAACCGCTTCGCTGATCCCTACGGCCCGGAGTTGTACTTGAGCGGCTATCCTTTCTACGTCGGTCTGCTTCCTTGCGTGCCTGATACTCCAGTTCCCGCTGCATTTTGCGATAATTGTTCACTCTGGATGCCGATAATTCCCCTTTTTGGATAGCTTCCTCCACTGCGCATCCAGCTTCTCCCTTATGCTTGCAATCGGCAAAACGACATTGCTGCGCGGTTTCTATAATATCGGCAAAGGTATGAGCTACACCCAAGGAATCATCCCATAGATTAAGCTCGCGCATACCGGGTGTATCTAACAGAACCGCTTGCTTTGCAATGGGAAAAAGCTGTCGGTGTGTCGTTGTATGCCTGCCCCGGCTGTCTTCCTCCCTCACATCCTGTGTCAGTTGAACCTCAGCTCCGGAGAGCCAGTTCACTATTGTGGATTTGCCACTACCGGAAGAGCCAGTCAAAGCAACCGTACAGCCAGGTTGAAGAAACGCCTCTAGCTGCTCTTTGCCTTCGTTCTGCAAAGCAGAAATAACGATAACAGGTACTCCAGGAGCAACACCCTCTGCTTCTGCAACCCGCTGTTCGACATCGTCGCAAAGATCACTCTTACTCAGCACAACGACTGGGTTTACGCCGCTATTCCAGGCCATAATTAAATACCGTTCTAATCTGCGCATATTAAAATCATGATTCAGCGCATTAACAAGGAAAAGTGTATCCACATTGGTCGCAATCAGTTGCTCTTTTGTCTCAAAGCCCGCTGCCTGTCTAGATATTTGGCTTTTGCGTGGCAGAACAGCATGAATTACTGCATCCGATACTTCGTCCGACGTGGTGATGACCACCCAATCCCCTACGGCTGGCATTTCCGCTGGGTCAACCATAGCATGTCGCAGCTTACCTGAAGCCGCTCCCCAACGTTCTCCATCCATCGTTATAAGCTTCACCTTTTGTCCATAATCGGCAATCAAACGTGCAGGACGTAGCTGCGTGTTTGCTGCACGTTCCTCATTGCTTTGTTTCCATTGGTCCCAAAAACCGTTCCAGTAATCAGACCAGCCGTATTCATGTATACTCATTGTTTTCCTCCTGAAATCATGTTTATTTTTTGGATGTAGCTTTACTTGATAGGTGTACATTTTTGTCTCCGCAAGCAAACAACGCAAAAAATCCGCAGGGAAACCCCTGCGGAGGGTATACAGCTCAGGCAATGTGATCCGTTGTTCAGTTATGCAAGCAGTCTTACACAGACTACTCCCAAAACCTACAACCGGATAACAAAACACTTGACCATAAAAAAATCCGCAGGGAATCACTCCCTGCGGATTTCGTTGGTTCTACTGTGCAACCAACTACGAAGCTAAGACTGTAGATCTACAGTCTTAGCCGTGCATCGTCCGTGCGGGAGACAAGTCATTCTGCTGCTGAACCCATTCACTCATGTTCGTACGCATATAACATCGCCTCCTCCTAAAATTTCCTTTATCATACAAGTCCATCAATTGTCTGTCAAGGCTGCTTCCAAACATTTTAACTTTTTCATGTTTTGTTTAACGGACCTGATCCCATCGTGTCCACATTTCACGCGGGTTCAATTCGTACATTTCCCGCTCTCTGTACATAAACTGATGCATGATCAGTTCACGCCGAATCGTCGCAAAATCCTCATGGTATTGCTTGATCCATTCGTTTAGTTCACGTTCAGCATAGATGCGACCTGGCTCCAGCTTTTCGGCGAGCATCTGCAATACGATCAATTTTTTCTTATACTGGGCAGGTATTTGACGCAACTTGCCGTCCTTGGCAAAAAAATTGCGTAAGACCGTTGCTTCCAGCGTTTCATTTAGTTCCGACATATCTTCCTCTTCCTCTCCTTTTTCAAAAATAAAACGCACCGTTGCCTCGGCATGCTGCCGAATCAGTTCTGGGTTCAGTGTAAAATACACCGTGTTTTTATCACGTCGTTCCTTAATCAACCCAACCTCACGGAGTTTGGAAGCATGATGCGTAACCGTAGGCTGTGATAGATTCAGCTTTTTCGCCAAAACTTGGCCATGCATCTGCCCACGGGATAAAAGGAGTAATATTCGCATACGTGTCGGGTCCGCAAGTGCTTTATGATAATTGACCATTTTATCTAGTTGCATCGTGACTGCACCTCTTTTCACTACTACAGATTGGCTATACAAGCGAGTACACTTTACCTAAATAGATGTTTATCTAATTATATGTGTGTTAAAAGTGTCTGTCAATTCTTCCCTTGCATGATCTCTTTCTGAAAACGGCTGGATATTGTGCACACATTACGGTAGGATTATTATTTGAAAACTTCTCACATACTGAGCTATTTGCATCAATCCTGAGATCTGTTTTTAATCGTCAAATTAATGCTAACCCTACAAAACTGACGAAATAAACCAATACAACTGGAGGTTCATCCAAATGCATGACGTAATCATTATTGGTGGCGGTCCTTGCGGACTATCCGCTGCAATCGAATGCAGCCGCAGAGGTTTGCGAACGATCATTATTGAAAAAAGCAATATCGTTCACTCCATTTTTCTATATCCTACGAATATGCAGTTTTTTAGCACCGCCGAACTATTGGAAATCGGTGATATTCCGTTCGCAACTCCGAATGACAAGCCTTTCCGCCATGAAGCACTGGCGTATTATCGTAAAGTAGCCACGCATTATAACCTGGATATCCAGCATTATGAGGAGGCTCAATCCATTCAGCGGCAAGAAGACGGTACATTTACCGTACATACCCTAAGCAAACGGGAAATAACCAAGAGCTATTCGTCACGCTATGTTGTAGTGGCTACGGGATATTTTGATCATCCGAACTATTTGGGCATTCCTGGGGAACAATTGGATAAAGTCACTCACTATTTTAGCGAAGCCCATCCCTATACAGGAACCCGGGTCGCAGTCATCGGCGGCAGCAACTCTGCGGTAGACGCTGCAATGGAATTGGTGCGTGTCGGTGCCACGATTGATATGGTTTATCGTCGTAACGAGCTGTCCCCGTATATCAAACCGTGGGTGCGTCCATTGTTTGACAGTATGGTACAAAAAGGAAAGATTACGCTGCACTTAGGCGCACGTATTACCGAAATTCATCCCGACCATGTCATCGTCACTCCGATGAACGCAGAAGCGTTCAGGCTCGAAAACGATTTTGTACTGGCACTGACCGGATTTCACCCGGAACGAAAATTATTGGAATCTGTCGGTGTCCACATGGCTGAAGATCTGGACAAACCTGAATTTAATCCTGCCACAATGGAGACTAATATCCCAGGCATATATGTCGCCGGGGTTATCGCTTCAGGCAGCAATGCCAATGAAGTGTTTATTGAAACAGGTCGCTGGCACGGGCGTCAAATCGCCGAACATATCCAAAGTTAATTGACCGAAGGAGACAACTGAATGGATTACAGCTCCCTTATCTTACTGGTACTGGCTGGCCTTGGAATTATCAGTGGCAACTCAACCGTGACGATTGCTATGGTTGTACTACTACTGCTGCGGGTAACCAGCTTTCATACTGCGTTCCCATGGCTTGAGAAGTATGGTCTGACGATCGGAATTATTATTTTAACGATCGGGGTCATGACCCCGCTGGCCAGCGGTAAAATCAGCATCAATCAGGTGACAGAGTCTTTCCTGCACTGGAAATCCCTACTCGCGATTGGTATCGGAATTCTGGTAGCCTACCTTGGCGGCCGCGGAGTAACTCTAATGTCGGGGCAGCCCATTATTGTAACAGGTCTACTGATCGGGACCGTCATTGGCGTTGCCTTCTTTAAAGGGGTTCCTGTTGGTCCTCTGATTGCTGCCGGACTGCTCTCCTTATTAATCGGCCGCTCCTAAATTTCGGGACACGCGATTAAAAAAAGCCGTCCAGTAAATATGCAAATGAATGATAGCAATCTGCATATCTGGCTGAATTCAGCCCCGCTTTGTGTTATACTCATATCGCATAATTTGGTAAATGCAGGAGGCTTGACCGATGTCTCGACAATTTGTAACGGAAGCTGTAATGGTGGCTATATACGGCCAGCTGCTTACATCTCCCGCCCCTGTGGAATATATAGTGCCTTACACATCACTGCTTGAGCTGTATGAATTCCAGGATAGCACAGAGCCTCTCATGGATAACCCTTTGGACGACCAACATGTGAAGCGAAAGGTAAGTGCGTTGATCAGTTATTTTGAAGAACCGTTGAATCAGAAAAAAATTCGACGCGCCCTTCAGATGCCTTGGGCGAAAAGCTTGCCTATCCTATTCGACACCAATACATCACTCACTGTCATTAATGCTGTTGATACGGCGCATTACGGAGAATATTTTGATCCGATTGAAACCGAACTGGTGTTGACAGCTCAGCGTGAAGCATTACCGATCCTGACTGATCAATTGGACTGGATCCACCGCATTATCGAAGCTTCCCTACCTGTACATGTGTACGATATTGATGATTTTGATTTTGCAGTCGATGGTCCGATGTTCAACAATCCTTAACATACAACATCCTGCCCTAACCACAATAAAGCGGCGGAGTATCATATGCAGGTTTATCTCCTGCCACACGATACTCCGCCGCTTTTTCATGTCCTTAAACCATTACATTATTGGCACGCTATTGGCACGCTATTGGCACGCTATTTTTAACGTGGAAACATTAAGCTTGCTCATCCTTAACATAGGTGTAAATAATGTCGTCATGTTCCTCCAAATACTTCACTTCCAGATGATGCCCTTTCAGATACCAGTAATCCTGGTCCTCCATATAAAACGTAATGCCAGCCGCTTCATGCTGTAGTGCGGGGTGCTGCGGAGGCTCTACGGCAATTCCCAGAGAAAAGCCCGGATGCAACCCACCGCCGGAGCTATAGCGAACAAAAAAACGGATGGAATCTCCACGATTCAAACCAAGCTCCTTCATGTACCACTGTGCCGCAGGTTCAGTTACCTGTATGCTCATGCGTTATGCTCATCTCCTTGTACAATGACGTCCTGCCAACTATATCATAGCATCTTTTGGAATAACCACCAACCGTCTCACCCCACGCGAGTTCTTGGACAAGTCATATACATTTTTTTGAAAAAGGTTTGACAATTCGCAAAAAAGGGTGTTAAGATTCAACCATACGAGATCCATTTTGAAATTTATTACCAATTTGAACGATAACTCATGTAAGAATGAACCCATTTTGAGGAAGAAAGGAGTGTTCCCGGTGCTAAAATTTATGATTGTATTCCACCCACATCTACAAACACTACAACTTCATACCGGAGCATCTCCCCTGTCGCATCCTTCAGAATTGGGCCATTCCTGTTGTATGGTTTAATACGAGTGGCTGCCTGCGTTTGAGCAGTTTTTCAGTGGTGAGTGTGCTGAGAATACCTGCGCGCCATATGATATTGAGATTTAAGGCATATCGTCTGCGGACGGTATGCCTTTTTTGCGCCTGTTGCCGCATCGTACTTGTGGCAGCAAGCCGCTGTTGTTTCTTCAAAATGGTACACAACTCTCGAAAGAACTTGATATGAAAGGATGGGATTCCTCTTGTTTTCAGTACTCAAAAATTTAGGCTGGTTTTTTAAAAGAGAACGAAGCCGATACTCCATCGGATTGTTTTTGCTGATTGCGGTTGGCGTTTTGGAGCTTGCTCCACCTCGGCTGCTAGGCAGTGCCATTGATGAGATTGTACGCGGTTCGATTTCCTGGTCCTCGCTTTGGCGTTATATTTTGTACATCATAGGCATTCTTGCCGTCATCTACTACATTACGTACATATGGATGCACAAGCTGTTCGGTGGTGCGAATCTGGTCGAGCGCCTATTGCGCACTCGTTTTATGAATCATCTGCTGCGGATGACCCCTCCATTTTTCGAACGCAATCGCACAGGTGATTTGATGGCTCGTGCCACGAACGATCTTCGCTCTGTCGCAAGTACAGCAGGCTTCGGTATGTTGACATTAACGGACTCCACTGTCTACCTTACCGTTGTATTGGTTGCCATGGGTACCCTGATTAGCTGGAAGTTAACTCTTGCGGCCATTCTACCCCTTCCTTTTATTGCTCTGGCCATGAGTATTTACGGTAAAGCCGTACATGAACGTTACACATTGGCACAAGACGCATTTGGCGATATGAATGACCAGGTGCTGGAGTCGGTGGCTGGTATCCGTGTCATTCGGGCTTATGTGCAAGAACGAATGGACGAAAAACGTTTTGCCGATATTACTGAGGATGTGTTTCGTAAAAACTTGGCAGTGGCCCGGATGGATGCTCTCTTTGAACCGACGATCCGTTTATGTGTAGGACTTAGCTACGTTATCGGACTCGGGTATGGTATTTATCTGGTATTTCATAACGATATCACGCTAGGTGAACTGGTATCCTTTAACATGTATCTAGGAATGATGATCTGGCCGATGTTCGCCATTGGCGAGCTGATTAACATTATGCAGCGCGGTAGCGCTTCCCTGGACCGGGTTAATGAAACTCTTGATGTCCAGCCAGACGTTCAGGATGTAGCTCAGCCTGTTCCAGTAGATCGCCCCGAATCCATCACCATGAAAGACGTGACTTTCCGTTATCCTACCTCCACGGTTGACAATCTGTCACATGTGAATTTGGAGCTCAAACGTGGAGAAACATTAGGTGTTGTCGGACGAACAGGCAGTGGAAAATCCACTTTGCTCAAACAACTATTGCATGAATATCCGACTGGCAGTGGTGATATTTTAATCTCCGGCACTCGGCTGGAGGACATTGCAGCGGAACAATTACACAGCTGGATTGGCTACGTGCCGCAAGAACAAATTTTGTTCTCCAAATCAGTGCGCGAGAACATTCAGTTCGGAAAGCCTGGGGCCGATGATGATTACATCATGGAAGCGATCCGTACGGCCGCCTTTGATCAGGATTTGGGAACCCTGTCCGATGGGCTGGATACACTCGTCGGAGAAAAAGGTATCGCCCTGTCCGGCGGTCAGAAGCAACGCGTTTCGCTTGCACGCGCCTTTATCGGTGATCCGGATATTCTAGTACTTGACGATGCACTATCAGCAGTAGATGCCCGCACGGAAGCACGTATTATTGACAATATCCGACATAAACGCTCGGGTAAAACAACCTTGATCTCCACCCACCGTCTATCGGCTGTAGAGCATGCAGACCGGATCGTCGTGCTGGAGCAAGGACGTATTATTGAGGAAGGAACCCACAATGAGCTGCTTCAGGCTGACGGATGGTACCGACAACAATATGAACGGCAACAAGTGGAATCTGATCTGACCTCAGGGGAGGTATCCTAATGAAATCCAATATAGGTAAAAGGCTGTTCCAATATGCACTGACGAGCAAAGCGGGTTTTATTGCCGCTCTCATTGCCTTGGCTATTGGAGTAGCCGCCGAGCTTGCCGGTCCCTTCATCGCCAAAACGATGATTGACGACCACATGCTCGCTATTGAAAAACCATTTTATGAGACGACTAGTGCGGGCGGCTCTGTTAGCTACGCTGGAACCCATTTCAAACGTGAAGATCGTTTTGAAGCCGGGGAGACCAAAGGGCGCGAAGCGAGGATTTTACAAGTCGGCAAATCTTTTGTATTTGTCGATGGTTCTGTCCAAGTAGCAGACGGTAACCGATCCTTTACGAACGGTACGCTGACCGTGACACGCGGCTCCGACACCTTTCGTTACCAAGCTAAGGCTCTTACCGCTGATGAGCTGTATAGCTTTTACAAACCAGAAATGCCTGGCATTTTTCAGCTGATTGGGTGGTATTGTTTCTTTTTAGTCGTTTCGATTTTTGCCGAGTTCGGTAAAACATACTGGTTGCAATCCTCGGCGAACAAGGTCATTCAGAAGCTTCGACTCGATCTCTACGCACACATTCAGCGCTTGCCAGTATACTTTTTTGATAACTTACCCGCGGGTAAGGTCGTATCCCGTGTTACGAATGACACGGAGGCAGTCAAAGATTTATTTGTGGCTGTACTCTCTAACTTCACCTCAGGGATTGTAACGATGGCAGGGGTATACGTTGCACTCTTTTTACTGGATTTCAGACTGGGGCTTATCTCTCTATTTATTGTACCGTTGCTAATTTTATGGATTGTATTGTACCGCAAGGTCGCCACTCGCTATAATACGATCATTCGGTCCAGACTCAGTGAGATTAATGCGATTATTAATGAATCGATTCAGGGAATGTCCATTATTCGTGTATTCCGGCACCAGAAACAAACACAGCAAGAGTTTGAAGAGCTGAATGATGACTATATGAAGCATCAGAATAAAATGCTGAATTTGAACGCTTTTACATCGCACAATTTGGTCAACGTGTTGAGAAACCTCGCCTTCGCTGTCGTGTTGTGGTATTTTGGATCTGCAGCGCTTGGCACTACAGGTAGTGCGATATCACTAGGTGTATTATACGCCTTCGTCGATGTACTGGGTCGATTGTTCCAACCTATAACAGGTATGGTCAACCAACTCGCTGTACTGGATACTTCCATCGTATCCTCAGGACGCGTATTTGAATTGATGGATGAAACGGGAGAGCCAGTGACAGACGGCACGATGCCGCGTTACAAAGGTCAAGTAGAATTTAACGACGTTTCCTTTGCCTACAAAAAGGATGATGTACTTAAGCATATTTCCTTTACAGCACAGCCTGGCCAAACGGTTGCTCTTGTCGGGCATACTGGATCAGGCAAGAGCTCGATTATCAACCTGCTATTCCGGTTCTATGATCCGCAAAAAGGAACGATCACTATTGACGGAACGCCTATCAAAAGTATTCCTAAACAATGGCTTCGCCATCATATGGGTATTGTGCTTCAAGATCCATATTTGTTCACAGGTACAGTAGCCTCTAATGTCAGTCTCGGAGACAGCAGAATTACGAGAGAGCAGGTGAATAAAGCGCTGCACGACGTTGGTGCCGACAAACTGTTAGCCCATTTGCCCCAAGGATTTGACGAGCCTGTTATTGAGAAAGGCAGTACCTTATCCGCCGGGCAACGCCAGCTTATTTCGTTCGCTCGCGCATTAGCCTTTGATCCTGCCATTTTAATTCTGGATGAAGCGACCGCCAACATTGATACCGAAACGGAAGCACTCATCCAATCTGCTCTTGAGGTGCTCAAGAAGGGACGTACGACCTTTATCATTGCCCACCGTCTGTCCACCATTCGTAGTGCAGACCAAATTTTGGTGCTACATCGGGGTGAAATTGTTGAACGGGGTAGCCATGACGAGCTTATGGCCCAAGGCGGGCGCTACTTCCAAATGTATCAGCTCCAGTCAGGAACGGTTGCAGCAGAATCTGCGTCTTCCCCAGCTGCACCTCCTGTGCAGAATGACTTGCTTACAGGCAAAGTTGCATTTAAAGCTTAAAAAATATTAGAGCTTGAGCTTACCATTAACATTTAGCATGAAAAAGCCAGCGGTCTCCATTCATATTGGGGACTCGCTGGCTTTATTTTATAAATGACATATGGCCTGTCGTTTTATTTAGCTACAGACGTGCCTGTTCCGGTGGGCGGAAGCACTGTTCCATCAACTGCTTTGAGCGTAACCTTATACTTACTGTCTACCAACGTACTGGTATGGGTATCTGTAATGACTTGAATATTCATTTCCCCCGGTTTTGGACTCGTAAGCTTGTAGTAAATGACAGCATTCGTATCATCTACATAGTCGATATGATCCACTTCAATGCCGTAGCCTGGATTAGGTGCCTGCAGACGGGTGATGGTCACTTTATTCTGCTGGTCATTCGCCTTCTCTATGCTCATACTAATATGGGTCTGTTGATCTGAATCTACAGACTCGGCTGGATTTTCAGGGGTGGCTTGCACTGGTTTATGACTTTGTACAAACTCGGATGCATGATAGACCATTTCTGCTGCCTCCATCCGCGTTACTTTACGATCCGGGTTAAAGTTACTCTTATCATCCAATGTTGCAATTTGGGTCAACAAAAGAAATTGAACTGCTTCGTTCGACTCTTGGTCTAATTTTTTGCCATCTGCTACATTAATGAGCATACGGACCGTTGGATATTCACCGGTTGCACTCACTGCTTTATACAGAATATTCGCGAATTGTTCCCTTGTCATGCGGGTGCTCGGATCAATATCCGGTGACAGAGGGATTTGGTGCTGAACTGCAATCCGGTAGGAATCGGCATACCATGCGGAAGCCGGGATGTTTGCAAAGGAGCCCGTAGTGAAATCAGGCATAACCTGAAGATTCATCGCACGAACAACCAAGTGTACTCCTTGTGCATACGTGAGTGTTTGATCTGGTGCAAACTTATCCTTGGTTATCCCTTGAATAATTCCTTTGTCCTGAAGTGAATTTACGATCTTCTCCTGCTCAGCTCCCTTTATATCACGAAAAGCAGAAGCCGACGTAGCTACAGCCAATGAGCAGACGACAAGCAGCGCAGCTGCCACGCTTTTATTTTTAATCATGAGATACACCTCCATGTTTACTATGCTTCTATACTTACGGACGCAATAAAATCATCAAATGTTTCAAATATGCACAAATTGGTTGCAAAACAATGGAATACCTTAGCTATTAGTGTAACCCGTCTAGCTCTTTTCTGCTCACCACATTTATACATACCCAAAATGTTTATGACCGTTATCCTTTTGTAGCATCTTTTTAGAGAAAAAGAGCTAAGCTTCAGTAAGTTAGCCAGCAAAAAGCAGCAGTGTTCTCCAAAATACCCACTTGGGGTAGCTTTACATCCGATCAGGTGATTTCAGTCCAAGAAGTCGCAGTGTACTAGCCAGCATATCCGCAGTTTGTTTCGCCAACTGAATGCGCCACTGTCCGCCATCAACAATCCTTTCCTTAGCGTAAAAGCGGTTAAACGCCTGTGCCGTATCTAATGCAAATCTCGCAATAACCGAAGGTTCCAGTTGCCGAGCAGCACGTATCAGCTGTCCATGATAACGATCCAACTGCTTAAGCAGTACCCAGCCTGCGTCACCCAACATTTCATCCGGAACGATATTCAATACAGAAGAATGCCCGTCTTGAGCAAGGGTGTTGTCACTAGAATTAGAGTTGGAGTTGGAATCAGCACTAGCACGAGCTTTCTCTAGAAGGCTGCGTATGCGCGCATTGGTATACTGCACATAAGGTCCAGTCTCACCTTCAAAGGTGAGTGCCTCTTCCAGCGAAAAATCCACTTCATTCAGACGGTTATTTTTTAAATCGCCAAAAATAATTGCTCCAATGCCAACGTCTTCCGCTATTGCCTCTTGTTCTTGCAAATTAGGGTTTTTCTCCGTAATAATGGCTTGAGCACGCGCTACAGCTTCATCCAGCACTTCCTCCAGTTTTATCACCTTACCGCGTCTTGTGGACATTTTTTTACCCGCAAACCGCATTAAACCAAAGGGTACATGCTCACATTGCTCTGCCCATGTCTCCCCTGCCTGCTTCAGCACCGCAAATACCTGCTGGAAATGTAACTTCTGTTCCCCGCCAACGACATACAGCAACCGATCAGCCTTCATCACTTCATGACGATAAATCGCTGTCGCCAGGTCTCGGGTTGGATAAATGGTGGTGCCATCCTTTTTCAAAATAAGACATGGCGGTAACTGCTCGTCTTCCAAACGAACCACAAGTGCCCCCTCGCTTTCCTCCAGCAATCCTTTTGCTCTTAATTGGGCAACAACCGCCTGCATCTTATCATTGTAAAAACTTTCCCCCAACACATGGTCAAACGAAATGTTCAGACGTTGGTACATACGGTCAAACTCACCTAGACTGACTTCAACAAAAAACTCCCATAATTGTTGAGCCTCAGCATCCCCGTGCTCCAAACGTCGGAACCACTCACGGCCTTCATCCTCCAGTGACGGATCATGCTCAGCCTCCTGATGAAAACGCACATACAACTTCAACGATTCCCCAATCGGATCATGCTGAAGCAAATCCTCATTTCCCCATCTTTTATAGGCTGCGATTTGCTTGCCAAACTGTGTCCCCCAATCCCCCAGATGATTCACACTAATCGGCACATATCCGGTTTCACCAAGTATGCGATACAAGGCAGCACCGATAACAGTAGAGCGAAGGTGACCGATACCAAATGGTTTGGCGATATTGGGTGAGGACATATCAATCACTACTCGCTGTCCATTTCCGATATTGGGCCTGAGAAACTCGGTCTTGCTCAATTCAGCAAGCATCGTCGGAATATGAACAGATCGATCCATTGTGATATTTACATAGGCGCCCGATGCTGAAGCGGTTAGACCTGCTTCGTGGCTTACTAGCTCTGCCAATTCCATCGCGATATGTTGTGGAGACTTTCGAAATTTTTTTGCCAGCACAAAACAAGGAAATGCCACATCTCCCCATTCTGGCTGCGGAGGCACCTCAAATAAAGATAAAACCTCCTTCTCCTCCAAGCCCGTATGAGCCAATATAGCTTGGGCAGCAATCGTCAACAACATATTCCTCTCTCCTTCTTTTTATAGGATCTAACAAAAAAAGCTCCCGCCTCTTGATATAATTCAAGAGACGAGAACTTCGATATCCCCGCGGTACCACTCTTCGTAAATCGGTTGTGTAGCTATAGCTAGTTTACACAAATCGCGATTTCACTCCATTGACGTATAACGGTGTCTGCCGGGCTGATCTACTAGAAGTTCTTATCGTTGGATCAACCATCTCCCGGGTGCGCTTCACATCGGATTTCATACCGGCTTCCACCTCTTCCGGCTCGCTGTAATGATACGGTTCCGTTGTTACTCTCCCGTTCCTTGACGTTAATTCCCACCATTATACAAACCTATTTAGTGGAAAGCAACCTTTTATTCCCTTCTTCAGGGACTAGCTCTGTATATGTAATTACACTGCCACCAATTGGCGGCAGGCCTCAACACAATGACGGCAGGCTTCTGCACAATGTTTGCAATGATTATGGGAATGCTTGCTGCATTCAGCAGCACATAGCTCGCAGGCTTTAGCACATAGCTCACAGATTTCCTCGGCAAAATCCGTTCCACGCTGCAACATTTGAGCGGCAAACCCACATATCTCTGCGCATTCCCTGCTCACTCGAATACATTCACGCAGCATAGCTAAATCATATTCCTTTAAACTTGCTACATAGCATACATTGCAAGCGTTCATACATTCCAGGCAAGCATCCACGCATTGTTGGTATGAATGATTCATATTACATTACCTCCCAGTTGTTGATCCTGCTGTACTATTACCCGCTGAACTTTGAATTTAATCATTTGGTGTTCGCGCTTTCAACAAAGCAAATCCAAAAAATCCCGACTTATGTAAGGAAGTGTACTATATTCCAAAGTATGAATGCAAGGATATTAATCACATAATTTTAGTCCTCGTTTATGACTTGCATACCGTCATTCATTCCTCTATTGTAAAAATAGAGTATGTTTAACCACTGAGCAAGGAGTGAATATTGTAATGAATATAACATCTGTAGAGGAGCACCGCCGGGAATCTCCGCAGCAAGTTAACTGTATGGTCGTGACTGTCTCTGATACACGTACCATGGAAACGGATACCGGGGGACGACTGCTCAAGGAATTACTAGAAACGAATGGGTATAAGGTTATTCGATATGTTATCGTCAAGGACGATTATGAAGGTATACGCCAGTTAGTAACTGAAGCTGTGGCACATGATGATATCGAGGCTGTACTTTTAACAGGTGGTACCGGCATCTCTCCGCGTGATACTACATATGAAGCCGTCTCCTCTCTACTGGATAAGGAATTACCTGGATTTGGAGAAATCTTCCGTTATTTAAGCTTTGCTGAGGACATTGGATCAGCAGCTATATTAAGCCGAGCTGTAGCGGGTACTGTAGGCCAGACAGCTGTATTTTCTATGCCCGGCTCTCGCGGAGCCGTTCGTTTGGCAATGGAACGCATTATCGTTCCTGAGCTACGACATGTGATGAGGGAAATTTATAAATAAGCCCTATTTCACGCATACACCAACACAAAAAAGGCACCCCATACAAGATGAGGTGCCTTTTCAAATTATTCCTTTTCTTCAACGTCGGGCTGCATGTAGCTGTCAATCAGCTTTTGCTTCAGCTCCCATACCTTCTCGCTAAGGTTTACCCGATAAATTTCAGGATTCAGCTTCCGCAAATATTCTGGCCAAAACAGCTTCAGCTGTGAAACATGATAGGCACGAATTTCATCCAGTTCAGGAAGCTCGTATACCTTTTGTCCATTTATAAAAATAGGTTCAAGCATCGGTACAGCTTCGTAATTTTCTACATACTTCTTCATATATGGATGCAAAGGGTTAAACAGCTTCAGGCGCTTACCATTGCGCGGACGTTCTTCATCCGGGAAAGAAATGTAATCAGCTACAGCTCTCCCTTTCTTCTTATCCACAATACGGTATACATCCTTTTTGCCTGGTGTAGATACTTTTTCCGGGTTACCCGAGATCTTAATCGTCGGCAGCATTTCACCGTCTACTTCCCGCTCAACCAGCTTGTACACTCCGCCTAATGAAGGTTGATCTGAAGCCGTAATCAGCTGTGTTCCTACACCCCATACATCAATACGTGCACCTTGGGCTTTTAGATTGAAAATCGTATTTTCATCCAAATCGTTGGAAGCAACAATTTGTACGTAATCCAAACCTTCGGCATCCAGCATTTCCCGGGCCTGAATAGATAGATAAGCCAAATCACCGCTATCCAAACGGATGGCATTCATACGCTTGCCTTGACTCTCCAGCATCTTTGCTGTCCGAATCGCATGAGGAACACCGCTCTCCAGCGTGTCAAAGGTATCTACCAGCAATGTAACCTGATCTGGCAAAACCTTCGCATACACGTCAAACGCCTCTTGCTCCGTCATAAAGGTTTGTACCCATGAATGGGCATGTGTTCCTTTTGTCGGAATCCCAAAATGTTCGCCTGCCAGCATATTAGAAGTCGCATCGAAACCTGCAACATAAGCTGCACGCGCTCCCCAAATGGCTGCATCTGCCTCCTGCGCACGCCGTGTACCAAATTCGAGCAGTGTATCGTCACTGGCCACCTGCTTGATGCGCGATGCTTTTGTCGCAATGAGTGTCTGGTAGTTCATAAAATTCAGCAACGCTGTTTCGACAAGCTGTGTCTCCATAATGGTTCCTTCAACTCGCACCAAAGGCTCATTCGGAAAAACAAGCGCCCCTTCTTTCATCGAATGGACCGTTCCGCCAAACTTAAACTGGCGCAACGCCTCCATAAACATGGGGTCGTACTTCTCCTCCTGCTCTGACAGATAGCGAATGTCTTCTTCTGTAAACCGCAAATTTGAAATGTAATTCACAATCCGTTCCAGACCAGCAAACACGGCATATCCATTACCGAAAGGGAGCTTACGAAAATACGCCTCGAACACAGCTTTACGCTGGTGACTTCCGTTCACCCAATGGGCGTACATCATATTAATCTGATATTTATCTGTATGTAATGCGAGGCTCGTTGACTTCATCGTATCATCCTCTCTGACTATCACTGGCTTGGTGACGGCATACCGTCTTATCTGTCCAGATTCAGCAATATCCGACTCCTTTTTGTTATCGGACATTGGTGCACAATCGTTCAGTTATTTTACTTCTTCTGGAGCATAAGCGTATCTTCAGCCGACCGTACCGTGGCTCCAAGACTTCCCTCAAAATGGCCTAAAGCCCAATCATGTCCCGCCTGATTAAAGCTCGCCACAGCGTCCTTGTATACGGTAATAGCAAAACCTTTGTTATAAGCATCTACAGCCGTATGCAGCACACATATATCTGTACACACACCAATCAGATGAACCTCCAGAATCCCGCGTTCACGCAGTCTGAGTTCCAGATCTGTACCAGCAAAAGCACTATACCGTGTTTTATCCAACCAGTAGATACGATCACTTTGTTGCTCATATAGGCTATGAAGCTTACCATACAATTGTCGTCCATCGGTTCCACGTATATTATGTGGAGGAAACAGCTTACTCTCCGGGTGATAAGGGTCATTCTCCTCATGTAAATCGACAGCCATGACAACAAAGTCCCCTTGCTCTACATAGGCCTGCGTAATGGCGGTGATCCGTTCATCCAGTTCAATCGCAGGTTGCCCGACAGGCAGACTACCATCCACGAAATCTTTTGTGTAATCAATAACAATCAGTGCCTTCATCGTACAGTCAACTCCTTATCATCAAAGTGAGATTGTACGCTCTGTGCGTAACCCATTCTATTGGCAGTTACGTATAAATAGATAAACGCGGTACTCTATCACTAAAGCGGTACAATTGTGCCGGTCTTTGTGAATACTGATTGGAACTAAGCGGTTTGCCATTCTCATCCCGCACTTCTTCCAGTATTCCCTGTCTGCTGCGAGTCGATGTTATTTTGCGAATAAAATTAGGCTCTTCGAAATCTGGCACGACGCTTTGGATCACCTGATACAATTCACCCAGTGTAAAATGTGGCGGTAAAAACTGCTTGGCTATCGTTGTCTGAAGCATCTGCAACTGAATCTTGCGATAAGCATCAACTATGATATCCCGGTGATCGAACGCCAGCTCCAATTCTTCCAACGCTTCTCTGATCGTAAATAACCCGACCTCAGAAGCGTCATCAGCCGCCTGACGCTGCTCCAGCATCCATTCCTCTACCAGTGCAAAAAACGCATGTGATATGATCCACCCGCGCGGATCACGACCTGGTCCACTATACACGCCCAAATACTCCAGATGTCCGCCGTCTACACCGGTTTCCTCTAACAGTTCCCGCTTGGCCGCTCCATATATGGATTCGTCTTCTTGGCAAAACCCTCCAGGCAACGCCCATCGTCCGGCAAATGGCCAACTACGGCGCTTGATGAGCATCACTTTCAGCTCACGAATCGGCAGTGTCTTTGTTACCGTCTTGCGCTCACGCTTCGTTAAAGTAAACATGACGATATCCGCCGGAGCGCCGTCCGGGGTACGATATTTCTTAATGTTATAAGACGCCTTCTGCGCCTCTTCGTTTATACGATTGCTATCCATTGGCATCACCATATTATATCGTTTTGATAAATTCATTATGACATAATAAAAATTTTTGTCAAGCGTCAGGCCTTGCCTGAGTCACTTGCTTGTTGACGCAATACTCGGAAGGTCGCTGTAGCTGTGCAACCGAGTGTACCTTCACTATCCCTTACTTCCGCCTCAGTGGTTATGGTGCGACCTCCCTGATGAAGAATCCGTGCCTTAACGTCCAGTCGTCCTTGTCTCATGGCTGACAAAAAATGAACATTCAGATTCGTTGTTACACATGAAGCCATATTTCGTGAAGCCATACTGACCATCCCCATCGCCTGATCCATCAATGATGTGAGCACACCCCCATGAACAATCCCCATCACATTGGTATGGTGTTGTTTGGCCTCCAAAGCGATATGTGCCTCGTTAGCATCAGCGGTAATCAGTTCACATCCTAAATACTCCCAAAAGGTATTTTGTTCGCCCTCTAACATCTTACGCAACTTATCCATTCCCTCGCTTCCATCCCTTTTATGATTCGTAATTCTCTTGATGTCTCTTGAACCTAATTTCTTTCGAAAAAAAGGCGTGGAAGCTAAGCCTCCACACCATAAATCTTATTCTAGTCACTGCAATTAGAGGAGGAAGTAGTTTTCCCCTCTTCTACGTTTACCTTTTCAGCAACGGTATCACGGATAGCCGTGATCACCATTTGCAGCAGCTCATTAATTTCTACCTGGCTCTGCTGAAACTCCGTTACAATTGGAATACTATCAAGCTCTTCCTGTAGCTCCTGAAGTTCGGCCTCTATTTTAGCAATCATTTTTTGATTTTTTAAAGATTCAAAAGCCACAATTTCCTTTTGCTTCTTCTTCATCGTGGCAATCAGTTGCTGAATGCGCTCATGATCCTGAATCTTTTCTTCTGCTTTCCGGAAGACCTGTACTTCCTCACTGCTGCCCAGAATACCCGCCAACTCTTTGGCCTTTGCCAATATCATATCGCGATTGACCAAATGATCATGCTGGCGTGCCGCCGATTGAAGTTCTGTTTGCTGCAACCGCTCCTCTGTCATTGTCCATCGCTCCTTTTCTCACTTAAATGGTCTTTCACACAGCCCTTTATTCAAACCGCGTACAGCACGCTCGTTAGACTATTCTTTTTATCCGTTAACCGCTACTGGCGTTTGAACCAAGTCACCTTTAATGTAGAAGGTCATAGGCTCTGTAATTTTCACTTGGACAAAGGAACCAATCAGGTCCTTCGATCCTTCAAAATGAACCAGCTTATTGGAACGAGTCCGACCAGCAAGCACGTTGCTGTCATTTTTGCTCTCGCCTTCCACCAGCACTTCCACCACTTCGCCACGCAATCGACTATTAAAGCGAAGGCTGTTTTGATTCACCGCAATGTTCAGACGCCGGAGGCGCTCTTTTTTGACCGACATAGGCACATTATCTTCCATCGAAGCCGCCGGCGTACCTTCACGTGGTGAATAAATAAATGTGTAGGCAAAGTCATAGCCCACTTCACGCACTAAAGAAAGAGTATCTTCAAACTGCTCGTCTGTTTCACCCGGGAAACCTACGATAATATCCGTTGTCAGAGAAGCATGCGGAACAGCTGCTTTTATCTTCGCTGCTAGCTCCAAAACACGCTCACGAGTATATTTTCGGTTCATTTTCTTCAATATATCCGTATTACCGGATTGTACAGGCAGATGAATATGTTCCACCAGATTGCCACCCTTACCAAGCACTTCAACCAAATGGTCGTCAAAATCACGCGGATGTGAGGTCGTAAAACGTACACGCGGTATATTGATTTTGCGCATATCATCCATCAGATCCCCAAATCTGTAATTTATATCTTTCAAATCCTTGCCATAGGCATTGACATTCTGACCCAGCAGGGTAATCTCTTTAAAACCTTGACGGGCCAAATCCCGCACCTCAGCTATAACATCCTCTGGCCGACGGCTTCTTTCCTTACCACGCGTGAAGGGAACGATGCAATAGGTGCAAAACTTATCACAGCCGTACATGATGTTTACCCAGGCCCGCATACCCTCGCGCTTCTTCGGCAGGTTTTCAATAATGTCGCCCTCCTTGGACCACACTTCAACCACCATTTCTTTGCTGAAGAGTGCTTCCTTGACGAGCTGAGGCAAACGGTGAATATTATGGGTACCAAAGATCATATCGACAAAACCGTGTTTTTGCATAATGCGGTTCACGACATTCTCTTCCTGCGACATGCAGCCACACACACCAAGCAGCAGTCCTGGCTTTTCTGTTTTGAGATGCTTGAGATGACCCAGCTCACCAAACACTTTATCCTCCGCATTTTCACGGATAGCACAAGTGTTCAGTAAAATGATGTCTGCTTCCTTCCGATCCTCGGTTGCCTGGTAGCCCATTTGCTCCAGCAAGCCTTTTATTGTTTCGGAATCATGCTCATTCATCTGACAACCGAAGGTATATACGATATAATGCTTGCCCTCACCGATATGCTTTAGCTCATCTGGAACTGCGTTATCATATAATACCTGCACGTCCTCTTTGCCGCGCTGCTTTTCTTTTCTATGGTTCGGCTCCGCCATAATGTTGATTTCGCGTCCGCGAATACGAATCTTTTTGCTATGCTCATCTTCAGAAATAATCTTCGCATCCGAGAAATCAAAATATTTGGAGTAGTCTTTTGTTTCCTTAGCCATATCCCTGGTCACTCCTTACACCATCTATTTCACGAGCTAATTTGTGATTTTACTGTATCTTTAGGCATTAGTTATTTTATTTTAAGCTCCAAAAAAACCTTTGAAAAAGGCATTACACTAAATTATAGCATGATTTATAGGTCATAGCCATAGATCATCCCCGGGTACGGATTTGGATGCCATGTAATGCTGATATTTTTTATGTATATAGGTAAGTGTTTGTGTATGTATAGCACTGCAAAAAAGTCCGACTCTTTTGCAAGAATCGGACTTTCACACCTTCCGGATCATACACGTATATTAGTCTACGATTTCAGCAGTGTCACCGTTTTTCACACCAGCTCCGTTTGCTTCATCTGTATCGATATGCATATCCAAAGCAAAAGAATCGGACACACGTGCAAGAACATTTTCAAACACAAGACCACGTTCGCCGCCAACACGTACTTTCAGCAGTTGCTTGTCCTTAATGTCCCATTTAGCTGCATCAGATGTATGGAAATGAATATGGCGCGCTGCTACAATAACGCCCTCTTGCAGTTCCACTTCTCCAGCTGGTCCTTTTACTGTAATTCCTGGTGTACCGTCAATGCTACCGGATTCGCGTACAGGTGCCTTAACACCAATAGCAAAGGAATCTGTGCGAGAGATTTCCAGTTGGGAAGCAGGACGAGCAGGTCCCAAAATGCGAACCTTATCAAATTGGCCCTTAGGACCAATTACAGCTACCGTTTCATTTGCAGCAAATTGTCCTGGTTGGGACAAAGGTTTAAATTCAGTCAATTGATGGCCTGCTCCGAACAAAATTTCAATATGCTCTTGAGTCAGGTGAATATGACGGGCGGAAACGCCGACAGGTACGATTTTAGTCATCGTGTGGTCACTCCTTTTTCTCTATACAATACTTTACACATCTATGCTATTATACTCCTATTTCAACAAGAAAGAAAAGGATAGCGCATAAAGTTCCCTTTTTCGCCCTAACCAGCCATACATATCGTCCATATAAAAACTGGGATCAAACCGTCATTTTAGCAAACAGGAGGAAGAAAAGCATGATTTCAGCTACGATGAGATGAGGAGCTACAACAAATATATTCAGAATAAACAGCGCACAGAGGATACCAGTTAAGAAAAGAATGACTCTGAGACGAGGTTTAAGATGACTTAGTCTGTACTGATGGAATACCAGCAATACTGACAAAAAATAAATAAAAACAGAAGCAAAAGTAAAGCAAAGTACAAAAGTATAGGCTACTTGCCCCAAAAATAAGAGCTGTATGGAAGCCGCAAGCATGCTAAGGGAAAGATAAATAAACAAATGACCATATATAATAGTCTGTCCTGCTGTTTGTTTTGATTTGTCTACGCGCTTTTCTATAATCTCAAAATATTGCCACCAGATCGCGATGACCAGTACAAATGTCAAAGCAGCAAATACAATGGAGGAGACTGCGAAATGATCGGCTTGTAAAACCGAAAGTATACTTATCACTGATTCTCCAAGCAGGATTAAAGTAAACTGTGCAAAGCGCTCCAAAAGATGCTCTGTATGGATAGGTGTAATCACCAGCTTTTTACGACCGATCAAAGGAACGAGGATATCTACAGCAATACCAGTATATAAAATCAAATATCGAACCCACGAGTCGAAGAAAAGGGAGAAGCTAGAGAGGACTAACCCAACCCAAAAATAAGTTCCAAAAAAACGAGCTGTTTCTTGTTTGTGGGCTGTTTCATTGGGGGCCGAAAGTACATATTGAACGACAGTCAAACCTCTTAAGCCAATATAGCCAACAAAAAAAGAAGCATAATACGCATCAAAATCTATATTCAGGCTGGCAGTCATAATTAACACAAAAAATAGTTGCAGGATCATAAAGATTCGATGCGTTTTACTGTCTTGACCAAAACGATTGTTATAGACAGTTTGCCCCACCCATGCCCACCAGATTGGAATAAAAATCAAAATAAACTTTACTAAGTTGTGCCAATCAATACTGCCATGCTCAACATGAAGTAAAACATGAGTAGCCTTGGAGACAGCTGCTACAAACAATAAATCATAAAAGAGTTCAAGCCAGGTAACCTTTTTTATCAACATTATGTAACGGAGTCCCCCTCTAGTATGGCGGTACAGCATGGTGACTGTCAGGCTCACTCCTACATATATCAAATTTCAGTAAGCGTTGTTTTTAGCACCATGCAGTCCTTGGATGCTCCAATTATTTCGTAATCCTTCTCGCTTTGTCAAGGAATTGGTCAGCCGAAAACAATTGCTATATCAGCTAATTAAGAAGATATTTTAGACGGCAGATTCGTTCGCAAATAGTCCAGCGCATGTTCTCCCAGCCATCCCTTCACCAATTCCTCAGGGTAATGCTTTAACAACAGTTCTGCAAAAACCGGATATTTCCCCGAGTGCTCCAGTCCCCGCACATGTGTCTCGATACCATCAAAATCAGAGCCAAACATCAAATGCCTTTCGCCACCTAATGAACAAATGTGCTCAATGTGCGGTAGCAGGTCCTCAGCGTGTACTGTTCCCTGCTCTTTCAGAAACATCGTGACAAAGGTCAATCCGATTCGTCCATTACGGGCGATTAACGCCCGAATCTGTTCATCCTGTAAATTACGGGGGTGCGCACATCTCGCGAAGGCGTTCGAATGCGAGGCAATGGGGGGTAAGGCCGCCGACTCCATCACTTCCCAGAAGCCTTGTACGGACAAGTGTGATACATCTAGCAGCAGGCCCAGACTATTACAGCGATGGACCAAATCACGTCCCTTGCGGGTTAAGCCACCTCCTCTAACCTCCATAATTCCGTCAGCAGCCCAATTTGCATAATTCCATGTCAGTCCAATCAATCGTATTCCCATGGCATAGCACACATCTGCATAAAACGGATTGCCTTCCAGCGCATCTACCCCTTCAAGCGAGAGCAACGCCCAAGGTGACCCTGCATGATTCGTCCCACTTCCATGCCCATTCGTTATCTTTCCTGCTTGCTTCTCTACGTCTGTCTGCTGTGCTTGCTCCACTTGACGTATAGCGGACGTATTTTTAAATGCTGCCAAGTCTTCTTTCCACAGCAAAGGTTTTAATCCGCCTGAGGTAGAAGTTACATGCTGCCTGAACAGCTCAATTTGACGAACCACATGCTCAAATTTCGGTGTACCCAATACCTGTGAAATATATATAGCGAATGTTTGCAAACTTACATTGCCTTCTAGCAAACGCTCTTTTGTGACATCAAGCGATGAATGACTGAAGTCCACCTGCGAATCGAGCTGCATTTTACATAACACATCACAATGAAAGTCCACAACTGGCCAACTCGCTTCAAACTTATCATTCATGCGCCATACCTCCATTTAATTAAAGACCAAAATTTATTTTGAAAAACATAGTTGCTAAACCGCAAAGCAAAAAAGCCCGTTTACAAAACGTAAACAGGCTCAGGCGACTTCCATTTATTATCTTGGTTCTACAATCAATTTGATCGCAGTCCGATCTTCTCCATCAATAACAATGTCTGTAAAAGCAGGAATACAAATCAAATCCACTCCGCTTGGTGCGACAAATCCCCGGGCAATGGCTACCGCTTTAATGGCTTGGTTTAGTGCACCCGCTCCAATCGCCTGTAATTCTGCATTTCCGCGTTCACGCAGTACTCCTGCGAGTGCGCCTGCAACTGAATTGGGATTGGATTTTGCTGATACTTTTAATACATCCATAGTAAGTACCTCCCCTGGGAATGATGATGGTTTGATTCCACTATTAGATGTTATTCGAGGGTCAGCAAAAAATTCCTGCTTTTTGGTGACAGTTTTCCTTATTCTTTCCTTGAGTAGCTCTCAAAAAGCTTAATCCATTCGCCATTCATCTTCTTTTAGTCTGATTTTCTCAATTTTGCGGGCTTTTCCATCCTGATCATTGAGCTCTACACTAATGGCATGAAAGTGCCATTTGCCCGTGTCCACTTGGAAGCGTACCGGAAGCTGGGTCTGGAATTTCTGTAATACAGCCTCTTTCTGCATACCCAGCACACCCTCATAAGGACCTACCATCCCTGCATCTGTCTGATATGCAGTTCCTTGTGGCAAAATTGTGTCGTCATTGCTCTGTACGTGTGTATGTGTACCTACCACAATCGATGCACGTCCATCCAGATGCCAACCCATCGCTATTTTTTCGGAGGTGGCTTCAGCGTGAAAATCTACCAGAATATGTTTATGTTTTTTGCGCAGCTCGTCTACAATTTCATCCGCTGCACGAAATGGACAATCAATAGCTGGCAAGAAGGTTCTACCTTGCAGATTAACAATGGCCAGCTCCTTACCTCCACCTTTTACCACAGTATAACCTCGGCCTGGTGTCCCTGGTGGAAAGTTAGCCGGACGGATGATCCGCGGCTCATCATCTATAAAATCAAATATTTCCTTATTGTCCCATGTATGATTACCCATTGTAATTCCATGAACGCCCCAATCAAAAAACTCTCTGGCGATGGATTGAGTAATCCCTCTTCCCGAAGCTGCATTTTCTCCGTTCACGATAATAACATGCGGGTTGTATTTTGATTTAAGCGAAGGGAGATTCTCCCTCAGTGCCTTTCTGCCTACACTGCCGACGATGTCTCCAATAAATAATACGTTGATAGAAAACCCTCCCTAGTCTGCCTTACATAATGAAAAGTGGCCCTACAAGCGGCCACTTTTCATTGAAATGCTTTTATTTTGCGTATTCTACCGCACGTGTCTCACGAATAACGGTAACCTTGATGTGCCCTGGATAATCCAGTTCATTCTCAATCGTTTTCGTAATATCGCGGGCCAGTCGGAATGCTTCCGCATCATCAATTTTCTCTGGCTGTACCATGACACGAACTTCGCGTCCGGCTTGAATTGCGTATGATTTTTCAACGCCTTCAAAAGATTCGGAGATGCGTTCCAGCTTCTCAAGACGACGGATATACGTCTCTAGCGTTTCACGCCGTGCTCCCGGTCTTGCAGCTGACAGAGCATCTGCTGCTCCGACCAGCATGGCGATTACTGAAGTCGCTTCGCAGTCGCCGTGATGTGAAGCAATGCTGTTGATAACGACCGGGTGTTCCTTGTACTTCTTCGCCAGCTCCACGCCAATTTCAACGTGTGATCCTTCCACTTCGTGATCCAGCGCTTTCCCGATGTCATGCAGCAAGCCTGCCCGTCTTGCCAGTACAACGTCCTCGCCCAGTTCCCCGGCCATCAGACCTGTCAAGTATGCAACTTCCATCGAGTGCTTCAATACGTTCTGTCCGTAACTCGTACGGAACTTGAGTCGTCCCAAGATCTTGATCAAATCCGGATGCAGGCTATGCACACCCACTTCAAAGGTGGCCTGTTCACCATACTCACGAATTCGTTCGTCCACCTCTTTACGAGATTTTTCCACCATCTCTTCAATACGAGCCGGATGTATCCGTCCGTCCGCTACGAGCTTCTCAAGTGCTGTACGAGCAATCTCTCTACGAATCGGATCAAATCCGGACAATATAACAGCTTCCGGCGTATCATCAATAATGAGGTCGATCCCTGTAAGGGTTTCAAGTGCACGGATGTTACGGCCTTCGCGCCCGATAATCCGGCCTTTCATTTCTTCATTCGGCAATGTTACAACAGAAACCGTCGTTTCTGCTACATGATCTGCCGCACAGCGTTGGATGGCCAGTGTGATGATCTCACGAGACTTTTTGTCTGCTTCTTCTTTGGCCTGCTGTTCAATTTCCTTAATCATCTGAGCTGTTTCATGACGAACTTCCTGCTCTACGTTGGTCAGAATAATACTTCTTGCATCTTCCATCGTAAGATTGGATATACGCTCCAACTCAGTTACCTGACTCTTGTAAATCAAATCAATTTGCTGCTGGGTTTCATCGATTCGTTTCTCTTTGTTGGCCACTTGTTCTTCTTTGCGTTCCAGTGATTCCAATTTTTTATCCAGCGATTCTTCTTTTTGCAGCAATCTTCGTTCCTGTCGTTGAATTTCATTGCGACGTTCACGAGTTTCTTTTTCAGCTTCGGCACGAATGCGGTGAATTTCATCTTTCGCTTCCAATACCGTTTCCTTCTTCAGCGCTTCTGCCTCTTTTTTCGCGTTCTCCACGATTTGCGCGGCAGCTTCTTCCGCACTGGAGATCTTAGCTTCTGCAATAGATTTGCGAATAAAATAACCAATCCCGAACCCAAAGAATAACGCGGCTACAGCAACGAGAACGAACCAGATCGCAGTCATCATACTGTTCACCTCCCCGTTGGTTCCTCCAAGGCATTCCTTGGGACTTTTTGCAATTGTCACATTTACTTTGATCGTCAAACTAAGATAACGACACAAGGTCGCTTCATTTCATATGCACATGCTTTCACACGTACAATTCCGCCTGGCATAGCGGCATCACTTGTTATTTGGCGATGAGAACTTTATCGTGGGTTCCACTTTTTTGGAAGGAAAAAGGGTACTCCACAAATATCGTTTCATATATATTTTATTATTTGACAAATGGCATTGTCAAGGGAATGCAAACATTAGTAGACTCCGTGCAACTGTCCACATCATAAGCGACTCATCCAGCCAAAGGTTCAGCTATCTTTTTGCAACTATTCCTCCCATTGCATTGATCCCTCGTCATCAAAATCATCGTCTTGTTCGGCCGCAGTAAGATGATTGATCACGCGACGTGTTATATCTCCCGAATATCCACGTCTCATAAGAAACGGGAATGTCTTCTTTTTTTTATCCATTATATCACCGCGAACCTGATTCCATTTCTTACGTCCAACCGTCAATGCACTCTCCCATTCCTCATTGTCGGTGATTTCTCCTAACGCTTCCCCGATAGAGGCTTTAGAAATGCCCTTCTGACGAAGTTCTTGCCTGATCCACATCTTCCCCTTACGTTGACTTGTTATCCGCTGTCTTGCCCACTGACGGGCGTATAAATCATCATCTACAAGGTTCTCCCTTTGCAGTCGGACCAATATTTCATCAATAACCGTCTGAGCCACTTCCTTTTGCGCTAAACGCTGGGCAATTTCCTGACATGTACGGGGCTTTTGTCCCAAATAGCGCAGCGCATGGACATAAGCCTGTTGCTTTTCATCTGCCAGAACAATATCTTCTAGTTCTTTTTTGACGAAGGACGTTCCCTTAAACATGTTGTACTTGATCATTACATCTTCCAGCACAGACAATGAGTATGGACCAAAATGAATGATGTATCTTCCACGGTTGCGTCTTTGTCCCTGCTCCACTCTAGTAATCATCAATTCTTCATGATCTGGAAAAAGAGAAATCCCTTGCTGTTTGTTTGCTTCTGAAGTGTATTCATCCTTATCGTCCAATTGCAATATGTTTCCCTCACTTTGAAATTCACGAAAGCAACCTGCAATCAGCTGCTGCGCAAAAGTTAGATTCCACTGACCTATCAGGCTTTATTTGATGTGCAAAAATGCCCTGCACAGCTGTGCAGGGCATCAGAATCATGCTATTCAAACGGACTGTACCAGACTATACCATCGTCCCTAGACTACGGTTCACATGACAGATCAGAAGCGAAGTCTCAGCCAAGCTTATTCAAGCTCCAGCAGTTCCTGTTCTTCCTTGGCCTCCTGCGCCAACTCTTCCTCTGTTGGTGGAGCAATTGTTGTAATCAAATTGCTAGCTACCCGGATTTTTTGCTCGATCGTACTAGCAATGTTTGGATTTTCCTTCAAAAATTGCTTCGCATTCTCACGTCCTTGACCAAGGCGCTCGCCTTCGTAGGAATACCAAGCTCCACTCTTGTCAACAATATCGTGCTCCGTACCAATATCGATCAAGCTTCCTTCTTTGGAAATGCCCTCACCGTACATAATATCCACTTCTGCTTGACGGAAAGGAGGAGCAACTTTGTTCTTCACGACTTTAATACGTGTACGGTTACCCACAATATCGTTACCCATTTTCAGGCTTTCGACACGACGAACATCCAAACGTACCGTAGAGTAAAACTTCAAGGCACGTCCACCTGGTGTGGTTTCAGGGTTACCGAACATAACACCTACTTTTTCACGGAGCTGGTTGATAAAGATAGCAATGGTTTTCGATTTATTAATGGCTCCAGACAGCTTACGCAATGCTTGTGACATCAAGCGCGCTTGAAGACCGACATGGGAATCTCCCATCTCGCCTTCAATCTCTGCCTTCGGTACAAGTGCCGCTACAGAGTCAATGACGATAATGTCCACTGCCCCACTACGTACAAGAGCTTCGGCAATCTCTAGTGCCTGCTCACCTGTATCTGGTTGTGATAGTAATAACTCATCAATATTGACGCCCAGCTTGCTCGCATACGACGGATCAAGCGCATGCTCGGCATCGATAAAGGCGGCTTGTCCGCCTGTTTTTTGCACCTCTGCGATAGCATGAAGAGCTACTGTCGTTTTACCGGATGATTCCGGTCCATATACTTCAATAATCCGGCCTCTTGGAAAGCCGCCCGTTCCTAAGGCAATATCCAAAGCAATCGAACCGCTGGGAATTGTTTCCACTTGCATGTGGGTAGACTCTCCCAACTTCATAATGGAACCTTTACCAAATTGCTTTTCTATTTGACGGAGCGCCATATCCAGCGCAGCACGACGATCTGACAATAAACTCACATCCTTCATTGTTTGTACTTTAATAATACCTTGTTTTGACACGCTTGCCAAGCATTTTTTCGAACATACATTCGTTTTTTTGTTTCCTGCAGCCTTTTCTATAATTATAGCGATCTCTTAAAACGAAAAAAGAACCGCTGGCAAAAAGCTTTGCAACGGTTCTTCCGATAAGAAGATTATATCATGAATATCAATCTAAAACAACTCACCGATAATTAAGAGAGTTTCTCGTTCTCTACCAATCGGCGCCACAATCTGTACAGAATGGCTTTGACGGATCGCAAACGGATGGTCTCACGGTTACCGCTTAAATTCAGCTCGTATACCTCTGTTTCCTTGTCACGCTCAGCAATACCAATATACACCAGGCCGACTGGCTTCCGCTCGGAATATCCAGGTCCTGCTACACCAGTAACTGAAAGTCCAAAATCGCTGTCCATAATCATTCTTGCCTGCTCTGCAAGCACAAGAGCTACTTCCTTACTCACTGCGCCTGGCGCATGTTCCCCCTCCAAATAGTCATAAGGCACATTAAGCAACTTCATTTTCATTTCATTAGAATAACACACGATGCCGCCTTGAAACATAACAGCACTGCCAGGAATGGAAGTGATATGTTCCATCAGCATACCACCTGTACAGCTTTCTGCCGCACTCACAGTGAGTCCGCGTTTGGACATTAGATCTACGATAACCTTCTCCAGCGTAACATCCTCACTTGCATACATATATTCGGAAAGACGCTGCTGAATTTGTACTTCCGTAGCTGTAAGCTTAATTAAAGCTTCACTTTCACTGGCCGCCTTGGTGGATATACGGATTGTGACTTCGCCTTCCTTGGCATAAGGAGCAATCGTGGGGTCCGTCTGGGATTGAATCAGATCTAACAAGCGGGTTTCAAGAGCTGACTCACCGATCCCTGCAAATTTTAGCATTTTCGAATAAATCGGCATCTCATCACCGCTCAGTGCCTGCTGAAGCAACCATGGTTTAGCATGATTCGCAAACATAGGTTTAAGTTCCTTAGGCGGTCCGGGCAGGACCACATAAAATTTACCGTCCTGTGCAATGGCATCCCCTATAGCTAAACCTGTCTCATTCTCAAGCGGAGTGGCTCCTTCAATAGAAAGTGCCTGCCGGCGGTTATTCTCGGTCATTTCTACCCCACGGTTACGGAAAAACTGATCCAGCTTATCCATGGCCAGACGATCTATTTGCAATTTTCGTCCCAGTACAGCCGCTATTGCATCTTTTGTCAAATCATCCTGGGTTGGTCCCAGCCCGCCAGAAAATAAAATGATATCTGCACGCTTCTGGGCAAGTCGTACCGCTTCCTGAAGTCGATCCATGTTATCGCCCACTACAGTCTGAAAATATACATCAATTCCGATTGTAGCCAGCTCTTGTGACAAATATTGTGCATTGGTATTCACTATTTGCCCAAGCAACAACTCTGTTCCTACTGCAATAATTTCAGCCTTCATCAATTCGTCCTCCTATGGTGCGTATATTGTGGGAATTATGTAAAGAAACAGCAATAAGTTAATTCCCTATTGCTGTTTCCATAAGATTTATCCTGTTAAACTTTAGAGGAGCTCAGCAAATGGATATTCTTTACAAAGTAATCAATACCCGAATAAATGGTAATTAATACCGCTGCCCATATTGCTATTAAATCAAACGGAATACCCAGAAAAACAAACGGGAAATTATTAATAAGCAGCGCTACAATAGCAACAATCTGGATGATCGTCTTTAATTTCCCCCAATTGCTTGCAGCAACCACAGAGCCATCCAATAAGGCGATCTGCCTTAGGCCCGTAACTGCAAACTCACGACTGACAATTACAACGACAATCCAGGAATCAATTTTTCCCATTTCTACCAATGAAACCAAAATAGCGGTTACCAACAACTTATCAGCAAGGGGGTCCAGAAGCTTGCCTAAATTGGTGACCATATTATTTTTACGAGCCAAATATCCGTCAAGGCCATCTGTGCTGGCTGCCACAAGGAAAATGATAGCCGCAATCAGTTGATTATACGGCAACTTGAAAGCACCGATCTCAATCGGCGGCGGATAAAAATCAAAATCCACCAGCAAAGCCAGCATCATCACCGGGATAAGGCAAATCCGCGTTATTGTAATTCTGTTGGGTAAATTCACAACACACTCTCCCCTGATTATCGTACTTGATTACAAATGGCAGCAGCTTTCGGATTGAATTCAATCCTATGTAAATCGCTTTCGACGAGCGTTATACACCTCAATTGTCTGCATTTTCGTTACAAGTATAATATGGCGCAAAACGCATGTCAAAATAACCTGCTGCACATCAAGCAACGTTTATTCCTGCAAAATCTATGAGAGAAAACAGCTTATTTCATGTTTGTAAATTGAAGTTCCAATGGCAGATCAGCTTTTCGCAGTAGTTGGATAATGGCTTGTAAATCATCCCTGTTTTTTCCAGTTACACGAATTTGATCACCTTGAATCTGACTTTTTACTTTTAGCTTGGAATCCCGAATAAGGATATTAATTTTTTTGGCGTTATCCTGATCAATTCCCTGCTTAAGAGAAAGACGCTGACGCACTGAACCCAAAGAAGCTGGTTCCAATTTTCCGAATTCCACATTTTTAAGGGATAAACCTCGTTTGACCATTTTTGATTGTAAAATATCAATCACTGCATTCAGCTTGTATTCATCTTCCGATGCAATCGTAAGAGCATCTTTCTCAAGCTTGAGGCTACTTTTGCTTCCCTTGAAATCAAATCGAGTTTCAATTTCACGCTCCGTCTGATGAACCGCATTTGTTAACTCCTGCATATCCATTTTGGAGACGATATCAAATGAATTTTCTGAAGCCATCGTTTCACTTTCCTTTCCACAACAAAGTTCAATATCTAATTATAGGCTAGTCATTTACAAAAATCCAATAATCCGTTCACTAAAAAAGCGTTCTTGCCAGTTCCCCGACAAAAACGCCTTGTATTACAATTGCAGTTTAACAATCTAATAGTGACTTCGTGTTGGATTTCTAAACATATCCAAAATTCCAAGCACAATGTGAGCAAGACCAAAGCCTAATATGCCATAGCCCCATGCATTCGGTGTTAGATAATAGCCCAGTAAACTGACAATTATTCCGAGCCCAGTCACAATCCAGCTGACGGTCATAACGTATACACCTCACTTTGCGGAAAATAAAATGACTGACTTCCCGAGAATTACAGTCATTAGTATCTCCTCGCTATAAGGCATTTATTCACCGTTGGTAGTTGTATTAGAATCTGTCCCACTTTGTGCAGCATCCGTGCTACTATTTGTTGTAGAATCCGGAGATGAGCCCGTCACCCCAGCACTCGCTCCAGTCGAAGATGCTTCTCCTTGCTGTATCAGTACGCGAGTCGTCGATTTATTATCAGTTATCGGTTGGCCGGCAACGGAAATATCCGTGGCAGAAGACCGCCCTGATTTAATATATAAACCTTCCGGACCAATATCAAAAGACATGGCATCTCCACTTTTAGTCATACCGTAGCTCAGCTTTTCTCCACGGGAATTTTGTCCCTTATACACCTCAAGCCAGCTTTCGCCCGTTGCTTTAATGTCAACCTTGACTGTGGCCCCCGTTGCGCTGGAGACTTTGAAGATCGTCGTTTTGCCTTGCTTACCATCCTGGGCCACAGTTACTCCCTGCACTGGTGTAGTCGTATCAGGCTGCTGACCAGAATTTGGGTTCGTCGCATCCGTAGTTCCCGTACCACCTGGCTGGGTTTCCCCGGTTTTCCCTGTATCAGGGGTCTGTCCGCCAGCACCATTTGGAGTCGTCGTCTGGCCGTTATTAGGCTGGGTAGTCGTGTTTGGAGTAGATGTATTTGGTGTTGTATTTGGTGTTGTATTTGGTGTTGTATTTGGTGTTGTGCTTGGTGTCGTAATCGGCGTTGTGTTTTCTGCTGTTTTTGGAGTGGAATGGTTATTACTCACCCAATAAGCATAAATAACCCCAACAATGAGAACTAGAAAAAGCCACATTAACGCTGTAGGCAACCACTTAAGATTACCAATCGTCGCGGGACGGCTGGAGCGTTTTTGTGTAACAGGCTCCATGACTGCTTCCGGTTCAGGTTCAGGCACATTGCTTTGATGCCCTTCCAGAAGCTCATCGGGATTCAACCCGACCGTTTCGGCGTATGTTTTAATAAAAGCTCTGACATAAAAGCTTCCCGGCAGCACTTTGTAATCGCCCGTCTCAATGGCTTCCAGATAACGTTTGCGTATCTTCGTCATTTCCTGAACATCGTCAAGGCTCAATCCTTTTTGCAGCCGGGCCTCCTTTAATTGCTGACCCAGTTCTGACATGTCATCATCTCCTTGTGTAATTACACTTATTTAAAGATCTTCTGTATAACTGGCTGTAAAGGTGTCATAAATAATTTCCTCAGCCGGATTATTGCGAAGTTCAATAATGATATTAAAATCGTCAAAGCTGTATCCCGATTCACGCACAAATACATCAGGATGCTCAATCACTTTGGTGCTCGGCATACTCATAATTTCCTGAAGCAGGTGATAATGTCTTTCATTTGATCGAATTGTACTCACAATGCCATCAATAATAAACACATTGTTGGGATTCATTTCTTCCTCAGAAAGCTGGCTGCGCACCGTCTGTCGTAATAACGTCGACGACACAAAAGTCCATCGTTTCATTGCACATACACTACTTGCAATAATGGACTCCGTTTTACCCACACGCGGCATTCCTCGAAGACCAATTACCTGATTGCCATCCCTCTTTAATACTTCACCCAAAAAATCGACCAGCAACCCAAGCTCATCGCGTGTAAAGCGGAAAGTTTTACGGTCATCCGAATCCCGATCAATGTAACGGCCATGTCTAACTGCCAATATATCGACCAGTCTCGGAGCACGTAAGGCCGTGACTGTAATGTTGCTGGCTTTTTTTAACGTATCTCCAAGAATGCGTATTTTCTCGTCATCGTCCGTTTCGAGAAGCATTCCCCGTCTTTCGCCTTCAACACCGTTAATCGTCAGTATATTAACCCCCAGAATACCAAGCATGGAAGCAATGTCCCCCAGCAGTCCGGGTCGATTTTTATGTATCTTGTATTCCATGTACCACTGTTTCGTCTCTTCCGTCACGTTAGCACCTCATTCACATTCAAACCGTCAACAATGCCAAATCAAAGCATTATTGTAACATAAGATAGCATCATTCGACAAAACCAAATATTGAAACTCGATAGGCTATATTGTGTTGTGAGCCTCAATCACGTTTATGATATATAAATTACAATGGAATTACAAGAACAGCTCTGTAACCATTACAGAAAAGCCCCCCAAAAAAGGGAGCTTTTCATGTTGGTTCCTATCTTATGCGTTGCTTTTGGCCAATTTTACCATTAGCCGGGCGATGGTGTGACGCTCGTCCTCATCGGCAACTCCCCACAGTTCTTTCAGTGCACGGTTAGAGTGGTTGGCTGGATCGACCTTCTCATCCAGAAAGTCACCAATTTCGTAAGCAAGCTCCGCAATGGTGTCTTGGCTGATTCCCAGCTTCTCCGCTTGCTCTACACGCTGACCGAGGAACTTCTTCCAAACATCAAAATTCTGAACAACTGTTGACATACTTAAATCCTCCTTAGATGATTCAGATTTAAAATCAACAGTTGTAATATGCTCTTCACAGACGCTTACTATACTGGTGAATTCCACCAAGCGCTGTTCTCTTAAGTCACCCATCCTCCGTTAGGACTTATGACCTGGCCATTAATATAACCTGACTCTGGAAGTGCAAGAAAATAAACCAGGGACGATATTTCATCAGGTCGAGCCAATCGTCCAGCAGGGATTTCTTCTTCTAAACTGGTAATTTCGCCATCATCCAAATGATCCAACATCGACGTATCTACCGCCCCTGGAGCCACAGCATTCACTGTCACTCCAGAAGGCGCTACTTCTTGAGCCAGCGCCTTAGTGAAGGCGTTAATGCCTCCCTTGGTAGTGGAATACAATACCTCGCAGGAGGCTCCACATATGCCCCATACGGATGAAACATTCACAATACGGCCATAGCGTTGGGAAATCATATGCGGCATAAAAACCTGCGTGCACAAAAAGGTTCCCTTAACATTTACGGCCATCACTTCATCCCATTCCTCTTCCGAAACGTCTGTAAGTAACCCATAATGAGATAATCCAGCATTATTCACTAGAATATCCGGCTTCATTCCATGATTATCCAGCTTTTCCCGCATGCGTTCAATCTGCTCCTTATTCCGCAGATCGGCTGAGACAGTCATTACCTTGCCTGAATAAGTCATGCAACGACGGGCAACTTCATTTGCTTTTTCATGGGACTTCATGTAGTGAATGACCACATTCATCCCTACTGCTGCAAAACGCTCGGCAATAGCTGCACCAATACCACCACTTGCTCCTGTAATCAGCACGGTCGTATCGCCAATAGCCTTAGATTCTCCGCCCTCGGTGGTTATCGGTTCCCTCTCCCTGGACATTACGGACTCACCACCAGCGATATTGCCATCTGATCCCACTGTATATGATCTTGCAGACGGCGGTTTACATCCTCAAGCGTGATGCTTTCATAAACCGGAAGCAATTGAAAAAAATCACTGCCCCGGAAGCGATGTCTTGTAAACTCATGCGCAATATTTTCGGGAGAATTGAGTGTGCGTAGATAACCGCCGATCTTCTTTTTGCGCGCTCGTTCAAAATGTTCTGCTGTAAAACCCTGCTTCTGAATAGACTCTACCTCTTCTCTTATCCTAGCCAACAGCCGATCAGGGTCTTTGGTATCCCCACCAATCGCAGAAAATGCATACTGTTGCGTACTGTTGTACTCATGGCCAAAACTGTCCGAAATCAGATCCTCATCGTAGAGCTTTTGATAAAGCTGTGTGCTGGAGCCAAACAAGAGATCAAGCATTAGCTTGGTTTCCAGATCATGACGTAGCAATGCTTCTCCCGTTAGACCTACTTCAGCCTCCTTGAATCCAAAAAGCAACTTTGGCAAAGAAACAGCCAGCTTTACTTCACGACGCAGTTCTGCAACCGTTGTGGGTTCATCATCGAAAATCCGCTCGATCTCTCCCTGCGGCTTATAATCCTTTTTCGCCTGATTATTACGTACCAATTCCATTACTTCGGCTGGGTCCACTCCACCCACTACAAAAAGAATCATATTACTCGGATGGTAGAAAGCTTCATAGCAACTGTATAGTGTTTCCTTGGTAATCGTACTGATGGATTGGATAGTACCTGCGATATCGATATGCACCGGATGGACCTTGTACAAGGCCTCAATCAGACCAAAGTAACTCCGCCAGTCGGGATTATCTTCATACATATTGATTTCCTGGCCTATAATACCTTTTTCCTTCTCCACATTCTCATCTGTAAAGTAAGGATGTTGAACAAAATTGACTAGCGTGGTCAAATTTTCTTGAATGCGTTCGGTTGCCGAAAACAGATATACGGTCTGATCAAAGCTTGTAAATGCGTTCGCCGATGCTCCATTAGAGGAAAAGGTAGCAAAAATATCACCTTCAGGCTCTTCAAACATTTTATGCTCCAAAAAATGGGCTATGCCATCCGGCACCTTGACGGGCTGTTGACCTTCTACACGGAAATGATTATCAACCGATCCATATTTAGTTGCAAATGTGGCATACGTCTTCTGAAAGCCCGGTTTGGGCAAAACATAAACGTGTAAGCCATTATCCATTACTTCATAGTACAGCGTCTCCTGCAAGTGCTCATATGATATATGCTCCAACGCTATTCCCCCTTCTGGTCTCTCAAGAAATAAATAGTGTCCAGTCGGAACGTCCGGGCGGCATTCTGAACATCCTGCACCTTAACTGCCTCCACCTGGCTCAGCAGCTCCTCTACCGTCCGCTCTTTGCCGGAAAGCTGTCTGTTAAAATCATAGGCAATCATCTCAAAAGCGGAGTCCTGCATTTCCTTTAGCAAATTGCGTATCATCGCCTGCGTTTGGGTCATTTCCAGCTCGGTAATCGCTCCATTTTGCGTATCTTCCAGTTGCTTGCGGATAATAGTAACCGCTTTTTCATAATTAGGAATTTCGATACCGGATTGTATTGTACCAATGCCTTTATGCCCGTCATAGCGTGACGAAGCGTAATACGCCAAACTCTCCTTTTCCCTCACATTGACAAACAGCTTTGAATGCGGATATCCACCCAGAATGCCATTGTACATTAATGCGGAAGCATAACGTTCATCGCCATACGTAATAGGGGTACGTAGCCCCATGTTGAGCTTGCCTTGGTTTACATCAAGACGCTCTACTATGGTCTGTACATCACGTTCTACCGATTTGGGCTGTTCAGGTACATATCCCGCTTCCGTCGAGCGGTTTAATTGAAAATAGCGATCAACAAACTTTTCAACTTCTTCCAGCGTGGTATCTCCCACGACGTATAAATCCATGCTGGCATTATTCAGCCAGTCTCCATAAGCCTCATACAAATTCTGTGCATTTATGCTGTCCAGATCAGATCGTTGACCAAGAGGATGCAGACGATAAGGCTCATCCTTGCACATCTCCTCCAAGCAGCGCTCCCCAGCATAACGTATTTTATCGTTAACTATTGATTCCAGCTTTTTACGCACATTTTCTCGTTCCTGCTGCACATATCCAGTTTGAAATGCGCCGTTTTCCAATGCAGGCTTCGTCAGAACTTCTCCCAAGAAAGCAAAAGAACGATCCAGTAAACTATCTGGACTGCTTACAAAACTGTCATTAATCGTATCCATGCGAAATTGCACGATCTGATAATCTCCACGTTTATATACATCGAATCCAAAACCAGCACCATACAATTGCTCTAATTGCTCTCTAAATTGTGTAGTCTGCGGATACGATTCTGTACCCCGTCGCAGAACGAAAGGTACCAGTCCCACACGAGTTACGGTTTCCTCACGTAGTGGAGTACCTACATACAATGATATGGCGAACGTCTTAAAGCGCTTGGTCGGCAGTACATGAATCCTCAGTTGTCTGCGTGTGCCACGCTCGAAACCTGTTTTGTTCAAGTCCAAAACTCCTTTGTGACGTCAATTTGCGTCAAGCCTTTGATTAGCAATAGCTGCTGTACATCTTTTTCCTGTAAAGAGGTAAAGTGTACCAATCTTTATTCTAACCATGCAAAAGCCAAGAAGCAACCGGAGACAAGCTCCCGGCTGCTTCGGCGTTTTACATGCAGAAAATATGTTCTCCGATGGTTTTCACCTGCGGACGGGACCAAATCCATTTGGAGGTAGCTGTTTTAGGGTTAAAATAATAGAGACATCCTCCACTTGGGTCCCAGCCGTTCAGAGCTTGACGTACCGCCTTTTGTGCGGTCTCATTCGGCGTGAGCCAGATTTGGCCGTCTGCTACAGCAGTGAAAGCCCCCGGCTGAAAAATCACCCCAGACGGTGTGTTTGGAAAACTGGGCGACTTAACCCTGTTCAAAATAACAGCCGCCACGGCAACTTGCCCTTCAAACGGCTCACCGCGGGATTCACCGTAGACCGCATTCGCCATGATTTTAAGATCGTTTTCAGATAGTCCCATGGTGTTGGCCGATCCCATCGTTTCAGCATTTTGATCTGATCTGTTCGCTGTCTGTCCCTGATCGGAACCTTGATTGTTACGATGCTTAGGCGTTTCCGTTGGCTTCCAATGTGGAGTAGCATTCACCAGCTTTAATTTGGTTTTCGCACCGACCACTCCATCGGGGTTGATACCAAACTCCTTTTGAAAACCCTTGACAGCCTTCAGTGTACTGCTTCCAAAATTGCTGTCCACTTCCCCGCCAAAAAAACCCAACAACTTTAATCGTGATTGCAGCTCATATACATCCTGACCATAGGAACCAAAATCAACCGCTTCTGAGCTGAATGTGGGCTGAACAGGCTGTGCCGCTTGTACTTTCTGCTGCGTGCTCAGCGACTTTGCTTGTTGCTGCGCAGAGTCATGTTTAGAAAGTCCTGAGTACGTAATAGCCGAGGCTGCGAGGATACCCGTGCAAATCCAGACCATTGTCTTTTTCATATGTTGTGCTCTACCTTTCTTTTGTGGGATTAACAGGATGGCTACGTTTATTATGACAAGCTCCACTAGAAGCTATTCACCCTTTTAATCTTCTTTCAGCAGGCAGTACCACACCTCATAAAAAATCACAAAAAAACGCTATTCGCGTGCATGGGTTGTCATATTTAAACAACCATCATGCGCACAAACAGCGTTTTATTGAAATGCTGATAAAGATAGTGCTCAGGAGCTAACTTTATTCTGCTGATATTGCTCCATTGAGATAAGTACCTCACGGGGCTTACTTCCCTCGTAAGGGCCTATAACTCCGCGAGCTTCCATGGAGTCAATCAGTCGGGCAGCACGTGTATAACCGATCCGCATACGACGCTGAAGGAGCGAAACGGAGGCTTGTTTAGCCTCTAAAATGATGTTGACAGCCTGATCATACAGCTCATCCAGCATTTCATCCCCATCAGTGGATACCTCTTCCACCTCAGGCACTAGCGTTTCATCATATTGCGCTTCGCCCTGTTCACGTACATAGTTAACGATGTTCTCCACTTCCTGATCACTCATAAACGCTCCCTGAACGCGAACTGGTTTGGAAGCTCCCATCGGCATGAACAGCATGTCACCACGTCCTAGCAGTTTCTCAGCTCCGCCCATATCCAGTATGGTGCGGGAATCCACCTGCGAGGAAACGCCGAAGGCAATACGTGAAGGAATATTGGCTTTAATAACCCCAGTAATTACATCGACCGAAGGTCTTTGTGTTGCAATAATAAGGTGGATGCCTGCTGCACGTGCCATTTGGGCAAGTCGCGCTATGGCATCCTCCACATCTCCTGCAGCAACCATCATTAAGTCTGCCAGCTCGTCCACAATAACGACAATGTAAGGCAGAAATGCATCCGGGTTATCTTTCATCAGATTGTTGTAACCCTCAATATTACGGGTACCTGATTTGGAAAACAACTCGTATCTTTTTTCCATTTCCACTACAATTTTCTTCAACGCCAGTGAGGCACGCTTTGGATCAGTCACGACCGGAGCCAACAAATGGGGGATTCCGTTGTACACGTTTAATTCCACCATCTTGGGATCGACCATCAAAAATTTGACCTCATCCGGCTTCGCTTTGTACAAAATACTCGTGATGATCCCATTGATACACACTGATTTACCTGAACCCGTAGCTCCAGCTACAAGCAGATGGGGCATCTTGGCTAAATTACCGACAATCGTTTGTCCTGCAATATCACGTCCGAATGCAATTGATAAATTGGAAACCGATTCCTGAAAAACTGTCGTCTCCATGACCTCACGCATGGTTACGATAGAAACTTCATTATTTGGAACTTCTATTCCTATGGCGGATTTGCCAGGTATAGGTGCCTCCATACGAATATCCTTTGCAGCAAGCGCAAGCGCAATGTCATCCGTTAGACTTACAATCCGGCTTACCTTCACGCCAATATCCGGCTGAATTTCATAGCGTGTGACGGCTGGGCCACGCACAACCTCCAGCACCTTCGCCCGAACACCAAAACTCTCCAGCGTTGCCTCCAGCTTGCGTGCTGTCTGCATATAATCCTTCTGCCCCATACCTTTGCCTGCATTTTGCGGTTTGGCAAGCAAACGAAACGATGGGAGCTTGTACGGCTTAGGTGGCGGTGGAGCCGGTGTAACTACACCGGTACCTTCAGCCTCTTCGCCTGTCCCCTCATTTGCAATCGTCTGTGCCTGTCCCTGAGCTTCTTCTGCTGTCTCTTGAACCGTTGCCGAATCATTTATATCCTTATTGGAATCGGCATCCGCAAAATTATGATCCAGTGGTTCATCAATAATGGAATCGTTCAGTTCTCCCCCTGTTAGGGACTCTTCAGGTCCAGCCCCTGATCTTCTTTCTTCATTTTTCACTTGCTCGAAGAAATCTCTAATAATTGGCGATCTTTTTACTGGAATTGAAGCTTCCTGCTCAGGTTGCTCGACCAATTCAGACAGATCTTCTTCCTCGTGGCCGCTTCTCCATTGGGGCTGCATATTATCAGCTTCATATAAGAGATCTTGCTCATCCTCATCCGCACGGGCAGGTAGCTCTTCCTTGTCCGCCTTATCTGTATTTTTAAGGCCAAACAACTGAAAGAAAATTGGCTGCTTGCGTGCTGGAGGCTGCATCTCGTCAAAGTCATCATCCATATCCTCCTCATAGGCAGGAATAGGCTCGGCTTTGGGTCTTCTACTTCCACTACCTTTGCTAGATGCAGAAAGTGGAGTCGCTTTCCCAGTCCATTTTTTTCGCACGCTTCCCCCAGCTGTTAGCAGCTTGGTTTTTACAATCCGCACTAAATCCACATAAGACAGTTGGGTCATTAGCATAAAACAAATGACAAACATGACAATCATGATCAGCTTAGCTCCTGTAAGACCAAACAGCCACAACAGAACGGTAAGCTGTAATGCGCCAACGTAGCCCCCGCTAATATCCTTATTCAGCATCGAGGTATGGCCCTGCTGATCAGGCGACAGCAACTGCTCACGCATATCTATATGTATCTGGCTCATCACTCCGCCCGGCTGAAGCGCGTTGATCGGCCCCAAACGCTGCTCCATGGATGAAATAGAACTCATAAGTGTAAAGGCAAATACCAACAACAGCAAACCCGTCTTTCGCGAGTTCCACTGATTCGGCCACTTGCGGTGAATCATCACCATCAGACCATAATAAATGCCAATTAGGGGGATCACAAAATAAAATTTCCCCAATACAAGTCCAAACATCTTGGATAGTGACCGACCGACCGCCGCTTCACCCGACAACGCAATGACCGCCAATGTAATCAGCACAATGCCGTAAATTTCGTATTTTAGAACTCCACCAAATATGGCTTTCTTTTTTCTTTTTCTTCTTCTGGACATACAAGGTCACCCCCCAGAAGAATATTATACCACGTCACTCGCTATCCGCACATATGTTCTTTTTCAGCAGCAAATGACCTGATTTTGTACTATTCGACAGCTTCTATGACCACTCGATAACTCGACCTGGTCCATAGCGAGGATTGAGGTAGGCTTCCAATGGACAGTCCAGGAGCCTTACAATGATTCCCCGGCGACTTTCAAGCGGCTGTACCTGCATAAGCAGACCATCTACCCGCACCTCTACAAGCTCCTCCACCTCCTTCCACATACCTTCCCATACCAATTCCATTGGCATTACAGTATATAGTGTCATTGGGGCAGCTCCTTGCTGTGCTCACTTGAAAGGGTTCCTGTAGGGGTGCCTGTGGCATTGGGCGAAAAAGGTGCATAGGGGGGCTGCTGTGGAGTCCCTGTCATAACGTTTTGCTGACGACGCGTCTCAATGATGGTATTCAACTGTTTCAGCGCCTCTCCTATACCACCAACCGCATCCATCAAACCGTATTTTACTGCATCGATTCCTCCAACCGCTGTACCAATGTCGCGATTTAATTCACCAGTTTTGAACATCAGTTCCTTAAACCGCTCTTCTGTAATGCGAGAATGAGAAACGACGAATCGTACAACACGCTCCTGCATTTTTTCCATATATTCAAAAGTCTGTGGGACTCCGATGACCAGGCCGCTCATACGAATTGGATGAATAGTCATCGTCGCACTCTCGGCAATATAAGAATACGTAGAAGATACAGCAATCGGCACACCGATGCTATGTCCACCTCCTATAACAATGGTCACTGTTGGTTTACTCATCGATGCAATCATCTCTGCAATAGCCAGTCCTGCCTCTACATCACCACCAACTGTATTCAGCAAAATCATTAATCCTTCGATACGTGGGTTTTGCTCTGCCGCTACCAACTGCGGAATAATGTGCTCATACTTTGTTGTTTTGTTTTGAGGCGGTAAGATGAGATGTCCTTCAATCTGACCGATAATCGTCATACAAAAAATATTGGACTCGCTTCCGGGCATGGAGGTTTGACCCAACTGCTGTAAAGCCTCCATTGCAGGCAAGACGGGTCTTTGTCCAACCTCTGGTTGATCTGGCGCTTCCGTTTCCTCGTTGCCAGAAGATATGTTGCTGTAATATTCCATATGGGTCATCTTCCTTTCGCTTTGCGCATCTATGTGCCCCGTGTTCACCCTATAGTATGGGATTAAAATGGAATATTTTATACTCGCCTCCATGCCTTTCCTTCACCCCAAAACCAAAAAAAGCCTCTCTCCCCGCGGAAACCGTCCAATATTTCCTGCGGGAAGAGAGGCGACTGTGTGCCTGTGACTTAAGTTTTTAATTCAAGTTTTCGAACATATTTCAATTGAATCACACTTCCATTATAATTGGCAGAATCATCGGTCTGCGACGAGTTTGCTCATACAAGAAGCGACCCAGTGCATCCTTGACATTCGTCTTGAGGGAAGCCCATTCATTTACATTTTCACTCATGAGCTTATGCAATGTACTTGAAACAATACGATTTGCTTCATCCAGCAAGCCTTCTGATTCACGAACGTACACGAAACCACGGGAAATAATATCTGGGCCCGACTTAATCGTGCCGTCTTGCTTACTCAGTGTGACAACCACTACCAAAATACCGTCCTGTGACAACAATTTGCGGTCACGCAACACGATATTTCCTACATCTCCTACGCCTAGTCCATCGATCAGTACGTTACCTGCTGTAACTTTACCAGCTCTGCGTGCTCCGCCATTCTGAATTTCAATGACTTCACCGATATCTGTGATAAAGATATTTTCAGGCTCGATACCTACTCCTTCAGCAAGAAGAGCGTGACGACGTTGCATTCTGAACTCACCGTGAATTGGCAAGAAGTATTTTGGTTTCATCAGATTCAGCATCAACTTGAGTTCTTCCTGACTGCCGTGTCCAGAAACGTGGATACCAGGATTAGCTGCGCTGTAGTATACATTGGCACCCAGACGGAACAGCTCGTCAATAGTGCGTCCAACATATTTTTCGTTACCTGGAACCGGAGTAGCTGCGATGATTACTGAATCCCCTGGAAGAATATCTACTTTACGATGAGTAGAACGAGCCATTCGTGTCAAAGCGGACATCGGTTCGCCTTGACTACCTGTGCAGAGAATAACTACGCGATCCGCTGACATTTTGCCAACTTCTTCAGGCTCAATCAACATTCCATCTGGAATTTCCAAGTAGCCCAAATCAGAAGCAATACCTACGACATTAACCATGCTTCGACCAATCACTGTTACTTTACGTCCGGTTGCTTCAGCAGCATTAATAACTTGCTGAATGCGATGTACGTTCGAAGCAAAAGTGGCTACGACCACACGCTGTCTTGACTTGCGGAAAATATCTTCCAGCACAATACCAACGCTTTTTTCCGAAGGTGTAAAGCCCGGTTTTTCGGCATTGGTACTGTCTGACAAAAGAGCCAGTACGCCACGTGTGCCAATTTCAGCCATACGCTGCAAATCTGCATATTGTCCGTTCACCGGAGTATGATCAAATTTGAAGTCTCCTGTATGAACAACAGCGCCTTCAGGAGTATCAATGCAAACACCTACGGAATCAGGAATACTATGGTTGGTTTTGAAGAAAGTTACTTTCAATGTGGAGCCCAGCTTGATTTCGGAATCAGCATTGATCAAAATACGTTTGGTTTCACCAAGCAAATTCGCTTCCTTCAGCTTGTTTTCCACCAGTCCCAGCGTCAATTTGGTACCATATACAGGTACATTCAAATGTTTCAGCACGTAAGGCAAACCGCCGATATGGTCCTCGTGACCATGAGTCAGCACAATGCCTCTTACTTTGTCGCGGTTCTCTGTAAGGTAGGAAATATCAGGAATAACGATATCAATGCCAAGCATGTCCTCTTCCGGGAATTTCAGACCGGAATCCACCACGACAATGTCATTGCCGTATTGTACGACATACATATTTTTCCCGATTTCACCGACGCCGCCCAAAGCGAAAATCATCAATTTATCGTTGTTTGTTTTTTTAGACAAATGAATCTAAACCTCCTATGGTAGTTGGACGTCGTACCTTGATTTGTTTATTTAATTTTCAAAAAAATACCGCACCCAGTCACTTGACCCCATTATACATGATTAAAATACGAAAAAACAAGTCATCCTGTTTGTTACGCTAGGTTTCCCATTGCCTTCTCAAACCATAAGTATATGTCATTTTGTCTACATAGCTGGTTATCAGCATAGCAAAAAGGACGTTCTATAAGAACGCCCTTCATGCCGGAAGACCCTGTAAGGCATTAACCCAGTCGGTGTTAAACCTACTGACTGCCTTTAACAAGGGTGCTCCTTGTATTCATCAACACAGTTGTCTATTTCTTTTTAGCGGGTAAATAAATTCTTAATAAACGCTGCTTCATCTTCGGTAGGTGGGATAAGCGGTAACCGAACTGAACCTACCTTAATCCCCCGTAATTCCAAAGCATACTTTACAGCCACCGGATTAGGCAAAGGATGTGGACAGCCGAACATACCCTTAAAAATTGGGAACAACTGCTGATGCAGTTTTGCTGCCTCCTGCGCGTGTCCTCCTACAAATGAATCCATCATCCGCTTCATTTCTGCACCTACCACGTGACTCGCTACGCTGATAATGCCATAAGCACCTACAGCCATAGCAGGCAGTCCAGAGGCATCATCCCCGGAATAAACCAGAAAACCTTCCGGTGCTGCTGCTGCAATCTGCGTAACCTGTGCAAGTGATGCACATTCTTTGGTTCCTACAATGTTCGGAATTTGTGCAAGCCGCAGCGTCGTTTCAGCTGTTAGGCTCGCGCCAGTACGACTTGGAACATTATACAGTATAGCTGGGAGGGATGTGGAGTTTGCTATGCTTTTGAAATGCTGGTACATCCCTTCCTGATTCGGTTTATTATAATATGGCACTACCAGCAGCACACCGTCTGCTCCCGCCTGCTCCGCAGCACGGGTGAGATGGATGGAATGACGTGTATTATTGCTTCCCGTTCCGGCAATAATTTTACATCGCCCAGCTGCTTTTTCTACAACAAATGCAAACAACTTAATTTTTTCATCATCGCTCAGGGTAGGAGACTCCCCTGTTGTTCCAGATACAACAAGTGACTCTGAATGCTGTTCTTCTATTAAGTAATCAATCAACGAGGACAATGCAGTCCAGTCAATCTCTCCTTGCTGATCAAAAGGTGTCACCATTGCGGTAATCAATCTGCCGAAGTTCACCATGCTGCCTCCTTTTTTTGCAAGTCCGAGCACGGACAATGCGCCTATTGATGGAGTTCAAATTTATTATGCAATGCGCGTACAGCCTGCACCATATCTTCTTTTTTAACAAGTACCCAGATCGTGGTGTTGGAATCTGCTGATTGAAGGATCTGTACGTCTGATTCTGTCAATGCCTCCACAATTGTCGCCATAATCCCTGGTACCCCGTTGATACCACCGCCTATGACCGAAACTTTAGCACACCCGGCCAGTATCCTAGGCTCTAGACCCAAACCGTTAAGTACTTCAACCGCTTTGCTTCCATCATTATCAAATACGGTATAAACTGCTCCGGATGGAGTTACATTTATGAAATCGACACTGATTCCATGTTCAGCCATAGATTTGAATACTTGCAATTGCAAGTGCTCCAAACCCGACTTTAATTCAACTGTAATTTGAGTAACATTGCCGACATACGCAATACCAGTCACGAAGCGGTCTACGATATCTGCCTGCACGTCTTTAAAGCCTTCCGGATGGGTAACCAGTGTCCCCTCGCCTTCGGAGAAGGTAGAGCGAACCCGTACCGGAATATTCGCCTGCATGGCGATTTCAACAGCACGAGGATGGATCACCTTGGCTCCCTGATGAGCCATATTACAAATTTCTGTATAGCTAACATGTGCAAGCGGCTTCGCATTTTCCACAATACGCGGATCAGCGGTTAATATACCATTCACATCTGTATAAATATCAACCATATCCGCATGTAGAGCAGCCCCCAGCGCCGTAGCTGACGTATCGCTGCCTCCCCGACCAAGCGTAGTCATATCACCATCAGCAGTTTGTCCCTGAAAACCTGTCACAATGACAACTCTGCCTTGGTTCAGCTCTTCCACAATTCGGTCTGGCTTTATATCCAATATGCGAGCATTGCCATATTGATCATCCGTAATAAAGCCTGCCTGTGCTCCAGTCAGCACCGTAGCAGGAATACCTTCCTTCTCCATCAGGCTGCATAACGTAGTGGCAGAAATGATTTCACCACAGCACAGCAGTAAATCGCGCTCGCGCTTCGGAAGACTGTCGCCGTTAGATGCCGCCCAATCCAGCAGCGTGTCCGTGGCATAAGGCTCTCCTTTCCTCCCCATGGCCGACACAACAACAACCAATTGAAAATTTTGCTTCAGTTCCCGCTTCACATGTGCCAGCACAAGTTGACGTGCTTCAGGCGTGGATAGCGAGGTTCCCCCAAATTTTTGTACCAAAATACCCATTATTCTTCCCCCATATTACTCCCTGCTTTAGGAACGTTACTCCGCATTTGCAGCAATAATTTCCGCGATTTGCACCGCGTTCCATGCCGCTCCCTTGAGCAGATTGTCGGATACGACCCACAAATTCAAACCACGGCTATTGCCCAAATCACGACGTACACGCCCTACGAACACGTCAGGTTTTCCCGCCGCTTCGGATGCCAGCGGATAAAGCTGGGCAGCAGGATCGTCTACCAGTGTTACTCCAGGTGCGGAAGCCAGCAGATTACGAACTTCTTCGAGATCATAATCTTTTTTAAGCTCTACATAGACAGATTCCGAGTGACCGTATACAACAGGAATACGCACACATGTTGCTGTTACGTCTACAGAATCGTCACCCAGTATTTTTTTCGTTTCGCGTACCATTTTCATTTCTTCCAGTGTGTAACCATTATCCTGGAATTTATCAATTTGCGGAATAGCATTGAAAGCAATCTGATGTTTTACTGGCAACGAACCTACTGGCAGCAGATCTGGCTGAACCTCATCACCGTTAAGAATTGCTGCGCTTTGACGATTCAATTCATCAATAGCACGGCTTCCAGCACCGGATACAGCCTGGTAGGTGGATACTATGATACGAGAAATGCCATACTGATCATATAATGGTTTCAAAGCAGCTACCATCTGAATGGTGGAGCAGTTCGGGTTAGCGATAATTCCCTGGTGCTCGGCAATTTTGTCGCTGTTCACCTCAGGTACTACAAGAGGAGCTGTCGGTTCCATTCGGAATGCGTTGGTGTTATCAATGCAAACTGCCCCATGACGAACGGCATGCGGGGCCAGTTCCTTACTCACATCTCCGCCTGCACTAAACAAAGCAATGTCGATTCCTTCAAAGCTGTCGGGGGTAGCAATCTCTACTGGAATCTGCTGACCTTTAAAGCTAATTAACGTGCCGGCAGAACGAGGCGAAGAAAGAAATTTGACTTTGTCCACAGGAAAATCTCGTTTTTCCAGCAGATTTACGATCTGTTCCCCTACAGCGCCTGTCGCTCCAACGACAGCTACATTAAACTTTCTATTGCTCATCTGGTGTATCTCCCCTTCTCGACTAAAAAACCATTTTTTATTCTGAAAGCATCCACCGCCAACAAGAAATTAGACTCGATGCATTATCGAATCATCTTCTAGGCGAGGGATGCTCAGCAGTTAACTATAGTACTTCATGGGGTCTTGCGTTCCACAATCATGGGCTGAATCTGCTTACCCTGTAATGCTTCATAGGCAGCCTCCGGAATAAGCTCCATATTGGCTACAAGCGAGTTCGGCTTTTTAATTGGATTGTCCTGTCCGAACGGCACAAAAAAGATGTTTTTGGCTACTAGTAGCTTGGCGATATTAGCAGCATTTAGACCAAGTCCATCATTAGTAGATATGGCTAAAAGAAGAGGACGACCGTTGCGTAATTGCGCCTTGGCAGCCATCAAAACCGGACTGTCCGTCATCGCATTTGCTAACTTGCTCATCGAATTCCCCGTCAAAGGTGCAATCACCAGCACATCGAGCATTTGGGATAGCCCCAGTGGCTCAGCCTCCACAATTGTAGAAATGATATCATTCCCTGTTATATCTTTCAACTGTTTTTGCCAACTTTGCGAACTACCGAAGCGAGTATCCGTTGTTAGTACGGTATTGGATATAATGGGAACGACCTTCGCACCCTCATCCACGAAGCGCTTTATTACAGGCATTACCTCTTCAAATGTGCAATGTGAGCCTGTAATCGCATAACCTACCGTTTTCCCTTGCCAACTCATTGTGCATCCCCCCGATCAGGATTATCTTCCATTAACAACTGCACCAGCGTATTCGCTATAATGGCACCTGCAGTTTTGGGAGCAACAATTCCGGGAAGACCGGGGGCAAGCATAGCCGTAATTCCACGCTTTTCCGCATATCGGAAATCACAACCGCCCGGGGCGGAAGCAAGATCTATAATCACGGTGCTCAGTGGCAATTTAGACAGGATCTGCGCTGTGATAATCATAGAGGGTATCGTATTAAAAATCAAGTCAACGCCCTTTGTCTCATTCGCTAAATCCCTTGTCATAAAAGGCTTCCAGCCCATTTCCACCGCTCTTGCTGCATCCTCTGCCCGCCGTACTCCAACCTTCACTTTGGCTCCCAATCCCTGTAATGCCCTTGCCATGGTAAATCCAGTCCGTCCCATGCCTAGAACCATACAATCTGCACCATGAATCGTAAAATCAGTATGCTGAATTGCCATCATCAGTGCGCCTTCAGCCGTAGGTATAGAATTGTATATGGCCACATCATCTCGTTCCAGCAGCTCAACCAGCTTCAATTCATGTCTGGTGCATATTTCTTTTAAGTACGCTCGCGCCATTCCTGTATATACAACGCAATGCGGTGGTAGAGCAGCAGCATGCTCATTCAGAAACTGGAGCTTTTGTGCTCCGAAAAGTGCATTCACGTTGCCTTCCTCATCGCATCCTACCACCGGCAGTATCAGTGCGTCTGACGATTCCAGCAGCTTGACAGACATAGGCTCTAGTGTGACTCCATTAAGTGGCACTTCGAGTTTGTCAAAGCCGACTATAGTGACGGTAGCATCCATGTCCACACATTTGCGGATTACCTCAAGCTGCCTCGCATCGCCACCCAAAACAACGATGCGCATTCCTGTTAGCATCCGGATCACTCCTTTCCGAGACACGATCTGCTTTTATTCTATGCAGATGCCCGGAGAGAGGTGAAAAAACACAAAAAAAGCCGCCCTTCTACAAGGCGACTTTTATGTATATGCTTACTCTTAAACGAGTAATATTGAAGCTTTTGCAAAAAATTGCATTACATTGGCTTGCAGGTTTTGCAGGTACATCGTAGACTCAGCGTCCTGTATGACCAAACCCACCAGCACCACGCACGGTTTCAGACAAATGGTCTACTTGTTTCAGCTCAACCTCAGGGACAACCTGAAATACCATTTGTGCAATTCGCTCATTGCGCGTAATGGTGAACGGTTCCTCGCCTAAATTGATAAGGAGCACCTTAATCTCCCCACGATAATCTGCATCAATCGTCCCAGGGGTGTTAAGACAAGTAATACCATGCTTGAGAGCCAATCCGCTACGTGGACGAATTTGTGCCTCTAAACCTGCAGGCATAGCTATTGCAAATCCAGTTGGAACGAGACACCGTTTGCCAGGCTCCAGAACCAAATCCTCCTGTACTGCTGCATACAAGTCAAACCCGGATGCAAGCTCTGACATTTTGCGGGGTAGCTCAATATCTTCATTGCCCCCGAGTCTGTTAATTTCAACGTAAGTTAACAAAATAGTCCCTCCTCATATCCTTAACCGCTGAATCACTCGCTCCGACCATTGACAGAGCAAACGGCTCCGAAAACATTCGATCCAGCACTTTGTTCACATCATCAGCCGTTACTTGTTCGATGTGTTCAATCATTTGATCCAGCGTATAATGCTGACCCAGCATTAACTCATTTTTTCCAAGACGGTTCATCCGGCTACCAGTGCTCTCAAGGCTTAGGATCAGACTTCCTTTTAACTGCTCCTTGCCTTTACGAAGCTCATTAGCGTCCAAACCGTTGATAGCCACATCTCGTAACAGCTCCAATGTCAAATCGAGCACATCCTTTGTTTGCTTAGGAGCGGTACCTGCATAGATCGTGAACATACCACTATCTGCGTGGGAGCTATGATAGGAATAGACCGAATAAGCCAGTCCGCGTTTTTCACGAATTTCTTGAAATAAACGTGAGCTCATGCCCCCACCGATCGCGTTATTCAGCAAAACCATAGCATACTGGAGATCGTCACCTATTGCAAATCCAGGCAGGGATAGACAGATATGATTCTGCTCCGTTGCTTTCTCGTGGTAAAGCAGCTTCCCGTTAAACGCAGGTACTGTCAGTGACGAAACAGCTCCATGATTATCGAAATGTCCAAAATGTTGCTCCAGCAGTTCTATAAGACGATCGTCAACATTACCAGCCACACTGATAACTGTATTGTCGATTGTATAGTGCTCCTTCATATATTGACTGAGATGTGAGCTGTCCATAGCTAGCAGGTGACCTTCGGTTCCGAGAATCGGATAAGCCAGTGGATGTTCACCATAGGCCGCCCGAGATACAAGATCGTGCACCATATCATCAGGTGTGTCCTCGTACATGGAGATTTCCTCCAAAATCACGTTTTTCTCTCTTACCAGCTCTTCCTGATCCAATTTGGAATTAAAAAACATATCCGACAGTACATCGACTGCGATCGGTAGATGCTCATCTAGCACTTTCGCATAATAGCACGTATATTCCTTCGAAGTGAAAGCATTAACATTTCCTCCGATGGCGTCGAATTGCTCAGCGATTTCCTTAGCACTAAAACGCTCTGTTCCTTTGAAAAGCATGTGTTCAATGAAATGAGAAATACCGCTATTGTCCGGTGTTTCATTCCGGGAACCCGTCTTAACCCAGATACCGAAGGAAACAGAACGCACGGTTGGAATTTTTTCGATGACCACTCTTAGGCCGTTTTTGAGTTGAATTCTTTCCACGCTTGGCCCTCCTAAACTGAATTGCATACTTAGCCATAATGTTCAATCCTAACAGAAAAAAGACGTTCACTCAACCGAAGCCGGCAGCTGCCGATCAGGGGAAAGGGTCTGACTGACTGTTCCGGGCACAAGTCCTTTACTGCGAATGGCATGGATCATGCCTTTGAGAGCAGCAGCAGAGGAATCTGTTGGGTGCATCAATATCAGAGAGCCTGACTCAACCTTACTACTGATTTTTTGAACCACCGATTCCGGTGACGGATGTTTCCAATCTACGGTGTCCAATGTCCACAGCACTGTTTTGAGCCCCTGTTCTGCCGCTAAATCTACCGTTTGTTGATTAAAATCACCCGATGGAGGGGCAAACCAAGTATTTTTGACACCTAAAGTTTGTTGAAGAAGCTCTTCCGTCTTTTCGATTTCTTGTACGGCCCTAGCTCGGCTCAGACGACTCATATCCGGATGAGAGTAAGCATGATTCGAAAGCTCATGCCCTCTTTTTTGAATTTCCTTGGCGAGTTCAGGATTTTTCTTCAGCCAGCTCCCATCAAGAAAAAATGTGGCCTTGACCCTCTCCTGATCCAATGTATTTAATATAGGCACGATAAACTCATTCCCCCATGCTACATTGATCATGAAAGATACCATTGGTTTTTCAGGATTGCCTCTGTAAATTGGGACATTACCCAGTTGATTTAAATGTATTTTAGGGGCCAATTGGCGATATACATATTGAATAGGCCGATCCGGGGCTGCAATGGCTTTGCGATAGGTAGCATCCAGATCTACCTCTAGTCCATTATAACCTGGAATGGCCTTCCACACTCTGTCAATCTTGGCATCGACTGGTTCCCTCCGCTGACGCGATGCCTCTGTCTTTAGACGCTGCATAAGCGCATTATCAGGCAAAGTTACTGTCGCCATCGTAGGTGTAGCCTCAGGCACATCGGCTCCTGTAGCGCCTCCATTACGTAATTGACTGGCGTAGTCCCGGACTCCGCTAAACTGACCGATTACCAGTGTGATGGCTAAAGTGGCTACCACCCATACTGCTCGTTTCACCCTACTCATCATTCCTTCATCCTCCCGCCCGTTTGTCCACATTGTATGCGGGGAGGACAAGATCTATGACGTAGCAAGCTATAGAAGCCCACTGAAGTGCAGCTTGTGCATATGTATGAAAAAAGAGCCAGAAACGTAGCTCTGCCTCTTTCCAAAAGCTTAATTAATGCTATTCAAATCCCTTAATCTGCACAAACGTATAAACTCCCTGTGGTCTGCGAACCAGAACCTAGGACTTTGCAGGGGCTTCAGCCGTTAGTACTGCCTTACGGGACAAATTGACACGACCCTGCTGATCGATCTCAGTTACTTTCACTGTAATCGTATCACCAATAGCAAGGACATCTTCAACTTTGGCTACACGCTCAGTAGACAGTTGAGAAATATGAACCAGACCATCTTTACCCGGTAAAATTTCAACAAATGCGCCGAATTTTTCAATCCGTTTGACTGTACCGATATAAATCTCGCCAACCACAACTTCTTTTACGATACCTTCAATAATGGAACGCGCCTTCTCATTCATCTCTTGATTTGTAGAAGCGATGAATACACGACCATCTTGTTCAATATCGATTTTCACGCCGGTTTCTTCGATGATTTTGTTGATGATTTTACCACCAGCTCCAATAACATCGCGGATTTTATCCGGGTTAATGTGCATTGTCATGATTTTTGGAGCATACGGAGACAACTGCTCACGTGGTTTCTGGATCGCTTCCATCATTTTACCAAGAATGAACAAACGGCCTTCCCTGGCTTGCTTGAGCGCATCCTGTAAAATATTACGGTCAATACCGTCAATTTTAATATCCATTTGAATGGCAGTTACGCCTTCCGCTGTACCAGCAACTTTAAAGTCCATATCGCCCAGATGATCTTCCATGCCTTGGATATCCGTTAATACAGAAACGTGATCTCCATCCTTGATCAATCCCATGGCTACGCCTGCAACTGGAGCCTTAATTGGTACACCTGCATCCATCATAGCCAGCGTGCTTGCGCAAATACTAGCCTGTGAGGTCGATCCATTCGATTCCAGAACCTCAGAAACCAGACGAATCGTGTACGGAAATTCAGTTTCGGAAGGGATTACTTTAGAAAGCGCACGCTCACCAAGAGCACCATGTCCAATTTCACGGCGACCCGGCGCACGCAAAGGACGAGCCTCACCTACGCTGAATGGAGGGAAATTGTAATGATGCATGAAGCGTTTGGTTTCTTCCAGATCAATACCGTCTAGAATTTGTACATCTCCTAGAGCACCAAGAGTACAAACGCTAAGCGCCTGTGTTTGCCCACGTGTAAATAAGCCTGATCCGTGCGTACGCGGCAAAATGCTAGTATCACTTTCAATCGGACGAATTTCGTCAAGCTTACGACCATCAGGACGCACTTTATCATGCGTAATCAGACGACGGACTTCTTCCTTAACGATATCATAGAGAACTTCGCTCACATCGCTTAACAGCTCAGGTGTCTCTATGTATTGTGCTTCAAAATGAGCAACGGTCTCTTCATTAACTGCATCAATCGCCTCTTGACGGGCATGTTTTTCTGCAATTTTAACAGCTTCCACCAATCGCTCAGCTGCATAAGCACGTACTTCGCTGTTCACTTTTTCATCAACAGCATGCAGCTTAACCTGCATTTTCTCTTTACCAGCTACTTGCACCAATTGTTCAATAACTGCCACAATGTTCTTAATCTCATCATGTCCGAACATAATAGCTTCGAGCATAACTTCCTCTGGAATCTCGTCGCCTTCTGCTTCTACCATCATAATGGCATCTTTCGTTCCGGCTACAACGAGGTACAGATCGCTTGCGTTCTGCTGTGCGATATCCGGATTAATTACAAATTGTCCGTTTACACGGCCTACAGCAACTCCGCCAATGGGTCCATTAAAAGGTACATCGGAAATACTGAGTGCTGCCGAGGTTCCAATCATGGCTGCAATCTCAGGCTCGCAGTCCTGATCAACACTCATAACTAGGTTCAACACCTGTACATCATTTCGGAAACCTTCAGGGAACAATGGGCGAATTGGACGGTCTGTCAAACGGCTGGATAAAATCGCCTTTTGACTTGGGCGTCCTTCACGCTTAATAAATCCGCCAGGAATTTTTCCCACAGCATACAATCTTTCCTCATAGTTCACGGTCAGCGGAAAAAAATCCAGATCTTTTGGTTCACGGGAAGCGGTCACAGTACACAGCACAACTGTTTCTCCGTAACTTACTTTAACTGCCGCATTGGCTTGTTTTGCAAGACGTCCTGTTTCAAGCACCAGCTTTCTTCCGCCGAGTTGCATTTCTACGCGTTGCTCCATGGTATCCCTCCATTTCATTTCATTGTAAAAGTTCTATACATATCCAGTATTTCCTGCGCAGGTCGTATTCATAAGAAGCTCGCAGACAAATTAGAATATGCAATTCAAAAAAGATTCCTCATTTCAAAAAAGAACCCGGCTGCTGTCCGCCGTCGCCTTAGCAGGGACAAGCGGTGAACAACCAGGCTTCTTTTCTCATTACATGTCTGAAAATTAACGACGCAGTCCGAGACGCTCGATCAACGCACTGTAACGTTTAACATCAGTCTTCTTCAGGTAAGCCAAAAGTTTACGACGCTGACCGACCATTTTCAACAACCCGCGGCGGGAGTGATGGTCTTTCTTGTGCGAACGAAAGTGACTTTGCAAGTTGACGATGTTTTCAGTAAGGATAGCGATTTGTACCTCAGGTGATCCTGTATCGGATTCATGAGTTTTGTACTCCTCGATCAATTGCTGTTTACGCTCTTGAGTCAATGCCATCCTGTTCACCTCCTTCATTATAATCGCCATTAGCCTCGTAACCGCCGGTGAAAGCGGACAACCAAGCTAAGGTTCATCGTTGTTTACACAACATAAGTCAGTATACCACAGCGCCTGTCTTATGTAAATAAATTAGCCCAACAGCTTTTTAGCCGTTTGTGCGTCATTGCCAATTTGGCTAATCAACTCATCCACCGAAGAGAATTTGCGTTCAGGGCGGATGTAATGGTGAAGCTCAACGATCACAGGCTCTCCATAAATTTGTTGATTAAAATCAAAAAGATGTACCTCAAACGACGGATTCAGCACACCTTCATGAAAAGTAGGCTTAACCCCTACATTCATTACACCATTTATCCAATGATCACCCACAAGTGCCCGTACAGCATATACACCCTTAACCGGAATGACATAGGAATCATCCAGCTTGAGATTTGCTGTCGGAAAACCGATTGTGCGTCCGCGCTTCTCTCCATCCATCACAGTACCCTGGATACGATAAGGGCGTCCCAACCAGCGCGAGGCATGTGCTAAATCCCCCGTCTGTAAAGCACGGCGAATGCCGGAGCTGCTTACCTTATCCCCATCCAGTTCGAATGGTGGTACAGTGTGGACAGACATCTGCTCTCCTCCCAGCTTCCGAAGCGTATCTTCGTGCCCGGCTCCCCGGTGGCCAAACCTAAAATCAAAACCTACGACAGCCGTTCGAATTTGTAATGGAAGCAACACATCAGTTATAAAAGCCTCCGGGCTGACCTTGGAAAATTGTTCGTTAAAACTTAAAATATAAAGTACATCCACACCCATATCGGCCAAAATGGTCTGCTTGTCCGCAAGCGGTGTTAAATAGCCCTCATAATCGCCTTTTTTCATGACTTCCTTCGGATGAGGGTGAAATGTCATGACAGATACTGGCACCTTCTGTTCACGAGCGAGCGCGACGGCCTTGCGTATCACGCTTGCGTGTCCCAGATGAAGACCATCGAACTGGCCGATCGCCGTGACTTGTGGACGTCCCCATTGCTGCAATAGCTCATCACTCAATGGATAAGATAACGATACGGTAATCATATTCATTCACCTGCATTTCACATCATTTGACTAACTTCGTCAAAAATTATAGCACAATTCAAGGTGAAAAACGTCTATCGGCACAATTTCACGGAATCCAGGCAACACCAAGGAGAAGTTTTTCTGAGATTAAAATTATTCAACAGCTTCACTGAAAATCTATAGATACTATGAGCTTAAAAAAACTTTAATTGGTGCGATCGCGCCTGATTCATCCCGTCCATATATGCCTAAAAATGTTTTATCCTCCTTATACAGCCGGAAAGGCTGGCTGTCGGTCACTGTCGGTGAAATCATGCTCAGTGACAAGCGTTGACCTTGGAGAGCCGCGGCTGCCTTGGCTTCGGCCACTGTATGCTCGGGCATATAGTCGATGGCTTTATCCGTAGCGATAAGCCGCTCACCCAGGCTGCCATCTGCTACAAAGCGCTCAATTTCTTCGAATGTTAAACAATGTTTCGCAGAAATTCCGGCAGACATAGTTCGCTCAAGCTTAACCATCGTTGAAGGATAGCCCAATTCACGGCCAATATCGACACATAGTGTACGGATATAAGTACCTTTGGAGCACAAAGCACGGAAGGAAATATCCACATGCGGCCCGATCTTCGCAAATCCTGTCATTTCGAGCTCGTAAATACTTACTTCTCGACTTTTACGCTCCACAGTTTTGCCTTCTCGAGCCAGCTCGTATAGACGTTTTCCATCTACTTTAAGGGCAGAGTACATAGGTGGAACTTGGGAGATCGTACCCACGAAACGTTCCAAAACTGCTTTGGCTTCCATTTCGGTCACCTCAACCGGACATTCGCACTCTTCTGTAATGGTTCCAGTCAGGTCTTCGGTATCAGTGGCAATGCCCAAACGCAGTGTAGCCTGATATTCCTTGGGTCGCTCTTGCATGTATTCCACCACTCGGGTCGCTCGTCCTAGACACAAGGGGAGTACGCCTGTTACCTGTGGATCTAGCGTTCCGGTATGTCCAATTCGCTTCATCCCCAATATACGGCGAGCCTTGGCCACCACATCATGTGAGGTAAATCCAGCAGGTTTGTAGACAGGCAGCACCCCTTCCCAACTTGCCTGTCCCTTATTAATCGGGGTCATAGCTCAGACTTCACCCGCCCTACAACTGTCTCGATAATATCTTCCAGCTTACCTTCTACCCGACAGCCAGCGGCACGTACATGTCCCCCGCCCCCAAATGATTGGGCTAGCGCAGCTACATCAACATTCCCTGCCGATCTCAAACTTGCTTTGGCCGCTTGATCATTAATAACTTTAAAGAAAATACCTACTTCAACCCCACGTATATTTCTTGGGTAATTCACGATACCTTCCAAGTCCTCATTTACAGCACCACATTCCACCATATCATCAGGTGTTACAACGACCCAGGCCACTTTTCCATCCTCCGACATCGTGAGCGTTTGCAATGCTTTGGTCAATACCTTCATTTGGGGAAATGTCATTTCCTCAAGTAATTTCTCAGACAAAAATGGACCATCCACACCATAAGCAAGAAGCTGTGATACTGTAGACATCACTTTAGGCGAAGTGTTGGAGTAGCGGAAGCCTCCCGTATCCGTCAGCAACCCTGTATATATAGCCGTTGCCACTTCAACGTCCCAGGCTACTGCGAACTTTTCCAATAAATCAAACAGAATTTCCGCTGTTGCCGCAGCGTCCGACTTTATTACATTAACTGTTCCATAAGCATCGTTCGTTGGATGATGATCAATATTCAGAATAACGGCATCTTCCGTGAAAAATTGCTCTGTTAGACCAACACGACGGTAATCCGCACAATCTACACAAATGATTCGGTTGTATTTCCGTTCTGGCGGTTGCTGACTCATATCCATAATCTCATCGGCATGCCATAAAAAATCCATGCGTTTAGGAATAGGTCCCTCATTCAGCATGGTAAATTTCTTCCCCAGACATGAGAGAAGCCAGCCCACCGTTACGGTGGAGCTGACTGCGTCTCCGTCCGGCTGTACATGCGATACGATCAGGTAATCATCATGCTCCAGAATAAATTCCTTCGCTTGTTGAAGCGCCTGTTCATAGGTATGCATTGCCGTCTCCTTTACATTCAGTTCATGGTTCTTAGACTAACAAAAATTCCTATTTCTCGTCCTTGTCGATATCACTCAACAGCTTTTCAATTCGGCTGCCGTAAGCAATAGATTCATCAATTTTGAAAATCAGCTCAGGAATATGGCGAAGCCGTATCCGTTTGCCAAGTTCAGAACGAAGATAACCGTTCGCTTTGTCCAGCGCCTTCAGGGAAGAAGTTTTTTGTTCTTCATCTCCAAGTACACTCAAGTATACTTTCGCTTGGGACAAATCGTTTGTGACATCGACACCCGTCACCGTAATAAAACCGATACGCGGGTCTTTTAATTCGGTCTGTATGAGTAGGCTTAGTTCCTTCTTAATCTGCTCGCCAACTCGACCTGTACGTATTTTAGCCATGGGTGCTCACCTCTCTGCCGTTAGCGCTCCACTGTTTCCATGACGAACGCTTCAATAATGTCGGATTCCTTAACATCATTATAACCATCAAGGGTGATACCACATTCGTAACCTTGGGCAACTTCTTTTGCGTCGTCCTTAAAGCGTTTCAGTGAGTCGATTTTACCTTCAAAAATAACGATACCGTCACGGATCAGACGTGCTTCTGCTGAACGGGTAATTTTACCGGACGTTACCATACAACCAGCAATCGTACCGACTTTAGTAACTTTGAACACGTTACGAACTTCAGCGTGACCGATCACATTTTCCTTATATTCAGGGTCCAGCATGCCTTTCATAGCCTGCTCGATTTCTTCAATAACATTGTAAATGACACGATGCAGACGAATGTCCACTTTTTCAGCTTCCGCTGTAGATTTCGCCTGATTATCAGGGCGAACGTTAAAACCAATGACAATGGCATTGGATGCCGCAGCCAAAATAATATCGGATTCGGTGATTGCACCTGCACCACTGTGAAGAATTTTAACGCGTACACCTTCAACCTCAATTTTGTTCAAGGAACCTTTCAGCGCTTCGACAGAACCTTGTACGTCACCCTTAATAATGACGTTCAAATCCTTCATCTCGCCATCCTTGATGTGTTGGAACAGGTCATCCAGCGTTACACGGGTATTACTGCCCAAGTCAGATTGACGTTGCGTAATCGCACGTTTGTCAGCGATAGCACGAGCTTTACGCTCATCCTCGAACACCATGAACGGATCGCCTGCAAGTGGAACCTCTGTCAAACCAGTAATTTCAACTGGAGTGGAAGGACCTGCTTCCTTAAGACGACGACCTTTATCGTTAACCATGGCACGTACACGTCCGAAGCAGTTACCTGCAACGAAAGCATCGCCGACTTTTAACGTACCGTTTTGAACGAGAATACGGGCTACAGAACCGCGACCTTTATCCAGCTCAGCCTCAATAATAGTACCGCGTGCCCGTTTATCCGGGTTCGCTTTGTACTCATTCACTTCTGCTACGAGCAGAATCATTTCCAGCAAGTCTTCCAGACCCATTCTTTGTTTAGCGGAAACGTTGACGAAAATTGTATCGCCGCCCCACTCTTCGGGTACCAACTCATATTCTGTGAGTTCTTGCTTTACTTTGTCCGGGTTAGCATCCGGTTTGTCGATCTTGTTTACAGCTACGATGATTGGTAGACCCGCTGCTTTAGCATGGCTAATGGCCTCAACCGTTTGTGGCATAACACCGTCATCAGCTGCAACCACAATAATCGTCATATCTGTCACTTGAGCACCACGTGCACGCATAGCCGTAAAGGCTTCGTGACCTGGTGTATCCAAGAAAGTGATTTTTTTGCTGTTAATTTCAACCTGGTATGCACCAATATGCTGTGTAATACCACCAGCTTCTCCACCTGTTACATTCGTGGAGCGAATGGCATCCAGCAAAGTTGTTTTACCATGATCGACGTGACCCATAATCGTTACAACTGGTGGACGTGTTCTCAAATCCGCCGGATCATCATTTTCTTCCACAGTTTCAAAACGATCTTCTTCGACTGGGATTTTCACTTCTACTTCGACGCCAAAGTCACCAGCAAGCAAGAGAATGGTGTCCATATCTAGTTCTTGGTTGATGGTCGCCATTGTTCCGAGCATAATCAGCTTTTTGATGACTTCTGAAGCATCCTTATGAAGAAGCTTGGCTGTTTCACCTACAGTCATCTCACCACGCACAATAATTTTCTTAGGCGTGTTGTCGATTTTCTCGCGACGTTCCTGTTGTTGACCTTTACCACGGTTGTTAAATTTCCCGCCACGATTGCTACCACCGCGGTTGTTGCCTCCGCGGCCACCGTTACCACCTCGTCCTCCGCCTTGACGGTTATCGTCAAAACGTCCTTGACCGAAACGGTTACCGCTGTTGTTGGAATTGCCACCTGTACGGTTGCCACCACTGCGGTTGGAGTTGTTGCTTCCTGTAGAAGAAGAAGTTCTTACTGCCGCACCACCCTGGCTGCTGCCCTGAGGACGTGAACCTGTGTTATTGCTACTGGTACGCTGTTGTCCTCCCTGCTGTTGACCGTTACTGCGGTTCTGAGCGCCTTGCTGGCCGCCTGGTCTAGTAGAACTTTGTTGACTGCGGTTTTGACCGCCCTGCTGACTGCTTTGCGCTTTTGGAGCGCTACTTCGGTTACTGTTTTGGTTGTTGTTTGTCCTATTCATACTTACCTGCTTTTCCTGTTGATTTTTGGTTTGCTCCGTTGAATGATTACTATTCTGGCTTGAACCGGTCTGATTCGAGCTTACTTGCGCCGTGCCTGCTTCGCCTTGCTTGACCGCAGCATTGGATTTAATATTCTTAAAAAAATTTTCCACTTTACCTACGGCATCATGTTCCATGACGCTCATATGGTTGTTTACGGGAATATCCAGCCGTTTAAGAATGGTGATAATTTCTTTGCTGCTCATGTTCAACGATTTGGCGTATTCGTATACCCGCACTTTGTCTTTGCTTTCTTGTTTACTCAATATACTCCACCTCCGACATTATCCCCGCATGTTTCATGATCAATTTCGCGAATCCTTGATCCGTCACAGCCAGCACAACCCGTTCAGGTTTGCCGATGCTGCTTCCCAAGCTTTCCCGGTCAAATCCTATCAATAAGGGGATTTTGTACGTCCCGCATTTGTCGCGGAATTTCTTTTGAGTATTCATTGAAGCATCTTTCGCAAGAATGACCAGCTTGGCTTCTGAAGACCTGATCGCTTTATAAACGATCTCATCACCTGTTAGCAACTTGCCAGCTCTCATGGCAAGCCCCAATCCAGACAGCGCCTTATTCATCCTGCACGCTGCCTTGTGCCGCCAGGAATTCTTCCTCGACGGCAGCAAAATCACGACTTAGCTGCTCATAAATATTAGGATGGACCGAGTGCTTCAATGCTCGATCCAGTGCCTTGCTCTTTTGAGCCAGCTTAAAGCAGGCGGCCTTGCCGCACAAGTAAGCGCCGCGTCCCGATTTTTTGCCAGTCAAGTCAATCAACACTTCGTCTTCAGGGGTTTTGACGACGCGGATTAACTGCTTCTTTGGCATCATTTCATGACAAGCGACACATTTGCGCAAAGGTATCTTTCTCTGTTTCATGCATTAACCCCCTTACACTCCGCTTAATCTACAGAAACGGAATCCTGATGCATTTCATCGGTGGATGTTCTCGGTCTACCGAATTCTTCCTCCGCCTGCGTTTCACTCTTAATATCAATTTTCCAGCCAGTTAACTTAGCAGCAAGGCGAGCATTTTGCCCTTTGATACCAATCGCCAGCGAAAGCTGATAATCAGGCACTATGACACGCGCCATTTTTTCTTCTTCAAATACCTGTACTTCAAGCACCTTAGACGGACTCAAAGCATTAGCCACGTATTCATCAACATTATCGGAATAGCGTACAATGTCGATTTTCTCGCCACGAAGCTCATTTACAATGGTCTGTACCCGCGTTCCTCTTGGTCCCACACAGGAACCTACCGGATCAACCTCGTCGTTACGAGAATGAACCGCAATTTTAGAACGGAAGCCTGCCTCACGCGCTACGGAACGAATCTCTACAACGCCGTCAAAAATTTCAGGCACTTCAAGTTCGAACAAACGCTTAAGCAGACCCGGATGTGATCGGGACAGCATAATTTGCGGTCCTTTGGTTGTGTTCTCCACCTTGGTAATATAAGCCTTAATCCGATCCAGATGGTTAAACTTCTCATTAGGCATCAGTTCACTCAATGGTAGAACCGCTTCCACCTTGCCAAGATCAATATAAATATTACGTGGGTCTTGGCGCTGTACAGTTCCTGTTACAATATCCTCTTCCTTGTCCACAAACTTGTTGTAGATCAGTCCCCGTTCCGCTTCACGGATACGCTGAGTTACGACCTGTTTTGCTGTTTGTGCAGCGATCCGTCCAAAATCACGTGGTGTGACTTCGATTTCAGCAATATCCTCCAACTGAAAATGCGGGTTAATTTCACGTGCTGCTGGCAACGAAATCTCAGTGCGAGGATCCAATACCTCCTCAACAATCAGCTTGCGGGCATATACCTTAATGACTCCCGAGTTGCGGTTCATATCAACACGCACGTTTTGTGCGGTGTTGAAATTCCGTTTGTAGCTGGAAATCAGGGCTGCTTCAATGGCCTCAAACAGCACGTCCTTACTGATCCCCTTTTCTCTTTCCAACTCGTTCATTGCTTCAATAAAATCCATACTCATGGATTACTGCTCCCCCTTTCAAATGATGGCACCTGCGTACTGGTCGGCACACGAGGCAAAAAAAACATGTAGTACATGTCAAACAGCAACAATCAAATCTGAATTAAAATATGATCGCGAGCCTTGCACCAGCTACCTTGTCATAAGGTATGGTATGCTTCTTTTGTCCGCTTTGGACGGTAAGTTCCCCTTGTTCAAAAGAAAGCAAACGGCCTTCGAATTCCTTCAGACCATTGATCGGCTCGTATGTAGTAACGAATACATTTTTGCCTACCGCTTTAGTAACATCCTCCGCTTTTTTCAGCGGTCTTTCGGCGCCTGGTGAAGACACCTCCAGAAAATATGCTGTAGAAACAGGGTCATTCTCATCCAGCTTCTGACCCAGATATTCACTGATCATACTACAGTCGTCCAGATCAATTCCTCCGTCTTTATCTACAAAAACGCGAAGAAACCAATTGCTGCCCTCTTTGACATACTCGACATCGACCAGTTCAAAACCATGCTCATCGAGATAAGGTTGGGCCATTTCTTCTACTACTGATTTGATCTTTGGTGTGCTCAAAGATTATAACCTCCAAAAGTGAACTTTCCTGTGGTGAAAAAGAGACACCCTATTGCCATGGGCAATGCTTCTCCATCACCGGCATTTTTCATTTTCATTTGATGTAATGTTCATTTTGGGCTCACTGCAAATAAACCGGTATACCGGTTGCCTGCCCAAAAATAACCTTTTTTCACGTTGTAACTGTATATCAAACAGTAAAGAGTGGGTTTCCCCACTCTTTTAGCAACGGTTTTATCTCCATGATTACCAAAAAAATTATAACATAACCGTAGTTATGTGACAAGTGCTAGAGCTTGACTACTGTGGCTCAGATTAAAACAGAGACAGCTGATTACTCTCTGGTAGCCCTCGGAAGCAACCCATTTGGGACAGCATTTCGACAATGGTTTTACTAGCCTTCGATTTCTGTTGAAAATCCTCAACAGACAAAAATTCACCCTGTTCACGAGCAGCTGCGATGTTACGTGCTGCATTATCTCCAATCCCCTGAAGAGCTCCAAACGGAGGAATGAGCGAGTCCCCGTCCACTTTAAAACGAGTAGCTTCGGAACGGTACAAATCAATGGATTTAAAGCTAAACCCGCGAGCCGTCATTTCCAAAGCCATCTCCAGGATCGGAAGCATCCCTTTTTCCTTCGGTGGGGCCTGAAAACCAAGCTGCTCAATTTCGACAATCTTTCGTGCGATCGCATCATACCCCTGACAGCACAGGTCAATATCAAAATCGGCTGCACGTACTGAGAAGTAAGTTGCATAATACTCGATCGGATGATACAGCTTGAAATACGCTGTACGCACAGCTGAAATAACATAGGCCGCGGCATGCGCCTTCGGGAACATGTACTGGATTTTCAGACAGGAATCAATGTACCACTGTGGCACCTTGCATTTCTTCATTTCTTCAATCCATTCGGCACTAAGTCCTTTACCTTTACGAACGCTCTCCGTAATTTTAAAAGCCAGACCTGCATCCATCCCCGCCTTGTAAATCAAAAACAGCATAATATCATCCCGACAACCAATTACGGTCTTGATGTTGCATGTATTATTTTTAATCAATTCTTGTGCGTTCCCGAGCCATACACCCGTACCGTGAGACAAACCGGATATTTGCAGCAAATCGGCAAAAGAACTCGGCTGCGACTCCACCAGCATTTGGCGTACAAATTTGGTCCCCATCTCTGGTACACCATAGGTGGCGACAGGCGTGCGGATTTGCTGTGGTGTTACACCGAGTGCCTCCGTGGAGTTGAACATGCTCATCACCTTGGAATCATTCATTGGAATGGTCGTAGGATCAACCCCGGTTAAATCCTGAAGCATTCTCATCATGGTCGGATCATCATGGCCCAGAATATCCAGCTTGAGTAAGTTCGCATCAAAGGCGTGATAATCAAAATGCGTTGTTTTCCATTCCGAGCTCGTATCATCAGCCGGGTACTGCACCGGTGTGATGTCCTCGACCTCAATATAGTCCGGAACAACCACGATTCCGCCCGGATGCTGTCCGGTGCTGCGTTTTACCCCCGTACAACCGGAAGCCAGCCTGTTCAGCTCAGCTCCACGCCATTTTTTATGATGTGCCTCTTCATACTTTTTGGCAAAACCAAACGCCGTTTTCTCAGCAACTGTACCAATGGTTCCTGCACGGAAAACACTTTTTTCACCAAACAACACTTTTGTATAGTTATGGGCAACAGGTTGATATTCACCAGAGAAGTTCAAGTCAATATCGGGAACTTTATCTCCTTTAAAGCCAAGGAACGTTTCAAAAGGTATATCTTGTCCCTCACCCTTAAGTTTACCACCACAATTTGGACAGTTTTTATCTGGCAGGTCAAAACCACTCGGTACACTTCCGTCCAAGAACCATTCGCTGTGTCTGCATTCAGGATTACCGCAAATATAATGGGCAGGCAATGGATTTACCTCAGAAATACCGAGAAACGTAGCTACTACAGAAGAACCAACTGAACCCCGTGAACCTACCAAGTATCCATCCTGATTAGACTTTTTAACCAGACGTTCGGAAATGAGATAGTTAGCGGAGAAACCATATTTAATAATAGGTTCTAATTCCTTTTCAAGGCGAGCTACAACGACCTCAGGTAAGGATTCACCATAAATGGATCGAGCCGTCTCATAGCATGTATTACGTATTTCTTCATCTGCTCCGTCCAGCAATGGTGTAAAAAGCTTGTCAGGGAACAGTTCCAGTTCTTCAAATCGGTCCGCCAGCTCGCTAGTATTTGTCACAACAACTTCATACGCTTTTTCCTCACCCAAAAACTCGAACTCTGCCAGCATTTCATCCGTTGTCCGCAAATGAGCATCTGGCTTTCGGATATCCTTTAGCGGGCTAAACCCAGTAATGCCATGTATGGTAATATCACGGTACAGCTTATCACGAGTTTCCAAATAGTGAACATTGCCTGTAGCAATTACGGGCTTATCAAGCCGTTTTCCTATTTCGCATACTTTGCGAACGGCCGTTTTTAGTGCATCAGGCCCGCTTACCAATTGCTTTTCTACCAGATGCATATACATCGTCAAAGGTTGAATCTCCAATACATCATAAAACTGTGCGATTTCCTCGGCTTCTTCCTCGGACTTGTTCAACACAGCCTCGAAGAATTCTCCTTTTTCACAGCCAGAGATAATAAGTAATCCATCTCTCATCTCAGACAATTTTGATTTAGGAATACAAGGTACACGCTTGAAATATTCGGTATGAGACATAGAAACCAGCTTGTACAGATTTTTTTTACCCACCGGATTAAGAGCATAGATGCAGCAGTGGAAAGGTCGAACAGTCGATAGGTCCTTCCCCACATAATCATTCAAACGGTCGAGCATTTTAAAACCCTTAATTTGTTCTGCATCATTGAGGAGTCCATTTAACACTTCAGCCAATGCAACTGTATCATCAATAGCCCGGTGATGGCTTTCCAATGCGACTTTATATTTAGCAGTCAGTGTATTCAAACGGTGATTTTTCAACGTAGGAAACAGCAAACGAGCCAATTCCAGCGTATCCAGCACCGGATTAGTCATTTCAGGCAAACCCATCTTTCGAAGAGTGGCCTGGATAAAGCCGACATCAAACCGCGCATTATGAGCAACCAATACAGCATCGCCAGCAAAAGCTACGAATTCCTTCATAACAGGTTCGACATCCGGCGCATCCTTGACCATTTCATCGTTAATGTTGGTCAGTTGCTGAATGTTGTAGGGTATACGTTCATGCGGATTGACAAAGGTTGCATAACGATCAACTTCCTTGCCCTCATGCATTTTAACAGCAGCAATCTCAATGATTCTATTTTGTGTAACTGACAAACCGGTGGTTTCAATATCAAAAACGACATAAGTCGTTGTTTTCAAATTTAAAGGCTGCGCCTGCATTACAACCTCAACAGCATCATTAACTACATTAGCCTCAATGCCGTAGATCATTTTAATGCCGTTTTTCTTTGCAGCCTTAGCAGCATCAGGATAGCACTGCACACCCCCATGATCCGTGACCGCAATCGCTTTATGCCCCCATTTGGCGGCTGTTTTGACGTACTGATCAATCGAAGCGACAGCATCCATGGCGCTCATCTTTGTGTGCAGATGGAATTCAACCCGTTTTTCCGCTGCATTATCCTTACGTCCGGGTGGAGCCTGTACTTCAACTAGATCGGAAGGAATCATAACCAGCTCAGGAATTTGCATAAAACGGTCATATTCAACTCGTCCCCGCACTTTGACCCATTTACCGTTAGCCAACAGACTGAGAATTTTTAGATCTTCTTTAGTTTTAGCAAACATTTTCATTTGCAGTGAATCACTAAAGTCTGTTAAATAATACGTAAATAACGTACTGCCATTACGCAATTCTTTACTGTCCAAACCGAAGATTGTTCCCTGTAGGGTGACTTTCTTCTCTTCGTCCTGAATCTCTTGCATCGGAATAGCCGGTTCTTTGATGTCATAGCCAAATTGAAGCCGCACATCTCCTTCTTCTTCTTCCAAAGGCGGCATTTCAGCTTCCATACTTTCCATCATCTGCTGAATAACTTCGCGCTCTTCCTGCATTTTCTTTTCCTGAAATTCTTGTAATGCCTCCTGATTACTTTCTCCTACCTGGATCTTAATGCGCATAGAAATCCCAAAATATTTATCATAAAACCTAATGATAGCTTGATCTATCTGCTTTTTACGCGCTAGTTCCAATGACATACTATCACTCATCGTTAGTAATAATAGACCGTCTTCCCACTCATGCACAGCCCGGTTCATCCAACCGTTAACAGATGGAATTTCACGATGCACCCACTCTAAAAAAAGCTTCCAGTATTCACCGATAATATCACCAGGTTGAACCTGCTCACTGTACTGAAAGCGGAACGTGATTTTCGCAATATGGCTCATTTTTTCCTGTACTTGAATACAGAACGTACGATACACCTGAGCGGGGACCAGTGTCTCCTTGGCAATGGTAATATTCCAATCCTTGTTGGTACGGCTAATTTCAACCTGATCGATCCAACCGTCCAAAAAATACGGATCAACCACTCCCGCCGGCATTACAACCTGCTTCATCAGCAGTTCCAGCCGCTTTCTCTTTTCTTCAGCTCCGCCCATGGCTCTCCCCCCAATTTGCAATCTACTATTCTGAAAACATGAAAAGCTTCTGCGTCTAAAACATCTCCGACCGCAAAAGCTTTTCGTAGCCTTCTTCAACCCTCATCACAACGACATAGATAGTCCGGAACATGATCCCGCAACAGCTATTCCTGTCGGTGAAGCGAATGAAGTGAGTATAGGGTATTGCCCTTCTTTATTAGTACGCCCGTGCGAACACTACTGTATGCTTGGCTGGTTTGCCACAGCACAAACATGTGGTCTTTTGCTCGGTTGTTTTAAACGGTATGTTACGGCTTGTAGCGCCTGTCACTTCTTTAACTTTGTCTTCACATTCTTCAGATCCGCACCAGCCAGCCAAAGTAAAGCCACGTTTCTCTTCCATGAGAGTCTTCATCTCATCCAATGTATCGACGGAATAGAAGTTTTCTTCCATGAAATTCTTCGCCCGGTCAAACATCTCTTGTTGTACTTGTGCGAGCATCGCGTGCACTTCTTCAACTAAATTGTCCTGTTGTACAATTTTTTTCTCACCGCTAATACGGGATACGAGCACACAAACACCGTTTTCCATATCACGAGGTCCGATTTCCAGACGAACCGGTACACCGCGCATTTCATATTCATTAAATTTCCATCCTGGACTTACATCACTGCGGTCGTCCATTCTAACACGGACACCCGCTTGTTTCAACTCGGCGAACAATTCATCGGCACGAGCAATCACAGCATCACGTTTCTTCGGCGGTCCAATAGGAACCATGATCACCTGTGTAGGTGCTACTTTAGGAGGCAGTGCGAGACCACGGTCATCTCCATGAACCATAATCAATGCACCAATCAAACGTGTACTTGTTCCCCAAGATGTCGTATGTGCAAACTCCAGGTTGTTTTCACGGCTCAAATATTTAATATCAAATGCTACGGCAAAGTTAGTCCCCATATAGTGGGATGTTCCAGCTTGTACCGCACGTCCATCTCTCATCATCGCTTCAAGTGAAAATGTATCCTTCGCACCTGCAAACTTTTCAGAAGGTGTTTTCTGTCCAGTAATAACCGGAATAGCTAGAACTTCCTCGATAACCTCACGATAAACTTCCAGCATTTTCATCGTTTCTTCACGTGCTTCTTCTTCTGTTTCGTGAGCAGTATGACCTTCTTGCCACAGAAATTCACTTGTTCGCAAGAAAGGCAATGTGCGTTTTTCCCAACGCACTACGTTGGCCCATTGGTTAATGAGCACAGGCAGATCACGATAGGATTGAATCCATTTGGAGTACATATGACCGATCATGGTTTCCGAAGTTGGACGGATTGCAAGACGCTCTTCCAGCTTTTCCCCACCAGCCTCAGTCACCCATGGCAGTTCAGGATTAAATCCCTCCACATGCTCTTTTTCTTTTTGGAAAAAGCTTTCTGGGATAAACATTGGAAAATACGCATTGCGGTGTCCCGTTTCTCTGAAACGTACATCCATAGCTTCCTTAATGTGCTCCCAGATCTCAAAACCATCAGGACGAAATACAATACATCCGCGAACCGGCGAGTAATCCATTAGTTCTGCTTTTTTAATAACATCAATATACCATCGGGAAAAATCTTCGCTCTGCGGCGTAATTTCCTCGACAAACTGTTTATCGTTCGACATAGAAATGCATGTCCTCCCATACAGACCATTTTATAATGTCCATCTCTAATTAACCATTAATTAAGCGTAAAATATCGTTATACGTGACCGCAATCATAAGCAGGAATAGCATAGCAAAACCAACAAAATGGACCATTCCTTCCCTGCTCGGATCAACAGGACGTCCTCTTACCGCCTCAACACCAAGGAAAACAAGTCTACTACCATCCAACGCCGGAATAGGCAATAAATTGAATATTCCCAGGTAAAGGCTCATAATCGCAGTCCAATATGTCAACTGCTCAATGCCTTGCTTAGCAATTTGTCCCGTCACTTCAAAAGTACGTACAGGGCCACCCAGGTCATTGATAGAAAAACGTTGGATAAGCTGACTAAACCCTTGGAAAATAATATCTGTTGTTCTCACCATGGATTGTCCGGCAAATTTAAACGTTTCTCCCACACCAGCTTGGCGCTTTGGAAGCTCAGGCACAATCCCCACCTTGCCGCCCTTTTGTCCTTCCATTGCACGTGGTGTAATCATAAGATCAAAAGTTTTATTATCACGGCGAACTGTCCACTTCATTGGTTTGTCTTGAGAATCCGCAATCAGTTTAATCATGTTTTCAACATTCGCCCCAATTGCTACTCCGTTCACCGATTCAATGATATCTCCCTTGTGCAAATCAGCTTCAGCAGCAGGCATACCTGCTGTAATTTCACTAATTTGGACATACGTCGGGTTGTCCACTTGTATGCCCACCATCTGGATATGCAAACCAAACAGAATAAAGGCAAGAATAAAATTCATCAGCGGTCCAGCAAATATAGCCATGGCACGCTGTCCTACTGTTTTACTGCCATACTGTCGATCCTTCGGTGCAATTTGAATAGACTGTCCTTTGGTTACCATCATCGCTTGCGGGTGGACAGTATATTGCTGATCTTCGCCATCCACATCCAATTTTACAGTTAGCGCTTGTTCCAGATCAATATCCAACACTTCACCGCGTACTACATTCTTACGGTTATCCAGTTGGTCCAGATAAATGGTCTTAACAACACCGTCTGTTACACGTACAGCAATCGTTTGTCCGGTTTCAATTTCATTGACCTCCGGATCCTCTCCCGCCATGCGGGCAAATCCGCCGAATGGTAGCAACCGCAACGTAAATCGCGTCTCGTTTCTTTTATAAGAGAACAGTTTCGGACCGAAACCGATCGCAAACTCCCGTACCAGAATCCCGGCGCGTTTGGCAAAATAATAATGCCCCCATTCATGCACCGTCACTATGACGAAAAACATGAGCACCGTCATCAACACTATTTGAATCGTTTCCAATCGTTTCCGTTCCCCTTTCAATGAGATCGAGTTTGTCTTCCTAGATTATCATTATTCTCCGAACCCACACAAGAGAATCACAATTCGTTTCTTGAATCCAATAATTGGCTTACAGTTTCGCAGCTATACTACGAGTCTCGCGGTCACAGGTTTCAATCGCAGACAAATCAGGATCAGCCATATTGATATGCTGTTCTAGCACCTGTTCGATAATCGCTTCAATATGCAAAAAAGAAATTTCTCCACGTAAGAAACGAGCAACAGCAATCTCATTAGCAGCATTAAATGCGGTCGGTGCTGTACCACCCATTTTACCACATTCGAAGGCAAGCCTTAAACAAGGAAAACGATTAAAATCCATTTCCTTAAAGTGGAGTTTACCGACTTCAGCTAGCGACAGAGGTTTCGCTGGAGACTTCATCCGCTCAGGGTAAGTCAATGCATATTGAATGGGTACTCTCATGTCCGGGTTTCCAAGTTGAGCAATGATGCTTGTATCCTGAAACTCGACGTAGGAGTGAATAATGCTTTCTGGATGAAGCAGCACATGAATCTGCTCATAGCTAAGTCCAAACAGCCAATGCGCCTCAATGACCTCCAGCCCTTTGTTTACCATCGTTGCTGAATCAATCGTAATTTTGGCTCCCATTGACCAATTAGGATGCTTAAGTGCATCTTCCACGGTAACTTCACGCAGCTGTTCTCTTGTTAAATCTCGAAAAGAACCGCCTGATGCTGTGAGGGTAATATGTGCTACATCTTTCATACGCTCACCATTCAAGCATTGGAAAATAGCTGAATGCTCACTGTCAATCGGCAGCAACGGCACTCCTTTCGCCCGAGCCCGCGCTGTGACCAGATGACCAGCAGTAACCAGTGTTTCCTTATTGGCCAAACCGATCTGTTTTCCAGCCTCAATCGCAGCCAGCGTGGAGTGCAATCCGACACTGCCCATTACAGCCGTCACAACCATATCCGCCTCTGTGTTCGCAGCCAACTCAACAAGTCCTTCATTGCCCCAGTGTAGTTCGATTCCAGAAGGCAGTAAAGGACGAATTTCATCTGCTAATTGCCGAGTACCAACAGACACCTTTTGGGGATGATAGAGATGCGCTTGCTCAGCAAGTAACTTAATATTGGAGCCACCTGCTAAAGCTTCAACAGCGAACTGATCTGGATGCATAGATACCACATCCAGCGTTTGAGTACCAATAGATCCGGTTGAACCAAGTACCGTAATTCTTTTCATGATGCACCTTCCTATCCTGAAAATCACTTATATCAGGAGCTCATTGTTTGTTTTCCAGGCAGCTATGCAACTGTTCCCATCTTTCTAATAGCGCAGGGTGAACAGCATAATGGTTAATACTGATCATAAATTGTAATCACCAGGCTTATGGAAGCAGCATTAGCATATGTACAAATGGAAAAACGACAATCCAGCTGTCGCAGCGATCTAGTATCCCACCGTGTCCTGGCAGCAGATTACCGGAATCTTTAATGCCATACACTCGCTTGTATGCAGATTGTATCAAATCACCCAGTTGTCCCACAACTGCACATGACAAGCCGATGCCGAAGGCTTTACCCCATGGCAGTAGTCCAGCTGACAATCCAGCAAATACCAGAGCTACAACCAGCGCTAAAACAACACCGCCAATGGACCCTTCGACCGTTTTGTTTGGACTAATCGCAGGCCATAGCTTCGTTCTTCCTACCATTTTACCTACAAAATATGCTCCTGCATCACTTGCCCAAATACAAGACAATAACAGAAATGTCCATAACAGTCCATGCTCCATATGACGTGATTCAGCAATATACGAAAATCCAAATCCTATATATACGGTGCCAAGAAATAGTATAGCTACCGTTTGAATCGGTATTTTATTTTTCGTTCCTACCGTAATCATCATAAACACGATCATTACCAGCCAAAGCAAACTGGCAAAGGGTAACGGTAAGTGTAAACCCAGAGGTTGATACGGGAATACAAATGCTAATATGCTTACGTAGCCAAGCATTGCTGTACCTCCAAAAGGAGATACCTGTGTCATTCGTGCGAACTCATAAAATCCGATTAGGGCCATCACCAATATAAGCAAATGGTAGGCCAAGCCGCCCCACAGGACCATTGCCAAAAAGAATATGCCTGCCAGAATACCGGTAATTAATCTCTGTCTCAACGGCTTTCATCCTCCATTTACTTCAGTCCGCCATACCGTCGCGTTCTCTTCTGATATTCGATCACTGCTTCGTATAAGTGCTCTTTCTTAAACTCAGGCCAATAAATATCAGTAAACCACAACTCACTATAAGCAAGCTGCCAAAGCATAAAATTACTGAGTCTGAGCTCTCCGCTCGTTCGAATCAACAAATCAGGATCTGGCATACCAGTAGAGAGCAACGTGTTGCCGATTAGCTCAGATGTTATATCTTCCGGCTTAAGCTTTCCAGCCTCAATTTGGCGACCCAGTGCTTGCATGCATTCTGTGATCTCCAATCGGCTGCCATAATTTAATGCAAAATTAAGTACAAGTCCAGTATTATTTTCAGTTCGTCGAGTCGCTTCAGTCAGCGCTTCAACGGTATGGGAAGGTAAATGTTCCTTATTCCCCATCATACGCACTTGCACATTTTTTTCAATTAACTCATCCAGTTCAATTGCCAAAAACTCTTGAGGCAGTTTCATCAGAAAATCAACTTCGTCCTTTGGACGCGTCCAATTCTCAGTTGAAAAAGCAAACATAGTTAAGTATTTAATACCCAGTTCATCCGCTGCAATTGCTGTGCGTTTCACTGCCTTCATTCCATTTTGATGCCCTACAATCCGCGGCATTCCAATCCGTTTGGCCCATCTGCCGTTCCCATCCATGATGACAGCAACATGCTGCGGAATATTGTCTTTTGAAATGGCCGGTGTTTGCTGTTTTTGTTCCCCGTTCCACCAAGACCGAACCCGTTTGATCATTCCAGTTCCTCCAGCATTCTCTGAAAATGTGCCTCAGGCTTGAAAAGAGACAAACCCCACCGTAAGGGAGGGGCTGCCAATCTTTTTAAACTTCCATAATTTCTTTTTCTTTTGCAGCTAAAACTTTATCCACTTCAGCGATAAACTTGTCAGTCGTCTTCTGGATATCTTCCTGATGCTTACGAGATTCGTCCTCGGAAATATCACTTTTCTCCATTTTTTTGATATCATCGTTCGCATCACGACGAATATTACGAATAGCGATTTTTGCTTCTTCACCGCTCTTTTTCGTCAGCTTCACCAAGTCAGTTCTGCGCTCTTCCGTTAAAGCAGGAATACTCAGACGAATGGTATTACCGTCATTCGAAGGTGTCAAACCTAAATCGGATTTTTGAATAGCACGCTCGATATCAGCCAAAGAGGATTTGTCCCAAGGCTGAATCATCAAGGTCCGACTGTCAGGTGTATTGATATTCGCCAGCTGATTGACTGGAGTCATTGCACCGTAATATTCAACCTGCACACGGTCCAGCAATGCTGGTGTTGCCCGTCCTGCACGCAAAGATGCAAGATCACGTTGCAATGCCTGGATTGCTTTTTGCATGCGCTCTTCAGCGCTCTTTTTCACCGATTGTGGCATTAATTTACACTCCCTTTGACGATCGTACCAATTTTTTCACCCAGTACGACACGTTTAATGTTACCTTGCTCTGTAATAGCAAAGACAATCAACGGAATATTGTTATCCATGCACAGCGAGGAAGCAGTAGAGTCCATGACACCGAGATTTTTATTAAGTACATCCAAATACGTAAGCTGCTCATATTTTTCAGCTGTGCTATCTTTAAACGGATCGGCGGAGTACACACCATCCACTTTATTTTTAGCCATCAGAATCACTTCAGCTTCGATCTCAGCGGCACGCAAAGCAGCTGTAGTATCAGTCGAGAAGAACGGATTACCCGTGCCTGCAGCAAAAATAACAACTCGACCTTTTTCCAAATGACGGATAGCTCTACGGCGGATATAAGGTTCTGCAATCTGTTGCATCGCGATGGATGTTTGTACACGCGTAGGTACTTCAATTTGCTCCAAAGCATCCTGTAAAGCCAGTGAGTTCATTACGGTTGCAAGCATACCCATGTAGTCTGCCGTTGCCCGGTCAATCCCGTTGGCACTTCCAGCAATACCACGCCAGATATTACCACCTCCGCACACAATAGCAACTTCTACTCCCAGTTCCACTACGTCCTTGACTTGCTGAGCAATCGACGCAATTGTGTCCGCATCAATACCATAACCGTTAGGACCTGACAGCGACTCCCCACTAACTTTCAGAACAACACGCTTAAACACAGGTTTTTCCAAATGATCACCCTCCAATTTCATATATTCTTTATGTAACAGGATAGGTGTCCTGTTGCAAGAAAAGGAACACTGATGTGTTCCATTTCTGTTTTTTCGTATGCAATTACCGATCGTTGGTAATTATTGTTTCACTTGAGACATAACTTCTTCGTAGAAGTTGTCTTCTTTTTTCTCAAGACCTTCACCCAGTTCGAAACGAACAAAGCGACGTACGGAGATGTTTTCACCAATCGTACTGATTTTCTCGTTAATCAGCGTGGAGATTGTTTTGTCTGGATCTTTAATGAAAGATTGCTCCAGCAAGCAGAACTCTTCGTAGAATTTACCGATGCGGCCTTCAACCATTTTCTCAACGATTTTTTCTGGTTTGCCTTCGTTCAAAGCTTGTGCTTTCAGGATTTCTTTTTCTTTTTCAATCTCTTCCTGTGGCACTTCTTCGCGACGAACATAACGAGGGTTCGATGCAGCGATATGCATTGCAATGTCACGAACAAATTCTTTGAACTGGTCAGTTTTCGCTACGAAGTCTGTTTCGCAGTTTACTTCTACCAGTACGCCGATACGGCCGCCAGCATGGATATAGGATTCAACAACGCCTTCAGTAGCAATACGACCTGCTTTGTTGGCTGCAGCTGCAAGTCCTTTTTCACGCAGAACTTCAACCGCTTTTGTCAAATCACCATTTGCTTCTTCAAGCGCTTTTTTGCAATCCAGCATTCCTGCGCCTGTTTTTTCACGAAGCTCTTTTACTGCGCTAGCATTAACTGCCATATTATTTCCCTCCAAATTTGATATTCAGTGATATATATGAGCTTTATTCCTTAAAAAAAGGGTAGTGAGAGGTTTACCACCTACCAACCACCCTTTTCATTTAATTCGTATAGATATTTCCAATCGGAAATATTATGCTGTAGTTTCTTCGCCTTGGTTCGCTTCCATAACTGCATCAGCCATTTTACCTGTAAGCAATTTAACAGCGCGGATTGCGTCGTCATTACCTGGGATAACATAGTCGATTTCGTCTGGATCGCAGTTTGTATCAACGATACCTACGATTGGGATACCCAATTTGCGAGCTTCAGCAACCGCGATACGCTCTTTGCGTGGATCAATGATGAACAGAGCACTTGGAAGGCCCTTCATGTTTTTGATACCGCCCAAGAATTTTTCAAGACGATCTTTTTCTTTGCGAAGAATAATAACTTCTTTTTTAGGAAGTACAGCAAATGTACCATCTTCTTCCCAAGCTTCCAATTGTTTCAAACGATCAATACGTTTTTGAATAGTTTGGAAGTTAGTCAGTGTACCACCCAACCAACGTTGGTTGATGTAGAATTGACCAGCGCGTGCTGCTTCTTCTTTAACAGAATCTTGCGCTTGTTTCTTCGTGCCTACGAACAGAATTGTACCATTCTCAGCTGCAATGCTTTTTACGAAGTTGTAAGCTTCCTCAACCTTTTTCACTGTCTTTTGCAAGTCAATGATGTAAATACCGTTTCTTTCAGTGAAGATATAACGATCCATTTTCGGGTTCCAGCGACGTGTTTGGTGACCAAAGTGAACCCCAGCTTCCAAAAGCTGTTTCATGGAGATTACTGCCATCTTCACGCACCTCCTAAGTTTGGTTTTTTTTGTGTGTCCTCCGCCGACATCATTTTTTATAAAGACTTTCTATTTTGAAAGCACCCTTTATAAAATTAACCGACGTGCGTTTTTAACACCGTCAATTAATATACCATAACACTTGCAGCGTTGCAACCAGCTTTTCGACAATAGTTGGATTGAGGGAGATTCTTAGTTTTTACTCCTCATCTAACTTGTTATAGAAACATAAAGCCGTCCTCTTCCCGATTAGGTCAGTTGGACGGCTTCTTTGTAATTTTAGTAATAATAGAGCTAAAATCCTCACCTTTAGCAAACTGATAGGTGCCTGTACGAATTTTAGTATTGATTTTTTGAGCCTTTGCTGCCGCCTCAAAAGCGCTAGCATCCGATACGACTCCTGCCCGCTCCAATCCTGATGCCACACTTCTCAAGTTGCTGCCTGATGCAATGCTATATTGCACTTGTGGGCTGACAGGCTGTTCAGGAATATTAGGACTAGTTGTAGTGCCAGCTTTTTGTGTTTGCGGCTTGTTCGGACTTTGTGGTGCAGACGTGCTAGTCGATGGCTTCGTCGCAGCCGAGGATATACTGTTTGCAGGCACCTTTGGTGTTGATGGCGTTTGAGCTGGTTTTGCCTGTTGAGGTGCAGCGGGAGTCTTGTTGCCTTCCTTGATCAGCTTATTACGCCATTCCTCTTCTGTCATTTTCGGATCAGAACTGTCACTGATCTGAAGGTTTAACTCGGCTGCCGCCTTTTCTAGTTGCTCTCGCGTCATGTTTTTCGGATCTACCGAAGATTGCTGCGACTGCCCTTGACCAATTATTGCCAATTGCAACAGCAATGCCCCCATTATAAGACCAGTACCCATGCCTAACATAAATGAACGGTTTTTGATCACGTCACATCCTCCCGTTCCGCAAGTTGTAATATGAGCTGTACTTCGCCCCGCTGGATGCCTGATTGCTTGGCTATGTAATCCACTGACTTGCCTTGCTCATGCATCGCGAACAACTCTTGATAACGATCTCGGATGGACTCTGGTTGCTGCTCAGTTTGAGGCTCTTGCAGTGCCGTCTGCTCCTCCAAAGTTACGAAAGAAGCTTCTGAATCTGGGACTGGTATAGAGACGGTAGCAAGCATTGCCTGACGCTCAAGCTCCACAATACGATTTCGAAGCTCAGCTACTTGCTCTTGCAATGCTGTCTGCTTAACTGCGTGTTCCTGCTTCATTCCAGATACGAGCTCTATCAGCTCGTCATTGTCGTTTTCAATATCGGCCATATATTGCTCCAATGTAGCCTCAACCTTTTGAACGACGGCCTCTTCTGTTCCCCGACTTGGCTGGCGCTTAGGCAGAAGCCAAGCGTAGACAACAGCTGCGGCGCCCAGCAGAACAATATAAATCCATGGTTGATCCACTGCCCATCGTCTCCTTTAATAACGCTTCTCCACCCTTGGATCAGAGCGAAAAATCAATATGATGTCCCTTATACGGATGCTCTGCCGGATGCTCCTTAGGCAACTCAGTCTCATCTGAGCGGGAGCGGTTCTGTTGGGAAGAATCTCTGCTCTGCTCACCTGTCTGCCTCTCACCGACGAATGTTTCCGCAGATTGATCTATGGCACTGCTTCGCTGACGCATGTTTTCTGTCTCCAGCGCAGTTTTTTGTCCAAGTAATGCCTGATCATTCATCGGCCGCTGCTGAGACTCACTATGGTATTTCCCTGCTTCACTGGTGCGAGGTACAGCAATTTGCAATTCAACAGCCTTCAAGCTCATTGGACCACACCCTTTCCGATTGGGCATCCGTATTAGACTACCGAGGAATATGATAAATTGAATGATAATCAGTGTATTGAATTACACATAGGAGGACATGCTAATATCTCCCTCATGATAATAAAACGCCATTCTTTCCACAGAATCTTTAATAAATTTTGTATATCTGCCGATAACTATCTTAGAGCCACCGTAAATCACATTTTTTACTTCTACCCGGGCGCGGCTCGTATCTTCTAATGTCCGTTCTATTTCAAGCATTCTGGATTTGGTTTCCAGTAATTCCTGTTCATTAGATTTTTTAGTTGATGTCAGCTTGATTCGCATAGCCATTCTGTCAGGTGCAAGCTGCCCGGCAGCCGCTAGCTGATCCAATATCGTTAGAGCCTTGTTCGTTTTATCCTGGCTGTCAGTCTGCTGCTTTAACCGTGCGCGGAGTTCTGTCAGCTCGTCACGCAGTTCGGGAAGCACACCCACTTCGATATTGGTAGCTGTGGACATCGTATTACCGACGGTACGAGCCACCACTTTTTTACCAGCTTGTACACTGCCACCTACGATGAGCCCTTTTGTCCCTTCACAGATTACATTATTACTCGCTTTGATTTGGGAATGCATGATGCTTTGGGATACAAGTATATCGCCCCCCGCAATCACGTTACCATCTTGTATAAACGAGCATTTCACATTTTGTGCAGCTTTCACGAATCCTTTATGGTATCCGATAATACCTCCGCTGATTTCCACTGAACCATCCGCTTCAATCTCAGCACCTTCTACACCGCCGATGACACGAATGTCGCCAGCCGCCCGAACGCGAAACCCTGTCAAGACATTCCCACGAATGACGACGGTTCCAACAAAATCAATGTTGCCGACGCTGTAATCGACGTCTCCGTTCACTTCATACACAGGGAACACATTAAGCTTGCCCTTTTCAGTTGTAGTCACTAAGCCATCAATAGCTGCATACATCGCAACGCCTTCTGGATGAATCACTACATTTTTTCCAACTTTAAAACGCGCCTCTTTACCTGGAAGAAAAGGAATTTCCTCTCCAGTTACAGCAATCCCCGGTACACCTGGCAGAGGATCCACCCGTTCGGCAATCAGTTGTCCACGTTTTACATTTTTTAAACGAGTTAATTCTTTATAATCCACCCGTCCATCTACAGTTTCAAGTGGCTTATGGGCATCTTCACCGGTCACAATCTCGGCCAGATTAATTTTTCCATCTGTACCATGAATCGGCTGTTTCCCCTGAGCTATTAGTAATTTCCCAAAGAAATGATCTTCGGGATTTGCTGCAAACACGCGAATTGCATCGGTAATTACACCGTACGTTATTTTTTGGTTGCTTAGAAAACGTTCTAATTCTTCCACAGAACAGGCAAAGCCTTCTTCACGTTTGGCAAACTCCAAGTAGGCGGATTGTTTGTCAGGTGAGACAACCACTTTTAAAAACTGATCCAAAGCATACTGCTTCTCCACATGGGTGCTCCTTCCGTCTAACTGTTACTGTAACCTCCCGTATGTTAATCTTTACGCATTAGCAAATCCCGTTGTTTATCCAGTGTCGCTCTCAGACGTAATATTGCTTTGGAATGCAACTGAGAAATTCGCGAAGGAGAAAGTGACATGACCTCAGCAATTTCGCTGAGTGACAGATCCTCGTAATACAATAAAGAAACAACGATACGCTCTTTTTCAGTCAATTTATCAATACCTTGTGCCAAGGCATCGCGAAGCGTGAATTCATTGACCTTATGATCCGGATTTTTCGCCTTTTCGTCCACCAAGAGGGAAAGCCGTGTTTCCGACTCTTCTTCGCGGATCGGGTCCTCCAGTGAGACAATCGACATCACAGCGACCTCCTGGATCATACTTTGAAACTCTTTTTCAGAGACGTCCAAATAATGACTCATCTCTTCGTCGCTCACTGTGCGTAAATATCTTTGTTCTAAATGCTGGTAGGCGTCTTCGATTTTTTTTGCCTTTTCCCTAACTGAACGAGGAACCCAATCTCCTTGTCGAAGACCATCCAAAATCGCTCCGCGAACACGCCAAGAAGCATAAGTCTCAAACTGCAAACCACGCTCATAATCAAATTTCTCTAAAGCATCAATTAAACCCATGACGCCGTTGCTCGCCAAATCATCCTTGGATACATTTTTAGGCAAGCCTACTGCAAGACGGCCCGACACATACTCCACAATATGGAGATACTTTTCAATTAACTGCTTCTTTGCTTCCTTGTCACCGTGTTCTTTCCATTGCTCCCACAGCTCGGAATGGTTCAAATGAGCGGCTTTTCGCTCGTTCATCGGCTTCACCCTCCTTATTTGTCTGTCAGGTGACGAACGGCCTTGGCCAATTCTTCAGGGTCCTTGTTGGAAACCAGCTTGGGCGGGTTTAAAGGTGCGAAACCATTATTCCCCTCGTCCGTCTGCTCCGGTTTCGGTTTTAGCAATTCGTTCAGGTTTTCATTTTCGTCTGGTGTCGTCAGGTCCAGATTCCCCCCCACGCCGTCTACCTGAGAGCTTGCCCTATTCTGGGCATTCCCTAGATCTGGCCGCGCCACCACACCAAGTGTCCAGCGCAGCACAAATGCAAGTAGGAACCAAAAAACGAAGGCGATTAAGCCACGAATTAAGCTCGTGGTCAGCAGATTGCTGCCAACGGACAACACAAAAGTCAGAATAAATCCGACTACTCCAGACCAAAGATTAATGCGTAAGCTACCAAATAACATGTTTATAATTCCTTTACACCTTTTTGTACGCTTCGAATATTCAAAACGCCAGTTTCAGAGTCCAACTCAATTGTTCGTCCATAATTGCCACCCGTATCTTCCGCAATTAAAGGAATGCCCAAATCTACGAGCATTTCCTTGCACGACTCCACATTGCGTGGGCCAATCCGCATGGTGTCTCCACTACCGGCAAAGGCAAACATTTGCGCTCCTCCTGCCATTTTGGCAATCAGTCTGCGCCGTTCAGCACCCTGTTTTAACATTCGTTCCAATAACTCTGGCAGTGCTGTATCCGCATATTTGGCAATATTTAGCTGCCCTTCACGCGCAATATCCGAGGACGGTAACATCACATGTGCCATGCCTGCCAGTTTCAAATGAGGATCATAGAGGGTCAATCCGACGCAGGAGCCAAGTCCTGTCGTGCGAATCGAGTTCGGGTTGCTGGTAACATTTAAATCTGCCATGCCGACTTTAATGATGCTTTTATCCTCAATCATCGTTCATCGGGACTCCTAACGACTTAAAGATTTTCCCGAACGATTCTGGATCAGGAATCAGGAAAAATTGACCCTCAATCTGATTCTGCCCTTCCAGAAATGATGTGTCAATCAATAAAGCAGCATCCCCCATCTGTCCAAACTGCAGCAGTCCGTAGCTGAGAATGGCTCCTGCCATATCCAGTGCCAGCGCAGGGACTGTTGGGTACATGGACAGACGTGTGAAATCCGCCAGCGAAGAAAGATAAGAGCCTGCTAAAATATTACCGATCTCCGACAGAGCTGAATGCTCCATTTCGTTAAAGCTATCCTCGTCATCTGAAGGAATATTCGCCAAACGGGATAGTAAGCTTTTCGCCGCCTGGGGTTGCAATATGAAGAATAGATTACCAGGTGCTTCCCCTTCTACCCTAAAAAATATTGCAACAACAAGTTGTTCATTTCCGCCGACTTTGTCCGCAATTTCCTCAAAGGGCAGCATTTGCACTTTGGGCACACCCATATCGACTGGTTTATTGAGAAGCCGGGAGAGCGCTGTAGCAGCGTTCCCCGAGCCAATGTTGCCGACTTCTTTCAATACATCCAACTTGAAGTCTTCAAGATTTTCCAAATTCTCCATAAATTAATCCTCTAAGCCTTCCAGTTGGTTCATTTCGCTACGGTTCAAAACTTCGGACAAGTTCAGCATAATCAACAGACGTTCTTCACCAATTTTAGCAACTCCACGCAGGTACTTAGCCTTAACTCCGCCAATCACTTCCGGTGGTGTCTCAATGTTGTCAGTATTCAGGTCAATAACGTCATTCGCTGAGTCAACGATAAAGCCAACTTGCATCTCGCCAACAGCAACAATAATGATACGGGTTTGATCCGTATATTCAGCCTCAGGCAATCCAAACCGACCACGAAGATCAATAACCGGAATAACCACGCCTCTCATGTTGAATACGCCTTTAACAAAATCATAGGTTCTCGGAACTCGAGTAATCGGCACCATGCGTTCAATAGATTGGACTTTTTCTACTTCAACACCGTATTCCTCTTCACCAAGCTTAAATACGATAACTTTAATTTCTTCTCCCATGTCTAAAAACCCTCCTTATTGATGTCAGCAATTTCACATTTCTTTCATTTTTAATGAAGACATTATTTAATGAAAACATTCGGGTCAATGATCAAAGCAACCTGACCGTCACCCAGAATCGTGGCGCCTGAAATTCCTTGGATGTTTGGAAGATACTTGCCCAGGTTTTTAAGGACAATTTCACTTTGTCCCAAGAAGTCCTGTACGGAAAGAGCTGCCAGACGGTCTCCCTTACGGATGACCACGACCTCTGTCTCTTCCTCTTCATCTTCGTTGAAGTCCGGAACCTCAAACAGCTGACTCAAGGAGATAAGCGGGATGTGAGAATCGCGGAAAGCAATCATTTTATTACCATGCACAGAACGGATTTGCTTACGTTTGACGATTGCAGTTTCCACAATGGAAGACAAAGGAATCGCATATTTTTCAGAACCGATCTGTATCATCATAGCTGCAATTATGGATAGGGTCAGCGGCAATTGTACAGAGAAATTAGTGCCCTGGCCCAATGTCGAGTGAACTGTAACATTACCACCCAAAGCGGTAATTTTGGATTTAACAACGTCCAGACCTACACCGCGTCCTGAAACGTCTGAAATGACTGCCGCTGTACTAAAGCCCGGAGCAAACAATACCTGATAAGCTTCCTCGTCAGTCATCGAAGCTGCTTGTTCTGCTGTCAAAACTCCTTTGGAAATAGCACTGTTTAGTACCTTCTCACGGTTAATCCCGTTCCCATCATCTTCAATCTCGATGAATACGTTATTGCCGCTATGGAAAGCACGCAGGTGAACTGTTCCAGTCTCTGGTTTGCCAGCTGCAATTCGGTCGGCTACCGACTCGATGCCATGATCCACGGAGTTACGAAGCAAATGCACCAGGGGATCGCCAATTTCGTCGATAACCGTCCGATCCATTTCAGTCTCTGCTCCAGTAATAATCAATTCCAGCTTTTTATCCAGCGACTTGGCCAAATCGCGAACCATACGCGGAAAACGGTTGAAAACAGTATCTACAGGTACCATCCGCAATTTTAGAACAACATTTTGCAAATCACTGCTCACACGACTCATATGCTCAACCGTTTCTGTCAGTGCTGGATTGGAAGCCTCACTGGCTAACTGTTCCAACCGCACACGGTCAATGAGCAACTCGCTGAATAAATTCATAAGTACATCCAGACGTTCAATATCTACGCGAATAGTACGGTTATGCGTAGGAGCAGCCGCCTTGGCTGCTGGCGCTTTGCCTGCTGCTGGCTTGGCGACAGATGCCGTAGCTGGAGACTGCGGTTGGGATGGAACGGGCGGTTGCACGGCAACAGGTGCCTCCTGTACCGCTGCTGTCTCAGCGAGTCCGGCAGTAACTTCGCTCATTTGTTTAAGCGATTCCTGATCAAGTTGTACCACTGAGACCGTATCAATTTCAGAGATACCCGTGATTTCCTTTTCCAGCTCTCCAACTTCTTTCTGCGTTATGTAATATAACGAGAAGCTTTGTTCAAATTTTTCCTGCTCGATATCCTGTACGGACGGGTAGGCCTTGACGATTTCACCAGAGTTTTCCAGCGCGTTGAATACCATAAAGGCACGTGCTGCCTTCAGCTGGCTCTCTGAACTGATGGTTACCTGTATATAGTGAACTCGATGCCCTTCCGAAATGGATTGCTCCAATACAGAATACTGGAACTGGTCCAAAACAAGTCCAGCACTATCGTTTGAACCCGCTTTTTTTGTAGAAGGAGCTTCCTCAGTGGCCGCATTTGTGCCGGACTTTAGGAAATCCCCACTCACGATGGATTGCAGTGAAGATACAATAGAGGAGACATCCGCTTTTCCATCGCCTCCCTCTGTAATGTGCTGCACCATGGACTCCAGAGCATCCAATCCTTTAAATAAGGTATCGAATATAAATTCATGCATCGCCAGCTTGTTGTTACGTACCAGATCAAGAACATTTTCCATTTGGTGAGTGAGCGATGCCAGGTCTTCAAACCCCATTGTAGCAGCCATTCCCTTGAGGGTATGAGCAGAACGGAAAATCACCTGAACGATGCCTAGATCGGTCGGGTTGCTTTCCAGTTGAAGCATATTTTCGTTAAGTGATTGCAGATGATCATTCGACTCATCAATAAACATGTTTAAATATTGGTTCATGTCCATTGTGAGACACCTCCTCCATGAGTTACACTCCGATTATTTCACAACTTGTACAAGCTTAGGGGCGATCTCCTGCATTGGCAGAAGGTGGCGCACACATTTTAATTCAACTGCTGAGCGCGGCATTCCGTACACTACACAAGTCTCCTCATTTTCAGCAAATGTGGATTGAACCCCAGCATCATAAAGCTTTTTCATCATTTTAGCCCCGTCGCTTCCCATTCCAGTCAGCAATACTAGATGTCTTTCCAGTGAGGTTAACGAGAGCAGCGATTCGAACATCGTATCTACGGAAGGACGGTGACCATTGCGAGCCTCTTCCATCTTCAGTGACACAGTGTATTTACCACCGGCTCCAGGCACAATTCTTAGCTGATATCCCCCTGGAGCGATATAGGCTGTTCCCGTCTCCAGCATCATCCCCTGCTCAGCCTCTACAACTCGTAGTGGACTTAACGTATTCAAACGTTGTGCTAGCGAACGAGTGAAGTTTGGCGGCATGTGCTGAACAATAACGATCGGAGCTGGAAAATCTCCAGGAATGCGCTCCAGCAGCGTCTTAAGCGCCCGCGGTCCGCCTGTAGAACATCCGACCGCCACCAGTTTTCTAAAGCTGGACGTGTGCACACCTTTTTTAAGTGACAATTCCTTTGGCGCGGCTGGAGCTGTAGGCGCCGTTACTGGAGGCGTTGCAGCCGCAGGCGTGGAAGAAGCTGATGAAGTTACTGTCTTCCGTGTCTCCGGCTTGACCAGCCCTGCTTTCTCCTTACCCTGTAGTGATTTGCTAGCGGCTGGATCAGAACCTTTCAGTTGCCCCGGCGTTCTTCCCGTACCCATGGACAGGTCTTCCTTCTTCTGCGCATGAGGTGCCTGCGCTGGTTTCCTCGGCTGAACAACTGGCTGATCTATCCGAGCACCCGTACTAGATGTACCAGACACCTGTCGTTTAGTTTCCTGCTTGGCAGCTGTAGGGACGACATTCCCAGCATCTCGCTTTGGCTGAGCCGATGCAGCAGGTGGAGGAGCAAGCGGAACAGCAGTAGGCTTGTCTGTCGAAGCTTGACTTCCAGATCGTCTCTCACTCAGAGCCTGTCCAGGCGGCTGTTCCATTGGCGTCTTTTTCGCTTGTTCCATTGCAGCTTTCCGCTCATTAGCTTCCTTGCGCTCCAAGCGGCTACGCACTGCCTGCATAGCAGTATGCATCTGTTCAAGCAACGCCTTGCTCACCTGCTCAATATCTTGTGCATGAGCAATGGAAGGCTTTCTTATAAAATCGAAAGCCCCTGCCTCCAAAGCCATGATGGTCTCCCTCATGCCTTGTTCATTAATGCCTGACAACATAATGACAGGTAGCGGATGGGCTGCCATAATCAGTGGCAACGCTTCAAGACCATTCATTTCAGGCATTTCGACATCCATGGTGACCAAATCAGGCTGCAATTCTTTCACTTTCTCTACAGCCTCTCTGCCATTAGCGGCTGTACCTACGATGTTGAACGACTCATCCCTTACAATTAGATCTGTAATAATTTTGCGCATAAAGGCCGAATCATCTACAACCAGCACCCGGTAAGCACACATGTTTAACACCCCTGTTTCCTCTCATCAAAAATCAATGCATAGAACGCCGCAACCATTTTTGCATAAATCCTTTAATTCCACTCAATGCACCTGATTGTGGAACCTGTGGCATTGCTGCAAAACGGTGTGCCAGATTCAGTACATCCCTTGAAGCCGCACATCCCGGAAAAGCAACCATAAAAGGTACTTGTCTTTTGACTGCCTGCATGACATGAGCATCATCACTGATATGTCCCAGCAGCGGGATCTCGATCTCCAAAAAGCGTTTCGCAACAAGCGCAATCTTATCTGCAACTTGACGGGCCTCATTATCGTTATCGGCACGATTGACTATAATTTTGAATACTGTATCTTTCTGCAACCCGTTGACGACTTTAATTAGTGCATACGCATCTGTTAAGGACGTCGGTTCTGGGGTGGTTACTACCATACATTCGTCAGCCGAAGTGATGAATTTAAGGCTTTCCTTGGATAAACCTGCACCTGTATCAAAAAGAATATAATCCATGTCTGCCGCCATTTTTTCTACTTCTTCAGCAAAATAATTCAGATTCTCATCCGATAACGCAAACAGTTCGCTCAGGCCAGACCCTCCAGCAATATAAGGCAAACCACCTATCCCCGTCTGAATAATCTCATCAATTGATTTTTCACGTTTTAATAGGTGAAGAAGATTGTATTGTGAGTGGGCCCCCATCAACACATCAATGTTGGCCATACCGATGTCAGCATCAAACACAAGTACCTTTCGACCAAGAGATTGCAGGGCCAATGCAAAGTTTAGTGTAAAATTGGATTTGCCCACCCCGCCTTTACCGCTGGTGATCGTTATAACTTTTGCGTGACGATTGCGTGGGGGTAATCGATACTTATCCAAGGATGAAGCCATTTGCCTAAGCGATTGGGCTTGATCACTCATATGGAATCTCCGTCCACTCCTGGTGATCCTGATCCTTTGGCTCCAAGCAGCATGCTTGTCACCATTTCCGCATCGGGATGAAGCAAGTCATCAGGAACATTTTGTCCATTGGTAATATACGCCAACTGCATAGGAAACTGGTCCAAAAGATTAAACATGCTGCCGCAACTGCCTGTCTCATCCATCTTGGTGAATACAACCTTACCCAGACCAAACTTACTGAAATGTCCAGTTATATTGATCATATCCCTGCTTTTGGATGTCAGGCTGAGCACCAGATAGGTCTCACTTTCATTAATAGGCGAAAGCAAACTTTGCAGCTCTGATACAAGCAGCTCATTACGATAATTTCGCCCCGCAGTATCCATAAGGATCAAGTCACAATGCCCCAGACGTTGGATAGCCCTTTGGACGTCACCGGGAGATTGCACAACCTCAAGCGGTACATTCAAAATCGTAGCATATGTACGCAGTTGCTCGACGGCTGAGATCCGGTACGTGTCAGAAGTAATAAATCCAACTTTGCGATGATGCTTGAACAACTGTTCCGCTGCCAATTTTGCAATGGTTGTCGTTTTTCCTACTCCGGTAGGACCTGCAACATACACAATTTTGGTATCTTTGGATATCCCTTGATCCAGTCTTGTCTGTATAAAACCAGTGACTACCTCCCGAAAGGCTTGTTCCCAATCAAAAGTTTCAGGCGCAAAAGTGTGCTCACTTCGGCGCACATGTACCTGCTCGATCCAATATTCCAGCAGATCACGTTCCACTTCCTGCTCCAACACATGCTCACAAATTTCTTGTAGCGCCTCCGGCCAAGTGCTTTCCATTGAAGAGCTTCTGGAAAACCGAGTCATCATTGCCTTCATTTCTCGTAATTCATTAAGCAATGCCTGATTTTCCTCTGCTCCACTCTTGTCTGGAACACTTGCTTCGATTGGCCGTTTTTGCAGCTCACTAGATGATTTCATGTTCGAAAGCATTACTTCGTGATCCAGTGCCTGAGCCGTAGTCTCCAGATTATTAGCTGGCTTAGCTGACAACTGCTCAGTTGCTGATGCAGTTTGTTCTGTATTAATCGACAATTCAGCTTGTCCTTCTTTGGAATTACCAGCTATCTGTTGTGTAACCCGTCGATAAGCTTCTGGAGCTGCCTGTCTTGGGACTACAGGTACTGATGATTTTTCCGGTTGCTCAGGGGCGTCCATGAGAGGAAAAGCAGCCTGGGCAAGCTGCTGTGACGATCGTCCAGCCCGCCGAGGCTGTTGAGGTTGCTGCTCCTCAACTGCAGCAACCACTTCAATCTTCTTTTTACTGAACATCCCCATGAAACCGCCAACCTTCACTTCCTTTGTACTCAATATGACGGCATCTGTTCCCAAGTCACCCCTGATTTGCAGCATGGCTTCTGGCATGGTATCCACTACATATCGTTTCACTCTCATAAGTTCACCACCCCGACACTTTGAATTTCAACGTTCGGCTCCAGCTCACTGTACGACAGCACCGGGACATCCTGCATTGTCCGCTCCATCACTTGCCGCAAATACATACGTATTGTTGGTGACGTTAACACAATTGGCTGCTGTCCAGATTGAATGAGACGGTTGATTTGTTCCATCATCCTTTGATACACCGTTTGCGTTGACACCGGATCTAGAGCCAAATAGCTACCTTGCTCCGACTGCTGCACGCTCTCAGCAATTTTCTTCTCCAATCCTGGTCCCACGGTAATAACGCGTAACGTTTCTCCCTGCTGTGCAAATTGCTGCGTAATCTGACGCGATAACGCTTGACGTACATATTCAGTCAGCACGTCTGGATCTTTTGTATAAGTACCATAGTCAGCCAGTGTCTCGAATATGGTCACCATATCGCGAATAGAGATTTTTTCCTTCAACAGCTTGGCCAGCACTTTTTGTACGTCCCCTATGGCAAGCACAGAAGGAATAAGGTCGTCCACCAGCACTGGATAATTCTCCTTGAGATTGTCAACCAGCGACCGTGTTTCCTGTCTGCCAAGCAATTCATGGGCATGTTTCTTGATCGTCTCTGTTAGATGAGTAGCTACAACTGAAGGTGGATCAACTACGGTATAACCTGACAGTTCAGCAACATCCTTGGTGTTCTCATCAATCCAGAGTGCAGGCAATCCGAAGGCCGGTTCTGTCGTTTCAATTCCTGTAATAGAGTCGTCGTCATATCCTGGGCTCATAGCCAGGTAATGATTCAACAACAGCTCTCCGCCGCCTACCGTATTGCCTTTAATCTTAATTACATATTCGTTAGGCTTGAGCTGAATGTTGTCCCGAATACGAATGACCGGCACAACCAACCCGAGCTCCAAGGCACATTGACGGCGAATCATAATGATCCGATCCAGCAGATCACCGCCTTGCTGTGTATCCGCCAGCGGAATCAACCCGTACCCAAACTCAAATTCAATCGGATCAACCTGCAGCAAATTAATGACACTTTCCGGACTCCGTACCTCTTCGATTTGTTGCTCCTCCTCCAGCTGTTCATCAGCCATTTGCTTGCGTTCCATATTGCCCTGCATTCTTCGAGCTGCAAAAAACAATAGAATCGCAAGTGGAAGAGTTGTAATGATATGAATAGGCGTGAAAAGGCCCAATAATGCTATGGTAGCAGCCACAATGTAGATCAATTTGGGATAAGAAAAGAGCTGTCCGGTTAAATCCTCTGCCAAGTTGCCATCCGACGTAGCCCGCGTAACAATCAACCCTGACGCCGTGGATATGAGCAATGCGGGAATCTGGCTGACTAATCCATCACCGATCGTGAGAACAGAATATGTAGACAGTGCTTCTTGAAATCCTTTTCCCTGAACAGCCATACCGATAATAAAGCCGCCCACCAAGTTAATGATCAAAATGATAATACTGGCGATCGCATCGCCTTTAACGAATTTACTCGCACCATCCATTGCTCCGTAAAAATCCGCTTCCCGTTCGATTTTACTACGTCGTTCACGGGCTTGCTGCTCATTAATCAGACCTGCATTCAAATCAGCATCAATACTCATTTGTTTACCCGGCATCGCATCCAGTGTAAACCGGGCGCCCACTTCTGCTACCCGCTCCGATCCCTTGGTGATAACTATGAACTGTACGACCACAAGAATGAGAAAGACAACAAAGCCGACGGCAATTTGACCGCCTGCAATCCAGCTGCCAAACGTAGCAACTACTTCGCCGGCATGGCCCTCACCTAAAATAAGCTTGGTCGTAGAAATGTTAAGTGCCAAACGAAATAACGTCGTAATGAGTAGCAATGAAGGAAAGATAGAGAACTGTAAAGCTTCCTTCGTATTCATTGAAACGAGTAAAATCATCAAAGCAATAGAAATATTAATAACGAGTAGAACATCCAGCAGCCATGAAGGGATCGGGAGAATCATCATAAGAACGATACCGATGACGCCTGCAAGGACGGTTATTTCTTTTATTTTCACGGGTCTCTTGGCCTCCGATCCCTTTATTTCACTTTACCTTTTAATTTATATACATACGCCAGCACTTCGGCAACGGCCTGAAAAAGATCAGCTGGTATCGCATCCCCGATTTCGGCTCTTTGAAACAGCGCCCGCGCCAGCGGCTTGTTTTCCATCGTAATAACGCCGTTTTGCTTGGCAATTTCCTTAATTCGGAGCGCAACATAGTCTTGTCCTTTCGCAATAATCTGCGGCGCTTCCATCTCCGAACCGTCATATTTCAAAGCCACAGCAAAGTGCGTAGGGTTGGTGATGATGACATCTGCATTAGGGACCTCCTGCATCATGCGCTGCATAGCCATACGGCGCTGCCGCTCGCGAATTTTCCCTTTGATCAGCGGGTCACCCTCCATTTTCTTGTACTCATCCTTGATGTCCTGTTTGGACATTTTCAGATTTTTCTCATGCTCATAACGTTGATACATATAATCCAATATCGCTAATATGAACAGCACCACACCAATTTTGAGTCCCAGTTCCATCGTTAATGAAGCTGTAAAACTCAACATCTGGTCGCCGGACATCTCAGCTAGTTTGGGTAGGTCCGCCTTTGTTTTCCAAAGTACGCTGTACACCAGATAACCAATTACGGTCATTTTTAACACAGATTTCAGAAATTCAACCAATGACCTCATGGAAAAAATGTTTTTAAAGCCTTTAATCGGGTCGATCTTGCTAAACTTGGGTGTAATGCCCTCTCCGGTTAATAAAAAACCGATCTGCATGTAATTCGCTGCTATTCCGATGACAATGGCACCAACAAAAATGGGGGCCAGCATAATCAAGATTTGTACACCATACTCCCCCATCATAAGCAGCGTTGTATTCGGTGTTACTTCCATAGAAAGACGATTCATAAAAATATCCCGAAACAAGCGGACTGCATGATCCTTAAAATACCCGCCGAAAATCATGAGGCAAAAAAACGTAACTAGCAGGACACCAGCAGCGGGCAACTCCATGCTCTTGGCAACCTGCCCTTTTTGTCTTGCATCCTGTTTCTTTTTGGGTGTAGCTTTTTCCGTTTTTTCCCCTGAGAACAACTGCAGGTTCATAGCATATTTAAATGACAAACTACGTTCCTCCAGACCAGACATTAAGGACGATTACCCATAATATCCAACAAGTTGCGCATGGATTCGAACATCACAGAAAACAATCTTTCGAATATAAAAGCAAAACCTGGCATAAGCAGCAGTAACATGAACAATCCCACAATTATTTTTAGCGGCACGCCAATGACAAAAATATTAAATTGCGGTGCTGTTTTGGCTAAAAAACCGAGTCCCACATCCGTTAAAAAAGTAGCTACTACAATGGGAGCAGCAATTTGAAAGGCCAGCATAAAGGATTCCGCAAAGGAACGTACCAGGAATTCAGTTACACTGCCACCATACAGCTTTATAAAAAAATCATTGGTCAGTGGTATCCAATCATAACTGTATAAAATAGCGTTTAGCAGATGATGGTGCCCGTTTATGCTCAAAAAGAACAAAACAGCTATAGCGAATTTAAAATTACCCGTTAGAGGCGTTGAAGCCCCTGTCATGGGATCAAATACACTGGCCATTCCGAATCCCACCTGTAGGTCTATAAATGAACCTGCGGTTTGGATTGCTGTCATGAACAGATATGCAGTAAACCCCAGCAACAGCCCAATCAGTACCTCACGGCCTACTAATAGCACATACGCTACATCCGTCGGCACCTGTTGATGCGTACCATAAGTAAGATACACGACCAAAGCTAGGAATCCCGAAATTCCAACCTTAAAGATATTAGGTACCCCTCGGGTTGAAAAAATAGGCGCTACTACAAAAAATGAGGTAATCCGACAAAAAATCAGCAAAAAAACAGGAAAACTCTGCAACAATATGTTCATAACTTTCAGCCTAACCTATATATTTGTACAAATTGTCCAGAATGTTATACGTAAAGTCTACTAATGTCGTCAATATCCAGGGCCCGAACAAAAGCAATGCCAGCAATACGGCGACAATCTTCGGAACAAAAGCCAGTGTCTGCTCCTGGATTTGAGTTGTCGCTTGAAAAATACTGATGATCAAACCCACGACTAGCCCCAAAATCAGCATCGGAGCACTCACCTTGAGTACAATGTACACCGCTTGCCCAGCCAGGGAAATAATAAACTCCGAAGTCATTGCCGTCCTCCTTGATTGCTGTCCTTGCAGAAAGTATTCATGTGTTAAAACTCAGAAGCAATGATTTGACGACCAAATACCAACCATCTACAAGTACGAAGAGCAGTATTTTAAAAGGAAGTGAAATCATTACCGGCGGTAGCATCATCATCCCCATAGCCATAAGTGTACTGGACACTACAATGTCTATCACTAAAAAGGGTATAAAAATCATAAAGCCCATCTGAAATGCCGTTTTCAACTCACTGATTGCATAAGCCGGAACCATCACCGTTAGTGGAATCTCTTGATAATTCTTTGGTTTTTCCATCTTGGTGTATTTCATAAAAAGCAGTAAATCCTTCTCACGTGTATGAGAGAACATAAAGGTTTTCATTGGTACCGCTGCCTTATCCAGTGCCTGAGACTGTGTTATATCCCCCTTGAGGTACGGCTGAAGCGCAGTTTCGTTCATAGCTGAGAAGGTCGGTGCCATAATGAATAAGGTGAGAAACAAGGCCAGTCCAACAAGCACCTGATTGGGCGGCATTTGCTGGGTTCCCAGTGAAGTCCGTACAAAGCCAAGCACAATCACAATACGTGTAAAACTTGTCATAAGTACGAGCAACGCAGGCGCTACACTAATGACAGTAATAAGTAAAATAATAGACAGCGAGGTGGCACCGGGCTGTCCTTTGTCCGAATTGCCGACTTGAATATCAATGTTCGGAATCGGTTCAGCAGAGGCCGCCGTCACCGAAATGAAACTGAACAAGACAAGCAGCAAACATGCTAGTATAATCTTTTTTCTCATGAATCTCCCGACCGATCTGTAGTATTCTCCTCATTGCGCAACTTTTCGAGTTTATCCTTGCGATTCGGCATCTGCCGGAGCTTGGATTCAAACATCTCATGAAAAGACGTTTCCTCTTCAGGTTGCTGTTGCTGTGCCGCGTTGTTCCGGCGAAGCTTATCCGCAATTTTAGCGAATAGCGGGGCAATTGGGCCGCGCTGCAGGGAAGCTTCCTGCTCCAGTGCGGCCAAAATTTGCTCCACTTCTTCAGGATCGGACACTTTGTCAACAAGCCGGATATCTTCTCCCACACCAATGAGGTACACACTGCTACCAACTTCAACAAGCTGAAGGGATTTATTGGGGCCAAGTCCCACGCCTCCCAGTATGCGAACGGAGCGGTTGCTGAACCAGCTCTGATTTCTTTTACTCAAAAACCGTATCAAGTACACGATCAGTACGATGATAAAGATTAGCACGAAAAGGACCCAAGCAATGTTTCCTATATTGCTGGATGTACTCAAAGCGTCAGAGGCACCCTGTTGTGTATCCATACTGGATGCGCCTTACACACCCAGTGTTTTGTTGATGGCTTCGATAACCCGATCCGATTGGAATGGCTTAACGATAAAATCTTTTGCGCCAGCTTGAATGGCATCAATAACCATCGCTTGCTGACCCATCGCGGAACACATGATAACCTTTGCATTCGGGTCAATTTGTTTGATTTCCTTCAGAGCGGCAATGCCGTCCATTTCAGGCATCGTGATATCCATCGTAATCAGGTCCGGACGAAGCTCCTTAAATTTTTCAATGGCCTGTGATCCATCCTGAGCCTCTCCTACTACTTCAAATCCATTCTTGGACAGGATGTCCCGAATCATCATTCTCATAAATGCAGCATCGTCCACGATCAAAATACGGTTTGCCATCTGAAATAAATCCTCCCTAAATTATGCTTTTATTGTAATTTTTGAATTCGGTCCCATTGGCTTACAATATCCGTTACACGCACGCCAAAGTTCTCGTCGATTACGACAACCTCGCCCTTGGCTATCAGTTTGTTATTAACCATAATGTCCACCGGCTCCCCGGCAAGCTTGTCCAGTTCAATAATTGAACCTTGCGAGAGCTCCAGAATATCTTTAATTTGCTTTTGGGTCCTTCCTAATTCTACGGTGACTCTAAGGGGAATGTCCATCAATAAATTTAAATTGTTTTCATCCACTTGCGGAAATCCACCAGACTGCAAATTAGAAAATTGTACAGGCTGCACATTTACATTACGTCCCGGCGGTACAGCCCCGTAATGATGAGGCGTTCCATAAGGCGCTTGCGGTGGTACACCTGCTGGCATTCCATACCCCGGCGTTCCATACCCTGGAGCGCCCTGCTGTCCATATCCCGGGTCTTGAGGATACATCGGCGGTTGTTGCCCATAGCCTGCATCTTGCGGCGCCTGCGCGGCCGCAGGCGGCTGTTGGTAGGCTGGTGCAGACGGTGGCTGCGGAGTACTAGCTTGTTTCGGCGCTTCGGGAGCAGCTGTTGCAGCTGCCTGCTGTGCGGACGCTTGCGGTTGCTCGTCTTCCTCTCCGCCATTCATTAAGATGCTCACCATCTTTTTGGCGAAATTAACAGGCAACAGTTGCATTAGCGTAGAGTCAATCAGGTCTCCAATCAATAACCGGAAGGATACTGTAATCAGCGTCTCTTCATCTGGCAGGCTGGACACTCCATCACCGTGCAGAGGGTCCAATATATCAATCCCCGGTGGAGAGATATTAACAAAACGATTAAACATGGTAGACATAGAGGTCGCAGACGATCCCATCATCTGGTTCATCGCTTCCTGCACGGCACTGATGTGAATTTCATTCAATTCTTCATCAACCGGGTTTCCTCCACCGCCGAGCATTAAATCCGCTATGACCTGCGCATCACGCTTTTTAATTACAAGCGAGTTAATGCCTTCAAATCCATCGACATAATTTACATGTACGGCTACGTGCGGCTTTGGAAAAGCAGTTTCAAATTCAGAACGTGTAATAATTGAAACTTTAGGTGTCGTAATATCCACCTTTTGACCGAGCAGTGTGGAAAGAGCCGTAGCTGCGCTGCCGAACGTTATATTACCGATTTCCCCGAGAGCATCCTGCTCCAGCGAAGTCAGAAAATCGTCAACGGTCTTGCCTGCGGGAGTAGAATCCGTCCCCGCTTCAGACTGTTTCAGCAAGGCATCAATTTCCTCCTGGGACAAATAGTCTTTACTCGTCAATTTCTTCAACTCCTTCGTTGACAATTTCATCAATTTGTACGGCAACACGATCTCTTACCATGCCGGGACTTCCCATAAACTTCAATTTCTCGCCTACCCGGATGGATAGTCCTTCTTTGACTGGCTTGTTCAATGAAATGACATCCCCAACCGAAAGGCCCAAAAACTCGGCTACATTTATCCGGGATTCACCCAACTCCGCAATAATCGGAAGCTCTGCTTTGGTGACCCGTAATCTCAAGGCGTCGATCTCTTCAGGCGCCCTTGATTTCTTTTCGGATGTAAACCACTGGTGCGTGGACAGTCTGGCCATAATTGGTTCCAATACCACATGTGGAATACAGAGGTTAATCATCCCTGTGGTATCACCAATTTTGGTGCTGAGCGAAATCAGAGCGATCGTCTCATTCGGCGAAACAATCTGCATAAACTGCGGATTCGTTTCCATCGCCTCCAGGCGCGGTTCAATGTCCAGTACCGTTTTCCAAGCCTCTTGCAGGCTATCAAAGGTACGGCTGAAAATTCGCTCCATGATCGTCGTCTCGATTTCAGTCAACGCGGTAACCTTGGTTGGTGCCGAACCTGTTCCTCCGAGAAGCCTGTCCAGCATGGCATAAGCTACGTTCGGGTGAACCTCAAGCACCATTCGGCCTTCCAGTGGTTCAGCTTCAAAAATGTTTAGTATGGTCATTTTCGGAATGGAGCGAATGAATTCATCATATGGAAGCTGCTCCACCTGAACGACATTAATCTGGACAAAAGTACGAAGCTGTGCTGAAAAGTAAGTGGTCAGATACCGTGCAAAGTTCTCGTGTATCCGCGTCAGACTTCGTATATGGTCCTTGGAAAACCTAAGCGCTCTTTTAAAATCATATGCGCGAACTTTCTTTTGGGTCTCTTCCTTTTTGAGTTCTTCCGCATCCATTTCACCGGACGAGAGAGCTGCTAAAAGGGCATCAATTTCCCCTTGTGACAGTACATCCACCAATGTTATTCACCCCCTTACGTGTTCCTGACAAAATCACCTGGAATCAAATGGCTGCCAGCAAAAAGTCTGTAATTTTGGCGTTCCCCAGGTGACCTTCAGGGAGCGACTTATTGATGAGATCCGTCAGCTTGTCACTGAACTGATCCCGGCCTTTAGCCGTTCTGAGCTCATCAGGTTTGGTGTCTGCAAGTAATTGAATAACGATGGGTTTAATACTGATATCCTTGATTTTTTCAAAAGCTTCTTTTGCTTTGGCATCGTTCAATTGAAAAGCAAGATTCATCTGCACAATGTAATCTGCGTCTGCCAAATTCGTTTTGATACCGGTAATTTCAGAGCTTACTTCCACCAATTCATCTGCTGACAATCTTGGAAGCTGTTCTGCTTGAGCGGCGGCTTGCGCATTCGGTATGACTTCCGACTTCTTCCCGCTAAGCGCTGGTATAAGTACAAAGGCCGCGCCTGCAATCAAAGTAATCGCGAGTAAAATTGTAATGAGCCATGGCAGCATCTTCTTCATTCGTCTTCCTCCATTTGTTGCACTTTTATCGTGGCGGCATGCATGCCGATTTCACGGCTGTAACTCTTGATCAAGGAGACGACATCTGCCGCTTTTTCCAATACAATCAACCGTTTCCCCGTTACCAAAGTAACGTATGTATCCGGTGTTTCCTCCACAGTCTCAATGAGCAGCGCATTAAGCCACATAGGCGAGCCGTTCAGCCGCGTTAACGGGATCATCGTAACACCAACCTCCTGATAGGTGCGGAGGAGCCTCTACTCCTCCGCGTTTAAATGAGATTATCGTTTCAAGTTTACAACTTCCTGAAGCACTTCATCCGAAGTCGTAATGATACGTGAGTTCGCTTGGAATCCACGCTGAGCCACGATCATTTCGGTAAATTCGCCTGTCAGATCAACGTTGGACATTTCCAACTGACCCGCGATGATAGCTCCACGCCCCTCTGAGTTGGCTGCTCCAGGCTCAATTGCATCAATATTTGAGTTGACCGTAGTACGGTACAAGCTTCCACCGATTTTTTCCAGACCTTCTGGGTTTGTGACTCTGGCTATACCAATTTGCGTACCATTGTCAACTGTTCCGTCATCCAATTGCTGCACAATTGTGCCATCCTGCGAGATAGAGAACGATGTAACATTGTCAGCAAGTGTGATTGGATCGCCACCTGCATCCCCTACGAAAAATCCATCGGAAGTCACCAGATTTCGGTTCGCATCTACGTGAAAATCACCTGCACGAGTCAAATAAGGGACATCCTGTGCATCATTCATTTTGACCAGGAAGAAACCGTCACCGTTAATCCGCAAATCCGTTGGATTGTTCGTAGTCATTGCACTACCTGGAAGATGCATCGTATCAATTGAGCTGACAGACACCCCTAGACCAACCTGCTTGGCATTTTGACCTGCAGTTGTCGTAGCATCAGGTGCACTTGCGCCCGAGCTGGTTTGGCTCAAAATATCCTTGAACATCACTCGGCTGGACTTGAAGCCTGTAGTATTTACGTTTGCAATGTTGTTACCGATAACGTCCAGCTTTGTTTGAAAGCCCTTCATGCCCGATACACCTGAATACATTGATCTCAACATTGAGTATAAATCCTCCTCTGATTGATTGCTTAGTTGACCGCATCAGTCGATCCGCGGCTTTTTCATGGCTTTCCTATTCGGGCCAGCCACTTCGTATATATTTATGAAATGATTACAGCACTATCTATCTGCGTAAATACGTTATCCTCCATGGACTGCTTGTCCATCGCAGTAACAACTGTTCTATTAGGCACACTAACAATCAAAGCCATATCTTTCATTAAAATTAAGGATTCTTTAGCGCCCTTGGCAGCAGCCTTATCCACAGCAGAATTAATTTTCGCCATTTGATCACTTTTCAACTCTATTCCCCGCTGCTCCAATCGCTTGGCTGCATGGTTGCTGAGCTTGAGTACCTGTTCCTGCAATACCTGACCGAATGGTTTGGTATCCTTTGTAACCGAATTTACTCGGTTTTGAGAGATCGCCGGAGGAACGCTGGTAGGAAAAAGACGTCCAACCGTTATCCTGTCATTCATGAGTTCTCACCACTTCCAGTAGAGGAAGAAGATGAAGTATCTGACGTCTCTGAAACAGGAGCCGTTGTGTTGGCCTGGCTTACGGATGTTACATCTTTTAATGCAACCTCAGCTGCTCCCATTTTGGCATACTGCACACCATCGCGAATAACGATGGAATCTACGATTCCACTTTTCACTGTACCTGCGCCTGCTTCACCTGTAATGGAATCCTTTTTACCTGGCTCAATCCAGCTAACTTCTTTGCCAATTAAACCGGAAGCTGTACCCAAAGACTGCCCCAATGCAGTCAACTGCGTAGAAATGTTCATCAGTTGTTCCACCGAGGAAAACTGTGCCATTTGAGCGACAAATTCTTTATCCTCCAATGGTTGCATTGGATCCTGATTTTGCAGCTGAGTGATCAAAATTTTTAGAAATTGATCTTTACCCATCGTTTTAGTATCCTTGGCACTTGCTGTTTTGACATTATTCACATTGTAATTCGGCCAGACGTTACTGGTGGATACATTGTTGTCTGTAGTCGTCATTGTGTTCTCACCTCCATCATTACGCTTGTGCTGTAAAGGAGCCTGTCCGATTTATGTCATCTGTACGTTGCTCTGCTGTCCAGTTACGAAGCTCTTCTGCCATTTCAGCTACCTTTAAAGCATCCTCGTTCTCTTCTCTACCTCGAGTCTTAGAACGTTGATTAGATTGCTGCTGTTGATTAGCTCCAGATCCGCGTCCATCCTGATACATATGGGAGGAAAGCGATTCATTGTGCGTTACTTCTACTTTATCCACCTGAATACCTTGGCTCTGAAGGCTTGTCCGCAACTGCGACATTTGCTGTTCCAGCAAATCCTTCGCCCCGCTATGCTCAGTCATGAACTGGGCAACCAGATGGCCATTTTGCATTGTTAGCTTAACCTCCAGCTGGCCCAGATGATCTGGACGAAGCATGATGGTCGCTTCTGTCAAACCCGTGTGCTTTACAATATCAAGTTTCTGCACTACAAACTCAGTCATTTCCTTGGCAAATTGCCGTACATGTACGACTGGTTGAGCCGGAGCCGAAGGTGTTGTTCCCTGCGTTTGTACTGAAAGCTGTCCCGCAGTCGTAATCACTGGAGTCTGATTATCAGTTGTTGCCGTATCTGCTTGATCTGCTGCATCTACGAACGTACCTGCTTCATCCGTAGCAGTCGTTTTAACTGCAGACTGAACGAGAAGATTAGTGGATGAACGTTGTCCTTCTGAGCCTTGTTGACTAGTTTCACCCTGACTTGCTTGCTGCTGAGGAGTATCTTGTTTGTTTGTAGAAGCTGCAGTTAATGTCTGAGCACCGTTTGCCCGTTGTGCAGAAGGCTGAACCGCTTGTGAATCTCCACCGTCAGCAAGTTCCACAGCTTTCATTACTCCATTCCACTGCTCATCGGAGATAGCTCCCGTCCCAGCTGTTGCACTTTGAAGCGATTGTAGTAACTGTGTCACTTTAGACTTTTGGTCCCCCGAAGCCTGTTCTGCTACATTTGCAAGTTGTGACAAAGCGTCCTGCAATGCAAACCGAAGTGTTGCGGGATTAGCCGCCAAAGCTGTTAAGCCTGTAGTCTCAGCCGTTTCCCCACCGTCTGCCTGTTGATTGGTTCCATCGCCTTGCAAAAACTGTTGCACTTGCTGAATCCACGCTTGCAGAGTTGCAAGCAGGGCAGGATCAGCAGCTACCTGATCATCCAACTTTTCGAGATTCTGCAGTAAAGGAGCTAATGTTTCAACCAGTGGCTCGGTTGGAGCATCTGTGGATTCTCCGTTTGTAATAAGCGGTAGCACCATAACTAATGGAGAACCATTTGCATCTGTTCCTGCTGAGCCTGTTTGCCCGCCTGTCATCATTTGCGCCAGTGTTTGATTAAAGGCACCTGTGGTTGCTCCAGCTGTTGTGGCTGTACTTGTTGTTGACGCTGTCGTACTACTAGCTGTTTGGCTAGAGCTAAGAGATACACTTTGAGAAATAAGGGTCATATATTTTTCACCTCCCTTCAATTCAAACTACTTACTGCCCATTAGTTTATTCAAAATCTTTGCGGTCTGGCCTGCATCCTTGGCAGACATATTTTGCAGTAAAGAAGCACGTGTCGAATCATCTACTGTATTTAAGATGTTCAATGCCTTTTCTGGACTGATTTTGTAAGTTTGTAAAATAAGTTCAGCACCACTTTTCTTGTCCATGGAAGCAAATGTGCTGCTGATTTGAGTACTTTGCAGACTTTTACTCGTCGTTCCGGCTGTAGCACCTTGATCCTTTTTCAGACGGGACTGCAACGCAGCTACCGATAAATCTGTAGATGGGGTTACGTTTTTCAGAGCCATCGTAATATCCGCTGCTTTTTTAGCATCCATCTTTTGCAAAATCTTCGCACTGTTAGCGGGGTCCATGTAGCTTAGCAGCTGCACGGTCTCTTCGGTAGTCAGATTCTCCATGATCGGTGCTGCTTTACTTGCCGTCATTCCTTCATACATGCTGGCAAGTTCTTTGGTTTGTTTTACATAAGGATCTTCATTTGTTGTTCCGTCTGTAGTTTGCGTGCCTGTCTGTCCTTGCTGGCCGACCTGTCCCTGTTGACCGGTCTGCGACTGTTGTTCCTGTTGCGTTTGCAGTGTGTTGACCTGATTCTGAAGTTCAGTAACCTTCTTATCCTGTGTCGTCTTAGCATCGGCAGCCTTTTTGAGTTCTTCCGTCTGCTTGGCCAAATCTGTTTTTAGCTGCTGAATGGTTGCTTCAGAACTTTCAGACTGAGCCTTTTGATCCGCCTCTTTTGTCTGGGTAGCCTTATCTTTCGGTTCGGGTATCCAATTTTTAACAACTGGTATTTTATTCCCTATTGAGATCATTTCGCTTCTGAAGTCCATATTGAACAGTGTAAGCAGGACCCCCACCAGAACGATTGTGAAAACAATCGGAATCAGGAAAAACATAAATCGCTCAAATCCACCGCCTGATTCTTTCCCTAAATCCATATCCAGTTCATTTTCTGCTAACTTCTGTGCCATCGTCTTCCTCCTCAGGCAGCTGATATGCGTATCCTATGACGTTCCGCTTACCGGGCTTTCATGGCAAATCGCACGGAAGCCATTTCATCCAGCTCATTCTGCTCGCGCAGGAGCATTTCCTGTTGGAATTTCACGTTGGCCTTCTCTCTTGCTTTCAGCCAAACTTGTTCATCCAGCATTTTATCGGTCAAAACGGTTTGTTTGCTTTGCACATTTTGCTGCGCATATTGAACATCCCTATGCTTGCGTGTAATACATTGGTCCAGATGGTTGACATAAGCCTGTAATTCCTGAATGCTAGAGAGTGGCGCGCAATCTTCGGCAGCCTTTTGAATGGCTGATATGACCCGATTCCTTTCGCCTATAAGCTGTGTTAGTGTCTGCTCTTCAGCCTGCAATTGTCCAACAGCACTGGAAAGCAGCCATTCAGCCTGTGACTTTTCGTTCGTTTTCAAGTCTACAACTTTTTGAAAGGAATACTGAAATCTCATCGTTCAACCTTCATCTCCTCGTAAATTCAGAAATCAAACGTTCCCGTACTTCGTCCAGCTCGGCCTTTTCATCTGTTCTTTGTCTTGTAAAATCCCATATATCCCGTATGCGCTCCATGGATTCGTCAATTTCTGCATTCGAACCCTGTTGATAAGCCCCAATGTTGATCAGGTCCTCTGAATCTTTGTAAATGGCCATCAAGCGCTTAATGTTTTCAGCAGCGTCTATCTGATCTCGTGGTGCAATGTCCTTCATGACCCGGCTAATACTCGCTAACACATCAATTGCAGGAAAATGTCCTTTGTTCGCAATTCCCCGGTTCAAGACAATGTGTCCATCCAATATCCCGCGCACCGCATCCGCGATAGGCTCGTTCATGTCGTCACCATCAACCAGCACCGTATAAAATGCTGTTATGGAGCCAGTAGGGCCTGTCCCTGCGCGTTCCAGCAACTTTGGTAGACTGGCAAACACAGATGGAGTGTATCCTCTCATTGCTGGTGGTTCCCCCACTGCTAGACCGACTTCACGCTGGGCCATCGCATACCGTGTAACTGAATCCATCATCAGCATGACATTCAAGCCGCGATCCCGGAAATATTCCGCTATTGTCGTTGCAATAAGTGCACCTTTGATGCGGATCAACGCAGGTTGGTCGGACGTGGCCACAATGACTACAGAGCGTTCAAGTCCCTCTGGACCCAAATCCCGTTCAATAAAGTCTAGCACCTCGCGTCCACGTTCTCCAATCAAGGCAATGACGTTCACATCTGCTTCCGTATTACGGGCAATCATGCCCATCAAAGTACTCTTACCTACACCCGAACCCGCAAAAATACCAACCCGTTGTCCTTTACCAATCGTAAGCAATCCGTCAATTGCACGTACTCCGATACTAATGGGTTCCTGCACACGCGGACGATTCAGCGGATTGGATGGTATATTGAAAGTTGAATATCTCGCCATTCGTGAGGGAATCAGTGAACCGTCCAAAGGCTGACCCAAACCATCCAGCACTTTGCCTAACAGCTCCGATCCAACCTGTACATTCAGCGGCTTCCCTGTTCCTACCACATCACAACCAGGACCGATGGATTGTAGTTCTCCAAGCGGCATCAGAAGCACTTTATTGTCTCTGAAGCCAACAACCTCTGCTTGCAATGGCTTTGCCGCTTTTCCGGGATAAATATAACAAACATCCCCGATACTGGCGTCTGGACCCTCCGATTCAACCATCAAGCCGATAACCTGCGTAACCTTGCCATTCACCCGAACTGGGTCCAGCTGTCGCAAATGATCCATGTAGCGCTGCGAATTAAGCCCCTTCATGTCTTCGCTCCTCATTTTCATGTGCCAGACGCAGTAGTTCCTTTTTAATCTCAGCTAATTGCGTATCGATTCGCGCGTCCACGCTTCCAAAGGAAGAACGAATAACGCAACCGCGATCCTTTACAGTACCATCAGGAATAATTTGCAGTTCTGCCTGCGAATCGACAGTTAATGACAATTCTTCCCGTGCACCTTGCACAAATGCGAAATGCTGAGGCGACACACACAATGTAATGACTCCTTTTTCCCGCTTACGAGCCAAATTTTTGCGAATTAATTCAATCGTATATTCCGGTTCAAGACTAAGCTGTTTTTCAATGACCTTTTCGGCAATTGCACTGCTCAGTTCAACCAGAAAAGGCTCGGCTTCCTGAATCAGTTGTTCCTTGATCTCATAGGCCTGGCGCAGAATATCTTGTGCTTCTTCCATCATCTGCTCCGATTTCGTCTGAAGCTCGGCTTCGGCCAGCTTTTGCCCTTCTTCATATCCTTGCTGAAATCCATCTGCTTTTATCGACTGAATCAACTGATCGTCATGCTCGCGTCGTTCCTGCCACCAATCTTCAATCTGCTGTTGTGCTTCCTGAAGCATTCGTTCCGCTTCTTCCGCTGCCTCGCGTACCTGACGTTCGGCAAAATCCTTAGCATCATTCAGCATTTCATCTCGAAGCCGTTCTGCCTCGTAATCTCGCTGAGGCTCCGGCTCCATATATTCGGTTGAAATTTCTTCATCCGTCGTCTCTGACACATACGTATGTGCCACATCAATCATTTTCAAAGCCTCTACAGGCACATATTGGAAAGATTTAATCAAGTTAGACAATGATGTCATCTCCTCCGCCGCGTGCGATTATAATCTCACCGGCCTCTTCCAATCTGCGGATCGTTGATACGATACGTGTTTGTGCTTCTTCCACATCACGCAGCCGCACCGGTCCCATGTACTCCATTTCCTCTTTGAAGGTTTCTGCCATACGTTTCGACATATTTCGGAAAATTACATCGCGTACTTCTTCACTGGACACTTTAAGCGCCAATTGCAAATCTGCATTGTCGATATCGCGGATAATGCGTTGAATGGAGCGGTTGTCCACATTGACGATATCCTCGAATACGAACATTCTTTTCTTGATTTCCTCAGCCAGTTCAGGGTCCTGAATTTCAAGCGAGTCGAGAATTGTACGCTCGGTTCCACGGTCTACACCGTTCAAAATCTGAACGATAGACTCGATACCGCCTGCATTTGTGTAATCCTGCGTCGCAGTTGCCGAGAGCTTTTGCTCCAATACTCGTTCCACTTGTGAGATGACTTCCGGAGATGTACTATCCATGACAGCAACACGCCGGGCCACATCTGCCTGCTTTTCCTGTGGCAGGGACGATAGAATTGCCGCTGCTTGCTCAAACTGCAAGTATGAAAGCACGAGAGCAATAGTTTGTGGATTCTCATTCTGTATAAAATTCAATATTTGGTTCGGATCAGCCTTACGAGCAAAATCGAAAGGTCTCACCTGCAATGTCGCTGTCAAACGGTTAATGACCTCAACTGCTTTTTGCGATCCGAGCGCTTTTTCCAATATTTCTTTGGCGTAATTAATACCACCTTGAGAAATGTACTCCTGTGCCAGACAAATTTGATGAAACTCGGCCATAATGGAGTCCTTTTCAATGGCATCGACCTTCCGTACATTAGCGATTTCCAATGTAAGTTGCTCGATTTCTTCATCACGCAAATGCTTAAATATTTGAGCAGATACTTCTGGCCCCATTGTGATCAAAAGAATAGCTGCTTTCTGTCTTCCCGTTAAACCTTGACTGCTTGCCTTTGCCAATGAACTCACCTCTATTCGTCAGCCAGCCATGTACGAAGCAGATTGACGAATTCGTCGGGTTTCTTTTTCGCCAGACTTTCAAGCTGTTTACGCACTTGACTTTCATTTGTCACACTTTCCATAGTAATGGATGGGAATTCCGTCGGCGTTGGCATAAGTTGCAATTCTTCGTCCAACTCTTCTTCCTGGTTACGACGACTACGTACGATGAAGAAGATTACACCCGCCAACAGTGCCAGAACTGCAGCTCCGATGCCCCACATCCAAGGGTTGGAAGCTGAGAAGAATGTATTGGTGCTCGTAGGCGCCGGAGCAGCTTGAGAGAACACTGAAACCTTTTTAGCCAAATCAGCGTCTGTAAAAGTAGTACCGGAATTCGCCAGCGATGCTCTTACAATATTAACCAAAATATTTTGAATTGCTGTCTGAGTTGCAGTATCCAACGTTTGCTGACCTGTTGGTGGTTCAACTGCTACATTAATGGTTAAATCTTTTACAGTGTACGGACTTTGGATAATATCCCTTGCAATTCGGTTAACTTCGTAGTTAATCGTACTTGAGCTTTTATCCGAGCTGGTATTGCCAGAATTGGCTCCTCCAGGGTAACCCGGGACGTCCTGCGTTCCTGTCCCTGCAACTCCTCCGGTCTGTCCACTGCTACCTGTATAACTTTCCTGAATTTGTTGGGCACTGATTTCAATACCCTTCATTTTCGTTTGGTCAACAGGTGTGACCATTTGTTCCTTAGATGTTACTTTGTCGAAATTCAACTGGGACATAACGAGCACGTTTACTTTGTCATCTCCAACAATTTTCGACAAAAATTGTTGAACATTATTCCTTACATCGCTCTCAAACTTCTTCTGTAGAGCCATGTTTTCCTGAACACCACTCGTGAGTCCACCTTGGCCGCCCTTGGCCGTTGGAATTAACTCATATTCCTTATTGGTGATCGTAATGTTTTCTACTGGCAAATTCGGTACAGCCGTTTTTACCAAGTTGAAATATCCGTCGATCGCTTGTTGATTGGGAGTAAAGCCGGGTTCGAATTCCATTTGAACCGAAGCAGAGGCTTTGTCCTTTTCTTCAAGTCCGGCAAAAATATTTTCCTTTGGCATATTAATGACAACTTTGGAGCTTTGGACACCATCCATCCGTTCCAACAGTTGCTGTACTTCGCCATTCAATGCGTTATTGTACTTGACATTGAACTCGTTCTCCGTCATGCCAATGGCTGATGAGGACTGGTCAAAGGCACTCATGCCGATTGACCCCTTCTGAATCAGGCCTTGAGACCCAACATCTACCTTCGCCTTGTCTGCATTTGCGGTTGGAACCGAAATTTGTGTCCCACCAGCATTAAGCTGATACGGTATCCCCGCAGAATCGAGATATTTAATGACTCCCGCGGCATCATTTGCATTTAAGTCCCGGAAGGCCACTTCATACTCGGTTTTGGTAAACTGCATCGTTAGCACTACAATGGCGATAATGATGAATGCTAATGTCGAAACAAGTAATATCTTCTGTTTTTTACTGAAATTATTCCAATACCCGGAAATCTTATCCCGGTATTGGGCGATTCTCTCGTTCACTCCGTCACCCCATCCGAAACTTTGCTAAACCCTCACTTACATCTGTGTACGCATGATCTCCTGATAGGCTTCGATCGCTTTGTTTCGGACCTGTGTAGTAAGCTGCAGGGAAAGCAGCGCTTGTTGTGAAGTGATCATAACCTGATCCACATCAACTTTGCCTGCCATGAATTGGTCGGACATCTGGTGTGTAGCCGCTTCCTGCTGCCCTACTTCATTGAGAGCATCCTTTAAAAAGGAACCAAAATCCTTCAAGGATTCGGAAGGCGTCGCTTTCGTCAACTCATTGTTAGGCGATTGAATCTGCTGTATTACCGGTGTCTGTACATTAAACATGGCGTTTTGAATCATGTTTTACTCTCCCTATTAAGTAGTTAGTAGTCCTGGAACTTAGCGGCCGATTTCAAGCGCTTTGGAAACCATCGCCTTTGAAGCATTCAGAGCTGTTACATTGGCTTCGTATGAGCGTGTTGCGGAAATCATGTCGACCATTTCTTTCATAATGTCTACATTAGGCATATATACATAGCCATCCTTATCAGCGTCCGGATGACCCGGATTGTACACTGGCTTCAAAGGTGACTGATCTTCCTGAATTTGCGAAACTTTAACACCAGCGGCGCTCGTACCGCTTCCTTCCATTTGAGCCTTCAAAACATCGGCAAAGCCAGATTGGTTCGGCTCCAAAACAACCGTTTTTCTTCGATATGGAATTGCTTGTCCATTCTCCACCTTCGCCCGCGTTGTCTCTGCGTTGGCGATATTGCTCGATATAACGTCCATCCGCAACCGTTGGGCCGTAAGAGCAGATGCACTTATATCAAAACCGTTGTTGATCTTCACCTCGTCCTATCTCCCTTCTACCGCTGTTCTCATCATTTTGATTCGATCACTAATTTCTTGGATGTAGGTATTATATCTTAGTTGATTTTCAGCCATAAGACTCATTTCTCTGTCTATATCTACGTTGTTCATATTGTTATTCATGACTGAGTACCCATCTTTGGTGACCGTGGCATCAGGAATAGAGTTCACAGGTCCTATTTGAAAATGTCTTGAATTGGTTACTTTTCCACGCAGTGGTGTGACATCACCATCCATTTGCTGCTGAAGCAGTTCTTCAAATGAAACCTCTGAACGCTTAAAATACGGGGTATCCGCATTGGAAATATTATCGGCCATCACACGTTGTCTTGTATTGGCCGCCTGTACACCTGCCTGAAGCTTTTGAAAGCTTACATCACCCAGCAGATTCATTTAGCTCCTCCCTCCAGCGTCTACTCCAAAGTAAGATTCAATAAAACAAGATTTTTCACTTTTTTTCGACAATAAAATTTCATAATTATACATTTCTTTTAGGTCTTAAGTAGAAAATCATAACTTTCTGTCATATATTCTAAGTTTCGTAGAGTTGGGACCTAATTACAATAAGAAAAAAGCCCTATCTTTTTTAAAAAAGAGGGCTTTAGATGCATAAAATGTTAAATTTTTCAGGTTTTTTTCAAGAAAATGAATGTTTTCTTAGCACTTTACACCTGTAAAAGATTATACGTCCTACTTTTGGAATAGACAGAAAAATCATCAACTTAACCTGTATCTAGGACTAAACGACGGTGCAAGATAGTGTTATTCTGGACCTCACACCCTATTTTTAGACGCTCAGTTCATAAAATATACTGACTAAGGTCCCTGTTTTGGGCAATATCTCCCAGCTTCTCACGCACATATTCCGGTGTGATGATCATACGATCCAGTGTAAGCTCTGGAGCTTCAAATGACAGATCCTCCAGCAGCTTTTCTAAGATGGTATGCAAACGCCGTGCGCCGATATTTTCGGTGTTGCGATTAACGGACTCGGCAATGCTAGCAATCTCACGGATCGCTTCCGCAGAAAATTCGACTTCTATTTCCTCGGTACGTAGCAATTCGGTGTATTGCTTGGTCAGCGCATTTTTAGGCTCAGTCAATATCGACACAAACTCATCCAAGGTCAGACTACTTAGCTCCACCCGGATGGGGAAACGGCCTTGAAGCTCAGGGATCAGGTCTGATGGCTTAGCCACATGAAAAGCCCCTGCAGCAATAAACAGAATGTAATCTGTTCTTACCGGGCCGTATTTAGTCATAATAGTAGAGCCCTCGACAATTGGCAAAATATCGCGCTGGACCCCTTCTCTCGATACGTCAGGGCCACTTCCCTTGCCTTGGCTGGCAATCTTATCTATTTCATCAATAAAAATAATACCAGATTGCTCAGCACGCTTCACAGACTCCTGAATCACATCATCCATATCGATCAACTTGGCTGCTTCATCTTGAATCAGTACCTTGCGAGCTTCCTTGACTGGCAGCTTGCGCTTCTTCGTCCGCTTAGGCAGGAAACTCCCGAACATTTCCTGCATATTCATACCCATTTGTTCATTCCCTTGCCCAGCAAACATATCGAGCATATTGGGTGCGGTATCCTCCACATCAATCTCTATGACATCATCCTCAAGCTTACCGGATAACAGATCAAATTTGACCTTGCGCCGCTTCTCTGCTAAGGTTCCGTCCTGTTGTGGTGGTTCTTCTTCTACCGAAGTTCCTGTGTTATTGCCAAACAGCATTTCAAAGGGATTGCGTTGCGATTTATTTGACTTTTCTGCAGGTACAAGGATATTGACAATCCGTTCATTTGCCATATCCTCCGCTTTGTCTTTCACATTTTCTGTTCGTTCCGACTTGACGATACGGATGGAGGTTTCCATCAGATCACGCACCATGGATTCCACATCACGGCCGACGTATCCCACTTCTGTAAATTTGGTCGCCTCTACTTTGACAAAAGGAGCCCCCACGAGCCGTGCAAGTCTACGGGCAATTTCAGTTTTACCCACACCCGTCGGTCCGATCATCAAAATATTTTTAGGCACAATTTCATCCCGGATATCATCCGGCAGTTTACTACGACGATAACGGTTGCGCAAGGCAACGGCAACAGATTTTTTAGCTTCCTTTTGTCCGACAATATACTTATCCAGCTCGGATACCACTTGTCTGGGCGTCAACGATTGATTATTCATTTTGCATTCCTCCACCCTTGAATACTCAGAGCCGACTTACAATTCTTCCACGATAATCTGACTGTTCGTATACACGCATATTTCCGAAGCAACTTCTAACGCTTCCCGTGCCATGTCCTTTGCTTCCATACCATCGCCATGACGTTTGAACGCCCGGGCAGCTGCCAATGCAAAATTACCGCCAGAACCAATGGCCAGCACATCATCGTCTGGTTCAATAATTTCCCCGCCTCCAGAGATGAGCAGCATCCCGGATGTGTCCATTACAATCATCAGCGCTTCTAGCTTGCGCAAGACACGATCCTGCCGCCAGTCCTTGGCCAATTCTACAGCAGCCCGTTGAAGATTGCCATGATGTTCCTCCAGCTTATTTTCAAACTTTTCAAACAATGTGATAGCATCGGCCACTGAACCCGCAAATCCCGCTACAACCTGACCACGATACAATCTGCGTACTTTTTTAGCCGTCTGCTTCATCACAACACTGTTGCCGAACGTTACCTGTCCATCACCCGCAATAGCTCCCTTGCCATTATGGCGTACAGCACAGATGGTGGTAGCATGAAAGGACATATCCATAACGCGCTCCTCCTTTTCCTTCATCCTTATGCCTGTACTTCTGTTGACATAACTCCCGTTTGGTCGATATAAGCACGCAAACTTTCCAACGAGCGATTAGCTAGAGCTTCATTTTTTTCCTTTTTGTTACGAATGCGCGTCTCCAGCTTTGGAAGAAGACCAAAGTTTGCATTCATCGGTTGGAAATGTTTGAAATCAGCAGTTGTAATATATCGTGCCATGCTGCCAAGTGTTGTTTCCGCAGGAAATACAAACATTTCCTGCTCGCGTGCTGCTCGTGCCGCATTTATACCAGCCAGCAGGCCTGAAGCCGCCGACTCTACATAACCCTCTACACCTGTCATTTGTCCGGCAAAGAACAGATTGCTTCTTCCCTTGAACTGATAAGTAGGGTGTAGCTGCTGTGGAGAATTAATAAAAGTATTGCGATGCATCACGCCATAACGAACAAACTCTGCCTCTTCGAGACCCGGAATCATTGAAAACACACGCTTTTGCTCCCCCCATTTGAGGTGAGTCTGGAAACCGACCAGATTATATAACGTACCTGCAGCGTTATCTTGTCGAAGCTGAACAACTGCATAGGGCAATTCTCCCGTATGTGGATTCACAAGACCAACAGGTTTCATCGGTCCGAACAATGCTGTTTGTTTACCACGCTGCATCATCACTTCGATCGGCATACACCCTTCGAAGTAAATTTCTTTTTCAAACTCCTTTACTTGTGCCACCTCTGCAGTAATCAAGGCCTCATAAAAAGCATCAAATTCCGCTTCGTTCATTGGACAATTCAAGTAAGCTGCTTCTCCTTTATCATAACGGGAAGCCAGATAGACCTTACTCATATCGATGGAGTCCTTTTCTACAATCGGAGCCGCCGCATCGTAGAAGTAAAAGTACTCCTCTCCCATCAGCGTTTTGATTTGTTCTGACAAAGCTGGAGAAGTTAAAGGTCCCGTTGCAACGACCACGATACCGTCCTGTGGGAGTTCCTGGAGTTCTTCATTAACGACCTCAATCAAAGGATGTTGATGAAGCGTATCTGTAATATGACCGGAAAATCCGTCACGATCCACTGCCAATGCTCCACCAGCCGGAACAGCATGGCGATCTGCCGCGCTCAGAACCAAAGAGTTCAGTATTCTCATCTCTTCCTTCAGAACGCCTACTGCATTCGTCAGGCCATTCGCACGCAAGGAATTACTACATACTAGCTCGGCAAATTTATCTGTATGATGTGCGGGTGTTTTTACAACCGGTCTCATTTCGTATAACTTAACTGGCACTCCACGGCTTGCAATTTGCCAGGCAGCTTCGCTGCCCGCCAAACCTGCTCCAATGACCGTTACCTTTTGTAGTTCACTCACTTTAAAATCCCCCTGCTATCTTTGTTCTTAAGAAGTCTCTACACTCTCATCGCTCTCTTCCAGCATTTCGCTGTGATCGCAGACGGTACAGTTGAGCTTCGTTCCCTGTTTTGTACGTTTTTCGACCATTAGGCCACTGCAACTTGGACAAGGCTTAATGGACGGTTTATCCCAGGATACAAAATCACATTCCGGGTAGCGGTCACATCCGTAAAAGACACGTCCTTTTTTACTTCGACGTTCCACGACATGCCCCTCACCACAAGAAGGACAATTCATCCCGATATCCTTGACAATTGGCTTGGTATTACGGCAATCCGGGAAGGCAGAGCAGGCCAGAAATTTACCAAAGCGGCCCAGCTTATACACCATGGGGCTGCCACACTTGTCGCAGATGACGTCGGATACTTCATCCTTGATTTCAATTTCTTTCATTTCTTCTTCAGCCACTTCCAGACGCTTCTCGAATGACTCGTAAAAATCACTCAGCACCTTGACCCAATCGCCTTCACCCTCTTCGACGTGGTCAAGATCATCTTCCATATTGGCTGTAAATTCTACATTCAGAATCTCTGGGAAAAATTCCTCCATTTGCTCGATGACCAATTCTCCCAGCTCCGTAGGGAAGAATTTCTTTTCCTCAATAGCGACGTAACCCCGCTTCTGAATGGTTTCCAAAGTCGGAGCATACGTACTCGGACGCCCTATACCCAATTCTTCTAACGTTTTAACCAGTCTTGCTTCTGTATAACGAGGAGGCGGTTGTGTAAAATGCTGCTTGGGTTCAACCGATTCCTTTTTCAGCTTATCGCCCGGTTGAAGTGGCGGCAACAGCTTATCCTCTTCGGTTTTACCGTCGTCATTCCCCTCCACATACACTTTCATGAAACCTGGAAAACGAACCTTCGAACCAGCTGCACGGAATATTGTCTCGCCTGCTTCAATATCAACGGACAAAGTATCCATAATAGCGGAAGCCATCTGACTCGCCATAAAACGTTCCCATATCAGTTTGTACAACCGGAACTGGTCTCTACTCATAAAAGGCTTAACGGTTTCTGGATCACGCAAAGCAGAGGTTGGACGAATCGCCTCATGCGCATCCTGAGCGTTGGCCGATTTTTTTGAATATTGACGAGGACTTTCAGGCACAAAATCTTCGCCATATTTTTGGATGATGATCTCCTTCGCTTCCTCTTGAGCCGAAGCGGCGATCCGTGTGGAATCCGTACGCATATACGTGATTAGACCCACAGTCCCTTCTTTACCTAGGTCCACACCCTCATACAGCTGCTGCGCTACAGACATCGTTTTAGATGCACGGAAGTTGAGCTTTCGAGCCGCCTCTTGCTGCAAGGAACTTGTTGTGAATGGAGGAGACGGATTGCGTAAACGCTCCTTCTCTTTTACATCGCGCACCTTGTAAGACGATTTCCCGATAGCTTCTAACACTTCTTGTACATCTGCTTCGCTGGAGAGCTCTTTCTTTTCGCCACGTAGCTTATGGAATTTCGCATCAAAAGTACTGTCTCTAATAGCTAGTTTAGCTGTAATCGTCCAATATTCTTCCGGTACAAACTCATTGATCTCGTTTTCCCGGTCCAAAATAATTTTCACTGCAACCGACTGCACACGCCCCGCTGACAGACCTTTTTTCACCTTTTTCCAGAGCAATGGACTAATTTTGTAGCCGACAAGTCGATCCAATATCCGTCGCGCTTGCTGCGCATTGACCAAATCCATGTTGATCTTGCGTGGCGTTTTAAAAGCGTCTTTGACAGCCTGCTTTGTAATTTCATTAAATACAACACGACAATCCGCCGTATCATCCAGCTCCAGCGCATGCGCCAGATGCCAGGCAATAGCCTCACCTTCGCGATCCGGGTCAGCCGCCAGATATACTTTTTTCACTTTTTTGCGGGCATCCTTTAATTCTTTTAGAATGGAGCCCTTACCTCGAATGGTAATATATTTGGGATTAAAATCATTTTCGACCTCTACGCCGATCTGGCTCTTAGGTAAATCCCTGATATGACCCATGGAAGCCTTGACGATATATTTGCTGCCTAAGTATTTGCCGATCGTTTTCGCCTTGGAAGGCGATTCCACGATGACGAGTGAATCCGCCATAGGCTCTTCCTCCTCTCTATTACACACATGAATATGATAGACTTCCTGAAATGTGGTGAGCTATAGTTCGTTAGTACGAGCTATAAACTCAACACATCGCCGTAGCATCAAGCAGTTCATCCAGTGTCATGGTTCCTTGTTCCAGCAACAGCACGACACGCTTTTCTTCAAAAGTCTCACTTTCTGAGGTTTTGGAGAGCTTCTTAAGATTAAGACTCTGTTCTCTATTGTAAGAAGAAACCTCCCTTATACGCAAATCTGCTTCATACTCCTCAATAATATCCGAAGCTTCAGTGACCGTTTTGGCCCCCTGCTTAATTAAGTTCAGCGTGCCTTTACTCTTCGGTGACGTAATAGATCCAGGAACAGCAAACACATCTCGATTTGCCTCCAATGCAGCATCAGCTGTGATCAAGGAACCGCTTCTAGCATCTGCTTCGACAACAAGCGTCCCCTTCGTTAAACCGGCAATAATGCGATTGCGTTGTGGAAACATTCCCGGATGCGACCTTGTACCTGGAGGATATTCCGATACGATTAGGCCTCTACTAGCCATCTCTGCAAATAAAGAAGCATTTTGAGGTGGATAAATTTGGTCAATCGCTGTTCCAAGTACACCAATGGTGTTGCCTCCTCGGCGCAGGGCAGTTTCGTGACAAATACTGTCAATCCCTTTCGCCAATCCACTAACTACTGTAATCCCCGCATTACATAATTCTTCTGTTAATATCTCCGTTGCTCTACGACCATACGCAGTCGGAACGCGGGTTCCTACCACAGCTACAGAACATGTGTGCAAAAGTGATTTATCCCCTTTTGTATACATTACCCAAGGTGGATCGACTGTTTCCTTCATTAATAGGGGGTAATCTTCGTCCACATAAGTTACCGTGCCAATATCACCGGTTTGAATTCGCTGATATCGTTCATGTACCCATTCTTCATCGTAACACTGTGCCGCAATCCGTGCCTGAGCGGGAGTTAAGCCTACCTCAATCCACTTTCGTTCGTTAAAATGCAATAGCTCATGTAATCGATAATCACTCGCCCAAATACGCTGAATCGTTTTTCTTCCGATTCCCTCTAACTCATGTAGACCTAATAAAAGCCATCTTTCTTCCAAACTACGGTTCCCCCATTCATGGAAGAGTGAACCCTTCCTTATTTTGTGGCACAACGAATCATTTTGCAAGCGTTTCCCTGATAAGCCTGTCTCAACGCAAAAAAAGCAACCTTTCTTTCATTATACACTAACCAGCAGCAAATTTCGATGCTGATTTACAGCCTGTATATTAATGAAGAAACACGATTTAATGTGTCGTACACAAATTTAAAATACCGCGTGCTTCAAGCACACTTACCAGTGTCGAACCCATTTCGGAAGGAGTCGGTGCCACCTTGATCCCGCAGGCTTCAAGCGTAGCAATCTTCTCTTTTGCCGTTCCTTTTCCACCAGAAATAATAGCGCCTGCATGCCCCATCCGTTTGCCTGGAGGCGCAGTCACACCACCGATAAAACCAACCACCGGCTTCGTCATATTATCTCTGATCCACTCGGCAGCCTCTTCCTCAGCTGTTCCACCGATTTCTCCGATCATAATGACAGCATGAGTGTTGGGGTCCTCATTGAAGCGATGTAAAATATCAATAAATTCTGAACCTTTAACAGGGTCACCGCCAATACCAACCGCGGAAGATTGCCCTATGCCTCGAGTAGTTAACTGATGCACTGCCTCATAGGTCAAAGTACCACTACGTGACACAACACCTACATGACCTGGCAGATGAATGTAACCGGGCATAATACCAATCTTACACTCTCCTGGCGTAATAACACCCGGACAGTTAGGGCCAATCAGAACGGTCTTTTTGCCTTCCATGAAGCGTTTGACCTTGATCATATCAAGTACCGGAATCCCCTCTGTAATACAAATCACGAGGTCCAGCTCCGCATCCACAGCCTCCAAAATGGAATCCGCTGCGAAGGCTGGCGGCACGTAAATGACACTAGCAGTTGCGCCTGTAGCTTCCTTGGCTTCGCTTACTGTATTAAACACTGGCAGTTTGACCTGTTGCCCGTTTTCCAGTGTAATTTCTACCTCAGTGCCTCCCTTACCCGGAGAGGTGCCGCCTACCATCTGTGTACCGTAATCCAGTGCGCCTTTGGCATGGAATAACGCCGTTTTTCCCGTAATCCCCTGTGTAATCACCTTTGTATGCTTATCGACCAAAATACTCACGATCTTCACATCCCCTATCGTTTATTCGGCATATTGGAATGCAAACAAGTTATTGAACAAGTTCAACGATCTTTTGGGCACCATCCGCCATGGAATCAGCTGCCACAATATTTAAACCGGATTCCGCTAAGATCTGTTTGCCGAGCTCAACATTCGTTCCTTCAAGGCGGACAACCAGCGGGCGAGTCAGCCCCAACTGCTTGGCAGCCTCCACGACACCGTTCGCAATGATATCACACTGCATAATTCCGCCGAAAATGTTGACGAAAATACCTTCTACCTTTGGATCGGACAAAATAATTTTGAACGCTTCGGTTACCTTTTCCGTCGTTGCACCGCCACCAACGTCCAGGAAATTAGCCGGATCGCCACCGTAATATTTGATAATATCCATCGTGGCCATCGCCAAACCGGCACCATTGACCATACAGCCAATATTTCCGTCCAGAGCGATGTAGCTTAGATCATATTTAGATGCCTCAATTTCCTTCTCATCCTCTTCATCCAAATCACGCAATTCCAAAATATCCTTATGACGGAACAACGCATTGGAATCAAAATTCAATTTGGCATCCAGCGCCATTACATTCCCATCACCCGTAACAACTAGGGGATTAATTTCTGCAATCGAACAGTCCTTGTCCACAAATGCTTCGTAAAGCGCCAGCATAAACTTGACCGCTTTATTTACCAGCTCATTGGGAATATTAATCTCATACGCCAGCTTACGAGCTTGATACACCTGAAGCCCAATTGATGGATCAACAACTGCTTTAAAAATCTTCTCCGGAGTAGCCGCAGCCACCTCTTCGATTTCCGTACCGCCTTCTTCGGAGGCCATCAATACGATGCGTCCAGTCGCGCGATCCACGACAACGCCTACGTAATATTCTTTACGAATATCACAGCCTTCCTCAATCAAAAGGCGTTTGACCTCTTTACCTTCAGGTCCGGTCTGATGTGTCACTAGCACCTTACCCAATATTTCAGAAGCAAAAGTCCGCACCTCATCCAGGCCTTTGGCAACTTTCACGCCCCCCGCTTTACCGCGTCCACCAGCATGAATTTGTGCTTTTACAACCGTAACAGCGCTTCCAAGCGACTCTGCCGCGGCAACGGCTTCTTCCACCGTATAGGCAACCTTACCGTTCGGTACAGCCACTCCGTACTGCTTTAATACTTCTTTACCCTGATATTCATGGATATTCATTCTGGAATCCTCCTATCAACATGACTGCAACAAGGGCGGTTCACAAGGAAATCTATACTAAACCTACATCATTGTAACATGTTTTTAAAACGCTTTCCTTATAATTTAACCTTATGAATTACAGTATTTTGATATCATTATCATTCCCAAAATCGAATGTTTGGATATTATTGGATAATATTTTTTAATACAAATTCACACAAAAAAGCACCTCTGCAAAATGGGATTACCTAATCCGCAACGAGAGGCACTTCATTTCATTAGCCTTTAAAACATTTTTTCTTTCAGTTAAGTACAGCCATACCGGAAAATTCACAAGAACAACTGAAAGTATCTGCTATGCTTTTTCAATTTGTACATTCGCTTGATGAACACGATCGAGCAGATCATTGAACTGAAGCAAAAGCGACCCAAATTGATCATGAGTCATACTTGTTTTTTCCTGAATACATCCTGGTACAGATAGAGCCTTATCCCGCAATGCTCTGCCCTCTGTTGTCAATGAAATCAGCACCTTACGCTCATCTTGAGTGGAGCGCTTTCGATCAATCAGCCCAGCGTTCTGCAATCTCTTTAACAGTGGAGTTAGTGTGCCAGAATCCAAGTATAACGCCTCACCCAATTCCTTTACTGTACATTCTTCACGTTCCCAGAGAACGATAAGCACCAAATATTGCGAGTACGTTACACCGAGCTTTTCCAGATAAGGCTGGTACAGCTTTGTTATCTCTCGGGAGCATGCATATATGGCAAAGCATAACTGATTATCAAGTTTCAACGCTGCATCTTTATTAGGATTGTTTTCCATGCTGTCTAGTCACCTACTTTCGTCATTATTTTAGCACATTATATAACAAAGTACATTCTAATTGCATAAAATACTTTACAATAAATAATTATTTTGATAAATTAAATTGTGTAAAATATAAATTGAGCGAGAGGCAGTGATTGGATTATGATGACCATTCAACAAAAAATGTATGAAACAACAGTAAAAGCAGTTGGTGGACGTAACGGATATATCGAGTCTTCTTCCCCTGAACTTCGTTTAGATATTGATACTCCTAAAGAAATGGGTGGCACAGGCGGCGCAGGTACGAATCCAGAGCAGCTGTTCGCAGCAGGCTATTCCGCTTGCTTTGACAGTGCTTTAAATATGGTTGCTCGTATGCAACGTGTTAAACATGAAGGTACCGAAGTCACTGCTACGGTTCATTTTGGCAAGGTCGAAGACGGCGGCTTCGGAATTGCTGTAAACCTCGACGTTCTGGTTAAAGGCGTTGATCATGAAACTGCGGTAAAATTGGTGGAGGGTGCGCATGAACAATGCCCATACTCCCGCGCTACCCGCGGTAATATTGAAGTGAAGCTGAACGTTCTGTAACTTAAAATTAGAATGAATTTCACAACAAGCCCCTCAACTATTATGGTCGAGGGGCTTGTTGTATTTCCATCAAGTAACATGGGAGATGATGCATAATCGTATATACGAAAATGATATACTCATAGTATAATCACTATTGTCATAATCTTTTTTTCTTCTCCAGGTCTTTTTGCCTGGAGCTTTTTTTGTTATTTTTTCCGTTTTTCCTTCTTCTCTCGCATACTTTTCTTAGGAATGTCAGCAGCAAAAAAAATATATTAGACTGAACCTACAAATTGAAATAGCGATAGCCAAGGACGAGAAAATAAAGTCCTAGACTATCGCTGTTTCAATGAACTAACGTTCTCCGTTAGCTAAAATACGCGTGGTGTACTCAACTGTAATCTTCAATCGATGAGATTTTTCCTTCCTTAATCTCGAATATTGACTTTCCTTTTAATTGCAGCTTATCTCCACTCTTTAATCCATTAGGAAAATCCACGGCAAGAGTACCTTCATAATCGATTCCGACCTCTACTTTGTCATTTATAATGCTGTAATCGGTAATTGTCTGGCAACGGCTGGAGAACATCGTTGACGACTGTTCTGCCAGTTCCCTAAATGCTCGTATTCCTCTGGTCTCCGTTGTGGTTTCTCCATTGGAAATATTCCTGAATATTATGTCCTTATGCAAGAGTTCGACCATTATTTCAATTTCAAATGAATTGTATGCTTCAAGATAATTTTTAATTATGTCCCTTATTTCTTTACTAACCATAGCCATGCTCCCTCTCCTTAACATAAAAGATGATACTCTAGTTTAACCTAGGCAACTTATTCTCAATATATTATTTCCATATATTTCAATTTACCTGCCTATTAGCTTAATGGTGCGTTAGCAATCTCATACTTTATTTTCTCAGTCTACAACTTTTTTTCCGAGTCTAACACTTTATTTTCTTTGAAAAAGAAATGCTTTTCCATGAAATGATCGCGCTGTAACTTCTAATTTTATTGTCTTCTACATTTCAGGAAAATTGGCATTTGCTCTATCCATATGACGGTATTGAATAGCTTCAGCCACATGTGAAGTCATAATTTTCGCTGACTCGTGTAAGTCTGCAATGGTGCGGGATAGCTTGAGAATTCGATCATACGCACGCATGCTTAAACCGAGTGCTTCCATCGTTTGATCAAGCAGCTCTGCTGCATTTTGTTCTAATACCGCATATTTACGCAGCATCTGACCGGACAACTCACTATTCCATGAAAAAGGAAGCTTGCTGTATCTGTGAATTTGTATCGCTCGAGCAGCCAACACCTGTCTTCTCATGTCAGCAGACGACAGTGATTCTTTTTCCTCCCGCCAATCCTTGGGTTGTGATACTTCAAGCTGAAGATCAATTCGATCCAGCAATGGACCGGAAATACGTGAACGGTATCGAGAAACGGCTGTAGGTGAACAGGTACAGCGCTGATGTTCCGTGTCATTCCCGAAAAAGCCACAGTGACACGGATTCAAAGATGCTGCAAGTAAAAAATGCGCTGGATACTTAAACACTGCGCGTGAACGACTGATTGTCACATGATGGTCTTCCAAAGGCTGCCGCAGCACCTCTAGCACATGTCGGCTAAACTCAGGCAACTCATCCAGAAATAAAATCCCTCGGTGTGCAAGACTGATTTCCCCTGGCTTAGGTATACCACCTCCGCCCACCAAACCAGCAGCAGAAATCGTATGATGAGGCGAACGGAAGGGACGAACATGCATGAGATGGGGCGAGGACTCCTTCCACTTTCCTGCTGCACTATATACCTTGGTCACTTCTAGCGACTCCTTTTCACTTAAAGGAGGCAGGATGGACGGCAACCTGCGAATAAGCATCGTTTTTCCAGCCCCCGGTGGCCCCATAAGAAGAATATTGTGCATTCCTGCTGCAGCGATAACCAACGCACGTTTGGCGTGTAGCTGACCCAGCACATCGCTGTAATCCTCCGTATTACTGGCTAGTTCTTCTTGCTCGCACAACGGTATATGCTCTGCTTGAGGTAAATGGTCATAGGAATGGATTATAACTTGTTTACTGGCAGTACAATTTTGATCGGTCACTTGGCCGTCTGGGATGCTTTGTGCTTGATCATTAACCGGGATAAGATCCTTCAGATGGCGTATAGCGTAAATACGTATATCCGTTATTAGACGAGCCTCGCTTGCGTTTTCCTGGGGGAGCAGCACAGCATCAAATCCCTCTCGCTTGGCCAAATCAACCATGGATAACACCCCATTTACAGGACGAATGCTGCCATCCAGCGCCAGCTCGCCAATAAACAGCGTCCGTATTCCCACTGGTAAAACAATCTGTTCACTGGTTGTCAGCAAGCCTAAAGCGATGGCAAGATCAAAAGATGAGCCTTCCTTACGCAAATCAGCAGGAGCTAGGTTGATCGTGACACGCTGAGACGGATATTTGAATCCGCAGTTTTTGATTGCTGCTCTCACACGCTCTACTGCCTCTCGAATCGCTGAATCCGGCAATCCAATTATCGCAGTTTGAGGCAAACCATTGGATAAATCAGTCTCAACTTCGATCAGAACACCATCTATTCCATATAGACACGCTCCATGCAATTTTCCATACATACCAAAAAGCACCTCTCCTCATATTGAAATGTCCCTCTCGGGAATCATTGCCTATATGAAAAAAGGTGCTTCCAAATTTTCATTTATTGCATATATATGATCTTTATTTAAGCTCTCAGCCCTAATTTAAAACCCTAAATTAAGCTTATCTGACGACAGATCATTTGTCAATCAAGGTCAACTTATCGGCTACTGGAGTACGTGGTCTAGATTCCGGGACAACGTCAGGATAGCCTGCATATATCATTCCAATTACCTTCTCACCTGGTTTAATTCCCAAGCAATCACGGAACTTAGGCGAATACAGAAATGGTTTTGTCACCCAAAACGTTCCGATTCCTTTGCTCCAAGCAGCAAGCATAAAGTTTTGCACAAGCGCGCTGACTGCTGCAAAATCCTCATCCCAAACCGCTTGACGCGGATCTTCTTCCATCACTACTAAAAGCTGAATCGGGTTATGCAAAATCCCACTCTCAAACTTATTATCCTTACCGATATCGGCTGCAATGGCTTCTGCAAGCTTCTTCCGTCCATCCCCGGCAAACAACAGAAAGCGCCATGGCTCACGCATTTTATGATTAGGAGCCCATACAGCGATGTCCAGCAGTTCTTTTATCGTATCTACCGGGATAGAGTCGGGTTTGAAGCGTTTAATCGTCCGGCGTTCCTGAATTACATCTATGACATGTTCACTAAAGGTATGCTTTGTCACGTAAATCCTCCTTCACAGGTACAACGACTAGATATTCATTGTAGAATGAAAATGATAACTATTCTCACTAAAATATACCTGTAGCATTCCTTTCTGTCAACCTGTACATATGAATTCAGCCCTGCGCGCCAACCTTCGAAAAAGCTCTTACTCTTTTAAAATGCATCTTTAAAGTGGTCCGTAACAACAGCCGTTTCAGCAGATAATCGTACAGAAATCATATCAAAACGGACTGGAGCATCTCCAATTCCGTTCATATGCAAGTATACTGCGGCTGTTTGGCGAACCTGGGTTATTTTACGTGCGGTAACTGATTCGGCTGGTGTTCCATATTTAGAGCTACTTCGGCTACGTACTTCAATAAACACAAGTATGTGCTCCTGCTTGGCAATCAGATCTATTTCCCCACTACGGCATCGCCAATTGCGCTCCAAGATACGATAACCCAGGTGTTCTAAAAATGAAGCCGCAGCTTCTTCGCCCATCGTTCCTTTGGCTTTCCGCTGATCCTTGTCTTTGGTCTTCATTTCATTCCCCATCACCAATCATCCTTTGGAGCGAGTCGATCCATTTGATATATATAGGTTAGCACCTCTGCTACCAACTGATAGAGCTCAGCAGGGATTTGTTCGTCCAAATCAAGCTTGGACAGTACTTCAACCAGCGCGGCATCCTCCTGAACAGGAACACCATGCTCTTTGGCTTTTTCTAAAATACTGTCCGCAATGCGGCCACTTCCCTTGGCAACGACAATCGGTGCTTCGCTCTCACCGGGCGTATATTTAAGGGCGACCGCCTTCTTCATGGAAGGAGAAGGAGGTTCCAAGGGCTCTTTCATATTTTAAGATCGACTCCTTTATACGGCTGAGGCACATAGCTTTGTACCTCGGAAGAGGCGGAGCTGCTCTGTTCAGTCCTTATGGGCATGGGCTCGGTTCGCAGTGTTAAAAGTTGGTAGCCCAGCGACTCCAGCGCGGTGCGAATGGACTCACGTCCACTGTTTAGCAGCGAAGCCGCCCATTCCTGATCGTTATGGAGCTTGAGACTTACAATCCGATCAACAACCTGCACATCCACCAATGTCGGACCAAGTCCCTTCATGTCCAAATCAAACCAAAGACGACAGTTGGAGGCATCCAGTTCTCCGCGTTTGCCGCGACGGGACTGAATCTGGATTGTAGCTGTTTCACGGCCATCCGGTCCAATGAACGGTATAAACATGTGCACTTGTGCAAAAGGCGCCGTTCGGTCTGTATTAAGCAGCAACTGCTGGCCTGTCAGGTGCTGTACAACCTGCTGAGCCGCCTCTTTCAAAGCGGGCGGCAGGTCGTCGCTGCTCATTAGCTGGAGCAGCGCTCCTTTTATGGTGTCTGCAGCCGCTGACACAGAGTCATCTGCCGTTGCCGCTAATCCTGGCAGCGTCTGCGGTACGCCCTCGGACGGCTCCGTACGTGCCGCCGCCCCTTGCGCGAGCTGCGCAGTCGAGCGGTGTACCTGCTGCTCGTGCTCTGCACCGAGCAGCTTCAGCACACGCCCTACCCACGGGTCCTCCGTGGGGCTGAGCTGCGTGTTCGGCGCCGCAGACTGTGAAGCTACGGCGTCTGTCGTTCGCGAAGCACCAGCCGCTGGAGGCGCTACCTCTGCTGCGGACTGCTCTGGCGCAGCTGTGCTCAGCTCTGGCGGCACTGCTGCACGCAGTTCTTGCAAGAGGAGACGTAGCCGCTGGAGCGGTGCCTCTGGTGCAGCCGTGTTGCCCGCCGCAGATGTGGGCGCAGAACCGGCCGCTGGCTGTGCGGAGGAACGGTCCGCCGTGACTGCGTTTAAGGCAGACTTCGTCCCCGTTGGCTCTGCCGTGGTCGATGCTGGAGATGCTGGAGCACCATTGGCATCCTTAAGCTGCGTACCTGCGGCAGTAGCTTGCTGAGGTTGCTCCGCTTTGACGCGTGAGCCGTTTATTGCATCGGCTGCACCTGCTTCAGGCGTATTTGCACCCGCATCCAATCCCACTGTCGCTCCACGCCCAACAACTGCCTCCGGTTCTCTTGAAGTAGTCCCGTTGGCTGCAGATGTAGCCGTTCCTGCCGGAGTATCAGAATCTGTAACCAAAACATTTGCTTCGCTTACTGCAGTAGCAAGCTTGGCTGCTTGAGTTCCTTTTAACAAATCCTTGCCGCCTGTGGCTTGTTGTCCGGTTTCTGCCTGCTTTGCAGCGGCAGTACCAGAGGGCTCCTTGGACAATGTAAGAGTTTGGCCTTCCTGTCCATCTGCAATCATCACAGAAGGAGTGCCTGTTGAACTCACTGGTGTTCGGTCAGCAACTTTTATTGTTGCTTCCCCTACCGAACGATCAGCAAGCGTTCCCTGTCCTTGGTGCTTTAGTACCGCTTCAAGTTCTTGCTCCAGCGATGACAACAGGTCATTTAAAGGAGGCCCAAACATCGTTTGGCGCAATCCATTTATGCTTTCAGCCGTTAATGGAAGTCCACGCTGAAAGGCAACTGCCGCTGCCTGCACAAACGTTCCTAATTGTACATTGCCGCCTTGCTTCGACAAGGCCTCTCGCAAAGAAGCTGCGTTTTCCGATGTCAACGGCACACCATTTTTCTGCATTGCCTGTATAAGCTCCCTGTTCTGAGCTGTATCCGACAGTCCTACCGATTCCAATACGTCTGCCAGGGCTACGGTTTGCTGTGGCGTATTGGCAGCATCGTTCAAAGGCTTAAGTACAGTCATTCCGCTGGAAGAAGCCGGTTGTACCTGAAACGTTGCAGTCTGTCCAGGTTGAAGAGGGGTCTCCAGCTTTGCCCTGACTTGAGAACCCTGTATTTGCAACACAGCCTCATCGCCGTCCTCAGACACCTTTAACACAACTCCTCTTACGACCTGGCCTGGCTGCATGTCAAGTTTTTTAGCCTCTCCCGCCTTCACATCACCAAGTAATCCACGGAATACAGATCCGATGTTCATTTCGCCCCTCCTCTCACTCTCCCCTATTCCAAGGGGCCTGTAATATTAGATATACTATATATCGGTATTGTGCTGATTCATAATAAGTATCTACAGATCAAACAATGTCGGTTGTTCTGTCAACAAATTGCCTAAAAAGCTGCGTCTATGCATTTCTGTAGGCCCTAGCGCCAAAATTTGTTCTCTATGCAGCTTCGTAGCGTAACCTTTATGTATACCGATGCCATATTCCGGATATTTTGCATCCCATTCGCCCTTGCATAGCCGATCACGGGTCACCTTGGCGATGATAGAAGCCGCTGCAATAGACTGACTGTTCGCATCTCCCTTAATGATAGATAGCTGAGGAATAGGCACATCTACCTTTTCTGCATCCACAAGTAAATAATCGGGAGACACATGCAAAGCCTCAACAGCCTTTTTCATAGCTAAACGAGCTGCTTGTTTAATATTAATATCATCAATTATCCGCGCGTCTACATGACCAATTCCTACAGCAATTGCCTTCTCCATAATCAGCTCGTAATAGGCTTCTCTTTTCTTGTCTGTCAATTTTTTGGAATCGTCCACACCTTCCAATAACTCACCTACTGGTAAAATGACTGCTGCCGCCACAACATCTCCAAACAGACATCCACGACCTACCTCATCAATACCTGCAATCCGCTCACAAGATTGCTCCCAGCATTTTTTTTCATAGTGTAACATGTCCTTTACTGCGTTCTCTTTAGCTTCCATATTTAAAACCTGCCCATCTTTACGTAGTTTAAGCTTTACTCATGCCGTAGCTCTAGCGATTGAATTCAGCTTACCACAGACCTTTAACGTTCAAAACCCTTTTCTATCTTCCTTTACATACCAAAAAACCTTCCTCCTCTCCGGAGAGATGAGGAAGGTTCTTCCTTGCCACAAAATGCAATGTTTTATATCAGTTACCAATACGATCAGTATGGAGCTTCTAGACTGAAACGCCCCAGTTTTCCTGCACGTAGCTCACGCAAAATAATTTTTGACGCTTTTTCGAGATCTACACGCCCGCCACTAACAATACAGCCACGTTTACGTCCGATAGCCTCCATAACGCTCACAACATCATCTGGATTTTCTGTATCCTCAGGACGTTCGGTAAGCTCAAAACGCTCTGCCATGGCATCCCAATAATATTGGACAAAATATTTTGTTGCGAAAAAGGCAATGTCCTCTACATTTAGAATTTCTTCCTTGATCGCTCCTGTCACTGCCAGACGATAGCCGACGTTCTGATCTTCAAATTTAGGCCACAAAATACCTGGTGTATCCAGCAACTCAATTTCACCAGTCTTGATCCACTGTTGTGCCTTCGTTACTCCAGGGCGATCGCCCGTAGCTGCAATATTACGTCCTGCCATTCGGTTGATCAATGTCGATTTTCCGACATTTGGAATTCCAACAATCAAAGCACGTATAGGTCGCGGATTCATTCCCTTCGAAATCTGCCGGTCTATTTTTTCCTTAAGCAACAGCTTGGCCTGAACCGGAATTTCTTTAAGCCCGGTCCCTGTCGTGGCATCCACCGGAAAGGCTACATGCCCCTGTTCCTTAAAGTAGGCAATCCATTGCTGTGATACTACAGGGTCCGCCAAATCTGCCTTGTTCAAAATAATCATTCGCGGCTTGCCTTGCAAAATATCATCAATCATTGGATTTCGGCTGGAAAGCGGCAATCGAGCATCAATCAGCTCAATAACCAAATCAATCAGCTTTAATTTTGCTTCAATTTGGCGGCGCGCTCTGGTCATATGACCAGGAAACCATTGAATCGTCACCGTCATCACCCCATTGAGCGTAACTCCTATTTTCACCCTCAGGCTTATCGTTAGAATTACGGCAGCTATGCTGCTTATTAGTTATTTCTAGTGGTTAATCCACTGCATATCCTTCACTGGCCAGAAAATGACATCAGCCCGGCCCACGACTTCCTTCAAATCAACATATCCAATCATCCGGCTATCTGTACTATTGGAACGGTTATCGCCCATAACAAAAATATGCCCTTCTGGAACTTTTCCATCCTTAAATTTCTCATTTGGAAAATTGGTAAACTTATTGTAAAGCTCGCCATTTTGATGTGCTTCTTCCAAAGGAGCCTTCAGATAAGGTTCTTGAATCGGCTTACCATTTACTGTAATCGTGTCACCTTCTACCTTGACCGTATCACCCGCAACGGCAATGACGCGCTTGATGAAGTCTCTCTTTTCTTCCGGGACATGGAACACAATCACTTCACCCGGTTTAGGAGCACGAAAATCATACAAAATCTCATTTACAATGACGCGTTCTCCGGTATGAAAGTTAGGCTGCATCGACGGGCCATCCACAATAAAAGGCTTAAAGAGAAGCCAGCGGATTAAAAAGACAAGCACTAACGCAATAATGATGGCCTTGAGCCACTCAAAAATCTCATTTTTTGGTTTACGCTTGGGCGTACCATCCTGATCAGTTGGCTGCTGTACAGCTCCTTGTCCTACTTCTTGCTCCATAGCTCACTGTCCTCTCTTTACGGTCAATTATCCACAGTTCCCTATGTACGTAGAAAAAACGAAAGGAGCTTGTAACCAAGCCCCTTTCGTTATTCGTTGTATTAACGACGAATTTCTTTAATTCTCGCTGCTTTACCGCGCAGTTCACGAAGATAATAAAGCTTCGCACGACGCACTTTACCACGGCGAGCCACTTCGATTTTATCGATTTTTGGGGAATGAAGTGGGAAAGTTCTTTCCACACCTACACCGTAAGAAATTTTACGAACTGTAAAAGTCTCACTGATTCCACCACCACGGCGTTTAATTACTACACCTTCAAACAACTGGATACGCTCACGAGTTCCCTCGATAACTTTCACGTGCACTTTCAAAGTGTCACCAGGACGAAAGTTAGGCAGATCCTTACGCAGTTGTTCTTCAGTAATCGCTTGGACGATATTCATCTATGACTCCCTCCTTCCGTACAGGTGTTCATGTTTCTTCTGGAAACACATTTGCTTCCTTCATCATCCACAGAGGACCACCGTATTACACACAACAGATGTATTGTATCATGGAGGTTACCGCATTGCAACAACAAAAAGGGATTTGACCAAACATTATTTAATTGACTTTATTATAAAACAGGTTGCCGCCTGCTTTCAAATCCACTCATGTGTATTGCTCTTTATCGCTTGTCTCCCGAACAGCCCGATTGACGCTGCTCCTCAATCCATGCGCGCTCCTTGCCTGTCAGCTCAGCCTGCTCCAGCAGATCCGGCCGACGTTCCATTGTGCGACGTAACGCCTCTTGTCGTCTCCAAGAGTCTATATTGACATGATGCCCTGACAGAAGTACATCAGGCACTTTCCAGCCTCGAAACTCAGCAGGCCGGGTATAATGGGGGTATTCCAGCAGCCCTGTACTAAACGAATCTGTTACCGCACTCGTTTCATTCCCCAACACCCCTGGTAACAAGCGTGTCACACTATCGATGACGACCATAGCTGGCAGCTCGCCACCAGTTAAAACATAATCGCCGATTGAAAGCTCATCTGTCACCAGATGTTCCCGAATACGCTCATCATACCCCTCATAATGTCCACATATAAAAATAAGATGGTCCTCTTTGGCCAGCTCTTCCGCCTTCTTTTGCGTAAAAGTCTCGCCTTGTGGACACATCAAAATGATACGCGGTGTTTTTATGTCTGCGTTAGGTTTAACATCTGCATGTTGGATAGTTTCATCAGCAGTTTCAAATGTTGGTCGTTCTGATTTATTCAACAACGCTTCCACTGCAGCAAAAATAGGGTCAGGCTTCAACACCATGCCGCCCCCACCGCCATAGGGCGTATCATCCACTTGCCCATGCTTGTTGCCAGCATACTGGCGAAAATTAACCGCTTGCAGTGATACAATCCCCTTATCCCTTGCTTTTCCTAGAATGCTTGCATTAAAAACTCCATCAAACATCTCTGGAAACAAGGTTAGTACATCCACTCGCATTATAGCAAACCTTCCATTAGCCGCACTGTAACCCGTTTTTCGCGCACGTTTACATCCAAAATAACATCTTCAATATACGGCAATAGTAGTTCCTTGCCTTTAGGCATTTGGACGACCCATACATCATTGGCTCCTGGTGTCAAAATTTCTTTTACCGTGCCGAGCTCAGTTCCGTCTTCCGTTACTACTTCCATACCGATTACTTCATGAAAGTAGAATTCGTTTTCCTCCAATTCGCCTAGCCGTTCAGCAGAGACCTTCAACAAAGTACCTTTATATTTCTCAACATCATTGATATTGTTATATTCTTCAAATTTTACAACAACCATATTTTTTTGAAAACGCGCTGTTTCGACAGTTACAGGAACCGGTGCTTTACCATCAGCAGGAACAATCAATAGCTCGCTGCCCTTGGCAAAACGATCCTCAAGAAAATCACTTGTCGTTAGTATTTTTAGCTCGCCGCGAATTCCATGTGTATTCACAATTTTTCCGACATTAAACATTTGCTGCATCGTGTTCCTCCTGCACGTAATCGGTTCCGCTCCATATCATCTTCATCATGTACGAAAAAGGGTTAGGACATACATCCTAACCCACTTTCGTATATCTTTAAGATATGATGTCTACGGTAACCCGTTTATCCATCTTAACGGCTGCTGATGCAACCACAGTGCGAAGCGCCTTGGCGATACGACCCTGCTTGCCAATGATTTTGCCTACATCCTCAGGATGTACACTAAGCTCATATACTACAAGCCGATCCTTCTCCAAGGTCTTCACGGTCACATCTTCCGGATGATCGACTAAAGCCTTAGCAATGATTATTACTAATTCTTCCATGGTTGACCCTCCGTATCAGCACCTTATTTCTGTGTTTTAAGCTCATGAAACTTTTTCATCACGCCCGCTTTGCTAAGCAAGTTGCGAACAGTGTCGGATGCTTGTGCACCATCTTGCAACCATTTCAGCGCTTTATCTTCATCAATTTTTACAACCGCTGGTACTGTAATAGGGTTGTAGTAACCGATTTCTTCGATAAAACGACCGTCACGCGGGGAACGGGAATCAGATACCACGACGCGATAGAAAGGAGCTTTATGTGCACCCATACGTTTCAGACGAATACGAACTGCCACGAAAATTCACCTCCTTCAAAAAGTAGACTGTATATTGCTATCCCAACTCTAAAGGCCTACTGACCTTTTAACGGAAAGGAAACTTCATGCCTTTGCCCATGCTCTTCAGTTGCTTCAGAGCCTTGTTCTTGCCGCCCTTAGGTCCCATCATATCTGAGAACTGCTTCATCATACGGCGCATCTCGTCAAACTGCTTAATGAGACGATTTACTTCAGCCAGCGATGTTCCACTGCCTACAGCAATCCGTTTGCGGCGACTATGATTAATCATGTCCGGGTTTTGTTTTTCCTGTGTAGTCATCGAATGAACGATAGCCTCAATCCGGCCCATCTGCTTGTCATCCACTTTGATGTCTTTCATTTGCTTCATGTTGCCCATACCGGGAATCATGTCGAGAATCTGGTCAATTGGGCCAAGCTTCTTAACCTGATCCATTTGCTCCAGAAAATCTTCGAACGTAAACTCGGCATTGCGCATTTTCCGTTCCATTTCCTTCGCCTTATCGGCGTCGATATTGGATTGCGCTTTTTCAATCAGAGACAACATATCACCCATACCTAAGATCCGTGAAGCCATCCGTTCGGGGTGAAAAGGCTCCATTGCATCAAGCTTTTCACCTAATGTAGCAAACTTGATCGGGCATCCCGTCACAGCTTTAACCGACAAGGCCGCGCCCCCACGGGTGTCGCCGTCCAGCTTTGTCAATACAACCCCTGTTAACTCAAGGCTATTGTTAAAGTGCTCTGCAACGTTAACTGCATCCTGTCCAGTCATGCTGTCTACAACCAGCAGAACTTCATCAGGGTTGACGTTAGTATGAATCTGGCGCAACTCTTCCATGAGTTCTTCATCAACATGGAGACGACCGGCAGTATCTATAATAACGTAGTCATTACCGTTATCCTTAGCATGCTGCAAGCCCTGTTTTGCGATTTCCACCGGGCTTGTCTGATCTCCCATTGTAAATACAGGTGCATTAATCTGCTCGCCAAGAATCTGAAGCTGCTTGATCGCAGCAGGTCTGTAAATATCACCAGCTACAAGCAATGGACGATGGTTTTGCTTTTGCAGCAACTTCGCTAGTTTACCCGAAGTCGTCGTCTTACCTGCACCCTGGAGACCCACCATCATAATGACTGTAGGCGGTTTGTTTGCTTTTGCAAGCTTGGCCTGACTGCCACCCATCAACTCGGTTAATTCCTTATTCACGATGTCGATGATGACCATACCTGGCGTAAAGCTGTCCATTACTTCCTTACCAACGGATTTTTCCTTTACCTTGGCAATAAAGTCCTTTACAACCTTGAAGTTAACGTCCGCTTCAAGCAAAGCCAACCGCACTTCACGCATCGCCTGAGCCACATCATCCTCAGACACTTTTCCTTTGCCGCGCAGTTTACTGAATACATTTTGCAAGCGAGTCGATAATCCTTCAAATGCCATAATTTCGCACCTCCTTGTCAACCAGGGTTGTTAGTTCTTCATTTATATAACCTACAATTCCTGCAGGCGATTTACAATTTGTTGGACATGTTGCAGAGTGCCCTCATCGGGCTTGCCAACTTTACCGAATGCATCATATAATGTCGCATTTAGTTCGTCCAGATCTTGGATTCTACGTTCATGCTTACTTAACAATCCTAACTTTTCCTCATACATTTCCAAAACCTGTTCAGCACGTTTAATATGTTCGTAGACTGCCTGACGGCTGATTTGGAATTCCGATGCAATTTCCCCTAAAGAAAAATCATCATGGAAGTAATATTTTAGAAACATCTGTTGCTTCTCTGTAAGTAGAGGTTCATAGAAGTCAAACAGTCGGTTTATCCGGTTTGTCTTTTCCAGCCGATTCTCCTGACTCATCGTGTATACCTCCATCGTCAAGGAAAAACACTTTACAGTTCTTTTCAACGTTCCTTATCATACATAAAAGAAAAGAAGATGTCAAGCGTTATCCCTTGTCATACAAAAAAAAGCTGATCTACTACCCTTAAATGGGTGTATGGATCAGCTTTTTCCTCCTGTCACTTAAATCCTCACTGGAGTAAGATACAGCAGAATAGCCAGAAAATGAAGTATGCTGCCTGCTAAAACAAACAGATGCCAGATCGCATGGTGATATGGAAATGCTCGCCATACATAAAAAATCGTGCCCAATGTATACATAATCCCCCCTACGAACAATAGTGTCATTCCCCCAGCAGGAACAATGGTCGTCAAGGGATTCCAGGCAATGGTAATGAGCCAGCCCATTATAATGTAGAACACTGTAGACATAAACAGGAAGCGTTTGGTGAAGAACGCCTTGAACAATACACCAAACAAAGCGATCCCCCAAATCACTCCAAATAGCGTCCATCCCAGCGTACCTCGCAATGCAACGAGCATAAAAGGGGTATAGCTCCCCGCAATGAACAGGTAAATACAAGAATGATCGAATATTTCGAACAAATCCTTCAATTTCCCTTCACGCAGGCTATGAAGCAACGTGGAATTGGTATACAGCAGCAACATCGTAATCCCGTAAATTGTAAAGCTTACGACATGCCAAGCCGTTCCTTTCATGCTAGCAAAAACAATGAGTAGCACAAGCGCCGCCACACTTAAAACAGCCCCAATACCATGTGTAATCGCGTTAGCTACTTCTTCCCGTCGGGAATAAGTATAGGTGTTTGCCATCGTTTTTTCACCCGGCTTCCTGAGTAATATTTTTTATACAAGAAATTTATCCGGCATCGTCAAACCTTTTGCTTTTATTATACAGTTGGGCGGACTTAAACAGCAACAAGAACACTGCTTAGTCCCAGACTTATAAGCAAGCCTAATCAAGCCGGATTAGTTCTGCTCGTCCTCGTCAGCAGTAGTTGCTTCGACAACCTCTTCTTGGATCAAACCAGCGAACAATGCATGAACAAATTGCTCTGAATCAAACGGTTGAAGATCATCCACCTTTTCACCTAAGCCTACCAGCTTAACAGGCAAATTCAATTCCTGACGGATAGCAACAACAATCCCACCCTTTGCTGTACCATCCAATTTTGTCAATACCAGACCGGTTACGCCGCTCTTCTCCCCAAACAGCTTGGCTTGGTTAAGTGCATTTTGTCCAGTCGTTGCATCAAGTACCAACAACACTTCATGAGGAGCGTCTGGAATTTCACGTTGGATAACGCGGAATATTTTGTTCAATTCCTCCATCAGATTGCTTTTATTCTGAAGACGTCCTGCTGTATCACATAACAAAACATCTACTTGACGCTGCTTAGCAGCCTGTACGGCATCAAACATAACCGCAGCCGGATCAGAACCAGATTGTTGTTTGATAACCTCTACACCTGCCCGCTGGCCCCAAACCTCCAACTGTTCAATCGCGCCCGCCCGGAACGTATCTCCAGCAGCCAACAATACTTTTTTGCCCTCTTGTTTAAAACGGTGAGCCAACTTGCCAATGGTCGTTGTTTTGCCGACTCCATTGACGCCTACGAATAGAATAACCGTAATCCCGTCAGGGTTCATTTTGAGCTGACTATTGTCATTGCCTCGCAGCAGTTCGGATAGCTTTTCCGACAGTACAGGCTGTAGCTCGGCTGCATCCTCGATTTTGCGTTTTTTCACTTCTACCCGCAAGTCTTCAATAAGGTTCATAACCGTATTGACGCCTACGTCCGCTCCGATCAGAATTTCTTCCAGTTCCTCATAAAATTCCTCATCAATTTTTTTACGGCGAATCATCAGATCCGTTACTTTTTCCACAAAACCTTTACGTGTTTTTTCCAATCCGTCTTTGAACTGCTTTGTGACCGATTCCGTTTTGCTTGCGATGCTTTCCTTCAATTTTCTAAAGAAACTCATGGATTCCCTCCGTTGATCTGAAAGTATGTTATTTGATGTCAGGCAATCTCAGCTTCATCGTTGTCCAGCTTGACAGATACGAGTTTAGAAACCCCGCCCTCTTCCATCGTAACCCCGTACAGCACATCGGATTCTTCCATGGTGCCTTTACGGTGTGTAACTACGATAAACTGTGTCTGCTCTGAGAATTCCCGTAAATACTGAGCAAAACGCACCACATTTGCTTCGTCTAGTGCTGCTTCTACTTCATCGAGCACACAGAATGGAACAGGTTTAACATGTAAAATGGCAAACAATAAAGCCATTGCTGTTAAAGCCCGTTCACCACCAGACAACAACTGCAAGTTTTGAAGTTTTTTACCTGGAGGCTGAGCTACAATGTCAATTCCAGTCTCCAGCAAGCGTTCCGGGTCAAGCAATACAAGGTCCGCACGTCCACCTCCAAACAGTTTAGAGAAAACCGTCCCAAATTCGCGACGAATCGCATCGAACGTGGTCTTGAAGCGCTTGGACATTTCATCATCCATCTCACGAATAACCTGATAGAGCGTAGTCTTGGCCTCTATCAAATCAGACTTTTGCTCATCAAGAAACGTATAACGCTCATGTACACGCTGGTACTCCTCAATGGCACCCAGATTCACTTCACCGAGCGCAGAGATCCCACGTTTGAGCCTTTCCACCTCACTCTGTGTACCTTCAATATCTTCCGGTATAGGGTAGCGCTGTTTGGCCAGCTCATAACTAAGTTCATAATCATCACTTAACTTTTTCAAAACATTTTCCAGTTCTACATCAAGTCGATTTACTCCAATTTCTGTTTGACGAAGTAATTCCTCCACCGACTTAAGCTGAATTCGCTGTTCTTTCGTATCATTCTCAGCCATTTCCAGCTTTTTGGACAAGCTGCTGCGTGCAGCCCGTTTGAATTCCAATTGCTGTGCAGCTTCTTCCTTTTTCAAACGGTATTGATTGAGATTCTCAATCTGCTTCACAGTCTCCTGCTCATTGGTGAGTAAATCCGCTTCGATGGAAGCCAGTAAGGTCTTGTTTTGTCTTGAATCCTTCCCAAGCGTATCATAATCCCCACGCAATCTGCGAAGCTGCTCTTCCAGTGAAAAGCGCTCTTGGTCCAGCTTGCCTTCTCTGACCTTGAGATTCGTGAGTTCTCCCTGCAGCTGCTCCTTGGCTGATTCATTTGCTTTACGTGCAAATTCGGCAGCGTGAATGGCCTGATGCGTTTTCTTCTCTTCTTCCTCCAGCGCAGCCAACTTTACCAGCGCTTCTGCACGGGAAGCCTCCAGCTCCTTGATTTCCTGATCAAAGCCCTTTTTCTCCTGACCAGACGTAGCTACCTGCTCTAGCACATGACGAAGTTCATGCTCAAGTTGTTTGAGTTCCATTGCCATCTGCTGCTCTTCGGTTCGCTTCACATCGCCGCCCTGGCGCAGTTCGTCCAGACGGGTCTGTGTCTCCTCCAGCTGTCGTTTGGTATCTATTGCACTCTGACGCAGTCTTGCAATTTGCTGTTCCGTATCCAGAATGTCTTGATCCAACTGATCCAGCTGACGTTTGCGACCTAGCAGATTTGCATTTTTCTTAAACTGGCTCCCCCCAGTCATAGAACCGCCTGCATTGACAACATCGCCTTCCAGCGTGACAACACGATATCTGTATTGGCAACGGGCCGCAATACGATTGGCATCCTCCAACGTACGAGCAATGACCACATTTCCCAAGAGACTGCCTACAATTCCGGCATACCGATCATCATACTGAATAAGATCTGCACCGATCCCGACAAAGCCATCAGCGCTCTCCACAATTTGGCGTTCCCCGGCACCGATCTGACGCGGACGGATAACGTCCATAGGCAAAAATGTCGCTCTGCCCAGTTGACGTTGCTTTAGAAAACTGATCGCTTGTCTGGATACTGATTCATTTTCCATCACAATATGCTGAACTGAAGCACCCAAAGCGGTTTCCATCGCCTGCTCTAAATGTTCAGGTACCCGAATCAGCTCTGCTACTGCCCCATGCACCCCCTGCAAGGTTCCTTTGCGTGCAGCCTTTAGCACCTCTTTAACTCCAAGCATAAAGCCATCAAAGTCATCCTGCATTTCTTTCATCGTATCTCGCCGTGAAATTTGAGCCTCACGTTTTTGTTCCCATTTACGAACCGTGCCTTGATTTTCCTCCAGTAGTTTTTGCAGAGCCTGGTACTGTTCACTTCCCTGAATATAGCCGCTACGCAAACTGCTAATTTCCTGTCCCAGCTTTTGAATCGTTGCTTCCAATCCTTTTTTGCGCTGTTCAAGTTCTGCTTTCTGTGCTTCCCATTTGCCAGATTCATCACTCACACGAGTTACTCGCCGTTCTAGCGCTTCCTTCTGTTGGTCGGTATAACGAATTTCGTTACGCGCTTGCGCCATCTGATTCATCAGCTCCAGCAGGCCGCCCTTCAGGCTTTCTTCCTGCTCCTGGCTGATTCCACCTGTGACGCCAATCAGTTTGGCCTCTTCGTCAGACAATCGTGCACGCAGCTCGTCCAGCTCTACATTCAACGCTGACAGCTTTTCATTCAACTGATCCAGTTCATTTTTGCGCTCGGAATGCCGTGATTCGCTTGTGCTGAGGGATAAGATCAATTGTTCCCGATTAGCCTCCAAATTGCGTGTGCGCTCCTTGAGCAATTCACCGTAGCCTTCACTTTTTTCCGTAGCTTCACTGTATTGCAGCAGATCTCTTTGCAGACGCTCTACTTGCTCTTCCAGCTGCCGTAATTCATTGCGGTCGTTTTCCAGCATTGCATCATGGCGTGATACCACTGTAGACAATTGAAGCTGCTCCTGCTGCAACAAAGCTAGTTTGGAAGTCGCGTCGCTCCACGAAGTATGAATTTGTTCTATTTGGTGGACGTACATGGAAATTTCTTTAGATTTTAATTCGCTGCGCAGCTCTTTAAAATGAATCGCCTTTTCAGACTGCTCCTTAAGAGGTCCAATCTGATCCTCCAGTTCACTAACCAAATCGTGAATACGCAGTAAATTCTGCTCTGTTTCATCCAGCTTGCGAACCGCGTCTTTTTTACGTGATTTATATTTTACGATACCCGAGGCTTCCTCAAAAATACCCCGTCGATCCTCAGATCGGGTACTCAGAATTTCTTCAATACGTCCTTGCCCAATTATCGAATAAGCTTCTTTACCAATCCCTGTATCCATAAACAGCTCTGTAATATCTCGAAGTCTGCATGATTGACGATTAATGAAATATTCACTATCCCCACTCCGATGCACACGTCGCGTTACCGTCACTTCACCAAAATCTAGAGGCAACGCCTGATCTTCATTATCCAGCGTAAGCGATACTTCACCGTAATTAACAGCCTTACGAGCATCACTACCTGCAAAAATAATGTCCTCCATTTTGCCGCCACGCAGTGATTTGGCACTCTGTTCGCCCAGCACCCAACGAATTCCGTCGGAAATATTACTTTTCCCACTTCCATTGGGTCCGACGACTGCTGTAATGCCACGGACAAATTCCATTTCCGTTTTATCTGCAAACGATTTGAAGCCCGCCAGCTCAATGCGCTTTAAAAACATGCTCAATCTCACCTCTAACATTCAAATATGCTTGTACAACTCCATTGACCTGATTGATTGAATTATCCCTATTGTAGCATAAGACTAATTTGAAAAAAGCTCAGTATCGATGCTCACGTTATAGCAGTAAAGCCACGAAAAAAGAGCAAAACGCAGTCCATTCGCCATTATGGGCCGGGACTCCCCGCGGACTGCCCTTTGCTCTTACTTTGTGTCCTCTGCTTGCGTCCCCCGTTCGGGCCGCTCAGGTACCGATTACGATTCCGCCAGCTTCAAACGGTTTAAAGCAACTGCCGCCGCTTGCTGCTCAGCTTCTTTTTTAGAGCGTCCTGTACCTGCTCCCAACCGTTCACTGTCCATATATACCTCGGCTACAAACTCGCGCTCATGGGCAGGTCCGCGTTCCTCGACAATTTTGTATTCAAGCATCCCCATGTTATGATGCTGCGTCAGTTCCTGAAGCTCTGTTTTGAAATCACTCATCTGAAGCTTACCGTTTAATACAATCTGAGGAAAAATATAACGTTCTAGAAACGACCGGACGGCTTCCAGACCCTGATCCAAATAAAGCGCGCCTACGAACGCCTCGAACACATCAGCCAACAGAGCTGGACGAGTACGTCCACCTGTCAGCTCTTCACCTTTTCCAAGCAGTACATACTGCCCGAACTCAAGCCCGACAGCAAACTTCACCAGAGAAGGCTCACAGACAATAGCTGCACGCAACTTAGTTAGTTCGCCTTCGGGCCGGTTAGGGTATTGATTGTACAATTGCTCGGACACTGTCAGTTCCAGAACAGCGTCACCCAGAAATTCCAGACGCTCATTATCTGCATGCTGACTGAACCGATGTTCGTTTACGTAGGAAGCGTGCGTAAAGGCCTGCTTCAGAAGCTGCCGATTGTTGAATTGAATATGAAGTTTCTGCTGTAATTGCTTCAAGTCTCCACTCAACGAACTGACCCCTTACGCTTCATATTTTTTTAGAATAACCGTAGCATTGTGGCCGCCAAAACCAAAGGAATTGGACATTACCACATTCAGTTCCGCTTTTCTCGGCTTATTAGGTACATAATCAAGATCACAAGCCGGGTCTTGATTATCCAAATTAATTGTTGGCGGAATGGTCTGATGTTGAAGCGCAAGACCACAGATTACGGCTTCAACGCCACCCGCTGCACCCAGTAAATGCCCTGTCATCGACTTGGTTGAGCTGATCGCCACCTTATAGGCATGCTCTCCAAGCGTTTTCTTGACTGCTTCCGTCTCCGATTTGTCACCAACCGGTGTAGATGTACCGTGTGCATTAATATAATCGATATCTTCAGGATTCAATCCAGCATCACGGATCGCCATTCTAATACAGCGTGCCGCTCCTTCTGGATCAGGCTCTGTCATATGATGGGCATCGCCAGAAAGACCATAGCCAATCACTTCGCCGTAAATATGTGCACCACGCTTCAAAGCATGTTCCAACGATTCCAGAATCAGAACACCAGAGCCTTCGCCCATAACAAATCCGTCTCGTTCGGTATCAAATGGACGACTTGCCTTTTCCGGCTCATCGTTACGTGTGGACATCGCTCGCATGGAGCAAAATCCAGCAATACCAATCGGGCGAATCGTTGCTTCAGCACCACCGCAAATCATAGCGTCAGCGTCACCGCGCTGAATCATGCGGAAGGAATCGCCAATGGCATGACTGCCTGTGGCACAAGCCGTAACTGGCGATGTATTGGGACCCTTAGCACCGAGTGAAATCGAAACTTGACCAGAACCCATATTAGCAATCATCATCGGGATGAAGAAAGGGCTTACGCGTTTAGGTCCCTTCTCGATCAATGCATTATGCTGATCTTCCCAAGTACCCAATCCGCCAATACCAGAGCCGACAGATACACCAACACGCTCGGCATCTACATTTTCTCCAATTACGAGTTTGCTGTCCTCAAGCGCCAATTTGCTAGCTGCAACCGCAAACTGCACAAAGCGGTCCATTTTGCGGGCATCCTTACGATCGATGTAATCCTCCGGATTAAAATCTTTAATGGAAGCCGCAATTTTCGTAGTGTAATCACTTGTATCGAAAGCTTCGATTTTACTGATACCAGATTTTCCAGCCATCAGATTATCCCATAGTGTGTTCAAATCCTGTCCCAGCGAAGTGATTACACCCATTCCTGTTATGACAACACGTTGTTTCAAAGATAATCACCTCTATGTCTACTGCAAATTGTATTTTTAGATCGCACACGCTTGTGTGTACGAAAATAATATAGAATCAACTAAAGTTAGTAATGCCACATTATGCTCATTCTTTGACGAAATGAAGCTGAGTCAAACTCAAAAACATGCGGCAATTCCGTCTTTAGTTCAATCTGTATAATTAGGAGAAAGTCCCGCCTGTAACAGAACGGGACTTTTGATGACAATGACATGAATTAGGTATGAGATTGTATGTACTTTACAACTTCACCTACAGTTGTAATTTTCTCTGCATCTTCATCAGAGATTTCCATATCAAACTCATCTTCCAATTCCATAACCAATTCAACTACATCGAGAGAATCAGCGCCTAAATCATCTTTAAAAGATGCTTCAAGTGTAACTTCGGCTTCGTCGGCTCCCAAACGGTCAACGACAATGCGTTTTACGCGCTCCAATACATCGGACATCCGGCTCACCTCCTCCTTATGGTATTATACGAAAATTACAATTAAAATGCCATAGAAGAGAGTTTTCATAGCTTCTCTCCATCGGGGCATGCGGATTGGCAACATGAATTACATGTACATGCCGCCATCCACATGCAAAGTCTGGCCCGTCATATATGAGGAAGCATCCGAGGCCAAGAACAGCACCACATCAGCAATTTCCTCAGGCCGTCCAAGACGGGCCAGCGGAATACCGCTAAGCATATTGTCACGCACATCATCAGCCAGCACCTGCGTCATTTCAGTATCAATGAAGCCAGGAGCCACACAGTTCACTGTAATCCCTCTTGAGGCCAGCTCTCTAGCAGAGGATTTAGTAAGACCAATCACTCCCGCTTTAGCAGCAACATAGTTGGCTTGTCCTGCGTTGCCAAGTACACCTACAACGGAAGAGATATTGATGATTCGGCCGGCACGCTGCTTCATCATGGGGCGTGTGGCCGCCTTAAGACAATTAAACACACCCTTGAGATTCGTTTCGATCACCTGATCGAATTCCTCTTCCTTCATACGCATGATTAAATTATCTCTTGTTATGCCAGCATTATTCACCAGGATGTCAATCTTGCCCCAAGCGCCAATCACATCCTTGATCAACTGATCAGCTTCTTCAGCACGCCCCACATTAGCCTGAACTGTAATAGCTTCCACGCCTTTGGCACGAATCAGCTCTGCTACCTCAGTCGCAGCCGCTTCACTCCCAGCGTAATTTACTGCGACATTAGCGCCTGCTTCAGCCAGCGCCAGTGCGATACTACGGCCAATTCCGCGCGACGCTCCCGTAACCAGCGCTGTTTTTCCACTTAATGGCTTAGACATCATTGTCCTCCCTTGCAAGTATTTAACCCGTAAAGACAATAATCAATACTTTTAGCGGGCTTCGAGGGCTTCTGTTATAGAAGCGAACGACTCCAGGCTACTCATGCTATACAGCTTAACCGTTTTGTCAATCTTTTTAACCAGCCCAGTCAAAACACTTCCCGGTCCAAACTCAACAAAGGTGTCCACACCTTGTTCCAGCAACCATGCTACGCTGTCTTCCCATAGTACCGGGGAATAGACCTGCTCCACCAGTAGTTGGCGAATTTCATTCCCCTCACGTACTGGTTTTGCTGTTACATTGGTCACAATTGGAATCTGAGCTTCGGCGAATTTCACAGTCTCCAATTTAGTGGAGAGCTTGTCCGCTGCTTCCTTCATCAATGACGAGTGAAAAGGACCACTGACCTCCAAAGTAATAGCACGCTTGCCGCCTGCTTCCTTTACACGTTCAGCGACAGCAGCTACGCCCGCCTTTGTACCGGATACAACAATCTGTCCAGGACAGTTGATATTGGCCAGTTCAACCAGTTGACCAGATTCCGTAATATCACGGCACAATGTTGCCAATGCTTCACGATCAGCTCCTAGCACAGCAGCCATCCCGCCTTGTCCATCAGGAATGGCCTGCTCCATAAACTGACCACGTGCACGAACAGTCTCAACCGCATCTTCAAATGTGAGGACACCGGAAGCCACTAGCGCACTGTACTCTCCTAGACTGTGCCCAGCCACATAATCAGGGCAAATGCCCTTTTCCTTGAATGCTTCATATAACGCAATGCTTGCCGTTAACAATGCAGGCTGCGTATTGGATGTTTGCTTCAAGGCTGTGTCTGGCCCTTCAAATATCAGTGTGCTTAGCGCGAAACCCAAACGTTCGTCCGCTTTACGGAATACTTCTGTTGCAGCCGGAACTGCTTCATAAGCATCTTTAGCCATACCTACAGCTTGTGAACCCTGACCGGGAAATATAAATGCCGTTTTGCCCATCGTGCATGCACCTCTCTGTATCCAATGCTTCTTCTGTAAAACACCAGACAAATTCAATATTATATCAAAACTGCCACTTAATTACCAGATAAGAACTGACGCACCCCAAGTTAAACCGCCACCAAAGCCAACCATTAGTATACGGTCGCCTTCCTTCATGCGGCCTTCCTCAGCTGCTTCCACAAGAGCGAGGGGAATTGATGCTGCGGATGTGTTTGCATATTTATCAACATTAATAACTACCTTTTCCTCTGGCAGATCTAAACGCTGCATTGCTGATTGGATGATCCGAATATTGGCTTGATGCGGAACGAACAAATCAATGTCGTCTTTGGACAGACCAGCTTTTTCCAACACATCGACCGTTGCTGTTCCCATAACACGTACTGCAAACTTGAAGACTTCGCGTCCATTCATATAAATATAGTGCTGTTTATTTTCCAGTGTGTCCGCACTCGCAGGCAAACGCGAGCCCCCAGCTTCCAACTTGAGTAAACTGCCTCCGGCGCCTTCAGCTCCCAGATCAAAGGATTGAAACCCTCTGCCCTCTGGTACTTCACCAATCACTACAGCTCCTGCTCCATCTCCAAAAAGAACGCAGGTATTGCGGTCAGTATAATCTGTAATCCGGGAAAGACAATCTGCACCAATAATTAACGCATTATTATAAATACCTGTCTTGATGAAGCTCGTTGCCGTAGCCAGCCCGTACACAAAACCCGAGCATGCAGCAGACAAATCGAACGCTGCTGCACCTTTGGCTCCCAACTTGTCCTGAAGAATGCAGGCAGTTGACGGGAATGCCGTATCCGGTGTAACCGTAGCTACTATAATGAGGTCCAGATCTTGTGCCGTCATACCCGCGGACTCCAATGCCTTGACTGCTGCTTCATAAGCCAAATCGGATGTAGCCTGCTCTGGAGCAGCAATATGGCGCTCCTGAATCCCTGTGCGGCTGACAATCCATTCATCACTTGTTTCAACGATTTCTTCGAGGTCTTTATTGGTCAGAATTTTCTCAGGTACATATTTCCCTGTTCCGATAACACCAACCGGCCGTAATTTATTCATATCGTCACTCACTTCCTGCTGATTTCCTTGGATATACTTTCCACCAACCGGTTTTGTAAGGCTGTACGAGCCTGTCTAACCGCATTTTTGACGGCAATGCCATCAGACGAACCATGACTTTTTAAGACGAGTCCGCTCAACCCCAACAAAGGAGCCCCGCCGTGCTCTTTATAATCCAGTTTACCCTTCAGGCTCCGAAGTTCAGGCATAATCAAGGCTGCCGCAAGTTTGGTCTTTAAGGACTTGGTGAACTGCTCTTTTAGGAGAGAGAATATTGCTCCGGCTGTTCCCTCCAGCGATTTTAGCATGATGTTCCCGGCGAATCCGTCACACACCAGTACATCACAATTTCCGGTTAACACATCTCTGGATTCAACATTTCCCACAAAATTGACAGGCAGCTGCTCAATAAGAGGAAATGCCAACTTTGTCAGTTCATTGCCCTTTCCAGCCTCAGTCCCGACATTCAGCAGCCCCACCCTTGGAGAAGCCACACCGTGAACTTTCTGACGGTACAAGCTCCCCATCAGTGCATACTGGGCAAGATGTTCAGGCTTGGCATCCATATTGGCTCCCAAATCCAGCGCCAGAATACCTTGATCATCAATCGTCGGTATCATTGGTGCGAGAGCCGGACGCTCAATGCCCTCCATTCTTCCCACCACTAGCAATCCTGTAGTCATTAGAGCACCTGTATTACCTGCCGATATCATGGCATCCGCTTCGCCTTCTCTAACCATTCGGCCTGCTACGACCATGGAGGCATCCTTCTTACGCCGCACTGCCTTTACAGGCTCGTCCTGCGCATCTATCGTTTCGGACGCATGGCGAATGTTGAGGTTCGTTGGCAGCGCCCTACCGCTCAGAACCGATTCAATCCGTTCCCGGTCACCAACCAGCGTAATGTCTGTATCCTTCCATTCCGCCGCCGCAGATAGCGCGCCCTCTACTGTCGCCTCAGGAGCATTGTCTCCCCCCATGGCATCAATGGCGATCCGCATGCTGACTTCCTCCTTCGCTATACTCTTCTTCCGTGGAGCGATAAATGACAAAGTTGCCTTGGAATACCATTTCTTCTCCTACGTAAGCAAACACTTCCACTTTAGCCTTCCCTTTTTGTTCCGGATTTGAGCGCACATACGCCTTGGCAATGCATTTTTCACCCAAATGAACCGGACGAACAAAGCGAATATCTGCTGAAGCGGTCAATGCTATCTCATCATTAATTACGGCAACAGCCAATGAATTGGCTTGTGCAAACACATAATGTCCCCGCGCAATGCCTGTACGAGAAAAAGTATGTTCCTCTTTAATTTCAAAAATCGAAATACCGCTTCGATCCAACTGGAGATCAACGATGTCCCCTATCACTTCATGTAAAGGCAAGGAACGAACCTGATCGTAGGAGCGCTCAGCCATCAGCTTTAGCCGTTCCCGCAATTCAGGGATCCCTAATTCCATCCGATCCAGCCGAATGGTCTGAATGCTTACCTTCAACTGTCTAGTCAGTTCCTGATCCGTCACGAACGGATTATCATCAATTAATTGAGTCAGCCGTTGCTGCCTCTGTCTCTTCGGCAAACGTTCGATATCAGTGACGCCTCCTTTCCCTACGGTAAACTGCCGTTCAGCCGACAGTTCAGGTTACTCTACGTTCTAGCGGCTAAACTTCAAGCCGGTTTGTCTTCTTGTATGTATAAAGGAACCCCTTTGGCCCTTCTTTCTTAGAACCTGGTACTAAAACAGTATATAGCATGCTGACACAAAAAGAAAGCATGCTGACAAAAAAAAGTAGCGCCTCACTGAAGTGAAGCGCTACTTTTCCTGCGAAGATTCCAAAGAATCCGCTTATCGGACATTATTGAGAGATGATCTCTCTAGCTTTGTACGTTCCGCAAACTTTGCACACATGGTGAGCAAGTTTCAATTCGCCGCATTCGGAGCATTTCACCATACCTGGTACTTCCAGTTTAAAGTGAGTACGACGTTTGTCGCGACGAGTTTTGGATGTTCTCCGTTGAGGTACTGCCATTATTCCCACCTCCTTAAACAGATCAACCCCGCATGACGGGTATGACTTCTATCTCATTCAAGACTGAAAGAAAATGCCAGAAGGCAATGATCTTACAGCCGGTGAATCAAGTCTACAACATCCACGTATCGGTTCAAGAACTTCCCGGCACAAGCGGATGATGATTTCTTTTAGAATTGAACTCAATTCTCATTTAAAAAAATCCTTAAGCCCTGCCAGACGCGGATCAATCTTTTCCGTATCACCATCGTTACTGTCGTCGGAGCCCATGCTCCAGTTTTGTCCGGCCGCTGGTGCGATCCCCTGACAACCCTCACTGCATACAGGCGCAAACGGCACATGCAGTACAAACAGTTCTTCACAATACGGTGCAGTATCGAAGGAATCCTCCGCCACTGCGATAAAATCGCCATCTTCATCCTCTTCCTCAATACTTGAAGACGAGGTTTGCTTGAACCGTTCACGGAATTCAATCTTCAAATCCTCGTGCATCGGGCTCAAACAGCGTGAGCAAAGCATGTCCAGACCTGCGGTCAACGTGCCTTCCACGCTCATCGAACCTTGACCCAGACTAACGGCGACCAAGTCGGTCTCCAGCGGGGAAACGGCTGTAACATCAGCACGATCATCCACCAGTTCGCTCACATTAAGAGATTCACGGATAGGAAATGGACCGTCACTTGTTGCTACTTTGCGAAAAAATAGTTGCATCACTATCACTCCAAACAAACAAAAATTATTATACCGACTGATTGAGTCGTTTGTCAACACCTTTCACTTTACACCACTTACAAATCCATCGGTTTTCCAATGGTTTAGTAAGATCTATGCAGATGCAAAAATGTGTTGCGTTTATCATGTACCTTTGAGTATTCGTACCCCCGCTACTCTTCGTGTACAATAATGCGAGTATAAAGCTTTTTGGTCCAGGTCTCAATGGTCTCGTTCTTGTGCATGATGAAATATCAGTATAGCTGCCCTAAAAAACATTCATTCGCTGATCGTGAACCACTAATTTCACAATAGTTATCAAAAAAGCTGCTTAAAAAGAAAGGAGCCGACATACAGTCTTGAAAACACTCGGTATAATTGTTGAGTACAATCCCTTACATAACGGACATGTCCATCACTGGAAGGAGTCTCTTCGTATCACTGGTGCACAGCGCACAGTGGCTGTGATGAGTGGTCCCTTCCTTCAACGGGGCGAACCCGCGATTACAGACAAATGGTCGCGCACCGAAATGGCACTCGCCATGGGCGTAGACCTAGTTCTTGAGCTACCTGTGGCCTATGCTGTCCAGCCCGCAGAATGGTTTGCCCGCGGCGCGGTGACCCTGCTCTGCGCGACGGGCATCGTCGACGCGCTCTGCTTTGGCAGCGAGAGCGGAGACATCGCCCCGCTGCACACGCTGGCCCGCGTGCTGGCGACAGAGCCGGCCGAACTCAAGGCCGGCATCGCCCAGCGCCTGAGCAAGGGCGCAAGCTATCCCGCCGCCTATGCGGGAGCCGCAGCCGCGCTGGCGGCCGAAGGAGCGAACGGCGCTGCGCTCGCCGCTCTCATGCAGCAGCCCAACAATACGCTTGGGCTGCATTACTTGATTGCGCTGGAGCGGCTGGGCAGCACAATCAAGCCCTTCACGGTAGCCCGCACGGGATCGGGCTACCATGAGGCGGGGACGCCTGCGGACGGAAATATCGCCAGCGCCACCGCCATCCGCCGTCTGTTGCTGGACGGCGGGCCGGAGGCCGCGTCGCCGTACGTACCGGCAGCGACCTTGGTGATTTTGCAGCGCGAGTGGCAAGAAGAACGTGCCCCGCTGCATTGGGAAGCGTTCTGTCAGCCGCTGCTGAACGCTCTGATCACGCGCAGCCCACAGCAGCTGGCGGAGCTGCACGAGGTCACCGAAGGGCTGGAGCATCGCCTGCAGCAATCGCTGTACACGCTGCCCCGGCCCTCTGTAGAGGCCCTGCTCGCCGCTGTCAAGACAAAACGCTATACTCGTACGAAGCTTCAGCGGATGTGTACGCATATTTTGCTGAATCATGCCAAAGCAGATATGACTCCCGCTGAGCTGGCGAAAGGCCCCGGCTATATTCGCGTGCTTGGCTTTAACAGAGCTGGACGCGAGCTGCTGGCGCGAATGAAGGACACCGCCACCCTGCCAGTATGGGTCAAGCCGTCTGCCGGATCACATTCCCATCTGGACTGGGATACTGCCGCCGCCGCCATACATGCAGCCGGGATGCCGCGCCCTGTCATCCGTGACATGTATGCTGATTACTTGCGACCGCCCCTTATGGTTTAGTAGGCAGCTTTTCCATATAATTCAGCGCATCGCCAAGCTTGCGAACCGGAACAAGCTTCATCCGGGTTCCGATTTGCTCTGCTTTGGCTTTGGCCTCTTTATAATTATCGGCCGGAACGAAAAACAATTCCGCGCCCTGACGGTCGGCAGCGACGATTTTATACTTGGCACCACCAATTGCTCCAACCTGACCGTCCTTATCAATGGTACCCGTACCAGCTACACGATATCCCTTACTTAAATCACCTGGTGTCAGCTGGTTATAGATTTCCATAGTAAACATTAAACCTGCCGAAGGACCTCCGACATCCGTGGATGTAAAATGAATCTTTTTACTTCCATCCTTCGGCTCCACTTTCTGTACCGTGGCAATACTGACACCAAACCCGGAGCGTTGTTTTCCCGTCTCACTGTCCATGATGGTCGTTAATGGAGCTTTCACAACTACAAAGTTTCCATCCCGCTTTAGCTTCACTTTAGCTATCGCTCCTGGTTTTTCATTCTCCAAAGCCTTCCGAATGGAACGGTTATCAGTTACCCTCGTACCGTTCAACTCTAATATTTCATCTCCGGGCTTAAACACGCTGTTCGATCCCGGAACCTTAAATATATATACATAATCCGGCACAATCCGATAGGAGATATGAGCGCGAGTGTAGGCAGCTTCCATCGCTGAAGATTGGGAATCCCCCATATACCATACCTGCTCTGCTGCATATTCATCCTCACTTCTGCCATGCAGACGATCCTCTTTACGCTGAATTTCCGAATTGCTGTCCAGCTTGGACATAGCTAACATGATGACATTGGCATAGCGCGCCGATACTGTCGTCATCATAAAGCTCCCCCGTTCGCTGCTATCCCCTTCCTGTACTTTAACCATCGGTTTGATCTCGTTTGCCCCACCTGGTCCATAGATCAGATAAGGGGTTGGCATATAGACCAGCACATAAACCATTGCAACCAGCATTAAGACATAACCGGTTGTAAACAAAGCTCTTTTCCGGTTAATTTGCATCATTGCTTCTCCCCCTTGCAGCCTAACTTCTCCTATCTTACCCAAGTGCCTCTGCACTATCTGTTCTCAAGCCTTTCCAAAAAGCATACATTGTTTACGACAACATGTACGAGCAGCCTATACCAAGAAATGAACGTGAATAAACGCTGGAGACAGCATCCGACTCTCCTTAGTATATTTATGAGAGGTGAACTCTTTGATGCAAAAGGAAGCCCGCCCTGCTCCTTATTGGACAACCTTGCTGCTTGGCCTTGGAGCCATTTTGCTTGTAGTGGCTATCGTCGCCTCACCAGAAGAAGTATTTCAAGCCTCTACCCGGGGGCTTAAGTTATGGTGGAGCATTATTTTTCCGGCCATGCTGCCTTTTTTGATGCTGTCCGAAATGCTTATCGCCTTTGGTCTCGTACACGGTCTAGGTGTTCTGCTGGAGCCGTTCATGCGTTCCTGGTTCCGGCTACCGGGACGAAGCGGCTGGGTGTTGGCCCTCGGCCTAACTGCAGGATTCCCGGCTGCTGCGGAAGCAGTACGCCAATGGGCACAGCAGGAGGATATGACCACGCTTCAGCTTCGACGTCTGACCGCTATCGCTCATTTCTGCAATCCGATTACGATCCTGCTCGTCATTGGCACAGGACTGCTGCACAATGCTGCTGCAGGCGGGATGTTACTTGCCGTTCACTGGATTTCCGGACTGCTGGCAGGCTGGATCACAGCCAGAATACCTGAATCGTCCAGTAAATCGAAAAAACGGGAAACGCCAGCTGCCCTCCGGCACGCTTCTGCTTCCCGCACTACCACCTCTCTGATCCGATCCGCATGGGAAGCTACCCGCTCTGCCAGAGAACGGGACGGCCGCAGCTTTGGAAAACTGTTAGGTGAAACCGTATCCCATGCTGTACAGACGCTGATGGTGACAGGTGGATTCATTATTTTCTTTTCCGTACTGATTCGGCTGCTGACCCTATACTCAGGCCAAGGTACTCTTTCTATCGTATGGCCTGCCTGGATGGAAATCCATCTTGGTTCCTATGAAATCAGCCGTCTGCCCGACGATCTCCGTACACAAGCAGCGTTGATCAGTGCTGTGTTGGGCTGGGGCGGACTGTGCGGCTGGCTTCAAATTACCGCCGTCACCAGACCTTCCGACAAGGGCATCACCTTCACCTTATCACGTGTGCTTCATGGGATCATTGCTTTTGCGCTTACCTTGGCGGTATGGACTCCACTTGACCGCATTGTCAGTAATACAATTCCCGCTTACGTCAGCCGCAGTTCTGTATCTTCTTTGACCGAAAGTGTAAATGATTCCGGTTCACAGGCTGTCATGGCCGAAGCCAGCAGTTTATTAACACAAATAGAAGGAACAACCATGTACCCTTGGCAACTAACCGTACTGTCTGTTGTACTTCTAAGTACGATTATACTTGCTCTGCTCGCCGTTTCCTTTATGACTTCATGGTGGAGCCACCGCGATTTGCACTAACTTTGGCACGCAGTGCGTCCTCCACCTCTGGTGACACCAGATCTACAACCTTGCCATCAAAATGTGCAATTTCCTTCACCATACTGGAACTTAGATATGAGTAAGCCGGATTGGTCATCATAAAGATCGTTTCCGCATCCGGGTTCAGCTTATGATTTGTCGAGGCTAATTGCAACTCATATTCAAAATCGGTCACTGACCGGATTCCCCTGACAATAACTTGAGCCCCTTTTTGGCGTACATAATTGGCTGTCAGATCACGGAAGCTGTCCACTTCAACGTTCGGAATGTCACGAGTTACCGTCCGCAGCAGTTCCATTCGCTCTTCAAGTGAAAACAGCGGATTTTTACTAATATTGTTAAGAACCGCGACAATCAGTAGATCAAACTGCCGGGCCGCTCTTTGAATAATATCCTGATGCCCCATCGTCACGGGATCAAAGGTTCCCGGATATACGGCAATACGTGGTTTGTGCTCAATCATGATGGTCCTCCCCGTCTGATTCGGTGATGCCGAATTTGATCGCTTCGGCTTCTGTATGTTCTTCGGCGTCCGTCAAAGCATCATCTGCAAAATGATAAATGGATAATGCTGTTTCACCATAGACCGCTTTTCTAACCTGTTCAAACGGCCCGAAACTTGCCGGATACTCATGTCCTGATTCATACTCCAGCACGATGACAGCACCTGAACGAAGCAAGTCCAACTCAGCCATGCGGCTCATCAACTCATCTCCATGCTTGAGACGATAAGGCGGGTCCAGAAAAACAGCATCAAAAAGAGCTCCACGTTTTGCCAGCGCCTTGAGCGCTCGTCCGGCATCATTGCGGAACACTTCTGCCTTTCCTTCCAATCCTGTTTTTCGCAAATTTTCTTTAATGACATCAATGCTTTTGGATTCCATATCAATAAAAACTGCCTTGTCCATTCCCCGACTAAGCGCCTCTATACCCAGGCCGCCACTGCCAGCAAACAAATCAAGCGCAACTCCCCCATCAAAATAAGGACCGATCATGCTAAATAGCGCTTCCTTGACCTTATCCGTGGTCGGTCGCGTCCCGGTGCCGGGAACTGCCTTTAACGGCCTTCCTTTGGCACTACCCGATACCACTCTCACGCTGAAACTCACCTATTTTCTATATGTGTTCATAACCATATAAAGATTATGTCGTTATCGTACCACATGCACCGCCGTTTGAAAAACTTAGTGATACAGCAGGTATAAAAAACCATCTCCTGGGCATCCTTAAAATATCGGCATTCAACCAATGTCGTAGACAACCGCGGAGAAGACTTACGTTTCCCCATAAGCTCTTCGTCCGGTTTCTCCTCTCCCATTCGGGCGCTCTTTCGTGGAGCGCCTGTTTTTTTACATAAAAAGAAGCTGCTTCATAGCAGCTCTATGTATTATTTTTGCTATTCTGCATTTTGCCTATTTCAGCAGTTCCTCGGGTGTATCCCCTTGATAGACATACACATAACTTGCCACCGATACAGCAAATGTCGCAAACACAGACAACGATGTGGCTAACCCGTATACCATTTTTTTCATCATTTTACTCACCTCCTTCCCCGAATCAATGTTAGGCTTTGAACCAAGAAAGCAACAGCTACTACAGAAGAGCCAATAACAAAATTAGTACATACAAGCAGGGAGGATAACAATCGCAAGAGGGGATAAAACCGGACTGGAATGCGCGACTGCTTTTCAATTCTGGACGGGGCAAAGCATAAAACAAGAATGAGAGCGATTCCGGTAAACAGGTTTGTCCACCCATTATTTAAGGAAATACAAGATATGTATGTAAAAGCTACAGACGTCACCAGCACACAAGCCATACCCGTTTTCAAGTGAATGCCACCAGAGATTTGGCGCAGCAAGGCAAAAGCGACGAGAATCGTTACAGCTTCTACCATCCGCCCCGTGAAAAAAGAGGCGAACAGTGTCAACACAATGATCATCGATGCATTCAAAATGAGAGCAAGTGCGTATTTAAGTACAGGGATGGAGGCCGGATGATCAGGCACAGTACGTTTAATCTGGTTAGCAAGTTTAAGAGCCATCGTTTCAATCATCTCGGTATTCCTTTCCGACTGCATAGTAGATAAAAAATCCCGATACTAGTGCAAAAAATATCATACTCAACCATACCTCGCTATAATAAAGCACAATAGATGTTGAAATGAGAGACAGAATGATGAGCGTGATAACAATGCCATATTCCTCTTTGAACTTAAGCTTTTTGAAGTTTGGGGAAAATCCGATGTCTTTTCGATACAATATAAATGAAATAAGGAGTCCTGCCGCTGCGCTAACCACTTGTAGCAGATAGCCCTTCAAGGACCCATCCTGTAGCTCTGAAACCGGCAGGTTGCCGAACATAGCTTTCAGAAATACCGACTGAATAACGGCGTAGGCAAAATAACCTGTAACTGTCATAATACCTGACCAAACAATCGGGATCTTCACCACCGTAGCAAGTAAAAAAATAAACAGCAGCATATTAATGACAGGTACCAAATATGCGAGTGAAAATTCCTCTCGGAGCAGATAGCTTTGCAAGTTCATAATCAGATTTACAAAAATAGCCTGCCATAGATAGGGAGTTATTCTAACTTTAAAGATACTTAAAATCAGTGCAAAAATAGCGACTCCTTCCAGTGTAGAAAAAAGTAAAAAGCCGAGTGGCTCCAAAAGCATACGTGCATCTCCTTTACAATTCCAACAAACCTCATCGGTGTATTCAAAAACTTGGATGTACATCGAATATAAAGGGCTGGGAGCTACTTTTCAAGAGGTCTTTTCTATAATTTCGTAGATTTATTCAAGCACTTCAACCAAATGTTATCTGATGCTGCTTCAAGTTGCAACTAGGCAACACTTTCTTTGACCGAATCTTCCTGCTTGCGCACAGATTTTATACGTGATATAAGCTTTTTCCCCAATCGGATGCCAGGCTGTTCAATCCAAGTGTAGGTAATCCAGGAAAGTCCGGCGGTGAATAGCAGCGTCATGACGAACATAAGGATGAGGCTGACTAGGGGAGCAAAGGGTAACCTAATCTGCACGATTAGCCCTAGGACCAGCATATGCGTCAAATACATACTGTAACTGAGGCGTCCGATCCATGACCACACCTGATTAAGCAGCCACATCGGCTGCCAATGATATAGAGCGTACGCCCCCAGCAGCATTCCGACACCTATGAGATAATCCGTCATACCTCCAAAAAACGCAAACAATACAGTAGCAAGCAACAAGCCTCCACTGAGCGGGTCTACGCTTTTCCAATGACGCTCGTCTTTCCAAATGAAGAATAACAATATCCCCAGTCCAAAGACAGGCAGTTGATTCGGAAACCATAGATACAGATAATGCCCCCATAAAGAATGATCACTAATCAATGGATATTGAGCAAACACCGTATTTAGCCCGGAGCTTGCGACAAGCATTATGACGACAACCCAAGTCGCATGGCGGACAGACCGAATCAACCTAAATAAGAGCGGAATACATAGATAAAACATGCATTCCACTGCGATGGACCATTCCACACCGATAATGCTGTTGATCCAATACGGATTGAGGCCGTTCACAAACAGAACATGGGCTGCAATATTAGTGGCAGTTACTCCCTCCTGATCTCCAAGCCAAAATCGCGGACCTGTCCCATTCACCATTAAATAGATTCCTAACATCACGTAATACAAAGGTGCAATTCGGAAAAACCGACGCAACAGGTAAGTCGTTATTCCTTCTCTCTTGTCACTCGAACGCCTGCTCAGGGATAGAAACAGCGTAAAAGCGCTCGCCATATAAAATAAAGCGACTCCTTTGGCTCCTAGACTTAAGCCTTTTTGCAACCAGCCGTTTAATCCGTCCACATGCTGGCTGACATGCACAAGCAATACCCCGATAATCGCCAGCGCCCTTAACGTATCTACAAATTGCAACTTGTCTTGGTCCCTATTCCCCATGTCTTCGGGCATCATTTTCCTCCACGATACATTTTGTATCTATAATACACAAAATGTATCGTCCAAGTAAATATCTCTACGGATGTAAAAAAACACTTTTTGACCGCACAGAGATACGGTCAAAAAGTGTTGAGTTTGTCACACTATAATTCAGCTATCCCTATTCCCTTACGTATACCAAAAAACAAACTGAAGATAATACCAGTAGTATGCATTTGGCTTTATTTGTTCAGATGAAAAGGTACAGTCGTTACGATGACGTCTTTGTAATTAATTAAATAAGCTCTCATCAGCAAACTCGTCTGATTGTGCAGAATATTTTCCCACCAATGTTTAGTGATAAATTGCGGAATGAGAACTGTAATATGATCCTCATCTGCTTTTTTCCACTCTACGGTATCAATGAATTTGCGGAGCGGATTGATGATGCTGCGATAACGGGATCTCAGCACTACTAAACGTATGCCCACATCCCACTCTTCCCACTTCTGTTCCATTTTTTGAATCGCTTCATCATCCACACCCACATATACGGCAACCACATTGTCCGACAAGGTTTTGGCATAGCTGATAGTATTCATAACGACTCGAGTAATGCCTGCCACCGGTATAATAATCGTGTTGCCTTTCACCATAGGTTTGTCCTTCGTGATATCAATGCGCAGTTGTTCTGCCGTATTTTTGTAATGTCTGTTGATCTTCATAAAGAAATACAATACCAAAGGCAGGAAGATAAAGACTACCCACACCTGGCTAAACTTTGTAAAAATAAAGATAAGCGTAATCGACAGCGTCGTTAGCATCCCAATTGTATTAATAGCCAATTTGACAACCCAACCAGCAGGTTTGAGCCGAATCCATCGAATCATCATCCCGAGCTGCGACAGGGTAAACGGGATAAATACCCCTACGGCATAAAGCGGAATGAGATTTTCTGTGTTGCCACCAAAAACGATAACCAACAATGCCGAGAAGACACTCAGAAACAGGATACCGTTAGAATAGCCGAGTCGATCTCCACGAACCATGAACATATGCGGCATGTATTTGTCCTTTGCGAGCATAAAAGCGAGCAACGGAAAGGCTGAGTAGGCTGTGTTGGCCGCCAAAAACAAGATAAGCGCCGTCACGCCTTGAATGATGTAATATATGATACCGCGCCCAAAGGTGGCATTTGCAATTTGCGAAATAACTGTTTCTTGCGGATTAGGACGAACCCCGTACCAATAAGCCAGCAAACTAATTCCGATAAACATACAGCCAAGAATCAAGCCCATCATCATCAATGTAGTTGCCGCATTTTTGGCAGCAGGCTTGCGGAAATTCGGAATGGCATTCGAAACAGCTTCCACACCGGTTAGCGCTGAACAGCCCGAGCTGAATGCTTTCAATAAGAGAAACAGACTGACGTTGGATACCGTAGCTCCAAATTGCGGCGCGGCTGCGTGGGCCCCTCCTGCCAAATAATGAATGACACCACTAATAATCAAGACAAAAATGGCAACAACAAATAAGTAAATCGGTATAGCCAGCACCGAGGCAGATTCCGTCACTCCGCGCAAGTTCATAATAGTCAAAAAGATAATCATGACCAAAGCAATTGCGATCCGATGATCATGTAACGAAGGGAACGCTGAGGTAATGGCATCTGTACCTGCCGATGAGCTAACAGCTACCGTTAGAATATAATCGACCAGCAGAGAGCCGCCTGCAATCAGACTCGAACTTTTTCCTAAATTGTCCTGCGCGACAATGTACGCTCCCCCACCACCGGGATAAGAAAAAATGGTCTGTCTATACGACAGGATCAGAATAATTAGCAAACCCAATACCGCAATGGATATAGGGATGGAATACCATAGAGCAGCGAAGCCCGCTGTAATTAATACCAGCAGAATTTGCTCCGTTCCGTAAGCTACAGAGGACAATGCATCTGAGGACAGAATGGCCAGTGCCTTGAGCTTATTCAGTTTCTCATCTTCAAGTGCCGTCGATTTTCGCGGACGACCGATTAATAACCTTTTGACTTTACTTAGCATTTCGTTGACTCCTTCTTTGGATGAGGGTTTTGCAAAAGAACTATGAATCGTTTATTTATTATGTCACCTGCACACCAGATTGATGAAACAAATGAACTATTATTTTATACTCCCTCATCCAGAAAAAAACAATAAGGAATGCTCCCTAAAAAGAGCATTCCCGAGTAAGAAAGAGTATTTCGATAAAATACCCTTATGTATACAGTATTTTGAACCTTTCAGGCGTAATTCCTTCTGCACGGCGGAAAGTTGCCACAAAATGGCTGACATCTCGGAAGCCTACACGCTCTGAAATCTCTTTCACCGTTAACTGCGGGTATTCCGTCATCATTTCCTTCGCCTTCCGCAACCGAATTACAATCAGATAAGCATAAGAAGTCACACCGAACGCTTGCTTAAACAATGTATTTAGATGACGAGCGCTGACATTCATCATCACGGCCATGTCCCTTAAGCCCACATCTGGACTGGCATAATTTTGCTCCATAAAGGTCAGTACAGGAGTTAATCGTTCGACATTATGAGATAGGGAAGGCATCGAGCTATGTTGTCCATGTTTACGCAGCAGAGTCAGAAAACGGTACATATTGGCCGAAGCATCTAATCCAGACAAATCACGTTCACTAACCATGGAGTGTAACATGTTTTCACCAAAGCTGTGCAGCTCGTTATCCGGGTCCCAATGATACCCTCGCGTATGCTTCAATCCGAGTGCAGTCAATACAGCTGCGGCGATCGGTCCATCAAATGTGATGTATAACGTTCGCCACACCTTGGTCGCCCGTCTGTATGCATGGGCTTCACCAGGCAGCAGCAGAACCCCGGACTGTTCACCCAAACGAAAAGTCCCCCCTTTATATGTAAACATCCCCTCACCGGACACCGTCTGAATCCAGTGAAAGCACGGATAGCCCTCTGGACGGGATACGTCCTCCTGTCTGCTATTAAATCCGATACTTTCAATAAAAAGGGGTAAAGAATGCTCACGAGTAGTCAGAAAAAATCGCAAATGATGGGGAGTCAAAATCATAAAAGCACCTCCGGCGTATGCGGTATTTATTTCTCATGTAGATCCATATTGTTATATACATGTTCATTTTATTATATTTAAAAGCATTTATTTGTATTATAAGATAGGATTATTCTTATATACAGAGGTGATGGGCATGATAAGCAACAAACTTCCTAAAGTATTTTACGGTGGAGATTACAACCCTGAGCAATGGGATGAGGCCACGCATCAGGAGGATTTACGGATGTTCAAGCAGGCTGGTATTGATATCGCCACGCTTAACGTTTTCTCATGGGCTAAAATTCAGTCTGACGAAATCACATATCATTTTGAGTGGCTGGATCAGCTAATTGATAATCTTTATGAAAGCGATATCTTCGTTTGTCTAGCTACTAGTACGGCAGCGCATCCTGCTTGGATGGCTACCCGTTATCCAGACATTCTTCGGGTCGATGCTGACGGGCGTAAGCGAAAATTCGGTGGACGCCATAACTCTTGTCCGAACAGTCCAACCTATCGAAAATACGCAGAGCAGATGGCCGACCGACTTGCTGAGCGATACAAAGACCATCCCGCGATCCTCGTGTGGCACGTATCCAATGAGTATGGCGGGGATTGCTATTGTGACAACTGCGCTGCAGCGTTCCGGGTATGGCTTAAACAAAAATACGGATCATTGGAAGAGCTAAACAGAGTGTGGAATACTTCCTTCTGGGGTCATACCTTCTACGACTGGGATGAAATTGTCCCTCCCAATAATCTGAGCGAACATTGGGGAGAAAATCACTCCACCTTCCAGGGCATATCACTTGATTATGCGCGCTTCAATTCAGACAGTATTCTGGATTGCTATCTGCTGGAATATAACGCGATTAAAAAACATATTCCCGATGCTGTGGTAACAACGAATCTGATGGGCTTTTTTAAGCAACTGGATTATTTTAAATGGGCTAAGCACATGGATATTGTATCTTGGGACAGCTACCCCGGTGCTAATACTCCGATAAGCTATACAGCGATGGCGCATGATCTGATGCGCGGCTTGAAGGATGGGCAGCCCTTTATGCTGATGGAGCAGACACCTAGCCAGCAGAATTGGCAGGCGTATAATTCGCTTAAACGCCCTGGTGTTATGCGGTTATGGAGTTATCAGGCTGTAGCCCATGGCGCGGACACGGTCATGTTTTTCCAGCTTCGCCGCTCGATCGGTGCTTGTGAGAAATTCCACGGGGCCGTAATTGAGCATGCCGGGCACGAGAACACACGTGTATTTCGCGAGGTGGCACAGCTAGGCAGTGAGCTTGGCGCTTTAGGCAACACACTGCTTGACGCGACTGTTGATGCCAAAGTAGCTATTTTATTCGATTGGGATAATTGGTGGGCATTGGAAAAATCAAGCGGTCCTTCTGTCGCCTTAAATTACGTAGATCAGGTGCATAAGTATTATGCTACTCTCTTCCGGCGCAATGTACAGGTAGACCTGATTTCTGTGGATACAGATTTCCAAAAATATGATCTCATTATCGCGCCTGTACTCTACATGGTCAAGCCGGGTACATCCGAGAAGCTGGAACAATTCACAGAGCGTGGCGGCACCTTCCTTACGACCTTTTTCAGTGGCATTGTAAATGAAAACGATCTGGTCACAACCGGCGGATATCCTGGTAAGCTGCGTAATCTGCTCGGAATCTGGGTGGAGGAAATTGATGCGCTTCTACCGGGATCACACAATCGCATTATATTGAAAGAAAAAGTGGGCGTGTTGGAAGGTGAATATAAATGTGGGTTGCTCTGCGACTTGCTGCATAGCGAAGGAGCCGAGGTGCTGGCAGAATACGGCGATGATTTCTATCAGGGCATGCCTGTGCTGACACGCAATCGTTTTGGTCAAGGTGAGGCGTGGTACGTCGCTTCTGACCCTGAGGAGTCTTTTCTTGATGGACTGCTGAATTACATTTGTGAGCAAAAAGGGATTGCGTCCCTGTTGCGTGCTCCTGCGGGCATAGAAGCGACGGTACGGTCCAAAGATGGAAAGTCATATCTATTCGTTCTGAATCATAATGCCCAGACGCAGCAATATCATCTGGATGACCAAAAAGGAAAAGAGCTGATCAGCGGCAAATTCCTGGAGGGGGATATTACTATGGAAGGATACAGCTTCCAAGTGCTGGAGCTATCCTAATCAATCAAATCTGACTTATACAGTTTATTTTACTGCACAAAGGTCATTTAGTATCAAAGGAGTTAATCATGAAACGACTGCTATGGATCGGCAGCTTGTCTTATTTTTTAATTGGTTTGGCACATGTGGTTGTAGGCTCTCTACTCCCCGTCTTGCTAGAGCATTATGGTAGAAGCTACACGGATGGCGGAAGCCTGATTTTCGCTCAATTTTCCGGCTTTCTGGCTGGAGTTCTACTATCACCGTGGCTTGCGCGGAATTTCGGTAAACGCCGAAGTCTGGTATTTGCCCTACTTTTGCTGTGTGCGGCTGAAGTGCTGTATTCTATACTCCCGCCTTGGGGCTGGCTATATGTAGTCGGGGCAGTAGCCGGATTTGGCTTCGGCATGGTAGAGACAGTCATAGGTACTATTGTTATTGGGGGTATTACCCAAGGAACGGGCGCGGCTATGAGCCGTCTGGAAGTCTTTTTCGGAATAGGCGCCTTGGCAATGCCGGCTATCGCCAGCCAGTTCATTGCTCTAGGTTGGTGGCGACTGGCATTTCCCATCATCTCCTTGTTTGCAGCCGTAGCCACTATAGCTTGGCTGCGCGGGTCCTTTGGCACACTGGATGCTTTATTGGACGAACAGGAACACCGAAGTGACAACCATAATTCTACTAATTCACTAAATTCACCTATGGAGAAGGCTTCTAAAAGCAGCCCTATAGGCAATTGGAAGCTCCTTGCATTATTTATTGTTTTTTTCTTTATCTACGTAGGAACAGAGATGAGCCTGGCTAATTTTCTGCCCTCCATGTTCATCGAGCGACTCGGTCTCACGCAAGCCGAAGCAGCTCTCAGTGTTACCTGCTTTTGGCTGGCAATGGCCTTCGGGCGGTTATTTACAGGCTACATTGCCGATCGATACGGCTACGGTGTCTTTGTCGCTCTAAGCTCACTTGCAGCGGCCCTGCTGCTGTGTGTGTTCCCGTTGATTCAAGGCACTGCTGGTGCCTTTGTCCTTATAGTACTGCTGGGACTCGGTATGTCCGGCATCTTTTCTATCGCTCTTGTGTTTGCCAGCAAAATGATGCCAGGTACAGAAGAATCGACCACCAGCCTACTTATCGGTGCAGGCGGAGTCGGTGGGGCGCTGCTGCCCTTATGGCTTGGAAACAGTATGGATCGTGGAGGAGCCGTCGCTTCAGCATGGTTACTGGCGGGATTTGCTTGTATCCTATGCCTGCTTGGCGGCATTCTGTACGCCCGATATGTGCGCAAAAAGCGGCTTCAAGCCGTTTCATCATGATGTAAGCCTACTACCGGCACCTTCAAATGTATCCTTTGATGATAATCAAGGATACATTTGAAGGTGCTTCTTGCATACTAGACGAATGTACCTTGTACAGGAGCCTGTTTTTAATCAAAATAGATTGTTTACTATGAAACACAGGACAGATATCCATGCCTCCTCTAGATGAATGGAGTACTATACAACAAACCATATGGAGGTGTTTGTATTGGGTCGTCCTGAATTGAAAGGAAAAAAAGGCCGTAAAAAAGATGTTTTTGTTCGTGCCTGGTTTGATAAGCTAGAAAAAAAGTTTGAGGAAGGGCCCCCTAAAAAAAGAGGACGCTCGAAACGGAAATCGCTTGGTAAAGACATTATTGTCAGAAAGCAAGTCGTACATGTGAATATTAATCAGGATGCTGAAGGGGATTCCAGAGCCACAGGTGATTTAGCACAATTCGGGTATATTTATAATGTGAGACCCCAAGTCGTTCCAATTGAAGGCGAGGTCATTTTGGATACGAACGGCATACTTACGCCCGGGATCGCTCACCTTCCAGGGACTACACAGATTGCTATAGCTGATGCAGGGAAGTATGAAGTTCACTTCTCCGTATCAGGTGTAGAGCCTAATCAATTCGCCATCTTTATTAACGGCGCACTGGCTGAGGGAACCGTGTACGGCTCAGGAGCCGGGACACAGCAGAACACAGGGCAAGCTATCCTCGCCCTGGCATGCGGTGATGTCCTAACTCTGCGTAACCATAGCTCTACTGCTGCTGTTACCCTACAGACCAAGGCCGGGGGAATTCAAACCAGCATAAACGCCTCTGTCCTCATTAGAAAACTGGGATAGGCTTAGCCCTCTGCTAAGCCCCAGTATACTAAAAAAGGGTTTATCCATCGCATAAGGATAAACCCTGAATACTCTTAAAAGGCTATTATGATCCCTTTGTCATTCGCATACATTGAACTAATCCCCCTGGTGGACACAATATGAATATCTTTAAATTGATAGCGGTTCTTTAAGGTATTCATTAACTTTTGTGCCAGTCCGGGATTATTGCAATGAGTAATAACGATGCTTTCCCCTTCGGTACTACGCCCACTTTTTTCAATGGTATCTGCCAACTTTTCAATGATTTGATTTTGACCACGGGCTTGAGTGAATAATGCGATGTTGCCGTCACCGTCCGAACCTAAAATGGGCCTGATATGCAAGAATGAGAGTATCTTTCCAGTGATTTTATTCATTCGTCCGTTCTTGACTAAATTATCTAGATTCTCCAAAACAAAATAGGTTTTCATCTTGCTGATAAAATTCTCCAAGGAAGAGATAATTTCACTTTTATGATATCCTTCGTCGATCAGCTTGCGTAGTTTTAGAGCTAACAAGAGCTGTCCAGCCGATGCGCTTTTCGAATCGAATACATGAACATCCGCGCCCTCTTCTTCTGCCATATCCTTTGCTACTAATGCACTGGAATACGAGCTGGACAGGTTGCTGGATAAGGTAATGGCAAAAGAAGTATGCGCACCTTGAAAGGCTTCCTTATACAGCATAGGTGACGGTGAAGCGGAACCAATCTTGGTTGTACAGGCTTTCATTTCTTCCATAAACTGAGGCAAGTCCAATGTGTCATCATCTATGAAGCATTTTTCACCCAATGTCATGTTTAATGGAATCGTAGTTACTTGCATCTCTTCTTTAAGCTCTGTCGTTAAGTCGCAGCAACTATCTGCTATGATTTTATATCTCACCCAGTACACCCTCACATTATGTTATTTTTCATTAGAATCCGCATTCATCTCACATCATCATATTGCAAGAAAGCTCAATTAACCGTATCGGCATTTCTAATGCACATCGCCTTTTCCCTAAACCCGTAAGCGCTATCGTCATTTTTGAACTGGATACATATAGGTGTTTACTGAAAAAGGAAGGATTAATTTCATTATCTCGACGTTGAACTAAATAGGGATACTATGTACTATAATGAATTGCCAACGAGAATAACAATGAATTATTTGTGAATTTTATGCTTGCTGAGTTTCTATTTGCTCAGAGATTTCTTAGCCGAAAACAAAAAATCTTTCATCTCATTCATTGACTCGTTACCATTAAATAGCATATTACAGTGTTTACATTAAAATAGGCTTCATTATATGTATGTGATCCTTATCGCTTTTACGGTATATTTCACCAAAGATCTATGGACGGAGATGTCGGTGAAATCAACGGATCTATCCAAAATGACAATAAACAATATGTTGCTAGTGTGTTATGACAAAATAAATCGTACAAAGGCTAGTTTTGTATATCCCCATAATAACAAGCAGGACCAAAACATTGTTTGGACTATATTGGAAAAAAATATTAGTATTTATAAGAAAAGGCCAACCATAAATGCTGGTTAACCTTTTCATTTCAAGCATGTTCTACGCTTCTGCACGAATATGAACTAACTTTACAGCACCGCTTTAACCGTGTCTTGTACTTGTTTCAGCAATCCCTTATAGCCTTCCTCATCAAGGTAGCCGATACTTCCTAGCAGCAAGTGACCGACCGATTCAATTCCCACGAAATCAAAAATTCCTGTATCTGATGTAAGCTTCAATCCTGCGGTCATACCGATTTCATCGTAGATCGCGTTGGGCGTACCATGTGTGTTCACGATAAACCCTTTTTTACCTGTAAGCAGCTTATTAATCCCCTCTGCACCAGCCGTATATGCAAAGCCGTACGCGAATACACGATCAACGTACCCTTTCAGAATCGCAGGAAGACCTGTCCACCAAATAGGCGAAATAAAAGTAATCGTATCGGACTGTGAGATATGCTCCTGCTCTACTTTGATGTCAGTTGGCGTTTGCCCAGCTCTCATCGCAGCAGTATCCTCAGGTTTTAGTACCGGTTGAAAATCAAGAGCATATAGATCGCGTACAACAACTTCGTCGCCTTTTTCCTTCAAGGTAGTTACAACCGTTTCCAATATCGCGTGATTAAAGCTTTCCGCGTTAGAGTGAGCATAGATAATAAGATGTTTCATTTTTATGACCTCCAGATGTTTTATTGTTATTTTGGCATTTGTATAGATATCTATACATTTACTTAAAAAAATTTAAAACCTGTCTTTTACATGCTCCAGCAGATATTCCAGTTGTTTTTGTTCCTCGTCTTTGAGACCCCCATAGATGGTTTCTTTTAATTTATTGGAGATTGTCTCAAATATAGGTTCCAGCTCTTTTCCCTTCTCGGTAAGATAGATCAGAGTAACCCGGCTATCCTCCCTTTCTTTTTTTCTTTCTACATATCCCAACTTTACTAGCTTGTCGATCAAAACAGTGACTGTGGGCTGCTGACGGGCAATTTTTTGCGTCAATTCCTTAATGGAAAGCCCATCCGTTTGGTACAAGAACATTAGTATCCCCCCATGGGTAGGTACAATTCCTTCAACTCCATAGGATTCAAGCTCAGATACAATTAATTTATTGATCGAGTCTCTAATGGTTCCAACAAGTGCAGCAGCATTATTTTTTAACATACAAGCATTATTACATAGACATCTATATATATCAAGTATTTAGTCAGCTCGATCTTATTTTAACGTATGAAAGGGCCGTTCCCGGTGTTCTTGATTAGTTCCTGGGGCAGCCCTTAAAGAATATAACAAAATAATATCAGTAAAATTTATAGTATTTTCTTAAACATTTCGATTACTTGTTCTTTGTTAGGTATGAACGGATTGCCTGGAGCGCAAGCATCCTTCATGGAGTTCTCGGCAAGCAGATCCAAATCTACCTCATGTACACCCAGTTCAGAAAGTTTGGCAGGAATCCCCACTTCCTTCGACAGGTCTTTGATTCTTTGAATTACATAGTCCGCACATTCTTTATCCGTTTTCCCTTTATCTTCAAAACCGATTACCCTAGCGATGGCACGAAACTTTTCTGGTACATGCTTGGCATTCTCCTCTTCCACAATCGGCAGCAGCATAGCATTGCAAACCCCATGAGGTAAATCGTATACCCCACCAAGCTGATGAGCCATAGCATGAACGTAACCCAATCCGGCATTATTAAATGCAAGTCCTCCCAAGAAAATAGCGAAAACCATCTGTTCACGTGCTTCTATATCATGACCGTCGCTCACTGTACGGGCCAAATTGTTAAAAATAAGTTCTACTGCTGCCAACGCGGTCGCATTTGTAACAGGATAGGAACCCGGAGTAACCAAAGCTTCAATGGCATGGGTCAAAGCATCTAGTCCAGTAGCTGCGGTTAATGCGGCGGGTTTGTCTACCATCAGTTCTGGGTCGTTGACTGAAATCGTAGCGACGCTATTCTTGTCAACCATAACCATTTTGACTTTGCGCTCTTCGTCCGTAATGACATAATTAATTGTAATTTCAGCTGATGTTCCTGCCGTTGTATTGATAGCCACAATAGGCAGCGATTTATGCTTGGATTTATGAACGCCCTCATACTCGGTTATATGTCCTCCGTTGGTAGCAATAATGCCAATTCCCTTGGCCGTATCCTGTGGAGATCCTCCGCCAATAGAAATTAAGAAGTCACAGCCGTTTTCTTGTAAAAATTGAACGCCATCATGCACATTTTTACAGGTCGGATTGGGCTTGACCTCATCATATACTATATAGTCCAAGCCAATATCATTCAGCAAGGATGTGACCTTGCCTGCAATCCCACTCTTCATCAAAGACTTATCTGTCACGACTAGTGCTTTGTTTAAATGTAGTTCTTTTATATAGGGTCCAACTTCATGCAAACAGCCTTTTCCCATCAGATTGATAGATGGTACAAAAAATACATGTGCGCTCATAAACATCTGCCTCCTAAGGATTCACTTTTGATTCCTCGCTAAATACAAACTACTCTAAAGTGAAACATTTCACATTTGTAATCTTATCTTTATTTAATTTTGATGTCAATATAAAAACACAGATATTACTTTGTTTTATTTTTGTTTATTTTGTTTTTTGGATCAGTCCAATATTTGGTACACAACTAATCGGAGGCAGCCTCGTACAACTTAGATGAACACATTAACAACGAGGTGATGACAGCATGACAATCAACAAGAAAGCATGGCTAGCTCTGCTGGCGGTATTACTGCTCCAAGCAACCCCAACTTACGCCAAATCAGCGTCGCTGACTCCAGTAACAAGCGTGTATGTGGATGATCAGCCGCTTCAGCTTACTGCGCAACCTCTACTGAAAGACGGGACAACACTCTTCCCTATGCGTCAGTTGTTTGAGTCTCAGGGAGCTGTGCTTACCTGGAACGAATCCAGCAAAACCGTTACAGCAACCAAAAACGACATAGCACTGACCTACCGCATCGGAGAAGTCACCGCCACTCTCAATGGCAAAACGCTATCGCTGAACGTTCCAGGACAGATTGTTGAGGGCAACACAATGATTCCACTGCGCTTTGTGAGCGAAGCACTTGGAAGCACAGTGAAGTGGGATGCCCTAACCCGGACGATCCGAATTGCCTCCAAAGAAGATTTTTCCACAACAGTTCTTTCTGGGGTTAACCTGCGCAGCAAACCGGATTCATCAGCAGCCTCCCCTTCGCTGCGGCTTATTTCAGCCGACGAAAAGGTTCATGTCATCCGCGAGGTCAATGCCCTCTGGCTTGAAGTGCGTACTAAAGACAAACTGACCGGATTCATATCGGCAAAACCCAAATACAGCGACTATTCCAGCCCGTCTTTGGCGAAACGCCAAGGAGATGAACTGATCGCTTATGGTGAGAAATTCCTCGGTACCCCTTATGAATTCGGCGCAGCAACCGGACAAACATCGACCTTTGATTGTTCTTCTTTTGTGGGGGAAGTATTCCGGCATACGCTCTCTATTGACCTTCCCCGTGTCTCTTACGATCAGGCTAAAGAAGGCCGGGAAGTCGGGCTGAACGAGCTGCGCAAAGGCGACCTGCTGTTCTTCAGTGCGCGTGGGCTGGCGATCGGCCATGTAGCGATCTATGCAGGGGACAACAAATTGCTGCATACCTTTTCCAAAGATCAAGGCGTTCATTTTGAGACGTTTGACGATAAATGGAAGAAGCGTTTCGTAACAGCCCGCAGAATGTTTTAGGACAAGCCGGATAACCCATCACCACAGGCTGTTCCAATACAACAACCATTAGATTGCCTTTTGCCGGACGCTCCCTTGCGGTTTGCGTTCAGGCGGCAAAAGGTCTTGAATCTTTCCCATCAGGTCTGCTTAAATAGGTTTAATAGATTGTGCAGAACACACGAATATGTATGCTAATTATAGAAAGGAGGAATCGTTATGCAATTTGAGACAGATCGGCTCATCATTCGTGATATTTGCAGATCCGATTGGAGAAGTATACATACCTACACGTCATTGCCTCAAGTTACTAGGCACACAGCATGGGGACCCAATACAGAAGAAGATACCAAGGCATATATAGAACAAGTTCTGGCCTCACAGCAGAAAAAGCCACGACAAGACTACGAACTAGCCATATGTCTGAAAAATACTGGAATTCTGATCGGCGGCGTTGGTATTCATGTCAAAGATACTAATGCAGAAATGGGTTATATTTTAAACCCAGATTATCAAGGCAAGGGGTATGCAACAGAAGCGGCACGAGGCCTGCTAGGATTTGGATTTAGCACACTGGGTGTCCATCGTATTTATGCAACATGTCGTCCAGAAAATAAAGCTTCTGAGAAGGTTATGCAACAGATCGGCATGCAACGTGAAGGTATAATGCGAGAACACTGGTACTACAAAGGCGAGTTTCATGATTCATATTTGTACTCTATTCTTGCTGAGGAATATAACAGGACATAACAGGTATTTTTTACATCTTGAGAGACATGTTGCTGCGATAATATAGTTGGAAATAGGTTTGAAGAATTCCTCTGAATGATACAATTTTGATTTTAGGAGGGAACTTACATGGAAGCTTTTTCAGAATATTTAGCGCATATTGATAACCCGCAACATCAAGCCCGAACGGAAGAGGTTTTAGCTTGGGTAACCAAGAAGTTTCCAAATTTAATGCCAAAAATTGCGTGGAAACAGCCTATGTTTACCGATCACGGTACATTTATTATTGGCTTTAGCGTAGCCAAACATCATTTGGCTGTTGCCCCTGAAAGGGCAGGGATTAATCATTTTTCTGATTTAATTGTGCAGAGTGGCTATGATCACACCAAGCAGTTGATACGTATCCCGTGGGATAGTGCAGTTGATTTTTCATTACTTGAGAAAATAGTCGAGTTTAATATTTTGGATAAGGCAGACTGTTCAACCTTTTGGCGGGAATAAAAAAATAGGATGGGCCAATGCAACCAACTCATCTGCATATTCCCAAGCAGTCTTCAGTCACTCAATGTAATGCTGATATTTCTCATGCTCCTCCATACAAGGAGGAGTCATTGTACATACGACATTTTCACAAGCATCAATCTAAAACGATGTGTACTCTACCATTCCCCACCAACATAGAAAGCTATCATTCTTCGAAATCTCATCAGGCCAATGTCCCTTAAAGTAACCCTATGCTATAATGTGGAAAGTATGGATAGATACATATACAGGAGGATTGGAGCAGAATGATTGGGAAGTTTTTGATTTTCTCTCTACTATGGAGTTTGCTCGGCAACCCGTTTTTAGCAATGCTCGTACTCCTAATTGTGATCTATATATTGGATCGTAGCTTTGTCGGTGTATTGCCCAGCATCAGCAAACCGTGGAAAAGAAGACGCAATGCAGCGCGATTGCGTCAACAGATTGCATTAAACACCAACGATGTGGCTGCCAAGTTTGATTTGGCTCGAATTTGGATCGAAAGCAAGAAATACTCACAGGCCTTGGAGCTCCTAGTGGACATTCAATCCCGATATGAAGATTCAGCAGACTATTGGAATGCACGGGGTACGGCTGAGGTACACACAACCCAACTGGAGGATGGAGAACGGCATTTACTCAAGGCACTGGACATTAACCCGCGAGTGCAATACGGAGAACCCTATTTGCATTTAGCCGCAGCTTTCAAGGAACGGGATGTAAATAAATCACTACACTATCTACAGCAATTTCAGGAGATTCAGTCTTCTTCCAGCGAGGGCTATTATCTGACAGGCCTGATGTACCGTATGCTGGGACGCAAGGATGAGTCGATCGCTGCATTTAACCAGTCTATTGCTGTCTATCGTTCTCTGCCCAAATACCGCAAACGAAGTGAGCGCAAGTGGGCTGCACGCAGCTTATTCCGTAAAATAATCAGCTAAATCGCACGCTGAAACACAACAAAGAGGTTCAGGATGAACAGTTAATCTGCCATAATGAACCTCTTTCTTTATTATACTTTTCCGATCTGGAGCATCCTCTCTTGCTCATCGTAACGGCGCATAGCCAAGCCGATTTAGCTCTTCCGCAATCACACGATAACCACGGCTGTTCGGATGTATTCGGTCCAGCGAAAGCAATGCCCGTTCATTGCCTTCAAACGCGGGATAAATGTTCGCTACCCGGTAATTGGGTCCACCCAATGTATAGAGAAACGAGTTGAATTGGCGTACATATACTCCCGCCTCTCTTATCCCTGGAAAAGGATTATACAATCCCACCATTCGAATGATAAATGCCTCACGCTGACCGGCTTTTATTTGATACAGGGCATGTACAATTTGGCGTACATGTTCTTTGGTATGATTCAGTGCTTGTGGAATGGAAGAACCTGAAGAGCCTGGGCCTCCAGCAAGTGTACTGATATATGGACGTAGATCATTGCCGCCGATCGTCACCGTTATGAGTTCAGCCCGGCTGATTGCTGACCGAAAAAGCGGATTGTTGCGAACCATGGACAGCAGCTCTTGCGATGTCAGTCCGTTGATTCCCAGATTCTCGTAACTGACTGGTGTACGGAGATTTCTTTCTGCCATTTGCCGATAGACAGGTACAAAGCCGCCACCTAGCAACGTCCCTGCACCTGTCGTTAAAGAATCTCCAATCGCTGTGTAGTGATACGCCAATGAACCCCACCTCCCTCCGACATAACATATATTATGTAGAAAAAAAGGAAGCGGGACCCGGAGATTCGCTTATTCTTCGTCTATTTCATATACACAATGAAATTGCCCACCATCTGGCAAATCCTCTGATCCATATACAGCAAACCCCACGTTGCGGAAGAAATCTGCCCCCTCCGCATCTGTGTCCACTGTAAGTCGCTTGGGGCTACGCTCTTTAATAAGCGTAAGCAACATCCCTCTACCATACCCTCTATGACGATTTTCAGGCAATACAGCCAGATGATGGAGCACGATCGTTCCATCCTCCTGCTCCTCAAAACCGACAACACCTACAATAAGTCCTTCATCTTCGACACCGAACAACTTCCATTCATCCGAGGCTTGATAGGCACGTAAAGCGGCCTCCCCACGTTCAGGATGATCTAGCACCGCGTAAGTAAGTAACTCCAGTACCTCCTCACGGTCTAAATCTGGTTTTATATTTTTAAACATTGTTAGTCGTCTCTCCTTATATTCTGAAATGAGGTTACACTCTAATTCTCCACAATAAGCAGCGGCCAATTATCTAGCCATTGTTTCTCAAAAACACGTTGACGAAAAGCCGTAGTGTGACGGAACAAGGGGCTTTGGCGTACTCGCATATCCAGCAAATCTTCCAGCCCATGCGGACAAATGACCTCCATTTGATCCTTGGCATTCAATCGAATGGCTACAGCTGTGGCCGTCTCTGGCCAGCGGCTCATCGCATCCTCTATCGAGGAATACGGAGCTTCCCCGTTGCGGATATGCATCCGAGCTTGATTTTTGACAGACCAATTGCGTCCCGCCTGTTTACGATTTAAGGACTGCTCCAGAAACTCGTCTCGCTCCTCTAGTGTATTTTTAGGGTCAAAATAAATAACGTCGATATCGTTTAGAGGCGTAGCCGTTGTGTAGCCATGAAGCTTGTCCCACACACGGTTGCGTACATAGCCCGCAGCTATACAACCTTGCGGAAGCTTCAGCTCCCGCACATAGCGTAAGTCTTCCAGCACCTGTGGATCATTCATATACTGTATAATTCGTAGCACATCTTCTTCCGACTTCATCCTGTACTCAGCTCCCTTTTTTATGAGGACAATTGCTGCACAGACTCTCCTGCTTGAGCCGCGAACCGGGCTGTGCGCTGTGCCAAACGACGGCGTGCGACCAGCAGGAATGGAATACCGATTACAACAGACAGCGCAACCGGAACAAACACAGCAAGTGGCGCCGTTCGACCATAGATATCCAGCAACCAGCCACCAAATAAGGGAGCCAGTACACTACCCAAATTATTAAAGCCGATCGTACCAAAGTAGGTCCCTTTATATTGAGCATCAGCAATTTGATCAATTAGTACGTCCAGCATCGTGAACAATAACACTTCACCTATTGTAAACAGCACCATATCCAGTATAAACGTCCAGCCTGAATGTAGCATACCGCACAGCAGCAAGCTGACCGCAATACATAAATTTCCTGCTATTAATGAATTCACTGGAGAAAAGCGGCTTGCTAACCGCACCAGTGGATACTGAAAAGCCAATACGCAAACCGCGTTGACTGTTAACATGTATGTAAACCACCGAGTACCTTCCTCAAAGGACAATGATAAAAATTGAGGCATCGTCGAATTGGAATGGGCGTAGCCCATCACACAGAATACGGTTCCTAGCAGAATTGGCATAAATATGGGGTCCCGACTGGCTGTTCGGAACGCCTCGCCCATTCGCAGCGGAGCCTCTCCCGCCGCAGTGCCTACATGCAAATCTGATGCATACCGAGTAAACTGGATCAACAGCAGCACCCCGTACAGAGCATACACACCAGCAGCTACCAAGAACGGCGTACCTGTGGATGCCGAGCCCAACATCAAACCAAGCAGCGGTCCTGCCACCACACCAACATTAATTGCCGCATATCTCATATTGTAGACGAGCAATCTTTTCTCCTTGGGGGTTACATCTGATAATAGCGCCCGCGAAGTTGGCTCAAATAAGGATCTGCACAGCCCATTCAGAGCATTAATGACAAAAAAAGCCCAGGCCGCTTCTGCCAACGCAAAAGCGACGAATACAAGTGCCCAGCTCGCGATCGATATTAGCATCACCTTACGCCGTCCGATTCGATCTGAAATATATCCACCGTAAAAGCTGGCAAAAATGCCGACCAGCGAGCTGACCGATACAATTACCCCTGTATGAAACGGGGACACCCCCAGACGGGTGGTCAAATAAATAGACAAAAACGGGATACTCATAGAAGTCGCCATTCGACCAAAAATCGTACCCGTTATAATTGTCCAGGCCAGCGGGTGTATGGAACGAAGCTGCTCTTTCATATATAACTTAGATCCTCCTTCTAGGTTCATGTCTGACAAGGGGGATTTAGTCTAGCACTGGTGAATATAGCGTTCCAGTTCTACACACGTTGCCTGATAGACAGACTGGAGCGCAGACAACTTCACTTGCGCATCTTCAAGTCGGTTCTCCCGTGCAAGCTGTTCAATATCAGACAGTAACTTAGACAAACGCCCCACACCCAAACTCACACTGCCTGATTTTAGCTCATGAGCAGCCTCTACTACTTTTGTGGCTTCACCTGCGGCAACCAGTTCTTTTAACTTGTCGATCTTGGCAGGTGTATCACTAGTATACATTTCAACCAATGACTCAAGTAATCCCGTGCTACCATCCTCGTCCAGCAGCACGATTTCACGAATAACATCCTCATCCAAAATAGGCTCGGATTCCGGTATGGGTAGCCATTTGGCCAGCTTTTCCGAGAGATTTTCAATCTTCACGGGCTTCATCAAGTAATCGTTCACCCCAAGCTCCCGCCCTCGAGCCTGGTCTTCCTCAGACACATTTCCGGTCAAAGAAATGATTGGCACAGGCGGCTGTTGGTTTTCTGCTTCCCACTGGCGGATTGCTTTCGTTGCATCATGACCATTTAGCAGAGGCATATGATGATCCATTAGAATGCAGGCGTAGGCTCGCCCAGAGGCTGCTCTTACTGCGGCTTGCCCATCCTCAACAAAGTCAATATGCTGGAATCCAAGATGGTTAAGCTGTAATTGCACCACTTGACGATTCACCCGATTATCCTCAGCTACCAAAATAGCTTGAAAATGACTATGCTCACGAAGCAACTCGCTACGTGCCATCAAATCACCATTTTCATACTTCTCTGTTTCATCTGCCTGTCCTGATGCCTTTCTGAAGGGAATTTCAAACCAAAACGTGGAGCCCTTGCCTTCTTCGCTGACGACCCCAATCTCTCCCTGCATAAGTTTCACAAATGAGCTGCAGATCCACAGCCCCAGGCCTGTTCCTCCATATTGGGGAGCACTGCCCTCACCGGCTTGCACATAAGGCTGGAACAGCTTGTTCTGATCCTCTGGTGAAATGCCGATGCCTGAATCCTGCACTTCAAAACGAACACGCTGGGAATCTTTTGTTTCCTTAATTAATTTGGTTCGAACAACAAGGTTCCCTTCGCGCGTAAACTTATTCGCATTGTTCAACAGATTAAGCAAAATCTGCATAATCCTTGCCGAATCTCCTTCAAGGTGCTCTGTCACATCAGGATCTGTCTCTACACTCAGACGGTTGCCCATCTGATAGATTTGCGGCTCCAACAACTGCGAGACATGGCTCATAATCGCTTGGACTCTGACATTTCCGATTTCCAGCTCCATCTGCCCTGCTTCTACTTTGGATATATCAAGCAGATTGTTAATCATGTTTAACAGCAGAGAGGCCGACTCACGTATCACAGCGATGGCCTGCCGTTGATCTGGAGACAGTTTAGAGGAAGCTAACATTTCGATCATCCCTAAAATTCCGTTCATCGGCGTTCTGAATTCATGACTAACCACAGCGAGAAAGGTACTCTTTAGGTCATTAGCTCGTATCGCTTCTTCCTTTGTTCGCTTTAATTCAGCATTGCTTTTGGCAAGCTGACGCTGCAGATTGACCAACTCGTTGTTCATCGCTGAAAATTCATTTAGCAGCTTTTCTTCCTCAGCTTTACTTTTTATAACCTCGTCCGTTAATTGTTCGACCGTTCTCCGCAGGACAGCCATTTCTGCTGTCGGTTCCTTCATATTAAAAGGCCCCCTTTACAAAATGACTTACGGGTTGCCAACACTAACATTATCTCTTAAGCGAAAGTATGTCCTCCGCTACCTCGAGCGCTTCCTCCGCGCCTGGTGCATATCCATCTGCCCCCACTTCATGCCATAAGCGTGAATCGAGATTAAAGGGCAAGCCACCAACCATAATTTTCACATGACTCGTAATTGTATTTTGACGGATCACAGTAATCAACTTTTTCACCAGATGGACATGGTAAGCCATGGTAGCTGAGATAGCCACCACATCTGCGTTGTAACTCACAATGGCCTGAAGCAGACTCCGATCAGGTACATTAGCACCTAAATAGTACGTATCCCATCCATCCATCTCGAATATATCAGCCAGCATACGCAGGCCTATTTCGTGCTGTTCACTGCCTACACATGCTGCTACGAGGCTGCGTCCCTTATTTCCAGTACCTATCCATCTGGGATACAGGCTGGAAATAATAAACTGAGTCGCGGCAGTACAAAAATGTTCTTGACCAACGGTGATTTTGCCTTCATGCCACAGACGACCTATTTCATATTGCGAAATTTGAAAAATATATTTATAAGTATGTTGAATAGACATACCTTCATCAAGCAAATGAACGATCCAATCCAAAGCCTGTCTGCGATTACCTGAGAGTAAATATTCCAAATATTGAGTCACATCAGCAGCATAGGGATTGGTATCTGTAATAAAAGAGGCGTATTCCTCCTTCATCCCGATTTGCTGTATCCCTAATTCCAGATGCTCCAGCACCACTGCTTTATCCGAATGATAGAAGTGCTCTACCAACGTCTCCCGAATTAATTGGAAATTGATAATCAAGTCTTCTTGGGTTATGCCGAAACCTTCTAGAAGTCTCTTTAACCAGGAAACATAGTACGTAAATAAAATAGGGCTGTTCACGATTACACTTTCAGCTAAATAGTTCAAACTATATATGGAGTCCTGTTTTGTTTTTACTTTACCGTTGTCCCCAAAGCGCTCCCAAAGATCTGGCTGTAATTCGTATTGTTTGTTGGTAACTAGTTCAGCCAAATCTCCTGCTTGCATCAATAGAGACTCACCCGCGGTATATTGCTGTATACTCATGTACAGCTCCTTCCCCGACAAGGTATTTGTATATGAAACAGGTTCTAGGGATGACTCAGATCGAGACTATTAGACAATTATACCTGATTTGCGTGCCTACTGCCCAAAATTAGACAAAAAAATAAAATACCGCAAAGTCGGTATTTTATCTCAAAGCTGATTTTAAAGAGAATATGCAGCATTTACGATCCATTACTCTTCTGTCCCTCAGCTGTTAGTCCAAGCTTTTTTAGCAGATGAATAGCCTGCTCCTTCTCTTCCATGGACAAGCCATCCACAGTCTCCATAATAACACGATGATGCTGCGGGAATATTTGCTCAAAAAAGTGGCGACCATCATCAGTCAATTCCGCATAAATTACACGCCGATCATCTTGTGACGCACGGCGGGTAAGCAGGTTTTTTTTCTGGAGTTTATCCACCACATACGTAATATTCCCGCTGGAGATCAGTACCTTTTCTCCAATCTTCTGCAAAGGCTGCGGTCCGCGATAATACAAAAGGTCAAGCACACCAAATTCAGTTGTATTTAATCCATGACTATGAATGTCCCGATTCGTGCGAGACGTGACCGAATTATAGGCACGAGCCAGAACAACGAACAAATTAAGCGCTAAGTCCTGATCATCTGGTTTTACAGACATATTAACAGCCTCCGTTACTCATATCTTTATTCAAAGATATCTTAATTGCGTACTTTTGTCAAGTTTAAGCGCTTCCCTTCCTGCTTTTACGGTCTGTATTGAAGGAATTACCATCTATTATGCGAAAGTTGCCGTTCATTATGTAAAAAAGCCTGCCCTCGACCAGTCATTAAATACTGATATCGAGAGCAGGGCGATTATGATTCAATTCTTAATTTCTTACGTAAAAATACGTAGGCAACACGTCCGCATAATACTCCCAGTACATTCAGTATGATGTCATCCACATCCATCGTACCTGCGCCCAGCAGCATTTGGGTTACTTCGAGAATGACCAATGCGGCCACCACCACTAACAGCAGCCTGCCTACCCTTCGCATAGATACCCAAATGATCGGCAAAAGAATACCGAAGGGAATGAACACACCAATATTCCCAAGCAAATTAACACCCCATACCCGAAAAGGGGACGACTGCATGGCCCGCAAGTACTGGCTGATTGTGTCAAATGGAACTATATTATATGAATACGGAGGTCCTGGCTGTAATGTACGACCAAAACCGAAAAACATCCAATATAATAGAAGGCCTGTATATAGTAGCAATAACACAAATGCCATATTATAAAACAGACGGGTACCAGGCATTACTTATTACGGATATCGATCTGTCCGTTAGCTCGTGCGATAATGACTTGGTCCGCCATATTAATGAACAGCCCGTTATCAACTACACCTGGAATCTGATTCAAGCGAATTTCCAGCTCCTGCGGGTTCTCGATCGTACCGTAGCGACAATCGGCAATATAATTACCGTTATCCGTAAGGAAGCGCTCGCCGTCTTTCATACGCCATTCCGCTTTACAGCCTGTCTGCCGCAGTGCCTCCATCGTCCATTCACTGGCAAAAGGTACCACCTCGACCGGTAAAGGAAATGCGCCCAGCACCTTTACATCCTTGGACTCATCCACAATAATGATTAATCGGTCGCTATTGCTTTCCACAATTTTTTCTCTCAGCAGAGCCCCGCCTCCACCTTTCACCAATACCAGCTGCTCATTCACCTCATCCGCACCGTCAATGGTAACATCAAGTCGTCCAATCTGATCAAACGGAATAATGGGAATTCCCAGCTCCCTGGCCTGATCCTCCGAGGCTTGGGAAGTAGCTACAGCCTGTATATGTAATCCTTGTGCCACACGCTCTCCAATTTTTTGGATAGCCCAATAGGCTGTTGAGCCTGTACCAAGTCCTACTTTCATACCGTCCTCAATTGCCTCAACTGCTTTCTCAGCCGCTTTTTGCTTCAAATTCATTATCATCTCTCCCGCTATATAGGCTAGTATTGATCAACCTCTATTTTATATGAGAACGCTTTATAAAGACAGAGACAGCTTTTTACCATAACAAAGACTATTTTCATCATGTTCATACTCCCCAAAACGTTCAATAGGTTCATATCCCTGGTTAGTATAAAAGGCAATCGCTTCAGGTTGAGCCGCTCCAGTCTCTAGTTTAATCCTTACAACTCCCCGCTTCCTAGCTTCCTCTTCCAAAAAAGATAATAAGCTCACTGCAATTCCTTGCCTGCGATAAGAGGAATCGACATAAAATCTTTTAAGCTCCATCTCTTCCGCATCTATAGGCCTAAGCCCTCCGCAAGCAACCGGTTTTTCATCCACATACACAACAGCGAAAACCATACTTTTAACTTTTGGTTTGGAAAAATCAACCAAGTAAATTTGGTCGGCAGGATATCTTTCCAGCAAGTCTTCATCCAGCCTATGAATCAAATTATGCAGATCTGTATGATCACTCTCAACTTTCAAAATCGTGAGCTTGGACACTCTTCTCATTCCTCTTCTCTGTGCATAGATACATGGACTCATTTCGCAAACAATTCACAAAAACCGCGATAAATCAAGCATTTGCGGCTTAAAATATGAAAAATGTCCCAAATTGATAAGTGCAATTGACTCTATTATAAAGTATGATGGTTTCTGTTGAATAGTTGCTTATGGCCTGAAATGAATTCGAATTCCAAGCGAAAGTATAAATTGGTAAATACTGAAATACACACAGCGTTTACCTATTAAAAATTAATTTTTTATTGTGTTTGGTATTCATTTCAAGAGCTTTTCGTACGACATATATATAGGGATATATTACTTGTCCGCAAAAGACTTAAGACCTATTGCAAGAAAATCAATGGTCAATTATCTCTATTTATTAAGTTTGTAAGGGGGACTTGATTATCTCATTCGATAAACGGTTCAATACCATATACAAAAAATACTACCAGGGAGTGGAACATTTTGAAAAAGTGGAGTAGCTTATCATTCTTCACCAAAAACTTATTATTATCCTTCTTCAATATCGTATTGATCGGGCTAGTCCTTATTGTGTCTAGCTATTTGATCCAACGTACGATTTTGATTGACCAATTGCATGGGCAAGTGGAAAAAATCACATTGAAGTGGGCGCAAGGCATTAATTCCGATGAAGTATCCCAAGCGGTTCAAGAAAAAAATTATGATGGACCCATTCAAACCAAGCTCCGTACCTATCTTGATAACATCATGGCGACGAACCCGAATATCTCTCATGCTTATATTTTCGGAACAGAGCTGGAGAATGGCAATCAGACATCCATTGTTGCCATGCCAACAGATCTGAGAGAATCATTTGAAAAAGATAAGATGGGTGTCGGCGCGATGTACGAGCAACCCAATGTCGTGGCTGTAGGTGTAGCTAGCATGCTGGACTCCGGCAAACCTACATTCACCAGCTTCTACGATGACTCTTTTGGTACATGGACGACTTTGATGACTCCGATCAAAGATCCTAGTGGCAAGATCTTTGCTTATTTTGCTGTCGATGCTGATGCTGGTGCAGTACCTGCCGGATTGACCAAGCTGCTCATTAGTGGCGCTACTATTTTGGTAATTTTCCTACTTATCTGCCTGGCGCTTCAATATTGGGTAGTGAAACGCACACTGTCCCCGATTAAGCAACTGATGTACGGTATCAGTGAAGTTAGCAGAGGGAATCTGGATGTGCAAATTCAGGCTGGCCAGGATGATTTGGGGCTCGTGAATCAGAATTTTAACGATATGGTAAGCCATATTAACAGCATTATGACCAAAGTGAAGCAGACAACTGATGAAGTCAATGAATCTGCAAAGGAATTACTCGCAATCTGTGAGCAAAACGGAATTAATTCTAATATTATCAACCAAAACATCGGTGAAATTACAGATAATATCCGCTCACAGGAAAAAGCGACAGGCGATAGTGCACGAGCTATGGCTGAAATGGCAACGGTCATCCAAAATATTGCCACCAGTTCTTCCAATGTGGCGGAAGAAGCCAATTCGGTAGAGAAGCGTTCTAATGAAGGTAACGAGATTGTGAATAAGGTAGCATCCCAAATGCATTTGATTACCGATTCAGTAACGAATACTTCCCGTATCATCAAGTTGCTGGACAGCCGGTCACAGGAAATTGGCAATATCATTAGCACCATTTCAGGTATTTCTAGTCAAACGAACCTGCTTGCCCTAAACGCTTCTATTGAAGCTGCACGTGTCGGCGAAGAAGGTAAAGGCTTTGCTGTTGTGGCCAATGAAGTCCGCAAGCTCGCAGAACAATCTGCGGAGGCAACTAAACAAATTACGTCTCTAATTGAAGAAATTCAAAGTGAAATCGGACAAGCTGTGAATTCAATGGAGCAAGGGAACGTTGAAGTGCAAAATGGTATCGTCGTTGCCGGACAAGCAGGCGAGTTGTTCAATGATATTCTTCAGGCAACTAAAAATCTAGCATGGCAAATTCAAGAAGTATCCAGTGCTACGGAGCAAATATCTGCCGGGACACAGGAAATGACCGCGACAGCAGACGATCTTTCCTCCACCGTAACCAAAACAGCCAATAACAGTGTTCACATTGCGCAAACGGTAGAGGATCAAAAAGCTTCTTTGGATTCTATCATTGAGTCCTCCCATAAGTTGACGACCATGTCTGAAGAGCTTCAAGAAATTACTTCTTATTTCAAAATTGCAGACACAAACCGTACCAAATCATAATAACCATTTATCGATTTCGTACTTATTTCATAAGTAAGTCTTTCAGTAATGCCTCCCTCCTGTTCATCCATTTGAAGGGATCGGAGGCATTTACTAAATTTCCATATCATTTAGATACCCAAACATTCAGGAGGTTAGCGTAATGGCATCATTACTACAAAACAGCACACAGACAACTCCATCCCCATTCCTAGTTCCCTTGGATTTTGCACGTATACAGCGCAAGCATACATCCTCTACTTATCAAGTAGAGTTAGAAGCGTCCATCTCGGAACAACTGAGTCAGCAAACAGCTGCCGAAAACAAACAAGCAGTGCTCTTATCAGCATATACTGCATGGTTATATCGCTTATCCGCAGAGGAAGAGGTTTCTTTTTCTACTTTTGTGCCTCAGTCCGGTCTGCTTACAGCATCATTGACAGTCGAAAAGGAAACGACTTTTCATGAACTGGCAAGTTTATTTCAAGGGATGCTTCTTGAGCCTAATGCATTCCTGGCAGAGCCGCAAGCCGATAGTTCATTTTCGACTACACTACCTACAGACAGCGACGTAGAATCCCGTATTATGGACTGGGCTGTCAATGAGAGCAACGGCACTTATCAAATACAAATACGATATGATCAGTCACTTTTGCTGGAAACAACGGTTGTCCGATATGCAGAATACTTTGTAACCCTTCTACGTGGCGCGCTCAACAACAGCCATGCGCTTGTGAATTCTATTGACATATTATCGGACGCGGATCGCGCTGCTCATGCAGCTTTAAATAATACTGTCGTGAAATATCCTGAGCATCAGACGATTCACGGAATGTTTGAAGAAGCGGCTTCCCAATACCCGGATCGTCCAGCTATCGCCTCCCATACTGGGGAGTATACGTACCGTGAATTGAATGAGCGTGCTAATCAAGTCGCACGTGTCTTGTTATCCAAAGGTCTCACCAAAGGTGAATTCGTGACCATCTTCATGGAACGAAGCTTGGAGACTGTTATTTCCCTACTCGGCATCCTGAAAGCTGGGGGCGTGTACGTTCCTGTTGATCCCGCTCATCCCGCAGATCGGAGCAGCTACATTGTCGAGGACACGCGTTCTCCTTTTGTCTTAACAACTTCTGCACTCACCCAACAAGCGGCGGAGCTATGCGGGTCCATTGAAACGGTAAAAGAAATATTAGCTATTGATGGAGCACTGGCAGGTTATGCAGCAAGCAACCCAAACGTTGATGTAAGTCCTGATGATCTGGCTTATGTCATCTATACTTCCGGTTCTACAGGCAAACCGAAAGGTGCCCTGATCGCTCACCGCGGTGTCGTTAACCTAGGAGCTGTCGTGCAACGCGATTGTGACATTACACCTCAGGATGTATTGACTCAATTCGCCACCTATAGCTTCGATGCTTCGGTGTGGGATACAATTGGTGCCTTGTTTTACGGTGCAAAATTGTACCTACTGTCTTCCGAAGAGCGCGTATCTGTGGAAGAATTCGCTGAAGCCATCGAACGTACGGGCACGACGATTATTACCATTTTGCCAACCGTATTCTTTAATCAGCTATCTACGTACCTGTCAGACGAAGGCTATCGCAAGCTCGCAAATGTTCGAATTGTTACTGTGGCAGGCGAAGCGCTATATGGCTCACAAGTTCGAGCGTTCCAAAGCAAATTTGGTACAGATACAGATATCGTAAATGTATACGGACCAACTGAATGCACCGTAGCGACCACGACTCATCGGGTCCGTGGTGCCGTACCTGAGCATGTCGTTAATATCCCGATCGGCAAGCCGATTTACAATTACAAAGTGTATATCGTTAACGACGATAACAAGCTCTGCCCTGTCAATATTCCAGGCGAAGTATGCATTGCTACGCCTGCGTTGGCCCATGGCTATCTCCATCAGCCAGAGCGTACAGCCCAATCATTCGTGGACAATCCTTTTGTCCCAGGTGAAAAAATGTACCGCTCAGGTGATATTGCCAAGCTGCTGCCAGACGGTACGATTGAATACGTAAGCCGGAAGGATTCGCAGCTTAAAATTCGGGGAAACCGGATTGAAATAGGAGAAATTGAAGACCATTTCTCCAAACATCCAGACGTTCAGGACGTAGCTGTTGTCGCTGTTAAGGATCATACAGATCAGAACATGTTAGTTGGCTATTTCACTACTTCGGACGGACAGTCCATTCCACAGGACGTTATTCAGTCTTATATTGGAGATAAGCTGCCTTCCTATTTTGTACCGACTCATGTCGTTCATCTGGAAGCCATGCCTATTTCTCCAACTGGCAAGATCGATCGTAAAAAGTTGGCTCTGCGCCCACTTCCTGAAGTGTCTGATCTTACATCCGGCGGGGAACCTCTCCGCGAAGGAACTGAAACACTCATTGCCGAAGCATGGACACAAGTGCTTGGTAAACATAACATTGGCGCAACTGATGATTTCTTCCTGATCGGAGGCGATTCGCTCCGTGTCATTCATGTGCTGGCTATTCTGAAGCCGCGTTATGGCGCGCTCCGTATAGGGGACTTTTTCCGTTACAAGACCGTTCGTGAGCTCGCTGAATACGTAGAGCAATTGGGTGCAGAACAAGCGCCGCAGCGCAAGACACGCGCGATTTCTCAAGAAAAAACAGATTTAAATGAACATCCTATTGAGTTGCCTGGTGCTTCAGATTTAGCTGAAATCCGCGACTTGCGCGTGGTTTTGTTGACTGGAGCCACAGGATATCTGGGTTCACACATTTTGTATGACCTGCTTCAACGGACAGAAGCCAAAGTATACGCGATGGTGCGCCCTTCTCAGAGCGGTCCATCCGGCATGGAGCGTATTGAATCCGTATTGACAGGATATTTTGGTCAAGATGTCTCCAGCTTGATGGAAGGACGGGTGAAGGCTGTCTATGGGGATCTAGAGCAAGCTGATCTGGGTCTCTCTTCTGTCGATCGTCATATGCTGGAGCACCAAATCGACGGCATCATTCACAGCGCTGCTGACGTGCGTCATTTTGGTGATTCGGCAGCCTTCGATCGCACGAATGTGACAGGAACATTGGAACTGCTGAGAATCGCCCAAGCCAAACCTGGAGTCTCCTTCCATCATGTCTCCACTATGGGAATACCGGAGGATCTTGCAAACGAAGGAAAATGGGAATCAGCATTGGAGCTCTCTGCCTTCCCAGATGAGCTGAACGTGGACAACCTGTACACGAACAGCAAGCTCGCGGCAGAGAAGCTATTGTTCAAGGCAGCTCAAGCAGGTACGCCTGTCTCGATCTATCGCGCAGGAAATTTGACAGCCCACTCGGCCAACGGTCGCTTCCAGCGTAATATCGACAGCAACGCTTATTATCGTATGATGAAGGCAATGCTGCTGCTGGGCAAAGCGCCACAAGCCGATTGGCATACAGATTTCACACCGATTGATTACGCCAGCCGTGCGATCGTAGAACTGTCTGTCAAGCAAAAAAGTGCGAACCGTATTTTCCATATTTGTAATCCGAACCCATTGCCATATGATGAACTGATCGCAATGGTAAACCAGCTCGGTTACGCAGTAGAAACCCTGCCTTTTGACGATTATAGCGCTTGGCTGCTGAACCCGTCTTCTGGCATTCAGGAAGATGCACTTCACCTTGCTATGGGACAACTCGAAGGCGATGGAGCCAAAGATTCGGCTTACCGATACGGCTGCTCTGTAACTACAGCTCTGCTGGAACAAGCTGGCGTACAGTGTCCGGTGACCAATCTGGAGTTTATTCGCAATATGATCCAGCATGCAGTCGAGATCGGTTACTTCCCGGCCTCATCTTCGGTATCTGCACAAGCAACACAGAGGTAACAAAGTTGTGATATTTCCCCCGCGTGTTTTCGGTATGATAGACTAGATTTTGCTAGTTTCATATTTAGTATAAACCTCTATACTTTCAGAATTTTTTGCATGCGGGGGATGTCATTCAATGAAACACACTTTTTTAAAAAGAACATTGCTAATTATAAGCTTGATAGCTATGCTAGGGATTTTGGTATATGAAGCACGTAACATATATCACACACCTATAGTCAAAGGAACTCATCGTACACGCACTGCTAATGCAGATCGACTGGTACGCCATTTATTCTCACTCACGCCTACGCCAGATAAGGTATATTACCAAAACAAAGTAATTGTCCTGATGTATCATGAGGTAACCAAGACTCCACCTGATCCCGGTGCTCTCAAGCTTAGTAATTTAACGAGACAATTGGACGAAATGAAAGCAAATGGCTTCCAATGGATCACAATGAAAGAGTATACTGATTTCATTTTACATAAAGCCAAAGTTCCGGATAATGCGGTTCTTATGACATTCGACGATGGTTATGAATCCTTTTACACGGACACTTTCCCCGTGTTGAAGAAATATCATGTTCCAGCCACCAATTTTCTCATTACATCTACAATCAGCAACCCTAAACATATTGGTATACCAAAGCTGACATGGGATCAAATTCATCAGATGCATGCAGAGGGCATTGATTTTTACAATCATACCAATGACCAGCATGCGTATGGATACTCAAATACAAAGCGCACCAAACAAAAGCCGCTTTTGATGGGTCCGGTGTATTCGAAAAAGCTGGGGCGAATGGAAACCGAGGAAGAGTTCAAACAACGGGTTTATTCCGATTTGGACATGGCTGATAAGAAGCTGTTCAAACATTTACACAATGATCAGAATGTACTGGCCTTCCCTTATGGTGGATATACCAAGGAGACGCTGGAAATCTGCCGCTCCTTGGGAATTGACGTTACGTTCACGGTGAAACGTGGAATTAACTCGCCAGGTCAAACAAACGGCTACCGCGTCAATGCAGGAGGAATACACAATATTCCGGAAGTATTGGTGCAATATATGAAAGAAGGGGCTCCCACTCGCCCACTTCCTTTTGCCCAAGGTCCCAATGAGGCATCTTGAATACCATTGTTGATTTAAAAATAAAAGGAACCTTTACAATCATTTTATGTCAGGATTGTAAAGGTTCCTTTGTTGTATGAATTCGAGTTCAGGGCCAGATGCGAATTAGTGCAATAACAGCCAAATGTACCGGATAAAAGCTGCGCCACAACCAACGCGGCACCCGACCATCAAATCCACTTTCCCCTGTGGCAAAGCATACGATTAGAATGCTCGACAACAGACTAAAGTGCTGGATATTCGCATGGTGTACCATATCATACACAACATTCAAAACAAAATGAGCAGCAATTATCATATATGAACGGGTGTATTGATAAATGAGAACAAGCAGCAGACCATAGGCTCCGTAATCCATCTGGCTGAGCTCCATGAACAGAGCTGTGAGGCCGTACAGAGCCGACACAGACACCCAATGCTTCATGCGAGATGCAGCAGCCAGCGCAAGCAACGACACCAGTAGCGTCCAGATCACATTGGGTCTGTACACATCAAATGCCAGCATATAGGGCACCTGGGAGATCAGGGCCAGCCCAAGCAGTCGAAGCATGTAGCTCCGGATATTTCGGGTACGGGTATATCCCAGATAGAGCGCGTACGCGTAGATGGGAAAAGCAAGCCTGCCGGCAATTCTCCAAGCCGGATCTGTCGGAAAAAACACGAGTCCGACATGGTCAATCAGCATCGTCAGCATGGCCAACCAGTACATATAAGGCCCCCTTATTCATGTTTTACGTCTTTTCTTCCGTCAAGCTCAGAATGGCATTCATGATATCTGTTTTCGTAACCCGTCCGATTAACCCCTTAATTGGAACCGCGGAGGTACATTGCTCGTCCAAAACAGGAAGACAATTCACCTGATGTCGAATCAGTTTCGAAATTGCTTCCAGTAAAGAATCCCCTGGAGCAAGCGTCGTCATTTGGGCCCGGCGAGTCATGGCCATGGTCACCGGCACAGTGTGAAGATCGGTATGTCCCAGCATAACCTTCAGCAGATCCTTACGGGTAACAATTCCGATGAGCTCCTGCTCCTCCCCTGTGACCATCAGCGTGCCTGTATTTTGCTGAAACAGCATCAACACCGCATCATAGGCGGTAGCATCACCTGAAATCAAAATCGGATCACTAAGGATATCTGCCACAGTCAGCTTTTTGAGCATACCGCCAATATGGCTATCATATTTTGGATAACGCCCTGGCAAATAGCCTACCTTCGGTTTGGCATCTACTAGCCCTAGCATAACGAGCAAAGCAAGGTCAGAACGCAAAGTCGGCCGCGATAGCCCCAGTTCTTCAGCAATTTTATCCCCTGTAACAGGCGCCAGACGCTGGACAATATCTACAATTTCCCGCTGTCTTTCTGACAGTTGAATAATGATTACCTCCTTATAAAATGGGGTAGTATACATTATAGCTGATCACAACTCGGTTAATTTCAGCATGTTTCGACAATTCATCAAATTTTAATCAAAGACCGCTTGTTTTCAAATTTAAAATGTGTCACAATTAAAAATGTAATACATACTAATTATAAGTTTAACGTGTGCAATATGCTACATTTAAATAAGCTAATGTACACCATATGATATGTATTATGTACTATATAAACCTGAGGAGGAAAATCAAATGAAATTTTTCTTGGATACTGGTAACATTGAGGAAATCAAACGTATTGAACGTTTGGGTCTAGTTGATGGTGTAACAACGAACCCTTCCCTGATCGCTAAGGAAGGCCGAGTGTTCAAGGAAGTCATTCAGGAGATTTGCAGTATCGTTGAAGGTCCCGTAAGCGCCGAGGTGATTGGTCTTAAGGCTGAAGATATGCTCACAGAAGCTTATGACATCGCAAAGTGGGCACCTAACGTGGTGATCAAGCTTCCTATGACCGAGGATGGTTTGTACGCTTGTAACGAGCTGACCAAGAACGGAATCAAAACGAATGTAACACTGATTTTCTCCGCAGCTCAAGGTTTGATGGCCGCCAAAGCTGGTGCTACTTTTATCAGCCCGTTCGTAGGACGTCTGGATGATATTGCTGTAGACGGTATGAAGCTGATTCGTGATCTGAGACAAATTTTGGACATTCATGGTCTGAAATCCGAAATCATCGCCGCCTCCATCCGCAACATTAAGCATGTAGAAGATGCTGCTCTGTCTGGGGCACATATCGCGACCATTCCAGGTTCCCTGCTTCCTTCGCTGTGGAAACACCCACTGACAGACAGTGGTATCGAACGCTTTCTTAAGGATTGGGAAACCGTACCTAAAGCTTAATTCGCCAGTCATGGCAAACTATATGTTAAAACCCGAACAGCCCGTTTTTTGCGGGCTGTTTTTTTGCTCTTTTTCCCGCTTAGACAAGTAAAAGTAAAGTGGAAAAGGAGCGTATGTTTACAAAACACTGCACAACTTCTTTTGACAAAATAACTTGTCGTCCATATAATTGTTATAACAACTAATTAATTTCGAAGTATCCTATACGGAAAATTAGAAAGGAGTGTCATATGAACAATTTACCTCCCGATTGCTCTATTGGGATGTTGCTTGGGATCACCCATCGCAAAATGAGTCAACAGCTCTCGCATCGGCTTAAACCTCATGATATTTCCCCGGAACAATGGTCGGTTTTGTACCAAATCTATCAGGCCGAGGGTTTAAATCAGAAAGAAATTGCAGCTAAGGCTGTAAAGGACCAGCCCACCACGACTCGTATTATTGATTTGTTGGACAAGAAGGGCTGGGTGCAGCGTGTGAACAGCCCACAGGATCGCCGGGCTTATTTGCTTCATTTGACTGAAGCAGGCCGACAGCTTGTGAAGGAGACTCTCCCCGTCGAACGAGATGCCAACCACGATTTTGTAAAAGGAATTTCCTCTGCAGATCTGAAGCAATTCCGCCAAACGCTTTTACAAATTCATACCAACATGACTGAATCAGAAAAACAAGGAGAGAACGATTAATATGCAACAAGGCAAGCAACCTCTTTGGACCAAGGAATTTATCGTTCTTACGGTTTCCAACTTATTTTTGTTTCTGGAACTACAGATGATTGTATCTTCCATTCCTTCCTATGTAAAAAATGCATTCCATGCTTCTCCCGTTCAGGTCAGCCTCGTTACGACTTTGTTTGCACTAAGCGCAATTGTAGCAAGGCTTTTTTCGGCACGCATGCTGGAAAAAGGACATCGTAGCGCCCTGATCTTCGTTGGACTGCTGCTTGCATTAGCAGGAACGTTGGGATACAGTGTTTCACCGACGATTGCGGTACTTCTGCTCATGCGCATGTTGTTCGGGATTGGCTTTGGGATGAGCAGCACCGCCTTTCCAACCATGGTCACTGACGTCATCCCTCCTAAACGTCTCGGTGAAGGAATGGGATTTTTTAGTCTGTCCACTAGTTTAGCGATGTCAATTGGACCAACCATCGGCATTTCGATGCTGCAATATGGAAGTTTTAACCTGCTTGCTTATTCGACATCCGCTGTTATTGTTGTCATTTTCCCTCTGGCTTACTGGCTCATTCGCACACTGCCTAAAGGGCACATCGAACCACCTATGGTCCCTCTGGAAGAAGGGCGCAAACCGGCATTTAACCGTAAATTATGGATCCCCGCCTTGTTGAACATGTTGATGTCTATCACATATGGCGGGTTGCTCGGTTTTATGGCGCTTTATGGGGATGAAGCTAATCTTGCCCATCCGGCTTACTTTTTCCTGTTTAATGCGGTATCTGTATTGATCGTACGTCCCTTCTCGGGCCGTATATATGATAAAAAAGGGGCGAAGGCACTACTCATCCCCGGTTCCCTGTTTCTCATCGGCGGTCTGATCCTGCTTTCCTACGCACACAGCGATGTCTTTATGTACCTGTCTGCTCTTTGCTACGGTATCGGTTTTGGCGTAATGCAGCCAACCTTGCAAACCTGGATGATTCAGGTCGTATCACCTAAACAGAGGGGTATGGCAAACGGTATGTTTCTCAACTCTCTCGATTTTGGAGTCGCAGCTGGAGCGCTTATACTTGGCGTAATCGCCAGAGCAAGTGATTATGCGTGGATGTACCGTCTTTCGTCACTGTTTATTGTTCTGTTCTTACTGATCTATATCATTCAGATTATCGCAAGCCGCAAGCCTAAAACAAATGTCCCTCTGGAGGGATAAGACCATTCTCTAAAATGAGTATCCATCCATACTTGCTCAAATAGCAAAAGCACCTGTTTCCATGGCTTTAATCATGGATAGCAGGTGCTTTTTTAATTGCAAATCATTTATATTTCGCAGGAGTTTTGTGTCTTAGCTTAGAGGAAAGAGGCTTTTCTCGTGATGCGTATGTTATTCCCTCACTCTTTTGCTTACGATCACTGGATTTGTCTCCTGCGGGTTCATCCTGCTCTGGCTTGACCGCAAACAGCATCAGCAGAGCTGCAATCCCCCCCACTGCAGCCATGACGCCAAAGAGCAATCCATGTCCACTGCTACCAATCAGCAAGGATACAACCGGAGGCCCTAGCGAGACACCGACAAAGCGCATGCTACTATACAAGGAGGTGATGGTTCCGCGTTCCTCTTTTTCTATTCCCTTGGTAATCAGGGCATCCAAACAAGGGAGTGCAAGCCCAATTCCGCCGCCCCCTAACGTAAACAAGCCGATTACGATATAAATGTGTTGGAAAAATCCGAGAATAGCAAAGCTGATCGTCAATATAGCCAAACCGCCAAAGCCGATCCACTTCATACGCTTTTTGTGCTTCCCAATAATCTTTCCACCCAAGTAAGAGCAGAGGCAGAGGGAAATAAGCGGTATGGCCAGCACAAAGCCCTTCCAGACTCCCTGAAGTTTGTAACGGCTTTCCAATATGTCGGACAGGTAAAATAAGACGCCAAAAATGACAAACATACAAATACCGCCCATAGCAAAAATAGCATAGAGCCAGCGTCCTTTTTCAGTAAGCACCTGCTTCACATTCCCCACAAATTCTCGAAACATAATCGGTTGGTTCTTACGCTTGGGGACATGGATCAGCCAAATTACCAAAATAAGCGAAATCAGACAGAGGCCCGGAATCACTGCCAATGGCAAAAACCACAGTACAGCTCCCAATGCAGCACCGAGGATCGGGCTTAATACTTTACCGAATGTGTTGTAGGTCTCGACTACCCCCAGGTTTTTACTGGCTTCATCCTCATTCTCATACAGATCGCCCACAAGCGGAATGACGATAGGAAACGCCCCTGCTGCTCCCGCACCTTGAAGTAGACGACCTGCAATAATGGTCCAGTATGCTGCCAAGTCATGAAGCAGCCAGGCTCCTGCCGCAGAAATCCCCCCGCCGATCACAGTCAGGATCAGACAGGGAACAATTACCGCTTTTCGGCCGAATCGGTCGGATAGATAGCCCGCAATCGGTATCAGTAAAATGGCCACCACCGCATACACTGTAATCAACATGCTAACCCGAAAAGAGCTTACATGCAGCTTACGTCCGATTTCCGGTAAAACAGGAATCAGCATGGAGTTACCCAGCGTCATCATCAGCGGGATGGAACCTAATGCAACCAGATTCCCTTTATTTTGTTGCATCCCGTTACCACCTTTGCAAAAGTAATAACACAGCTGTTCAGATTTACTCAACAGGTGTTATTGTGTTTACATTGGTGGGAATTTATACGGCTATACTTTAAAACCACCGACCCTTGCATTCAGCAATTGCGACATATCCGCCAAGGTGTGAATGGATGAAGCAATCTCCTCCATGGAGGCCAGTTGCTCCTCAGCCGCAGCACTGACGCTTTGAGTTCCTCCTGCCGTCTGCTCTGCTACTTCACGTATGCGTTCCGCCGCCTTCACCATCCGCTCTGATCCATCGGACATTTGTTCTACAGACCGGTTTACACTGTGAATCTGCTCGCTGACCTGTTGAATGGAACTTCCAATCTGACGAAATGCAGTTTCAGCGGATTGCATGACCTTTACCCCAGATTGCACTTCAACCGTTCCAGACTGCATGGTTGAAGCGACATGCCCAACATGCTCCTGAATATTTTGCACAAACTGTGTGATCTCTGCTGCTGAAACGGATACCTGCTCGGACAACCTTCTTACCTCAGAGGCCACAACAGCAAATCCTTTACCCTGTTCTCCGGCTCTTGCCGCTTCAATGGACGCGTTAAGCGCCAGCATTCCAGTCTGTTTGGCAAATCCGGTAATCACAGATCCAATCATGCCAATCTGCTCCGCCTGTTCACTAAGTGAACGCACAGCACGTGCAGAGCTGTCTACACTTTCGCTTACCTTTTCCATCTGGCGCATAGCCTGACCTATCGATTGTTCCCCTGCTTCTGCATCTTTAGCAGCCGTATCAGACAATTCATATACCTGCTCGCTTGTGGCAGCAATCTGTTCCAACTCGTAGGCAAGTTCTTTCATGGTATCTGTAGTTTGTGTAATATCATCGACCTGATGCTCCATACCCGTCGCAAGCTCTTCCATTACACCGGAAGTGTGACGATTGGCCTGATTCATTTCCTCAGTACTGACGTTAACACGCTCTGCGGTTACAGTTAATGTACGAGCCGTATCCTGAGCATCCACTATAATGGTACGGAACCCTTCAATGAGCTTGTTGTAGGAACTCGCAATCATACCGATTTCGTCTTTAGACGTAATATCCAGTCTACTACGCAAATCTCCCCCACCTTGAGACATTTGCAACAACTGTTCATTCATATGGTGTAATGGACGAATAGAACGAATCAGAATGATGGATTGAGCAATACTGTAAATAATAACTAAAAGCCCTACAACGCTCGTAATCAGAGTTGTATTCGTCATCGTTTGATGCGCCTGCTGTATTTTCACCGTTACCATTTCTTCTTGCGCTTTGACGAATGCTACTACCTTGGTATCCAGTTGCTTGCGCAAAACCCGTTCGTTTTCAAAATCATCAAGCAATTCAGAAAATGGCGGAAAAGCATCATCTTTTGTACTCTTATACCCCGCTGTAGTCAGTAGACTATGAACTTGATTCATATAGGAATTAACTCCTGTTTTGAGCTCAGTCATCTTTTTCTTTGTATCCTCATTGCCTGTATTGAGCAAAGCTTCTGTCTCTTGTAGCAACTTTGCAATTTCACTCTGCTTGTTTCCAATCTCGTTCCCATACTGTTCATCACGAGTCAACAAATATCCTCGCTCATCATTCGATATCCCATTTAACAAAAATTGCAGAGACTTGGAGTTATACGAAATCGTCTCTTCACGATTCATAATATCTTTGTACTCGTTCTCACTATGTACACTTAAAATGTAATTGGTCAGCAGCATGGCAGCAATCACACTTGGGATCAGTATCGCGCTGAGAATCATTTTGGCCTTAATTGTTAAGTTCATGAAGTGGTCCCCCAGTTGTTTTAAATATAATGTTCAACTTACTATATATCGTTTTATTGGCCTGTTATTTTAAATGAAAGCGAAAAAGTGTATAGATTTTTATATAATTTTGTGTCTGTTTAGTGAACATATATATGTTTTTTAATATCAAAAAACAAAAAAATTCAAATTAGGGGAAAAGATAAGAACTATTATCCGTTTGTATTTGTCAGATTCGGATGGTCAAAAATGATATACTAAGTCATGGTATGCTATAAGCCTCAAGGAGGATCTACATGAAAAGTCTGGAGCTTAAACCACTTATTCACGTGCTTGATGAGTTGGAAACCCGTAGCTGTCTTATTGAGCAGCAGGGTCATATGATCATGGATTATTACCGTGAGCCTCAATTTGCCAACGAACTTTATAAAATAAATTCCTGTACTAAAAGCGTGCTTTCCGCATTAGTTAGTATTGCTATGGATCAACGACGGATACCCAACCCGAAGACGCCGATCCTCGAATTTTTCCCACAACTGGCCAAAGACAGTGACCCTCGAAAGCGTGATATTACGATTGAACACCTGCTGACAATGTCTGCTGGCTTTAACTGGACAGAATTTGGAGGACAAAATTCTTTCCCTACCATGAGCAAAACATCCGATTGGGTGCAGTTTGTGCTTTCACAGCCATTATCGGATATACCAGGTACACGAATGGAGTACAGCTCTGGCTGTTCTCAACTGTTGGCGACCTTGCTGCGTTCTGCCTCTGGACAAACAGTCGCTGAATTTGCCGAGGAGCAATTATTCCAACCACTTGGTATCCATAGCTATCATTGGGAAACCGATCCACAAGGCACTCATACCGGAGGCTTTGGTCTGCATCTCAGGCCGCTGGACATGCTCAAATTCGGGCGACTTTATCTGAATAAAGGAAGCTGGGAAGGACGGCAGATTATCCAGACAGAGACTGTCCGATATTCGACTCGTCCATTCCTTCCAGCCTCCAAACCACAAAAAGCATATTATGGCTGTCACTGGTGGGCTTCTTCCTTCTCAGATGAGAGAGAGGCAGGAACGGCAACGGACTATTATTACGCACTCGGTTTTGGTGGGCAATATATTATTGTCGTCCCGTCTTATGACTTGGTAGTTGTCCTCACGGCTGATAAGTTTAAGAAGAAACGGAATCCTGTGGATATTTTCCGGCAGCACCTTGTACCACTACTACTTCAAGAGAATGCATAGGGAATAGCATTAAGCAAGGTTGAAAACATTTTCTATCAGATGCAACATCAAAAAGAGCCTGCCTGGTTTGTATCAGGCAAGCCCTTTTTATTCGCAATATAATCGCTACATTATTAAACTATCCATCCACGGATGAACTCCTGACCTATCCCAAGTGAATAGTGAGCACTTGCTGTCCGCTGGAGGCTGGTGTAATAATTACTCCCTGTTCTCCCGCCAGACTACTGCCTTCTTCCACTTGAACAGCCTCGTGGATACCGCGTAATACTAACGACCACGGTTTAGCAGCACCTTCAGCCTTCACTGTGATGACTGAATCCTTGCGGCTGGCAGTAACCGTGAGCTCTTCATCGCCTGACGTATTCACGATAACCGTGCGAGCCTGTTGCCCTTCACCTAGCTCAAACAAGTGCAGCGCCACTTGATCTGCATAATCATAATCCGGACGACGATCCTCATGACCGATGGCCAGCAATGTGTTTGGCTTCACGAGCACAGGCAAGGTTGTAAAATCATGTTGCTCGTTAACCCAGCGACCGCCAGATACAGTTTCATTGGTTAGCAAATTCGTCCATTGACCCTCTGGTACATAATACTGTACATTGCCTTCTTTATTAAAGATCGGGGCTACTAATATGGAATCCCCCAGCATGTATTGTAGATCCAGCGTTGCACAGGTAGGGTCCTGTGGGAACTCCAGTACCATAGCCCGCATCATCGGCAGTCCCTTCACCGAAGATTCCACAGCAGAAGCATACAGGTGTGGCATCAGCGAGCATTTGAGCTTGGTAAAGCTGCGCACTACGTCGACAGACTCTTCGTCAAACAGCCAAGGAACACGGTACGACACATTTCCGTGTAGACGGCTATGAGAGGATAACAGGCCAAATTGTACCCATCGTTTGTATAAGTCCGGCGCAGCCGTAAGTTCAAAGCCGCTAATATCATGGCTCCAAAAGCCAAAACCACTCAAGCCAAGCGACAATCCGCCCCGCAAGGATTCTGCCATCGACTCATATGTGGACGAGCAGTCTCCGCCCCAGTGTACTGGGAACTGTTGTCCCCCGGCTGTAGCAGAACGTGCAAATAATGCAGCTTCATTTTTACCCAGCTTTTCCTCCAGCACCTCAAACACAGCTTTGTTGTACAAATGCGTATAGTAGTTATGCATTTTCATTGGATTAGAGCCATCATAATAAACTACATCTGTTGGAATACGCTCACCAAAGTCGGTTTTGAAGCAATCCACGCCTTGATCAATCAGCACCTTCAGCTTATCCTGGTACCATGCGACAGCAGCTGGATTCGTGAAGTCAACCAATCCCATTCCTGCCTGCCACATGTCCCATTGCCATACGCTGCCATCGGCTGTTTTGACCAGGTAGCCATTTTCCATGCCTTCATCAAACAAAATGGATTTTTCTGCAATATACGGATTAATCCATGCGCAAATTTTGAGACCCTTAGCCTTCAATCTTTGCAGCATGCCTTCCGGATCTGGGAACATATCTTGATCCCACTGGAAATCACACCATTGGTATTCCTTCATCCAGAAGCAGTCAAAATGGAATACCGAGAGCGGCAGATCCCGCTCAGCCATTCCGTCCACAAAATGGTTTACGGTCGCTTCATCATAATCCGTTGTGAACGAAGTGGTCAGCCACAAACCAAAGGTCCAGGCTGGTGGCAATGCGGGCTTACCTGTCAGCTTGGTGTAATTGTCCAGCACCTCTTTAGGATTAGCTCCACCAATAATAAAATACTCTAGCGATTCGCCGGCAACGCTAAACTGTACCTTTGAAACATTTTCCGAGGCAATCTCATAGGATACCTTTTCTGGATGATTGACGAATACACCGTACCCTTTGTTGGATAAATAAAATGGAATGTTTTTGTATGCCTGTTCACTGCTAGTTCCGCCATCTTCATTCCAGATATCAACCACCTGACCATTTTTCACAAACGGAGTGAACCGTTCACCAAGACCGTATACGTACTCCCCCATGCCCAGCTCCAGCTGCTCCCGAAAAAAAGGCTGGTTTTGCGGGTCTGTAATATAGCCGGGTCCCCGATGTCCACTACCTGTGACTTTACGATCCTGGACATAAAAGCCTACGTCCCAGCTCTTTCCACGACCGACTCGCACACTCAGATCGCCGCTTTTCAGCACCGCTACGTCCTCACCCACTGTAATGTCTACTTCTGTTGGCAAGGTGTGAATTTCAAAATCCGGTCCATGATGCACCCGTCCTTTGTGATGGTTCAGACGCACGCGAATAACATTCGGCATAGGAGAGCTGTAGGTCGCTTTCAGTAACGCTCCATTCAGCGTATCCCCTTTGTGCTCGATCCGGTGGGTTGCTGCATATACCGTCATGGAAGCATCGTCCGTCACAATATCACGGATGTCAGCAGGATTTTGTATTTCATAGCCCTTACGAACCAACCAATAGCCATCAGTAAATTTCATCTGTCTCTTCCTCCATCTCAACTTTTATATTCCTTGATTTCAAATCGCTTATTGGATTTTTTCGAAATCCTTAATATAATAATATTGATTTATGGAAGGGTTTACTTCTTTTATTTTGACGTTTAGTATCAATATTTTGATGTTTTTTATATAAATCAATTTGCGGAAGGGAATCATTGAAATGCAGAGGGAAATGTTACGAGAAAACCGTATTCACGGAAATCCTATGTATCCGGTCAGCGTATATCCGAGCGTAGAGCAGTTGAACGGAAATAGTATATTGGAGTCCCATTGGCATGAAGAAATGGAGTTCATCGTCGTGGAACAGGGGAGCGCTGTATTTCAGACGGATATGGTCTATACAGAGGTTAGCGAGGGCGAAGCCCTTTTTGTAAACAGCGGCGAGCTGCATGCCGGTTATTTACAAAAAAGCCCTCGCTGTGTGTTCTCCGCGGTGGTGTTTCACCCCGACATGCTACACAGCCGCACACAAGACACAGTTCAGACGCAGTTTATTGAACCGTTTATCAATAAAAAGCTCGTCCCTCCCCCTCATATTCGCGGTGTGCAGCCTTGGGAGCAGGAGCTATTGACTGCGTTGAAACGTATTATCGTTAGTCATGAACAGAATGCGCCTGCCCGTGAGCTGTTCACCAAAGCACAACTTTATAGCATAATCGCCTGCCTGTTCCCGCATATGACTCCGGCTAACGGAGAAGACGTAATTATGGCGAGTCAACGCAACAAGGTCGAACGGATCAAAAAAGCACTGGCGTACATCAACAGTCATGCACATGAGCCCATTCGTTTGCGAGAGATCTCAGATGAGGTTGGGATGAGTGAGGGACATTTCTGTCGTTTCTTCAAGCAGATGGTGCAGAAGAGCCCGGTTGAATATATCAATTATCAGCGGATTCAGAAGGCTTGCAGGTTGCTGGAGCAAAGTGACCGCAAAGTAGTTGATATTGCACTGGAGGTGGGATTTGAAAATCTAAGCTATTTTATTGCAACCTTTAAAAAATGGAACGGCCTGACTCCTTCACTATACCGCAAGCAGCACGAAGCAGATCAGGCGCTTGCTGTCCCTTCTATAACAGACTAAAATGCATGATTTTGATTTTTTTATTTTTTGGGCTTCATAAGTATGAGGACGATTTTTCTTCGCTTAATATAGTAAACTATATAGCCCGCGATTCCGCCTACAATCGAGGGAACTAACCAGCCTAACCCCACATCATATAATGGGAGGATTTCAGTGAAAAAGTCATTAATTCCTTTGACTTTAATTCCAGCGGCATTCAAGCCGTCAAACAGACTAATAATGAAGGTTAATATTAAGCTGCCTTGATATACTTCTGACTTTCCTTTAAATACAGGATGTAAAAAGGTTAAAAATATTAGAGAAATAGCAATAGGATATATTGCGATTAATACTGGTGTTGAAACCTTAATGAGCTGTGTTAAACCTATATTCGCTACAATCATACTAAAGATAGATAGCATGAGAGCAATTCTTTTATAAGAGATCTTTGGAAATAATGTATGAAAAAAGGAAGAACAGGACGTAATAAGCCCTACGCTTGTCGTTAAACACGCTACTGTAATCATTAAGCCTAATAAAATGGAACCATAAGATCCAAAATAATAGGATGAAACTTTGGCTAACACCTCAGCCCCATTTTCTAAAACACCCAGTTTTTCAACACTTGAAGCTCCCATGTAGGCAAGAGACGTATAGATAAATGCTAAGAGGGTAACCGCAATGGTTATCGATTTGGCACAAATAATCATCAGCTCTTTTTTGGTAGTAACTCCTCTTTCCTTAATTGCATTTACGATGATAATGCCAAAAATAAAGGCTACCAGAGCATCCAATGTTAAATAACCTTCTTGAAAGCCTTTGAAAAAGACGTGCGAAGTATACCCTTCAGCAGGTGCTTGGAATGCTCCTATGGGGTGAATAAGTGCTACAGCCACAAGGATTCCAATGAATGTCAATTTAATAGGTGTTAAAAACTTTCCGATGACATCAATAATTTTTGTAGGGTTCAGTGATAACAAGCAGGCAACTCCAAAAAAAAGAATTGTAAATACCACAAGTGCGACAGGATGATCTGCACCGTTAGAAAAAAAAGGTCTTACTCCAATTTCAAACGACACGCTACCGGTTCTTGGAATTGCATATAAAGGGCCAATGGCTAAATAAAGAACCGTGGTAAAGACAATCCCGAATAAAGGATGTACACGACTTGCTAAAGCTTGTAAATTGCTTTTTCCTGAAAAAACAAAGGCAGTGATGGCTAGTAACGGTAAGCCCACTCCGGTAACCAAGAAACCCGCATTGGCTATCCATACATTCTTGCCGGCCATTTGACCAAGCATGGGGGGGAAGATTAGATTCCCTGCACCAAAAAATAAGGCAAATAGCATCGATCCTATAATAATAATAAAGGACGAAGTAACACTTTTTGACATAACAAATCCTCCAACCATGAAATCACAACATTTTGTTATCATTCATTTTCTTTTTATTTTGTATAGCACATGTGAATAAGGCATAGCAGCACCAAGTAGGGATAGCCATTCGCTAACCCTCCCCGCTCGGTGTAAGAACATTATTCAAGATGTGGGCTTCGATAACTCATCATTACACAATACTCTATATACATTCACGGTTTCAAGTAACTTTGTACTTGCGAAAGAACCCCTTCATCCCCTTGCTTTAGCAATTTATTGTCCTAACAGTATGACCATGTCAGTCAGACCTTAGAACAATTCTGCTTCTTGCCATGTTTCTCCTTCTACTAAATAAGCTCAATGACCTATAAAGAATTTTACACGTAGGACTTATTTCTTACAAGATAATAAAACCTCTATACAACCCTTCAGCGATTGATTGCAATAAGCACAGGAAATCTTGGGAAAATGCCCTATGGATTCAATGGATACATCTTTACAATTAATAGTACAGACAATGCTTAATGACGTTGTCAGCACATGGGTCAGCTACAATTTGAAGGGGTGCTTAAACATGAGAAATTTGGCAAAACGCAACTACTGGTCTTTAAGCGTTTTTAACTTCGCTTATCTGTTTACATGGTCTGCCGCCATGTCTTTTTTTGTCATTTGGCTGGGACAAAGCCTGGGAATTTCAGAAACCTACACAGGTTTTTTATACGCGGCTAACTCTATCGTCGCCTTGATCATGCAGCCTCTGTTTGGATACTTATCCGACAAGCTTGGCTTGAGAAAGCATCTGCTGTACATACTCTTTACAATCCTTTTACTGGTCGGACCCTTTTTTATCTATGTGTACGGTCCATTGCTTCAAACGCAGTTCGTCATTGGTGCCATTGTCGGTGCACTATTTATCGGCCTGGTGTTTAATGCAGGTAACGGTGTCGTCGATTCCTATATGGATAAAGTGTCGCGCAAATACGGCTTTGAATACGGACGAGTTCGTATGTGGGGCTCACTCGGGTGGGCAGCTGCTACCTTTGTTGCAGGACGGGTCATCAATATTAATGTAAATCTGACCTTCTGGATTGCCTCCGTATCTGCCGTTGTTGCCATGATCTGCATCTTCCTGACCAAGGTCGAAATTTCCGGACAGGAACAGCAGAAAACAGAATCGTTAAAGCTCATTGATGTACTGCATCTCGTACGTACCACAAAGTTCTGGTTTCTAATGCTATTCATGGTTGGCGTGACCCAAATTTATGAAGTATATGACCAGCAATTCGCTACCTATTTCGTCTCCCAGTTCAGTTCCAAAGCAGAGGGAAATCAATTCCTTGGCGATTTGAGCGCTGTGCAGGTATTCCTAGAATTTGTGTTCCTGTTTGTTACCCCATGGTTTGTCAACAAAACGACTGCCAAATGGGCATTAATTATTGCCGGAGCGATCATGTCATTGCGTATTATCGGTTCTTCGTTGCCGTTCGGTTCCATATGGGTGGCTGCAATGAAGATGATTCACTCCCTGGAAAAACCGCTTATTTTGGTAGCCATCTTCAAGTACATTACTGTCAACTTTGACCAACGGTTATCGTCTACCATGTACCTGCTGTATTTGTTTATGGGCTCACTGGTAGTATCTGTGTTCTCACCAATTGTCGGACATATGTATGAAGTTCTGAATTTCCCAATCACTTATGTTATTTTGGGTTCCATTGCAGGTCTGTTCACCATCATTTCCTGCTTTACACTGACAGCTGACAAGAAGAATGGAGAACGGTATCTAGAGGAACGCCGTAAACAAAATCTGAAAAAAGCTGCTAAACAAGCGGAAGCCGTTCACTCGTAATCTAATAGTAACAGCAAGCGGTAGTCCAGGACTTGTTTTTCTCGTCCAAGACTACCGCTAACTACGTTAAATTTTGAATACAGACACCGTTTGATTCATCTCTTCCGCCCGCTTGGCAAGCATGTTAGCACCTGCGGACACTTCCTGCATGGAAGCGGTAGTTTCCTCGACTACACTTGCGACTGTTTGAGTAGAATCGGCTGCACGTTCGGAGATTTCAGCAATTTTCTTCATCGATTCTACCATAGAAGCAGTTCCTTCATTTACGGATCTTGCTTCTACAGCCGCAGTGTCTACCTCACCGCTCACTTCTTCAACAGCGCCAACAATTTCAGAAAAGACATTACCGACACCCTCGACAAGTATCATGCCTTCATTTAGAGATTGAACCCCTTCATTCATTGAAATCACAACTTCGTCTGTTCTTAATGCAATTTCGTTGACCAAAGAGGAAATTTTGCCTGTTGCTTCACTTGCTTGTGCTGACAGATTACGTACTTCATAAGCAACAACCGCAAATCCCTTTCCCTGCTCTCCCGCCCTTGCAGCTTCTATACTCGCATTGAGTGAAAGCAAGTTGGTTCGCGCTGCTATATCACTGATCATCGCTGTGATCTGCCTAATTTCCGCAGATTTTTCCCCTAGAATATTTACCACTTCAGCGGACTGAGTTACCTTGGTATGCACATCTCTTATTTGAGAGACAGTGGAAGACATTTGGGTTTTCCCACCGTTTGCTTTTTCTTGTGCTTGGGTTGTGAGATTAGCTACATTCACAAATCGATTGGTTATGTTCTCTACACTTTTAGAAACGTCTACTGTGTAATTCAGCGTTTCAGCTATATCTGCAAGCTGTGTCTGAGATCCCTCTGCGACTTGAGTGGCACTTATAGCTATCTGTTCGGTAGCAATGCTTGTCTGTTCTGCACTGGCCGTTAACTGTTCAGCCGTAGAAGCAACCAGTAAGGAATTATCCACAACTTCCTTTAAAAGGTTACGCAGTGAATCGCACATTTCATTAAAATCGGATGCCAATTCCCCGACCTCATCTTTGGAACGGACCTTAAGGGGTTCCACTTGCAGGTTCCCCCTCGTTACCAGCTTAATCTGTTCCGCTATCTTTAATATGGGCTTAGTGAACGATTGAGCCAGTAAAAAAGAACCGATAATGCCAAGGATCGTACATATGATAGTCAAAGAAATCATCAAAAGTCTACCTGAATGGTAAGATTGACTCGATTGATTAGCTGCCTCAGTGGCATACTGCTCATTAAGCACCTTCAGTTTATTTACATCATCTAATGCCGCCTTATAAATAGAAGAATTTCCATGAACGATCATGTAGGCCATCACTTTGTCGTTTTCTTCCATGGCAGCGGAAACCACCTTTAGATGGCGAAGATACATTGCCCACTGACCATAAAAGTTGGTGAACAGTTCTTTTTCCTCCGCTGTAGAGGCTAAACTTTGATATTTATTTACACTCTTATCCATTGAAGCTGTAGCTTTGGTTAGTTCTTCTTGATAAGTGCTGCGAATAGCCTCATCCTCTTCGAGTATCAATCGAACAGTGAGTCTATCGATTTCTGTAATCTGCTTATCCATACCTTGAAGAAGAATAACCGCAGGTAAAGACCTGTTATTTACTTTATCAGAAGCCTCTCCCATTTCTGACATCTTAATGACGCCTATAACACTTGAAAGGGACAGTACGACAACCAGTATTAGCGCTGCACTCATTATTTTTTTCTTTAACGTTAGTTTAAACACCCTTATCTTCCTTCCCGTGACTGGTCTCATATCATCCCTGCTGAGCTTTCCAGTATATGCGTATTTGGCGCAACAGCTCAGCCTTATCTATCTTTCCACTAATGTAGCTTTGGATAGATGCTCCTGTAATGGCCCCATGATCAGGTGGAAGTGTTGCCATAAACGGCAGCGTCTTTCCGCTCGACAAATATGACTTGATCGATTTACTCAAGGGATCGGTAGGCACCAAGTTAATACTCTTGAAGGCCGGTATAACATTGGCCTTGTTGACCAAAAGTTCCTGACCGGACTTTTCGTATACCAGCCAGTTTAAAAATTTCTTGGCTTCCTCTTGCTGCTGAGGCGTGGTAGTTGTGGAGTCGATGAATACATACTTTGTCACACCAACTGTAATCTTTGAATTGTTGGGATCATCCGTATTATCGTTTAACGGAAGAGGCAAAAAACCGTATTCCTCATTTGCCGTATCATTGCTCTTTATTCCATTCCAAGCCCAGTTGCCCATAAACCAAAGCCCTACCTTGCCCTCTCCCAAAGCTTTGGCTCCATCGTCATACGTACTGTCCAAAGGCGAGTGCTTATTGATGCTGTTATCCTTGAGCAGGTCTAAAGTTTGTACCCATCCAGACATTACACTGTTTTGGGACAAATCGATGGAGTTGCTCTGCATACCTTTAACAAACTCTGGAAAACCCCCGGGTTGAACTGAATAAGACAGAGCTAAAAGATGAGAGCCGAGAGACCAGTCCATTGGTGAAAGCATGACCGGTGCTACTCCCGACTTCTGAATCTTAGCCATTAATGTGTTCAGGCTGTCTCTACTTTTTATCGAAGAAGGATCAAAAGAACCCCCTGTCGCCTTGTCCAGCACTTTCTTATTGTAAATTAATCCGTAGCCTTCCACTGCAAATGGAAATCCCAGCACAGCATCGTTTTTCTTAACGCCATCAAGTCCATTTTCTATCGTATCGGCTACCCACTTCTCTTTACTTAAATCAACGGCTTTATCCAGGAATGTCTGCGTATCGCCCGGGTCAAGCATCGACATCGTTGCTGGACTTCCTGAGCCGTACATTGACATCAGCTTTTGATATGCAGACGTTCCCTCTGGAGCAGTTATAATTTCTAAAGATACTCCCGGGTGCTCTTGATTGTATTGTTTTGCTACCTCTTCCAATTGGTTTTTTATTTCAGATTTGGAATTCAAAAATGTAATCTTGGTCGTCTGCTGTGATACTGGTGAAGCCGAACAACCTATAAACATCATTAAACATACTAGAGAAATCGCAACTTTTAGCTGTTTTCTCATTAACTTTCCCCCTAAAGATTTTCTTTGTAAATTTTATGAACAATATTCAATGTTATCGACATAATTCTTCAGGAAGATTAGAATTTTACGTTTGGTAAATATATACAAATTAATTAAATAGTATAAACTCGTTGTTACGTTAAGTTAATGAATAAGAAAGCGCAACAAAATTTTATCCAGTCGCGTCTTAATATGGAGGAAAGTTACTGTGCAACAAATTAATCAAAAAAGGAGCAATCTATTATGAACAAGGCATTCTTTGGGGCTTTTCTTGCTATCTTTTTATGTATTTCATCGTCCACTGCTTATGCAGCACAAAATCAAATCAAAGTTGACGGTGTGACGGTTACATCCGATGTGAAGCCCGAAATGAAGAATAATCGAGCCATGGTGCCTCTACGTGTTATTAGTGAAAGTTTGGGGGCTAGCGTCGAATGGTCCGATTCCGAGGTTATTCTCGCTAGGAGTGATGTGAAAGTAAAATTAGCAATAAACAAAAGCACAGCGGAGAAAAACGGTAAAAAGTTACTGCTTGATGTAAAACCATATACGAAAAATAATCGCATATATGTTATCACTTCGTTTTATGGCAGAGGCGTTTGGCTGCAAAGTCAATTACAGCAACTTTACAGTGAATGTTGATACTGAACCATTGTTCATAAACGGTGTACAAGTAAAGGCACTTCAACAGGAGTACCATATGATTATGGGCGGCGTAGTTCAGCAAATTCATGGCAATGCATATAACAAAACCATTTATAATATGTTTGCAAAAAATAAGGGTGAAAAGGTCGAAGCCCCTTCAGACTACTCTTGGAGCTTCACTATTGACACGCTTGGGTCTTATTATAAAAATGCCCAATACGATTTCTTAGACTCAAAAGGGAAAAGCTTAGCTCGTTATGATGTTTATTCTTTAATTCGTTCTTTTCCAACTGAACTTTTAAAAGAATACCCTGAGACTTTGGTTCATGATGTATCCAAGGATGAGTGGTACTTGTTTAGCGATACTGCAAGTCAATCCATATATAAGATCATTCATAATGCTACAAATAATGGTTTTCTGACGATTATAAGTAATACTGTTGTATAATGCATTTTTGTCTTATTATTGTTTCGAATAGATTAAAGACGAATCCCCAGCTGAATAAAAATAGCATGGGAACTCGCCTTGTCTAAAGCCTATACAAGCTGAACATTTATTTTTATATCGTAAGAGAGTACGGGGGGGTTATTTGTCCATCTGTAGCATTTCAGACTCATAGGACTGAAATGCATTTTCCATCCCCATCAAAACATCTTTAATCTTCATGTATCCTTTGGTATACGGCTCTGAATCGCGAATTTCTTCCCACATATAGTGATATTGCTTCATATCCTCCGTTTCACATACGACGAAATCCGTATAGTCCTTTCCAGGCAGCGCTTCTGCATCGAAAAAACGAACCTGAACATGTTCGCTATATTTCTGAATGCGAGTCTGCAATGCCCCCGCATATTTCCGACGTTCTTCCCGGGGCAGTGCCAGCCAGGAAGGATAAAATTCCAATAATACAATCATCATATAACGCATATGCCTGTCTCCTTTTTAGTAACGCTTGAATGGATGTATCGTTATTGTACGCTGCTTGTCTGCAAAGCTCATTAACATAGGTTAATGCGGATTAGTGCGCAGCAAACGACTCAGTGAGACGGGGGATACACCTATGTACGAAGCTATATGATATTGTGCAACCCGTTTGTCCAATCCGGGGTACTTGAGAAGAAAGGCATCATAACGTTCCCTAGCAGAAAGATACAACAATTCTCGTTCCCGTTCCTCTTTTCGAATGTATAATCTTTCTACACTCTTGCGCACGAACCTTTCCCACATGTGGCTTGTATCCATAAGTTCCTTCAGTACGTGATATGGAATCTCAATAACTACTGAATTTTCCATTGCCTCAATCGTAAAAGCGGATGGTTTACCTTGGATCATAGCGCCATAAGAGGTTACATAATCATCTTCAGGCGAAAAACCAACATTGTATTCTCTACCATCTGCCAATGTATAAAACAAACGGAATAATCCCTCTGAGCAAAAATAAGCATGTTTTACAAGGTCGCCGGTTTCAATGAGAACCGTTCCCTGCTGAACATGCCTCACTCGGGTTTGCTCTACAAACCTGCTCCAATCCTGATCTATAATCGAGGCTTGATGAGCCATTTTTTCTAATGAACGATAATATAATTGCATCTTCTCACCACCCCACAAAACGTTGATTAAGGAATAAAGATACCTTGCGGACTATATAAAAAACAGGGGATATCCCTCAGGTCTGGGTAGACCTGCAGGACAACCCCCAGCGACGTGTTCTATCAGGCTTGCGTAGCATCCTCTTCTACGAAAAGAGATACCTTGCGTATACCATCGGCTCCGATCACGACAAGTCCCTGATCCGACAAGCGAATTTCAGGGATAACGACCAGTGCGAGCAGCGACAGTGTCATCAGCGCGTTGTTCAGCATGCAGCCGGATTGCTGAAGTGCCCGGCTGATGCTTTCGGACTGCGCAGCCACCTCTGCAAACGGAGCTGGGGACATCAGCCCAGCGATCGGGAGCGGGAAGCGCGTCTCACCCGAGGCGGATACGACCACCACCCCGCCACGCAGGGCGACGGCCTGCTTCGCCGCCTGAGTCATGAGTTCGTCATCATTGCCAATGACGAGCAGATTGTGGCTATCATGCGCTACAGTCATGGCAATTGCGGCCGGCTCGGTGAAGCCGACGCCTGTCACAAGTGCCACCGCATGGCTGCCACTGGCATGATGTCGCTCGAAAACAGCGATTTTGCACAAGTCCTGTGCAGGATCGGATGTGATTTCGCCATCACGCACCGGAACAGTCATCCGAACTTCCTTCGTATCCACATGATTTTCTGTGACACGAATTACCCGTACAGGTATATTTCCTTCCTGTACTGGAGCTGCAATCCGGAAATCTGTAGTATTGAGCTCTCGTCCCAAATGGACCGTGTCCATCACTTCCGCAGGATAAACGAAGCTCTCCCAATCAGCGACCATTTGTCCATACTCGGCGACCAGCTGGCCTGCTGCAATGGTAGCCGTCACATTCACTTCGGCCAAGCGGCCATCAAGCAAGATAATATCGGCAATCGCACCGGGAATAATCGAGCCAATGTCCCGTGCTACGCCGAAGCGCTCTGCCGTATTCAGCGTTGCCATCTGAAAGGCAGTTACAGGCTTAACGCCTTGCGCAATCGCATGACGCACCACGAAGTCCATCTGCCCTTCATGGAGCAGGGATTCCGCGCTGCGATCATCCGTCACCAGCATCATGCGACGCGTATCAAGCCCCATTTCCGTGCTGGCACGGATCGTCTCGGCCACATCATGCCATGCGGAGCCCTGCCGCATCTTGGCATACATGCCGAGCCGGATACGCTCGGCTACATCCTCGGGCGTGACACATTCGTGATCGCCCGTAATTCCCGCGGCTGCATAGACCGGCAGCCGCCAATCATCGGAGGCCCATGTAAAATGGCCATCCGCCACCTTGCCAGTGCGAAGCGTAGCCTGAATTTCCCCGATCATCACATCGTCGCCATAGACGACGCCAGGGAAATTCATAACTTCGCCCAGCCCGATCATATCCGGTCCCCAGCTTAGAGCCTCTGCGACTTCCGCCGGACCGAAAGAGGCGCCGGTCGTTTCCAGGTCCGGGCCTGTGGAAGGCACGCATGAAGCTACCTGCATGTAAGCTGCCAGCGGTGTCGTGCGAGCTTCGTCCAGCATCAGACGAAGTCCTTTTAGACCCAGCACATTGGAAATTTCATGGGGGTCAAAAAAACCGCCCGTCACTCCCAACGGCAGTACAGCCTTTGCAAACTCCGTTACGGTGAGCTGCGTGCTTTCGATATGGCAATGCCCGTCCAGTAAACCGGGTGCCATATAACGGTCTTCCGCTTCAATGATTACGGTATCTTCTCCAATCGTATGGCTAACGTCTCTACCGACGTACGCGATACGCGAGCCTTGCACAGCAATAGACATGCCTGGTAACAATTCGCCCGATACCACATTGACCAGCGTTCCTCCGCGGATCACCAGCGATGCCTTGCGCTCCCCTCTAGCTGTAGCTATCAGATCGGGTACACAGTCCGCCAGCGGCGGGCGTTGAAATACTCTCTTCATGTCCATTACGTTTGTAACCTCCGTTTATGCTTCTAACCTGTTTGGCTATTTGCTTATGTTACTGGAATACGCTCAATAATGCCAGCCGCCGCTAGAGAACACGGTCACTTTCCTCCACTTTACGGGTATACGTATCTGATTCCTGTGTACTCACGAAGGGCGTAATCTCCCCTATGCTATATATATGCAGCAAATGCATTGCTCGCGTACAAGCGGTGTAAAACAATTTACGCTCACTCTCACGCTGATACTCTTGAGCCGATCCGTCATAAATGAGAACCGCATCAAACTCCACGCCTTTCGCCAGATAGGCCGGAATAATGTGAATCCCCTTTTCAAAAGCAGGGGTTGTTTTCTTAATTAATTTCGGCTTTACTGGCAAATGGCCTTCCAGTGCTTCGTAGGCTGCCGCGCTTTCACCAGCATTTTTACAGATCACCGCGATGGATTCGTAGCCTTCTGCCAGCAATTTGGTGACATTCTCTGCAATCAGTTGATGCAGCTTGTCACGCGAGTTCACCTCGGTTACAAGTGGCTTCTCCCCCTTACGGTTAAACGGAACAATATGCTCCCCTCCTGCTACCATTCCCCGGGTAAACTCTACAATCTCTTGTGTTGAGCGATAGCTGCGTGTCAGGGAGATCATCTCGGTCTGTTCTGCTCCATACAGGTCATACAACGGTTCCGCATCCTGAAGCACCGAAGCATGAGCATAGATGGCCTGATTAAAATCACCCAGTGCCGTCATTTTAGCCTGTGGAAATAATCGTTTGAAGAAGGCAAGCTGGAAGGGTGAATAGTCCTGTGCCTCATCAATAAACACATGACGGATGTTGCTATTGGAACGGAAGCCCAGCATCAGCTCACGCAAGTATAAAAAGGGCGTCACATCCTCATATGCTAATTCTCCAGCCTGAATGCGTTTTAGGGTTTGCCGACTAATTTCACTCCAGTGGACAGGCAGCTCTGCATGATTAGACAACTGACTTAATAGCGTCTCATTCATAAACAGCTCGCTGTATAAGCGGGTGGTGTCCACAAAGCGAAGCGCCTTAATCCACTTGCGCAGGGGCTTTAAGCGGTCACTGACCACCATACGCGCCAATATTTCTCTTTCACGTGTAAAATCGTCGAAGGTATCGCCTTTATTTTTGGATTTACGGCGCATGCGATTATATGCACGCTGATAATCCTCTGGCTCCATCAGATCCATCTGCTGGTCCACCCAAGGTGCGGCGCATTCTTCCTTGCCAAAGCGGGCCAGCTCCTTGAGCATCCAATCGCGCAGCAACTCCAATCGATTGGCCAGGCGTACAGCCGAGTCAAATTCATAAAACTTGCTTGCCATTTGCTCTACTGAAATCACCTCACGTCCCTGAAACCGGACAGGCTTAAATCGCATTCCCTCCTTTTCCAGGTGCGCCTTGTAGCCTGTAATCACATGTAAAAACGTCTTGGACGACTTAAAGCGGATACCTTCTATTCTAGCTTCATACCCAGGCTGTGATGACGCTGATAGCACATATTCAAGCTGCTCAAACGGATCTTCCAATTGAAACTCCCGGCCCAAACGCCGTTCCAAATATTCCTGAAACGTGGCCTGAAGCATATTTTCCTCACCCAATTCAGGCAATACTGTCGAAACATAACTGTTGAACATGGGGTTTGGCGAAAATAACACGACCTGATCCGCTCGCAAGCGATCCCGGTACTTATATAGCAAATACGCCACTCTCTGAAGCGCAGCAGAGGTTTTGCCGCTTCCTGCCGCCCCCTGAACAATAAGCATACGGCTTCGATCATCACGGATGATGCGATTCTGCTCCTTTTGAATGGTAGCGACAATACTTTTCATTTGAGCATCCGAGCTCCGGCTTAATACGGCTTGAAGAAGTTCGTCTCCGATGGTCACCCCTGTATCGAACATAAAGCGGATCTGCCCATCACGGATCGAGAATTGGCGTTTGAGCGTCAGTTCTCCTTCCATCTCCCCTGCCGGAGTCTTATAAGAAGCGGGGCCTGGCATGTTATCGTAATAAAGATTCGAAATAGGCGCACGCCAGTCGTAGATCAGAAATTCCTCATCCTGATTATCCAGCAGCGAGGCAATCCCCAGATAAATACGCTCCGCAGTCTGCCCTTCCTCAGCAAAATCAATACGTGCAAAATATGGTGAATCAAGCAACTTTTTCAAACGGCCTAACGCCTCAGTGGAATGCTTGTGTCTTCGTTCCCGCTCAGATAAAATCTCAGACTGCTGACGCAAACTGGTGGATGTCTCGCCCACATCATCCGCTTCACTGAAATTGATCGTTACCTCATCCCAGAAGTCTTTACGCATATCGACGACATCGCCGCGCACAGAACCAACCTCTGTCTCCAGCTTCCGAATACGTCCGCCAATTACTGCGGTCACATCTTCTACTCTTCGTTGTTCCTCATTCCATTGCTGCTCAGTAGTCACTGACATCGCTCCTGTTCCGTTTCCTCCTGCTCCGCGCAGGGCTCCCTTGCGTACAAACTATGCTCTATTATGAACCTGGGGATACTCATTGCATCCCCCTGATCCGGGAAAATTGACTAATCCTTTGAAGCATGCTATAATGTAACAAGAAGTGTAAATAACAACTTATGCAATACGGTTTTACTATAAAACATAGCATCCTCTATTGTAGCAAGTTCAGTCCCTGTTCGCAACCAGTGGGCTTTTTTTGTGCTTTCTGGCAACCTTCTATTAGCCTGTTCTACATCCTTGAATTCATTACATAAAAAAGCGACCGTTCATCTGATTGATGAATACGGTCGCTTTTTCTTTTTTTGAAAATCGCCTATCGACTCTCTTCTACAGGATGTATATGATCGGCCAGTCTGCTCAATCGCTCCAACTGATGACCATAATCGTACATCGTCGCAGCTACAATGGACAGCCGCAACATTCCCTCCTCACAATGGTCAAAACGTGTAATGGCATGCTTCATAAATTCACCATTGGCCTGCTCGAACAATTTACTTTCTTCCTCATTTGGTTTCAGTTTATTCTCGAATTTCAGCAGAGCGTGCTCGTGGAAACGAATCAGCAACTCCAGATGGTCGTCAAAAAACGCATCTGTTCCCTTTGGCCGTAAAGACTGGAAGTAGTGCTTTTCCACCGCATCCAATACCTCATATCCTTTGTGCAAACTTTCAAGCATTTGCTTGTATACGACCATTTGTCTCGTCTGACTGAACTTGGTGCGCTTGAGCTTTTTTTGCTCCTCCTCAAACAAATGATATTTGTCCGATAGCGATTTAATAGCTCCCTCTAAATTTCCTTTTTCCTCTCTAAACACAGATTCCTTAATCTCATCGGAAATGGCCGTTCGCAGCAGCAACGACATGCTGTTAAATACATTTTGAATCTGATTGATAAACTGCCTTTTCGGTTTGGGAGGAAAAACAGTAATATTGATGACAAAAGCAGACACAATTCCGATTAAAGTCAGTGCAAAGCGGGTTACCGCAAATTTCCAGTCTCCTGAAGCCTCCATAACAGAAACCACGGTCACAAGTGTCAATCCAACCGTATCAGCCATGTTTATTTTCAGACATATCATAAGTACCAGTACACATACTAGTCCGACCGCAATCGGCTCATTCGAAAATACCATTCCGCCCAGCAACGCCATGACTGCACCTAATGTGCTTGTTTGGAGTTGATCCAGAAAATAACGCCACGACCTATATATCGACGGTTGCATGGCAAAAATAGCGGCTATCGCTGCCCCCACAGGCGAATGGGTGTTCAAAAGCGTGCTCAGAAAAAGGGCGAGCGTCACTGCGATTCCCGTCTTTAACACCCGTGCTCCAAAAGCCAAAGCCATCCCTCCTGCTTACCCTTCAAATTTATTCATACCGAATTACTATAATGAAATTTCGAGACAAAGTCCATGTTTTATTATTACCCAAAACTATCGGAGATCAGGAATATTTATGAAATGTATAGTTCCTGCTAGGATACATATCAACAGAATTAACCTATATGCATCAACGTCACAAGAGAAACTGATCGTACCATCGATTAATAAAATGTGAGAAGAACGCCTGTCCGCAGGCTAACTTTTACAAAACCCAGCAAGCCCACAAACAAAATCATGACACAATAAAAGCCGGAGCCTCCAAGCGGACTCCCCTGGAACGTCATAGGATAAATGAGAATGGCGGAGGAGGAATGAAGGCATGCTTCGAGTTGCATTATTTACAGACACGTATACGCCTGATGTCAATGGCGCTGCTCTGACACTGGAACGATGGATTGGCTATTTGGAGACACACGGGGTATCTACGCTTGTCTTCGCACCGGAGGCAGACCATCATCTGTCCTCTGGACCGGGCGTGGAGCGATTTCGAAGTATTCCCTTTTTATTGTATCGGGAATGCAGACTTGCAATCCCTAATGCCAAACAAATCAACGAGCGCCTATCAGCCTTTTCCCCCCATCTAATTCATGTCGCTACACCGTTTAACCTAGGCCTCTACGGAACAAGCTACGCTGCCAAACACCATATTCCACTCGTCGCCTCCTATCACACCCACTTTGATAAGTACCTTGAATATTACAAGCTTCGCTGGCTTGAACCTGCGTTATGGAAATACATGCTTTGGTTTCACAGACATTGCGAAAGGATATATGTTCCCTCTCGGTCAACCATGGAATTGTTGCGCAATAAAGGAATGGGACAGCTCGAAATCTGGGGTAGAGGCATTGATACCGATCGCTTCCAGCCCACAGTGAATCGCGAAGCGATATGGGAAAAATGGGGCGTTCGTGCGGACGCATTTGTGATTTTGTATGTGGGCAGACTTGCACCGGAAAAGGGGATAGACACGTTACTGGATTCCTATCTCCAGTTACCCGACGACATCCGCGCAGCCTCCGTGCTGGTCATTGCAGGAGATGGTCCATTGTTTAAGTTCCAAACTGCTGCAGACATTGGAGTACCGGAGCACGCAGTCCACTGGCTTGGTTTTGTGAAGGGACCGGAATTAGCTGAACTCTACGCTGCAGCCGATGTATTTCTATTTCCCTCCACTACAGAAACCTTCGGCAACGTCGTTTTGGAGGCTATGGCCAGCGGCACACCCGTGATCGGCGCGAATGAAGGCGGGGTCAAAGACAATATAATCGATGGGAAAACGGGGCTACTGTGTCCTGCTGGGGACACCACTGCCTTTGCCAAAGCTGTACAACGGTTGTACGAGGATGTTTCACTTCGCGAATTTCTGTCCAGAACCGGTAGAGCATACAGCTTGGAGCAGACGTGGGACCGTATTTTTGAGCGACTGCTGGACAGCTATATGGATGCAGCGACCCTGCATCTCGACAGCCGCCCCATGACGCGAATATAATCTCAAATCAATAGATTACCAAAACTGTGGTTATAAATAGTGTCTATATAGGAACACCGCTACACCTTTAGCTGTTTGAGCAGCTTGTTATGTACCCCGCTTAGCAAAATCACCGCGGTCAGGGCACCGATGAACGCAAGGAGCATATCCCATTGAGTATCCCATATATCTCCCTGTGTCCCCAAAAAGGCTTCTGCCGCTGTACCGGTCGCCTTGGCTACGGCAAACTCAATCAGTTCGTATACAGCACTGATCGCGAGACACACACTAACCGTTAGAAAAGTGAGCCAGCTCCCGCTACCTAACGCTGTCTTACGCAGCAGCACTTCCCTAACAATGAGTGCAGGCACAAAGCCTTGCGCAAAATGCCCAAGTCGATCATAATAATTGCGCTCCAGTCCAAACGTATCCCGAATCCAGTTGAACAGCGGCATTTCGGCATAGGTATAGTGCCCGCCGACAATGAGGATCAATGCATGTAGCCAGATTAGGGTGTATACCAGGTTAGTGAAACGAAATCGACGATAAATAGCCGTCAACAGTACGGCTCCCAAAACCGCCGGAAGAACTTCCAGTATCCATGTGAAATAATCAGCCGGGCGAATAAAGGACCAAACGAGAGCAAGCACCAGCAGTACAAGTAATACAAGCGGATAGCGATCATTTTTAGACCATGCCGTTGCCTGATTCATACATCACTCCTCCTATGTCCAAATCTCTATCCTTCATTTATTACAATATGTTTGACACGCCCCACCTGTCCGTCTGCCAAACGCACTTTGATTCCATGCGGATGACGCGGGGAATTGGTTAAAATATCCTTCACCGTTCCTCGCGTCAGCTTACCCGTAGGCTGATCCTTTTTAAGCACAATATCCACCTGAAGACCAGCGCGGATATCGGATCGGTTCTGTCCGTTCATTGTAGCTATTCCTCCTTTGTATTTACATTTTATCTTATGATGATATTCAGCCACTCAGCCCCATCGTATTACCAGCGATGCCATTCGTCCTGGCGGCTGTTTCCCATCCAGACCACGCACATCGTGGATATATAGCTAACAAGCAAAATTACGAATACCATCCCGCTAAACTCCACAAAATGCGTGCGTTGCAAGGAATCCGCCCATATGGAAGATACTTGCGTGTACAACTGGGAAGGCGCAGAAATAATATCCCACGTGTTTCCCCGAAAGAAACGACCAATATAAATCCCCAGGCTACTTAGCAGGAGTACCGCCAGCATAAACAACCAGCTGACTAGCCCGCCCCGTGCACGCCGCACCAACTGTCGTACGGATTCGAGCGATACAAACCCCATGGTAAGACCAAGGACAGCTACTAGCAGCATCCCTAATGTATGATTCCAAAAGTACGGATTGCCCCAAAAACGCTGCTCTCCTAAAAATGGATATCTGGCAAATACATGCAGCAAATCTGTGATCAAATAAGGGGTATTGGGATAAAAGGAAAGCCATCCAGCCCCTATGACCCAGAGCAAAAATGTCCTTGCCCCCCGTCTCCACGAGCAATACATGACATCAAGCAGAAGTGTCAGCAACATAGGAATCCAGGCCAGCATCATATTCCACCATATAAAAAGATAAGGGCGGCCCCCTGAGGGCAGTCGCACGTTAATGATCCATAATGTACTGATTACAGAGCATACGGCCAGTGCTAAAAAAGCATAAAGTTTGACTGGATAATTCAACGATCTTAAACGAGCATACATCTGTTTCTTTCCCTCCTTGTAACCGTTCAGCCTTCCTGACGTTCCAATTTACACCTGTTCTGGACAGTGTACACCACAATGGCTTCAAGCTCAATGGAAGCGCTCCACTCTGCGTATCCTGAAAATAAAAAAAGCATCTATTCTTCCGGTGCGACTTCATATCTCCGGAAGACAGATGCTTACTGTATTTTAGGCTTCATTCACAGGTAAAGCGACATACGAATGCGGATCGTCTGATTCAACGGAGCTATCCAGTAGACTCAATCGTAGGCAGCATTTCCCGGGTAATGCTGTAATTCTGCTCCCCCTGTTCAAACGCTACTCACGGATTTCCTATACAAGCTCTTGACCAACCGTATGCTTTTTAATTTTCCAGCCAGTTGAAAAGGACTTTCATTGTCCATCATCTGCTTCAAGACAGGTAAGCTCTTACTGTCTTCTACCCTTGTATCCAATTGATCAATGATTGTACCGTCAATGCCCCTGGCGAAGCTGGCTCAAATGCAGAGGCGCCGTCACGCAAGGCCAGAAACTCCACTGTTTTGGGAACGCCGGGAGCCAGATCCAGATGGTTGTCACTGAAAATCCCTTCCTGCTCTGCGGTCAGCCATACATGTCTGGCAAGTACATCCGAACGAAGCATAAACCTACTGCCCCCACTTCCCTGTATCTTTGTCACTTCAATTTTAGCTTGCGGTAAATCCATCTCTTTCGTGCCTGCAAAATAAATTTCGCTGCCGGCCACCTGTTCACCGTTCTGTATCAGTCGTGCGACCAGCATATGCTCTGTGCGATCCAGACCATTCAGCCATTGGTCGGTAGGCAGTATATGTACGATGCCTGCGCCACCGGCTTGTTGCTCGACCCTAATATTCTCTTCACGAATAGCCTTGCTGCTACGTATATGCGAAAGTGTCAGTTGCAGCGTACCTGCTATAGGCTCTAGCGTATCGTTAACCAGATGCAGCGCCTTACTCCCCTGTTCTGTATCTACCGCACTCAACAGCACATCAGCAAAGCTGCGTTTAGCCGTATATTGAAGCGCCTTCCAACGACCAAAATAATCCATACTCGACCAGGAGGCAACAGGCCAGCAGTCATTCATCTGCCAGTATAATGTCCCCATGCAATAGGGCTTGTGACGCCGATGGGCCTCTATAGCCATTTTCATTGCCTCTGCCTGTAAAACTTGGCTCATGAGCAGAAAACATGTAAAATCCTTGGGCTGCCGCATGTACCGTCCCATGTATTCTTGAATCAGCCGATTGCCTGAACCGTTCTTTTGATGTGCCAGCATCACCGCAGATTCCAGTTCCAAATCCTTCTCTTCCGCATACGTGCGAACAGACTTATATTCAGGAAAGGACTGGAAACCATACTCACTCATAAAACGACCCACGTGTACGTGATAATTCTCAAACGGCTCAGACGCATGCCATACTCCCCAATAATGGATGTCTCCTGCTGTTGAGGACGGATGAGCATGCTGGTTTCGATCTCCGGTCAGGTCAATTAGCGGTGAGGAAGGCCAATATGCTGTCTGCGGGGCCCATGTATTTACGGCCTCTGGTAAAATCCGGTGAAATAGCGTTTCATAATCATTCCATAGGCGTTCTCGTTGCTCAGGCGTATAGGCCTTTTTCCAGCCCCAGCCCCCATTCTCTTCATAATGGGCCCATGCGGAATCAATCTCATTATTGCCGCACCATAACGCAATGCAAGGATGACGGCGCAAGCGTTTGATGTTATCTTCGGCCTCCTGGGCTACATTGTCCAAAAAAGCCTGATCCCCCGGATACATGCTGCATGCGAACATAAAATCTTGCCACACGAGCAAGCCATATTCATCACACAGGTCATAAAATACGTCTTGTTCATAAATACCGCCACCCCACACCCGCAACATATTCATATTGGAGGCGGCTGCACTGGCAATTTCATGCCGATATCGTTCCAACGTAACTTCGGCAGCAAAGCTGTCATTCGGAATATGGTTGGCTCCTTTAGCAAACACGGGGATTCCATTCAGCTCAAAATAGAAGCTTTCGCCTGTCGTATCCCGCTCACGTACAAGACGAATCGATCGCAGGCCCGTTTTCACTGATTTTTCCGCAATTATAGCTTCCTGTGTTTGCTCCTTCAATTCGGCTACAAATGTATACTGATGCGGCTCTCCCAGTCCACGACACCACCACAGCTTCGGCTCCTTAATCACCAGCCCCAGCTCCACTGTTTGCTTTCCGTTCCGCAGGCGAACCGGTTTGGACCATACCTTGCCGGCAACAGAAATACACAACTCGACATCTTTAATCTCATCTGTATTTTCAATCTCTACCACTGCCGTGAGTTCAGCCCTCTCGGTACTCACTTCGTCCTGTCGAATAAACAGGTCTCTCACAGTCAGACCAGACCAAGCTTCAAGCCGGACCTCTCTCCAGATCCCGCTCGTCACCAGCCTTGGTCCCCAATCCCAGCCATAGTGATAGGGAGCTTTACGAGCGAAAACGCTTACTTTTTTATCAGACAAGCCACCTATTTCGGACTGATCATTCGGTGCGGGGAATCCATAACCCAACCTTTCCAGCTTGGGCACATCTTCAGCAATCGGAGAACGAAAACGGATTTCAAGCCGATTTTCCCCTCGCTGAACAAATGCCTTCACATCCTGTCTCCATACCCGAAACATATTATCGGCCGACAAGACAGCTTGGCCATTCACGCTTACATCTGCGTATGTGTCCAGGCCTTCCAGCACCAGCTCTACACATTGACATTGAAGCTGATTTGCATCTATCTCAAAATAGGCTTCGTATATCCAATCCTGCTTATCAATCCACTGTACCTCCATCTCGTTCATACCGATAAAAGGATCAGGAATTTTGCCATGTCGCAAAAGATCAGTATGCACACACCCCGGCACTTTTGCACTGAGCCATTCATCACTTTGTGCTTCCCTAAACCTCCAGCCATCCAACTTTATCACATTCATCATCGTCGCAAGCCTCCCTTATAAGGATGATTGGGAACATCTGGATCACTCATCAACATAACAAAAATAACATTAAGCTAACAAGTTAGTCAATTGTTTTTTTGGAACAATCGCTAAAACACAAATTAAAAGTCGCCCTCTACCCTTAAACAGGCTAAAAGCGACTTTCCTCGTCCTCATGGTGTATGGCATTCATCCTACATGTCTGGACATTCCACCTTATTTAATTGTGCTAAAGTGACGATCACGGTCATCATTTTCTTGGCTGATCCGTGGCGCGTGAACTTCCCGTATGAGTAGATCAGCGTGCAGCAACTTTTTTTCCACAGGCGAGTTTGGGTTCATGATGCGCCATAATAACTGATCTACCGCTCGCATCCCCAACAATTCCTTATCCACTCTCACCGTAGCATAAATCGGCATTTGATCATTCGTATCGTCAAACCCGGTCACCCCGCACCGTCTCGGAACGTCAATTCCCTTCTCTTTTAGTACTTCCACGACTTGAGAAGCAGTCACATCATTAGCGCAAACAAAAACCTCCGGCAACTCATCCTCGGACAACTTGTCCAATTCCTCAGCAAGCGCCTGCGCTCCTCCATGAACCAGGGCTTTGTTCTGCCGTAATTCTACTCCGCTCATTTCCAATGTGGATCGAAAAGCTTCCCAACGCTCATAGAAACTGTGAGCGTCTTCAATATGGCCCACAAACTGAAAGTGGGCATAGCCCCTGCACAGCAAATCCTTCATTAATTCATTCATGCATGTGCGATTATCCGTAAACACCGCGTCACTTAAAAATGCAGAGTCCCAATGATCCACCATGACGACTGGAATACCCATTCGATAGATGTTCAGCAATAACGTAGTTGAAATCGTTCCGACAGTGATAATCCCTTTAATGGCCTCCGGGTTCAGTAAAGAAAACATATCGTCAGTTGAAGGCTCCGTTAACGTGATCATATCCAAACCCTTGCGGTTCAGACGCTCGGAAATCCCTTCAAATACAGGTCCCCAGTATCTAGACTCCCGGTTCTGGTGCCGAATATTCGGAAATAGCACTAGCACAGTACCCGACCATTCTCTGGCATCTGTGTCCCGAGGCTCTGCCCCTGTCATTTTGGGATGACTGCGAAAATAACCCATCTGGGCAGCAAGCTTAACCAGCATCGCCCTCGTCTCTTCACTTACACCGGGTTTGCCTGACAGTGCACGCGAAACAGCGAACTTTGAAACCCCCGCCGCATCCGCAATTTCCTGCAATGTTACTTTTCCACGCATCTCCTCACCCAACCCTATTCGAAATCTTTTTCTACCTTAGTCTTCTAAATATACAGGTATGCCTATAAACTGGTACCATCGTAGCATACTTTGTTTTAGATCATCAAACGATGGATTTGCACAAATCCACACTTTCATTTAAATATGTTTGCTTAATAAAAAACAAAACACATAACAAATAAGTATAAATGACTTGACGTAAGGTTTCTTATTTCCTACAATTTACTATTGAAAGCACTTACATTGTGTAAATCATACTTATTAAGGGGGATTTGCAGATGTTCACGAACAGGTCGGTACGACAAAGCTCCATTCTGCTTCTGGCTTTGCTGCTGCTCGTTACAACGGGCTGCGCGAATGGCACGGGCGGTACGTCAGAAAAGGAAGACCCCAATGACACCAGTCCCATTACGTTTACGTTCTTTGGCGGTGACTCAAGCTCTAACTGGAACAACATGAAGGACGCTGTCGGGCAGGAAATTACCAAGAAAACGGGTGTTACACTAAATGCCGAGCATGCTGTTAATGGTCGAGGCGCGGAAAAGTTTGCTTTAATGGCTGCTAGCGGAGAGTACCCTGATCTCGTGTACCCTAAAGAAGACATTGGAAAGCTGGTCGATGCCGGGGCACTCATTGACTTAACCGACCTGATTGATAAATACGGTCCTAATATTAAGAAAGTGTATGGTGATTATTTTAACCGTATTAAATATAGCAAGGAAGATCCTGCCATTTACACGATCCCGACCAATTTGGGCGTAGACCACATTGCGTTTGATGCACAAGCCGGCTTCGAAATCCAGCACCAGGCCCTTAAGAAGCTCGGATACCCCAAAATTCGCACCGTTCAAGATTTTGAAAAAGCACTTAAAGACTATGTTGCCAAATATCCTACTACCAATGGTCAGCCCACTATCCCCTTATCGCTCGACGCTGAGGATTGGAAAATGAAAATTACTGTGACAAACCCAGCAGTTACAGCTACAGGTGGGCCAGATGATGGCGAATATTACATTGATCCTAAAACACACAAAGCCATTCTTCATTACAAACGCCCGGAAGAACGGGAGTATTTCCGTTGGTTAAACCATATGTACAATGAAGGTCTGTTGGATAAAGATACTTTTGTGCAAAAAAGTGACCAGTACAAATCCAAAATCGCCGCAGGTCGTGTCATCGGACTAATTGATCAGGAATGGAACTACCAGGATGCCGAAAATGCGCTCAAAACAGCGGGTAAGGATGAATACACTTACGCTCACTTCCCGGTCACTTTAAATGAGCAATACGAGGATCACTCTCTCCAGCCCATTGGTTTTGATACTGCGTCAGGGATCGGCATTACAACTTCATGCAAAAACCCGGTGCGAGCTATCAAGTTTCTGGACTTTCTGGCCTCGGATGAAGGACAAATTTTACGCAATTGGGGAATTGAAGGCCAGCATTACAATGTAGAAAACGGCAAACGAGTCATTCCTGCTGCTGTGCAAGAACGTAAAAACAAAGATAATGCTTCTTTTAGCAGAGAGTCAGGTATCGGTTTGTATTGGATATGGGGACCACATTACGGCGATAGCGTGAAAGACCCTACTGGCAACTATTACACAACCAATTATCCAGAGATGATTACCGAAAATTATAGTCAAGCGGAAAAAGAGTCCCTTCAGGCATATAAAGCCCGGACATGGAAAGACTTGTTCCCGAACGAAAAGGATTTTCCGGTAAAAGAGTGGGGAGCCGCCTACAACATGCCTGTTCCAACCACTACGAACTACAATGTGATTTATCAGAAGTCACAGGACATTGTACGCAAACGGATTCCTGAGTCCGTACTCGCCAAACCTGATCAATTTGATGCCGTGTATGACCGCATGCTCCAAGAGCTGGAACAGACGGGTGTTGCAAAGGCTGAAGAAATCTTCACTGGCCTGATCCAAAATCGGTTGAAGCTGTGGTACGGGGAGAAGTAGAAATCGACTGCTACTAAAAATATATAAGGGCTGATAGCCACAAGCTGTTCAGCCCTTTTTCCATTAAGCATTCTGCTTTGTCGCTTTTTCTTTCCAACTATTATTTTTCCTGGATACCCGATGGACATAAAGCAATAAAAAAATTGGAATCAATGCGATCCCGCCACACAGCACCCAAGAGATTTGAATAGGGGTTTGATCTGAAGCAAGATTGGTAAAATGGCGGCTTACGATGCCTGTGACGATTAAACCTATGCACATACCTAGCTGGGAAATGGCTGAATCCAGAGATAGCAGAGTTGAACGGTACTCATTAGAGATTCTTTTGTTCAGAAAAATTTGTTTGGCAACCGGGTACATTCCTCGCCCAATTTCATAGATTAGAAAAGTAAGTAGTACAGGATAAAACGTGTTAAAAGCACCCGCTAAAATGAGCCATATCCCAATCATTCCGCAAGCATACACGAGTATATGCACATCACTATAACGTGCGCTTAGCTTTCGAACCAGATAGCTTCCCAAAGTCATACATAGTGAATAACCTGCCTTAATCAGCCCAATAATCCAAATCCCCTGTTCAGAAAGGCCGACCAGACGTGGCTGCTGAAAGGTATTCCCCGCCGAATTCGAAAAGCTGATGAATAAACCTATGATAAACACAATCCAGATTGACTTATTTTCAAAACCGATACGGACACTTTTCCCAATAATCGTTTTAATGCGAGTAGCAGATGTTTTTCGATGGGTAATATTCTTCTCTTTCATATAAAAGCAGCATAAAAAAATACACAGGATAATAGATACAATGCTGGCTACCCAGGGAAGTGAATAGCTAATAGTTGCGAGGAAGGCCCCCAACAGACCGCAAATAAATCCTGAAATGTACTGTATACTGTTAGAGGTTGTAAAAAGAACTTCCATCGTCTTATCACTGTTTTCCACAACCCAGGATTCCAAGGAGCCTGATTGCAAGCATATTGCCAGCCCCCCAAAGACTTGCGCGAACACAAGCAGCCATATGTGATCTGTCCAAACGAACACTACACTGTAGACTAGAAAACAACAAAGCCCCAAAACAACAGAAATTTTTCTTCCATACTTGTCTGCAATAGCTCCTGTAGGTATTTCAAACAGAAAAATACTTACAAAAAATACAACCAGTAAAAAGTTCGCGCTTTGCAGAGAAAGCCCTTTAGCTAATAGAAATAGGATGAGCGTAGTTCCCGTAATTTCACTCATAAAAAATTGAAGAAAGCTAACGGAGTAAAATAGTTTATGTGGCTGCACTCTCAGGATCCTTCGCTTGCTCTACAGCCTCATATTCACTTCGCAACATCCCCATTTGAATAATGTCATAGTATTGTCCTTCCCTGAATAGCTTTTCTCGTAGCCGGCCTTCCTCCTTAAAGCCACATGCCAGATAGCAACGATATGCACGTTCATTAAACGCATATACCTCCAGCTCCAGTCGATGCAGATTCAGCGAATGAAATGCAAATTTTTGTATCAATCGTAGCGCTTCCCGCCCATATCCCTTGCCCAGGTCATCGTCACGCCCGATCACAATCCCAAGGGTGGCGTGACGATTCACCCAGTTGATTTTGAATAAATCGAGTTGTCCAATATAGTCCAGTGTATCTTTATGTGCGATGACAAAACCCTTGATCTCAGTGCTGCCGTCAATCATCATCTGTACAAAAGATTCACTATTAGCCTGTGAATGCGGATAGATAAATACGTCGCTTAGACCATGTGTGATTGCTGGGTCATTAACCCATCTTCGGATATCAGGTATATCCTCTTGGCGGTACTCTCTTAATACAATTCGTGCTCCAATGATATGTGGCATCGTCAGCTTCCTCCCTATATGTATTTATTGGTTCTGGTAATACTCTAACACCCTGTTCTCCCTCTACCCTCCCATTAATCTCACAAACTCCAGAAAACGTGTACCTTTATAATGAACCTCACCGCGATCCCCGATTACAATCATTCCGCAGTCCGTATCCCTTACCTCCAGCTCCTTACGCTCCCCTCCGTCGAATTCAAAGGTGATAAAGTAATCGGTCGAAGCTGAAAAATCGCCTGAACCCCCACGCACTCTCGTTCGCTTATCCACAACCTTGCATGAACGCTGGATCTGTTCAGCTGCTTGATTAGAAAGGCCTGCTCCGATCGTTTTTACAATCCCCGTAATGATTACAAAAGCAATGAGTCCAAACACGATAAAAAAGATCACATTAAACGATTGAAAATCCATAAAACCACTTTCCATTGACTACATCCTTTCTACAGTAAAATGTAAATTTTCCATTCTATTGCCCATTGACAAATCGTACATCTTCATCCTCAAAAACACCAATACTTTTTTAACATACTTACAAAAAAAAAGTTCTTTCGCTCTTTTCCGCACCCTGCTTGGACTTACACCCGATCTGGGTCCTCTGAGCCTCTCTAGACCGATTGACAAAACTATATATAGATATAAAATAGAGAATGTACTCTAAATATAGTGTAAAAAACGTATTAATGACCGATATCTTGAAGATACAGGTATGAAAATACATGTAAATATAGAGTCAAAAATATTAAATGGCGCAGCCAGCAAGGGATGCCAGCTATGATGGGTATCAGGCAATGCCGTTTTCTTTTTTTCGTTAATTGTTAAGGAGGTTGCATACCATGCTGATTGCTTATGATTCCAAGACTGGAAATGTAAAAAGATTTATAAACAAGCTCAAGCTTCCAGCAGTTCAGATTGAGGAGCAAATGACTATAGAAGAACCTTACGTACTCATTACATATACAACTGGGTTTGGCCAGATACCTGAGAGGGTATCTTCCTTTTTGAAAAAAAATGCACAGAACCTTGTTGGTGTAGCTGCAAGCGGCAACCGTAACTGGGGAGAGAAATTTGCCAAAAGTGCGGATTTGATTGCCGACTATTATAATGTCCCCGTGATTAGCAAATTTGAATTATCTGGAACGTTCGGAGATGTAGAGCGTTTTAAACAGGAGGTGAGCCGAGTTGCGGCATATTGAATTGAACAACATGTTGATGAAACGCGATACAGACGGCTTTTTCCAATTGGAAAAGGACCAAGAGGCTGTAGCAGAATTTATGAAGGAAGTTCAGGAACGGAGTTTGAAGTTTGCTGACACAGCTGCTCAAGTGCTGTATATGATTGAGAATGATTATTACGAAAATTTCTATAACAGCTATTCGGCTGATGAGGTTAATGATATTTTCCATATTACTCATAGCTATAATTTTAAATTTCCTTCTTATATGGCAGCATCCAAGTTCTATACCGATTATGCAATGAAGAGCAATGACCGTAAAGTCTATCTGGAACACTACCCTGACCGGGTGGCTGCTGTTGCCCTGCATTTGGGACGCGGTAACGCTGATACGGCACGCTTATTATCCCGTTCGATGATGGAGCAACGTCTCCAGCCAGCAACACCAACCTTCCTGAACGCTGGCAAAAGCCGCCGGGGAGAATTGGTGTCCTGCTTCCTGCTTGAAATGGACGATTCCCTGAACTCAATCAACTATGTACTGAACACTTGCATGCAATTGTCCAAAATTGGCGGTGGTGTTGCGGTTAACCTGTCGAAGCTGCGGTCGCGCGGCGAAGCGATTAAAGGTGTAGAAGGTGCTGCAAAAGGCATTATGCCTGTGCTAAAACTGATGGAAGACGGTTTCTCCTACGCGGATCAAATGGGTCAACGTAAAGGCTCTGGCGCTGCCTATTACAACATTTTCGGATGGGACGTGCTGGAATTCCTGGATAGTAAAAAAATCAATGCCGATGAAAGAGTACGTCTCAAGACACTTTCGATCGGATTACTGGTTCCGAACCGCTTTTACAAGCTGGCACAAGATAATGAACCACTGCATGTATTTGCTCCTTATAGTGTATTTAAGGCTTATGGAACGCATTTGGACGACATGGACCTGGATGAAATGTACGACACGCTGCTCGCCGACGATCGAGTGAAGAAAAAAGTAGCGATGAGCGCACGTGATATGCTGACGAAAATTGCCATGATTCAGTTGGAGTCTGGTTATCCATATATTATGAATAAAAGTAACGCAAATCAGGCGCATGCCCTCAAAAACGTGGGCCAAATCAAAATGTCGAATCTGTGCACGGAAATCTTCCAGCTGCAGGAAACTTCTGAGATTGCCGATTACGGACAACAGGATATCATCCGCCGGGATGTAAGCTGTAATCTGGCTTCCCTGAACATTGTAAATGTGATGGAACATGGTAAAATCCGCGAGTCCGTTCATGAAGGTATGATTGCTCTCACCTCGGTCAGTGATATGACCCAAGTAGCTAATGCACCAGGTGTTGCGAAAGCAAACCGTGAAATGCACTCCGTCGGTCTCGGTGTCATGAATCTACACGGCTACCTTGCCAAAAACAAAATTGCATATGAAAGCAATGAAGCGAAGGACTTTGTCCGTACCTTCTTCATGACGATGAACTATCATTCCATCGAAAAGAGTATGGAGATCGCAAAAGCAGCTGGACAAAGCTTTTATGGATTTGAGGAATCAGATTATGCAACAGGTGTATATTTTGACCGATATCTGAACACAGATTATCGTCCAACTACGGCACGTGTGCAAGAGCTGTTCAAGGATATTTATATTCCGACTCAAGCGGATTGGGACAAACTAAAAGCAGACGTTAAGAAGAACGGTCTGTACCATGCCTATCGTATGGCGATTGCTCCTACTGCCAGCATTTCGTACATTCAAAATGCAACATCCAGCGTTATGCCAATTGTTGAGCAAATCGAAACTCGTACCTATGCGAATTCGACGACTTACTACCCAATGCCATATTTGCAAAAGGATAATGTATTCTTTTACAAATCCGCTTATCAAATGGACCAATTCAAAGTGCTTGATCTGATTGCTGAAATCCAGCCTCACGTGGACCAAGGAATTTCGACTGTACTTCATGTGAACAGTGACGTGACTACGCGTCAGCTAGCCCGTTGCTATCTGTATGCTGCACATAAAGGACTTAAATCGTTATACTACACACGTACTAAAAAACTGTCTGTGGAAGAGTGCCTCACTTGCTCCATCTAATGCATATATGGTAACAAGCTATAACAAAAAAATTAGATTTTAAATAGATATGAATGCTTGGCATTAGAAGCTGTATCCAGCGCGTGGTTCAGACCTTTACAGGATTGGACAAAGCTCTCACGGATACAGCTTCCGTATGTCAAGCATACGATGACTCTCCGGTAACATCTCACGTGTGTTTCCAGGGAATCTCGCAAGCTGAAGGGAGAATGCTAACAATGACAGGTATACAAGCCGTAAACTGGAACCGCTCGGACGATGATTTCACACTGATGTTCTGGAATCAGAATATTATGCAATTTTGGACGGATGATGAAATTCCGCTGTCTGACGATAAAATGTCCTGGGTAACCCTCAGTGATATCGAAAAAGAAGCCTACATGAAGGTGCTGGGCGGCCTGACACTGCTGGACACCATTCAAGGCGGCGTGGGAATGCCGCAAATTATGGAGCACGTGGACGGACTGCAACGCAAAGCCGTATTAAGCTTTATGGCGATGATGGAGCAAATTCATGCCAAATCGTACAGTAGCATCTTTACAACCCTGGCTTCTACGGAAGAAATTGACGGTGTATTCCGCTGGGTGGAAGAAAATCCGTATCTCCAAACGAAAGCAGAAACCATTCGTCAGTATTATATGAACATTCATACACCGAAAGACCTGTATCTCGCGATGGCTGCGTCAGTGTTGTTAGAAAGCTATTTGTTTTATAGTGGCTTCTTCTACCCTCTCTATCTGGCAGGTCAGGGCAAGCTGACATGCAGCGGAGAAATTATCGATCTAATCCTGCGGGACGAAAGTATTCACGGTGTCTACGTAGGTGTACTGGCACAGGAGATTTATGCAGAATTGGACGAGGAAGAACAACGTGATCTCTACCAGACGCTGGTAGGCTTGCTGCGCTACTTGCACAATAACGAGGAACAGTATACCGAGCAAATTTATGCCCCTATTGGACTTGTGGACGATGTTAAAGTGTTCTTGCGCTACAACGCCAACAAGGCCATGATGAACCTGGGCTTTGACCCACTTTTTGAAGAAGAAGAAGTCAATCCCATTGTATTCAACGGCATCAGCACCCACACCAAGCAGCACGATTTCTTTTCCAAAAAAGGAAACGGCTATGTGCGGGCGATGAATGTAGAGCCGCTGACAGATGATGATTTTAACTTTGGCGTATAGTACAAATACGGAAATTCATTTAGCAAGGCGATATGATAAAGAGCCATCCCCATGCGGATGGCTCTTTTAATGATGCTGGAAGCAAGATTACTCCAAAAGGCAGCGATCACACCTTATTTTAAACCTTGCCAACGATAAATGATTTCCCCTATATCGGTTCCTACTGTTAGCAAAATCGAAAGGTGATTCTTGTCTTCAATTACCTTACAAACAGATTGCAATCTAATCCCCGTTTGTGATAAATTATGATATCCTGCAACTTGTTCTACGTTATATAGCTCATCCTGCTCACCAACAAATAAACCGTATTTCTTGCGGATGGACTGAAATTGCTTTTGTGGAGCATAGGGAGTCATCGACAAGGACATTTGTACACTAATAGAGGTAATGATTAATGGATCTTCTTTTAGCGCTGCTTGCGGATAATTGAAAAATACGGCAGGTGAATTGCCAAACCATCTCCCTCCTGTCATTGAAGATACAATAAACTTCCATAGTTTGATTGTGGCGAACCGGCGTGGGATATCATTTTTCGCTGTGTTAGACTTATATCCAAATTCAGGAGCGATAAAAAAATAGCCATCCAACTCACACTCAGCCCAGCTCAAATAATTCAAAATCAGCCCCGCTCCAGAAGAATGACCACATAGATACATCGGTGTATCCTCTCTCTGCTTCATCCTATTTACAAAACACTGTACATCCTGCCAAACATGCTCTACCGAAGGAGTATCACCTTTATTTCCTCCCGATTGTCCATGTCCTCGTAAATCAAGTAGATATACACTAATGTTAAATTTTTCTCGTAAAGCATGAGCAACATGCTGATATCCAGCCTTGCTATGCGCACCTCCGCCATGAATTAATAAGACATTAGCTACGGGTTTCTGTCTAGTTGCAAAGTGATAGTAGGCTAATGGAGTTAGATCATGAGATGTAAAAAATTGCACTTGCGGAACATCAATTGGAGGAGCATTTTGAATTTCGGATAATGACAATACTTCCTGTTCTGTAATCAGCTTGCTCATAGTTGCACCCGCTCTTTCATAATCATTCTTTTAACAAACATGATATGTTCACAATCGTATGTATACGTATTTTTCAAACGTAGGCTTGCACGCAAAAAAACGGCCAGATCGCCAAAGTAGCGAAATCAGGCCGTTTTCCATTTGCTAAGATCAAGCCTCTGTGAAAATTTGAAAGGTGACACCAAACTTGTCTGTTACATTCCCATAAGCTGGACTAAAGTGGGTTTCTTGCAAAGGCATTCCCACCTGTCCTCCTTGCTGTAGAGCATCAAACATTTTTTGGGATTGCTCCACACTGTCGGTTGTAATACAGATGCTCACCTGGTTTCCGCTGCCAAACGGCGATCCTGGAAAGGTGTCCGAAAACATAAGCTCTGTCTCACCAACCTTAAGGGTAGCATGTCCAACACGTTCCTTGACCTCAGCAGGAATAGGAAAATCGGGATTTTCCGGCATTTCTCCGAAGGTCTGAACAAAAAGCAGCTGGGCATCTAATGCCTTTTCATAAAATTCGATGGCTTCTTTGGCATTACCATCCATTGTGATGTAAGGAATCAAACGTTTGGACATCTTCCACACAGCTCCTTTAATTCGAGGTAATTAGCCCAGCCATTTCTCCTGTATTATATACAAAACTTGTCATGAAAAACAAATCTGTATTCTTAGCTTTCATGCACCTGAATGCCAAGCTGTTTTAGCTCCTTTATCGCTTCCCTAACGTTACGCTGTGGATGAAGCGCAGAGATCATCTGTGCAGTGATCGGAATGCCGTTGAAAATCTGGCCTACCACCCCTTGAGAAATCGGCAACTCATAGTAACTTTCAGCCCAATCCTGATATTCCTCCGGTGTAACTATAATTTTCTCCAGCAAAAAGGATGAGCCATCGTCATATTCCTCAGGAATGTTCACGTTGCCCATACGCCACTCCTTATCTCCCGCTTCCCTCCACATACAAAAGGTAACGTCCTCCTTCTCCAGCGCTTCATCTTCTAAAAGCTCCATCATATCATCAGGTACACCGTCGTACATGCCCGGCCAGACCTCATATTCGTCTCTTGCATGAGGACTTACAGGCGATTCGTGATCAAAACCTTTTAATAGCACACCTCCACGCGTCCATAGCATATGAATCGTATCTCCAGCGCCGTTGTTCACCTCACCCAGGCACACATCATCAGACCATTCAGACTGCATACGATACGTGCGCAACCAATCTTCTGGAGACAATATAATATCCAGTGCTGACAGCAGCATCATTCTGTCTTTTAAACCATTCGGCGTTACCTGTGCATCAAGCATCCTATTCTTCATCATTCCTCCACCTTGTCCATGCGTACTAAAATTTCATTTATCTCTGCTTTGTCTTTCAAGCTTCGCTTGCTCAACGATCTGCTGAATGAAAGGTCCTTTGGCTTCGGTATACGCTGCACGGTCATATTTGAATTGGTGCGCCAAATCCTTTTTTAAGCTCTCATACGCCCGCAGGCTTTCAGGATGTGCCTTCAAGTAATCTCTGAACAGTAAATGGTTCTCCCAATGTTCTCCTTTATATTTGTAAATATGCAAATGATGGGTCCCAGCTCCCCATTCTCCACGGCGAAAGAAAGCTCGCTCTGGAAAATCAGGCTTATGTACATATTCATATTGAATCCCTAATAGGCGCTCTCGCTGCTCGGATTGAATTATTGCCAAATCTTCTACTCCCACCATAATATCGATAATAGCCTTGGCTCCCAGCCCAGGAACGGATGTACTGCCGATATGCTCTACACCAACACACACCTCTCCAAGAGCTTCAATCATTTTTGCTCGCTCTCGTGCATACTCTGCTACCCACTGCGGACTATATTCGGATATCACTACCTGCGCGGACATGAACGCACCTCCATTCGTTTACCAAAAAAATGCCTTCCCAGTGCGCTTGGCACAACTCAGAAGGCATTTTCTTGTTTAAATTAAAAATCATTTAGTTGCTTCATCCCTGTTATTCGGCTTCTCAATTACGATCAGACAGGTACTGTCTGGCAAAGGAACCAACTGACCCTGCTCATCCATAAACTCCACACGACTGGACAGCGCTTCGGCATAGCCCTCCTGCAAATAGTGGCGGCTCACCCGGATAATCGCTTGTGATCCAAGTGTGTTACGAATACACTCTTCATACTGTGACGGAGTAAAATAACCAAACTGCTCCTGTACCTCATGCACATAGGCTTCCGCCCCCCATGTATAGGTATACAGGAATTCCATTGCATCATTTACCGGCAGAACAGCCTCATGCTCACCCAGGCGCTCTATTTCAATAGGGCGACCCGCAAAATCCTGCGCATACCGCAGCAGCCATTCCATTCCGTCCGGCTCCAAAAATCGAATGCGTCTGCGCTGTTCTACGGGTTCGGTCATAATACCGTCACGAATGATAATGCGCCCGCCGGGTGCAAGTACACGATAGGCACTTTGCAAAGCAGCCTCCACTGTTTGTGAATTGAACCTTCTTCCATCTCGTTCGATGTAGGAATACAGCTCGTGAAGAATCGAAGAGAAAATCACCGTATCCATGCTCTCCGTTTCCACATACTCTTCCAGTTGAAGCGCATCACCTTTGATGACATCCCAACGACGGTGCTCCAATTGCTTTTTACGTTTAAGAGCCTCAATCACATTCACAGAAATATCAAGACCCAACGGTTTGGAGTCCGGTCTTTCCTGCTCGATCAGGTCCAGCAGTACGCCCCCGCCAGGTCCGATATCCAGTATACGAGTTCCAGTCACATAGTCCAGAATGACCCTTTTGAAATCTGCGGTCTGGTTCATATCCGTAAGGTACGTTTCCTCATTGTGAAAGCGATCATAAGCATCGCGCCGTAGCCCGAACAGATCAAACAACAGCAGGACTGCTTTGTCATACAGAGGCGTCTTTTCTGCTTCAATACAAAAGTCGATCAATTTTTCAGCAGCTGATGAAAATACAAAATTAAAAAATACAGTACTTGGCAGCTCGTCTTTATGCTCTACAATTACATTCAAATGAGGATTATGCTTCCGTTTTCCTTTTGAAATGTCCTGCCAGGATAGTGAGCTTAAATATTTTTCTATCATTCTCTTTTTGTATACGTTAATTTTCTTAACACCACGATAGTCATAATACATCGTATTCATAAGCGATTCAAAACTAATATGCCGTACCGTTGCAGGCTGTTCCTGCCCTGTGCCATCCCTCAAGGTGAGTAAAAATACCTTGACCAATTCTTGAAGTGAAAAATCCTGCAAAGCTGATTCTACATACCAAAGTGTCCGATTCTCCAGCGGAGCCAGTGCCTTTTCTACATTCAGCTCTTGCTCCAGCTCGGCGTAAGCCTGCTCAAACGGCTCCCCTTCATGAATCGAAACCGACCGCAATCTCTCCAGTCGCTCCTTTACACTCCAGACTACAGGTGCGTTATCCCAGGCTATCCAGCCGATCAGCTGCTCCACTTCACCACGTACTTGCTCCCATAATGCAGGGTCTACACCGGCGATAATACATTCGTTCAGTGCTCGTAACACAAGCTCCAATTCCTCTGGGGTCATCCAGCCCTTACGAGTGATTTCGAGCAACAGTCGATTTTCCGCAAAAGGTATTTCTCCCCGTATATACTGTCCGATCAATCCATGCGTCTCAATCAGAATCCGGGTCATGCTGTTACGTGGGTACACAGGGGACTCGGCTTGAGCCTGTCTGACATACAGCTGGGAGGAGCCAATATTATGTACAAACAAATTAATGCCCTCATGCTGCCAGCGTAACCGTTCGCGGACCGTGCCTCCTTTGGCGGTCTCAGACCATACCAATACATCCTCCAGTAGCTCTTTAACCCAGAATGACAATGGAAGTCCGTCCAAAATTAGCAACGTGCGCTCCACGTAGTCCAGCACAGGATTAGCATCCTTTAGCTCACCTATGGATCGAATGCGCTCCAAATTTACAATACGCTCCTCAGCCGAAACAAGCAGCTTTAGCCAAGTCGGTGTATCCCAGGCCAGATCACTTTCTTTCCTGTAATTAGCAATGGCTTTTAACGATTGTAACATTTTTCTCACCTCGTGTGATTCGGATTCGGTATGCACAGGAGACTTTAGAAAATATCTTGTATACCCTACACTTTACCATACATTTGTAGCTTCCATCCCGTGGAAAATATTAAACATTTGTATCCATTATTCGTTTGACATGTTTTGTGTTATGCATCCCAATGATTTAAAGTACCCATAACTTCGCTCCGTCCCCCATAAGCAAAAAGATATCTTCAGCCCTAAGGCCAAAGATATCTCATTTCCATTGTTATACGCAGCAAATTCATTTCCCTGCGTTGTTTATAAAATTATAGTGTCGCTGTGTGACACGTCAATCATCTAGCACAAGCTCTGATTGGGTTATCCAACAGAAACGCCGTCTGGCACCGGAATACCAAAGTTAGGTGTTCCATCCTCATTCCAATTCAAACGCTGAACACGTGCATGACGATTCGGATCATACAGCGGGTCACCTGTAATTTCCTTGTAATTGCGGGCGTGATATACGATAACATCACTACCGTCCTCAGCAACTGTGAAGCTATTGTGGCCAGGTCCGAATTGACCTGTCTCCTCATTCGTGCAGAATATTGGCGCAGGAGACTTAGCCCACGATTTTGGGTCAAGTAAGTTGGCATTCTCGTCTGCTGTTAACAGGCCCATGCAATAATTGTGATCTGTGGCACTTGCTGAATAGCTGATAAAAATCCGGCCGTTCCGTTTAAGAACCGCTGCTCCTTCATTCACCTTAAAACCAATGACTTCCCAGTCATATTCTGGTGTAGAGATCATGACCTGTTCACCACGCAGCGTCCACGGATTACTCATCTCTGAAATATACAAATTGGAATTACCTACGATGTCCGGGTCTTTCTGAGCCCATACATAATATAGAACTCCGTTATGCTGGAAGGTTGTTGCATCGAGAGCAAACGTCTCCCAACGGGTTTTGATCTGTCCCTTTTCCACCCATTCGCCTTCCAGCGGATTAGCTGAAGCATTTTCCAGCACAAACATCCGATGATCGAACAAACCTTCCTTCGTTTCCGTGGTGCGAGCTGCTGCAAAATAAATGTACCATTTGTCGTTGATATAATGAATCTCTGGTGCCCAAATGTTCGCGCTTAACGGGCCTGTTTCATATTTATGCCACACTGCGACTGGCTCTGCTGTATTCAAGCCTTGAATAGTACGTGCCCGCCGAACCTCAATGCGGTCATACTCAGGTACGGATCCGGTAAAATAATAGTACCCATCACTATGCTTGTAAATCCAAGGATCTGCACGTTGCTCAATGACTGGATTATTAAAAGATACAGGTTGATTCATGGTTTTTCTCTCCTCTATGTGTAATATGTAGTTCATATGATTAATCGCTGATACGTTTTCCCCAAATGGAAATTCCCTTTTCATTCATACCCGTAAAAATTAAAGTAGGACGACCGAGCTCCCAGTCCCATGAAGGAAGCAAAAGCAATTCTTCCTTTACCCCTTCGGATGCATTGCTCCAGTCCATTGTTAGAGTACGTCTGCCATCAAAGCTCCAGTTCCCTTCCAGAGAACCGCTGGTTGCTCGTCCTCCATCTTCCAGACGGAGCGGTTCAGCTTCCACCTGACCGTCTACTTCCTGTCTTATCACGATGCGCTCCCAGTTGCCGGATAATAGTCTTTTGGGTAAATCCTGCTCCTTTTCACCCGCATACCGCTCCGGCGACACGACAGGCCAGCCATCGGCCGTCCACAATATTTTGCGTACATGCAAGTAGGGCCAACTCTTATCTGTTTCTCCCCGCGCATGATGTACAATATAGTAATCGTCTCCGTCCTTCAGCACGGAATTATGACCTGGCGCAACCCAGCCTTCTCCTTCGCTGAAACGATAACCACCCAGTATCTTGTTCCCAATCTCATATTGAGGCAAATAGCTGGTATCCGCCATGTCATGTCCATTTATATCCACATAAGGGCCTGTGATAGAATCCGAGCGGGCAACACGAACATTGTAGTCCTCGAACAAAGAATCATACGAGACAAACAAGTAGTATTTACGGAACACAGGATTGTACACAATGTACGGTCCTTCCACAGCTCCGTCCTCGGTCGCCCGATCTCTGGCAGCGATATTTTTACCATAGCCTGGCTCTTTGAGCTTTCCAGTCTGGGGATCGAGCGGTGTAATATGAATCCCGCCAAAAAATGATCCGTATACCATCCATAGATTTCCTTCAGCATCCAATACCGGATTAGCATCAATTGCATTCAGCTTGTCATGCTCATCCGTTTTAATAACCAGCCCCTCATCCTTCCAAGGACCTTCCGGGGAGTGGGATGTCTGCAATCCAATGGCTGATCGTGTGCTGCCAAATGTGGAAGCAGAATAATACATTCGATAGGTATCGCCCATCTTTATAAGATCCGGGGCCCACAGATTGGTTGCTGATGACCATGCTCCCGCTTCCTTCGGGATGCCAGGCAGAGCATACTGAACCCAGCTCCAGTGAATCAGGTCGGTCGATTTGCGCACCATGACACCCGGTCTCAGTTCTCCACCTGTCTTTACATCCGTCGAATAGACATAATATCCTTGATCTGTTTTGATAATCGCTGGGTCATGGGCATTGTTAATAGTCCAGCGCTGTTCATCGTCTATCGTACTTTGATCATATAAGCGATCAGGAGGCGGAGCCTGTGGATATACAGGGTCGGGAGTGTTATCCCCACAGCCAGATAGACCCAGCATTAGCAGCATAACCATAACTGTTATTCTCCTCCTTCCTTTACTCAATACATAGGGTGACTGCGTTACATCATTCATCCGAATCATCCAAATGTAAGTGCCAGTTAACCTTTGACACCTGAAATGGCAACCGACTCAATAATTTGTTTCTGGAAGATTAGGAATATAATCAACACAGGTAACAAGGCTATAATGGAAGCTGCCATAATAAGCGGATAGTCTGTCTGAATGGCATAAGTCGCATTAAAATTCGCGATAACCAGCTGCAATGTCTGCGTTTCTGGCGAGTTCAAGTAAATAATCGGTGCCAAGTAATCGTTCCAAATTCCCATAAACCATAAAATAAGCTGTGCCGCCACTGCCGGCTTAATGAGCGGGAACGTAATCGACGAATAAAGTCGGAAGTAAGAGCTTCCGTCAATTTTAGCAGCTTCGATAATAGCATCCGGTATACTGAGCAAATATTGCCGCAAGAAAAAGATCATGACTACATTACCGAACAAGCCGGGAACGATCAGAGGCAACAGCGTATCTATCCAGCCAAGTTTGGAGAACATCATAAACTGTGGAATCATAACTGTTGGGTAAGGAATCATCATGGATGCGATGAGTGCCAAAAACAGTTTATTTTTATGAGGGAATCTCAGCTTTGCGAATGCAAAAGCAGCTACACTAGATGTGAAGGTACCCACAACCGTGACACTTACAGCCACAATCACGCTGTTCTTGATCCCGCTTAATAGAGGACCTGCTTCCCAAATTTCCTTGTACTTACCAAACTGAAACACCTCTGGTATCCATACTGGTGGGAGTGCAAAGACATCCTGCTTTTCTTTTACTGAAGTGGACAACATCCAAAGCAACGGCGCGATCATCGCAATCGCTCCAATCGCCAGTACAATAAAGATAATGATATTGGTAACTTTCGTTTTTTGACTATGGGACATAATCAGCCTCACTCCTTTCCGCGAAAATCAATCCCCATCAAAGGATGATTTTTCATTCATTTTAAATTGAATCAAAGTTACGATAAAAATGAAGATGCCGAGAATCATAGCCATCGCGGAGGCATATCCCATTTGCAGGTTTTTGAATGCCTTATCCCAAATATAGAAGACAATTGAGGCGGATGAGTATTCCGGACCCCCTGTAGGTGTCATAATGTTCATTTCAGTAAAGATTTGCGAACCACCAATAATGTTGGTAACGACCAGGAAGAAGGTTACTGGTTTCACCATTGGCCAAGTGATATTGCGGAACATTTGGAATCCACTAGCTCCGTCCAGCTCTGCTGCTTCATAATAAGAGCGAGATACGCTTTGCAGTGCAGCCAGATATAGCAACATTGTATATCCGAGACCTTTCCATACAGTCATGAGAATCAGGGCCGGCTTGACTGTGTCCTTATCCATCAGCCAGTTAGGTCCCTTAATACCGAACAGTTCAAGGAATTGGTTCACCAAACCATAATCTCCGTTATAAGCCCAGTTCCACATAATGGAAACCGCAGCCAACGAAGAAATGACCGGAATATAATAAATCACACGGAATGTCGTGGTACCTGGAATTTTGCGATTCAGCCCCAGTGCCAGCAGTAAAGCTAGTACCAGACCGATTGGAATACCCAACATTAAGAAAAGAGTATTGTACATCGATTTGTAAAAGAGTTCATCGCTAAATAAATCCTTAAAATTGTCGAACCCAATAAAGTTCATTTGTCCCAATCCGTCCCAGTCTGTAAAAGAGCCGTATAACGAATAGACAAACGGGAACAACGTAAAGATTAGCAGACCGAGAATAGGCGGAAGAATAAATAAGTATCCATATATCTTCTCTTTGCGGTAGAGATTAGATTTGGTTATCACAGGGCTCACCTCTGTTTCTGATTTGGAATGAAGATGATGTTAGCAGCATGATATTCAGCCACTAACATCATCCTTTTCCCCTCTATTTACGCATTATTTCTGTGATTTTTTCTCTTGCTCCACCGCTTTATCCAGCAGTTTCTGCATCTTCGGTTGTTCTTGCTTCACATAATCTGCTGCCGTAATTTTGCCATCCAGCACAGGTTGGATATCTGTGAAGAAAATATCGTACCATTCTGCGTTATACGTATAGTTACCTGGTAATGCACGTCCATAGTCTTTTACGATATCAATAAATTCTTGTTTGTTGTTAGGCTTTGTTTTTGTATCTTTGACCCACTCATCAGCCATATCCAGCAGATTCGGAATCTGTACCTTGGCATCTACGAGTTGCTTCATGCCTTCTTTGGAAGTAGTCAGATAGTTAACCAATTCTACAGCTTCATCTGGATATTTTGTTTTAGAGGAAACACCGATACCCAGAGAACCAATCCATGTTGCAGGTTTGCCAGTCGATCCTGTTGGGAAAGGCAACAAATCATATTCGAATGGCAGCTTTTCAAAAGTACTCATATCCCAAGGGCCTACCGGGAAGAAGGCCATTTCGCCCTTCATCCAGCGCTGATATGTGTCCAAAGTTTGTGATTGTTCAATGCCAGGTGTGATTTTGTATTTGTTTTGCATATCAGCAAAGAACTGAAGCGCTTCCGCAAATTTCGGATCGTCAATCGTTACTTTGGTTTTGCTCTCATCCAGCCAATCAGCGCCATTACTCCATACAAAGGCTTGCAATGCCCACTGAACGTTAAAGCCTGTTCCGTATTGATCTGGCTTGCCATCTCCGTTAGTATCTTTGGTCAGCTCTTGGTTAACCTTAATGAACTCCTCCCATGTATACGGTTTGTCTTTGTCAGGCAATGGAACACCTGCTTTTTCAAACATGGTTTTGTTATAACCCAAGGCGAATGGACCCAAGTCCTTCGGCATACCGTAAATATTTCCTTGACCAGCCATTTTACCGTCATAGCGATACAAATCTACACCGTATTTCCAAATGTTATCCAGATTTATATCCTTGCTCTTCTCAATATAAGGTGTCAGATCCTTCAACACCCCACTGTTAACATAAGCTTTCAAATCTCCAGGGGCATAATAGAAGATATCTGGAAGATTGTTACCTGTAATTGCAGCTCTAAGCTTTGTAGCATATTGGTCTGCTGCAGTCACGACCATTTTAACCTTTACACCAGGATGTTCTTCTTCAAATTTTTTGATAACATCCTTATAAGCCTTCTGCTCATCCGTTCCTCCACGGAACATGAACGTCAATTCCTTGCTACCATCGCTACTGGAACTTCCTCCACTACAGCCTGCCAGTGCAGCAACCATCAACAATAGAACAGCCATTGTTAGCGCAAAACCTTTTTTCTTTGTCAACGCGACCCCTCCTAAATTTAAATGAAACCGCATACATTAAGTGTTAAAATAACTTCATACCACTCGGCCTAATCTTTAACTGTGCGGTATACAACCCGTTGTTGATTGCCGCTGTGATTATCATCCCTCTCATATGCCATATAATTAACATTTACCTTTATCAATAATGAATTCGTTTACAAATAAAATATAGCACGCCATTCTACGGTTCGTCAATGCATTTTTCAATCTTTTTAAATAATTATAAAACATAGATTGGAGTAACTTAAAAAGCAAAAATAAATCGCATTTAAGTTGTTTATAATTATGAAAAGTATCATTAAAACTTAAATGCGATTTAATTTATAGAAAAACGCCTTATTTTAGATTGCATTTCTCACTCCTCTTCTTTAGTAAAAAAAATTTACAGAAAAGCAGTTTACTTCTTTATGATTTTATTTTAACATAAATCAAAGTAAAAATATAAGCGCTTACATAACATATTTTATAGATAAGGATGGGCTATAGCTATGATTTATATTAAGGACTTAATGTCGGGGTTAGATATTTTCAAGGCGCTGGGCTCGGAAATCCGCATTCAAATTCTTGAGTTACTTGCTGTTCAAGGACAAAGTATGAATGATATTGCGAGCAAGCTGAATTTGAGCAACGGCACCATTACGATGCATATTCGTAAACTGGAAGAATGTGGGCTTGTGGAAATCAATACGGTAAGCGGTAAACATGGAACCCGAAAAATGTGCTATTTAAATAAGGAAAAGCTAATGGTAGATCTGCGCAGCAGAGAACAAAAAAATGTGTATGAGGTTGAAATTCGCATTGGTCATTATAGTAACTACCAGGCAGTTCCAACTTGTGGATTAGTGACCAAAGACAGCATTGTCGGCGATTTTGATGACCCACGCTATTTTGCAGATCCCGCGCGACTGGACTCTGAAATGATCTGGATGGCAGAAGGCTTTCTTGAATACCGCATTCCAAACTACTTAAAGGCGAATCAATCCTTTACCGAAGTTCAATTTTCCGCAGAACTGGGATCAGAGGCACCGTGTTATTGTGAGGACTATCCGTCTGATATTTGTTTTCATGTAAACGGTATTGCCATCGGTCACTGGACGAGCCCAGGCGATTTTGGAGCTGTTCCCGGGGTTCTCAATCCCGATTGGTGGCCTCCACACTTGAATCAGTACGGCATGTTGAAGTTAATTCGCATCAATCAGCATGGAAGCTTTATTGACGGGTGCCGTATATCAGAGGTCACCATAGACGATATTGGACTTGATTACAAAAGCGATATTACACTGCGTTTATCCGTATCTGATCAATCGCAAAACAAAGGAGGGCTCACTATTTTTGGTAAAAGGTTCGGAAATTTCAGTCAGGATCTGCTTGTTCGTGTTCTTTACGATGTACACGAAGAGGATAGCTCCAACTCCTAACTTGTCACAAATAAAAAGGCCGAAGTCTGCATTCATCGAATGCATGTCCTCGGCCTAAATCCTAGTCCTCGCCTAAAGAAATATAAATAAATAGATAGAAAATGAGCGCCATGCCAAACATCAGCCAGCTAAAGGACAGCAAATGTATTTTTTCCCCGGCATATATTACCCATCTCCAAATATCCGCAAGAAGCACCAACGGCTGCAGCAGCATATCCCAGCTATTCCAGCGTGCAAACCTGCCTATATATACGCCGATGCTAGCCAGCCACAACATGGCAAGAACTACAATCCATGCGAGCCACCCTGAACAAATCTTCCTCAACATACGGTGGATCATCCATACACATAGAGATGTAAGAAAAAGACCCATTCCAGCAGCTGAAAAGGACGTAAATAAGATTAGCCAAAATCGAGTGTTCAGCCAAAAACGCGTACCAGGATTCACATCGTACAAACGGAATGCATGGAGTAGTTCGGTCACTAAATAAAGAGCATTTGGCAGAAAAAACAACCACACCCATGCAGCGAAAAATAAAAGAATATTTCTCACTTTTGCATTTCGCAATCTGGATAAAGCCACCATTAACAACGAAATAAACACCGGAACCCAGGCCAGGAATATGTCCCAGTACAGAAATTGATACATTCTCGTCCCACTTGTAGACTGTAAATATATAACGAGTGCGAAACAGCCCAACGTAGCTACAAGCAGCACCGCCAACATACCGGGCAGCTTGTAACCCTTCCTTCTTAACAGCAAACTTTTCATCTACCTCCTGCCTGGACACACGTAATTACGTTCTTTCTTTTTTTCTTATAGCGCTTTCATATTGAGCAAGGACTTTGGTTTAGTCCACGTTGCGTATGTCCTCAGACACATGATTTGTTATCGTCAAAGCCTCAAAGGTAACATCACAGCCTTCTCCCACTGGTGATTGTGCGACAACCCCAACTTTTAGCTGGCTGGAAACATTCATCCCAAAATATCTCGCCAGCTTCCAATGCTGACCATCTGATGAATAATGAAAGGCAAAGCAATTTCCAGCTCGTGTTACTCGCAAATATGGATTAGAAGCATCCATCGCTTCCGATATACAATCGTCGGATGTATCCCGTGTGACGACACTTAGGATCGAAGGGGTATTTTCAAAATATTCAAAGCATATTTTAGCCCAATGCGTATCATCAGCCATCACCATCAAGCATCCTGAATCATAGGGCTGCTTCATATCGACACGAACCCTCGTCCATATTGTAAAATCTCCTTGAAGGGTGGTGTGCAGAAATGGAGCGGACGATTTGATCACTGCGCCAGATGGATCTCTAAAAAAATCTGCCTGTGCAGGTGCTGATACTTGTAAAGCTTTGGATTCATCGAAGCTCCATACAGTCGGTTCGTTGATCCACCCCCATCCTTCAGGCAAAATCTTGTTGGTAAAGCCCTTAAATACGTTCATATGGACACCATCCCTCTCTAGCCATTATAGTCAGAACACAGTGAATTTTGGGGCATATTCCTCCTTGATACCACTATATACGTTATCTTCCAGTCGTCAATGATAATCCCCCTGTCTTTCAGATTTATAAAAAAAGACTTGCCATTCTGAAATGTTGTGCTTATAATTACACCTAAATTGATACGGCAACAAATTTCAATGACGAGAACGAGTAAGCTATACAGCGGATTTGCAGAGAGTTGGGGCAGGTGAAAGCCAACATTCCGAGGGTAGCTGAACGCCATCTCTGAGAAGCGGGCTGAACCTGAAGTAAGCTCTGCCGCCTTTCCAGCGTTAACCGGAACACGTATTGATGGATACGTGAACAGAGTGTCATTTCCTATGGAATGAAACTAGGGTGGTAACACGGGTATAAACTCGTCCCTTTTACAGGGGCGGGTTTTTTTTGTTTTTCAAAAAGGAGGAAGCAACATGATTAATGTATCGACAGCAGTATCTATAACTGATTTTTTGACTCCGGCTGTACGGGAAATGCCGCCTTCAGGCATCCGTAAGTTTTTTGAATATAGTGCAGGCAGAACAGATATCGTATCGCTAGGTGTCGGTGAACCGGACTTTGTCACCCCTCAACATGTCAGAAAGGCTTGTATCACAGCATTGGAAAATGGCAAAACCTCATACACACCCAATGCAGGTCTTCCTGAGCTTCGCGAGGAAATTGCCGGATATCTGGAGAGCAGTTTTAGCACATCCTACAATCCGACAGATGAAATCATGGTCACTGTTGGCAGCAGTGAAGCGTTGGATTTGGCACTGCGCGCCCTCATTACAGCAAATGATGAAATACTCATACCAGCTCCCTGTTACATTTCGTATTCACCTATTACGTTTTTGAACGGAGGACATACCGTAACGGTCGAAACGTCCGCAGACCAGCAGTTTAAGCTGACAGCTGAGACGCTGAAATCCAAGCTAACTCCACAATCTAAAGTGCTTATTCTCTGTTATCCGAATAACCCGACTGGCGGGGTGATGACCTATGAGGATTGGCTACCCATTGCCCGTCTGGTTGAGGAGCATAATCTCGTCGTCATATCGGACGAAATTTATGCTGAATTGACCTATGAGCAACAGCATGTAAGCTTCGCTTCTTTGCCAGGAATGAAAGAACGTACCCTGCTGATCAGCGGCTTTTCCAAGGCATTTGCCATGACAGGCTGGAGGGTCGGCTATGTATGCGGTCCGAGAGAGTTTATTTCAGCTATGCTGAAAATCCATCAATATACAGCTATGTGCGCCCCTATTATCGGGCAAATTGCTGCAATTGAATCTCTGCGCAACGGGCTGGAGGAGAAAGATCGTATGATGGAATCCTACAATCAACGTAGAAAATGGTTCGTTGCCAGTCTATGTCAGACAGGACTTCCATGTCATGAACCGGGCGGTACCTTCTATGCTTTTCCCTCCATTGTGCACACAGGGTTAAGCTCAGAACAGTTTGCCAAGCGACTGTTGGAAGAAGAAGGAGTTATTACGGTTCCCGGTTCTGCATTCGGTCCAGGCGGCGAAGGCTTTATCCGCTGCTCGTATGCATCATCGCGTGAACAGCTGGAAATGGCTCTAGAACGCATCAGAGTATTCTTAAAACGCCTGTGAATCGATTTTCTCTACCATAAAATGAACATGAGCAGGAGATAAACGCTACTTCAGCAACTGCTGAATAAGCTTTTTCTGATGTGCTGGCATACCTTCCGGCCATTCCCCTACGCGGCAGTAACAAATGTCGGAGATTTCAGCGCTTGGCCGAAAGATACCGGGGATAACCCGGCCTGTAAAAATAAGATCCACACGGTTTGGCATCTGACCAAACTGAGCTCTCGCCAATGAGGTGATTTCTACCTCCAGCCCGGTTTCTTCCCGGACTTCACGCCGCAGGGCGGTTTCCGGCTGCTCTAGCTCCATCCAGCCACCGGGAATCCCCCACGGCTGCTTCCGGTATACGTGCTTTAATAGCAGCACTTCCCCGGCAGCATTCGTGAAAATACCCAGTACAGCAACTAAAAATTTATGTTGTGCCCGGTACACCAATGCATTTTTTAAGCGAGTGAACGGCGTATGCTTATACATGAATATAAGCCAATCCCGTGGGATTTTATTTACCAGCTTAGCCAGCATCGTACACCTCCTGTTGAGCATTTCTTTACGTCAAATCAATCAATGCGTTTGAACAAGTTAAATGAGGAGCTTAAGTATGTATACTAAAAAATTAATCTTTAGGTGACTGTAACTTACGGCTATATAACTGAGCATTTTCTATATCAAAACAAACAAAAATAATTTCATTCAACCCGGCATGTTCCTGTACAAAACGTGTCACTTCCCGTATAGCAATCTCGGCCGCCTTTTCCTTCGGGAATCGGTAGATGCCTGTGCTGATATTGGGAAAAGCAACGCTGCGTGCATGTAGTTCTAAAGCTAATTGCAGTGTATGACGGTAGCATGTCGCTAATAGCTCTTCTTCCTGATGTTCGCCACCATTCCATACAGGGCCAACCGTATGAACAACATATTGGGCATCCAGCTTGCCAGCCGTTGTATAAACCGCGCCTCCCACTGGACATCCCCCTTGCTTGTTTCTAATTCGGACACAATCTTCCAATATAGCCGGACCGCCAGCTCTATGAATCGCACCATCTACACCACCGCCACCCAGCAAGCTTGTATTGGCTGCATTGACGATAACATCTGCCTTACAACGGGTAATATCCCCTTGCACCACACGTAGGATGACGTTAAATAGTTCAATTTGGGTTTCCATTGATCCTTCTCCTCTTCTAAAAATCATCTTTATTTATATACTCATTTTATAATCACTACAAGCGATTTCTAATATATCGTCATAGGTTTTCAGTAGAAAATGTTTTAGATGTTTCCCCCGTGCACTAGCTATGGTAGCCATTAAAGGTGTATCTATAAGCTCATCAAAACTGCTACCTTGCACATACTTCTGCTCAGACATGCTTAAAGCCACATCGAGTTCTATCATATTAAAATAGTAAACTCCTGTAAATATAAGCTCATAGGGTACAAACTCGTCTACTGCTTCTGGCGCCAAACTCCCATTAATCTCTCCCTTCAAAACCAGCTCCTTCTTCGCATAATTCATATAGACATGATCCAAATAAACTGCATCCCGTCCATGCAATTCACCAAACGGAGTTTGAATAGCTATCATCTGAGACATCCCAATCTCCTTTCTTTATTTCTATTTCCCATCCAATAATATAAGAAAAGTTGCCACCGCCTGATCTACAAAAGCACGCGCTGGGCGGGACTTCATCATCACGGTAATCCCGATTAAGAAGGTGACCATCGTATGCGCCAAAGCTCTTGCATCCACGGTTACCTCAAGCTCCCCAGATTGAATACCACGTTCGAGGGTCTCCTGAAAGACGGCAGAAAGATACATCTGATGTTCCCTGGTTAAAATTTCAAATTTCTCATCATGAGGAGCTAATTCTACCATTGTATTTATACAAAAGCATCCTTTATTAGATCCATTCTCGTACTCATCTGCCACGATCCCTCCAAAAAAATTGAAAAACGCTTGTTTTACAGACGAGCTCCTTTGCAGTTCCGCCCTTACATATGCGGCATGAGATTGCGTATATTTACGCAGCGCAGCTTCGAATAACTGCTTTTTATCCCCAAAGGCAGCATATAGACTGGGGCGTTGTATTCCCATGCGGGAGGTTAAATCGCTTAAAGATGTGGCCTCAAAACCCTTTTCCCAAAAAACTTGCATCGCTGCATCCAACGCTTGGTCTTCATCAAATTCCCGTAGTCGAACCATACTTTAACCCCTTCTTTTTGTATCAATCAGTATATTAAGATTGTACTTTTACCCAAGTATGATGTCAAATATGTGTAGATTAAACTCTTGACATATCTTATTGACACGAGTTATATTGACCTAAAATTATTATGTACCGTTCAGTATATTATATTGATCGGTACATAAAATGCAGAAAGCGACGTGGTATGTGAAAATGAAGATGCCTAAAGAAAAAGCGATACTACTACCCCACCAAGCGATACCCAACACTGTGGAAGCAGCCCCTGCTCGTGTCCTGTCCCGATCTGTGGCACTCTTGTTTGCCATAGCCTGCGGGCTGGCTGTCGCTAACATTTACTATGCACAGCCATTACTGGATGCGCTGGCGCACGAGTTTGGCATTACACACTCATCCGTCGGTATGGTCATTACCGTCACGCAAATTTGTTATGCACTGGGACTGCTGCTGCTCGTCCCGCTTGGCGATCTTTTGAATCGGCGTCGCCTGATTACAGGACAAATGCTGCTATCCGTGCTGGCATTAATCGTGGTTAGCTTTGCCCCTACCCGTACAATACTGCTTACGGGAATGGCGATGGTTGGACTGCTGGCTGTAGTGACACAAACACTCGTCGCATTCGCCTCGACCTTGGCTAATCCGACCGAACGCGGACAGGTCGTAGGACTGGTAACCAGCGGAGTCGTTATCGGCATTTTGCTGGCACGAACCGTTGCCGGTGTATTAACTGATCTGGCTGGCTGGCGTTCAGTTTACCTTGTTTCTGCTACACTTACGCTGCTTATGGCTATGGCTTTGTTGCGAGTACTCCCAAAGAACGAACCTACAAGCGCTAGACTTTCCTATGCGCAGCTGCTTCGCTCGGTTATCACCCTGTTCGTCCAAGAACGAATTCTGCGTATTCGTGCTGTCCTTGCGCTGCTCATTTTCACAGCATTCAGCATATTGTGGACTTCGCTTGTACTCCCTCTCAGTGCTCCCCCATTGTCTCTTTCGCATACTGCTATAGGGGCCTTCGGCCTGGCTGGGGTCGCCGGAGCATTAGCAGCAGCCCAAGCAGGGCGGCTTGCTGATCAAGGCTTGGGACAACGAACGACAGGTATCGCACTAGTTGTATTGCTGCTGTCCTGGCTACCTATACGCTACACCGAGCATTCTCTATTCGCTTTAGCTCTTGGCGTCATTCTTTTGGATTTGGCTGTACAGGCTGTGCATGTTACTAACCAGAGCTTGATTTTTAACGTTCGTCCTGAGGCACGAAGCCGACTTACCGCGGGCTACATGATATTTTATTCCATCGGCAGCGCTTCTGGAGCCATTGCCTCCACTCATATGTATACCTATGCTGGGTGGAATGGGGTTTGCCTATTGGGGACCGGTGTCAGTGCTCTGGCTCTCATCTTTTGGGCGGTGACTCGACGTTCAACTTGATCGTAAAACCTATATTGATAAGATCAACAAAAGAAACGCCCGGGCCTTAACAACGGCCTAGGCGTTTCTTTTCTACTACTGTAAATTATCACTTGATTGCAATATAAATCAAAACGGGTTCATCTGGATTGCCATACACTTCAAAATCACCTGTGTAGGTCCGCTCCCCTTGTCCTGTGGCAGCCCATGCCCAAATTGTCTGCCATACACGGAAGACAGAAGAAGGTTCATGGGTTGCCTGAAAAATAGCGTAGCGTGCAGCGGGAATTACAAGTTCCTCAAGATCGTCAGGAGCTTGAAAATCTTCAGCCGCTTCCTTTCCGATAAAAAACGTATACTCGCCCAGAGCTCCATTTTCATAGTCAGTATAGCAACCATAGACGGAAGCAAGTCCTTCATGACCCTTGATCCGGCTTGCCACATCCTCACCTACAAAACGTTGCCACATTTTTGGAATGATCCCGTAGGGCGTTTGTTCCTTCTGATTATTGGTACGTGCTTTTAGTCCAATTAAATGGATTTCACCTCGGTACTCCTCACGAATGGGTCCATCAAATTGAAGCTCTGTATTCTCTGAAGACCGCCACCTCTTCAAATTCGGTAGGTAATTACGCAGCATCGAAGTTGCTTCTTCTGCCTGCATTCCCTCTTCTACCAGAAACGGCACACACTGCTGAATCATTTCCTCCATCGTCAAGTCAGGCTGTACAAATGCACCTTCCTTGTAACAATACTTGCAATACTCATCTGTTTTATGATGTTGTGCATCCGTTCCATATTGACCCTCATGCTCCAGCGGCATCCCACAACTTTGACAAGCTTTATCCATTTTCGTAAATCCCCTTTCTCCAACTCGTATCAGGTATGCCACCAGTATAACGAAACAAACCTGACAACTATGGGTCAGGTTTGTTTTACTTTAGTCTAATAATTATTCTATAATTCCTGTTCTTCTTCATAATTAGACGCAATACGCAACGCCATCTTATAAATCTTGTCTCGCAAATGGGCTGGTTCTTTGACAATCACATCCGGTCCGAGGCTTAAAATAAATCCGTACACCCACGCATCCTCAGGAAACGGGACTGAAACCGTGTAAATCCCTTCCTCCTGCTCGTTCAATGCTTCCACACCAAACCAATCCTCCGCCAGATGTCTTGAGGTGCGGTTAAATTGTAGCGTAAATGGTTGTACAGCGCTGAATGCCGTCATCCGCCCTTCATTCCACGGAAGCACTTCATTAGAAAGATCCCTGCGAGTGAAAGCCGTCTCTGTAACCACAGGCTCATTCATACGGGAAAGCTTGAACAACCGAAACTGCCCCCTGTCAGGACAATACGCATACACAAACCATTGTTGCCCTTTCAGCACAAGCGTATGCGGTTCCACATCCCGTTCTGTTCGGGCTCCTTCCGCATTTCGATAGGTAAAAGCAACCGTACGGGCTTGACTCATTGCCTCTTTTATCTTGATTAATTTAGCTTCCTGGACAGACTGATTTCCCCATCCCGAATGATCGACGATAAACTGTGTGGTACGGACACTAAATTGCTCTTTTTCAGACTCCGGTATAATGCTTTCAAATTTATGAAGTAACCGGGATACGTTGGGACCGCCCAACGACGAGGACAAACTCTGCAAGCCCATCACAATGTCCTTGATATCATGATCCGTCAACATACTACGATCAAGGCGATATCCTTCCATCAAGCCGATTCCCCCACCTGCTCCCTGATAAGTTACTACGGGGATACCCGCTAAACTAATGGCTTCAATATCTCTATAAATCGTCCGAATCGAAACCTCATACAAATCAGCCAGTTCCTTTGCTTGTATTCTATTTCTTTTCAGCAGCAAAATGACGATAGAAAGCAATCGATCAATTTTCATGTATTCAAAACCTTTCACCCTTAATAAAAATAAGCCATAAGCTCCTCATGATATCCCTGGCCTTGATATTCCAGTGCGTTCTTTTCTATACCATAAGTTTTAAACCCTAATTTCCTATAAAGCTCGACAGCTGCTTGATTGGCAGCCACCACACTCAAATTGATTTGTTTCAAGCCGTCCACTTTTCTACCTCGGTTGATCACTTCCATTAAAAGTTGCTTAGCGATTCCCTGACCTCGGTAAATCCGTGGTACATAAACTCCCCAAATCGTTCCTTTATGCTGCGTCTTTATTTTGTGCTCTCTTCTAAAACCAGTCATGCCAGCCAGCTGATGATCCTTTGTAAATGCACCAAGTATGTAATGATCTCTCTCATTTTGTATTTGCTTCACTACATCAATTAACGAAACTTGTACAGCTTCCTCATAGGAGGTTCCAAAAGCCTCGGGGTTCATTTTTAGGGCTTCCAGCCTTAAATTCCAATACGCTTCAGCGTCTGCTGGCTCTAGGTTCCTGATGATCATCATGGCTTCCCGTTCCTCCAATGGTTTTCCTCCATCTTACTCTATCTCCTATTTAATTTGAAACTATAATGTCTATATTAAAATAGCCTCAGATGCTAGATCCAACCGGATAAAGCGTCTGAAGCTTCAATAACTCATTACATATTATGACTCGTAGCGTTGCAGCACAATGACCGCGTTATGACCACCAAAGCCGAAAGAATTAGATAACCCAATATTCAGTGAAGCCTTGCGCGCTTCGTGAGGCACATAATCCAGATCACAAGCAGGGTCTGGATTGTCCAGATGCATCGTTGGCGGAATGATACCTTCCCGTAGACTTTGAACAAGCGCTATCGCTTCGACACCACCTGCGGCGCCTAGCATATGACCTAGCATGGACTTATTCGCAGTAACCGGAATTTGATAGGCATATTCACCAAACAGTTTATGGATCGCCAGTGTCTCAGCGATATCCCCTACAGCCGTACTCGTTGCGTGGGCACTGATCACATCCACTTCTTCTGGGGAGATGCGGGCCGAATGAAGGGCCGCTTTCATGGCTAGATAAGCTCCGGTTCCTTCGGGATGCGGTGCAACCATATGATAGGCATCTGAGCTCGCTCCATAACCGATAACCTCACCATAGATTTCGGCCCCACGCCGGGTAGCGTGCTCCAGCGACTCCAGTACCAGAATGCCTGCTCCTTCGCTCATAACAAAGCCGTCACGATCCTTGTCAAACGGTCGGCTTGCTATCGAAGGCTCCTCGTTGCGTGTTGACAAGGCAGTTGCATTCGCGAAGCTTGCCAAAGCCAATCGGGACACTGCAGCTTCAGCTCCACCGGCAAAAATGACATCCGCATCTCCTGTACGAATGGTCCGAAATGCCTCTCCAATTGCAGTGTTCCCAATAGAGCAAGCCGTCACAGGTGAAAGCGTAGGACCCATCGCTCCGAACGCGATACTAATTTGGGCAGCCGCCATATTTGAGATCATCATAGGTACCAGCGTCGGGCTAACTCTGCCCGGCCCACGCTGTAGCAGCACGTCCACATTATCTACCAATGTATCCAAACCGCCGACTCCTGATCCTACGTATACACCTACACGCTCCAGATCCGTGTGATCCAGTTCCAGACCAGAATCCTTGAGTGCTTGCTCAGCCGCATATAATGCAAACTGAGTAAACCGATCCATTCGTCTGGCATCCTTACGCCCCCACTGCTTTTCTGCATCAAAATCCTGTACCAATCCAGCAATTTGTGCTTTTAAATCAGACACATCAAATGAATCAATTTTACGTATACCTGAGTGGCCCTCCACCAAATTGTTCCACAGCGTGTCCACTTCATTACCTAATGGCGAAACGACACCCATACCTGTTATCACTACTCTTTGCATAAGCTATTCATTCCTCCTGCTCGATGGCTTACTTATAATCCTCATTTTACCCTCGCCTTATCCTATTACAAGTGTTTGTTTATCCTGGTATAATGAACACTACTATAGTAAACGCCTGAACTACTCACTTCACATACACTCATGAATGGAGAGAAAACACCTATGAAAACGGAAGCACGTTTGGAAGCACTATCTATTTTTCTGAAAACTAAAAGGGCCCGTTTACATCCGCATATGGTTGGTCTTCCTCCAGGGTCACGTCGCAGAACACCAGGTTTACGCAGAGAAGAAGTCGCTCAGCTGGCAGGTGTTAGTACAACCTGGTATACCTGGCTAGAGCAGGGACGGGATATTAAGGTATCCGCCTCTGTGTTGGATGCTATTGCTGCTGCCTTGCAGTTGAACGCGGATGAGCGTAAATATTTGTACGATTTAGCGCTGGAAGCAGGCTCACATAACCCTCCTGCTCCTGCAGAGCAGGCGATTATTTCTCCATCTCTGCAAAAGATCGTGCAAGAGTTGCACTACTGTCCTGCTATTATTTCAGATCGCCGTTGCCATATTGTCGGCTGGAACGAAGCCGCTGCTCATGTTTTTATGGACTTTGCCGAGCTACCACATGAGCAGCGTAATATGATCGAACTACTATTTACCAAAAAGGAGTTTAAAAGTCTGGCTGTGAATTGGGAGCACTTTGTAAAGGGGTTCCTTGCCATTTTTCGCGCTTATTATGGGCAATACGTAACCGATCCTTGGTATGCACAGTTTATCCAAAATATGAGTCAGGCCTATGGAGAGTTTAACGAGCTTTGGAATCAGAGTGAGGTAAGCTCCGCCCCGGAGGTGCTCATTGAATTTCGGCATGCCAAAGCAGGCAAAATGTTGTTTGACCTGACATCCCTTCAGGTACAAGGCACTGTCGATCTCCGTTGCAGCATTTACACCCCCAATGCGCAAACTTCTACGGAAAGTAAACTCCAAAAGCTAATGGAAGGCAACTAAAGGATTTCATCCCTCCTGTTATGAAGATATCTTTTTCCGTCCATACTACATCTACGATCTGTGCAAAATAGATGCCATATATGTGACAGAGCCGATAGCTTCAGCTGTGCTACTACCAGGAGGGAGGGAATCATCATGAAAGCCAAACCGACAAGTTCCCAGCACACACAAAACCAGGCACCATTGCCTGTTCCGGTACAATTTGACCGCAGCTGGCAGGATGAGCTGGACCAACGCCTGCACAAGGGAGGCCCTTGGGGGGATTGGGATCTGTATCAGCTGGCCATCGAAGCGGAGCAGGCCAAACTGGTGCCGAGCTTTGATGAGCTTCAATGTCTTCAGCATTTACAAGACCTCACTCCATTACCCCATCAACTCGATACCGCTCGAAAGGTATTATTTGAGATGTCCGGACGCGCCATTCTTGCCGATGAAGTTGGTCTGGGCAAGACGATTGAGGCTGGAATGATTCTTAAAGAATATCTGGTTCGCGGGCTGGCTTCCAAAGTGCTTATCCTTGTACCGGCTTCTCTGGTCCTGCAATGGGTGCGTGAGCTGAATAGCAAATTTGGCATTCCCGCAGTCGCTCAGAAAAAAGCATATTCTTGGTCTTCCGAGGTCGTCGTGGCTTCTATGGATACAGCCAAACGGGAGCCACATAGCAACATCCTGCTAGATACCGATTATGACCTGCTCATTATTGACGAGGCTCATAAGCTGAAAAATAAAAAGACGTCCAACTACCAGTTCATTATGAAGCTGCGTAAAAAATATTGTTTGCTCCTGACAGCAACACCTGTACAAAACGATCTATCTGAGCTGTTTAATCTGATCACGTTACTCAAGCCCGGTCAATTGGGAAGACAAGGCGATTTTTCAGCCAACTTTGTTGTGGATAAGCGTCTGCCCAAAAATGAAGATCAGCTCAAGGATGAGCTGTCTAAAGTCATGATCCGCAATCGTCGTGGAGAAGGTCCGGTTCAATTCACTAAACGAAATGTCTCCAACATCCACTTGGAGCTCTCGCCAGAAGAGCAGGCACTGTACGATGGGGTGACCTCTTTTGTCAAAGAACAATATCAGGCGAATGGCGGAAATTTAAGCAGCATGCTGTCTCTCGTTACCCTTCAACGGGAGGTGTGCAGTAGCCGGGATGCTGTGTTCGTCACGCTGGTCAATTTGTCCAAAAAGATGGCTCCAGACTCTCCCCTACGTGATCGTGTTTGGGACTTGGTCGCACACATTAAAGCAATCAAGGCCAATTCCAAAGCAGAAAAGGCGCTTGAGCTCATTCGGCAGATGAATGAAAAAGTGATCATTTTTACAGAATATCGAGCTACACAGGAGTATTTGTTGAACTACTTTCGCGATCGCGGTCTATCTGCCGTGCCTTACCGAGGCGGTATGAACCGGGGGCGAAAAGATTGGATGATGGATCTGTTCCGTGGGCGTATTCAGGTCATGATTGCCACGGAAGCAGGCGGCGAAGGCATTAACCTGCAATTCTGTCACCATATGATTAACTTCGATTTGCCATGGAACCCCATGCGTGTGGAGCAGCGGATCGGACGGGTGCATCGCCTTGGACAGACGCATGATGTGAATATCTTCAACCTGTCCACTACCGGAACGATTGAGGAGCATATTCTGCACCTGCTGCATGAAAAGATTAATATGTTTGAGATGGTCATCGGCGGATTGGATGTTATTTTGGAGAAGTTTGAAAAAAAAGAATCCATTGAAAAAAGTTTATATAAAATCATGCTTGAGTCCAGCAATGATGAGGAAATTCGCAAAAAAATGCAAAAGCTGGGCCACTCGCTGGATTCCATCAAACAAGAAATAGAACACATGCGCCCAGACCCGTCAGTCACTCCAAATGAAGCAACCAATAAGTCATCTTCAACAAAACAGCTTAAGGAACGGCTCTCAAGCGTAAGCTCAAGTGTCAACGAGGATTTGTTAGGCTTAACAGGTGATACCGTTCCTCCGACCAAAGTTCGGCGCAGTGTGAAAGGAGGTCGCTAGCTTGACCATGAATGCACAGCAGGTCCAGCGTTTTGTTCACACCTATCTGGAAGCTACCGGGTGCAGCATCATCGAGAGGTCTCCCCACCATGTAACTGTCAAACTATCTCCAGAGGCGGATAAAGCCTTAACAAATCGCCCTTACTATTGGGGATATGTAGAGCGTACTGGCGTTCCAGCGCAGACGATGTCCTTCACATTCATCTTTGATGGGGAAGCCTACCGAGCAGAACAGGAACGTTTAGCGGATCAGACGCCACCCGCTCCTGCAGCTGGCAATGCAGCACAAGATCAGGTCATGGGCCGTTACTTTGGTCATGTACCGACGTTGCCGCAACTAGGGCCAGGCCGCATTATGCAGGAGGAGCTTCGATATGGAAGCCGTCGGCTGCATCAAATTTTTGAAGCAGCTCGGGATGGAGGAAAATATGTTTATTTGTTCGAGCAGCCGGATGCCCGTCAGTTGTCTGCCCGTTCTCCTGTAGTCTATGAAGCTTGGCTCAGCGTCTGCTACAAAATTGAATTTGCTTGCGATTTGAAGCGTGAGGAACTTCAGTGGCTAGGTATTTCACTCAAAAGTGGCGCAATTGTAGCCAATTTCGGCTCCATGCTGGGCACCCGGCAGCTCAGCCCGCTGCTGGCAGGCAATATGCATGTACAGCCAGCGCGGCTATCTGTCCCGGAGGCTTCCGCCTCACTTGAAAGCTATCTCACCAAGCAGCTTCAACAGCAAGATTATGGTTGGGCTGAGCAGGCAAAGGAACGATTGCGCGAGGAACTAGAGGTTATTGATCACTACTATGATGATCTAATCAAGGAACAGAAAGAGGAAGAGGATAAGAAAGAACCCGTATTAGAGCAGTATCAAGCCCGCCGCAAAGAAATGGTATGGCAATATGAGCCAAAGGTACTTGTATCCGCCATTAACTGCGGGATATTTCATCTGCGCTAACTGATATCTCATGCTCCTTCGCGGGAGAGTTGCAGACATGTCGTCAAGTTGTAACATCTTGCTTCAGCCTACATCAGTTTCCGCTGCTGGAACCACAAGCGTGGTCAAGTCTGTCCCCTATTATCGACAGCAAAAAGCGAACCCGGATACGACATTTACGCCGACAGGGTGTAGCAGTCTTTTCATCGGACAGGCTGTATGCTAGTTAAAAAAGAATGCCTCCGTCGGCAAGCCATCCGACAGAAAGGTGGATTCCATTGAAGAAAAATCATTCCGGACACTATAGCGTAGGTATGATCGCAGCTGTCCTGATCAGCCTGTCCGCAGTCTGTCCGTTCGCTTCCATTCATGCGGCCCCCTCAGCCGTTCAAGAAAGCAATGTAAGCTCACCACCCAATCACAACGAAAGCTTCCAGGTTTCTCCAACGGAATCCAAGAGTCCTGCTGTTCCTTCTGCTTCCCCGGGTGATGTTTCATCAAAGCTTCCTGTTCAGCAGCAAGGGGTGCCTGACGAGGTGAAACAAACAGCGACCGACACGGTACAATCCCTATCGTCGCAATCCCCTTTTGCTTCGTGGAAAGATGCCGAGCTCAGCTACCATCCGCTTGGACCTGGAACCCATAGCTGGCTTGTTCAAGTAAACCATGCTGGAGAATATATCGGCTACCTGATTATCGGAGCTGACTCAAACGGTGCTTATCAACTCAACGAATACGGGAATGGACCAGGCGGACCTTATAGTATGGATGTACTTCGCCAATCTCTTAAGTCTCTCACGGAAACCGAGTTTTCTTCTACCGACAAGCTTCAAATCACACCCATGTATGAGGAACCTCTATTAGCCTACTGGCTGGTGCGTTCCTCTACAGGTAGTCCAATTTGTATTGATGCCGTTACTGGCGATCCGCTACCTGTAGAAGTAGCAGATGGGAGTTGGAAATACAAGCTTCATAACAACGCAATTTCTTCATCTACACCCTTTTTGAAAACTCAGCCACGAGCAGTTACTGTATCATCTGATCCTTTCGATCCCTATGATGATCTGGGCTGGCTTCAAGCGAAGCACAAACTTTCCATCCATAATACAGACCAGTTTATGGACACGCTAAAAATTTCACCGCGTTTGATCTTTTCTGCGACAAGCATCAATTTTGCCTTTGGGGGACCCTTATCCATTAGCGGGTATCAAGCCTGGATATCTCCAGAGCATCCGTCCGAACCCATTTTATATGCGTTGACCTATCACGATGGGCTTTCCCGATTTGTGCCACTAAAACAGTTGTGGACTGCCGGTGAATTTTACCATTTGTAATCTTACTTATTTTAAGATGAATAAAAGTAATTTGAAATTATCTTTATAACAACATAAAAAGAGACCTCAAATGGCATACTCCCATGCCTCTTGTGGTCTCTTTGGCGTGTTTAACGTTGCTCTCTTCGTTCTCTGCGCGTGGACTTTATCCACATTTTCAGAGCGAGGGGCAACATTCCAAACCATTTGCTCACCCACGGTTCCTTGGCTTGTTTTTGGCTACGTCGAACATCACGTGGTGTTTCCATATAACGCACAATTCGCTGTGTTATATACGTCACCAGTTCGTCACTCTTCGCCATCCTCATAACCTCCTCCATCTGTACCTAACATTTCCGATCACCGTGCTTAAAAATCGGATAAAACGTTATGTTCAGATAGAACTAGCTTGTACATTTTCCTTAGGCTTTAACCCCTGTGGAAATAACTATGCATGGTTTCCTTTAGATGGAACATACTATCTTTAAACATAACAGCTACCTCAAGGCTAATTGTTATGTTTAAAGGCAGCTATGCTGCTTATAAACTGTGTTTGTTAGCACCTGTTTTCACTAAACAATCAATTCGTTCATTGGAGGAATAGGACGTGTTAAATAAGAAATTAAACAGGATATGGCTGATCGGGCTAGGGTTGAGTCTTTGCATCCTTTGTAGCTCTGTATTTGCCCCGTTTGCTTATGCAGCTACTCAGCCTGATAAAAAATACACCGAAACAAAAAGGCATACAGATAGCCCGTTCAACACACATTCGTCCTATCACGCTTTTGCCAAGCCCGTGGTCCTGATTGATGTAGGTCATGGCGGTGTGGATGGTGGAACAAGTCACAAAGGACTTTTGGAAAAAGATATCAATCTTGCCATAGCTCAAAAACTGTACTTGATCTTACGCTCGCAGGGCTACCCTGCGGTCCTGAATCGGGACAAGGACTACGCACTGAGTGATGATAACCGTTGGTTGCAGTCCAAATCCCGGCATCTTAAGGACCTTGCCCAACGTAAAAGCTTGACGGAGCAACTTCCCACTGCTTTGGTTGTAAGCCTGCATGTCAATTGGGCCAAACGGGCTGACAAACGCGGTCCCATTGTGCTGTATCAGGATGAAGGCAGCAGCTACCTGCTGGCAGAGCATATTCAGCACTCGCTCAATCGCTTATTTTGCATGAATAGAGAAACAGTGTACGGAAAACCCTTTTATCTTCTGAATAAAATCCAGCCTCCCGCTGTCATTGTGGAGACCGGATTTATCAGCAACGAGCAGGACAGAGCCATGCTTTCCGCAGATCGCGGTCAAAAAAACATTGCTGAAGCTCTTGCCGAAGGTATTATTGCGCATCTGACGGCATGGTAATATTAGTGACTGGGTCACCTGTCCATCCCCATACATCACGCGCCAAATCGCTAATGCCAACAAACTGAGCATGTTCCTTTACTTTAGGAACCGATGAATGAAGTCCTGAGGAGGTATTCATGCCGGACACACCGACATGTCCAATCGTCACACAGGTGTCATGCTCAGCTAACCATTCAACCACCTTGGTAAGTTGCTGATTTACATGAGCAATGGTATGCACATCGTCCAAAAAAACATCATTTCTCACTGGTGGCATTCCTTTTTTGGCGGCAAGCTCAGGTACGACTGACCAATAATTAGTTCGACTATCGACGAAAAAAAGTCCGTGTTCCTTACACACATCAAGAACAACAGACATAATGCGCTTGTCTGAGGTGACCTTGGAGCCCATATGGTTATTCATTCCTATGGCATAAGGAACATCCTTAATCGCTGCTGTCACCTTAGTGCGTACTTCTTCATCCGTCATATTGGCCTTGATCGCTCCAGGTCCAAGCCATTCGGGCTTTCCCTGTTTTGGCTCCATTGGCAGATGGACAATAACATCATGACCGCGCTTGTGCGCTTCCATAGCATCCTGCTTGGTTGTAGGCAGGAAGGGCATTACAGCGACAGTGATTTTGACAGGTAAATTTAAAATCTCCTTGGTCCCTTTCATATTGTTTCCTAGATCGTCAATAATGACGGCAACCTTCTTTTGTTGCTCGTTCTGCTGGCCAATGGCTTCGGCAACAGCAGTTCTACAGACCAGCAATAGCATACAAACTGAAATGCAAAGCACTACAGTTTTTTGAATTCTAGAGCATCCATGGTGTACAAGCGCATAAGATGGTTCCTTCCGGCTACGTGATTCCTTTAAAACCTTTTTAATGATATTTCTCATGTGCAGCTTCCGTCGTGTACTCATTTGCGGGTCAGCCTCCTTCTCTGTCCCTTCATTGTGTGAGTAAAATCGTCTAAATATGTATAAGGCAGACCCGAGTATACTCCCTGATCTGCCTTACAGTGTGTAATAACGTATATTAAAGCCAATTACCAGTTTTTATCAATAAATTCATCACGACCGGATTGGGCTCGATCTTCCTTATAATGCTTCACATTCTTTTTGTGATAATCCTGATGATAATCCTCTGCTGGATAAAAAGTCGAAGCCGGAAGGATTTCCGTTACTATTGGCTTATGAAAGCGTCCACTTTGTGCCAACTGCTCCTTGGATTGTTGTGCAAGCTCTCGTTGCTGCTCCGTATGATAAAAAATTGCAGGTTTATATTGTGGGCCTCGATCCTGAAATTGACCTTCTCCGTCGGTAGGATCTGTTTGCGGCCAATACAATTCAAGTAGCTTTTCATAAGAAAATAGCTCAGGATCAAACGTAATCTGCACCACCTCAAAGTGCCCGGTTGTTCCTGTTTTAACCTGCTCGTAGGTCGGATCGGAAATCGTCCCTCCAGTATAGCCTGAGACAATACTATGAATGCCCGGCTGCTCCTCAAACGGAGTCACCATACACCAGAAGCACCCACCTGCAAAAGTTGCTTTTTCCATCTTCCATCCAACCTTTCAATAGCTTCATCTTAAAATGCGTTATTTTCTATCATATCTTAAAAATTGAACTTATAAAAGAATTGCTTGTGAATTTGAGTGAAATTCAAGTACCCTCACGGATTTGTACTGTATGGGCACTTGTAACACATGCGGAAAATATGTAAAGTTTGATGTTATTACAATAGAAATAAGCCAAACTAGATGTACTGAAAAGACAGCACCTGGTTTAGCTGATTCCTGTTTATTCTTTTGTTGTATTCCTCGTCATAATCTCCAAAACTCGCTTAAATGTTTGAAGATCTTCTTCGGGTATACCGCGAACCGTGTTGCTTTTAAAGTTCTCAGCAATAGGAATTAATTCACGACAAACCTGTACGCCTTTAGCACTCAGCTCTAATTGTTTTATCCGCTTGTCATTATTAGTCCCAGACCGGCATAAAAGGCCGTCCAATTCTAATTTCTGAAGCAATCTAACAACACTAGGTTCTTTAATAGCCATCTTGTCAGCCAATTGTCTCTGGGTAATGGATTCGTTCGTATAAATATAATACATTGCAATCCACTGGCTTCTTGTTACATGATATGGCCGAAATTCGTTCTCCAGCGCTTCTGCGAATAGCTTCGCACTCTGATTCGTAATAAAGGCGAGACAGTCGTCCAAATTAAACAATATGAGCACCAACCAATCCTAACTAATTTTCGTTGTCCTTCCCCTCACTTCTGATATGTTGATTATAACAAATAAATGGAACAGATGCTGAGGCATACTTTTCAATATGATGAAACAACTCATTAATTTCGAAAAATGCACCTACCCACTCACGTTCAAACGTTGTGAAATCAAGAGAGTACAAACTATCTGTATGGATTTTAAGGCGTTGTATTCGCCCATTTTCTGCATCAACAGACAATGATACAAGGCCAAAAGACAGCTTTCTTTCCTCACGAATAGAAAATCTTGGAGCTTCACCAAAAATCCAATCTTTTTCTTGAATCATTGCCCAATGTTCTGGTTGCAAAATACTTCTATCTACAAATATGACTGGATGATTTTTTCCATAAACATTTCGGAATGCTTTAATCATGGACACCTTCACGGCATCAATTGTAATCAGCGAATTAACCTGTGACAAATTTATAACTCTACTCCGTACAGAAGCAATGCCTTTTGATTGCAGCTTGAGAAGTGATGGACTGAGTGCTCCTGATAACCTGTCCATATCCACATTCACCATAATAGTCCCATGATAGAGGTAGTTTCCGTTATCTACAAAATAAGCGTGACCCGAAAATTTTTTCCCTTGGCAAAGCAAATCATTTCTCCCGCTGAATGCACATTCTACTCCTATTAAATCCATGGCCTGCTTGATAACGGACAAAAAAGTGTCGGGATCTGCACAATGCTCTTTCGCGAAAAAGGTGAAATTCAAATTCCCCAAATCTTGATACACTGCACCACCGCCAGAGAAGCGTCTTACCGGTAAGATTCCAGCTTGCTTAAGGTAACTCACATCACACTCGGCATAAACATTTTGATTACGTCCAAAGATAACTGCTGGCTCATTCTGCCACAGGAACAGGGACACATCCTCTTCAGCTTCTGAAAAAAGCTGATATTCTGCGGCAACATTAAAGTATGGATCAGTCTCCTCAGAAATATATATATGACTCATGCCTGATGCAAAGCTCCGATGCTTAAACCAAATGCAGCTTCGTGAAGTACTTCACCCGTAGTTGGATGTGCAAAGATCGTTTGCGTAATTTGCTGTTCAGTTAATTCATTTGCAATTGCGAGAGTAAGGCTACTAATCAGGGAAGAGGCATCCGGTCCTATAATCGATCCCCCCACAATTTTTCCAGATTGATTATCTTTAATAAGTTTAATAAAACCATCAGATTCATTCATGGTTAATGCCTTCCCATTACTGGAGAAAGACACCTTGCTAACACGATAGTCTAATCCTCTGTCCTTACATTCGCTTTCAAGCAAGCCTACGCTAGAGATTTCTGGGGAAGTAAAAATTACATTTGGCACAGCGGTGTAATGCATACCGGAACATTCTCCAAGTATCGACTCTATAGCAGTAATGCCTTGATGCGATGCCACGTGGGCAAGTTGAATAATATTAGTAACATCACCAATAGCATAAATATGTTCCACGTTCGTGCGCATAAGTTTATCAACAGCAATACCTTTGCCGCGCTCATTTAATTGAACCCCTGCTTTTTCTAGCTCCAGACCATCCATATTGGGTTCGCGTCCAATGGCAACCAACACTTTTTCACTGACCAGAAGGTGTTCCCCATGATCGGACTCGTAAGTTGTAATTGCTTGCCCATCGTCAGCTCGTTGAATTTTGGATACTTTAGCACCTGTATGAATATGGATTCCTGCCTGTTCTGCTGCCTGCTTAATTTCTTCGGAAATGTCATTATCGAGCATGGTAAGCAAACGATTCATAAACTCCACGACATGCACTTCAACGCCAAAATTACGATATATGAAGGCAAATTCCATTCCGATAACGCCCCCACCGATAATGGTAATGCTTTTTGGTAATTCAGTACATGAAAGGGCATCTGTGCTGTTCATTACAAACGGGAGATCAATCCCTGGAATATTAACTTTGGAGATCTTGGAACCTGTGGCAATAATAATATCCTTAGCTTTAATGCGGTAGTTTATTTCACCTAACACATTTACTTCATCTTTAGACAAGAATGAGGCTTTACCACGTATCACTTGAATGTTGTTCTTTTCCATTAAGAAGGCAACACCAGAGACCAATCTTTCCTTTACTTCGTCCTTTCGGCGAATAACCTGTTTCATATTGATCTGAAGAGGTGTCCCAGATTCGATTCCAAACAAGGAGGAGTGCTGTACGCTATGACATACCTCTGAGGATTTGACCAACGCCTTTGTAGGAATACAACCTACATTTAAACAGGTTCCTCCCAATTCTTCCTTCTCAATCAATGTCACACGCAGTCCCTTTTTCGCGGCATAGATAGCAGCGACGTATCCTCCTGGACCAGCCCCAATAATTAGCAAGTCCGTACTAGTTGTATGCGGTTGCTGTTCTGCATCAGCTTCCTTCTGCTCGCCGCTTGATGTATCCATGTTTAGTGAAGCAGTATTCAGCTCAAACAACACTTGGTTGGAGGATACTTCAATGCCCTCTTCGATGAAAACTTGGCTAACAACGCCATCTTCTGTTGCCTTAATTTGACGATTGCCTTTTCCAGTCTCAACCTGTACCAAGACATCTCCTTCAGACACTCGGTCTCCAAGTTTGGCATTAATTTTTCCGACTTTTCCCTTTTTCCCTCCAGGAATCATTGACATTTTAATTTCCATCGTTTTTCTCCTTCATGTATCAGAATGGGCCAGCCAGCCCATTCTGAAATTCGTTATTAGTGTCGTACAACGCCTGCTTTTACCATTTTGACACCATTTGCAAGACAATCTCCCACCGGACAAGTCTTCTCAATAAAATCTGCAAAAGCTTCTGCTTTTTCCTGAGACTCCTCGGTCTTAAAGTGCATCGTAAATCGAATTTCCTGGAAACCAGGTCTTACATCTGCAATGCCCATAAAACCGTCAGGGTCCAAATCTCCTTCGAGTTCAATGTGAAATTCATCAAATGAAAAATCATTAGCTTCGGCAAAAGCGCTCGCAACAATGGATTGACATGCCCCCAGCGCACACAGCAAAGTTTCAACGGGATTCATTCCTTTATCGGTTCCGCCCATATCTTCAGGCTCATCTAAGATTATTTTGAAACCTCTGGAATTGCTTTCGACTTGAAGTCCCTCTGGTAATTTTTTAGCAGTTGCTTTGAATGTAGTTAGCATTATTTTTACCTCCTAATTTAACTTTGTGAAAATAGTAACATTATTTCCTCTATAAATCAATAGTTAGCTAAGTAATCTTTTTTGTATCCAGTTTTTGTGTGCTCTATATTCTTAATTGCGGTTACGAATTCAACCAAAAAAAAACGAGAGTAAGGCAGAAGAAGCCTTACTCTCGCTAATGTTTAATTTTCACAATAATAGTGGGTAGAACATTTTATAGGAAAATACGATTGTCCAATTAACTTAATTCAAAGAAAACAACGGATTTACTTATCCTTCTTTTTGGCTCTGGATCAATACATTAATTGCATTGATGCGCGGTGCAAATTCCCCAGTTTTAATAACGTATGTAACTTCTCAGGGAAACAGACTCCTATTGGTGCAGATATATGATGTAATTCTTTCTAGCCTCTGAGTTTTCATCGTATATCGTTTCATTATCCCTCTTAACGGTGTTTAAATTATTATAATCTATGGTGTAATAGTTTAAACATGGCAGTAAACTAAAAAGGTTCACATTTGCACAAGCAAATGTGAACCAACTTTGAATAACATGATGCGGTCGAGAGGACTCGAACCTCCACGGGGGGTTAGCCCACACGGACCTGAATCGCGTATGCGATTGGGAACCAAGTGGAATATAAGTCAATGGAACGGAATTAAAAAACCGTCAAAAGCCTTGTGAAATCGGGGTTTTTGGCGGTTTTTTCGTTCAAACCCAAGCCCCGCAAGGGCTCCCGGAAATGCCCTAAAATGCAGCCGATTTTGGACGTTTGAGAGAACTCGGAGAGAACAGCGACCAAAACAGCCCACTCCCTGCCATTGACAAATAAACGAAGCGACAGCTTCGGGGAGGATCAATATGAGACACGCAACGACGATTACCGTCGCTAATCAAAAAGGCGGCACCGGCAAAACAACCACCGCCTACAATTTGGCTTACGCCTTATCCAATGAAGAAAAAAAGGTTCTTCTGGTAGATTTCGACCCGCAAGGTAATCTAACCTTATGTTTCGGCATCGAGCAGCCCGACAAGTTGGACGTCAGCATGTTCAACATCATGAACGCAGTCATGGGAGATGAGCCTCTGCCCTCCCCTGACCAATATCTTCATTCCCAAGGGAACATTGACCTCATCCCGAGCAATATTGAATTGTCGGTTGCTGAAATGAACCTCCGGGATGAGATGGGCGGCGAAAAGACGTTGGCCGCGCTGCTGGAGCCGATGAAAATGCAGTACGATTTCATCATCATCGACACAAACCCGTCACTCGGCTTGCTGACGATCAACGCGCTCGCAGCCAGCGATAGCGTTTTGATTCCCGTCAATCCGCAGCTCTGGTCGGCAACAGGACTTACGCAACTATTAAACATTATCGTCAAGGTAAAAAAGCGGATCAACCCCCGCATTTCTATTGAAGGCATCCTGATGACGATGTGCGATGTTCGAACCAACTTGTACAAAGAGGCTTTCCGTCTGATTGAGGATTATTACGGTGATCGCATTCGTATTTTTGAAACGCAAATTCCCTTGTCCGTCAAAGTTGGTGAAGCGAACTTTTACAGCCAAAGCATCATAGAGTTTCATCCGAAATCCAAAGTGGCTGGCGCCTATCAAGGTTTGGCAAAGGAGCTGATGAATCATGGTGAGTAAGCGCCCCATTCCCAAACTTGCCAGCATTGACGAATTGCTGCTTCTCTCGGAGCAGCCGGCGGAATCCTCTGATTCTTCCGTGCATCCAGAAGGAATTCAGTCTATACCAATAGATAAAATCAGATTTTATCAGAACCATCCTTTCCGCCTCTATGAAGACGAAAGACTGATGGATATGGCGGACAGTATCCAGGCCAATGGCATCCTGGTCCCGGTTATCATCCGTAAAATCGCCCTCGACGAAAACGGCTACGAGTATGAAATGCTGGCCGGACACAACCGGATGAACGCTGCCCGAATGGTTGGTCTCGATCGCCTTCCCTGCATCGTCAAGGAACATCTTTCGGATGAAGAAGCACTCATGTACGTAGTCGAAACCAATGTGTTACAGCGCTCCTTCTCGGATATGCTTCCCTCAGAAAAAGCCAAAGTGCTGTCCCTTCGTTATTCAGATATGTTCTCACAAGGCAAACGAAACGACATTATTGAAGAACTTAAAATGCTCGAAAATCCGCACTACAACAAGAAAAACGAGACTTCGCCCCTATTAGGTACGAAGTTGAGAAGCGACGAGAAACTGGGACATGAATACGGCTTGTCCAAAAATACAGTTGCTCGTCTGCTTCGGATCGACAAACTTGCCCCTTCACTAAAAAAGCTAGTGGACGATGCGAAGATCGGTCTATATCCTGCGGTCAGCCTTTCCTATCTGAATGAAGCAGAACAACAGGCTGTCCATGATGTGCTGTCACAGAACGATTACAAGGTAGATATGAAAAAAGCAGAACTCCTGCGAGAATACTCAGGCCAATTAACAAACGAGCAAGCAGCCAGAATTTTGTCAGGTGAAGCCACACGCAAGCCACGCAATAAAACGCCAGCACCTTTCAAGCTCAAACATAAAGTGTATACGAAATATTTTTCCTCAGCCCATAAAGCAGCCGAAGTCGAGGAGATCATCGACAAGGCATTAGAAATGTATTTCGCCCAACAACACCAACAAAATCCTGAGTCCCATGAAAAAAAGGAGGACAACACCCATGAATCCGTTCTTTAAAGACATTGAGCATGAGCAATTCTATGAGGGCAATCTTCGTATGACTCACAGCCAACATGATCCGTATCGTCAGGCTTTCTTCTATGTACTTGGTATTACGCCGCAAACCCGCCAGCATATCCACGACCTCTACGATTACGAAGAACAGGCAATTCGCTTGGAAGGTTTGGAACAAGGCTGGCAGACCAGCACTTCCGTAAAAATGACTCGCCTCGCCTTTAACCTGTACAACGGTTATACCGGAGATGCTGAAACGGGCCGGGATCATCCCCGCCATTATAGTCCGTATCATCTATTCGACACTGGGCTGATGCCGTACTTCTTTGAAGCGATCAAACTTCGTTATGCGGAATATGCCCGCTCCCTGGAGATACCGTACTTTTCATTTCCAACGACAGAAACGGAAACCTATGCTTCATTTGAACACGAATCCTGAGACATATAGCACCAGCCTAATGATTCTATCTAGAAAGGAGAGCCTGACATGAGCCGCATTAAGCCCTTGCACCATTTGTACGCATCAGCCATTGCCGATGTCACATCCAGCGGGGACGCCTGGCAACACTATCTGCACTTTGCTGCATCCATCTACAAATACTCGTTTGATAACAGCCTGCTCATTTACGCCCAACGCCCGAACGCGACCATGCTGGCTCCCCTCCCACTATGGAATGAGTTAGGCCGTTATGTGAAAAGGGGCGAAAAGAGCATTGCCGTCTGTGATTTCCAGCAAGGCAGTCCGACACTAAGTCATTTGTTCGATGTCAACCAAACGACAGGCAGACAAGTCCCTGTCCTCTGGAGCCTGGGACAGCTTGATACCGATGAACTGGCTGGGCGGCTGACTTCCTACGATACACTAAACCTCGCTGAAGCCATTTCGCAGCTTGTGCATGACACCGTCCTTTCATCCTGGGAAGAGTGGCTGCAAGACATTGAGCATGAGATTCACGATCATTTCTTGGGCAGCATCCCCTTGCTTGGATTGGAACAGCATATGGGCGACTTAATTGAAGACAGTGTTCGCTATCTCATCCACCGCCGCTGTCAGTTGCCTGAACCGAATCACACCGACTTTTCAACGATCACCCATTTTGATACTTTACCGCTTGCCGCACGTTTGGGCTATCAGGTGAACACTCACGCCCGCAGCTTGCTTACCGACATTGCTCGTTATGTAAAAATTATGGAACAGGAAAGGAGCCTGGCTCATGAATCATCCCGACAAACCGAAGTTGACATACCACGAAATCGACGGATTGCTGTATCCGAACCTGCACATCTCGAACGAAGCGACAACCGACCAGCAGCCTTTGGGCAAATTCGGGCGGCTGGCCCTGAATCATCTTCGAAATCATCATCCACAACGCTTTCAGATTCTTCAAATGGAAGGCAACCTGATGACGAAAATGCACCAGGTCGAACAGGAGGCGCTGGAACGGATGGAGCAGTTGACCGATCAACTGCTTCGCCTTCATCCCATGCCGCAGACAGACGACACGTTGAAAAGAGCACAGCATCTGAATCAAATCAAATCGACAGCCGAGGAACTGATCATGAACGACATCATTCTGAAACCACGATAACCGAAGCAAATCTCCCTTCTTCCCCATCATCCGAGCCGCCGATAAGCGGTTCTTTTTTTATGCCCAATGAAGGCCCAGTTCTTTCGGGAACGCGAACAGGAGAAGATATGCTGGCCTATCTGCTAATCAGCGGCAGAGGCGCTACGTCCGGTAAAGAGCGCATTTATCAATTTATAGTGGATCATCATCCCGTGAAAGCGTCTGATCTGATCGCTTTTCTAAAGCCACTATATGGCATCGGCGGTGCCAAAGGAGATTTAGGTAGTGGATTGGTCGGCTACATGACAGATAGTAAAGGCGTTCAACTTTCCTGGCAGGATGTTTCCGGGTCACATGAAGAGCAATTCAAATGGAAAAAAATCAGCGATACGTTACTGCAACTGATCTCCCAGGGGCATTACGATGAACAATTTGTTCCTTTTCCGCCTGTAGAACTGGAATGGACGTTATTTGATTATGCCAAAGAGCAAGCCGAGATTGAAGATGTTTCCGGAGAATCCGAAGGTCAGAACGATTCGCCCAAAGATGCTGAAGATCGGCATCAAGACACACATTCTCTACTGGCAGACGTCAATAAAATCAGTGGAGATCCTTCACTTTCTCCAGATACTCAACCCAAGCTCCCTGCTGCGGTGAACTATCGTTTTCAAGCCGAGCAATCGCCTTATGTATCCGGTGCAAAGAGCAAATATAAACGAAACGTGGAGGCCATTCGCCTACTCAAGCAATTGGAATCAGAGCAGCGTCAAGCCACTATAGAGGAACAACATATTTTAGCCGGTTATGTGGGCTGGGGCGGATTAGCAAATGCATTTCATCCTAACGCGAATGGCTGGGAAACCGAATATGCCGAGTTAAAGCAGCTTCTGGATGAAGACGAATATGCAGCAGCCCGCAACTCCACCATTACCGCCTTCTATACAGAGCAGTCCTTAATTCAGACCATCCATGCAACATTACAGCGTTTTGGCTTAACCTCTGGTGCTGGACGCCGCTTGCTAGAGCCTTCTATGGGCAGCGGCAACTTCTTTTCTGTTCTGCCGCCGGAATGGGAAAATGCTGAACTTCACGGCGTGGAACTGGATTCGTTGACGGGACGGATTTCACAAAAACTCTACCCCAAGGCAAACATCCACATCCAAGGATTTGAAACCATTGACTGGCGCAAACAACGCTTTGACGCCATATTCTCCAACATTCCCTTTCATAACATTCGCATCCATGATCGCCGCTACAGCAGCAGCCACTATATTCATGACTACTTTTTCATCCGTTCGCTGGACTTGCTCAAGCCTGGCGGTATCTTGGCTTTTATCGTCAGCAAAGGCACGATGGACAAACAGGACTCCAGTGTGCGGCAGATCCTGGCACAAAAAGCTGAATTAATCGGAATGGTTCGTTTGCCAAACACTACCTTTCAATCACTGGCCGGTGCTACGGTTACAACAGATATTGTTTTTCTGCAAAAACGGGAGTCACCGCTCTCTCTCCCTCAAGAAGACATGCCGGAATGGATTGAAATCGGCGAAACTTCTGAGGGCGTGCCTGTCAATCGCTATTACCTGTCTCACCCGGAAATGATGCTCGGACAAATGCAATGGGATCGGGGCATGTACGGTGCAGAGAAAACTAGTGCCTGTATTCCGTATGCAGGACAACCTCTTCTACCTGCCCTGGAGAAAGCGCTCGACACATTGGAAGCTCGTTTTCCTGACTTGCCGAATGAAGTAGCACAAACAAAAAACAACCGCTCTCCCCTCCTGCCGGATGAAGAAGAGGAACCCATCCGAAAAGCGCCACCGGGCACGAAAAACTTTACGTTTTTCGTCGAACAGGAACGCATTTATTACTGTGAGAACGGTCTTCTTCTCCCCCAAGACATCAAAGGCAAGAAGGCAGAGCGCATCAAAGGCTTATGTGCCATACGCGCGGCGCTTTTGGATGTGATTGAAATCCAATCCCGTGAATACGGTTATGAAGCAGACGAACTGGAGCAAGCCCAGTCTAGGCTGAATTACATCTATGACCGTTTTGTTCATCAGTATGGAACCATTAACGAACGGGCCAATACTTCTGCTTTTGCCGACGATGACCAACTACCGCTGTTACGCTCTATTGAAGACCTCACAGCAGATAAAACCTGGATAAAAGCAGCTATTTTCAGTCGTCCCACCATCCGGGTCAACGCCTTACCAGAGCATACAGATGATCCGTTAGAAGCTTTACAAATTTGCCTGAATCATCGCCTTCGCATCGACCTGCCGTATATCGCCCATCTCTGTAACAAAACAACGGATGAAGTGCGGGAGGCACTGGGTGAACGCATTTTCCAAAACCCGCAAGCCTATACAGGGGATGCAGATGAAGGCTGGGAACTGGACGAAGAATACTTATCCGGCAACGTCAAAGACAAGCTCGCCTATGCTATGCTCAAAGCGCAGGAGTACCCGGATGTATTCCAGCGCAATGTTGCCGCGCTTACTCGTGTCCAACCTGCTCCACTGCTGCCGGGAGACATCGACTTCCGTATCGGCAGTCCCTGGATTCCAGTTAAAGTATATCGGACATTTATGTATGAAACGTTTGGTACAGCCCGAATCATGCAGGATTCGCAAACCATTGATGTAGACTATCTTGAATACACCAATACGTGGCGCGTATCCGGCAAATCTTTGGAAAGAGGCTCGATTAAAGTCAACCAAACCTTCGGCACAAGGCGAGCCAACGCTTACGAGATTTTTGAAAGCAGCCTCAATCTGCAAAGCATTACCGTGCGTGATCCGGTCACGTATCTGGATGCGAACGGCAATGAGCAGATCAAGTATGTGGTCAATGCCAAAGAAACGATGATTGCCCGTGCCAAGCAGCAACAGATGAAAGAAGCATTTGCCTCCTGGCTCTTTCGGGACAAGGATCGAGCCGATGCGCTGCTCTCCATTTACAACGACAAATTCAATACGATTCGTCCCCGTACCTATGACGGCGATCATCTGGTGTTTCAGGGCATGAATCAAGAAATGAGCCTGCGCAAGCATCAAAGGGATGTAGCTGCCCGCATTATTTACTCCGGTACAGCGCTCATGGCTCATGAAGTCGGGGCTGGCAAAACGGCGGCGATGATTGCTGCAGGCATGTATTTAAAGCGGATTGGCGCGGTTCACAAGCCATTATACTGCGTCCCCAATCACTTGACCGAGCAGTGGGCCAATGAATTTTTGCGCTTCTTCCCCTCTGCCAATGTATTAGTAACCACGAAAAAAGATTTTACTTTGGCTAACCGTCAGCGCTTCGTTTCCAAAATTGCCATGGGCAATTACGATGCCGTTATTATTGGTCATTCGCAATTCGAGAAAATCCCCATCTCCCGTGAGCGGCAGGAGCAGCTCCTACAGGATGAAATCCGCAATGTCTCCCACATGATTAACCAGATGAAAAAAGAAAAAGGCGACAACTGGAGCATCAAGCAAATGGTCGTGTTTGAGAACAACCTGAAATCCCGGCTGGAACGGTTGATGAATGAAACAAAAAAGGATAACCTGCTCACTTTTGAACAGCTTGGCGTAGATATGTTATTTGTCGATGAGGCCCATGCCTACAAAAACTGCTTCACCTTTACCAAAATGCGTAATGTGGCGGGGATCGGCAAATCCAGCAGCCAACGGGCCACCGATATGCTGCTCAAATGCCAATATTTACAGGAGATGAATCAAGGGCGAGGGGTAGTATTTGCTACCGGCACACCGATTAGTAACAGCATGTCCGAGATGTACGTCATGCAGCGTTTTCTCCAGCCTCACTTGCTGCAAAAGCTGGGGCTGAACTTTTTCGATAATTGGGCGGCAACGTTTGGCGAAGTTGTTTCTTCCTTGGAGATTACACCTGAAGGCAGCGGCTACCGGATGAAATCCCGCTTCGCCAAGTTTCATAATTTGCCGGAGCTGATGAGCATGTTTCGTCTTGTTGCCGATATTCAAACCGCAGATATGCTTAAGCTGCCGGTTCCACGGCTGGAGGGAGATAAAGCAAGCGTTGTCGTTAGCGAATGCTCCCCTTATCAAGAGCAGATGATGGAAGAGTTTGTTGAACGAGCCGAAAAAATTCGGAACAATGAGGTCGATGCCAAAGAGGACAACATGCTCAAGTTGACCCATGAAGCCAAGCTCATGTCGATTGACCCGCGCCTGGTACATGAGGATGCCCCCGTTGATCTGATGTCCAAGCTGAATCTCTGCATCAATAACGTATTTGACATTTGGCAGGAAACGCAGGCGAATCGACTTACTCAGGTTATATTCAGCGACAGCGGCACTCCAAAGCCAGGACAGTTTAATGTGTATGATGAAATGAAATCCCAATTGGTTGTCCGCGGTATCCCGGAGCAGGAAATCGCCTTTATTCATGATGTAAATACGGACGCGGCACGGGAGGCTTTGTTCGAACAGGTACGTCGCGGCGAAGTCCGTATCCTGTTAGGCTCCACGCAAAAAATGGGAACCGGGACGAATATACAGACAAAGCTCATCGCTGCCCATCATATCGACTGTCCATGGCGGCCCTCTGACATCATTCAACGGGATGGCCGCATTCTTCGGCAAGGCAATCAAAATGAAACGGTGCGGATTTTCCGCTATGTGACCAAAGGAACGTTCGACTCGTATTTGTGGCAAATACAAGAGCAAAAGCTGCGCTACATCTCGCAAGTCATGACAGGCAGAAGCATTTCCCGCTCCTGTCAAGATGCCGATGAAACGGTATTATCTGCAGCTGAAGTCAAAGCCGTTGCTGTGGGCAATCCAATGCTCGCTGAAAAGATGGAAGTGGACAACGAAGTCATCCGCCTCAAGCTGCTTAAAACAAACTGGCATAACGAACAAGTCATGCTGGAGCGGCAACTCAGTCAGCATTATCCGCAAATGTTGACTTCTTGCGCGGAAAAGCTGGAGCAATATCAGGCAGATTGGAAACTCGTTGAACAGCACCAACTCCATGACTTTTCAATCACCTTGGATGGTATGGTATATACCGAGCGTCCCCAAGCAGGGGAAGTGCTGCTGCTCTTATCCAAAGTAACTGAACTGGAACATCAGGCTATAAAGGTGGGACAATTCAAAGACTTCGATATTATGCTATCCCGCCCCGGTTTTGAGCATGTACAACTCCATCTTCGAAGAACGGCGACCTACACGGTTGAGCTTGGAGATTCAGCTCTAGGCAATATCAACAGGATGGAAAATTTACTAGAGAAAATTCCTGCCAAGATTGAGGCAACCAAACAGCAGCAACAAGATACCCTCCACCAGATCGAGACTGCGAAAAGAGAAATCGGGAAGCCTTTTGAATTTGAAGATCGGCTGAGTCAATTTGTAGCGCGGCAGTCTGAGATCAACTCAGCACTGGAGTTTAAGGAATTACAAGAGCAAGCAGTAATGGATGATCCGGAAGATGAGCAACAAAATGAGGGTTTGGTAGAACACAAAGGAATAGAACACTAACCTATGAAAAAAGAAAACCGCTCCAAAGGAACGGAAATTAGTAAGCTTGCTTGCGCCAATCTTCAATGGTTTGGATCGAAAATCCGTTGGCTTGGGCAATAGATGAATCATCCATCCCCATTCGTATTAACTGTTAAGCTACATCTTCTTTGCCTTTTTGCTCACCTTTGTGTTGTTCTCTGCGTTCAATATCATCCAAGTTCTCCTGTACGTTTTCCTCGTTCACCGCTTGGACCCAGCCTTTATTGATGAAAGAACGGAGCAGTTCAACGAAAAGCTTTTTGCTTGAGAGCAAAAAACGGTAGGGGGTATCGTGCCGCTGATGCACCGTTTCTGGGTTCACATCTGAAGACATCCCATCGCCCCACTTCCAAATTCTTATTTATATATACGATTTTCCACCTTCCTAAACAACGCATGGAGGGATGCGTCCATGACACAACATACATTGTTTACCAAAGAGCAAATTAGATCAGCCAATCAGGTGAATCTAATTGATTTTGCAAAATCACAGGGTTATTTACTTGAGAACGGCGGCCGCCGCGCGTATCATGCCAAACAAAGTGGGGGGCTTTATTTCTTTAAGAACAGCAATCGGTACTTTCACTTTTCCAGTAACACACATGGCGGAACGATTGATTTTGCCATGCATTTTTGCAGGATGACATTTAAAGAGGCTGTCGCTTATTTGCTTGAATTGGAGTTGCCTCAAAAGGTTGTTTCTTCTGGAATTAGAGAACGTGGGCAGCTCATACTTCCCGATAAAGCACCAAATTACAAACGGGTTGCGTGGTATTTAATTCAAGTGCGCGGAATAGCACCTGAAATCGTCTCATTACTCATACATGAAAAGAAGTTGTATCAGCAGGACAACACAGGGAATTGCGTGTTTGTTGGATATGATCAAGAAGGAACTGCACGGTATTGTTCAATGCGCGGCACCACTCAAAACAAACCTTTCAAGCAGGATCGGGAGCATTCGGACAAAAGTTATCCGTTTCATTTTACCGGGAATTCTGACAGCAAACGAGTATATGTATGTGAAAGCCCCATTGATGCTATGAGTCGTGCTACAATTGCGAAACTACGTGCTCAAGACTGGAAAGCCGCTCACTACATTTCGCTCGGATGCTTATCCGATCAAGCACTTGAAAGTTTTCTTCAATATAACCAAATTAACGAGATTGTGTTTTGTCTGGATAACGATGCAAATGCTACTTATAGCAACGGCAGCCCCGCTCCCAATTGGGGACAAGAGGCTGCCGTTAAATATTACGTAATGTATGGAGATTTAGGGTATAGGACAAGTATAGAAAAACCTAAATATAAAGATGTAAATCAAGATTTACTTGAACTGCGACATCTGTGGCAATCAGAACAGAAATTTGACCCTATAGAGCACATGCCAGAGTAAATAATTTCACAAATTTATTATTGATTTAATCACTTTCAGAAACGCCTTTGTCACTTCAAAATAGCCATAGTCGAATTATTGAAATGGTCCATCAAATTAACAAATAAACCGCTTGCGAATAAAACTGCAACAACAATTAAATAGGCATTCAGAAACACCATAGATTGTGAAAAAGAAGTTCTTTTATTGATGTAACTTAGTACCTTCAATTCTTTATTATTACGGTTTCTGCGAACGGATAAAATAATATGACTTGAATGAAACACTTCAAAAGCTAACAAAATTAAAACTAAAAATACGAGAAACCATAAAGAAACGGATTGAAGTAAAAGAAACGTTAGATCTGAAGTATTGTTTAAAAACAGCTCGATAATTCGAGGAACAATACCACTCATTCCATGATCAATAATTTTTGATCTTACCATCTCAATTCCCTCAGAGCTGTAAAAAGGATATTTAATGAAGAAAATAACAGCCAGAGCTCCTAACCAACTGAATATAGGTGTATAGAGGGCTAGTTTATATTTTTTATCCAGAGATCTAAAAAGTCCTTTTCTCGACAACCTATATATCCGTAATACCGAAACGAGTGTCATCGTAATAAACACTGAAGAGGCAATCCAAATTATCATCGATTCATACGAGAGGTAAAACACCATAGTTACCACACTTAGAATGACACCCAATATAACAAATATTTGTGGATCCGAAGTTTTCTCCTTTGTCTTTTCGGGAGCAGTTAAAGCGGTTTTTTCTTTTTCAAGCACATCAAGAGGAATATTTAAGAACTTTTTCCTCAAATCGTGATTAGCAACTTGGTTTAGAGCTTTAGCGATTTTAGAATTATGAAACAATACAAGATCGCATCCATGCTGCTCACATAACTCCTGACAACGAAGCACCTCTTTGGATTGCGGCTCAGAATTAACAAAAGCAATACATGTTGCACCATGTCCCATTCCCAAATCCAAAAGAGATTCGATACTTTTATTCACATCTTCGTACATCTTCCCTGTCTTTGCATCCGTTGTAACTTGAACGTATACCAATCTTCCATTTCTAGCTCTCATCCACATATCAGGAGTACCTTTGCGGGTGATATTGGTTCCCTCCACCGCTCCACTATGTATTAAAGAGTTCCATTCATCATTAACACGAGGAAGTAATTCAAATGCTAGACGTTGAAACTCTCCAGCATTTAATCCTTTTAGTTTATATTCTGTATCGTCCATTTTAAGCCACCTTAAGTTTTAAATTGAATCAAGCGCTTTTGCATACTCGACAATATCCATAGCGGGAGCTGTACCCAGCTTTTGAAGCTCCATAACTAAGCTAAAGAAAAAGAAAATCAATGCTTCTTCTGAGCTGCTAAAGTCTATTTTTTTCTCTTCTCCGTAGCTAACCTTAAATGAACCTTCTTGAAGTACACATCCAAAATCCAATTGGGATTCTTCTCCCAAATCAAATATATGCTTCTTGCATGTTTCACTAAAAGCAGGACTAAAATCGCTGGTCAAACTGACAAATCCAGATAAAATTCTAAAATGTTCTTTCTTGCCTCTCCCTCCCAAATGGTAAATTTCAGCCGATGTTCTGACTAAACTTCGTACACTCTCAAATTTCTCCCCTGCATATTTGATATTCTCGGTACTAAGATTTTGCTTCACCTCAAAAACAGCATAAACACTTTCCGCAGGAATGTAGGCCGTACCCTTATCAAAATATACGAAAGGCGTATATTGTTGATCATAAATAACCAGGTCAATCTGATCACTAATGTTGCTTTGGGAATCAACAACGAAAGCTTTCCCGACTTTATATCTTTTTGGAAGATACGTTTCAATCCATTCTATCCACTTTAATTCAGAAGCGTCTCCCTTTGCACCAGGATGTTCAATAATAGATCTACTTGCATTCAAAGTAGCGATCATTTGATTCTGGAGACGATAAAATATATTTTTCAAGTTTGTCTTTTTCATGTTTCCTCCTGAAACTTATATTAATGAGCCATTAAAAGGAGAGGTGGGGGTTATTTTCAATGCGGCTTTTCGAATTACATTAAAGTCCAGCGGCTGATCCGGATATGCTTCGAGTATTGCCGAAGGAATCAATCTAGTTGTTAAATCGGAATAGGTGAATCCATATTTACGCTCAGAATTTTCGCCTGTTAAGTTTACCAATTCTTCGTACTCACGCTGATTAAGGGCAAGATCGTGAAAATGCTTTTGAAAAACGTTCAGTCTCTGTTCCTTATTTGGACGGTTAAAGGTATGCACCATTGCAGCTCTTCTTCGAATGGCCGGGTCAAGTGCATTCAAACGATTCGTACAAAAAATGACCATAACGGGAAACTCCGAGTTGCGAATCTTATCAATCCCCTGTATCAGTGCGTTGACCCCAGCTCGATCCTCATGATGCATTTGGCTTTCTTCTCTACTTTGGGCTAAAGAATCCGCTTCATCTAGCAGTAAAATAACCGGCCCCTGATTCTGAACTGCAAGGTTCGTTGCTTCGCTAAAGACCTTACTGATCAATTTACTCATCTCACCAACTACACCATTTCCACGACTTTTCATACTTACGCGGGCGAGTAACACCTCTTTTTTTATCGCTCTCGCGATATCGTCCCCAAATGTTTCTGCGAATTCAGTTTTTCCTGTACCTACATCCCCTTCGAAAATAAAGAACGGGTAACGATCACCAAATATTTTTAAAGCATCTATTGTTTTTTTATGATATTGCTTACTCCATTGCTCAAGTACTTGCGGGGCAAGCCAAACAGACGCTTCTTTCCGAATTTTATTTTTCAACTCGTCTAATCCAACCAAACGTTGATATCTCTTCTGGATATCCGATTTGGGCACTGAAACGACTTCTTCAAAAACGCTAGTGTCTACATTCATCTTGGGATTTCCCCCTTTATTGGGCACGATAACTACAGTGAGGTCTTTCTTGACTTGTCCTAGTGCAGCATATTCTTTGAGCCAGTTTCGTATCTCATCACGACACGCTTCCTTTACGGAAGACCATGGATATTGTAACTGTATATGTTCTTCAATCAGGGTTACAGCAGAATCAAAAACCTCACCGGTCATTAAATCTGCTGCTTCCAAAATCTGCTCCAAATCGATGGCCAGGCTCTTCTGTAAAGTTAACTTCTCATCCTTCACAAGAATTTTCACGCTTTCACCCCCCACCCAGAATTGAGCGTTGAATTCCAACATTACCTTTAGAGTATTGCTTATCGTAAGTCCGAATTAAACCCTCTGCATACGGAACAGATTTAGAGGGTCCCCAACCCGGAACAGTTTTATAGAAATTTTCTCTTTGATCGTTTGTCAAAGCATCCCATTTTGGAGTTGTTTCTACTCGGGCATAAGGCTTAGCCTCAGTTAACCCCTTTAATTTCAATTTTCCAACATTATCATCGTTAGATATTGATCCATCATCCTTGATATCCCAGGCTATTTCACAAATGCATTGGTCACTCTTGATAAACAAGAGCTTAATTGTTTTTGCATAGCCTTCATATACCCAGTTGTAAAAATCTTTTTTCCATTTTTCCACGGTAGCTTCAGAATAAATATCGGGATAAAAAACACGTATATAATCCAGATCGCTTGCAATTTTATCGTTAAGATACTTAATGCTTGACCAGGAAGCTGTAGTAGTTCTGGTTAAGCTACTATTGAATGTCATCTGTAAACCTCCTAAAAAGAAAATGACGAACCAAAAATATTTTTTAATGATTGAATTGAAATTCCTTTGGTAGAGGATTGTATACCGTGAACTAAATAGGCCAATGCTTCTTCCGACTCTTCAACTATTCGATTTCTCTTTGAAAAATCTAATGTTCGAGCTACATTGTTTTCAGGATTCACGGGATCAAATATATTACAACCACTTGCCTCTAGCTTCACGGCAGATTGTTCATAGTTATCCGTAAAAATAATAGGATCAAGTAATTCGGTTTGTACCACGTATCTGAAAAAGTGCTTCAGAGCTTCGTGGATGTCATTATGAATCCCCTCTGTATCCGCTATATGTGCCCATATAAGTTCAATTAGAAAGGACTTCATTTTAAAGTCGCGCTCTTTCCTCCACCACTTAATAATTCTGACCATCTGGGCATAGTTAGGGTGAGACTCTTTGCGTTTTCGAACAAATTGCTTATGAAGCGAAATCGAAGTCAAAACTCTTTCACCAGTATCCTTGTTAATCAGATAACCTAAATCATTGTCTTGACCGCTGTATATAACAGGTACAACATCGACATCCAGTCCTGTCCCTTTAAAGTTGACTTTGACACAATGGGTACCTAAAGAGAACTGGTCTTCGGTCATACCATAACGCTTGTACACTTTTACAAGCGCGTCCCTAATGTAGGTAATAATCGCCTGGTCATCAACACCTGCCACATGATTTGACTTTACATACACGCCCACATCCATATCATTAATCGAACTTAATGCCGTCCCCTTGGCAACCGATCCGGAATGCAGCATCTTAACAAGACCATATTCAGGATTGTCACGGATGTAATCAGTTAGATTATTGCGAAGCCGATTCACTTGTTCGCGGTACTTTGTTACTTTGGCACTCTTTAAGTTAATGTGCTCTTCCGAGAACGTTTTAAGGTCATTATTTGTAAAAAGCATGTCTGCTTCCTCGCTTTCTAAGGTTTCTGCAACCCATGTTAAACGATCACCGTGCTAATTGTCAAACTTTACGTACAATTTTTTCATTAAAACGTAAATAATACAACAAAAAACGTGCAATAATATATAAAAAGTGTTATGATATCAAGGAGTTCATTTACTGAACCATAAAGGAGTGACACCACATGCAGATGCAGACAGAAATTATAAAAATTATTGAAGGCGGACTAAATAAAAACAAAGATAAAGTCCTGAGTTACGCACAGCTACTTGCGGATAAGTTACGTGAAAACGGAGAGATCCAATTTGCTGATCGTGTTTCTACACTTTTATCAAAAAACACTGTACACCCTGTTTACCTTGATGAGTTTTTAACAAAACCTATAGATTCCGATAGTCGGTTAGACATGGTCGATGTCTCTATGCCTGATAGCTCATTTGAGGAGATTGTTTTGTCAGAGGTGACGAAAACAAAGATTGAGACCTACATTGAGTCTTTGGATCATAGAAGTGAATTTTTGAAACTGGGTATCGATCTTCCAGAGTCACTTCTTCTGTACGGTCCTCCTGGTTGCGGAAAAACGACTTTGGCACATTACATCTCTTACAAAACTAAATTGCCTTTGATCACGGCAAAATTGGACGGATTGGTTTCTTCACTGCTTGGAAGTACAGCCAAAAATATTCGGAAGATTTTTGATTACGCCAAGGAGCGACCTTGTATTTTATTTTTGGATGAGTTTGATGCGATTGCGAAAGCGAGAAATGATGAGCATGAGGTTGGGGAGCTAAAACGTGTAGTAAACAGTCTTTTACAGAATATTGATGACTTTAATAACGGAAGCAACATATTGATTGCTGCTACAAACCATGAGAAACTGCTTGATCCCGCAGTATGGAGACGATTTAGTACCACAATTGAGATTTCTAAACCAGGGAAAAATGAAATATTGAAAATGGTTCAAAATTTCACAAATAAAGTGTCTTGCGACTTTTGCTCCGAACAAAAAAAGATGAATACCATTGCAAATATTCTAATCGGACACTCTCCCTCAGATATAAAAAATATTTGTTTCAACACTATAAGAAAACAAATAATGAATGGGAACCAGAGTATAACCTATTCTTCTATGCTTTATCAGATAGCTATGTATAAGAAAAATCATGATGATAACAGCTCCATCATTCATTTTTTAAATGAGAATGGTGTGTCTCAAGCAGATATTGCAGAAACCTTAAGTATTTCAATGCGCCAAGTTAGAAAGATACTAAGCAATCAGGAGGATGAGCTGAATGAGTGATCCAACAAATGGAGGAAGAAACCTGCCTATTAAGTTTTTTGAAAAGCGATCAGGAGCAGATGAACGATTGACAGAAGGAGGCGGGAACGACCAGCCCCCAAAATGGGTTTTAGAGGGAGACGAATTAAGACAAAAATCAACTTCTTTAATTTTCAATGTTCATTCATCAAAATCAAAAATCGAACAAAAGCTGAAAAAGCACAATCATATTCCGGCTGTTTTGAAAGCAAAGGTCGCCGACCTCGCACTTGCAAAGTCTCACAGGTCCGAGTTTGCAAATTTCTTTTTCTCTAATAAACAGGATAGATTGATTGGATTTTCTGAAAATCAAGAACTGCTGATCCGCATAGACACGATTGCCCAACTGAATGAAATTACAGCAAAGCTAAATCATGCCGAAAAGAATGCAAAAATCATATCGGGCCTGGAATCTATTGAAGCATTTGACGCAACAATCGAAACTGAACAGTTACAACAAATGGAAGAAGGCACTAAGATTGTGCTGCGTGTTCAACTGTTTGATTACAAAAATCCTCAAATCAATGCAATTGCATTAGAAGAATTTAAAAAAATCATCATTCAATATCCATCCTTATCCTATGTAAAAGCTGTGAAATATACAGAATCTTTGCAAATCCATCGGGTGCATGCAGATGATTTGAAAGCTTTAGAGGAAATTGAAGACTTTAATGCCTTATTTTCAATAGAACCTATGCCGCGGCTGGAAGTTGTTGATGATGATTTTTTTAGCGAGGAGGCAATTCAGATTCCCCTACCTGATGAGAATACCACTTATCCTATCGTCGGTATCCTCGATTCAGGTATTGCAGATGTGTTAAAACCCTGGGTTGTCGGTAAAAGACATACCAATTATCCACCAAGCTATTTAAACTTAGATCATGGCACTTTTGTTGCAGGAATCGTTGCCTTTGGAGATTTAATTGAAGAACAGGAATTGACTAATTTTCAAGGATGTAAGTTCATCGACTGTGCTATTTATCCTGATCGGACAAAAGAAACGATTTATGAAGACGATCTGATCAGCAACACTCGTGAAGCAATTGAAAAACACAGTGAACATATCAAGATTTGGAATATGTCTCTCGGTATGGGATACGAAGCTAAACATTCTGAATTCTCCAAACTAGGTATTGCTCTTGATAGTATTCAGGACGAAAACGATGTTCTTATTATAAAATCTGCTGGAAACTGTCGAAATTTCATCGAAGGAAAACCCAATTCAAGAATTGCCGGAGGAGCTGATTCTGTTCGAGCGCTAACTGTAGGCTCTATTGCTCTTTCAAAAGCTCCCCATGATATTGCGGAGAAAGATTTCTTGTCACCGTTTAGCAGAATCGGTCCTGGCCCTGCTAATATCATTAAACCCGATTTAGTTCACTATGGTGGAAATGCAGGCATCCGAAATGGAAAAGTAGTACCTTCTGGCGTGTCATCATTATCTCAAAACGGTCTTAAAATCACAAAAATCGGAACAAGCTTTTCTACGCCTCGAGTCACTTCCATTGCTGCAGATCTAGATCACAAATTAAAGGAAGATTTCGACCCATTGCTATTAAAGGCATTATTGCTGCATTCCAGTAAATACCCTGGAGAAACCGATCTCGCCATTGGCGATAAATTAAACTATCTGGGGTTTGGATTACCGGCATCCGCAACAGATATTTTATTTAATGATCCTAATGAGATAACTTTAATCATCCGTGATACCTTAAATAAAGGTGAGTTTACAGAGATTTTGGATTTCCCGTTCCCTCAGTCTTTAGTAGACCAGGACCATTATTATGGTCAAATTATTGTTACCTTGGTAAGCCACCCCGTTCTTTTGGAAGGTCAAGGGCCAGAATATTGCCAATCAAATATTGAGGTGAAATTAGGCACCTATGATCAAAAGAAAAAACGTGATTTAAGCAAACGAACAATTAGAAATGAGCTTGGACGTGATGGAGGAGAAAATCTATTGCGTGCAGGTAGATTCAGCAGAAAAAAACCACGCGGAGCAAATCTTACATTTGCTAATACCGAAAGAATGCTTGTTCAATATGGAGATAAATTTTATCCAAACAAAAAATATGCTATCGATCTATCTGAGCTGACACCTGGAAATAAGAAACACGCTCATTCCTCAAAAAGTTGGTACTTAAAGATTGAGGGATTATATAGAGATTTTAGTGAAAGAACAGCCGAATATAATAAAGAAGACTTATCGCAAGAGTACTGTGTCGTTATTACAATTCGTGATCCGCTTAAGAGATACCCTGTTTATACTGACGTTACAAGACTATTAGATACTAATAATTTTGTTCATCGTAACATACAAATCGATCAAAACATTAATATTGAAGGGAATAATTAATTCTTCTACAGTAACTCAAAAAGAAAAGTAGCAGCCGAAGCCTGCTACTTTTCTTTTTTCTGTTTTATTGATCTCTACAAACCGAATACCCGATCAAGGTTTCTTCGATAAAATTTGCCTCGTTTAATTTACGTATACTCTCCATGACTTCAGCTGCTGAGAAATTTTTGCGATTCTCTTCCGACCATGCCATGAACTTATTCGCTATTTCATCATTTGAAATCGTTTGATTTTCGTCAATTATAAAAAGTATAATCGACATACATTTTATTTCCAAGTCAGAACTAAATGAATTTACAAAATGACAAGCCTTGGTAACGATTGGCATCAAATCGGCCATTTTACCTGTAACGTTCTCACTGATAATTTTGTTGATTAGGATATCCTTAGCTTCATTCGTATTGGTTACATTATGATACTGTTGATACTCTTTAATTTTGCTACTTAAGCTCAAAATAGTGCTATCAAATGGACCTGATGCATGCTTTTGAAACCTAAAGTGCTTATCAGGTGAAATTAAATTAACTAAATAAGTCGTGTGCTGCAAACGACTTTTATTAAACTTATTCAGATGACTTTTAATTTCCATCAGGATAAGGGCTGCAACATTTAATTTAGGCTCAAGATCGGTTCGAATAGATGCATTTTGAGAAGGCTCATAAATTAATATCTCTGTTTGACGAGAAACTTCATTAAGCTTAACTTCAATCAGCTTTTTCACATCGCTCCAGAGTAGCCCGCCATTTCCGCTGCCCAAGGGAGGGATTGAGATGCTCCTTATATTTAATTTATGAATTAAATCAACAAGGGCATCCAATCCTTTTTCAACATATTCCATTTTAGACTTCGCACGCCATTTATCTTTAGTCGGAAAATTTATGATTAACTTATCTTGCTCATAAGAGGAATGTAGTTTTCCGATCACAAGCTCACCGCTCTTACAAGCTCTGATATAGTCCATGTTATTTTCCGGAAATCTTGTTTTAAATTGATAAGCGATCCCTTTTCCCATATAACCTTCACAGTTAACCGTATTTACTAAAGCATCTGTTGAGGAATTTAAAAGATCACCCGAGGTGTACTTTATCATTAACCTCCCTCCTTAACTTGTTACAACGAAAATTAAAACCATCTTTGTATATTCACATATGGAGGATTTCCATTTATGTTATTCGCTCTGAGCATATCCTCAACCTTCTGTTTGGTTTCTGCATTTTTAACCGCTATAGACTTAAACAAATTAGCTGGAACCCTCTTCTCCGTCAAGCACTCAGCCATTTTGACTTGTTTGGCATAATCATCCGTTAAGCCCCTTTGAACCATTACTTCCCAATCAATTTGATTAAATCCATCATCATAATCAAGCAACGTACACTCTTCAATTGATAATGGATGCTTAGGTAGTACTTTGAATTGATTAAATCTTGCATTTTCACGAGTGATACAAATATAAATAAACTCTTCATCAGAGTATTTACTTTTAACGGCAACATCAAATGAAGAATATGGATGGAAATGAAATGGTGTATAGATATCAAGACCAAGCTGAGTCCTTTTGTCTATTATACCAGGATCTGCAACATCATTAAACAATGCTCCACTATCCAATAATGCCCTTCTCGGAACTAATCCGTTTACAATAATAGATTCCAGATTCTCCAACTTTGTTAAATGATACAGAAGCATTCCTGTTTTAGCAGACTCAATTCCCATAAGTATCCCCCGCTTCAATAGACATTATGACCTACCACCACTAATCCCTTCCGACCACAAAGTGGTTCCTTTATCCCATTCGATAATTTTTCCTAAATACCTCTTTTTCTGAATTTCATTTTTTTCCTACAAATTGGTTTTTGTAGATGTTACTTAAGATCAATAGAAACATCACTATGATGAGGAAGTGAGTTCATGACTTGTTTTCTTTTTTCTCATGAGATAGAAATTCGGACTTCCCACTCACCAAGAGGCCCGCCTTTGGGACTCTTGGGAGTGGTGTAAAGGCAGGAATAGCCAAATGTCATTTGGCGCAAGAAACCGCGTGGAAGCAGAACTTCCACCGACATTTTTTGAGGTTTCTTCCCGACAAACGAATGTCGCCCATAGACTGCTTAAAGCGAGGTGAAGCCCTTGGCCCAACCTGAAAAGACCGTACAAATTACCGTTAAACTCCCCAAAAAACAATACGAAACGCTGAAGAAGTATGCTGCCTCTAAACACCTCACTATGGCGGATGTTGTAAGAGCCTTTGTACAGAAAGGAATGTCTATCGAGTCCTACACAGAGGAGATTGACTTCCTAACCTCCATCATCCGTCAGGAGATCAATATCGCTATTGGCGGATTGAGCAATCGGCTAGCTGGACTTGCCAGCAAAGACCTTATCATGTCCGCCGCTGCGTATTACTCCACCATTGCTATCATTACGGATCTCATCGACACCAACCGCTACACCACCTTTCGGGAAATCGAAAAGAAGGCCAGGCAGCTTGCTGTGGAATACACCAAGATGAAACTGACCGATGCCGAAAAGCTGTTTCTCTCCGGCGATGCCTTCGAACAGAACATTGAACGATTGCGTGGAGGTGATGCCACTGTCAGTCCTGATCTATAAGCAGCGTTTCTTCCACCCCAATCACCATAAAACTCCCGTTAGCAACTACGTTCATATCGGCTACATTGCTACACGCCCCGGTGCAGTCCGGCATGAGAACTTGCCCCACGGACTTTTTGGTAAGATGCAACCAGGCAATGTACAAACCTTTCAATCCTGGCAAGAAGTCGCTCGAATCGCTAGAGATATTTCACGGGAAGGAAAAAATATGTATCGTAGCGTCATTTCCTTTCGCACAGATACAGCAATGGAATTAGGCTTCAATAATTTTTCTGCCTGGCAGCAGTACATCGAACAGCATATGGCTACCCTAGCCACTCACAATAGAATCCGAACAGAAAACCTGTGCTGGGCTGCTGCCTTCCACAATGAGAAAGACCATCCCCATCTGCATATCGTCTTTTGGGACAAAGCTCAGGCGGTCATGAAAAACTTTACCCATCCCGAAGTACCCAACCGAATCCGCAAGCAACTTATCAAAGAAACGTTTGCCTATAAAATCAAAGCATTTTGTGAACAACGTGATCTTGCTAAATCAGGTATAACCGAAGTCACAGATCAAGTTCTCGAACAATTTGAAGCCGCGATGAAGTCGCTGAATCCCCGAGCATTTCAGGCATTCCAGAAGCGCTTTGAACACGAGGATGAGGATTCTTTACTTCGTCTTCCCAAGCATCATTTGATGGATAAGCAGACCATAGAACAGCTTGCTTCACGACTCATGGCGTTGCGTAACCAACTGCCCAAAACAGGCCGACTCGCTTACAAGTTGCTGCCACCGGATGCAAAAAAACTAGTGGACGAGTTGGTTCAAGATTTACTAAAGGACAACCCCTATTTATATCAAATGACACAAGAGTACGTGCAAGCCAAGCTGGAATTAGCCCGGCTCTATACTTCCGATCCAGAGCAATTGGAAAAACAGCGAATCCGGTATCAGACAGAAGCAGAAAAGCGCATTGCCAATCGCATTCTCTCCACCATTCGGATGATTATTAAGCTGGAAAAAGACGCTGATTTCCATCTTCACCAAACGGAGCGGCAGACGGCGATAGCAGAGCAGCTTCTATTGGAACTACTTCATGTGATGGAAGGTTTGGCCATGACCGCACAATTGGATTATGACGAGAAAATGAAAGTGATAGGAGGCGATTTATCCAAGCAAGCCAAAAAGGATTGGCTGTTACGACATAAAGATCAAGGCTTGGAACGATAAACAACAGTACACGCTGTGAAAGGCGTGTTTTTTTGTGGATAATATCGTGGATAACTTGTGCATAATACCCACTCCCCTGTGGACAAACACCCACAATCAGAAAGGACAGATACCATGTTATTTACTAATGGTCGACTGCAATCCTTTGAGCAGATGATGAAGCAACCTCCACACCACCATCATCGCAGCCCGAAGAAACGGTCTCAATCAAAGGCTACCGATTCCCAAAACTCATTAGATGTAAAGACAAAAAATAGTGAAGAGCTTAGAGAGAAAGCGACTTCTCCTACTGATTTACAGGAGTGGAACTCCCATGAAAAGCAAACATGAATTTTATAAAGCCTTCTTTGCTACTCTTACCGCACAAGGCATTGACGTCCGCCGCTCAACTTCTGCCGACTACTTAGCCGATCTTTATCAAAACGACCAACTCATTGCCTTTTTCACTCGCATGGACAGCATCGAGAAGAACCCATTTGTTACTGTCCCGGATCGGCTAATGAGCAGTATCCATGACTTGGCCAAAAAAACGGCATTTCAATTGGGCATCTGTACGGAGAAACCCTATCACGACAAGACTGAAAAAATCGCCAATGGTGTGTATAAGCTCTGCGAACATGGGAACGTCATATTGGCTTGCAAGCACCACCCGCTATTTGAATACGTATTCTCCACCTACCGTCTGGCCCCGGATAATCAAGCGCCTGTGCAGCGGCAATATTTTTACAACAAGGATGAGGCCATGGAAAACTTCGCCGTCCGTAGCGGCTTGGTTGATGCCCGAAAACTGTTCAGCGAATCGGAACTGATACTCATCCACGATGAAATGGTCAAGTTCCTTATTACACCCAATGACAAAACCATAGAGCAATTTGAACAGGTGCAAATCCTGATCGAGCGTTTGGAAGACCTGTTACCTGTGCTGAAAGAGCGGGACATTCACCTAGATTATGATGCTGAATTTGCCCATGACCTTGACGGCAATCCTGACGTACTAGATGCCGCCGAACTGCCCCGCTAAGTCTTGTACGTTATCCATTTTAGAAGGAAGGGAATCCGATGCCGCAACCACAAATCTCCATTTGGGGAACCATCTTGACATGTGTTGAAATTGGACTTCATATTTACGCCCTGCAAGCCGAACACAACCAGGGACTGGTGCTGGATGCCGATTTCGCCAAAGAAAAGCTCAGTGATGAAGCGCTGAAACTGGGGCAACAACACGGCGATCATATCTATTTTGATGATGTCAAAAGCATTGTTCCCACATATGAGTTGGCTCAACAAGGAGCAATCAAACACCCGGAGCTTAGCGAAGTCACAGCCAACCCGGAAAAACTGGCACAGGAAGGGCGCTATTTTGCCCCTGAATACTTTGGTGAATTTGAAGCGCCACGAGATGCAACAGGACAGGAGTTAAGCCCATGTCAGCGCTTAGACAATGGTATTTACCATGTAGTACGGCAAGGCGTTCAGCAACTTGCGGTACATCAGACTGTCGGAAATCAAGTATTGTCGGACATGGCGCTCCACCACGCTGCTGGTCAGGGCGACTACTACTATTACCCGCTGGATGACTGTGCCATCCCGGTTTATGAATTGTCTGCTTCTCATCCTGGCGTATTGGCTCAGATTATCAATGAAGACAGTCTGCTGCATACGCTCTGCGACGATTACCCGCAATATGTCGGAATGCACAACCTGCACACGGAGGAATGGGGGCATATTCATGATTGCCCTGCTCCTAAATCGCTCTTTTTGCAAGCACAACTCGATCATGCCGCTCAGCACGAGCCGTTTCAGTTGGAAACAGATGCCCATCTTGCGTCCACCTATGTTCAGTCAGTAGATTCCCCCGCCCTAAAGGCCAGTGAATTTACCGAAGATTTTTTTGAACCAAGTGAGGGGATGGAGTGGTGACACTCAAACCCAAGCTTTGGCTTTCGCTCTTGTTCTTTAATTGTGGTGCTATCTTCAATCTGTTTTTTACTACAGCCTTGCATAACCTTTTATCTGGAACCGCAAGAACACTAGCATTCCCTTCATTTAACTATAGTCTCAACAGTCTGCTTCACACCAAGGTTCATCTGCTGCTGTTTCTCTGCTTTCAGGGCATCGTGATTGTATTGTCTGTCCTGTTTTTCCTTGCGAACAGTCAGCCTTACCAAAGCAAACTGAAACAAGTTGCGCCGGGAATTGAAACGCCTGTTCCAGTCGGACAACATCAGCACGGTTCGGCACGCTGGATGCGGGATGAGGAAATGCCCCGCTTATTTGAAAGTCAAACCCTCGACCTCGGACATCCATTTATCCGGAACTTGATCGACACCGGCTATGATGACCTGGCCTTTTTAAATACAAGGGTTAAGGAGGAACCTACCGATGCAGTTGAATCATCCGAAAGGGATTCCGAGATGGAATCAGCCGAGTAATCCGGTTTTGTTATCCATTTCCCCGCCTGCTGTTTCTTCCGGTGGAATCGTCCTTGGCCTGCGGCAAGAACGTAACCAGGAGCGCCTCTACTATATCGGCGATGATGTCCATACCCTTTGTATCGGTGCGACGCGCAGCGGTAAATCCCGAACCGTCGTGCTGCAATCCATTGGCCTGCTTGGGTTGGCTGGAGAGTCAATGGTTATCAGCGATCCGAAGGCAGAATTGTTCCACTATAGCCATGTTCTCCTGGAAAAGCTGGGCTATACCGTACTGACGCTGGACTTCCGCCATCCCGAAAAAAGCCACCATTATAACCTTTTGCAACCCGTCATTGACGCCACGCTTGCCGGCGATCAGGAACAAGCTGAAATGCTGGCCTGGGATATGACACAGGTGCTGGTCGGTAAAGCGCAAGGCGAGAAGATATGGACAAACGGCGAAATGTCGGTCATTGCTGCTTCCATTCTCAGTGTGGTGTGGGACAATATCAAACGCCCCGAATACCAGAACCTGACCAATGTCTATTGGTTCCTTGCCGAGATGAATCGGCAAATCGGCAACAAAACACCGATGCAAGAATATATCAAACGACTCCCGCAACAGCATCCAGCCCGCGCCTTGCTTAGTATTTCAGACATTGCGCCCTCTCGCACCAAAGGCAGCTTTTACACCTCGGCGCTTACCACACTTCGGCTGTTCACTTCCAAATCTATTTATGCCATTACCCACAAAAGCGACTTTTCCTTAGCTGACCTTGGCCGTGAGAAACAGGCGCTTTTTATTATTTTGCCGGATGAAAAAACAACCTTTTATCCGGTTGCCTCCCTGATGGTATCGCAGCTTTATGAACTGCTGACCGCACAAGCCGATGTACGCGGCGGGCGGTTGGAGCAGCGGGTCAACTTTATCCTGGACGAATTCGGAAACTTTACCCCGATTGCCGACTTCACGAACAAGCTCACCGTTGGCGGCGGGCGCGGGATGCGTTTTGACCTGTTTCTGCAGAGCTTTGAACAGCTCAAGGAAAAATACGACGACCACGCCGCCAGCACAATCAAGAGCAACTGTCAGACATGGATTTACCTGCAGGCTGACGATCTGGAGACGCTACGGGAAATCAGCGAAAAGCTGGGGACGTATACGACCTCCAGTTATCAGCTTTCTGCTTCTCACGGTAAATACTCCACGCCAAGCACCTCGCATTCGCTGAATTTATTGGAGCGTAAGCTGCTAACGGTAGATGAGGTGCGCCGCGTATCTCGCCCTTATCAGATTGTTCTCTCCCGCTCCCATCCAGCCATGATGTTTTCCCCCGATCTGAGTCAATGGGCATTCAACCGCATGATGGGCCTTGGAGACAAAGAGCATAACCGCAAGGTTCGTGAAGAACGGGAACAGCGGCGGCCGATCCTGACGGATACGAGAGAGGAGGTGAAACTGTGGAACATCTGGATTTATTACCAAAAGGACATCACAAGACAACTAGCCGAACAACGCCAGCAAGCAGCCGCTTCCGGCGGTTTTATGGCCCCACCCTCCGACGATTGATGGACGGCAAGGGGCATATTCGTCAGATCGTTGTAAATACCTGTGCTGCCTACTGGTTGCTGCTGGTTGCTCCCTCTGCTTTTGCATCGGGAGACATCAAAGGAAGCAAGCTCGTCACCGGAACCGAAAAGCTGATCGGTGACGTCACCACCTGGCTGATGATTCTGGCTCCCATCGTATCGGGTCTACTCATTATTTATTTCAGTATCCGCCGCTCTGCTGCCGATGAAATGGATACCAAGAAGTGGAACAATCGGATCATTGTAGCGGTGGTTTCCTGTATTGGTGCTGTTCTTGGCTCCGCTACACTGAACATTATCATCGGGTACTACAAATAAATCGGGCTTGCCTCATGCGGCAGGCTCTTTTTCATTTCAAATCACATTTGGAGGTTATGGACAATGAAAAAATGGCTCAGCGCAGTAAGGGAAAAAGGAATGTATACCGTAATCATGGCAAAATCAGCGCTCCGCAATCGCCGCGGCGAAGGCTTCGTTGATTCTGCGGTGAAAATCTTGATTGCTGTCGTGATCGGTGCTTTGTTGCTGGCTGGTTTGTACCTGCTTTTTAACGGTACGATTCTCCCTACCCTGACTCAGCGGATCAAGGATATGTTCAACTATAAGGGCTAAGACCCGACTACCTTCGGCAAGGAGCGGCAGTTCAGCCGCTCTTTGCATTTAAGGAGGCTTATCGCTTGGAGAAAATTCTGCTTTTACTTATCATTGCCCTTCTGAACGGTTCCCTGATGTACATGGATACGCTCTTGAAGGATATTGTTCCGATTTCACTCTATGCAGAAAGGTACATGACTTTAACCACTGGAGCGAATTTGCTCGAAGACCTGTACGATATTGTATTTTCCTTTGGTGTAGCTCTGATGATTCTCAAATTTCTGAAAAAGGGGTTTGAAATCTACGTATTGTGGACGGACGGCGATCCGGACGAGGAACCGTTGTTCCTGCTCACCAATTTCTTTCGGGCGATGGCAGTTGCCGTCTGTTTTCCCACGATCTATACCTGGCTGGGTAGCATGGTGGAAGACTTAACAAACCGCTTGCTGGGTGTGATTGGACAGTCCACACAATATGACTGGGAGTTGTGGGTGAATGCGCTTGAATCGGCTGGACTCGTTACCGCCGTATTTGGCCTGATCTTTATCGTCTGCTTTTTCATTCTCTACTTCCAGTTTTTGATGCGGGGGCTGGAGATGTTTATCTTGCGGGTAGGCATTCCGCTGGCCTGCGCGGGACTGCTCGACAATGATAAAGGCGTGTTCCGCGCCTATGCTCAGAAATTTACGCAGTCCATGCTGGCTGTCGTCATCCAAATTGCTTTGGCCAAGCTCGGCGTTGGACTGATGCTACAAAACCATGTTTTTTGGGGCATGGCTTGCATGATGTTAGCCATTCGCACGCCACGATTCCTGTCCGACTTCCTTATTACAACTGGCGGTGGGGGCGGCGTGGTCAATAATGTCTATCATAGCTTCAAGCTGATTGGTATGGCTCGTAAGCTAAGCAAGGCGGGCTAAAAGGATGGTTACCCTGGAGGAATTAGCCCAAGCTGTTGTTCTCCTCATTCGAGTAGGCTGCGCTTTCCGTTTTATCTACAACATGATTCGACTATCCGGTGCTGATGAGGAATCCAGTAAATACAAAAAGCGCGCTCGAAATGTGATCATCTTTTATGTTCTTGCCGAAAGCATTTGGCAAGTGAAGGAGCTAATCCTGTTTTACTACAGATAACAAAATAGTGAGCACAAAATTCCATTTCCTTCATCTAAGAGGAGGCACCCTTGTATGAATCAAGAGCCGCAAACCTTATATATTCCTATGGGAGTCAAGCCGGAAGCGGAGTGGTTCCCCGGCTTTGGCAAACAACAATTGGGGCAGAGCGCCATCGGCTCCATACTGGCAGTTGCTCTTGCCTTACTGATCTGGCTATTCAAAGGCAGCGTTCCCTTTGCTGTGGTCACCTTTTTAAGCGGTGTAGCGGCATCCGTCATGATGACAACAAAAGATCGATATAACCTGTCAGTACTGGATCAACTGCGCTTTATGGTGAAGTTCAAGAAGAGCCAGAAGCATTATCCCTATCGTGCATTGCCAGAATGGGATGAGTTTCCTTTATGAGCATCCTGAGCGTGGAGGCCATATGTTTCATCCTCTTACTGTTATTAGCAAGCATCTGTGATCTACGAACAAGACAGATCCCGAACAGCCTGTCACTCGTGATTGTTATCGTGGGGCTATTGAATTTCTCTCCATTCACTGCCCTTTCTGGCCTACTCATTACTGGCTTGCCCTACTTACTGGCGGCAATCTTCACCAGAGGCAAAATCGGCGGCGGTGACATTAAACTAATGGCTGCTTGCGGCTTTGTACTCGGTCCCATCTATGGCACGTTACAAAGCATTCTCGGCTTGGTACTGGTGCTGCTGTTTGCTGTAGCCATCAGTTTCCGCTTTGGCTTTCAAGCTGCAAAACAAACGACATTGCCACTGGCACCTTTTCTGGCTGTCGGTGGAATCGTAGCCTTTATTCTTTCGCATTAAATCAGTATTTTCACCCCTAGAATCAAGGAGGTTTTCTTTTGAAATCATGGTTCCGAAATCGCACGGTTGTGGGAGTCACTTGCATTGTGTTCTCTCTCATTCTTACCTTGGGTATTGCCCCTCTCTTGAACCGGACAAGCAGTGAACAAATAACGATCGTCCGTCTCACCAAAGATGTAGCAAAAGGTGCAGTCATTACCGCCGATCAGATTGAAACCGTTCAGGTAGGAGCCTACCATTTGCCCCAAGAAGTATCGACCTCAGCCGAAGCTGTCATTGGTCAGTACGCAGCAGTGGATTTGAAAAAAAATGATTACTTACTGCCCACCAAATTATCCAGCACTCCGCTAGACGCTTACCTGAGCCGCCTGAACGGCAGCAAGCAGGCCATTTCCGTTACAATCAAAAGCCTTGCTGCTGGGCTGTCCGGCAAGCTTCAGCCTGGCGACATTGTGACACTTATCGCTTCGGATTATGGTGAACTGCGCACCACTACGATCATGCCAGAACTGCAATATGTGGAGGTATTGGCGGCAACGACGAGTGGTGGCCAGGATGCCCAACAAAGTAGCCAATCGGACAAAGAACAGGACGAACAGGCGCTGCCTTCGACATTAACCTTGCTGGTTCTGCCGGAGCAGGCCAAACTTTTAGCTGATCTGGAGAACAAGAGCAAGCTCCATGCAGCGCTGGTCTATCGTGGAGAGGCCATCACCGCAAAGGCATTTACCGATCAACAGGATGCCTACTTTGCTTCTAAGGCAGCGCAGAAAGAGGAGAGTGTCCATGAGCAATAAATCCTTGATTGCCGTTTGGGGCAGCCCCAACAGCGGCAAAACCGTCACGATCGTCAAGCTGGCTCAAGCCTTTGCTGCGCGGAAGCAAAATGTGCTTGTCCTCTGCTGTGACGCTCTCTGCCCATCCGTATCTACGATTGCTCCGCAAGGAGCTTCTAACCATCATTCGCTTGGAGAATTGCTGAGTCAACCAGCCTTAACGCAAGAAGACTTACTACGTTACGCGCTGCCGCTGGATGTGTCGCCACGAATCGCCCTGCTTGGCTACAAGAAAGGCGATAACGCCTTTACCTATGCCACCTATAATCGGGAACGCGCTGTAGACCTATTAACGTTGGCTCGTCATTTGGCAGATGTCGTGTTGGTGGATTGCAGCAGCTTCCTCTCTGCTGACCCACTTTCTACCGTGGCTTTGGAACTGGCAGATCATGTTGTGCGCTTGCATAGTTGCGATCTGAAAAGTTTGATGTTCTATGCTTCCTATTTACCGCTTGTATCCGATGCCCGCTTCCGCCGCTCTTCTGTTATTCCTGTATTGTCAAATGTGAAGCGAGAGCAGGACAGCCGGGAGTATAGTCAGGTATTCGGTGGTATTCAAGTGACGCTCCCTCATGTGCCGGAGCTTGAGCAACAAGCAGCAGCGGCCCGATTGCTGGATGACTGTTCTGGCAAAGAGGCCGCCGCATACTCCAAAGCCCTAGGGCTTATCATAGCGCAGCTTCACCCTGAGGAGCAGCCATCCTCTGCATCAAGCGAAAAAAAGAATCTTTCCAATTCCTTATCCCGAATGAGTCTCCTATTGCAACAGCTATGGCCAAAACGACGAGGTGACAAGCAATGAATAACTCAGCTCTCTTCTTCTCTGCAACCGAATCCAAGGCATTCACTGATGTGCTGCAAGATGTACAAAGCTACCTGTCCGGCAAATATGCCACACTCATGAGCCGCAAGCCGGAGGAACAAAAGCAACAGTTGATTTCGTATATGAGTCAATATTTGACGGACAATCGACTCCATGTGCCGGGACTTTCCTTTGAAGAACTGGTTGATCGGCTCTATGCCGAAATGGTGGAGTATTCCTTTCTGACTCGTTACTTATTTTCCAGAGAGGTCGAGGAAATTAATATTAATGGCTACAACGATGTGAAAATCAGCTATACCGACGGACGCATCCTTCCAGCCGATGAACAATTCACATCGCCAGATCATGCGGTAGATGTCATTCGCCGGCTTCTGCACCAGTCGGGGATGATTCTCGATTACTCGCAACCTATAGTGCGCGGCCACTTGGCGAATAATATTCGCATTACGGTGTTTGGCCCACCTGTCACGGATAGGGAGAAAGGCATCGCTGCTTCCATTCGGATCATCAATCCACAAAAGTTGGGGCGAGAAGACTTTATCCGAAGTGGGACGGCAACCGCTGACATGCTCGATTTTTTAAGTCTCTGCCTGCGTTATGGCTTGTCCATGTGCGTTACCGGAGCAACTGGCAGCGGAAAGACCACGCTGATGAGCTGGCTGCTGTCCACCATCCCCTATGACAAACGGATATTTACCATTGAGCAGGGAGCGCGGGAATTTGATCTTGTCGTCACCGATGAGTCAGGCCAAGTACTGAACAATGTCGTGCATACAGTAACCCGCTCCAGCGAAGACCCACGCCAGCATATTGACCAAGAAAAGCTGCTTGAATTTGCACTGACCGCCAACCCTGACGTGATCTGCGTGGGTGAAATGAAATCTGCCGAAGCCTTCGCCGCCCAAGAAGCTGCCCGTACCGGGCATACCGTCATTACGAACACCCACGCCAATTCTTGCTTCTCCACTTATTACCGGATGGTGACGCTTTGTACGCAAAAATACGAAATGAACGATGCCACCTTATACAACCTCGTTACAGAAGCATTTCCCTTGGTGTTGTTTGTCAAAAAGCTGGAGGACAACTCGCGGCGAATCATGGAAGTAACGGAGTGCCGTATTTTGCCGGACGGACAACGTGAAGTCATTCCGCTCTATCGCTACGCTGTTCACTCCACAAGAGAAATCGCCGGAAAAACCATCATCGAAGGTGGCTACGAGAAAGTGAACGACATTTCGTCTGGTCTGCAAAAGCGGCTGCTCGAAAACGGGCTTCCCCTGTCCCGGCTCACCACATTGCTCAGAGGTGAAAACGAATGACAATGCTGCTGCTCTTGTCTTTTTTCGGTCTTTCCGGTGGCTTCCTCTTTCTGCTCAATCTGTCTCCACGAACTCTTTTCCATGAGCTTTCTCGTCTGCTTACTCAAGTTCAGCCCCGCAAGCTCCCTATCGGCAAACGTATCCAGGCTGTTCAACGCCCAAAAAAACTCAAGGGCTGGCGTGCCATCATACAGGAAGCCAAAGCCATTCTCAACCAAACCGGACAATCGAACAAGCTGGGACTTCTCAGCGTAAGTTCTCTTGTGCTGGCTATAGCCGGAGCGATACTCGCCATATTGTTGAAAAACACCTGGCTGATACCTGTGCTTGCAGCGGGCTTTGCCCTCATCCCTTTCTGGATGGTGCTGTTTACTTCAACTTTCTATAAAAAGCGACTCCACAGCGAACTGGAAACAGCCCTCTCGATTATTACGACCTCCTATTTGCGGAGCGAAAATATATTAGCCGCAGTAGAAGAAAATGTACCGTATCTGAATCCGCCTGTAGCCGATGTGTTTCAAGCGTTTCTTGCGGAGTCCAAGCTCATTCATGCGAACTTGCGGCTCGCCCTTGAACAACTCAAAGGAAGAATCCATGATAGCGTATTTCAGGAATGGTGTGACGCCTTGATAACTTGCCAGGAAGATCGCACCCTGAAAACAACGCTGATGCCTATCGTTGCCAAGCTATCTGACATGCGTGTCGTTTCAGCCGAACTGGATTATCTTCTGTACGAGCCGTTGAAAGAATTTATCACCATGGCGCTGCTCATGCTGGGCAATATCCCGCTGCTCTATTTCTTGAATCGGGAATGGTTTACAACCCTGACTGCCAGCACTCCCGGCCAGATCATTCTGGCGTTATGCGGCGTGACGCTGTTTATCTCTTTTGCGGCGGTTATCCGCTTAACCCGACCAATGGAATACAAGCGATAAAGGAGTGATACGATGTCCGCTTCCGAAACAGCTTATTTGTTGGGAGAGTTGTTAGAGGCTACCCCTCAAGAGCGGGAACAAGTCGCAAAGCTATTGTCTCAATACGGCACCGCCCACTTTTGGGACCATCTTGAAGAGTGGAACCTTCCCACTGAACTGCTGGAAAACTTGCAGGCTGTAAAACAGGTGTTACAGGCAATAGAAGGAGGAAGGGATACCTGATGGCTACACCACCATTGGATGAACAAATGATTGCTGACTATGTGAAATCCCTTCACAAACTGACAGGCATTCCGCTCCGCAAGTTACAACAGTATGGCGTTCACAACAGTCTACTCAATGCAGTTGAGCATCCCTATGCGTTAGAACTGACAATGAAACAACTTCTCAAGGTAGAGCAGCTAAATGCCTTTCTCCGCTCTTATCGTGTACTTCAATGGGAGGAAGAAAACGCCAAGCAAAAAATCTCAACCCCCGAAACGGCAAGCCGATATTTTTCCGCGTTTCTAGGTGGCGTCAAGGATCGAGAGCAATTTATGGCAGCTTTTCTTGATGTCAAAAATCAAGTCATTGAAACACGTATCATCTCGGAAGGAGGGATTTCGGAAGCACTCGTGCATCCGCGCAAAGTACTTAAGGCCGCTTTGAACTGCGACTGCTCTTCCATTATCCTGGCTCACAACCATCCGAGCGGTGTTCCAACTCCTTCTCCAGAAGATATTATGCTAACAGAACGAATGGTCGCCATCTTTGACCCACTGCACATCAGCGTGTTGGATCATATCATCATTGGTGGCACCAATTTTGCTTCATTGGCTCAATTAGGACGAATGCCCCGCGTAGCGGAAAAAGCGCCTTGTTATGAAGTGATTGAAACCAAAGCCCGTGAACCATCAGCTCTGTATGCTGTAGACGAGTTGGATCAAGGCATCGGAGATGAATCCTTAGATGATGAATGGGAGCGCTAAAGGAGATGTGAAAATATATGATTGGATGGTTGGTTAGCTTCGACTTTTTTGTAACAATCGGGGCTTATTTGATTTTGGCCGCTTGGCTCAAGCTGCCTACGCTTGCATCTACACGCGCCATCCTCAAGGTGGCAAAGATCGGCAAGCAGAAAGATTCGCCAGTTCAGGTACTTATCTTTCGTTTGTCCTCATGGTTGGCAGGAAAGGTAAGTCTTGGAGACTACTATAAACGAAAGACGGCAGCAGCCTTGCGTTCGGCGGGTATCCAAACGACGCCGGAGGCGTATATAGCGGGAGCAATTGTCAAAGCTGCGCTTATTTTCGGGTGCGGGCTGCTCCTGCTCCCGCTCTTGCCACTATTGTTCCCCGTGTTTGTTTTTCTTGCTATCGCTATCTTTTTTAAGGAATCTCGTAGTGCAGACGAGATCGTGCGGAAAAAGCGTGAGCAAATCGAGGTGGAATTGCCCCGCTTTGTCGCTACCGTTGCACAGGAATTAAAAGCGACGCGGGATGTCCTGCGCATATTGGAGGTTTACGCCAGACATGCAGGAGGCAGCCTGCAAAGTGAATTATGGATGACGATAGCCGATATGAAAAGCGGTAATCAAGAAACAGCGCTATTGCGGCTGGAATCGCGTATTGGCAGCACCATGCTTTCCGATGTGGTGCGGGGGCTGCTGGCAGTGATGCGCGGCGATCAAGGAGTGGTGTACTTCGAGATGCTGGCCCATGATTTTAAGCTCATGGAAATTCAGCGTCTGAAGCTCATCGCCATGAAGCGTCCAGGCAAAATCCGCAAATATTCCTTCTATATGCTCGTCTGCTTCATGTTGATGTACATGGTCATCCTGGGCATGGAAATTATGAAGGCGATGGGCAAGCTATTTTAGCCCACAACCCCATCCCATGAAGAAAGGATTTTCCTTATGAAGTTCCTTACCAACAAACGAGGCGAGAGCTATATTGATGTGGTTGTCCTGGTATTGGCTGTCATGCTTTGCATTGCACTAGTGGTAAAGGTACTGCCTGTGTTTATTGCAAAATACCAGTTGGATACCTATGCGGCAGAGCTGGCAAGGGAAGCTGAAATTTCCGGCAGAGTCGGGCCGGAAACTACACAGCGCACAGCAGCATTACAAACGCAGACAGGACTCCATCCCACTATTATATGGAGCAGAACGGGGCAAATCCAGATTAATGAAGAAGTAACCGTTACACTGCAAACTACCGTTAATATTGGCTTATTTGGCAGTTTTGCATCGTTCCCCATCGAGCTTACCGCCAAAGCCAGCGGAAAGAGCGAGGTGTACTGGAAGTGAAACGAATCTGGCAAAATCGTTCTGGTAGCGGCTTCCCCTTAACGATAGCGATTGTACTGGTGGTGTTGATTATTTCCTGTGCCGTATACGAATACTTGCGTCTTACCATCATTGCCGCTGGTGTACGCGATGCCGTCCAAAGCGCCATTATTTCTGTAGCAACAGAAAACTACAGCAATGTTTATCCTGGCCTTCGCCAAAGTTATTCTGGCGGCTTCAGCCGATCATCAAGCGGGTGGGCGGAACAGGTTTCCGCAGGCGATATCTATTCGCGGCTCACCGAAACACTCGGTCTGATCCCGGAAAACGACCAGTATGTAAAACAAGCAGGCAATCAAACGGAATATACACTGTCTGGACTATCTCTTACGATTTTCAATGCTCCTTTTGCCCCTAGTGATCCGAACAGCATCCGACAATTTACTGCCCAGGCTGTGATTCATCTAAAAGTGCCTTTATCCTTTGGTTGGGGCCACTTGCCTCCGATGGAAGCAGACCTCCCCATTCAGGCTGTATACAGACCTCGATTCAGTAAATAGAATGACACAATTGTTCATCAATCGACATCCACATTTCTATTGGTATTTACAGAATTATACAGTATGATAGAGATAGAACTCTATCTCATACACGAACTTTAACCATAAGGGAGTTGCATAACCATGAAGAAAAAATCCTGGCTGCTTGTTGGTGGAATTGTGATTGTAGTAGCCCTCGGGGGATGGACGATATGGAATGGAACATCTCAGCAAACAGGAGATGAAATCCAGCCCGATCCTGTTGTGACGCCAACAACTTCAACCACTCCTGCCGTGAAAGCACCGGAAATTTCACCAAGTCCCGCCGCACCTTCCGACCATCCTGGCGTGGATTCAGAACACCCAAACCCCACATCTTCTCCTGCTGTTGTTTCCGAAACCAAGCCTGAGCCAACGCCATCCGAAACTCCTGTGCTTCAGCCGGAAAAAGAGAAAAAGCATGTAGAAGTGCCGCTTACAAAACCGGAAAAGACCACACAACCTACAGAGCCGCCCAAACCCAAAGTAAAAGAACCCGAAAAAGAGCAATCTCCTGCTGCTCCACCAGATTACGAAGAAAAAGAAACTCAACCAAACAAGGAAACCACCACGACACCAAAAGCCGGAGATAAAAATAGCAAAGGCCAGGTTTATGTACCAGGCTTTGGCTGGGTGGACGATCAGGGAGGCGGAACTCAGGAAACTGTCGTAGGCAAAGAGGGAGACGAGCTGACCGGAAATAAAGTTGGTACAATGGACTAAATACTAACTGTCATTCAAATCTGAGAGCGTAGCGACTTGCTGCGCTTTTTTTCATTCTTAGGGAGGCCTTGCTTATGAAAAGATGTGTTATGTCGATCATTTTCCTCATTTCATTCTTGCTCGTTCTTCCTCCTTTCAGTCTAGCAAGTGGTGAAGGTGACGGAAACATTGACCATGGCGGTGGAGGAATGGGCAACGGTAGCAATCAAAACTTCTGGAACACTCATGATGAGGGTGTTCGTGTCACGATTGTTCGAGACAGCGATAAAACGCCGATTGCGACTCCAGTTGATTTTACCAATCGAACGCCTCCTAGCAACATTCTGCATTTTGGAAAAATCAGCAAGTCACAGTATGCCAATGGGACACGACTTTCCCCCAATACTGGAGTTTACAATTATGTTCATCCCCAAAAAGAACTCCCTTATATCATCAAATCAAATCGAGGGCAAACCAGTATTGAAGAAATTAAGAGCTACTTCACCGATGAGCTGGTGATTCGTTATATTGCTCAAGCTAGCCGCGTAGACTACGATACCCTCATTAATGGAAACTACAAACTCCTCCTTGAACCTATCGCATACATCACCTTCCAAGGCACAAAAATGGCCATGACCGCGCATGAAGCAGCTCTGTACGATCAAGTTCTTAGCGGTGGTCTGCGCTCCAAAATGGTTAGCCTCACCCATCAAAACTTACCACTATCGATGTTCCTCGAAACCCCTGATCTTGGTTTCCCTGCCTGGAACGGTTCAACCAGTAGTCGTGTCAGTAACGACCAAATTCTATCTGCCCTGGGTCTTGGGATTGTCCGTTTCAAGGATGCTCCGACAACTCCACCACCGATCCAAACCCAAGTAGAATATCGAACAAATACAGATGTCATAACATCCGTTCTTCTTTCCACTTCCAAACAGATTAATCCCAAAGCACCAGCCAGCGTGACCTTCTCGATTATGAGAAGCAGCCTCACCGTGACGAATATCGTTATTCCTGAAGGAGATAGTCAACTGGTATGGGTAAATTGGCGAACCCCAAGCACACCACAAACGGTTTCTATTCAGGTCAGCTCCTCAGACGGCAGTTTAAGCGAGAATCTAATCCAGGCCGCTATCGTCGATTTAGATCAAAATCCTCCTCCTGACCCAAAAGCGACTGATCGAAATTCCGCTTATAGGCTCCCCACTGTCCCGGCTTACTCAGGCAAAACCTCTGCTTCCTGGGGCGTATGGTCTGCTACTTGGCATGAATATTTAGTTTGGATTCCAGATTGGGAATGGGTTGAAAATTCCAAAGGCAAAGGCCGCTGGAGAGATCGCGGCTATTGGGAAGATCAAGGCTGGTGGGATTACCACCGCACAAGCTATACCGCCTCTTTATCTGCAAACCAAACCATTGCTCCAGATTCCAAATCCCCCACCCGTTCAACCAGTCAACTGAAATCCGGGTATGGCATTGAAATCAACAGTACCACCTCTCTCTCCTCCAATGCTCCAAGCAGTCATATCACAGGAGCTCAACATGCCATCTCCTACTTTCCTGAGTTCGCGTATCAGAAATACTGGTGGCTGCACGATGTTAAGACACCTGGATACAGCGCCAGCTTTTGGCTGAAACCCAACGAGTATTCCACCTATGAAAGCCGCGTTCATTTTACGCCTATCTGGTTCCCGGACGGCCCCTACACTCCCATTACCCGCATTCTGGATGCATGGACCCCTGCTGGAATGCTGTCGCTTCAACTGCAAAGTACCATCACGATTTCCGGTAATCTTTTCTCGGACTGGCACATTGCTCCCCAGAATACCAAGTAGAAAGAAGGTTCTGCTTCTATGCTGCTACCTATTCTTATTCTGCTCCTCTGCCTTGTCGGCGGGGGAGCTGTTTTATTTTACTTGAAAACGAACAAGCCCAAATCAAAAGAACAAACGAATCTGAGCGGTCAAACTGCTCAACAATTCGTTAACGTGCAAGATATTCGTGGGAACTTCCTCTTTACTCGGGATGGCTGGTTACTCTGCTATTTGCGTATTTTCCCAATCAGCCTCGACCTGCTCAGCGCTTCAGAGAAAAAACTGCTCATTCAAAAACTGACAGTCGAATTGTCTTCTATCCGCTTTCCCTTCAAGTTTCTCGCCGTCAGCCGTCCGGTAGATATTTCTCCACTTATTTCCGAACTGGCTTCCTCCCTCCCTGCTGCTGATCCGAAACAAAAGGAGTTGCTACGACAAGAGATCGCTGAAATGAACAACCTGGCTTTATCTGGCGAAGTGGTCGAACGGCAGTTTTACTTGATTCTGTGGCAACGGCAGGAAAGTGGTGAACGCGACCTGCTGGAGAAAGCAAAAAGGCTTGTGCAGCACTTTGAAGATGGACAAGTTGAGGCTCATGTTCTGAAGCAGCACGAAATTGTCCAATTATGCAATTTGGTTAACAACCCTGCTTATACCCATTTGGAAGATGCTGAAGCAAAAGCAACAATTCCGTTTTTAAGGGAGGTGTGAGTCATCGAACCTGCTACTGGAAAACTGCTTGCCAAACTCGCTGTAAAATTGGCAACGGACGAAAAGGCACGCAAACGGGTATGGATGCTCATGCTGACGCTCATCATTGGTTTTCTGCTACTCGTATCGCTGGTGCTGCAACTCCTTACTTCCCCAATTGAGTCCCTCAAGCTGATGCTCGGAGCCGGTGAGGAACCGGTGGTCAATGAGTTGCGCATGGATTACGGCTACACACAATTGCTCCAGGAGGCAGATGAGGGCTACGCGGAAAGCTTAGGGCAGCAATACGAAGGGGTTATTCTGAAAGATGGTAGTCGGGAAGTTGTGTATTTCAACCAGTTGGATCAGCGTTGGGCCGATAAGCCTTACGGTCCCAGCGACACGATCGGCGTTTCCGGATGTGGCCCTACTTCACTAGCTATGGTCGTCTCGACATTTACCGGAGCAACCGTCGACCCAGTTGCCACGTCCAAATGGGCCTATGACAACGGTTATCTGGCAGAAGGCACAGGTAGCTACCACAGTCTGATTCCTGATGGAGCCAAGCATTATGGATTGCAAGTCGAAGGGGCTTCGATCAAAGAGCCGCAAAAGGTCTTGGATGCCCTCTCCGATAAAAAACTGGTCATTGCCATTATGGGCAAAGGTCATTTTACATCATCTGGACACTTTCTGGTGCTGCGCGGCATAACAGCGGAAGGGGAAATTTTAGTTGCAGATTCAGCTAGCCGTAAACGCAGCGGGCGAACATGGGACTTCTCCATTATTTTGAATGAAGTCCGCAAGAATGCCGCAGCTGGCGGTCCCTTTTGGATTATCAGTTAGAGGAGGCACAGGCATGGTGAAATCCGAAAAAACCGAAATGAACGTTAATACTTCCTTGTTGAATGTTATTACTCCCATGGGATTGGAGTTTTCCCGAAACAGTCTCATCATCGGTGAGCAGGCTGCAAAGCTATATGGCGTGATTCAGTATCCGCCCAAAGCTAATATAGGGTGGCTTTCTACCCTCACCAATCTACCCTCCACGATGGTATCCATCGGCTTTCAGCCCATTGATAATAGTGCGCTTATCTCGTCCATCTCTAAATCCATCATCCAAAACCGCAGCACGGCTGAGAGCGCCAAAGACCCGCTCACTCGGCAACGAGCGGAAAAGGCTGCTGCCGACGGCGAAACCATCATGCTTCAGATTGATCAGAACGGGGAAACGGTTGGCCTCATGAACATTCTGGTCATGCCTTTTGCCGATGATGAAAAGCTGTTTGCCCGAACCTGTCGACGCGTCGAAAATACGTTCAGCTTGATGAGATGCAAAATCCGTACCCTGGCTCATTTGCAGAAGGACAGCCTCCGGCACTTATCCCCTATGTATCCGGCACAGGACTCCATTGAAAACATTCTAAATAAAATCATGCCGATGAGTACCTTTGTCGGCGGATTCCCATTTGCCAGCAGCGGCTTTAACGATGGCACCGGCTATTATCTGGCCAGAGATGCCAGCGGCGGCCTCATCATTATAGACCCTTGGAGACGCGGCGGAGATCGCACGAATTCCAACATTGTCGTGATGGGAGTGGCAGGTGTGGGCAAATCCACCGCGGTCAAACACGTGGCACTCAGTGAATATATGAAAGGCACCAAAGTCATTTTCATTGATCCGGAATCGGAATACAAAGAGTTGTGCCAACAACTTAATGGGGACTGGATCAACGCTGGAGGCGGTTCACTCGGCAAAATTAATCCGTTACAGATCCGTCCGGCTCCCCGTGATGAGGATGGAGAGGAACATCCTCTCTATAAGGATGAAGGAAACGGCATGTCTGATATGGCTTTGCACCTCAAAAATCTAGAGATTTTCTTCAACTTGTACCTTCCCGACCTGACTATGATGCAGATCGCTGTCCTCAAGCAGTGCCTGATCGATTTATATAACCAATTCCGCATAACTTGGACGATAGACATCTCTAAGCTGCACAGTACCGATTTCCCCACATTTACGGATCTATACACCCTCATCAAACAGAAGGAACAGACTTTAGGCGGTGAGGTATACAAAGATTTGTCGCTACTCCTATACGATATTGCCCATGGCGGTGACTCTTTTCTTTGGAACGGCCATAGCACCATTCAAACCCACAGCCGCTGCATCTGCTTGGACACCCACGCTCTCCAGAATACCAGCGACAATATCAAGCGCACTCAATATTTCAACTTACTTTCCTGGTGCTGGGAACAAATGTCGCAAGACCGAACCGAGCGGGTTTTATTAATCTGTGACGAAACCTATCTAATGATCGACCCACGGGTTCCTCAGAGCTTGGTATTTCTGCGCAATGTTGAAAAACGCTCACGTAAATACGAAGCAGCGCTGGCTATCGTTTCACACAGTGTGGTGGATTTTCTGGCGCCCGAAGTCAAGATGTATGGGCAAGCCTTGCTGGATATTCCCTGCATCAAAATACTGATGGGGACCGACGGCAAGAATCTTCAAGAGACACGAGAACTGTATAATTTGACTGACGCCGAAGAGGAGCTGCTGGCTAGTAAAAAACGTGAGCATGCCTTACTCATGATTGGCTCCAAACGGATTCACGCACATTTTGAAATTCCAGATTACAAATTTGCTTATATGGGTTCAGCTGGAGGCAGATAAGATGGATAAACGCAAGCAGTTCATTGAGTTATTTTTCTACATCGGCCTGGTCATCATCGGACTCATTTTCTTGCTAACGAAAGAAGGATGACGAATGATTTTATATCTTACCAAGGAATCTCAGATTAACTTGCTGGACTTCCCGGAACAAGAACTCCCCGTTAAGAAGCTAACGGGGAGTTTTAGTTTACTGTCATTCGTGGTCAAAGACATGCGGCACTTTTCCCACGTTCGCTATCTTGTGTTGAATCGAAGCGCGATAATGGAATCCGACGAAGATTTGATTCAAGCCCTCTTATCGTATCAAACGATGTATGACATGCGCGTAGTAATCATTGCTGAAGGGATGCCACAAAACAGCCCATTTGTTCAGCAATTGATCCAATTGGGTATAGTGAATATTGTCACGGCTATTGAAATAGACGAGATCCAAAACCAACTAACAGAATGCCTTTCTAATGAAGGGATGCAGCGCTTTATGCCCCCCGTATCCTCTGAGCCGGCTCAGGATACACCTGGGGCTTTATTTGAAAAGAAGGATCAATATCAGTTTAATTGCACTAACCTTCGTATTGCTGTAGCCGGAAGCGATAGACGTGTCGGTACGACAACGACGGCCATGAATTTAGTAAGCTGGATTAATCGTCACGGCGGAAAGGCTTGTTATGTGGAATCGAACACCCATTATCATTTGCCCCACATCATTCAATTATTTCAGCCCCAAAAGTCAGGCAATGCTTATGTATTGGAAGGCAGCGACTTCTATCTCACTTCGGAATTGAACGGAGAGTACAACTTTGTCGTACTGGATTGCGGAGTGCTGCACGCTTCGACCATTCAGGAGCCATTTAAAGCAGCTGACATTCGGCTGCTCTGCGGCTCCGCCTTGCCCTATGAACTTGTAACTTACTACAAGGTTTTAGAACGGTGTAAAGGCTTGGATGTTCAAGCTTTAGGTATGTTTGTTCCGGAGTCATTGAAACCTTATTTAGTTGAGCAAATTAACAGCGACATGCTGTTCATGGAGCCATCCCATGATTTATTTGATACAGACCACAATTACGCCGCATATCTCAAAGTCCTTGACAGTTATATTTTGAAATGAGAAAAGTAGATGAACCCGAACTATTTATTGGCTGCAATTATGGAACCCGCTCGAAACAAAACAATTTGCATAAAGGCGGATACAATTAATATCGCATCTTTTTTTGCGAGCCATCAAGAAACCCCACTGATTAGTATTGAGACTTTGGATGATTGAGGCCGGCAGAATTTGTAGTCATTGAGCCTAACAATATGTTGAATAAATATAAAGCTCCTCATCCTGACTGGAATTGTTTAAAGGACTATGGCTTTTCTGATGAAGAATATACTTAGCTGCTAAACCAAGAGTCTGATGAAGAAGAGAACGGAGAATAAATCATAATAGTAGCAAAGTAGCCGTAATGCTCTAACGTTCGACTATGAGATGCCGCAGCCTTTTCAATAATGGTTTGATCCTATAAGATGCTGCCCCCTGCATTTGACAGGAAACAGAGCGGATATGCCAAGGAGTGATTGTACGTAGTTATAACCAAAGATTTAAAGTTACTACTTCAAATAACTTAAATAACTAGATTTGCTTAATGGTATAGTACCGATACCGTTATCTCCAACAGCCATGAGTGCCCATCTGGGCAACTCAGTGACGCACCTTGAATTCCTCTGAAAATTAAATAGGATACACCTCAAGTTTTCCGAGGCCTCTAATTAACTTTTTTCCATAGATAGTCGTGGGCATTAAAGCCGCAACCAAGTATTTCAACACTCGTTCAGGATCTACAGTTTCTCCACATGTAAAGCAATCCAGCGTGGCAAACCCTTTCTCCGGATACGTATGGATGGAGAGATGGCTCTCTGAAAGCAATAGCAACACTGTAATTCCTTGTGGTTCAAATTGTTTCGACAGAACTGACAAAACGGTTGCCCCACAATTAGTCGCTGCTTCTACCAACTGTTTCTCAAGCCATTCAACATGGTTTAGAAAATCATAATCTACTCCCCAAACATCCATCACAATATGGCGCCCATATGTGGAATACCCCATCTATTCAGTTCACCTTTCTCTTTTAATGTTTCTTGTCATAAGTTATTATCCAAGCTCTATGTCAAACAATTTAATCAATCTGCTCATCCTTTTCTGTAGGGCTTACGCGAAATTCCATCGTAAGGTGAGTAGGGGCAAAACCATATTTCTCATATAAGGCACGCATCGGCATATTGTGAACATTTACATGCCCCAGTATGTGTCGACAGCCCTCATTTATCGCCCATTGCATTCCAGTCCCAAACAAGTCTCGCCCCCCGGGCGTACCTCGATAAACTTCACGAATAAAGAAGCTTTTAAGATGAATGTATGCTTCCTGAGTAACCGAGTTCACCCTCTTGCTCATCCACATCCATCCCGCAAGGTATTCAGCCGTTTCCCACACAAGCATTCCTGCTGGTTCATACTGTGCTGCCTTTTCCAACTTACGCATATGAAAAGCAAGATCCGTTATCGCTTCATCGCCAAACGATAGAATCGCGATTTCTCGCTCCCATTCTGCAACTTGTTGAACATCTTTCATTTCAATCAATCGTATGGTCATTATACTTCTCCTTGTGCATGAGCATCGTTTTCTCTATCAGCTCAAACGTATCATGGCCGCAATGCGGGCATCCGTCTTTTTTAAGTTGTTCAATAGTGGAAAAATCTTCTGTTGCTCCTACCTGTTGCGCTCCTGCGCACTGCTTGCAGCAATAGGTCCTAATCGTTAGGTTCACTTCTCCTGTGTATAATGCATCAGTGAATCTATCAGCATACACTGGCTGTGAGTAATCCGTCGTACGTAAAACAAACATCTGGCTGCGATTTGCAATCATCTCCGCTGCCTCATACGAATTGAATCGCGGGAAACTTGCACTGACTATCAGCCCCATTCGCACCAATTCCCTCTGCATAGCCAGTGTAAACGCTGGAGACTTATGGGCAAACGACAGGAATACAGGTAACCCTCTTTCACATTTCAATGCCTGAATACCTCGAGAGAGAAATAAAACCATTCCTTGCAGCGTGTAAGGAGGGTCAGTGAAAAAGCAATCATATTGTTCACGTAGCTCCTGCGGCAACGGCTCTCGCAAATCCACTTGATGACAACGGATCGGAAGATCATATTTTGTCGATATCGCATCAATGTATTGCAAAAATCTTTCATCAATGTCCAGTACATCCACTTTCGTGACTGAATGGTCTCCTGCTGGGAACAAGCGATTCAAGAGCAAGCCAATCGACACGCTCACTAAATCATCATCGCCGATGCAGACAATTTTTTTCCCGATCAATGCTGATTGTTTCAAACTCAGAACAGCGCGTCGTAGGCTGGTTTCGGGCGTACATTTTGACTGGTCGATCCGTACATTCGCCGCAGGTCTGAGCAAGAATAGTTTCTCCAATACGGCCAATACTTCTTCCAGACCTTCCGTCCAAACTGTATCTTGAAGTAGCTTTTGGTACAGGGAGCTATTCAAACCATGGTAACCCCATTCCCGCTCGATTTCTGCCACTCCTTCAGGCGTACAGCGTACACCTCGATCCTGCAACAGTGCTCCTGCTTTAATAAGTTCTCGCTTGATGGCTGCAGCAACTGGTGTTGGCAACAGCGTTCTGCGCGCTAATTCTTTCGTGGAGATTCCCGGGTTCATGTAACATTCAATCAATAATTGCTCAATAATAGGCGTTCCTTCTTGTAACTCAATATGCTTCTTAGCTTGTTCGATAAAAGATTTCACCTAATCCTCTCCTTGGTTTATTCTGTTTTTTAGTTCAACCCGCATAATAACGTAAACTGGAGGAGCTGCATGCGTATGCCCGCCAGCACCCCCAATTTCCCGTCCTAAATCTGAAAGCCGTGGTGATGAATCTTGATGGAGAGCTACCCTACGTGGAGCGCCTAATAATTCCCCATGCCCCACATTGCCGGCTGCAAAAATACCACTTCAAAAGTACCATCATTATTTTTAGCCAACAAAGCCCCCTTATAAGGAACCGTACGACTTATATTTTTTCTTCTAGATATATGAGTATGTGATTTATTCTGTTTGATTTTACTCCTGACCTCCAATGATCTACATACCTATTGGTTGTATTCATGTTGATAAAACCCAGTACTCAGCTAAAAATATTTTGATATAAAAAACACTGACCGATTGTTCTAAATGGCAACATGATTTCTTCTCTTATTTAGTCGCTACCAACGTTTGGTCTCCGCGGCGAACAATAATACGGGACACCCTTCTTTTCCCACATCCAGCACATATATGTAAAGGAAGGCTGACACATGCAGGGCCACCTTCCTCAATAATGTTAGCAGCCAACCAAACTCAGTGTTATCACCAAGCACCTTTTTCGGGATAATTAAAGTTTATAATTCACCTTATGGAGTACAATATTTACAAGATCGATTCAACAATATGCCCGCTACGTTATACTTCATTTATCTAATCGCAATAAATTGAAGAATTTAAAACGTCAGTGACTAGCTGCATAGTCATCGTAATTCCCTTCATGTTCAACGATACCAGTGGGAGTGAGTTCCAGAATTCTGTCGGCTAACTTATTCAGAAAATAACGGTCATGGGATATAAAGAATAATGTACCTTCATACCGCATAAGTGCCGTCTCCAGTACTTCCTTACTGTATAAATCCAGATGGTTTGTAGGTTCATCAATGATGAGTACATTTGCATTCTGCAACAACAGCTTCGATATGGCAACACGAGCCTTCTCACCTCCGCTAAGAGAAGAGATTTTCTTAAACACATCCTCGCCAGAAAATAAAAAGTTGCCAAGTACAGTACGAATTCTAGCCTCTTCAATATTAGGAAACTGGTTCCAGATCTCTTGAAGGATTGTGTTTCTTGGATCAAGATTGGCTTGTTCTTGATCGTAATAGCCGACGCTAACCCCTTCCCCCCATGTAACTGCACCATTTTGATTTTTTTCACTATTAATCAGCATTTTAAGGAGAGTTGATTTGCCGATACCGTTTCGACCGATCAAACCAACTTTCTCTCCTCTGAGCAATTGAAAGTTGATATTTTTAAGCAAAGGATCACGTTCACAATTCACTTCAAAGTAAATAGTGGCATCACGAACCGTCAGCACTTCTTTATGGGATTTCTTCTCAACTGAGAATTCCATCTTGGTCCGTCTTAGATCCTTTTGTGGTTTATCTAACCGCTCAATTCTCTCTAATTGTTTTCTTTTGTTCTTTGCACTTTTAGCTGATGTTGCCCTAACTATGTGACGGTTTATATAATCTTCCATTTTTGCGATTTGCTCTTTCTGCGTTACATAATTTTTGTTTGCAATCTCTCTGTCCTTCTCTTTAGTCTCAATGTACTTTGAGTAGTTTCCGGTATACCTTCGGGCCTCTGTTCGCTCAATTTCGTAGATAACAGTTACGAGTGAGTCAAGAAAGTAACGATCATGTGATACAACTAAAATAGCCCCGGGATACGAATGCAGGTAACCTTCCAACCAAGCCAGAGTTGTAATATCTAAATGATTAGTCGGTTCATCGAGCATAAGAAGATCCGGCTGCTCAAGAAGTATTTTTGTCATAGCAAGTCGGGTCTTCTCGCCACCACTTAATGTACTGATGAGTGTTTCCTGAGGGAGATCTCCAAAACCCATGCCATTTAAAATATTTTGGATTTTTGCTTCAATTTCATAGCCACCATTCTGCATAAACAAGTCAGATTGTACAGCGTAACGATTCAATGTTTTTTCGTATTTCTCCTCATTAATCATTAAATCAGGATCTCCCATTGCTTTTTCCAACTTTCTAAGCTCTTTTTCAATGTCTAGAAGCTCAGAAAAGACATTTAGCATTTCCTCCCATATTGTCTTATCCAAACGTAATCCACTGTCTTGCCGTAAATATCCGATTTTGGTTTCTTTTTTTACGAATATTTCTCCATTATCATAAGGAATTTCACCTGCTATTATTTTCAACAAGGTGGACTTACCCGCACCGTTAACTCCGATGAGACCAATTCGTTCTCCTGTCTTAATCCTCATCGAGATATTTGTGAGAATCGAATCACCTGAATAACTTTTACTGATACCATTCAGTTGGATTAACATATATATCACACTTTCCAGTTAAGTTTTCTCTTTTAAAAATTGTAAGTTTTGAAAAGCACAAAAAGACGTCGGATAGCCTCGACGTCTTTTTGGCTTATTATTATGAATATTTACAACACTTTTCATGTTGAAAAGTTCAATATAAAGGCAAAAAGTTTCCGGAACTATTCCCATATTTGTTCTTATTCCCTGTATAAAGATTGACTGAAAATGGATAGACTAAACCCTCTGTGAGAAAATCCACTGTTACAGTCAGCCAGCGTGAACTTATGAGTTTTATAAAGACTACTCTAATAAACATAGTTTCCATGGCTTTTTGCCTCCTTTCTTAATACTATAAGAGTTCATTAATTTCTTATCGCAGTATGTCTTTAATATTAACAATAACACATACTAACCATTCAGTCAATAAAATGAATGTACTTGTAATTTAAATAAATCCATCGTTGGTTTATTAATCCAGCCATTTTCCCATTCAGTAAAATGATGGTATACCTAGCATAACTCTATACCCTCCGTACTAAATTTGAAGAAATACAAATCCAGAGAGGTAATAGCTCGATTAGATCAGAACTGATTTATTATACAGAAAAGGTTATAATTCCATTTAATATAGCAGCTACAATTTTTGATTCCTCATCATTCAATATAATTGTACCATCAGAATCCACACTATCCTTATCAGTATAATAATGTATTTCTTTAACTTGATTAATGCTTCTAACAACAGTGATTTTGTTATTGTTTTCGGTAATTATCTCTATATTTTTTCCGTTCACTGAGAGTGCTTTTTCTTTAGCTTTCATCTTTAACCACTCCCTTCGAAAAAAATAGTGTCACCAGATAGCTATAGACAAATCCCGCTCTAAACTCAACAATATAAGTTTACCTGTTGCTTTTTCAATTATCCCAAGCCTAGCTGCAAAATCCACTCTTTGTTTAAATCCATACATTTGAGTGTTAAATACTTCTTCATAAAGTGGACAAGATCTGTTATTTGTATTTTTCAAATGAGCTTTCATAAGTGTTCTAATTTTTTCAGCATCTTCTTGAAGGAGAACAATTACTCTGTGATTGATAGGGACTTGATTATCATTAATATTCATTTTCCCCTCCCCTTCTTAATTAGTTAATGGTACATAACAATAATGCTAATAAAAGAACTCATTATCTTCATATTCTTTGTTTTAATCCTCTCTTCTGGACGTAAATATAATTTCCGCACCTAATTGCCAAGACCTAATCGTGTATTCATCTGTTTCATATCATTTTCCCTCTAAAGCATTTGCGAAAAGACTTGCCTCATTTGGGCTAAGCAGTATAGATACCCGGTTACCGTCATCCCCGTAAAAGAAAAGCTCATATCTACCGTCAGAAAATTGGATAATTATGATTTCGTCGCCTTCATATGTTTCAATCTGAAATTCGTGCCCTATCCCTGGAACACATACGTAATTAATTTGAATTAGCATAACCCCTTACCAAAACAATAATTTGGAGTAATAAATATTTAGAATTCGTAACTTTGATCGCTTCCAGCCTAAATTATTAATTACTTCTTTTGGGTTTGATTATTCTCGTCACCTCACCGTCAATCACATCAAGATACGTTAATCTTCCATAACGAACAGATGCAAAAATACCGTTTAATTGATCAGAATACTTTTCTTTAAAGAATATTCCACCATATTGCCTTTCATTCGAAGGTGCATAACTGAAGATATACTTAGGCCTTAGAGCATCAATCTTTAACAAATAACCTTGTACTCCCTTTTCGTGAAGCCCTTTTTCAAAAGGGTTACAGGTGCTGCTATTTATCAGAGTGACCACAATATTGGGGATCTTGTTGAGAATGTGATTAATTATATTGAAACATAAGAGCCTACTGCAAAAATTGCTTACAATAGCATTCTTTCGGACACTCGCCATAATAATATGTCCAACATCATTATCTTTGGCAAGAGAGACTAATCTTTTTGCTAAGCTTCGATTACTTATACTTTTTTCAAGTGTATATTTCAGTGCGCCTAATTTCTTACTTAAATGTTTACTCTCGAAGATATTAAGCAAAGTAAAAGTGGTATTCTGGCTCATTGAGGAGTAAAAAAATATAACTTCAAAAGTACAATCCATTTTTTTGGCTAACCAAGACCCCTCCACAAGAATCCTACGACTATAATTAGTCTCTTCTAAACATATCAATACGTGATTTTTACTATTTAATCTCACTTCGGCCTCCGTTAAACGCCATAGATATTAATGTTACTGACCATTTGTTCTATATAATAACATGATAGGTTCTTACTTTTCAAACTTATTCTTTCGGTTATATCCCCTTCCATTCTAGAGACAGCTACAAAAAGTACTTAAAGTAATACATTATTGAAATAAAAAAAACTATGCGCTATATTATTACTAACCGAACGTTCAGTATACGAAAATCGGTCTATCTCTGCTGTCTTTTTCAATTGTTAAGCGTATTTTCTTTATACGAGGGATTGGTCTGCAATGATTTAGAACAAATGTTCAGTATTGTTAAGGAGATTAACTGACATGACAAATTATAAGAATTATATATTTTATCCCTTATATGGTGTAGGTATTCTGGATATAAATGAAATTCACTCATTCGATAACCAAACAAAAAAATATTACAAAATAAATATTATTAAGAAAAAGTTAGATATTTTCATTCCAGTTGAGGATGCTGCTGATAAAGGCTTACGTCCTCTCAGTACCAAAAGCCAATGGTTAAAAGCACATAAACAGTTTTTTAAAAACTATATTTGTTTGCCAGTAGATGCTAAAGAACGTAGACTTCTGCTCCAAAAGAAACTCAGCTCCGGAATTCTATCTCAACAAATTGAAATCATAAGAGATGTATCAATAACGGATAAGTTAAATTTTAAATTACCTATTGGTGACAAGGATATTCTCAAGAACGCTTGCAGTATGTTAGCTGATGAACTTATGTATATAAAGAATATATCTTACGATATTGCCTTTAAAGAAATTACTTTAGAAATAAAAAAACGATTGAATGCTGATCATTTAGATAAACAGTTCACAACCAACTAACGACAACCTGACTTTGCTTGAAAATAAAAATTGAAGGTAGGATATCATGTTTAAACAAAATATCGTTGATTATGGGCAGCATTTTCTAATAGATAAAACTGTTATTAAAAAATGGTTACTTGCAGCAGATTTCAAGACAGATGATTATGTTGTAGAAATTGGACCAGGAAAAGCAGAATATTGTTCTTGAATGTCAGCTCTCGTAAAACAACTTGATTGCGTAGAAATTGGTAAAAGACTAAAAGTATACCACGATCCAATTGTGGCAAATACCCCAAATGTTCGTTTTATATATCAAAATGCCCTTGAGTACGATTTTCGTGGGTACTCAAAATTGATCTCCAATTTGCCCTTTCATATCTCGGAACCATTTCTGGAATTGATGTCAAAACACCAGTTTGAGCGTATGGTGCTGATTATTGGCCAGAGATTTGCACATTCAATGGTCAATATTGACTTAGGCAATATTACTAAATTATCTCTCTTAGCTCATTGCTATTTCAATACGGAAATCCTTTGTGAAATTACTCCCGACGCCTTTACTCCATCTCCAAATACAATGTCTGTATTAGTAATAGTACTTGTAAAAAGTGCGGATGAACTGATAAATGATGGTGCAATGTATATGATGCGGCAGATATTTGAACAGCGCGATAAAAAGATCAGAAACTCCCTTAAGGAATCAATTATTCGTTACTCTAAAAAACGCGGAAGGGTTGTCACCAAAAAAATGGCCATATCTTTAATTAATCAGTATACACTTCAGAAAATCTTCGAAAAAGATTATTTAGAAAACTCATCTAATGATGAACTTTCTAAACTATACATTTCCTTAATTAGGATAGATGAGGAGTTGAATTTTTAAATTTGCAACGTAATCTAAATTTGCGACTCGAGATTAGATTGCATTTAATTATCTATAAAAACAAGCCCCTGATATATCGGTATTTCCGATGCATCAAGGGCTATTTTCAATGATTCATCTATGGACAAAGGCCTCAAGTCCCCTCTTCACTCTAACTAACTCTGGATCGGCGAGATATTACAGTGACTGCAACAGCAGTTAGAATAAGAAGCAGTGAGCTTGTTAGAAGGACTGCAATAAACGAATCGTCGTAAGCTGCCTTCGCTATCTCAATAAGCTTTAACCCCGCTTGTGCAGGTAGAGTTTCTGCAGCCAAAAGCGCTTCATCTAGACTGTCGTGGGCTTCAGGAGGAATAACTAATCCTGCCGGGGTAGTCAATGATGCAGTATACATGAACGATGCCATGCTTCCAAGTGTAGCCACCCCGAATGCTCCGCCAATTTCAAATGAAACCTCCTCAATGGAGGCGGCCATACCTGCTTTTTCTTCAGGAACATTATTAATAATTGAAGCAGAAGCAGAAGTTGTCGCCCCGCCGACCCCGGTACCAAAGATCAATAAGCAAATGATCTGTACAAATGGTTGTGCTTCATAAAACAAAAGATAAGATCCTACACCCAATCCGGCTATAAAAAGTGAAATGTATTGGATCTTTAATATACTCACCCGATGCATAATCAATCCCAGTAAAGCACCAGATAAAAATGAAGCAATTGAGATAGCTACCGTGAACAACCCGGCTTTTAAAGGTGACATGCCCAGGACAAGCTGGAACCTTTGTGTGAACACAAATTCCATCCCAACAAGAGAGAAAGTGGCTAACAATGCCGTTAAAACTCCTGAAGCAAATTTGGTGTTCCTGAACAGCTGTAGATCAATTAAAGGAGAAGAACTTTTCCGCTGCCGCTTAATAAAAAAGAACATTGCTATGGCTCCAATAAGACCAGCGATCACTCCTACTTCTATTTCTCCTCCACGCCTGCTTATCTCTTTAACTGCATAAACAAGACCAACAAGCCCAATTAAAATTTGAACGGAGCCAAGGGAATCCCACTTCGTAGACTTGTTCCCTTTAATGTGTGGTATAAGAAAAATGGAGGCAATCAAAGCGATAATCACGACCGGAAAATTAATCAGGAAAACAGATCCCCACCAGTAATGCTCTAATAAAAATCCTCCTATGATCGGACCTAAACCAGCACCACCTGAGGAAACAGATGCCCAAATGCCAATAGCTAACGAGCGTTCCCGATCATCGGTAAGGTTATCCGTATGATTGAAAGTGTCGCAGGCATCATCATCGCCGCACCAATTGCCAGCATTGCACGCGCAGCAATCAAGACATTCGGAGCGGGCGCAAAAGCGGCCATAAGTGAGGCTGCTCCAAAGGCAATGAGACCCAGAGTAAAGAACCGTTTGTGACCAAAACGATCTCCCAATGTACCGAAAGCCGGCAATAATCCTGCCATAACCAAAGGGTATGCATTGACAATCCAAAGCTTTTCCGAAGCCGAAGCTGCAAGGTCATGCGTTAACCTCGGCAGAGCAGTATACAGCACTGTCATGTCTATAACTATAAGGAATAGAGCACTTGAGACAATAGCTAATACTAGCCATTTCTTCAAATTATACATTTCTGAAAAACCTCAGTTGAATTTTGAAACGTAAAAACAATAATTCCCCTTTCTATTTTATTGATTTCATTTCTCCAATCTTGATCCATAAAGCATTCTGTGCCACAAACTTAGCTATCTACATAGATCAGGTTATTACAAAATGATTAATAACTTGCCCTAAGCACAACTTCAGCTCCGCATACTACTGGAGACAATCAAAGAGAATGGCCCAAGCCTGTTCTTCCTGCTCCTGATAGTGCGTACTTACAGCGATTTTAATGGACACTAACTGATGTTCGGAATTTAGGTCTCGCTTGCTAAAGTGAAATACTTTTATGTCTTCACCAAGCCAATACGAGGAGAAAATATACCATTCCTTCTTTTTTGCTTCCATTTATATTCACCTGCAAATTTATTTTTGGATCTTTGCCTAATCCATACACCAATCCGTTCAGTATTCTGCAAGGCGATGTTTACCGAAGTTTATAACTATTTAATATCCTCTTGCCCCCAATAAGCCTTCATATCAACAATTTTCCCCACATCATTAAACGTCATGACATCAATGCAATGAATTTCTACTTCTCGACCATCTATAAGCGTATGAATTATGAAGGCCATCGCCCCTGCATCACTATGTGAGCCTCGAATCGGAGCCACTAATTCAAGTTCTCTAACGTTGCTAACAGCAGCATTATAGAATGAATCAATGGCCTCTCTACCTTCTATTATTCTTGCTCCACCAACGGGGTCTTCAATTCTAGCTTCATCAGAGAATAGAAAGCTTACGGCTTTTGCATCCTTTTTGTTAAACCCGTCAATATATCTTTGCATAATTTCTTTGATATGTGATTGTGATGGCATGATACTCACTCCCTATAAAATTGTTTTAACGGTGATTTTAAATATTCGATTCAGGTGACCTTTTTCAATCAATTTATGGAGTCAATTGATACCAGATATTTAAAATTATCCTATCTTCGCTCCATGCGAACGAGCAAAAAGTATCGCTTGTTCAATATCTAATCGGGAACCTTTGATATTGAACAAATTAAAATCTACCCCGTTCATATCAGCACCACGCAGGTCTGCGCCCTGTAAATTCGCTCTTAATAATACAGCTCCAGTAAGATCACTTTCTTTTAGATTAGATTTGGATAAAGTTGCATCGGAAAGATCCGCCTCAAGAAACCTGACTCCACTCAGGTCTTGTTTTTCTAACTTAACGTGCCTTAAGTTAGTATATGACCAGTCACCCCTTACTATTGTAATTCCATCTAGCTGAGCACCTGAAAAATTGGAACCTTTCATAATGCAATGTTCATATTTTGAAACAAAAAGATTAGCTTTACTAAAATTGCAGTTAATGAAAGCAGTTTCTTCATGAATTGATCCATTTAATTCGGCTCCATTAAAATTACATTCGATAAATCGGCAATCACTAGTGATGATTTCTTTTAATGAAGAATGAGCAAAAAGGCATCTTTCAAAGACACACTTTATATATTCCCCATAGCCCAAGTCTTGCCCACTAAAATTAATATTTTCAAAACGTTCTTCTACGTACTGCATATTGAGCCCCCTTTAATAGTTATTCCTATAAGGCCAAGTACTGATTAGATATGGTTACAATAGCACAACCCACTAATTTCTTGTGGAAAAGGGCCTTTGCTAGTTCGAAAGGCTATTCTTTGTTCTTCACCCCTTTGCATGACAATTATGACTGCTCTGCTATACAACTTTTCTTAACAAAGGCACCCGACCGATAATAAATTTCTTATAGTAAAAGTATATTGTAATCAGTACAATAAATTCAGCCAGTGGCACCGACATCCATACACCGTTTATTCCGAGAAAATGAGGCAGAGTCATTATAAAGAGTGACATCAGAATCATTTCTCTTGCCGCGGTGACCCAAATTGCCATTTTGATATGAGTGATTGATTGGAAGTATGTCATCATAACAAAGTTAATTCCCATAAAAACATAAGCAAAGACGAAAATTTTTATTCCGTTAACAGCTATATTTGTCACTTCATTTGAAAAGGTTCCGAAGATGCTGACGATCGGCGCAGTAAAGACTTGAGCTACCACCAGCAGCAATGCTCCTACTCCTATGGCAGTCCAAACCGCTATTTTTAGCGTTTGTCGTTTCTGATCTTCAAGTTTTCCACCGTGATAATAACTAATCAGTGGTTGTATAGCAGATCCTAGTCCAAGGAATGCTAACAGTACAACACTGTGAATGTAGTTTAGAATTGAGAATGCTGACACGCTGGCTGTACCGCCAAATCTCTCTAAAGTGATATTGTGAGCAACTGTAAAAACGGATACCCCCACTTCGGCAATAAAGCTTGAGAAGCCAATTACTAATGTAGTTATAACCAATTTTTTGTTCCATTTGAACTTTCTAAGTTTCAAATTGCTTGATTTCTTTAGGAAGTGTGGCAACAAGACTAACATACCTAAAAATGCTGCGATAATCGTTCCGAACGCCACAGCCGCAACACCTAATTCTAAAACATACAGAACAATAAAATTGATTACAATATTCGCTAAAGCAAAGGTGATCTGCGCAGCCATGGAGCGATTAGGGCTACCATCATTACGAACAAAAACGCTAAGTGTGTTCTCCAGGGTGAATACAAAACCGAACAACAATTTAACCTTTAAATAAGCTGACACATAAGGATACGTTTCTGCATTTGCACCAAGTGCGTAGATCAACTGTTCACGGAAAATAAAGGCTATAACCCCAATAACTAATGTAATCAGAACAATAAGGGTTACAGATTGGGAAAACACCTGCTTTGCTTTTGTAACTTTCTTTGCCCCCATAGCCTGGGAATAGATCGTAGCCCCTCCAATACTAATCCAAATGGATATGGCAAGAAACAATGTGTATACTGGACTGGCAATTCCGACTCCAGCAAGTGCTACGGAACCCAACTTATTACCAACCATCACCCCATCTACTACAACATTAAGTGCCACCAATAGCATTCCTAGGATTGATGGTACTAAATAACGAAGAAACGCCCTGCCAACTGACTGAGTTTCTAACGAAGTATCCCTGATAATTTGGTTCTTCATGATTCTCTCCTTTTTATCTCTGCAATAATACTGACCGTTCAGTAAGTGATATTATCATTTAATTTTTTCTTTTTCAAGCTTTTTTATGTTCAACTTGTCTCTGGATAATAATTCAAGGTATCTCGAAATTCCATACAAAACAAATTTTACCATTAAAGAACTACATAAAAAAATTGAAACAATCAAAAAAAAGTGTTATCATCTAGAACAAATGGTCAGTGTTTTGATTTAGGCTATTGTTTCATGCAAACGTAGTATAGGGAATTAAAAGAAGTCCTTACAAGAGGAGAGTACTGAAGAATGATTATTAGACGCAAAAACCATCTCTTAATTGGATTGGAGGCTAACAGCTATAGTCGAAGAGTTCTTTTAAAAGGAGCTCTGTTGGCCAAAAGCTTAGGTTATACTTTTGAGGTTTACGTTTTCTATTCAACTCTATATCAACATGCGATGTTTATGATATTGAACATTTATGAAATCAAGAAGTTAAGTAAACGATTAGGAACAACAAATCTTTCGATTCAAGAAAGCAAAAATGAACGCGTTACAATAAAAAGATTAACCTCTTATGCTAAACGTCATCAAATCACAGAAATTGTTGTGGGAAATAATTACAGAAACCGTTTGAGGAAAACAGTCTGGTTTGATAAATTCAATTACATTTTAAGGCGCTTTCCCAAAGTTGCGATTACTGTAATTAGTAGTAACCGATTAAATCCTTTTGAAAGTGGGGATTATGAGAATGGTAAATCAGCCTATATTAGTCGGCTTAATGGTGTCAAGTCAAAATATACTCTCAATTTCAAACCTATTCATCAAAAAGCCTATCAAGTTCTTTTTTTTAAAGATAAAAAATCAAATTTTGTAGATGGCCTGGTTGCATTGGTGCGAAAAGAACGCGTTATTTACTTTAAAGTGATTAATGGAGAAATCGTAGGTACGATTAAAGCCAAGAGACAGAATTAACCAAGGTAACTTAAACCGATTCTAAAAACAGAAATAAGTTAGGTGATAATTAATGTTGCCAATTAATATTATTTATGTTCAAAATCCAAAGATGGGCTATTCCATTCAAATGGTAACCATTGATGGCGATGAAATCATAACGTTCTTCTGTACAAACAGCAACTGTCAACTTCATTATTATACAGAGGATGGAAAAAAACATACCATCATACTTGATAAGATTGAATCAAAGCTATTCGAGCAAATATTGGATGAACAGATGGTTACAAGCTACGCGTGAAATAACACTGTATAGCAGGAGTACGATTGTTCCGCTATAATCATATTCGATGTTCTAATTCATTTTATTCAACCGTCGTAAACGATCTTACCATTCTGCTTGTTTACTTTTGCTTTTAATGCTAAGAAAACAGTGCATTGAAGCTCATTAATATATCCAGGAAACACAGGAGGAAAAAATGAATAAAAAAAAGATCCAGAGTAATATAACTCAAAAGCTTATTCTAGAAAAAGCAAAAGAACTATTTATTCAGAAGGGTTATGCAGCCACTTCCGTTGAAGAAATTTCAGCCGCTACTGGACATAGTAAAGGGAATATTTTTTATCACTTCAAAAGCAAAGAAGGCTTGTTTCTAAAAATGCTCGAAGATTGGGATAAAGAATGGGATGAGCAGTGGAATTTAAAAAAAGGACAATTCACATCATCGGCAGATCAGCTATACGAATTTGTTGAGCATATGGTCATCAACGAGATCAACCATCCATTTATAACAGTCGCCGATGAATTTTTCACAGCTGAAAAAACGAACAGCGAAGTGACCAAGCTTTTGGATCAAATGCTTGAACAACGTCTGGAACTCATCCAGCAGCTGTTAATCGATGGTATCCATTCGGGTGAGTTTGAAATTTCAGATACATTATTGGCAGCCAAGGTACTGGATAGCTTGTTTAATGGCATTGGCTTGATGTGCAAGAACTTAAGCATTGATCAAACACTGCTGCTCTATAAAACCTCAATTGATATTTTCCTTAACGGTATTTCAAAGAAGGTAAATACATAGGCTGGAGCTAATTTTCAATTATTTCCTTTGCCCCAGAATTCCATGGGAGCAGCCTTATCTCAAGATTGATTACATCGGGTAGGAGCTCTTCAAAAACTAAGGAGAAACAGAAGTGTTTAATTAGAATTCAAACAAGCACTTCTCTTCCTACCTACTCACTAAACAATAAAATTCACACATTCATCATAGTAAAGAAGTCCTCTAGGCCGTTCATGTCGGCAGAGAGGACTTCTTTTTCTTCATTTTTCTGTCAGCTTATTGGGTCCATTGAGATCTGTTCATTCTTTTTTACGACTGATCTGATCCATCGCCGCCTTTTGATTATAACTTCTTTTATACTTTACTTATTCAAATGATAAGGGAGAGTAGAAATAGTCACATTCTTGTTTTTAAACAGATAGGCGCGAATCAGGAGACTGGTTTGATTGTGAAGAATATTTTGCCACCAATGCTTAGTAATGAACTGTGGAATCAAAATCGTAATATGACCGGCACCTGATTTTTTCCATTCCACCGTTTCGATAAACTTTGCAAGCGGTCTAGTAATGCTTCTATAACGAGAGCGCAACACGATAAGACGAACACCGCAATCCCATTCAGCCCACTTCTTCTCCATTTTTTCAATATCCTCGTCGTCAAATCCAATATACACTGCTACAATGTCGCTACTCATAGATTTAGCATAGCTAATGGTATTCATGACGACTCGTGTAATACCTGCTACCGGAATAATGATGGTATTCCCCTTAACTTCTGGTTTTTCTGATTCCACATCAATTCGCAGTTGGTCAGCAACCACCATATAATGACGATGAATCTTCTGAAATAGCATATAAACCAGCGGAAGAAATATAAAGACCATCCATACTTGATTGAACTTGGTGATAAGAAATATCAAAGTAATCGAAAGAGTGGTCAGCATGCCAATACAGTTAATTATAAGCCGTATCAGCCATCCTTGAGGTTTTAATCGGTACCATCTGCGTATCATACCCAGCTGAGAAATGGTAAACGGAATGAACACTCCAAGAGCATATAAAGGAATTAAATTCTCTGTATAGCCATTGGAGACGACGGCAAGCCCCCCCGCCAACACAGCCAGAATAATAATACCGTTTGAAAAGCCCAGCCGGTCCCCACGAATCATAAAAGCATGGGGCATAAATTTATCCTTGGTCAGCATAAAGGCTAGTAATGGAAATGCTGCATAAGCAGTATTGGCTGCCAGAAACAAGATTAGAGCTGTTGCACCTTGTATGACGAAGTATGCTATACCGCGGCCAAAAATAGCTTCGGCAGTTTGGGACATAATGGTAACATCCTTGATTGGTGAAATTCCATAGAAGTATGCTAGCATACTAACGCCAAGGAACATAAAGCCAAGAATAATGCCCATCAGCGCCAGCGTAGAAGCTGCATTCTTCTCTGCCGGTGCTTTAAAGCTTGGTATGGCATTAGACACCGCCTCTACACCTGTCAATGCAGAGCATCCCGAACTGAACGCCTTCAATAACAGGAACAAGGAAACTCCTGATACCTGACCCCCGAAATCTGCACGGATTGGCTGTATATCACCTGTCGCTACCCGGAAGAGGCCAATAACGATCATCAAAACAATGACTACTACGAACAAATAGACTGGATAAGCCAAAACCGAGGCTGATTCCGTTATGCCTCTCAGATTCATGATTGTCAGAAAAAAAATCATCACTAATGCTATTACGATACGATAACGTTGAAGTTCTGGAAAAGCGGAGGTCACCGCATCGGTAGCGGAAGAAGTACTTACAGCAACTGTTAGAATATAGTCAATAAGAAGAGAGCCTCCCGCGACTAACCCCGTTCGAATGCCCAAATTGTCCTTGGCTACAATATAGGCACCTCCCCCAGAGGGATAAGAAAAAATAGTCTGGCGATATGAGAGCACCAATATGGCGAGTAAAGCCAAAACGGCAATTGAAATGGGAATGGAATACCACATGGCTGCAAATCCTACAGTAAAAAGAACAATCAACATTTGCTCTGTCCCATAAGCTACTGAGGAAAGGGCATCAGAAGACAAAATCGCCAAAGCCTTTAGTTTGCTTAGCTTCTCTTCCCCTAATTCTTGAGATTTCATTGGTTTACCGATTAAAAATCGTTTTAATCGTAATAACATTTCTTCCTCCGCCTCGTACTATTCAGTTTAGTTTTAATTCGAGATAATTTCCATTAATTGATTATTCCCCCAAAACAGAGAACCTACGCCTTGGCGAAGGTTCTAAGGAAAATAATTTTATTTAAACTTCCATTAATTCAAGTTGAATATACTTAAAATAATGATATGCCTAAATCGATCTGGCTACTTCATGGGCTTCACTAACGGCATTCAAAGCTCTACGGGCACGTACTGCGTCTCCAATCACATGAAAAGGAATATGATTCTTTTCACAATGATTTTGGAGATTTACATAACTTCTCGATCTTGCTCCAATTGCGACTACTACCGAATCGCACGTAGATGTTTTTATTTGGCCTTCCTTAGTCTCAATGACCACTCCATTTTCCTTGATTTCAAGACATTTGGTGTTCGTCAGAATATGAACTCCAGAATCGTTCAGGCTTTCCATGACACAAATCGACCGCAGCTCCCCCAGGTCTTTTGCCACTTTATCCTGCATTTCCAAGACAGTGATTTCAGTAGCTGTATCATGTAAATATTCGGCTACTTCCAAACCTACCAGGCCACCGCCAACGATTACTACTCTTCCCGCAACCTTTACTTGTCCAGACAAAACGTCATGAGAATTCGTCACTATTGACCGCTGACCGCCGGGAACTTTTAATTCCATCGGAGCAGCGCCTATTGCTGCAATGACCTCATCGGGTTTGATCTGCTCCATCAGCTCAGGAGTAACAAGAGTATCCAAGCGGATTTCAATTCCTTCCCTCCTAACCTGTTCCCCACGCGATAATGCCGCCGCCTTCATTTCCTCTTTTCTTGGCGCTTCGCCAGCTAAAGCGAACTGCCCACCTAATGTGGTAGAAGCTTCGCAGACAATTGGTTGGTGCCCTCTACGCTTCAGCACCATCGCTGCTTCCAATCCTGCAATCCCGCCCCCAGCTATTAGTACTTTTTTAGGGTTATTGGTAAGTTTCAATCTATACTCAGCTTCTCTACCCAATGCTGGATTTCGTAAACAAGTAATAAAAGGCACATCATTTGAGACGAATCCATCATAGCATCCTTGATTGCAAGCTACGCACTCAACAATATCTTCGCTTTTTCCAGCCTGCGCCTTATTGCAAAACTCTGGATCTGCAAGTTGAGCACGTCCCATGACCACCATATCCGCTTTGTCCTTTACCAGAATATCTTCAGCTTGTTCTGGAGCATTAATTCGCCCAACGGCTACAGTCAGCATTCCGGTTTCCTTCCGGATACGCGCGGCATTGTCTACATTAAACCCTCTGGGAAGGTCAATCGGTGGGACCTCGTATTTGATGGCTGCTGAGGAGAAGTTGCCGCGTGAAACATCGAGTACGTCAACACCAGCAGTTTTCGCCATTTTACAAAAATCGATTACTTCTTCAATAGTGAGACCACCATCCAGGTAATCATCATGTGCATCTATACGCATAAATAACGGCATACTTTCTGGAATACTACGCCGAATGGATTCGATACATTCAAGTAGAAAACGAGCCCGATTTCTTAAATCCCCTCCGTATTCATCGGATCTACGGTTAAAAAACGGACTTAAGAACGAATGAGGTGTATAATTATGGCCCGCATGGAACTCAATTGTGTCAAAACCTGCTTCTACCGCCCTGCGGGCAGCTTCTCCAAAAGCCGTCGTAGCTTCATGTAAAGTATCTATACTTGCTCCAGGAATAGTGTCCTCTGTTTCAGGTACAGGTACTGGACTCGGAATAATTATCATAGCCTCCGGATCACTGGCTACAGCCATTCCTCCCAGCCATAATTGGACTGCAGCTTTACCTCCAGCTGCATGGACCGCATCGGTTAATCGTTTCATTTCAGGAATGTATTTGTCATCAGCAATAGATAAAAACTTTTTGGGGGAGGCAGGACCATATACTGAACAAACCTCAACAATATTTAATCCACAGCCGCCCTCTGCTCTAGCAACATGATAATCAATAAGCTGCTTTGTGACATAGCGATCTTCAGTAGACATTTTAGTACCCATAGCCGGAAAAATAATCCGATTTTTAAGTTCTAATCCTCTAATTGTAATCGGGCTGAAAAGTGTCTGATATGCCATATAATATGCTCCCCTTCGTTTTATACAAGAATAAACATGTGATAAAATTCACAATGAACATCACAAAACTTACTCTGTACATCAAGTATAGAAGAGATTAGCCGGATATACAACATGTTTAAAACAATATGTTTGAATTTTAAGCGAACATATTTCTTATAGAGATTTTAAAGAGGTAATAAGCGCTTTTAAATAGTCTATTCTTGACTTTTGTTCTTTTAGTATGAACTTTTCAGACAAGGCTATGACCTCAGATTCAGTCGGATAATTGACTGCAGAAGTAAAAATTAAATATCTGTATTGGCAAGCTACTTTTTCTCCAGGTATTAAACTGTTCAAAGTTTGCTGAATTAACTCTCCAATTTCAAATACTATATCAACGACATTCTTTGATTTCACATCGGAATCGATTAATTCCAGTGAATGGGAGTGAATGACCATATTCCCGGGATATTGTAGTGCATATTCTATGATTTCGTTTGCTGCAAGAAGAAGTCTTTCCTCAAGGTCGTATTCTTCATTCTTCAAAATAGAAAGAACACTTTGCGAATTTTGGATATAAAATTCCTTTACCAATTGAAGCATCTCATCTTTTGAGCGGAAATAATAGTTTATGGCACTTACATTCACATTGGCTTCTTTGGCGATGGCACGTATAGAAATGTTGCAGCTTTTCTTCTTCCCCATCAAATAAAGCGCTCGATCAAGTATTTTTTCCTCTATATTTTTCAATTCTCTCATGAAGCCACCCCTTATATTAAACATGATACTCAGAAATTTTATCTTTATCCCTCTATTATGTCAAAAAAATAGCTAAAAAATGAAAGAAACCGCCTCACGTGATTAAAAATGTTAATTATTAAAGCAACCCGCGGCGTGCGAATGTGTAGACGGTGGCATCATTCCTAAAGACAAAGAGAACAAGCTCTTGACCAGGTTTGAGGACAAGAACTTGTTCAAATAAATTAAACCCAATGAACTGACATTTAAATTGATGGAGAAACATTGAAGTGGAAGATTCAATCATTAGTGCATCACATTTACTGCTCTAAGTCGCTTGCTTCCCCGCATATAAATTTTGGTACAAAGATTTAGGTAATTGTTTGGCCAACTTTATATACGCCCGGTTCATATGGGATATATCGTAATATCCAAACTCACAGGCAAGATCACTTAAAGAACGGGTTGGATTTGTCGAATAGTGATGAAAGGAATGTTGGAATTTTATAATTTCGTTCATTGTTTTGGGGGAATATCCGATATACTTATCAAATAATTTCCGGATGTAGCGAGAACTGTACCCCATAAAATTCTCCAAATCGCCAATTGTTTTATTTCCGTTATGATTAATCAAATAGAGACAGGCTTGCCTAGCAAGCTCTGACTGGTTATCCCCCACATTCTCAACACCGCCAAAAAATTCTTTACAATAATTCACTCTCTGGTCGAATGAATCAGTAGATATAATTTGTTGGAATAAGAGATCGAAGTTTGTGATTATTTCAGCACTATTAATATAAGTGATACTATCTTGCGTATTCCGCGATCTTGATAAAGGTGCATATTGTATTTGCCCCAACCATCCTGGTACAAATCTAATGCCAAAACCCGTTTCAGGGCGATGCACATCCAGAGAGTTAGTCTCAGTAGAGGCCAGCATTAAATAAGAACTTGCTTGACCTTCACAAAAATTGAATACAAGCTCGATGAGACCGTCTGGCAATATTGTAATGGCATTTGGAAAAGACGTTCCAATTTCATATTGATAAATTTCCCAAACCTTTCCGTGCAAAACATCATTTTCTTGCACCTTATAGCTATTCACAAAACACTTTTGTTCTAAATCAGGCTGACAAGGCTTGTATGAACTCCTGAGAAGTAGTCTATTCATTTTTTATCACCTCACCATACCGCTTAATTAGACTATGTTCAGTAAAATAACTCTTTTTTAAAACTATAGCATAACATCCTGTGCGTAGACAAAGGTTAGAATTATTAAGGAGACTGGGTCTCCGTCAATCCATTAGAAACAGTAGTTTTTGCAATTTTTGTTCTAGTAGTTAAGGTTAGCACGACAGTACCTATTAGAATCCAACTGAGCCCTACAATTTTTGCATCGGCACCTAAGCCCAGCAAAATGTATGTTGTAACTAGAAGGCCGGCAGCCGGGAAAATATAATGAATGAACCACTTGGATCTTACACCTGTTCTTAAGGAGTAAACAATGAGTGCCAAATTGACCAATATAAATCCACACAAACCACCGAAGGAGGAAAGTTCAGTCAAGAGAAGCAAGGGGACAAGTAAAGGAATAATCAATGAAACCACGCCCATGAAAATAATTGCTTTGGTAGGTGTTTTTCTTGTTGGATTCAGATAACCAAAAAATTTACGTGGGAGAACACCGTCCCTGCCTTGAGCATACAGTATTCGGCTTGCAGATGATTGGGCTGCGAGTGAAATGCCGATAAAAGAGCAAATCATACCAACCAATATAATCATGTTTAAAGTTGGCCCACCTACTAAAACAATAACTTCAGTGATGGCTGTATCCATATTTTGAATTGATTTATAATCCGGCATAATCAACTTTGCAGCATAAGTGGTAATTAAAAAGATGATTGTAAGTATACCGAGAGAGAGGAATACAGCTTTACTAAATTGTTTGGAGGTTCCTTGGGTTTCTTCAGAGAGGGTTGTCATAGATTCAAATCCAAAATAACACATGATGGCAAGTGCTGCACCACTTATGACAGGAGATAATCCAAAAGTGCTCTTATCAAAAATTGCTTGAGTGTTAAAAAAGGTCAGTGTATCCTGCGTAGCAATATAATAAATTACAGCTGCAAGGAATGCCACAATAGAGAACAATAAATACCCAAGCATAATCATATTAAATCTCGCCGCTACCTCAACACCAAAACAATTTGCCAAGACAACTAAGGTACTGACTAAAACCACCCAAATCCAAAAAGGAATAGCTGGTACCAAGACGTTTAGGTACAGCCCCACTTGCAATAAACAACTAGCAGGAATTAACACATAATCGAGCAACATGACCCAACCTGCAAAAAATCCTGCCAATGGATGAATTCCTTTGCCTGCAAAGGTATAACTAGATCCAGCAGATGGGAACAGTTTAACCATCTTGCTATAAGACAGTGCAGTGAATGAAATAGCAATAAAAGCGATTAAATACGATAGCATAGGATTACCCTGAGATCGAAACGAGGAAAATCCGAACATACTCATTCCAGCCATTGGATTCATAGCCATAAGGCCAAAGAAAACTAAATGTCTAAATTGAAGCGATTTTTTTAAAGTATCCACCATCAGATTCCTCCCCAAATGCCTTCTTCATTATTTGTGTAATGTAATATTACATTATTGCTATTATTTTAGCTCCATTTAGTACATTCAAATAGGATAAAACGGAACTTTATATGTAAAAACTCACCTTTATGTTATGTATTCTTACATAAAAAACACCACTACACCTTTCATTGATTTTCAAAACAAAACAAAAAAACGTGCCCCAACTGGGACACGCATGAGATTTAAGATTTAGAGTTATTAATAGAGCTCATCCAGCTTAGTGACTTTACGGTAAAGCTTCCCGCCCAACTTGCTCATTATTCTGGTAACGAATGATTCAGGTTCAATGACAGCTTCAGGGGAAAATACGCCTGATTGTGTTACTTTGCCCGCCAGTACATCAAGCACAACGTTAGCGCCGCAAAGCGAAGTTGGATCTTTTCCGTCATCTGTCATGAGCTGAACTTCGTACATGATTTGTGTCTGACTGCCATCAAGATCGCCCTCTATTTCCACCCGGAAAATAGCGCCTCCAGGATCAGAGCCAAGATCGACACTTAATGTTTCAATTCCTGCTTCAGAATTCAAAAATTCAGCAATAAAAGCACGAGGGGAAACACCTGATTTAGATAACTTCCCATTTCCGGCAAGACCCAGATCAATAATTTGTTTGTAAATTTTATTGCCTTCCTCCTGGAAGAAAGTTGATCTAACCGTTACGTTTTTTAATCCAGGAATATACTTAGGCAGAGTAACTGGTTCTGCATGACCGGAGAAACAAAATGTTTTTGTCCCAAACGGACCTTGAAGCTCTATACTCTTTTCTCCGCTCCATGCAGGGACGTTCTGGTGTTTGCCGTCGATAAACTGAGGCACATCACCTACTAAGCAATGAAACATGTGATCAACTACAGCAACAGATAAATTAGGTGCAAATGAACAACCCCAAGTGATATTGATTGACTCTGCTTTATCAAGCTGATTAACTCCCCATCTAGCTAAAACATTAGTCAATCCAGGTGTAGAGCCAGCTCCAAATATCACCGTGACACCTGCTTCTTTAGCTGCTTTATCGAATTTGTCCGTGTTAATTAATTCAAAAGCAACATCATAATCATCATTAATATCAACATAGTTGACTCCGCTGGCAATTGCTTGTTGGATAATTGGTAACGCAAAACGATGGAAAGGTCCTACACCATTAAACACAATATCGGCACCATTCAATACTCGTTTGACGTCATCCGGAATCGTTGCATTGAACTGAACAGCTTGCGCACCAATTTCATTTGCCAATTTTTCTGCAGCCTCGATGTTATAATCAGCAACCAAAATTTTGGCTGCAGGCACTTCTTCAGCTACATAACGAGCTACATCACTTCCAACATTACCACAACCAAGAATAACTACTTTGCTCATAAACTAACCCCCAGCTGTCCATTTTTTTGCCTTTTTAAAAGGCTGCACGTCCCAACCCATATAACACTAACTCGTTTCAAGTTACTGGTTACTCGAAATTGTCCCGTGCTTCCTTTATTATAAGAAACCAAACTTTCTTAAAATAGGACAAATCGGAATTATAGTCACTTGGTCGTAACGTTATCCCGAAAGAGCTTTCGAAAATGGGATAGCAACAAGGCAGTTCGCATCATCAGGCGATCCCCTCACCCATTCATTACGATGTTTATCATCAACTGTGTGAGCTTTTCGATACGTCAGATCTTTCTGATATATTAATCGTTATTAAAATTTCTTTTTCCAAGCATCAAAAGAGTCGGAGAAAATGTTAATTATGTCTTCAACTTCTTGCTTGTTAATAATGAGTGGAGGTGCAAACAAGCAACTATTGCCGTAACTACGAGTAAGCATTCCACGCTTATCAAGTTCGTCATTAAACAACTCTATTGTGGATTTCTCAAAAGGAACACCTTCATTTTTGTAATCCATAATTTCAAAAGCCCCTACCAGACCTTTAAATCGGATATTTGTTATTTCTGGATGTTCCTTTTGCAGTTGGTAGAATCCTTTTAAAAATTCCGCACCCATATACTTAGCATTATCAACCAAACCTTCTTGCTCGATAATTTCGATATTCTTTAGTGCCACAGCAGCACCTACTGGATGCCCGCTGTATGTGTATCCATGAATGAAATAGCTTACGGGGGAAGATCCCATTTCATCGACAATTTTTTCTCTAATGAGAACTGCTCCTAGTGGAAAATAACCGCTGGTGATCCCTTTAGCCACCAACATTAGATCCGGAACGACATCCCAATGGTTAACCCCAAACATTGCTCCCGTTCGTCCAAAGCCACATACAATTTCATCCGTGATCATGAGAATATCGAGTTCATCACAAAGAGAACGAATTGCTTGCAAGTATCCGTCTGGTGAAATATTAACTCCACCAGCCCCTTGGACAGGCTCAAGAATAACTGCTGCAATGGTATCAGCGCCTTCTTGTTCAATAATCCCACGAATACTTGATTCATAGCCTAGTTGGGACTTGTCCCCAAGTTCACATTCAGTCAAGTGCGGTTCAGCATGCAAAAAGCCTGGTGCATTGGAAGTGGAAAAATCACGAGCAGGAAATGCATCCGTTAGACTTGTTGCACCCACAGTAAGTCCATGATAAGCCCTTCGCAATCCAATTATTTTTGTTTTCTGTTCTTTACCTTTTAGCTTCCAATAATTACGAACAATCTTAATGGCAGAATCTGCGGACTCTGAGCCTCCTGACGTAAAGAAACTCACATTTAAGTCCCCAGGTGTTATGGATGCGAGTTTTTCGACCAATCGAATCACCGGTTCATGGGAATGGTCCACAAAGGTTGAAGCAAATGGTAGCAGATTCATCTGTTTCACAGCTGCTTCAGCAAGTTCTTTACGTCCGTGGCCAATATTAACATTCCACGCACCAGACATTGCATCAATGTACTGCTTACCCTCAAAATCTTTAAGATAAATACCATATCCTTCTTTTACAATTAAACCTGGTCCTTTTTGTAAATGCTCACTAATGCTAGACATCGGATGTAAGACATATCTTCTGTCAGCTTCTCTTAATTCTCCGATTGTTTTCTTGTCCATGGTCCACTGCTCCTTTTTTAATTACTCTGCTTTTTCTTTTTGCATCGAAAATGCCCCTTTGGATAGTTATCTCATGTTCTCGGCATGCACCTTCGTAGAATCTACATACGAAACATATGAATACCCCAAATCTTTGGCAATCACTTCGTAAGTAATAAAACCACCTGCAGTGTTGACCCCTTTAAGAAGCGATGCATTTTCTAATGCAGCGTTTGGCATTCCTTTGTGAGAGATTTCGAGTAAATAAGGAAGTGTTGCATTCGTTAACGCAATTGTTGAAGTGCGCGGGACAGCTCCTGGCATATTTGCTACAGCATAATGAAGAATACCGTGCTTCACATAGGTTGGTTCTTCATGAGTTGTCACTTTGTCCGCTGTTTCAACAATCCCGCCTTGATCAACGGCCACATCAATAATAACCGACCCTGGCTTCATTCTTTTCACCATATCTTCAGTAACAAGACGCGGAGCTTTAGCACCAGGAATAAGGACCGCACCAATGACAAGATCTGCCTCTGTAACAGCTGAATCGATATTGAAAGGATTAGAAACTAGTGTGTTAATTTGTGTTCCGAAAATATCATCCAGTTGTCTTAAACGATCCAATCTTAGATCTATAATAGTTACTTCTGCACCAAGACCAATTGCAATTTTTGCAGCGTTGGTTCCAACCACTCCTGCTCCAACAATTGTGACTTTGCCTCGTTTAACACCAGGTACACCACCAAGCAGGATTCCTTGCCCACCATTGTTTTTTTCAAGATATTGTGCACCAATTTGAGCTGCCATGCGACCAGCAACCTCACTCATCGGATGCAATAAAGGGAGTGTTCCATTGTTTTCAATTGTCTCATAAGCAATTGCCGTCATCTTGCTATCGATTAAAGCCTTCGCTAGGTCGGGTTCCGCAGCTAAATGCAAATAAGTAAACAGCAACAAATCATCGCGGAAATATTGAAACTCAGATGTCAACGGCTCTTTAATTTTTATAATAAGTTCTACATTATCCCAAACCTCTTTTGCTGTAGGTTGGATAATTGCACCGGCATCTTTGAAGTCATCGTCTAAAAAGCCACTTCCCAATCCTGCCGCTGTTTCCACGTAAATTTCATGGCCTGCTTTTTTCAATGCCATTACTCCTGCAGGCGTCATAGCAACTCGATTCTCATTATTCTTAATCTCTTTTGGTACACCAATTTTCATTTCCAAAGACCTCCTAAGTAATTATATGGATATCAAAACGGTACATATCGCATGAGGGGATTTATACAAAAGGAACTAAGCTGCATATAGTAAAAAATTGAACTCAGCTATATCTCGATGAATAATTATAGTGTAAGTAGTACGCTAAAAATAGTAAAAAAAGGAACTAGAGAGCAGGACTTCAGGTGTTAGCTAGGTCATGGTTAATTACTTATATCAACTACAGGATTCGTAAAGACGTTCAGTCTTTTTAAAATTGTGGGATCTGCCGTACGTTCACAGTTACAACTGCCCTGATTAGGGCCGTTTTTGTTTGATGTTTTGATATACATAATTTGTAGGAGTACACATTTGCATCACTTTATCTTACATAAAAATACAATCAGAGCAGCTAGTTCCGTTTTATCCTAGTTCACTTCATTGATCTGAACTACACTAAATAATATTTGAAATTTTATAAACAAGAATAAAGCATCTCGAGAAGAAATCTGATGTTGGAGACGTGAAAAATCACTTCCTTGAGACGTTTGGTTTTCTTTGGCCTTATGGCTACTGAATCCCAAGGCCGAAATGAGCACGATCGGATTTGCCTCATTTCGATCTCAGGGCAATCATATATACTTTCATATTTAATTCCATTTATTTTAGGACAATGTCTTCAAGCAAGATAGTTAAGTTGTTCCTTTTGCCGGCTTCAATACTTTCGCAAGTAACTAAAGCCTCGGGTTTATGTCATGTTACAGGTAGCTTTCATAGAACAAAACAACAAGAACAGGTGGTTCATATGGCAAACAAACGGAACATGGAGAACTGGCGCAAATCCATCTCCCATTCCCATAAACAGCAGGCGGACAAGCCGAGCAACGCCCGCCGGGGCGCAGAAAGGTACCAGTCTGAAAGGTGTAGCTTCCTCCCAAAAATAGCGAACCGTGGTACCCATATGGAGCGCCGCAGCAGCCGTGGCTCTGCGAGACCAGCCCATGGACGGGCCGATAGCGGACATAACGGAAGGCGTGGCCCATTTCCAAAAGCGGCCTGCAAAGGTGCTCTGCGGCAGCATCCGCAAGGTGGTAGGGGTACAAGCACAATACCGCTGGCCGGACGCCGAAAGGGGGATTGGTACGAAATCCGTCTACCCGAGCAATACAGTACCATTTCGGCATCGAACATACTACGGCTTTTACCCATTCCGCCTAAATTGGCAAGCAAGCTTCTTCAGGAAAATGGCGTCCAGATAAGCGTCAATCTATTGAAGCTTCGTCTCTTTTCTAAGGAACGGACGGGTATAGAAGCGGATTGGTATAATCTGAATGTTCTCTTCGAGGATGACTTTATGCTGATTGTTAATAAGCCTGCTGGCATGGAGGTTCATCCCAGCACTCACGGCCAGAAAGGCACCCTGGCCAATGCTGTGGCAGCCTACTTTGAAATGACCGGCAAGGCATGTAAGGTCCGGCCCATACACCGCCTGGACAAGGATACCACCGGTCCCGTGGTTTTCGCCAAAAATGAAGTTGCAAGTATTATTCTAGAAAAATCCCTGAAGGACAAGAATATCGACCGCTTGTATGTAGCCATTGCCGAAGGATCGTTCAGCAAGATGAAAGGCACGATTGACGCCCCAATCGGCCAGGATCGGCTCCATTCCACCCGTCGGCGGGTCAGTGAGACAGGCCTGCCTGCTGTTACCCATTACGAAGTGGCTGAACAGTTGGGTGAACATACTTTGGTGCGGCTTCGCCTTACTACAGGAAGGACCCACCAGATTCGCGTCCATCTCTCACATATCGGCCACCCCATTGCTGGGGACGGAATGTATGGCGGCAAGCGTATCTACATTTCCCGGCAAGCGTTGCACGGTGAGAGGCTCATCTACAATCATCCATGGACGGGCAAAAAAATTCATGTGTCAGCTCCAATACCTCAGGATATGCGTCAGGCTCTGGAAGCTCTCCGGAATCGATAAGGCTACGTCTTACATCCGTTCTCCAGTAATGCCGGATTCCCTGGGAGTCCGGCATTTTTAACGTGTTTATAAGAAAATTTCTAGGTTAAGCGGTGGGGAAAATCACGAGTTGCGTTATGCAAGCTTATTCTTTTTGCGCTTATATGGATGATGCATGATGAGTAATGTTGTCCGCTAGCATTTTGAAGTCAAATCGGCAACAAGATTGTGTTCTTGTCTTCTAACATTTTTCGTGGGACAAATACTTGACTCTTCTCCAGAGAGTTATTTAACACAAAGACGGCAGCCGATCATTTTGTCGGCTGCCGTCGTAATGTTTGCTCATCTTCCCATCAGTTATCCAATCTTAAACCTTTGGTGCTTTAAATTCGACGCCGGACACCGAACTGCCGGTTATAATCCTGAGCTTTCTGTTGTAGGAGTAATGTCTATATCACTACATATTTTGCTTCGGGATTGTACCATCAGTAGAAATGTAATCTAAAAAAATAGTGAAAACTTAGATTTTTATGAGTTCGAATTAAATTCGTCAAAAAATCGAAAAGTGGATGTAAGATTCTATTATTTTTGATCCATAGTTGCCTTTTTTCAGCTCTATTCCCCACTTAATAGAGAGAGGAGATGGAAGCTTATGACGGAAAATGGAACAAAAAGATCAATCGAGAAAGCATTCAGTAGTTACGCCATTACATGTCTTCGACACGCACAAAAAGATTATTTTAGAAAACTGCATCGCGATTCAAGTCATGTCATCCCTTTAGATGCAGTCACTTTTGAAGTCAGCATTAGCTTTCTTATTCACTCCCAAGAAGTATTGCAGTTTGAAAACGCTAACATTCTTTCTCAAATTTTAGATAATAGGCAATTTAGCGAACAGGAACAAAAAATTATATATCATAAATACTACGAAGATAAAACAGACAGAGAAATAGCCCAACTTCTAGGCATAAGCAGACAGGCTGTTTCTAAAAGCAAATCAAAGCTTCTGGTTAAACTTAAAAAACTCATCGAAAATTAATGGACATTTTAACATTCGTGCTCCTCCCTACTCATCTGTCATGGGAACTTGATTTGATGATAAAGGAGGATTACGCATGCACAGTGTTTGTTCATTACTTCATCAGGTTCAAAATGGTAACAAAGAAGCTGAGGCTCAACTGATTTCTCGCTATGAACCAATTATCAATAAGTATTCTAAGCATAACGGGATTATTGATGAAGATTGTAAACAACAGTTGACAATTACATTTATTCTGGCCGCCCGTCGCTTTGATATTACCCGGTACAAATAAGACACAGACGAGCCATGCAAGAAAAGCTTCTTGCATGGCTCGTCTATTACTAATTGCCGATAGGGTAAGCTCTACCGCTGAGCGATGGCTGGCTAGAGGAAACGGTAGTCCAGATGTACAAAACGGGCATGGGCACAAGGAGGTGGCCCGTTTTATTGAAAACATGTTTAGCAGCCACTACTCCCTCACAATCGTCAGTAATATACCGCCACCGTACCCGACGACATCTACAAGTAACAGAAGCACCCTTTAAAGAAAATTGTTTACCTAGATGTATGACTACGACGAGCGGTTTTGTCGAACGGGTCAAGCGCGGCTTCGTAGATATGGAGGTCAAGCAGAAACTAAATCAGATTATTGAGAAATTTTAGGGAATCCGTTGCCTTTTTCTAACCCAATTCCCATTTATATAACAGGAAGCAATCATTTGATTTAAAACTATTCTTGATTGCTCCTTGTTCCTTGAGAACTGCATATTATTTGTTTCAGGCACGTTCCTTTCCCTACTGTGAAAAACAGAAGCGACGAAGCGGGAGCGCCACGATAGCCTCCTTTCTAAGGCTTGAGCGATCATCTCTCCGGCTTAAATCATCCTGTGGTAGGATGAATCGCCATAACCAGAGAAAGGGATTATGATACTTCTGCCCGGCCAGCATCACAGCATTGGGGGCAGCTCGCTCGGATGAGGGGGAGTTCCGACGTTAAAGTCGAAGCTATGATGCTGACTTACCATCAGCAGCTTGAAACAACTCTTACCTTTAGTTCAATGGAGATGAAAAGCATAATGATCCCTATTAATTATGCTCGTGGCCCGCCGCGGACTAATACATATCCATTTGAAAGGGGTTCTTTACATGTCAGAACAATCAGCTCCATTCCTTGAAGAGACGAAGTGTCTCCTTGTACCAATGTTCGAACATTATCCCGACGTCGTAAACATACCGCAATTATGTGAAATGCTCGGCGGAATTAGTACTAAGAGTGCTTATAAACTTTTGAAAGCAAATCGAATTTCTCATTTTAAAATTGGCAGAACTTATAAAATACCCAAGATTCAAATTATTTCTTACCTTCAATCATTGATGCATACTCAACAAACAGATATAACAATTAACTTCAACACTTTAACGCATTGAATCAATGTTTTTACTATGTTATAATTGCAGTGTCAATGGTAAGAGATTGGGCTGCTAACCAAGGAGGGATATTTTCTTTATGGTAGCAGGCCACCTTCAGGAAAAGAAAGGTCTTTTTTATATTGTTCTGAACTACAAATATGGCGGAAAACGAAAAAGCAAGTGGATTCCCACCAAGCTTCCGGTAAAAGGCAACAAGAAAAAAGCGGAGACTATGTTGCTGGAAGCACGCAAGAATTTCGAACCTCCCTTAGAAGCCGTTCTGGAGAATGCTGAAGAGGTGATTGCTGAAGAAAACATTGAGCACACTGAGGAGCCCGATAAAAGCGAAGAAACGGAAGAGGACGACATTTTATTCGCCGATTTCATGGTGGAATGGCTTGAAATGGTGAAATACCAAGTTGAGATCACCACCCACGCGGCTTATAGTTTTGCTGTTAACACCAGAATTGTGCCGTACTTCCGGGAAAAAGGAATTTATCTGAAGGAACTACAACCCAGACACCTACACGATTTTTATCAGTATGTCTTGAAAGAATTCGGTCTGACCACGAACACCGTGCTGCATTATCATGCCAATATCCGACAGGCGCTGCAACATGCTTTTGAAATGGACAGGATTCCTTCAAATCCAGCAGACAAGGTCAAGCGACTCAAGAAGAACCAATTTATCGGGAGTTACTATACGAGTGATGAACTAAACGATTTGTTCGAAGTCGTGAAAAGCGATCCGGTTGAGTTGGCTGTCATTCTGGCTGCTTTTTACGGGCTGCGGCGAAGCGAAATCGTCGGACTCAAATGGGACGCCATCAACTTTCAGCATCAGACGATTACCATTAAGCACACGGTTATCCCTGTATCATATCAGGGCAAACAAATCATTGTGGCGAAAGACCGGGCCAAAAACAAAGCGAGTTATCGCACTTTACCGCTCGTTCCCGTCTTCCTTGAACTGCTTTTACGGCTGCTGGAAGAGCAGCAAGTGAATCGGGCTTTGTACAAGGACTCTTATAGCAACGTATATCAAGACTACATTTACGTCAATAAGCTGGGAGAGCGAATTAAGCCGGGTTATATTACTCAACATTTTCCACTCGTCCTGAAAAAGCATAGTTTACGGCGAATTCGGTTTCATGATCTTCGGCACAGTTGTGCTAGTTTACTTCTTGCTAACGGCATCAGTTTAAAGGAAATTCAGGCATGGTTGGGGCATAGCCATTATTCCACGACCGCCAACATTTATGTTCATCTTGAATACAGTTCAAAGCTTTCTTCAGCGCAAGTGATGAGCAATGCATTGCAAATTCCGAGTATGCAAAAAGCTCCAGAATCTCCGCGAGAGGAAACTCAAGAGCTCGTTCATTGTTAGGTTGGTGCGGTCGAGAGGACTCGAACCTCCACGGGGGGTTAGCCCACACGGACCTGAACCGTGCGCGTCTGCCAATTCCGCCACGACCGCATATACTTGTCGTCTACATTGAAAGAAGCAATCTTTCTTAGTGACAAGATAGATCATACCATGCCTATATAAAGTTGTCAAACCTTTTATTTCTTCTTGATAAAAAAGGAATAATATATTATAATAAGAACACAGGTTCTTAGGAACATAGGTTCCTTTACTTCAATGACTATGAATTATCATCACATTTCCCCAAAGGCGGTGAATGGTAATGATTTCTTTAGATACGACTCAGCATCAATGCTCACTTGTGAAAAGTTATCTGCTCCTGACCTTTATTCAAAAAGTATTTGAACGGGACAGTCTAATTCTTGAAGAAAGCGGCGTGCTGAAAACCCCTGATCTTTATGTCGAAATGGTTAACGCAGGTATAGATCGTACAGGAATCCTGCTTTCTGAAATTAAACATGAATTTAAGAAGCATCACATTCGTGTTTTAGACATACAACAAAACCACTCCGGCGTTCACGCCACCTATATATATAAAGGAGCTAAAGAGCAGTTCAGTATACCTATGCCCGCATTCCGCAAAGAAATGTATGAACGAATGCGAGCTTATCTGGGGCTCTCTACCTCTATGCCTCATACGGCTGCTCTTCCTTTACCAGAGAAATATCGCCCCGAATCACCAAATAACTCAACCCCCAAACCTCTACGTGTTGTTGGGCGCAGTTGGGCGGCATCCTCTTCTGCCTATAATCATAAAACCCCTCGCCCTACTGCTTTTGCTACAAGCAGAAGAGCGTAATTCTCCCATTACACGTAAAAAGAAGCTTCCGCAGGCACCAACTGTGCTCGGAAGCTTCTTTCCATAACCATCACGTTCGAATTAATTTATGTCCGCTACTATCTAGTATAGAATTATGATGATTCGCTTTAATGTAGCGCCTTCTGTACACGTGTAACCCCTTGACTTAGAGCATGTCCTCCACCAACTGCAGCGGCTACAGCAACAGTCTCCATAATCTCCTGATCATTGGCTCCTTTAGAACGCGCCTCATTTACATGATAAAACGTACACACCTCGTTGTTCGCAAATAGGCCAATACCTAACGCGATCAGTTGCTTGGTTTTTTCATCTAAACTGCCGGCTTGAAAGCATTCTCCAGTAAAGCGATGATAGGCATGAACTACCTCGGGCAACTTGTCTTCCAAATGGCTGATTTGATCCTTATAAGCATGTACTTTTTCGTCCATAACCGTCATTAACACAGCACGCCCTCTCTGTTGAGTTTTCCTTCCTTACTGTGTCCGGTTTAGAGTTTCTGTATGCCTAATGAAATACCCCGTTTTATATCCAATCTGCATTTGGAATTTGTTGCTTAATCCAGATCTATCGGATTGTGACGCGGCTCGCTGAACGGCTGGTATGTATAGCTACGATCCAACTTGACGACACGTCGATTCTGGCGGCGAATAAGCACCTGTTCCTCATCCCAGGCCAGTACAATGCCAACAACATCGTTGGACTCCAATCCATCGCGTACGACGCGTACCTTTTCACCAGAAAGTCGGTAAGCATCCAATTCTTCGTCCATAATCATTCTTTTTCCCTCCTTATCCATTTTTTCAACACACGGCCGTAATTTTATTCACATAAAAAGTTTAAAAAGAGACCTAAACGGATCATTTAGGTCTCTTTCCTCTTACTACTTATATGGATTGCCAACAGAGCAACAAATTATCCCGACTGATTTACACTGTGATCATGTTCTTTTGTATCATTCTTCTCGTACCAGAAGTCCAGCACTTGTGCAGACAACACTCGCTGATTTACATACTCCACTTGGTGAGGAGTAAATTCTTCTTTCCAAGAGAAGGATAATTCTTCGCATAGGTTAACCAACGTCAACAACTCAGACCAGGCCACATAGCGTTTATACCAAAAAAACTGAGGATGTTCAATCATATAGGGATACAAATCGTCGAATTCCGTATGCTTACAATCCAAGGCGCGTTCAAAATGTACTTTAGCCGCTGCCAGTTTTTCCAGAAAAAACTGTTCGGTCAATTGTTCATTCCCCATGTTGCTGCCTCCTCTCCCAAACCTTATCTATATTATAAGCGAAATCAATGCTCATGCAAAGGTTATTATTAGAAATAAGGATTCGGAGTTTCGAATTGTTACTATTCAGCAAACTCTATCTTACCATCAGCCAATGATGAAATTTTAACCAATGATTCTACACGAATGCCCTGCTCACGGATGGTTCTCGCTCCAGCCTGAAACATTTTTTCAACCGCAACTCCGAATCCCACCAACTCCGCTCCGGAGCGTTGAATAATTTTAACCATGCCCCGAGCTGCATCACCATTAGCAATAATATCATCAATGAACAAAACACGATCGTGTTCATGAATAAATTGACGGGACAGCATAATATCCGTGACAATCCCTTTTGTAAACGAAGGTACGCGCTCACAAAGCGCATCCGGATCAGCTAATAAAGTTTTTTTGCGACGAGCAAATACCAACGGCACACCCAATTCCAACGCTGTCGCAAACCCGATGGCAATGCCTGAGGATTCCACGGTCACTACTCTGGTAATTTTTTCTTCCCGGAAACGGGCTGCGAACTCTCGTCCCATTTCCATAGTCAGCTCTGGGTCAACCTGGTGATTAAGCAATCCATCCAGCTTTAGCACCTGATCTGACGCAATCACGCCTTCATCTAAAATTCGTTTCTTTAATACTTCCATTCCATGACCTCCCACGGCATTCCTATGCGGTAAAAGTACCATATTTCACCCACCGCTTTCAAGCTATTGCCTGCGATCCGTGCAGTCATATGACATTTTTTTTACGTTTGTTCCAGAACCATGCGATGATTCCTCCCAAAACGATTAAAAGAATAACGATCAAACCTACCCGGTGAGTCACCTTCTCCATCAGCCTCGCCACCTGCTCCCAGTGCATGCCCACCGCATGTCCGATCCCCAAAAATGTACCACACCATAGCAACGCTCCTGCTGAAGCATAACTGATATAGCGAAAAACACCTAAACGAGTTGTACCTGCCAGATAGGATGATACATGTCTCAGACCGGGAACAAAATAACCGAATAAAATTCCCCAGGTCCCATAACGCCCAAACCAATTTTCGGAAGAAGCAATCCGAGAGGGCGTAAGCCTCACCCATTTACCATATCGGTGCAATAGCGGCTTGCCCAGCAGACGCCCCAGTGTGTAGCTAAGCATCATGCCTGTCATACTACCGAAAAATGTGACTGCCAGCGCGGCAATAAAGTTGTAGTGTCCTTGAGACACGAGCCCGCCAAAGGCGATCATTAGCACTTCGTCGGGTATCGGCATACCAGCTACTCCAAGGGCAAGCAAGCCGAACATTGCCAAATATCCGTATTCCAGTATCCATGCAAGGATTTGACCCATAAATTACGCTCCCGTCAAGCTATTCATTAAATGCAGTATAATTATTTTCAGTCTCATCCAGTCATGTCCTATTTCAGTTGAACATAGTTTGTATTATATGCTCGCTACAGCGTTATTCAAGCAGGCAAGGGGGGACTGAGAATGAAACGTAATATTCATGTTTTTCAGATTGCTTTTACATACATAGGTACAATCGTCGGCGCCGGCTTCGCTACCGGACAGGAAATATTGCAATTTTTTACGCAATATGGACGCTGGGCTACAATCACTATTATGCTGTCCACACTCATATTTGTATGGTTGGGTACGAAAATGATGCTGATCGCTCATGATATTTCAGCCCGCTCCTACGAGGATCTGAACAAGCACCTCTTTGGTGCTAATGCCGGAAAATGGATCAGCATATTCACGCTTATTGTGCTGATTGGTGTGAATAGCGTCATGCTGGCAGGAGCCGGCTCTGTTTTTGTGGAGCACCTTCACCTGCACTACCAAACTGGGCTACTCATTACACTGATCGGAACTTATTTGCTGCTGAATAAGGGTATTAAAGCAATCCTGCATATGAATACCATCGTTGTCCCGTTGATGATCACAATATCTCTTTTGCTCGTTCATAGCACCCTTTCCATGCCCAATCCGCAAAGCTTTATTACAAATACGACAGACCACAGTGCGCTACGAGCATGGATCTCTCCACTCCTGTATACGTCCTTCAATCTGGCTATGGCTCAGGCCGTGCTTGTCCCTCTAGGCAGCCAAACTTTCTCCCGTAAAACGATCCGTTGGGGCGGTGTTTTGGGCGGGATTGGTGTTGGTTTTATGCTGATGGCTGCACATTTTGTCATGTCAGCGCAAATGCCAGGCATTCAGCAATTTGAAATCCCTATGGGTAGCATTGCTTACCGTCTAGGCGCGCTGGTTGAAATCATATACATTCTACTCATTTTTATGGAGATCTTCAGTACCTTTGTGGCCGACATTTATGGAGTCAGTCTACAAATCCGTCAGCATATCCAAATTTCGCCCAAGCTCATTACATTATTCATTATGCTCACTTGTTTTTTAATCAGTCAGTTCGGCTTCAGTTCACTGTTATCCGTTCTTTATCCTATTTTCGGAATGCTCAGTCTGATGTGGGTTAGCAAACTGATTATGGCAGGGCGCGGGAGACCTTTCCGCTCCTCACGTCCCCGCTCCAGCTTTCGGCGTTCTGATTCCAAACCAGACGGTACCCGTCATGGTTAGTGCGGAAATTTCAAATACATTTTCTTCAGCTCGTTAACGGCACGACTTAGAGAATAGCTTGATTTAGCCTTGTCACAGGCAGATCTAGCCAGCTCATAACGATAGGCAGGATCAGCGATGACCTTTTCTAATGCGTCTGCCAGTGCCTTCGGATTATCGGGTGGCACGAGCAGACCATTTACCCCGTTCTCAATCTGCTCCGGTATTCCCCCTACTTCTGTACCTACCAATGCCAGACAGCTCAACGCCGCTTCTGCAAAAACGGAGCCAAAGGCCTCCGCCCGCGAAGGCAACACGAATACATCAAAAAAAGGCATAAACTCTTCTGGATGGAGAGTATATCCATAAAAAATCGTCTCATGGTATATATCAAGCTGTCGCGCCATCTCTTCCAATTCAGGGCGAATCGGACCATCTCCAATAATATGCAGCACGAATTCCTGATTCTTTTTTTTCAGCTCAGCGCAAGCCTGTAATAAAATATCCAGTCCTTTTGCGGGAACAAGTCGGCACACGGTTATGAGCTGCGTCACTTCATTTTCGTGAGGAATGGGCTTGAAGCGCTTCTCATCATAACCATTTGGAATAACCACAATATCTTGCGGATGCTGTACATAAGGTGTTAAATAATGCTGAAAAGATTGCGATACGGCTATCAAGCGATCTGCCTTCTGCTCCATTTCTCGGTACAGTGACACTAAGAAGTGGTGTTCAGGCCCGTTTTCCTCTATTTTCCCGTTTAAGATTAACTCCTTCTCATAGGAAGAGTGGATCGTCTGTACGAGCGGAATATCAGGAAATACGTTTTTCATAGCGAGCCCGGCTATCGGATGATGAGCGTGAATAAGATCAAAAGGTTTCTGAATACGAAGCCGGGTCCACCACAAATAATCACGATACGTCTGAATATATTTTTGAACGATGGGATATTGCTCATATCTCGTCCAGTCAAAGGTATCAAAGATTACTTCGTCCCTACCCTTGTTACGAATCCGTTTAGGGATAGAAAATAGCTCCATTTCCCAACGGGGGGACGTAAATCGCTCTTGCAAATATGGAATCATGGATGAAACGCCTCCCGGTTGCTCGGGTGGGAAAAAGAGAGCCTGTAGCAATTTCATGAGTGCTTCCCCTTTCAAGCATTAACTGCCCGGAACACAGGATATATGTATAGGTTTCCGGATTTTCTGAAAGATGATATATTGAGAATAAATGTTAGGCACAAAAGAAAATTATAACATTTTAGCTGGAATAAATCCTGTCTATTGTATCGGAACGATATCGTCCATTCAATAGATTGATTAATTTTACAGATGGAGTCGGTGATGTTGACGTTGTTGTCCTTATCGGGAAGCTTGGGCTCCCCATCTCTGGCCGGGGCCATAAGTGCAGCCTGCGGTTTGTATATTATACTCATGATGGCGCTAATGTGCGTGATCATATATAGCAGACAACGAAAAAAAGCCTATATCCTTTTTTCGGTTGCCGCTATTTTTATTATGACATATGAAGCGATGAATCTCTATTCGGCAGGCGGCGGCCAGATGCAGCTGCAGGGAATCGTGTGGAAAAATGCTCTGGAGGCGTTTGCCTTTGTGCTCATCAATGCCGCTGTATTTCAGCTTTACCGAAAGCTAAAACTGGTGGAGAAATGGGCCTTGCTGTTGCTGGCTGCGTTACTAATACTGCCGTTAATGACCTGGACTTTAGGTTTGTTGCCCGCTTGGATCAGCGCAGTGAAGTTGGTTGGATTCACCCTGTTTTATCGAGTGTTTGTGCTTATATTAAGCCTTCTATTTATCACTCCGCGAATCGGACAGCCCAAGAAATTTATAGCAGGCTTATTCATATATTTGCTGTGGCTTGGTTTTCTATGGCTGCGAAATGACCTTCCTGAAGAAGCAGACGGATCAAGCACAGTTCTGTGGATGTCATTTTTACCATTGCTATACTACACTACGTTATTCATCATCCTATTTGAACGGATTGTAGAGCTACTCCAAAGGATTTATCGTTCTTCCATCACCGATGGCCTGACAGGGCTGTATAACCGTAAATATTTTTCGGGAAGACTTCGGCGCTATATCGACCAGGGAATCCGCGTGTCGGTCATTTTTTGCGATATTGACAATTTCAAAAAGCTGAATGATACGCAGGGCCATGCTCGCGCAGATGAAGTTCTCAAGCAGGTCGCACAGATTATGGAGGATGAACTGGACGAAATCGGGCTAACCGGACGGTACGGTGGCGAGGAACTGGTCGCGATGGTTGTGGATCGGCGGGCCAAGGTCGCACACGTAGCTGAGAGAATCCGCGAACGCGTGGCCGAGGAAAGCATCGTCACCATCAGTGTCGGACACAGCACTGTGAAGAAGGAAATAAGTCCTGATGAACTCGTTAAGCAGGCTGATCAAGCCATGTACATATCCAAAACGACAGGCAAAAACAAGGTCACAGCCTATAAGGCAGCGGAAGTCAAAAAAAGTCGGGCAGCACGCGCACAATAATCCACAGGCTACGATTTGTTGGCTAAGATTGCCCTATGCATATTTCTCTGCCTGGTTGTCTATAGCATAAAATGACGCACAGGATCTCGTACGAGTCTGTGCGTCATTTATATTTAATCCCACCATCACACTTCTGAAGTGGCGGATGCTATATCACGGCCGATCGCTGCTAGTTCTTCGCCGGTCAGCTCTCGATAGCTGCCGAGTGGAAGCTGTTCATCCAGCTTCAGTGGCCCCATGGCTGTTCTTTTCAAATAGGTCACCTTTTTACCAACCGACTCGAACATGCGCTTCACCTGATGAAACTTACCCTCATGAATCACAAGCGAAATATAAGAAATGACTTCTCCATCTGCCTGATGCGGCTGTTCATGGCGGAGAATAGTCAGCTGCGCGGGAAGAGTGACATACCCATCGTCCAGTTCCACTCCTGCTGCAAATTGATGAATATCCTCTTCCGTGACATGCCCCGACACCGTAGCCTCGTACGTTTTGGGAACATGCCGGCGTGGGGAAAGTAGTTCGTGCGCCAGCTTGCCATCGTTGGTTAACAACAATAAGCCTTCGGTATCTTTATCAAGCCGCCCTACTGGAAAAGGCTCAAAATGTCGTTCCTCCGCACTCAGCAAATCCAACACCGTCCGCTCCCTCGTATCTTCGGTTGCAGATATGACACCTGGGGGCTTGTGCAGCATGATGTAAATAAACTCACGAAATACAACAAGTTCGCCGTTCACTTCGATTTGGTCTTGATATGGATGAACTTGTAAGCCGCTATCTTTGATGGCCCGTCCGTTTACCGTGATCATTCCTTGCTTTACCTGTCTCTTGATATCACTGCGGGAACCATATCCCATGTGGGTTAAAATTTTGTCTAGACGCTGTGTTTGCCTTCCTTTTCCACTCATACCGATGTCCACCTCCAGCCTGTAGGATATTCATTTTTAAGCATGCCGTCCTGCCATTTGCCCCACCCGGCCGAATAGCCATCAATACACACAAGCGTATAGCCTTTGGGTTGGACTTCATTTCGAAGTTCCATTCTCTCAACAGGAATAGACAAGGTCTCCCCTTTTAAATACCGGATAGCTTCAGCATCCGAACTGGAAAGGTTGATGCTTCTAACCGCCTCAGAAGGGCGCAAAGCCACCGCCAGTGGATGTGAAGGTACAAACCGACCATTCTTATCGGTTCCCATAAACCAGCCCGGACGTACCACCTTAAGCCCGTCCAAACGATGTGATGCCAGCGGAGACTGATAAATGCGATCTCCGTAGACTACCGTAAAGCCTGCAAATGAAACCTCCAGTTGCTCATGAACAAATTGGTTGTAGGACTCCAGCACATCTTGCGGGGAGCGTGCCGCAGATTTCACATTTTCTTTGCCTGTACGGGACTTGTTGCCATCAAAGCCGCGCATAGCCTTTCCTTTGCCTGACTTTCCGCCCATTCCTTTTCCAGCTCGCATCGACCCACCCGTCGTACGCCTCCCTTGGTCACTTGGGAGCAACGCTTCCTTGACGGGCAAATGTTTTTTCTTTTGTGGATACGCTGCTTCTATGTTTAATATTCTGTCATTCTTGCTCGAAAACGGAGCCTGATCCCCTGACACAGTGTAATCTGCTGCTGAAGCGACACGACCACCACCCTGATGCTGCAATACGGCGATAAAATGGCCCTCTCCCTCTACAAGATGCGGCCAGAGACGTGCTGTCCCCCGCAGTTCGGGATGTGCCGAAGCAATCCCTTCACTCACCCATTCCGGGTGCCCTGGTGCAAAACCTGCTTCCGGAGGAACAGGGACTATGTTAAAATCAGGATGAGCTTGCAGAAATTCCGCAATCATGCCTTCATTTTCTTCCGGGGCAAAGGTGCAGGTCGAATAGACAATTCTCCCCCCATCGCTCAGCATGGAGGCCGCTACACGCAAAATGTCCCGTTGCATGACCACACATTTTTCCACCGAATGTGTTTCCCATTGTTTTGCCATATCCTCATCCTTACGGAACATACCTTCTCCCGAACAAGGCGCGTCAATTAGAATTTTGTCAAAAAAATGAGGAAAGGCATCTGCGATGCGATCCGGACTTTCATTTAATACCACGGCATTGCGCACACCGTACAATTCCACATTTTTAGCCAACGCCTTGGTTCGGTCGGCGCTAATATCATTGGTCACCAATACGCCGCTTCCTTGTAGCTTGGCTGCGATTTGGGTTGATTTCCCTCCTGGTGCAGCGCACAAGTCCAAAACTGCCTCATTCTGAGCTACATTGAGCAGTTCAACTGGTGACATCGCACTCGGTTCCTGTACATAGTACAACCCAGCATGATAGTAGGGGTGTAGTCCAGGCTTAGTGCCGTGTGGAATGTAAAAGCCTGCGGGGCACCACGGAATCGGCCGCAGGTCGAACGGGGAACGTTCCTTAAAATCCTCTACCGGAATTTTTAATGTATTGATGCGAATCCCGGCATGAGGCGTATGGTCATAGGCAGCCATAAAAGCCTCAAATTCATCACCGAGCAATTGCTCCATGCGCTTTACAAATGCTGTGGGGAGCTGTACACCCATAATTGTAATCATCCTGTCCTGTTAAAATAAATTTTATTGTACCATAATCAACCTGTTAGCCGGCAATATCTGTGTGATTTACAAACTTTCACTACAAGCTGTAATGTTGTATAATTATTAGATTCATAGCTACATATTTTAGATTTTGATAGGAGAGATTGCATTGAACGCACAAAAATCCAACAAAAAAAAGCTTATACCTGTCATTGGCTTTTTTGTTGTGCTTGTCATTTTGCTCGGAGTGCTGCTCGCTTTAAACTCAGGCACTAAAAACAAGCTGTACGGCGTTTCCACAGCCTCGTTAAATCCTGCTACTCAGGAGCTGCTGAACGATCCAAACTATCAGCAAATTATCAAGCCAGAGGATTTACAAAGTAAAATCGACAAAAAGGAAAGCTTTTTCGTCTATCATTTCGCATCTGACTGTGTTCACTGCCGGGCCACTACTCCCAAGCTCATGCCTTTGAGCAAGCAGGAGAACATTACGATGCATGAATTTAACCTGCGCGAGTATGAGGCTGGCTGGGACAAGTACAAGATTGAGTACACTCCTACGCTTGTTTATTACGAAAAAGGCGTCGAAAAGGATCGCATGGTGGGTGGGTTGAAGGAAAGTCCTTCGGACAACGGCTACACACTCGACGATTTCAAAGCCTTCTTTGAGAAATATAAAAAGAACGTAACCTCCTAGACAAATGTCCGCTTGTTCTGAAATGATAAAGCAGCCCGATACCTATGAAACGGATCGGGCTGCTCGTTTATTATGCACTACAACATTAAGGTACATCCTTCGTTTCCACCGTAGCTGAGCACAAGCTGCCAGCGGCCTGTCTTCGCCTAATCGAAGCTTCCAGTGCCTGCTGACGCTGCTCATGCTTTTCGCCACGCCGAGGACCTCTCTGCTGAGGGATGTTGACCGGAACAGACAATGCTGCCTTCTCCACAGCATGACGCAGCCCAGGCTCGATGATTTCAATCGTCAAATCCCGATAAATCGGTGGTTGACGTAGAAGCTCTTTCGAACCATCCATAACGGCTTCAGCAAGCTGCCGGGCGCAAGCGCGCGCCTCGTCTATCAGCTTTGGCAAATTAATGCCCAGCGCCTGTGAAGAAGCATGCTCCAACCTGTGTACTGCACTGTCCAGCATCATATATCCACCACGATAGTTATCATTACGAAAATGGTACAGTCCTACAGCAATCTGCAGCAAACCTTTATATACAGGGTCTCGGTCCAGCTTAAGCCACAGCTCTTCCAGCACCTCATGACATTCAAAGTAATCCCGATCCCGATTGAAGTATACTAAATAAGCCACATACAACGGTTCATAGGAAGGATTCACCATTTAATACTCATCCCTGTCTTCTTCCTTGGTAGAAGCTTCTAGCATCTCTTTGACCTCATCATGCAACTGCTTGATTCCTTCCATATCGTGCCGCTCCCACAGTTCATTGAATCTGCGCTGTGCCTCAATCGTTTCACTAATCTTATGGTAGAAATATAGACGGTGCATACCTGTTAGGACTTTGGATACGATATTGGCTTCATCCTCAAACTTTTTCTGCGCTTCCAATATTTCAAGACGGATGGAAGACATTTCATTATCCAAAACAAAGGCTGCCTCAGCGGCCTTTTTCAGCCGGGCTCGCATATCACCCGGCAAGCTTTCACGATACTTATAGCTAAGAGAATGCTCTATGGTTGCCCAAAAATTCATAGCTAGCGTACGGATTTGAATTTCGGCCAGCACGATTTTTAATCCCACTGCTGTCTGAACCGGGTATTCTACAATCATATGAAAACTGCGATAGCCGCTGTCTTTATAATTGGTGATATAGTCCTTTTCATATAGTACCGTCAAATCCTTACGTCTTCGAATATATTCGGCTACCCGCCGAATATCCTCTACAAATTGACACATAATGCGAATGCCGGCAATATCCTCGATTCCCGTTTCCAGCTGATCAAGTGAAACCTGTAATCTTTTCGCCTTATCGAGGATGCTGGATATTTTTTTAACCCGTCCGGTTACGAATTCGATAGGAGCGTATTCCTCGCGCTTTTTCAGCTCCGCACGCATTGTTTTGAACTTGACCTTAAGCTCTTCCACCGCCTGATCGTATGGCAGCAAAAATGTTCCCCAGTCTCTTCCGTCCATCCCCGTACCTCCTGTCTCTTCCGACAACACTTTTTTATCTGTGAGCTGCACCAACAGCCTCGGTAATGTGTCTAAAGCCGTCCTTTCGAAGCAGCTCACGCAGACCGGCATGTATAGCCCGGTTTACTTCCGGTCCTTCGTAGATCAACGCTGTATAAATTTCAATCAGGCTAGCGCCTGCTTTAATTTTGTCATAGGCATCACGACTAGTGAAAATACCACCTGATCCAATAATAGGCAGCTTCCCTTCCGTCTGGCGGTACACCCGCCCTATGACCTCTGTAGAACGGTCACGCAGCGGCTTGCCGCTCAACCCTCCGGTTTCACTAGCATTTTGATGCGTCAGACCAGTTCTGGATATCGTCGTGTTCGTCGCAATAATGCCATCCACTCCGCTGGCTGCAATCGCATCCGTCATATATTCCAATTCCTCGTCCGATACATCCGGCGCAATTTTAACCAGTACAGACTTGGTTTTACCATACTTTGTCGCCTGAACTCCCATCTCCGCCCGAACCGCTTCCAGTAAAGACTTCAGTTCACTGCCATGCTGGAGTTTTCGCAAATCCGGCGTATTGGGTGAACTAATGTTCACTACAAAGAAGTCCGCATACGGATACAGGGCGGAAATACACTTTTCGTAGTCCTTATGGGCATCCTCATTTGGCGTGACTTTATTTTTGCCGATATTAACAGCAACCGGTACAGGTCGATGCTTGAGGGCCGCCAAACGTTTGGCCATGCTCTCAGCACCCAGATTATTAAAGCCCATCCGATTGACTAATGCCTCATCGGGGGGCAGTCGAAACAAACGGGGCTGATCATTGCCAGGCTGTCCCACAGGCGTCACCGTGCCTACTTCCATAAACCCAAACCCGATAGAAGAAAAACCGGCAACCGCTTCAGCATTTTTATCCAGTCCCGCAGCCAGTCCAATCGGGTTAGGAAAATGAATGCCAAACAGATCAACGGCAAGATCCTCCGTTTCCTTGACTCCGTACATCCCCCGCAACGCTGCTGCTCCCCCGGGAAGTGAGCCCGCATGTTTTAGGCCGTCAATGACTACATGATGGGCCTTCTCTGGACTCATTTTAAAAAAAACAGGTTTCGCAATCCTTCGATACAACACGATTCATCCACTCCGTTCTATGCCCTTGCACAATCCTAAAAAAACATCTCTACAAAATAGTTTAGCTTTTTCCATACCAAAAAGAAAGTAATTTACGAGGTCCAGTATCAGAACAATTCAGTTGTCATGGAGATGTCATTGAAAATGTATAATCAAACCATTTACAATGGACATAGTAAGACAGGATCTTAGCCCGTAAGAAAAGAGGGATTGCTGATATGAAGACCAAGCGCAAGCCGCCCAGCCTGCAAAAGAAAAAGGATGAGGTGAACAAGAAAGCGATCGTATGGACCGCCGTCAGCTTTGTTCTACTCATCATTGTGATTGTTCTGGTCATTGTTTTAGCACAAGCAGGAAATCGTTAATCAACAAGTAGCAGTGGCATCACAACGTTAATTTAGCCAGTGATAGGTTTTGCGGGGATTCGTCTGGTCGTGCTGCGGCTCACTCGTAAATCGGGAACCAGGTACAAGCACTTGATCGGGCAATCCCCCGTTACCAATGACCACCTCCGTACCTGAAGGCACAAGTGCAAACAATTCCTCCACGTCTTCCTTCCCCATGCGGACACAACCCAGCGACTCATTTTTGCCGATACTGCCTGGCTCGTTTGTACCATGGATAGCATAATTGGTTGCAGACAGCTGCATACCACGACTACCAAACTCCCCGTTGGATTTGCCGTTCGGATTTACGACTTTGTCGGAAATCACAAATTTCCCTTCTGGTGTTCTTTCTCCTCCCAAACCGATCGGATAATTGCGAATAAGTATATTACCGCTCACCAATGCTAGCCTGTGCTTGGATTTGTCTATCACAATTCGCAGCGGTTGCCCCAGAAAAGGCCGTCCGTGTAATGACGATGCCAGCAATAAACTATGTTCAGCCGCTGAGCCAGTGTTCTGATCTTTCTCTGTTCCCTGTCCTGGAGTAGCAAGTAAATTGCGCATAGGTATAAAAGCCTTCTTCATCTCGTCGGTCGTACCGTACATCGTGTTATCGGGAAAGTCTCGGGTCAGTTCCTCAAGACTGCGGGGAAGACGTTGATGCTGCGAGCGAAATGCACGCATGGCACTATTCAGCACAGCCAGTTCTTCCTGTCCAGCAGCCCATTTTAGACCTGATTTGCGGAGAGTTTCACTATCTGACGGCTTACAAGCACATGCAGCGGCGTCGTAAGACTGAACAGCTAATCCACCGTTTCCCTTGTTCTGTACATTAAGTAACGGCTTCATCCCTTCTCTCCAGATCAGCCACGTACCCTTCTGTTCCATGCCCAGCACCGTCGTTTTGGACGGTGTTTGGCTCGTCTTCGCCAACATATCCGTAAGCGCTGTTCCAGCTCCACTCCCTTGTCGAGCCTGAGCCGTAAACACACCACCAGCATAAGTCACACCGGTCTGTGCCCTCTGCTTTGGATCTGCGTTAGCCACTTTCGCTATTTCGACATGCTCAACCGCTGAATGCTCTGCTCCAAATGGAACGGATGCGCTGTCAGGTGAGATGCTCGGTGAATTGGCCGAAGGTACCCAGATGAGCAGAAGTACCATCAACGCAGTTAGAAGGTGGCGTGTTCGAGCGGTTCTCCGCTCCTTCTCCTTAGACATCTGAACCAGTTTATCCTGATATTCCATCCATACGTCTGCTGGAATCTGTTTATGCTCAAAGGCTTCGAACACTTCCCCTGCACGATTGAAGCAATAATTTGCTTTGCCCTCCTGACCGTTGCTTTCATACTCTTTACCGAGTAAATACCAGGCCATTTTATTATCAGGGTGCTTTTTTACATACGATTTAAGATGAGGCGAATGGTCCATCGGGTCCTCCTGATCGTGTAATCTTACATACTTACTATTATGTATATCGGTCGCAATGGACCTGATGGACAGCACATAAAAAAATAGCACCGTCAGCATGCTTTCACCGTTATACGGCGAAGGGTACTGTCGGTGCTATGCCTGTCCAAGAAGTCTATAACGCTTAGCCTTCTTTATTGAACGGTTCGTCTGCAACCTTAATGGAATCTGTCGGGCAACCATCACAAGCATCCTGCATATCATCAAACAGGTCTTCTGAAATCGCCTTGATGCCTTGGTTTGCATCCCCATCAAAGATCACTTCAGCCAAACCCTCATCATCATAATCATAGATGTCTGGTGCTGTAGCGCCGCAGGCTCCGCAAGCAATGCATGTATCTTTTTCTACCCAAGTGTATTTAGCCATAACTTTTCTCTTCCTCCTATACAATCAAACAAACCAGCTTTGCATTCTATTCACATATTAATACAAACCCAATATTATTACAAATTATTTTCCTTTATCCTTCATGCAAAATACGCTTATAACGTACGTTGCTGACGCTAACCATAAACCATCCAAACGTTCATTCTGGCGTAGGTAGATTGTCCTTTTGCAGTGAAGTTCCGCGCAGCTTGGAATTACGAAGAAGCACCGAAGGATCATCTCCCAGCATCCCCGCAGTCAAAATGGCATTTTCACCAAACTTATCGCGCAATGCATCCATCGTTTTCAGTAAATTTTCTTTTTTAGGCTGATCCTGGTATTCAAATAGATCTAATTGAACAGCCGCTTCCTCCTTTGGAATGAGCTGTTGCAGCGTAATTCCCAACAAACGCACGGGCTTATCCTCTCCCCAATGACGACGATACAATGCACAAGCTTCCTTATATATATCTTCTGCACTTTCCGTAGGCGTACTCCTAACCTGAGAACGCGTAAAGGTCTTCATATCCGGGGTCCGAATCGTCAGTTGTATGCCACCTGCCAGCATACCGTGCCGTCGAAGCCGCCGGGCTACCTGATCACTAATGTTGAGCAGTACCCTTTGGGCTTCTTCCAGCTTTACTACATCCATAGGCAGGGTAGTTGTATGACCGATGGATTTATTCGGCTCCCGTTCAGTGCTGACTGGAGAATGATTAATGCCGTTTGCCGCCAATTTTAACCATGAACCCGTTACACCAAATGTACTGATCAGCATATGTTCATCTGCTTTAGCCAGTTGCCCAATAGTGCGGATGTTCATTTGTAGAAGCTTGTCTGCCGTTTTGCGGCCCACACCAAACAATTGACCACATGGAAGATTCCACAAAATGTTGGGTACATCACGCAAACGTAGCACAGATATCCCGCGTGGCTTTTTTAGATCAGAGGCCATTTTGGCCAGCAGTTTGTTGGGCGCTACTCCAATTGAGCAAGGCAAGCCTAGCTCTTCTTCTACTCTACGCTGGATTTCCTCAGCAATATCCAAAGGTGTTCCAAATTGTTTAGAACCAGAAATATCCAGATAACACTCATCAATTGAGGTTGCCTCCAGCATAGGTGTATACGAGTAAGCAATGCTCATAAATGCTTTGGAATAACGGCGGTACAAATGAAAATCTGGCTGTATTACGATGAGCTGCGGGCAGATCCGGCGAGCCTGCTGGACAACCATCCCTGTTGATATGCCCAATCGTCGTGCCTCATAAGAGCAGGTCACAATTACACCTTTGCGCAATTCACTGCTGCCTGCCACAGCGGTAGGCAATCCTTTGTATTTTTCCGGCTCCTCTGCTGCATGAACGGAGCAATAGAATGCGTTCATATCCACATGCAGAATAACTCGTCCACCGACCGGATAATAAGCACTGACATCTTTCATGCTCAACCCTTCTTTTTAACTGTAAATTCACCCGTCATGTTTAAAATGTCTTCTTTGATTTTATATTTGGTTTACCCTTGAATGCTATTCCTATTTTACATAAAAAATATAGGTTTTGTGTTCAAAAATGATAAATACATATTACATTTGAAGTCATTAGTTGTTATAATCGACTATCATACCAACATGACAAACTAACGCTTTCATGTTTTTAAGCGTTAAACAACTAAAATTATATTGCTTAAAAAAGCAGAGCATCACCAATCTGAGCAATCCGCAAAGGAGGAGTCCCTCATGTCCACCGCTATTTCTATCTTTGATACAACGCTGCGAGACGGCACTCAAGGAGAAGGAATTAGCTTGTCTGCTGATGACAAATTGAAAATCGCCAAAAAACTCGATGATCTCGGTGTTCACTATATTGAAGGCGGGATTCCCGGGAGCAACAGCAAGGATATCGAATTTTTCAAACGGGTACAGGAACTAGGTCTTCAGGCAAAGATTGTCGCCTTTGGCAGCACACGCCGCAAAGATAGCATTGCAGCACAGGATGTCAATTTGCAACGGATTCTGGAATCCGGCGCTCAGGCCGCTACTCTGGTCGGTAAATCATGGGATTTTCATGTACACACCGCCCTACAGACGACACTGGAGGAAAATCTGTCTATGATTTACGACTCCATCGCCTTTTTAAAGCAAGGGGGCATGGAGGTTATTTTCGATGCCGAGCATTTTTTTGACGGATATAAAAACAACCCTGAGTATGCACTCGCCGTTATGAAAAAAGCTGAGGAAGCTGGCGCGGATTGGCTCGTGATGTGTGATACCAATGGCGGTACCCTACCGCATGAAATACAGGAGATTGTTACTACACTGCAAAGTCAGCTAACGAAGTCACAGTTAGGCATTCATACACACAATGACTGCGAATTGGCAGTAGCCAACTCTCTAAGTGCTGTTCAAGCAGGTGCAAGGCAGGTCCAAGGTACCATCAACGGCTACGGTGAACGATGCGGCAACGCCAACCTGTGCTCGGTCATTCCGAACTTGCAGCTCAAACTAGGCTACGACTGTCTAGATCCCGACAAGCTCAACCAACTCCACAATACAGCCCGTTTTGTTAGCGAAGTCGCCAACGTCAATCTGCCTGTGAACCAGCCTTATGTAGGCAATGCTGCTTTTGCCCATAAGGGGGGCATTCACGTGTCAGCTATTCTGCGCGACTCGCGAACTTACGAGCACATTGCTCCCGAACTGGTGGGGAACAAGCAGCGGGTCTTGGTCTCCGAACTGGCCGGACAAAGCAACGTCGTATCCAAAGCCCAAGAGCTGGGCATCACCCTTGATCCGTCCAGCGATGAAGCGCGTGGCGTCATTAGTCGTATCAAAGACCTGGAGCATCAAGGCTATCAGTTTGAAGGCGCGGATGCTTCGCTGGAATTGCTTATCCGTGAAGCCGGCGGTGAAGTAAAGGAAATGTTCTCGTTTGAATCCTTTAAGGTGTTGGTGGAAAAAACAGCAGGCCGATCGGTTGTCTCCGAGGCATTCTTAAAGCTGAATGTTGCAGGGACAAGTGTCTATACCGCAGCTGAAGGAAATGGTCCTGTTAACGCCCTTGATAACGCACTCCGCAAGGCCCTTTCTCAGTATTTCCCTGCCCTGCGGGACATGCATTTGGCTGACTACAAGGTGCGTGTGCTCGACGAAAAAGACGCCACTGCTGCTAAGGTACGCGTGCTCATTGAGTCCAAAAATTACGAGGATGTCTGGAGTAACGTAGGCGTATCTGAAAATGTGATTGAAGCCAGTTGGGAAGCTCTCTTGGACAGCTTCCGTTACGCATTGCTGGAAGCACCAACTCCAAAAAATGAACAACCAGAGCTTACTCATCACGGATTAGTTAACCACTAACCAAGTACAAGCACGAGCTAATAAGGTGACTTTGGCGGTCTACTCGGCCCCAAAGTCACTTTATTTTTTGAAGAGCTTCTATTTTTCCCTCCAATTCCTGTTCACTGAGCATACCGATTATGATTTCTCGTACCCGTCCATGAGGGTCAATCGTTACATGAGTTGGAAAAGCCGCTCCTCCAAATTGTTCAAAAAATGTTCCTTGTTCGTCCAGTAAAATTGGAAATCGAAGGGCCAATGAACGGGAAAACTTCTGCACATCCTCTAATCGATCATAGCGAGTTACATTGATGCCATACACATCTACATCATGTTTGTATTTACTATACAATTCATTCAGCATGGGCGCTTCTAATCGGCACGGATCACACCATGAAGCCCAAAAGCTAATGATCATCGCTCTATTCCGCGGAGCCCCTACATCGTAGGACTTCCCGTTTAACCCCTTTAAAAACATAGAGGGAAGCTGTTGCCCAGGTTTGATTCTGTTCATTACCTCTACCGCATCTGATTCAGTCCCTACATTGTTCTTAGCTTCATGATCTTGCTCACCTTTGTATTTTTCTTTCAATGGTACATTTTTCTCGGGCAGGCTTGCTGCATAGACTGTGTTTGCAATATTTCCCCATGATGATCCAACCACAATCAGTACAATTATCGCTCTGATGAAAAGAAACCTCTTCACCGTCTCATCACCTGCCTTTCTCCTAAATGGCGTTCATCCTTCCCATAGGATGCCCATACTGTTCCCACCTCTAACCTTCTAAATTGAAACAGGACGCAAAAAACAGCAACCCACGAAAATCGCGAACTTGCTGTTATTATGTGGTGTCAGAGACTATACCTTGTACTAAATCAGGCATGACTCAAATGTGCGTAGACATCTGCCAAATTAGTCACATTACGCTTCAGCATTTCCTGAACATATACCGCCCATAGCTTAGCGGTCATCTTCGCATCCTCTAACGCATGATGCCGCCCTTCAATCGGAATGGATTGAAAGGCCAGCAATTCATCCAAACTATAGGTTTGGTGCTGCTGTGGCTCCAACCATTTGGCGAGCATCATTGTATCTAGTACACGGTGGGTTAACTGAACCTTGGATGTTTTCCATAACGCAGCATTTAAAAAGGCCTTATCATGAGCACTGGCATGCGCTACAAGCACCCGCCCACCTACAAAGGACATAAAATCATGCAGCCCATTCATAAGCGGCGGAGCTTCATCCGTCATTTCCCGGGTAATCCCAGTTAGCTCAGTAATGTGTTCAGGAATCGCCGTCCGCGGATTGACAAGCGTATAAAACTGCTCTTTTTCCATAATCATATCCCCAACAACCCGAATCGCTCCGAACGATAAAATTTCATCTCCATGTTGGGCCGAAAATCCAGTCGTTTCCAGGTCAAAAACTACCGTCTCCAAACGCTCCAGTGGGGTACGCAATACTTCAGAACGCCGTTGTTCCCGCGTTAGGGACCGAATAAACGCCATCTGCTGAGCCGTAGGAGCCCCCATTACAGATGCGATTGCCGAGGGCACTCCTCCTCTGCGGAGGGCACTCCAGAAGCCACCTCCCTGCGCTGGTTCCTTCATAACTTTCTCCCTTCCATAAATCGCAGCTGCCTTTGCAACGCACGATGCAGCCGTCGTACTGTCGAAAGAGCCTCGCGCAGCTCATGCCAGCCTTTACCTTGCTTCAGCGGCTTGACAGCCAGATAGCCATTACTGAGAAGCAATCCATTCTTCTCCCTCGCTGGAGTAGCCATTCGCAGCTGAAGCGCGATCCGAAAGGCCCGCTCGCAAGCATCGAGTAAAGGCAACGGTGCCGCTTCAAGTGATGCGAGACGCCTAAGCCTTTTCAGGGTAGAAGTTTCCTCCACACCATGTTGCAATGCCAAAAAACGGACGGCATTCACCAACGGAATGTATAACCCGTATTTCACATCAAAATCGCCTGCATGCTCACCGAATCGCTCAGTAACAATCTGACCTAAAATATTAAGTGTCGCTTTATGCCTTACTGTGTTCCTAAGCACCGCTGAAGGCAAATCAGGATGCTTTCGGAACAACTTATAAAAGCTTTGCTTCCATTCTACAGACAATTGCTCGTCGCCTGCGATATGTCTCATGTCAGACGAAATAATGAGATAACGAATCGGTTCCCAGGCAAAATCCTCTGACCATTTTGATAGCTGTTCTTGCCATCCAGACAATGTATGGCGCCACAACGGCTCCGAACACATCACTTTTCCCTCGCATTTGGGATATCCCAAATACTCTAGCATCGCAGACACTCGGCGACCAAACTCGCTAAAATACAATTCTTGATCAGCAGACACAAGGTCACTGATAATCATACCGTTATCTTGGTCACTCCACAGCGTCGATTCCGAACGCCCCATACTTCCGAAGGCTATAAATGCGTAAGGGACGGGAGGAGAGCCGAAGCCATCCTCAACCATCCCTTTTTCACACATTTGTACAGCTCGGGCCGCAATGCGGTCATGCATTTCATTCGCCGTTCGTAACCAGTCCGATAACGGAGCGGAGGCTTGGGAAGCCAGCAGCCATTTCTGAGAATCGACCCTGGCCTGCCTTAACGACTCAGGTGTGTCTGCATGATCTATCGCTTCGGCGGAACTCACCCAAGGGGCCATATTTTGCAGTTCCATACTTCCATCTCCTCCGCTCATCCATACTGGCTCTTTATATTTTACATATTAGCTAACAATTCCAGAACGCTTTTCAGCTTCAGCAACTAACTTCATTTGTTCTGGATAGCCATACGTACCATGTTCACTGATATCAAGTCCCATCGTTTCTTCCTCTTCTGTAACACGAATACCCATAATGGCTTTCATTGCACCTAGAATAATGAAGGAAATGACGAATACGAATGCCAAAGTACCAATCAGTCCAAGCAGTTGTACTCCTAATTGCGTGAAACCACCACCATAGAACAGACCCGCTTGACCTACACCTGTTATTTTTACAAGCTCAGGAGTAGCGAACAACCCTGTGGACACCGCGCCCCACATCCCTGCAACACCATGTACGGAGAAAGCATATACCGGGTCATCTACTCTCGCACGCTCAAACCATTGCGCTGTGAAGAAAGTGACGATCCCTGCGACTGCGCCGATGACCAATGCCGCCCAAGGCGCTACAAAGGCACAAGAACCCGTAATGGCAACCAAGGCTGCCAGCACACCGTTTAGCATAGCCGGAATATCTGCTTTTCCGTAAACCATCCAAGATACGAGTAAAGCGAAAACTCCGCCCGCCGCAGCAGCAATATTTGTAGTCAGGGCTACATACCCAAAGAATCCGTCATTCATAGCAGAAACAGCACTACCTGGGTTAAATCCAAACCAGCCAAACCAGAGAATAATAACGCCCAGGATAGAGTACACCTGATTATGACCAGGGATAATGTTCGGCTTGCCATCTTTATTAAACTTGCCCAGACGCGGTTTGAGTAGGAGCGTAGCGACAAGTGCCGCCGTAGCACCCGTCAAATGGACCACTGTTGAACCCGCGTAATCCTGCATTCCCAACTTGCCAAGCCAGCCGCCGCCCCATACCCAGTGAGCTACAACCGGATAAATCACGATGGAGAACAAAATACCGAAAATAATATATACACTTAATTTTGCACGCTCTGCCATCCCCCCGCATGCGATCGAAAGCGAAACCGCAGCAAAAGCAAAGTGAAACAAAAACATAATCGTAATCGGAACATCTAAGCCTGAAAGAGTGTCAAACGATGCAGCGGCATCTGTCCCACTCATAAAGAAGCCCGTCAACCCCATAAATCCATTGCCGCCGTCATTGCCAAAGCCGAATCCAAATCCGAGGGCCCAAAAGGACAAAGCCGCAACACCTGTCGTGAGAATCGTTTTACCAGCGACGTGACCCGCATTCTTCATTCGTGTCGAGCCTGCCTCCAGCAGCGCAAATCCCGCTTGCATGAAAAATACAAGTATAAATGCCAAGAACGTAAATGCCGTGTTTAGTCCAGCTTGAAGTTGGATATTTGTCGGCCCGTCAGCAGCAAACGCACCTACCGGGAAAGCTAGAACCGCCAGCATGGCCAATAATACAACTAACCACTTTTTTCTCATGAAGACCACTCCTCGAATGTTAAGTTTCTTTACATTTCGTGAAATTCTTATTGTCATTATAATCAGAATACATGAAAGTTGACAAGATTTTTTTTATTTTGTTAAAAAAATGAGCTTACAAACCTAACATGTCATATTTACTAACCAAAAAAGTAGCTTGTTTGAGTTCGATAAAAGCATGACGTTTGACTGTATGGTTGAGGATCATGTAAAATATCCTTTATAACACTCGGTTTAAGATGCTAATAATGAAGGTTGAACGAAGAGCGCGAGGTGAAGACAGATGGGGATATGAAGCTATATCGAATTGGTGAGCTAGCCAAAGCGGCTGGTGTCAGCGAACGAACGATTGATTATTACACAAAACTTGGTTTGATCGCACCTGAAGAACGATCATTGAAAAATTATCGGCTTTATAATGATGAAACCTTAAACAGGCTTGAACGTATTAACCAAATGAAACAAGAGAAGTATAGCCTCGAGGAAATCCGACAGACACTGATTAAATGGAACTCGGTTGCAGGAGAAGAGCACGTCACCGACAAGCTAACGAGTCTAGAAATGCATATGCAGCGTCTAGAGCGTGAAGTCAATGAGCTACAGCCTCTTCTCGGACAGCTCAAGCCCGTTCAAGCTCGCAAGCTGCTTACCAGTCTATTGCCACAAAGCGCCGCTTGTATTGAGGCTTTGAAGTATCTGTTGGAGCATAGTTCTATGATGTAGATGCCCGAGCTAGTAGGATGAACAATAATGGAGGGTTGCTTTATGATGGGTATGTATATTTTGATAATTCTTGCGTTCGGGTTATCCCTATGGGCGCAATTTCGTGTAAAAGGTACGTTTAACAAATGGTCTGATGTTCCAAATGAAAATGGGTTGACTGGTTATGATGCAGCTCGGCACATGTTGGATCGCAATGGCTTGCATGATGTGCCTATTGAGCCAGTACCTGGAGCGCTATCTGACCATTATGATCCGATACAACGGGTAGTGCGCCTGTCCGAGCCCGTTTATTATGAAAAATCCATTTCTGCGGTTGCGGTTGCTTGCCATGAAGTCGGTCATGCCATCCAACATAAAGAGCATTATCCTATGCTGGCACTTCGCCATCGGATTTTCCCGATCGTTAACTTCGCTTCCGGGATTGCACCGTTTCTGCTGATAGCTGGTTTCTTATTTAGCTTTACGAACCTGATCGGCTTGGGTATTATCTTTTTCTCGGCTACTGTTGCTTTTCAATTAATCACCTTGCCAGTTGAGTTTAATGCTTCTAATCGCGCTCGGGATATTATGGTTTCTGAAGGGTTTATCCGTAGTGATGAAGAACGCGGTGTAGCCAAAGTATTGAACGCTGCTGCATTGACGTATGTGGCCGCAGCTCTCGTATCCTTGCTGGAATTGATCCGCCTTATCGGCATCTTCAACAGCCGAGATTAAGGTACTTGTATTACAAAAAAGGTTGTTCCTCCGTCAATGGCGGTAGAGGAACAACCTTTTTTTGTAATCTCAAGCCAATACATTACGCTTAATGCCCTTAATCTGCTGTTGCCGTTTTGTTTGAAGTAGTAGCTTTACCTTGAAGTCCAAAATATTGCAATAAAAAAGTTCGGAATGATTTGGCAACTAATGGAAGTTTGTCATCTCTGCGATGAATCAAACCAATCGTTCGTGTCACCTCTGGATCAACGATTGACACCCTTGCCGGTTGAAGCGGGTTAGTCTGAAACAGCGCCATTTCAGGTAGAAGACTAACCCCCATCCCCGCAGCTACTAATCCACGAATCGTATCCGTCTCTTCGCCTTCAAAAGCAATATCAGGCGTAAATCCAGCCTCCAGACAGGCCTGCCAGACTATCGGACGCAATGAATATCCATCTCTGAACAAGATGAATTTTTCCCCCTTAAGCTGGCTCAATGTGATATGTTCGGCTGAAGCCAAAGGATGATTAGGCGGGAGCACCGCAAATAACTCCTCGGTTAGCACCACGTCCCCCTCGACATGATCATGTCGATCTGGAAAAGGAGATACAAACGCCAAATCCACCTCACCCGCTAGCACATCACGAATCAAACTCGGGTACATCCCTTGTTTAAATCTGAATTTAACATTGGGGTACCGCTTACGAAATTCAGCCACCACCGTAGGAATAAGATGAATCCCCAAACTGTGTGGAAAACCGATGCGGATTTCACCCCCCTCAGGGTCCAAAAACTCATGCACTTCCAAAACTGCCCGTTCCAGATCTTTTATGATCGTTTCCACCCGTTTACAAAATAGCTGTCCTACTGGCGTAAGCTGCAAATTGCGACCCTTTTGCATAAAAAGGTTGACTCCCAGCTCCTCTTCAAGCTGATGAATTTGCCGACTTACCGCAGATTGCGCCACATGCAGCTCCTCGGCTGCCTGAGTGACATGTTCTTTTTGCGCTACTTTCATGAAGTATTGCAACTGTCGTAATTCCACTCCGATATTCGCTCCAATCTGTTTTTCAACATACGAAAGAAGATGTCCATCGAACATCATCTTCTTTCTTACCCTGATAACTTACGATAAAGCTGTCTTTAGTGACGTTTGCGTTGACCAGTCAACCTAATCAATAATCCATAAAAGAAAAACCCGCTGAGCAATCCACCAAAGTGAGCAGTCCAGTTAATATTCGCTACAGCAAAAGAAAACAAGATACCAAACCCTAGCAGCGTGTACAGCGTTTTGCGCGAAGCATCATCCATCAAGGAACGCTGGAACAAGGCAACGTACAGAAATGCCCCATAGATGCCATAAATCGCTCCTGAAGCTCCTACAGACACTGTCGTTTCCGCCAACATGTTATAATGCGCAATGGACAGAATGTTTCCAACAATGCCCGTGACCAGATACAATAACACATAGCGTAAGGAACCGAGCAAACGCTCCAGTGGAGGAGCGAATACAAGTATCGCAAAGGAATTAAACAGAAGATGGTCAAACCCTGCATGTAAAAACATAGCTGACACATATCGCCACAGCTGGTCAGTGAATGGCGCCTCATTAATCAAAGCTCCATACCGGATTAACGTCAAGCTATTTTCCGATCCACCCTGCACGGTCAATACAATAAACATCACAATATTGATAAGCAAAATCAGACAGGTTACCGGGTAAAATCGCAAATAACTTTTCCAGTTCTCATAACGTAAAAAAATCAAGGCAATCCTTCCTTCATGGGGTGTCTCCACCTTATTCAAATTGGACAATGTCTTTTATAAAAGATTATAATAGATTTCGGCAACGATAACCAATGCTAAAAACCAAGGAGGCTATTACATATGGCACAAGAACGTACAGGAGCTGCTACTTTTAAAGGCAATCCTTTGACTCTCATAGGTCCTGAGCTGAAAGTTGGAGATCAGGCGCCTGATTTCAAATTACAGAAAGACCTGCTGGAAGCAGCTACGCTTCAGGACTTTGCAGGCAAAGTCAAACTGATCAGCGTTGTCCCTTCTCTAGATACAGGCGTGTGTGACGCGCAGACTCGACGTTTCAACCAGGAAGCAGACTCTCTGGGGGATCAAGTTGTGGTACTGACAGTCAGCGTGGATTTGCCTTTCGCTCAAGCTCGTTGGTGCGGTGCGGCTGGTATTGATCGCGTATTGACACTGTCCGACTACAAAGATCATTCCTTTGGTGAAGCTTATGGTGTATTCATTAAGGAATTCCATTTGGATCATAGAGCTATTTTTGTCATTGACCAAAATGACAAAATCGCATACGTAGAATACTTGAGCGAAATGTCCGAGCATCCTGACTATGAACAAGCGATTGCAGCCGTAAAAAAACTCGTCTAAATCCAGCCAAATATTAAAAAAGCGAGTGAAGGATTGCCTTCCTCGCTTTTTTTGATGTTTGCCCACCACATCACTGCTCCAACAACCTGCTATTACTGTACGACCTTGTGAGCGGACAGCTTCTTGTCGATCATAGCGAACAGTTGCAAAATAATGCGGTAATTCGCACCCAAGTCCCCTAACGATCCGCGTGAAGCGGAATAAATATCCACTGCACTTCGAACTGGAGAGACAGATAAAATCGAAACGGTAATATCGACAGTTCTGCCGAACGCCGTTCGCTTTTCCAACGTGATCTCACCTACGGATGCTACCTCATGGAGTACCTTGTAGCCAGGAATTTTTTTCATGATTGATGATACTTCTTCCCAAGCCTTGTCTCTCGATAAGTTATAATAGCGTGTCTTCATTTGGGGGTCCTTGACCCGGTCGCTTGTACCTTCTTGGCTGCGCACAATCCCTACCAGAGTCCTCTTCAACGACAAGACATTTCCTCCTTCACGATAATCGCTACCTATTCATACAACACATCGGTTTCTTTTGCTGCAAGCGCTTTATAAAATGCGATAAGCAACCAAAAATAAGTCCGTTTGTGCCTGTGGTATGCGACCTTAGTACCTCATATCTTAGTTTAACATTGTTGCATACAAAAAACACCCTGTTTCTGCATGAGCAGTACCAGAGTGTGTTCATTACATTATGGTGTACCCGCCGATGCCGTCCGACCATAGCGTCTTCTGAACCTGCTTTAGCAGGTGGGTGACCGCAGAATAAACTTTTGAAGTCCCCTTGTCAGCAATTGACAGGGCTTTTCAGCTATTCATCCGTATAGATCTCCCTAGACATTGTCATTGGTTCAAAACAACAAATGACCGTAACGTGCATCGCAGGATGTGACCTTATTATAGCGCTTCTCACTCAGAAAGTAAATGCTAGGAGAATTATGTTTTATTTTTAGACGTTATCACTTTTCTTGTCTTCAATGCTTTCCTTTTCTTCGTCCTTCTGTTTCATCTTTTCCATTTGGTCCTGCATTTTAAGGAAGGTTCCATAGAAGTTAAAAAAAGCGAACCAGGCAACTACACTGCCGATGAAGAATAAGAAAAGCACGGGATATTTAACCCCAATGAATATAACAACAGCGCTGCCGAGCATGGTGGAAAATACACGGAATGGTCGAATCAGCGTCAATAAAACCGCATTTTTAATAATTTGTCCGGTAGACATATGATAATGAGCCACCATCGAAAAAAAGTTAAACATAGACACAAGCAAAATAATGATGAGGATCAGCATGATAACGCCCACGATTTGCAAATTGCTGAGCTGTGTCATATATACAGTGTAATCCACATACATGACGACAAACAGTAGCGTGTAAAAGATACCTCCAATTAGACTCTGCTTATAGTTCTCTTTATATCCTTTAAAAAAGGTACGAAACACGCCTGTATCGGTATCGCCCATTACCCATTTGCGAACCACCGTGAACAAAGCCGATGTGGCAGGAAATAAAGTAAGCGGTGCCAAAACAGCCATCGCCCAGTTCATTTGTAACGATTCATTCGCCAGATTCTGATTCATAACCAGTAATTTCAGTATGAGGCAGAATACAAAAGGCGATGAACATAACACCCACAACAAATTGCTAGCCGCCAGCCGGGTAATCCATTCGGTTAGGCGGTAAATCCCCCCCATAGCTCCTTTAAATTCCAATGTCAGTCTCTCCCTCCGCAAGCCTTGGCAATTCCAAGACTTATGCTGCTACGCCTGTTAGTTCCGGCTCTTGACTATATCATACCGTATTTCAGCCCTAAAGCGCCAGCGAAATCCATACGTGGTCCATAGAAGCAGATCTCTTACATTTCATACATACCAGTTAAAAAAAGCCGAAGCTTGTACCAGCTTCGGCTTTTCATTAATCTTTTTTGTTATTATTCGGAAGATGAATCTTCACGTCTTGCAGGACGGCGAGTTTCTCCATTGCTGCTTGGACGTGGTTTGCGATCTCCACTATAGCGGCTTCCGGAATCACGGTTGTAGCCACCGCCTTCTTTACCACGGTTGTAACCGCCATATCCACCTTTACTGCCGCTACCGCCACGGTTGGAATTGTAACCACCGTTGCTGCGTCCACCATAGTTGGAAGGCTTGCGTCCGCCAGAGCGCACGTCTGGTTTACGACGTTTTGCACGGATCGGATCTTCCGGAGTCAGTTCAATAGATGCCTCTCTCTTCTCACCAGTCATCAGCTTCAGAGCTGCGGAGAGAAGTTGCACAGAATCATATTGCTCCAGCATTTGAATAGCCAAACCTTTGTACTCGTTCAGTTCACCATTTTCTACAACTTCTAGAAGGCGTTCTGCAATGATACGTTGTTTGCCTTCCAGAGCTTCTGCCAACGTTGGAAGAGGCTTGCGTGGAATGCGGTGACGGGTTACACGTTCAATGAAATGCAAATGGTCAATTTCACGAGGCGTTACGAATGACCAAGCTTCCCCTTCTTTACCTGCACGTCCAGTACGTCCGATACGGTGAACATAGCTTTCCGGATCTTGTGGAAGGTCAAAGTTCACAACGTGAGTTACGCCGGAAACGTCCAAACCACGGGCTGCAACGTCAGTCGCTACGAGCACATCAATACTTCCGTCACGGAATTTACGCATAACAGCATCACGCTGGTTCTGAGACAAGTCACCATGCAAACCGTCTGCGGAATAACCGCGTTTTTGCAGAGCCTCAGCCAGCTCGTCTACCCGGCGCTTAGTACGACCGAATACAATCGCAAGTTCTGGGGATTCCATGTCGATCAAACGGCTTAATGCTTCGAATTTTTGACGCTCAGGAACTTCAATATAAGCCTGATCAATCAGCGGAGCACTAACTTGTTTAGGAATAACGGATACATGCTCAGGATCTTTAAGGAATTGCTCGGCCAATCTTTTAATATTAGGAGGCATTGTAGCCGAGAAAAGCATTGTTTGGCGCTCGTCCGGAACCTGCTTCAGAATGGACTGAATATCTTCCATGAAGCCCATATCCAGCATTTCATCTGCTTCATCCAAAACAACGGTATTTACATCTTCTAGCTTAATGGTTTTACGATTAATATGATCCAGCAAACGTCCTGGTGTACCGATAATAATTTGTGGTTTCTTTTTCAAAGCGCGAATCTGGCGTACGATATCTTGTCCACCGTAGATTGGCAAAGTGCGAAGACCTTTGAAGCGGGAGAGTTTTTCGATTTCTTCAGCCACCTGAATAGCAAGCTCACGTGTTGGAGCCATAATCAGGGCTCTGATTTTTTCATCGTTTTTAGAAATTTTATTGATCATCGGAATACCAAACGCAGCAGTTTTACCTGTACCTGTTTGGGCTTGACCAATCATGTCTTTTCCTTGCAATGCAATTGGAATGGATTTGGATTGAATAGGTGTTGCTTCTTCGAACCCTAGTTCCGTAATCGCCTGAATTACTTTCGGTTCAAGATCAAATTCTGCAAATGTCGTCAAATTTATTCAAACTCCTTCATAATGGTGGATGTGGTGGACAATCCACAATGTTGTCTGTATTCTTAAGTAGCGATATTATTGTATAAGTTTTCCCCAATACAGCGACAGTTTATTTAGATCTATACTGCATCTTTCTGTAATGAATTTGGGGAACCTATCCGATACATCTTAAACGAATTTATCCTTTTTAAAACAGTTTAAATTTTAAGTGTTTCTCTGGACATAGGTCCCTACTCAAGAATATCCACATCGCATTATAGCACAGAACAATTCATGAATACCAGTAAGTTGCTTTCTGTATAATTTAAATGAGGTGAAAAAAAGTTGTTAAAAATAGTGTTAAACTGCTTAACAGTCATCCTTGGAGCCGCTGCCATCGCATGCGGTTTTAATCTGTTTCTCGTCCCACATCACTTGCTGAGCGGGGGAGTAGCCGGACTTTCCATGCTCATTGGCTATTTCACAAAATTTGATATCAGCACCATGTATTTTATCATCAATATCCCGATGCTTATTGCAGGCTGGTTTATTTTAGGCAAGCGTTTTATCAGCCTGAGCATTTTATCGGTTATTGTGACAACATGGATTTTGGCCTGGGTACCTGTGCAATCTGTCGTCTCTGATCCCCTGCTGGCCTCGGTCTTTGGTGGGGTATTGGTCGGCGTTGGCGCTGGAATTTCCTTTCGGGTAGGAGGCTCTACGGGCGGCTTTGACATTATCGGCTCCATTGTTACCACTTATCGTGACTTCCCTGTCGGGACTGTGCTTGTGGGCTTGAATGGACTGGTCATTGTCGCAGCAGGGTATTTGAACAATGATTGGAACATTGCACTGGCCTCCATGTTATCCATTTTTGTAACTGGTAAGGTGTTGGACCAAATCTATGTAAGTCATACGAAGATCACCGTCTACATCATTACAGAGCATACTGACAAGCTGCTCAACCGAATGTTGGCCACGCCACGGGGGGTCAGCAAAATAAAAATTGAAGGTGCATTTTCACATACCGAAAAGGACATGCTGATGACTGTGACGACACGCTATGAGCTTGTTGAATTAAAACGCATCATCAAGGAAGTGGACCCTGCTGCTTTTGTGAATATTGTGGAAACAGTTGGAGTAATGGGTTCATTCCGACGAAGATAAGCACAAACCCAAGTGTCAAAATGCAGTTTTTGTGGTACACTATATGTGCGCTGTTCCCATAGTATATAAAGACCAGCTTTACCTGCTATTTCACAGGCACTTTGCTTTTCCGAATCGTATTGAATGATTCTTTTGGAATGATTCCGAGCAGGAAAGGGTGATTTTTGTGGAAATGGAAACGGTAAAACTGTCCGACATTGTCTTAAGATGGTACCCGGAAATGCTCCCTTCTCTCAAAAAGAATGAGCTAAACTCGATGATTGTGCTTCGAGACGGGTTGTCCATACTCAAGCCAACGGATGCGCTAGAAATTATTCAGTACAGTATTTGTGAGCACCAAGACAACAACTATCTTCAATAAATTTTCTTGCCAAATGCCGCTTCTTCTGGTTGCATCCACAACCGTGAAGAGAGCGGCATTATTTATGCCTATTTACGGATTCATCGAGCGATAGTTAGGTTAATCATGTAAGACTATGCCTGATGATGCCAGTATTAGTTACAAGCATGTTGTTTTTCATTACATAACTTTACGTATAATCAGGTAAGCGCCATACATAAGGGAGAGAGTTAGGAAATGAATATGATTTGGGCAATTATGCTATTGGCAATGGGAATAGGCGGAAATGGAGATCCGTCAGTCAACGCTCCAAATGTAAAAGATAGAGTGGCAACGACAATCAGCAGCGCCTTGGTCCAGGCACAGCACAGCAATATAAAGGTGGATGCCTCCAATCCACCGAATAAAATTGACCCACAGCCGACCACGCCAGCTATTAAAGGCATCTATGTCACAGCCTACAGCGCAGGCGGTTCACGTATGACTCAGCTGCTTGAACTGCTAGACAAGACAGAGCTTAATTCTATGGTTATCGATATTAAGGACGACGCAGGTTACATCACTTACCCAACGACCAATCCCGAGCTTCTGAAATTGGGCAAGCCGCAAAAATTTATTAACGACATTTCCGGTTTGATGGACCGACTGAAAAAGCATAATGTTTATCCGATTGCTCGTATTGTTGTTTTTAAAGATACGGTGTTGGCTAATAAAAATCCTGAGATGTCCTTCCGCAATGCTGACGGCTCTGTCTGGAAAAACAGCAAAGGAGATGGGTTTGTCAATCCCTATAATAAAGAAGTATGGGATTATAATATCGCCATTGCCAAGGAAGCCGCCAAACTTGGTTTTAAGGAAATTCAATTTGACTATGTACGTTTCCCTGAAGGCTTTGAAAAAAGAGCAGATAAGCTGAAATATACCAAATCAGATCAATCCCGTTCGGATGCGGTCGCTGAATTCGTACAGTATGCCCGCAAAGAGCTTGCTCCCTTAGGGGTGAGAGTATCAGTAGATATTTTCGGTTATGCCGCCTCTGTTCCTGCTGCAGAAGGGATTGGACAGGATTTTACTAAAATCTCCGAAAATGTAGATGTCATTTCACCGATGGTTTATCCAAGTCACTACACGACAGGCTGGTTCGGTGTAAAGGACCCCGATAAAAATCCATACCAGACGATCAAAGGCTCCATGGCCGATACACACAAAAAACTTGATCCTACAGGCAAGCTCAAGCCAATTATTCGTCCGTGGATTCAGGATTTTACCGCAAGTTGGTTGGGGAGCGGACATTATGCCAAGTATGGGAAAACGCAGGTCGAGGATCAAATTCGTGCACTCAAGGACATGAAGGTGAACGAATATTTACTCTGGAATGCCACTAACCGCTATACAAGCGGAGTAACCTACAAATAATAATTATCTCACTGGACTTCTCTTTATTTTATAAGAATTTTGGAACTTATATCATTATATCGAAGACTGCCCCGTTGTTTGACGAACGGATGCAGTCTTTTTTATTGCTGTTCAATTGTTACAGTATCCCTTACAATAAAATTTACATGCTATGATATATACAAATAATAACCCCAAGTAAATGAGGAAAACAAAAATGCAATTAACTCTAACCATGGGACAGAAATGGAAGCAGCTTTTTTACATTTTGCTCCCTATTCTGATTACCCAGCTTGCTCTATCCGCGATGACTTTTTTTGATACGAATATGTCGGGGCACTTTTCCCCTGCTGATCTGGCTGGAGTAGCTATCGGAGTAAGCCTGTGGGTCCCTGTACAAACAGGCCTTAACGGGATACTTATAGCAATTACCCCCATTGTATCCCAATTGGTAGGAGCGCAGCGCAAAGATAAGGTCTCCTACTATGTCATTCAGGCACTTTGGCTGTCTCTTATTCTATCCATCGTGGTCTTGATTGCCGGAGCCTTTTTAGTAAAGCCTATATTGAACGGGATGAATCTGGAATTGAGAGTTCATAATGTGGCTCTGTACTATCTTTGTGCGATGGCCTTTGGTGTCGTTCCTCTATTTGCCTATACCGTGCTTCGCAGCTTTATGGATGCATTGGGACAAACCCGGTTTACGATGTTAATCACGCTCATATCGTTGCCTATCAATGTTTTATTAAACTATCTGCTTATTTATGGTAACTGGGGTTTTCCCCGTTTGGGAGGTGTAGGCTCCGGGGTAGCAACAGCTACTACCTACTGGATTATTATGCTGGTTGCCGGTATTACTGCGCATCGGGGAAAGATATTTGCCGAATATCAAATCTTTAGCAAAATATACGGGCTCGCGGTCAGTGCTTTGAAAGAGCTTATTAAGATCGGGGTACCCATTGGATTTGCTATATTTTTTGAGACTGCCGTTTTTTCAGCCGTCACTCTCTTGATGAGCAACTATAACACGGCTACCATAGCCGCTCATCAGGCTGCCATGAATTTTGCTTCTACCCTGTATATGATTCCACTCAGTATTTGTATGGCACTTACGATTCTGGTCGGCTATGAAACAGGAGCTGCTCGTCCACGAGATGCCAAAATTTATGGTGTAATGGGCATTAGCAGCGCAGTTTTCCTATCCTTGATTACAGCTATTGTACTGCTCATCTGGGGTGAACAGGTTGCTCGACTTTATTCTACCGACTCGCAGGTCATTCAATTAGCTCAACATTTTTTAATCTATGCGATTTTCTTTCAGATCTCTGATGCTGTCGCTACACCAACGCAGGGAGTGCTACGTGGGTATAAAGATGTCAATTCGGCTTTTCTGCTCACCTTCCTGTCCTATTGGGTTATCGGGCTTCCTATAGGATATATACTCGCACGCTGGACCACATGGGGACCTTATGGCTATTGGATTGGCTTGATTACAGGTCTGGCCGTAGGTGCTATTTTGCTTCTCTGGCGTTTGGTAAGAGTACAACGTCGTTTTGCCGAACAAAAACAACACGCAAAGACTCATTAGTCTTTGCGTGTCTCGATTACATATGCTGCACCCGTAGTTATTCGTTTTTTTTCTACGATAGCCACTTCTTTTAGCTCGGGGGGATATAAAAAGTGTCTCTCCACATGTTGTTCAACTTCCTCAAATGCCTGTTCTTCATTTTCAGCAGCAAGAATGACGGTCAGAGCTCCTTCCGAGCTATCCACTTCTATTTTGAATAAATACATGATGGTTACCTCCTGATCCTATTCAAAGCTAAAAAAATAGCGGATGACTCAGGTCATCCGCATCATTTTCAATCTTTCCCCATTTCAGAACCGATCATTAAACATATAAACGTAATAAGTTCTTCTTATTGGGACAAACGCAAGGCCAGCTCATAGAGCTCCATGTTGAAATCTTTTTTGGTACTTACAACCTTGCCAATATCTGTAGCTACCAGCTTACCATCGATCGTTCCGCAAGCTTTGTCAGATACACCCTCAATCAATTGACGAACTGCAAAGTCACCCAAACGGCTTGCCAGGTTGCGGTCAAATGCAGTTGGTGTACCTCCACGTTGAATGTGTCCAAGCACTGTAACACGAGGTTCATAATCTGGACAGTTTTCTTGGATTACTTTTGCTACGGTTTCGCCTTTGCCTACACCCTCAGCAACGATAATGATACTGTGGCGTTTGCCATGTTTGAAGTTTTGTTTCATCCGATCGGATACTTCATTCAGGTCAAATTCCACCTCAGGTACCAAGATCGTTTCTGCACCCGAAGCCAGACCCGCATGGAGAGCAATATCGCCACAATGACGTCCCATAACTTCCACGATGGAAGAACGTTCATGGGAAGACATCGTATCACGCAGCTTATTGATGGCGTCCACTACAATACTAACTGCTGTATCAAAACCGATAGTGTAGTCTGTGAAGGAAATATCATTGTCAATCGTTCCTGGAAGACACATCGTTTTGATGCCTTGCTTAGTCAGTTTGTTAGCTCCTTGGTAAGAACCGTCGCCACCGATTACGACTACGCCGTCAATTCCACGATTACGCAAAATTTCAGCGCCACGCTTCTGACCTTCTTCAGTTGTAAATTCGAGGCATCTTGCAGATTGAAGTACAGTACCCCCACGTTGGATAATATCGCCGACGCTTCTCAGATCCATTGGGAAAATATCATCGTTCAAAAGGCCTTGATATCCGCGTTGAATCCCGAATACTTCCAGTCCAAAATACAATCCGCTACGTACGACGGCGCGAACTGCTGCGTTCATCCCTTGTGAATCTCCACCACTTGTTAATACTGCAATTTTCTTAACTGCTGTCATGATTTATGACCTCCTCAAAATAATCATATAAGCCTTCTTATCCATCGACTGTTTAATAAGAAAAACAAACGCATAAGCGGACTATTTTTCATTAAACGTCTCGAAACAGCGCGAACATCCTGCTGCTCACTAACTTTGGGGTCGGATAAATATAAAGCCAGCAATCCCTCGATAATCATCCGGTGAAAGGAGCTGGCAGGGACATCTGCAATATCAGCCCGCGCCCGATTCACAACGTAGGCGATCCGGTCCAGCATCATGTCGGTATCTTCATAATAATTGCAAAAGTTAAGATCTCCGCCCTTCCGGTCTTCGTCTTGATCGATTAGATAATCCAGCAAAATATGAAGACTGCACACATGTGGAAAATACGATGCATGTATTGAGGCAGCCCCCGCATCTGTGAGATGCTGGTCGCTGGCAGCAAGAAACAGCATAAAGACCCCCAGGGTTGAGCCAGTAGCCGCAGCAAACTCGTTCCAGCGCAACTCGGGTGTACGGTCCTTATGAATCGACCACCAGTCCAAAAGCGCTTGTTCCCGCAGCTCGGGTTTAATATGCTTGTATACTTGCAAATCCGTGTATAATCGCGCCAAATCCTGAACGTAAGGCATTGCCGCCTCATAGCCCGGAAGCCTGCTTACACAAGACTGACAGGTTGTCACCAGCCCGGTCAAATAACCGCCATCCTCCTGCTCACGACGCAACTCATAATAATTCACTGGCCTAGCCGTCGGATTAACCGCATCCAGCATAGACTGATGCAACAACCTAAAATCATCCGGGTCCATAGACGTACTGCGATCACACAGGTTGTCCAGATAATCGCTAATGGTCTGGTACGCCACAATCAGCGGAATTAGCGTCTGCCGGTCAGACATATTGGCTGCGGCATAAACCGCTCCCCCCACACAGTGAAACGTCTTCTCTGCTATGCTCGCAAGTGCCTGGCTTCTCAGCTCAGGGTCCGGAATTTGTTCGGCCTTGCTCTTCCAGTTACTCAATTCTTGTTTCGTTTCAGGGAGAATGTGCTTGTACATTCGGCTCATTAGACCTATGGGGCCTCTCGGTACTTGATAACGTCCTTGCTCAACATAACTCAAATGACGGTGCCTCCACATTGTTGTCTACGTAATTATACCTATCCAAACCATATTCATTATAATATGATCCACCTTTTAGCACAAATGAACAACCTCACTTTTTTCTTTAATATTCAAGAAAAATGAGCTCTTCTTACAAAAACGCTTTGGCCTTTGCTATAAAATCAGTCAAAAATAGGAGCCAGACCAGCTTGCACCCTTATAAGACTTTAATTGCAAATAGTAGAAATGTCCTACCTAGCCCTTGTCCTCTGCCAGCTTCATCCCTTGGTTGCCCTCTCCCATGTTGGCCTGCTTCCAATTCCCAAAAGCGTGATAGATAATCACTGCTACGGCGGATACGGCGGAGATCGAAAAACTACAGGAAAGCTCCCCATACAGCGTCTAGATCATACTTATCGACAAATGCATAGGTCAAAGGTATACGAATGCCCCATAATGAAATAATGGTAATCAAAAGCGGTGTCATTACAGAGCCCGTTGAGGGAAGAACCATCAGCAGGGCTTGGTGGTTAAACACGTAATTAAATATCACAGCTCCACCAGTCATTACAAAATTATTCACAATCCCAATCCGGGTTGTCCTGACTCGATCCCAGCGTCCGGCCCTGATATTTTGTCCCTTTCTCCAGTTCAAGCTTCTCATATCATAAACGTTTTTACGCAAAAAAGCGCAGTTCCTTAAATGCTAAGGAACTGCGCTCTCAATTCATCGTTTAACCGTAATATATAAGACATCCGTAATAACGGAACATTTCTTACAATTCAGTTACACTTACAGTTTAATTACGTTAGCTGCTTGTGGTCCACGGTTACCTTCAGTAATTTCGAATTCAACCTCTTGACCTTCTTCCAAAGTTTTGAAACCGTCGCCTTGGATTGCGGAGAAGTGTACAAATACATCCTCGCCACCCTCAACTTGAATGAAGCCATAACCTTTTTCTGCGTTAAACCATTTAACTATACCTTTCAAGTGAACAACCTCCTAAAAATACCGCCATCTATGGCGAATATCCATATTATACTTCATGCTTTTTCACATTGCAATTGGTGTTTTTCCGGGTTTTAGGGTCTGGAATGATTTGCTTTTGCGGCAGAAACTGCGGTATCATGAACCAAAACATCTATAAAATCGGAGACATGCATATGATGAAAAAACACGAAATATACAAAAAAGACAAGTGGAATATGATGACTGTCGAGGTGCAGGGCCGTTACATCGTTCTACGGGAAATATCCGATGACTGGGGCGAGGAAGCCCATACATTTTTGAGCCGTCCGGCGCTAATGCATTGGGCTGAAAATCGTTTTCCCAAGCAATCCTTTCAAGATAATGAGGAAGAATGGCAGCGGATCATGAACGCTTTCAAACAGGTGTAGCCTATTCATGGTGTCCAACAGCTATCTCATCTTCATTATTCTGGCCTTCACGCTGGGCGGAGTGCTGATCATGAAGCGTGAAACGATACCGGCTCCTCTCAAAAAGTGGATGGCCCTCACTGCGGTAATCATGATTTGCCTTGCCTTTTATCTTATTGTATACAGCTTATTAAATATAGGTTCCAACCCACAGTAAGGAAAATTATACTTTCAGGGGCAAAAGGTCATACTATGGCATAACAAGCCATGGTATAAGGAGGATATGCCGTTACATGCATCCTGTAAAACCTCTTGCCCTGCTGCTTACGGTAAGCGTGGCGGTTTCTTCGTTTTGGCATCCGTCCCTTACCAACGCAGCCCCATCCCACATTACGTTCGATCAGAGGAGGCTCTCCATGAGTGAAATTGTAAAACGCGCTGATGCGCCAGTGGAAAATACATGGAAACTGGAAGACCTGTTCCCTAACCGCAAGGCATGGGATCAAGAATACGAAGAAGTCAAACAATTGGCCAAAAAGGCTGCTCAATTTCAAGGCAAGCTCAATTCAGCCGAAGCGATTGGCAACTGCTTCAAGCTCGAAGATGAGTTGTCGCTCAAAACCGAGCGTGTATATGTGTATGCACATCTTCATCATGATGAAGATACAGCTGAACCTACATATCAGGGGCTTTCGCAAAAAGCGAAAAAGCTAGGCGTTGAAGTTAGTGAGTCTCTTTCATTCGTGACTCCCGAAATTTTGGCACTGCCAGATCATCAGCTTGATGCCTTCATTGCAGATCCGAAACTTTCGGATTACAAGTTTACACTTCAAGAAATGAAGCGGGAAAAAGCACATGTGCTGGGCAAAACAGAAGAAGCGTTACTCGCTCAGGTTGGCAATCTGGCTCAAGCCCCGCAAACGATTTTCGGAATGCTCAACAATGCGGATTTGAAGTTTCCGAAAATCAAAGATGAGCATGGCAAAGAGGTCGAGCTGACCCATGGTAGCTACATTCAATTTCTCGAAAGTCCACACCGCGAAGTACGTGAACGTGCTTTTAAAGCGGTGTATGACACATATGCCAAAAATAAAAATACGATTGCTTCTACATTGAGTGCCAATGTGAACAAAAATATTTTTTATTCTCGTGTTCGCAAATACCCTTCCGTGCTGGAGATGTCACTATACGGTGATAACATTCCGAAGGAAGTGTACACGAATCTTATTGATACCATCCATGAAAGCCTGCCCTTGCTTCACCGGTATATCAAGCTGCGTAAAAAGTTGCTAGGTGTGGATGAGCTTCATATGTATGATTTGTTCGCTCCACTTGTGGACGAATACAAGATGGACATTACGTATGAGGATGCCAAAAAGCAAACCAAGGAAGGCCTTAAGCCTCTGGGCGAGGACTACCTGGCTTCATTGCAAAAAGGCTATGATGAGCGCTGGATTGACGTATATGAAAATGAAAATAAGCGCACAGGCGCCTATAGCTGGGGAGCTTATGGCACCCACCCTTATGTGCTTCTGAACCATAAAGATAACCTGAACAGCATGTTCACACTTGCCCATGAAATGGGGCATGCGCTACATTCCTATTATTCAGACAACGCATTAAAGTACCGGGATGCACAATACACCATTTTCCTGGCTGAAGTGGCCTCCACTACTAATGAAGCCTTGCTGATGGATTATTTGCTGAACAAATCTACCGATCCAAAAGAGAAAATGTACCTCCTCACCTACTATGCGGACCAATTCCGCACAACGGTATTCCGTCAAACGATGTTTGCGGAATTCGAGAAGATTGTACATGAGCGTGCTGAACAAGGTGAATCCCTTACACCGCAGCTTTTATCGGAGATTTATTATGATTTGAATGTGAAATATCACGGGCCTGGCATGAAGGTAGACAAAGACATAGAAATGGAATGGGCACGAATCCCTCATTTTTATAACAGCTTCTATGTCTACAAATATGCTACTGGCTTCTCGGCAGCAACCAGTTTCTCGAAACAGATTCTGGAAGAAGGCCAGCCAGCCGTTGACCGTTACTTAGGCTTCCTAAAGAGCGGTGGCAGTGATTATTCAATTAATATTTTGAAGAAAGCTGGCGTTGACATGTCCTCTCCACAACCGATTCGCGAAGCGATGAGCGTATTTGAGGAAGTCATTACAGAAATGGAAAAGCTAACTGAAGGAAAGTAACACCGTGCACACTTAGAATCCCGCATTGAAGATGCACGGATAAATCCCTTGTCCATGGCGGACAAGGGATTTTATAATGTAACAGAGGGAGGTGGCAATTTGAAAACACAATGGTCTTTAATCGCAGCACTTGTTATAGCTTTGTTAACAGCTGTTTTTGCTGTTATTAATGTCAATTCGGTTCAAGTGAACCTTCTGTTTAGTAGAGTCAGCATTCCTTTGATTCTGCTTATTCTTGGTTGCACTCTTTTAGGTGGACTTATTGTCGGTTCTTTCGGGATCTTCCGTCAATATAGGCTTCAGAGAGAGATCAAACGTCTGACTAATCAGCTTCATACACTACAAGAAGAGCACACAACCGCAGTGGAAGCATATGCGAATGTGTCCAATGACACGACTGGTTCTTTCAGCACTGTGTCTACATCCGACTCAGGTATAGAGCAACCGTCCTCTAACCCTGATCGGTTGTCCAAATGAGGAGGAGCAACAAATGACAATTCAATTAAATGAAAACTATATCATGAGCTTTTTAAATCAGCTACTGAGCACGCCTAGTCCCAGCGGGTATACACATCATGTGATGGAGCTGATTCGTAAGGAAGCCGAAAATCTAGGAATATCCATTGAATGGAATGCAAAAGGCGGTGCTATCTTGACACTGGAAGGTCAAGATACGGACCGTGCAGTGGCGCTCAGTGCGCATGTGGATACTTTGGGCGCGATGGTACGTTCGATAACAACGCAAGGTACCCTACGCCTGACATCTGTAGGCGGCTTCATGATGAACAGCATTGAGAACGAATACTGTCTTATTCATACCCGAGGCGGACAAACGTATACAGGCACGATTCTGTCCAGTCATCCATCCGTGCACGTCTATGATGATGCACGAGGCTTTGAACGCAAGGAGAGCCATATGGAGGTACGAATTGACGAGCTTGTCAAATCGAAAGAAGACGTGCTTCGGCTCGGTATTGGGGTGGGCGATTTCATTTCATTCGATGCGCGCCCGGTCGTAACACCCAGTGGATTTATCAAGTCACGGCACTTGGATGATAAAGCTAGCGTAGCAGCACTGTTTGGTTTATTGGAATCGGCTGTACACGGGGGCTGGAAGCCTCGACATACTGTTAAATTACTCATTTCCAACTATGAGGAAGTGGGACATGGAGCGGCTTACATACCCGAAGGTATCAGCGAAATGATTGCTGTCGACATGGGCTGCATAGGTGAGGATCTGAGCTGCAAGGAAACGGACGTTTCCATTTGTGCCAAAGACTCCTCAGGTCCTTACGACTACAACATGACGACCCGTCTGATTGAACTGGCGAAGGAGCTAAATATTCCGCATGCGGTAGATATTTATCCGCACTATGGCTCAGACGCTTCGGCTGCGCTTAAAGCAGGCAATAACATTCGTGCTGCACTGATCGGACCTGGCGTACATGCCTCTCACGCGATGGAGCGCACGCATAAGCAGGCCGTAGTGAACACTGCCCTCCTGCTCACGGCTTATGTAACGGCCTAGCCACTATATCTGCATGGAAAACAGGATACATCTTCTACAAAAAAAGCAAGCCCCCATTCTAAATGGAGACTTGCTTTTGTATTTTAAGATTTACTTTGTTCAATCTGCTCAGCCAGCTCATTCAGGTAGGTCCAACGTTCCATTTGATGCTCCAGATGCTGTTCTGCCTTTGCTTGCTCAGCCATAAGCTCCTGTAACCGTGCCGAATCGCTGAAAGATTCCTCCATCTGCCGCTGAATGTCGGCCAATTTCTGTTCAGCTTGTTCAATCAGCTCATCAATCTGCTCATATTCTCGCTGTTCCTTAAAGGTAAATTTAAGCTTGGGTTTACTTGTCCCCTTGACGGGTTCGGAGGAACCCACAGACTTAGGTACAGAAGACCGATTCGAGGAAGCCGTCCCCGTCGAGTCCGACGTATTGGCCGAGGATTGAGCATTTTTACTGATCCATTCTGCATACTCGCTATAGTCGCCTACATGCACACGTACCTGTCCATCCCCTTCAAATGCCAGTATTTTGTCCATGGTCCGATCCAGGAAATAACGATCATGAGAAACGATAAAAACTACGCCCGGGAATTCATCCAGATAGTCTTCCAGAACAGAAAGGGTCTGAATATCGAGATCATTTGTCGGTTCATCCAGCAATAGTACATTCGGTGCGGACATAAGGACACGTAGCAGGTACAAGCGACGTTTTTCCCCCCCGGACAGCCGAGAAATAACCGTCCATTGCGCGCTTGGTGCAAATAGAAACCGCTCCAGCATCTGCGCAGCTGTAATCGTCGAACCGTCTGCCGTACGAATTACTTCGGCTTCTTCCTTAATATATTCAATGACACGCAGAGAGTCGTCCATTTCCTGATGCTCCTGAGTAAAATAACCCAGCTTCACAGTCGGTCCCAGTACAACACTGCCGGAATCTGGTTCTACACGCTGGGCAATCATTTGGAGCAGAGTGGATTTTCCACTACCGTTAGGTCCCAGGATGCCTACACGATCACCAGGAACCGCAATGTAACTCAAATCCTGAATCAGCTTACGGGAGTCTACCGCTTTTGACAAATGCTCAATCTCCAAAATCTTTTTACCCAGACGTGTAGAGGCGACGGACATATCTACAGATCCAGAACGAGCTTCCGGTTGCTGATCCCTAAGCTGCTCATATCGGTCAATACGCGCTTTCTGCTTGGTTGATCGAGCCTTTGCTCCTCGGCGAATCCAGGCCAGCTCATTACGCAGCAGGTTCTTTCTTTTTTGTTCCGAAGACGCTTCCCGTTCCTCGCGTTCTGCCTTCAGCTCCAAAAACCGAGTATAGTTAGCCTCATAACGGAAAAGGCGACCATGATCCAGCTCTAACATGACATTAGCCACTCGATCCAGAAAATAGCGATCATGCGTGATCATTAACAACGCACCGCGTCTTTTTTGCAAATATTGCTCCAGCCATGCAACGGACTCATTATCAATATGGTTGGTAGGCTCGTCAAGAATGAGCAGCTCACAGGGTTGGATCAAAGCCGCAGCCAAAGCAACCCGTTTACGCTGACCACCGGAGAGAACGCCCATACGAGATTCAAACTGGGTGATCCCCAGTCGGGTAAGTATATTTTTGGCTTCACTCTCCAGCTGCCATGCTTGGAACGTATCCATTTGCTGACTTGCCCGCAGCAGGCGGTTTTGGATCTCCTCGCTACCCGAATTCAATTCCAGTAATTCCATGGTTTCTGTATATTCACGCACTGCTTTCATTTCAGGCTGATTGCCATGAAAAATATGCTGGAGTACCTTCATTTCAGGATCAAATTCCGGGTTTTGTGCCAGATACTGAATCCGCACATCGTTGTTCACTGCAATGTTACCATCATCTGGCGGCTCCAAGCCAGAAATAACACGTAAAAACGTTGATTTCCCAGTGCCATTTACACCCACGACCCCTATTTTGTCTCGCTCATCCATACCAAAGGAAACATCCTCGAACAACATTTTCTCGCCATAGCTTTTTGTTATATGTTCAACGGTCATAATATTCATACAGATTCCCTACTCTTCCCCAATTTTGTGATGCATCCTGTTTATTTTAACACAGAGACAGCCAATGATTAAAAAAACCGTTAGCTTGAACAAAGCCAGTACGGTTTGCAGGAACAACATGTCAGGATTTTTGTACTCCGGCTTTACAGCCATGCATAAATAAGTTAGCTGCCAACGCAGCCGTCTGATCCACGTCACAATCACGGAAATCTTGATTCAACAAAATATCCATTTTTAAGCGTTCCATCATACCAATGAATGCCTTCGCATGAAATTCGGGCTGACGCACACCCTCTGACGCCAGTTTATTTTTGACCAGATCGGTATAGTCCTGAATAAATCCCCGCATAAACTCCATGAGGTTGGGGTCACTATTCGGTGTCATAAAAAATAATTTAGTATGCTGCTTGCGTTTGTAATAATAGTGGAGATGCAAACTGGCCATCCGCAGCAGCCCTTCTCCCAAAGCATGATTGACCAATGCACCTTGCATTTCGGCCAAGTATTGTTCACAATCTCTACGTGTGACTGCTGTAAAAAGCTGCTCTTTACTTTTAAAGTACAAGTATACCGTGCCTTTAGCAACACCCGCTTGTTCTGCGATTTCGGAAATTTTGCTTTCATAAAAGCCTTTGGTGCCGAAGACAGTGTAAGCGGCGTCTAAAATAGCTTCATATTTATCTCCGTGCATATCCCCCATCTTTGCACCTCCTGAAACCATGATCGAAGCACGCAGTTATTCTCTAGAACGATCTCCTGCCCCATGTTCAGAGTATAAAGAAAATCCCTGCAAGTGCGACCAATCCTCCAAAAATAGAGCTAATGCTGTTCACTCGATCATTGCTCATCCAATGCCAGCCTCGTAAATAAACTGTCGCTTGTCCACAATGCGAGTCTACTTCTACTTCCCGTTTGCAAACTGAGCAATAACGCATCAATTGCACCGTTGCACCAAGATAGGAATCAGCAAAGGCTCCCGCACTGCCCGATATCCCGCCAATCAGTGCCCACAGCCATAACGGCAATTCCAGCATTCCTGCGGCGTGTCCAAAACCCCATGCGCCTATTCCGATCAGTATGCCTCCGGCCAAGGCCGCAGCCGTTCCCAATACAGATACTCCTCCTGAGGTTCCGGGTGCCAGCACCTTCCCGGTAAGCACCGAACGGGGCGGCTTGCGACTCAGGCTTCCGAATTCCGTTGCCCACGTATCGGATGTGACCGTAGCCATGACACCAACAAATGCCAGTTGCCAGGCAACATGAGGCCATATCGCATAACCCAGGCATAGCAGCATGCCTAGCCCCCCATTGGCCCACACTTGCCCTGCATCCCGATTGCCTGTTTTGGCATACGACTTCTCGAGCTCAGCCTTGCGTTCCTTTTTGAACTTCGATAATAGAGTGGACGTGATAAAGAATAAGAGCAATGTGCCGAACCAAAACAGGTTGCCTGCCCCATAATACACAGTTCCCATCAGTACAGCCGCAGCAAAGCCGGATAAGGTTAAGGATTTTTTATAAAATGCAGCCCCCGCCACCACAGTAGCGGAAAGCAAGCCGATGATCCAGTCCATGATAAACCCCCGCTTTTGAGATAAATCTCTATTTTTCACTTATCGTTCTGTATAACATTGTACAATGCTGTACGCTTATATAAAAGCCGTGTCCCATGCTTTCGCACAAGACACGGCCTTCACACAGCTTGCCTGCGGGCTTTGCTCATATCCCCCCAGCCACCAAGAATATGCTTTTTTTAACCTCTTCGTTAATGCCGTCTGTAAATTTAGCCGATGGTAAAGCTTCCCTGACGTTCACTCCCCCAGTAAAGCTCAAAGCGGTCCCCGCTTGTTGTAGGGCCTACCCCTGCCGGAGTGCCTGTAAAAATAATATCTCCCTCACCCAGTCCATATTGAGTCGCTATATACTCAACGATGTGCTGGATGGAGAAGATCATATCTTTGACATGCCCACGCTGCACCTCTTGTCCATTTTTGAACAAGGAAAAATCCTGCTGCTCCAGCATGTCCAAGCTCTCCAAAGGCAAAAACGGCGTCACAGGTGCTGACGATTTAAATCCTTTGGCAGCAGTCCAGGGATGCCCTTTTTTCTTAAGCGTGCTTTGCACATCACGCAGTGTAAAATCAATACCCAATGCAAAAGCGTTCAGACACGCATCTGCAGTCATGCCTGGTTCGTAATTACGTCCGACAGCGACAACCAGTTCAGTTTCAAAATGAATATCTCCCTTACCTTGAGGAAGCTCCAGCGTAGCACCATCCAGCGGCACAACCGCATGAGATGGCTTCAAGAAAATCATCGGTTCTGTGGGAACATCATTACCCAGTTCCTCCGCATGTAACTTATAATTGCGTCCGACACAATAAACATTACGAATTTCTACGTTCATTACGATCCGTCACCCTTCCGCATATGTAGTCCAATTCATTAACGAATAAGTTTACGTATATAGTGCCACATCCGGGGCTTAGAAAGCAAAAAAACCTGCTCCCAGCGATCCGGCCAGTTGGTACAAATCATCAATTCAGGATGCAATGAGGACAATCTCCGCATAATACGACGGTCATCCACCGTCCACGCCATGACCGTAATACCACGTGAGGTTAAATCTTTCAGGAGCTTTCGGTCCAGCCGTGGATAGCCCATGGATAAAAAAGAGCATTGCAGATTTTCTAATTGCTTCGCCAAATCATCTGGACGTGCATCGATAATCAGTCCTGTATGGATTTCAGGTGCCAGTTCTTTTGCTCGGCGTAGCGCCGCACGCTCAAAAGAGGTCAAGACCACCTCACCCTCCATCCCCCTCATCATAATTTCACGAAGCACGGCTTTCTCTAGTCCCGGATACATATCACCAGCAGTTTTGAGCTCAATATTGAGCGATACACGTCCCTGGCACAAATCAAGCACTTGGGCGAGGGAAGGAATGGATTCCCCATGATATTGTGCATTTTTCCAGCTGCCTGCATCGAGTCGTTGCAAGTCTTTCCAGTCTGTATCCTTAACTCGCCCTGTGCCGTTCGTCGTTCGCTCCAAGGTAAAATCATGAATAACCACCGGAACACCGTCCCTTGACAGCTGTACATCCAGCTCAATCCAGTGTACAAAAGACTGCTCCAGCGCAAGCTTAAAGGCTGCCATCGTGTTCTCAGGAGCAATCCCCGAGAAACCGCGGTGAGCCACGCACAAATGATCCATCCCGCTATGACCTCCATCCACAAAGGAGTATCTTATACGATCGTTTTGTCTATTTTCATATTATCCATTTCTTGCTTACTGCTACTGAGCGCTTACCGTACCATCCACACCTATCGAGACATTACTTGGTGACAGCGCTGCTACTTTCTGCAAGATTTTGCTGGCCTCCACATCTTTCAATGGGATCGGTTGACCCAACTCCGCCCGATAAGGGGACAGCTTCAACTTACAAGCGCCATGGCGGGTGCAGGTGGCCTGAAATATCGCTGTATCCCAGGTGGCTGGCACCGTTGATTTAGAAAAAATAAAATTGCCTGTGCTGTATGCAATCCATTTGCCTTTATATTGTTCCATTCCTTGCAGTACATGAGGATGACCGCCAACGACAAGATCAGCCCCGGCGTCAATAAAAGCGTGGGACAACTCGGTTTGATGGGGTTCAAGTGCAGTCGCCCGCTCCTTGCCCCAATGGGCAATCACAATCACCAAATCAGCCTGATTTCGTGCCTCACGAATGGACTTTACGATCGCGGTCGAGTCATAAGCCCCCGCTACACCAGGCTGTGTGGCACCCGCATTCCAGTTGGCTTCAGGCATGACACGTGTAGCCCCCAGCAACGCAATCTTAATCCCGTTACGTTCAAAATAATGCGGTGCATACGCTTCTTTTGCATTACGCCCGGCTCCAGCATGAGCTATACCCTTTTCATCCAAATATTTCAGGGTATCCAGTAATCCGCTTGTCCCCTGATCCAAAATATGATTGTTGGCCAAATTTACAGCATCGATCCCTGCCGCTGCCATTGCAGTTAGCGCCTTGGGCGAAGATTTATACACATACGTTTTATTTAACGCACCGACGCCCTTAGTAGTCACTGGCGTTTCCAGATTGGCAATCGTCAGATCGTCTTTATGGAACAAGCTTCCGAGATATTGGTATGGAAAATCAAATCCATTCTGTTCCAGCCTCTGCTCAACTTTACCGGAAAATTGCACATCCCCTATGAAGTGTAGTGTAACTGCTGGCGAATTTTCATCATCCGTATCTAATTTTCTGACGTCCTCCGTTTCCCTCTTCTCGGTGGATGCATCATCGTTGTCTACATCCTTATTGGATGACTCCTCCTGTGCTTGCCCGTCTTTCTCTGAGGAAGATTTTGCTCCTGAAGAGCTGCCTTTGGAGACATTCGTGTCGGGCGATGTCACAGGACGATTGCCTGTGTCTGGAACCGTAGATTGCTTCGTTTCATTAACATTTTCACTCCCTGAGGGAGTAGAGTGCTCATCATCTTTAGCAGATTCCGTTTGGATGTTCTTTTCAGTTTGCGAATACTTGGCGTTTTCCGCAAGAGAACCACTACTATTGCGTTCAAATATGTAATAATAACCGAAAAGACCTACAATCATGAACAGCAGGACCAGATTCGTAATGATCCATGCCTTACCTATTTTTGGATTTCTTGCTCTCTTTCGACCTTCGTTTCTCTGTGACCTGGGAGGGTACATTCTTCACTCCTTCTATGCTACTACATATGCATGAATTCCTTATTAGCTGGCGAATTTTACACCTTCTCCATTATATATCAAATTTCTATATAAATAGAACCCCTCGCCTATATCGCGAAGGGTTCATTATCGAACGTTTATACCTGTACCTTGACCGCTTCCTGTTGTGCTGCTTGGACAGCATTGGAGGCCCATTCCTTGGCCTGACGGATACAGTCCGGCAAACCGATTGCATCATAGCCAGCGCCTAAAACGTACACTCCTGGCATCGCACTGCGTAGCTCTTCCCGCAGATTAGCAATAGCTTGTGGATGCCCTACCGGGTATTGCGGCATGGAATTGCGAAGACGTGTAATTTCCGTGAACAACGGAGTTGCTGTAACTCCCATCATCTCTTTCAAATCCTTACGGACTACCGCAATCAGCTCATTATCCGGTAATTCTACTGTTTCTTCAGCTCCTGCTCGCCCAACATAGCAACGTAACAGTACCTTATCATCCGGGCTGGTATGTAGCCACTTGGCGGACGTCCACGTACATGCAGTTACGCTACGTCCTTCCTTGCGAGGAACCAGGAAGCCGGAGCCGTCAAAGACGTTCTCAATATCTGTTTTATCAAAGGCCATGACTACGTTCGCTACGGATACATAATTTACCGCTTCCAGTGCAGTCACATTCACATGCTCTCGCAATAGCGGCGCAGCAGCGAAGTTAGGAGTCGTTACAAAAATATCGTCCGCCTCTAGCGTCTCTCCATTGTCCAACATCACGCGATAGGAACTTCCTTCTGTTTCCGTGATCTTTGTGAATTCGGTAACAGCGATTCCGGTGCGTAGATCACAGTCATACAAATCATTCAGTAATGCGTGTACCAAACTTTGCAAGCCTTGACGGAAGGTCAAAAAAGCGCTTTTCTTCGTACCTGTGTGTGTTTCAGCTGGCTTCCGCCCTGTCATCATCCCGTGAATGAGGCTTCCGTATTGCTGCTCTACCTCAGCAAACTGTGGAAAGGTTGCCTGCAAGCTTAGCGTCTTCATGTTGGCAGCATAGATTCCCGCCAGCAGTGGCTCGGTTACATTCTCTAGCACTTCTTTGCCCAGTCGGCGTTCAATAAAATCACCCAGCGCCTCGTCTCCCGGTTCACGACGAGGTGGAATGACAAAATCCATCATAGCCCGCATTTTTCCACCTAAAGAGATCAAGCCACTACGTAAAAATGGTTTGAGCTCCGTTGGAATGCCCAGCACCAGCCCAGGAGGCATCGGATGAAGCTGCCCTGCATGCAAAATATATGTCTTTTTAGCCTCAGGGTTCGTGCTTACCAGCTCATGATCCAGCTCCAGCTCTTTTGCCAGGTCGATCATGGCCGTTTTACGAGCCAGAAAGGAATCTGGCCCCTTTTCAATGACAAAACCATCTTTGTGCAACGTTTCAATTTTCCCGCCCAACACGGGAGCCTTTTCCACCAGTGTAATCTTAGGCGTGTAGCCAGCTTCTTTGTACATTTTCCGTGTATAAAAAGCAGTGCTAAGCCCGGTCAAGCCTCCGCCTACAATTACAATATTACGTACCTTTTGCTCCATTATGCCCTCATCCCTTTTTCCATTGGTCTATGATGACATCACTAAGCGTCTCCATATACAGCGGGTCACTGTTGAGTGAATCAATACGCTGAAAACGCATATCCAATTCCTTCGCCAAAGCCTGTGCTTCAATATCCAAATCGTATAACACCTCTAAATGATCGGAAACAAAACCGACTGGCGCAGCCAGCACATACTCCACTTGCTCTTCCTTAAGGCTATGCATGGTATCCAAAATATCAGGTCCCAGCCATGGCTCTGCTGTACGGCCGGCACTTTGCCACGTAAACTGCCAATTGGTAATTCCTGCCTTATCCGCAACAGCCTGCGAAGTAGCCATTAATTGCTCCACATAAGGATCACCCATAGCCAAAATCCGCTCAGGCAAGCTATGTGCACTGAACAGAACACGAACCTCGTCCCGCTTGGCTCCAGCTTCTTCGAACAGCGCCAGCTTTGCGTTCACACGCTCAGTCAGCGTCTTGATCAGCTTTGGATGCAGATAATAGCTCTCCACAAATGAGATAGCCAGATCCAGTTCCTGTGCCTTAGCCTGTGCGCGCTTGATATAAGTACCTACACTCATAACGGAATAATGCGGAGCCAGCACGACACCCACCGCCTTACGAATGCCATCTTGCACCATCGCTTCGATACCATCCTCAATAAACGGCTTGGCGTGCTTGAGCCCTTGATAACAAACAAATTCGATGTCCGGGTTGCGATTTTCCCGATTTAAGGTTTCCTGTAGGTTGTGAACCTGTCGATCTGTATTCTGACGCAACGGAAACACGCCGCCCACAATGGCTTCGTAGCGATCTTTTAATTCCTTTAACTGCTCCGGTGAGGGAGCATGACCACGGCGAATATGTGTATAATACGCTTCAACCTGGTCCAGACTCTCCGGCGTCCCGTAGGACATGACCAGTACACCCACTTTGGTTTTCATTAGCTGATCCCTCTTATCTTTTCTAGTGTGTTAATTGTTTGACAAAACAGAGCGAGAATACTCGTGTACATAATCAGTAAGCTCTCTTAGCTTATCTAGCGAGGCTTCAGGAAATAAGCCGTGACCGAGATTAAAAATATAGCCCGGCTCCAGAATGCCTTCATCTATGATGGTTTTTGCGTACTGCTTGATCACATTCATTGGCGCAGTAAGCACATACGGGTCCAGATTCCCCTGAACACCAAAACTGTTCCCCAAGCGACGACGTCCTTCAGGTATACTTACCCGCCAGTCTAGTCCAATCACATCGGCTTTTACCCCGCTCAAATGCGGAAGCAATTCACCGGAGCTTACGCCCGGAAAATAAATTTTAGGCACATTCAGATCGGATAACTCATGGAAAATACGTACAATGGTCGGCAACACAAACGTTTGAAAATCATAAGGCGAGAGTGCACCTACCCAGCTATCAAACAATTGAAAAGCCTTACCACCGTTAGCGATATGGGCCCGCACGTATGTAATAACCATATCCCCTAGCTTATCCATTAGACGATGCCACAGTTCAGGCTCCCCATACATCATCGCTTTGGTGCGAATATATCCCTTAGAGGGTCTTCCTTCTATTAAATAGCTTGCAATAGTAAAAGGCGCTCCAGCAAACGTGATCAATGGCACGTTCAGTTCACGGTCTAAAATACGGATGGTCTCCAAAATATGACCCAAATCACCTTCTACATCAATCGGACGCAAGTTGTCCACGTCTGCAGCGGTACGGATTGGATTATCAATAACCGGGCCAATATTTTTGACAATATCAAAATCAACCCCTAGCGAGGCTACCGGATTCATAATATCAGAATATAAAATTGCAGCGTCCACCCCAAGCTTGCGCACGGGCATCAACGTCACTTCTGCGGCCAACTCGGGCTGGCGACAGATTTCAAGCAGCGTGTATTTTTCTTTTATTTTGCGATACTCAGGGTCATACCTTCCGGCCTGCCGCATGTACCATACGGGAATATGATCCACAGCTTGCTTGCGGCAAGCGCGGATAAAAGTATCATTGTAGGTCATGACTTCAGCCTCCAGTTCGAATCATAAATACTATATTTTATTATGCCCTTTTTCAAGAGTCGTAACAACCGCCGCTCTCAAACAAACCATGACAAACCCATGACATTTGGATAAAGTTTCAATGAAGTGTGCTATACTAGAGAAATGGCTTTTTTAAAGCTCCGGGAAGTTATCCATTAATAAGCACCTTTACAACAGGATGAGAATGGCAGAAAGGAAGTGAAAGCACATTGAAAACGTGGGAGACGTGGAAAATCAATCTCATTGTGCTTTGGTTCGGTCAGTTTCTGGTCAATGCAGGCATTACAATGATCACTCCGTTCCTTGCCCTGTATCTGGCTCAAGACCTCCATGTGAAGGGCGAGCACGATATAGGTCTGTGGGCAGGAGTTATTTTTGCAGCTAACTTTTTGACCTCGTTTATATTTCAGCCATTATGGGGCAAGCTGGCCGACCGGTATGGACGTAAAGTCATGCTGCTTCGCTCTGGCTTCGGAATGGCTTTGGTCATCGGGTGTATGGGTTTGGTCACCCACCCATGGCAGCTGCTGGCGCTTCGCCTGCTAAACGGTACAATTTCGGGTTTCAACCCGGCTTCTATTTCCCTAGTGTCGGGTACCACTCCCAAAGAGCGAACCGGATTTGCTATGGGAATTATGCAATCCGGTCAAATGGCTGGCACGATTCTCGGCCCTTTGCTTGGCGGATTTTTGGCTGACTGGGTCGGATTCAGACCGATCTTTTACATTACAGGAGCTCTTATTTTCCTAGCCTCTCTGATGGCGATGTTTTTGGTTAAGGAAAATTTCAGCAAAGCGGAAGCCGCACGAACTCCACAAATTTCGGTTCTTGCCGGATTAAAGGAGCTAAGCCATACCCCCCAGCTTCCGGCTTTGTTCACCGTGACATTCTTACTTCAGTTTGCCATGATCAGCACAGTCTCTCTGCTACCTTTATATGTGCAAAAGCTGTATGGCTCAGCAGAAGGAATTGCCCTAGTTGCCGGGTTCGTTACCGCTATTACAGGCGTATCCAATATGGTAGCCGCACCGCTCCTTGGACGATTAAGTGACAAAATAGGAGCACACAAGATCTTGACAATCTCACTGCTCGGAACGGCGGTTATGCTCATTCCGCAGGCTTTTGTCAATGAAGTATGGCAGCTTGTCATTATCCGTTTTTTTATGGGTGTGTTTATGGGCGGTCTGCTACCCAGTGTAAATGCGCTGATTCGCACCTATACACCGGAAGGAATGGAAAGCCGCTCTTTCGGATTCAACACCAGTTCACTGGCGCTCGGTAATATGCTGGGTGCGGTCATTGGCGGAGTGCTTTCCGGATTTATCGGCATCGAAGGACTGTTCATCATGTCTGGTGTTCTGCTGATTGTCAATATCATCTGGGTACGCATGAAGCTTTATGATCGTAAGGCTGCGCCTGATTTCAGGTAAGACAATCTTCGGTAGGAAAGCCTGCCTAACAGACAAGAACCTCCGCTCCACGTTGCTGTGGATAGGAGGTTCTTTTGGTATATATAGCTACACTTAAGGGTATCTGTTACTTCACTCGTGCCAATGCCAACCCATCATAAGCTGGCAAAAGCGTGCTGACCAGCCGCGGGTCCGTTGCTATCGTTTCGTTAAAACGTCTCACAGCCTGTACGGCAGGGCCGTTCTTGTCTACATTCAGGGTCCGTCCCCGAAGAAAACAGTTATCCCCGGCAATTATAGCGCCTGGATTGGCCAGTGCAATCGCATATTCCAGATACACTGGGTAATTTTCCTTGTCCGCATCAATGAAGAAAAAATCAAAAGTCTTTCCTTCTTCCTGGAGCTTCTTCAGGCCGTCCACTGCGGGTCCGATAAGATATTCGACACGATCACCATAGCCATTGTTTTTCATATGTTGATGAGCCAGCGCTGCGTACGCCTCTTTCAGTTCCAGGGACACGATGCGACCTTTCTCTCCCAGCCCACGGGCCAGGCACAATCCACTGTATCCTCCTAATGCTCCAATCTCCAGTACCTGCTGTGCACCTGAGACTTCAATTAGAAAAGTCAACAGCTTTCCATAGGGATGAGCAACCGATACCTCCGGCATCCCTTCTTTAACGATAGCCTCCCTAATACTGCGCAGCGCCTCATCTTCCTGTACCAGCTGGTCTACATATTGTTCAGGTGTCATATTGGGTGTAATTTCCACGTTTCATCTCTCCTTCTAGCTTTATCATAACGCAGGTTGGGCGCGGTGTCCTTCGCAAATTATTTGCCTTAATGATTTGTCTCTTCGAGTACAATGACCTATACTATAGGGATTGAACCAAGCTTACATGATTATGGGACGGAGTGAATACGTTTAATGACTCAACTGCAACTAATTGCAACTGCGCCGATGGGACTGGAGGCCGTTGTAGCCCGAGAACTTAGAGAATTGGGGTACACGGATCTGACCGTCGAGAATGGCCGCGTCGTTTTTTCCGGAGATTATAAGGATATATGCCGGTGCAACCTGTGGCTTCGCACATCAGATCGCGTTCTTATTAAAATGGGCGAGTTTGCTGCCACTACCTTTGACGAGCTATTCGAGGGTACCAAAGCATTGCCTTGGCAGGATTGGATTCCTGTAGACGGTGAATTTCCCGTAGAAGGACGTTCACACAAATCACAGCTTAGTAGCGTACCAGCCAGTCAGGGAATCGTCAAGAAGGCGATTGTAGAAAAGCTCAAGGAAACCTACCATACAGATTGGTTTGCCGAGGATGGTCCTCGTTATGTCATTGAGGTCATTCTACTGAATGACCGTGCACTGATAACGCTGGACACAACTGGTCCAGGACTGCACAAACGAGGCTATCGCAAGCTTGTTACAGAGGCGCCTCTCAAAGAAACGATGGCCTCCGCTCTTATTCAGCTTAGTCGCTGGAGCCCGGATCGACCATTCTATGATCCATGCTGCGGTTCTGGTACTCTATTGGTTGAAGCAGCTATGCAAGCCTGGAACATTGCGCCAGGTCTGAGACGCACCTTTAACTCGGAAGACTGGCCTGTCATTGGCAGAGAATTATGGAATGAGGCTCGTGACGAGGCGATGGATCTGACCCGTGATGACATTCCTTTTGAGATTGCAGGCAGCGATATCGACCCTAATGCCATACAAGTTGCTGAAGCAGCCGTCAAAGCAGCTGGCTTTGCTAAAGATATCTCACTAAAAGTGCTGCCTGCCAGCAAGGTTAGACTTGAGGGCCAGTATGGTGTGATGATTACAAATCCACCTTATGGCGAAAGATTGAGCGAGCAAGCCGAGGTGGAAAAGCTCATTCGTACACTCGCACGCACAGCAGCCGAAATGAAGACTTGGTCCTTCTTTGCCATTAGTTCCACCAAGCAATTTGAGCATTATTGGGGCCGTAAAGCCGACAAGCGCCGTAAGCTGTTTAACGGTCGAATCGAATGCCAATACTATCAGTATCTGGGCCCCCTGCCTCCACGTCGCAAAGATTCTTCGCCGTTGCAGTCCTAAATGATCGAGCTACAGGCCAGGAAACGAACCCCTCGTTCGTTGTTCTGGCCTGATTTGTGCTGTATTTCCTGTACTTAATCATTGAAAAGCGCAGGATGAGCGCTATAATAATTAAAGGCATTTCGGTTTTAACATTACGTTAATATGTAGTTTATACTAGCCGAACATTTCTGCCGGAGGGGGTAAAGTGTTGGTTATTCGCACGACCAGTGCAAGACGCACTGGTAACATGTTCAGCAGACTACTGCTGTCTCAATATTTCGGATTAGTTCTGTTTTTTGTACTCATGATTGGCAAGCTCGTACTGATTCACTATAACCTGCATGCCCAAAATATTGACATGAATCCGCTGGATTATGTCATTGCTATTGGTTCCTTGTTGCTTGTAAGCTTCTGGACCTTGTGGCTACCACGTCGCGGACGTTTGATTGCTCTTGTAGTGCTCGATATATTGCTCACCGCACTCATTTATTCCGACATGGTTTATTATCGGTATTTCCAGGATTTCATTACGATTCCCGTTTTGCTTCAAGCTGGACAAGTTGATTCTCTGGGTGGAAGTATCGCGTCTCTTATGTACTGGTGGGATATTTTATTTTTTGCAGACTGGATTTTATTCATTCCGTACGTCATATTCGTAGCTTCCTTGCGGCGTCGGTATACAACGAATGATAATTACTTAGCAGCATCACGAAGCTCTTTTACTAAAAGATTTTTGCTTCGCTTCTCCAAGGGGGCATTGGCTTTCCTGATTGGCTATGTTTTGACATTTGGGCCGATCAAAATCTATACCTCTACTTGGGCAACCGGCATATTTGTTGGCAACTGGTGGTCGATGGCCTTATACAACGTAACTGGATTGATCGGATTTCACGGATATGATATCTATCGCTACAGTCAAGATCATCTTGGACCCCAGCCTACATTGGCCCAGGCGGAATCCGATAAAGATAAAGAATGGTTTAACCAACACCAGAATTTACTTCAGGTAAAAAATGACCTGTACGGCAAGTATAAGGGCAAAAATGTGATGGTCATTCAAGCTGAAGCATTTATGAACTTTTTCATCGGCAAACAGATCAACGGTCAAGCAATCACGCCTAACTTTGACAAATTGACGAAGGAAAGTATGTATTTTAATAATTATTTCCATCAAACTGCACAAGGTCGTACTTCGGATGCAGACTTCTCTACACATGCTTCGTTGCATCCGCTTCCTACGGGTTCAGTATTTATCCGTTACGCGGACCATAAATTCGATACGTTGCCTTCCATTTTGAAGGATACCGGTTATAGCCCCAATGCGTTTCACGTGTACGACAGCAGCTTCTGGAACCGTTACACGATGTATAAGGCAATGAACTATGACAAGTTCTATAGTAAAAAAGATTTTAAAATAGATGAGCCCCTCGGCTGGTCCCTGGGAGACAAATCCTTTTTTAGACAAACGCTCAACGATCTCACAACTGAAGTTAAGCAACCGTTTTACGCCTATATGGTAGGCATTTCGAGCCATCATCCGTACAACCTGTCACCTGACGCTGTAGATTTGGATGTTGGGGAATTTGAAGGTACGATGTTCGGAGACTACCTGAAATCCGTTCATTATGTGGATGAAGCTTTGGGTGAATTGGTAGATCAGATGAAGAAAGACGGATTGTGGGATAATACGATCCTGATGTTCTATGGAGATCATGACAATTCCATTAAAGACAAGGCACTGTATGAAAAGTTTTTAGGCAAGCCGCTGACAGATTTAGACATGCAGAAAATTATGAATCAGGTGCCTTTACTTGTGCATCTTCCTGACGGAAGTCAGGCAGGCACGTACACAGAGCCAGCGGGACAGCTGGACTTGACGCCGTCTGTAATGCATCTACTTGGGATTTCTACAAAACCATATCATTTTATGGGTAACGATCTGTTTAGCGGAAAACCTCGTATGGTTGTGCTGCGTACTGGTGCTTTCACGGATGGACGAGTGTACTACATTCCATCTGAGGACGGTACATTCTCCAAGGGAACCTGTTACAATCTGAGTTCAGGCCAACCTACCGATGTGAACGCCTGCGGGCCGGGCTATACCGAGGCTCTCAATCGATTGAACATATCCGATCAGGTCATCACATATGATCTTATTCGCAACTGGGAGACTGAAGCAAAGAAGTAACAAGGATGTTTGCATAACTCCCTGATATAATACAAAAAATCCCGATCCAGCAGCTTGTTAGGGCTGTGGATCGGGATTTTTGTATTAACAGTCATTTGACTGCGCTCTTTACTATTAACCAGGCTCAGGAGCGCAACGTTTTTTTAGCCTGTTGAAGCCGTTGTACCTCTTCACCAAGCATTTCCTCAGCAACTTCTACTGCATCGTCACCAAGGCTATCCTTGGCCTGCTGTATGGCATGCTCCGCATGAGTTTGCGATTGCTCCGCCTGCTCAATTAGCTGCTCAGCCGGATGAGACAGCGCCTGAGAGACAGCATTGTGAAGCTTGTCCACCGAGTTTTGTGTTTGAGCCTCGACACTGTGGTTGTCGAGCTTGGAATCATATTGGGCCATGAGTCACTCCTCCTTCTAGGCATGGTCTACATCGATTAGCATGGATCAGAAGGAGGGAAACTATTCAAGAGGTGCCAACGATACGCACTCAAACTATTTTATAAAGCGTGCTGCCTTCTCTAATACTTCATCCTCTGTAGCCGCACTCACATAACGTCCGTTCACATACACAAATGCCCGTTTTCCACATGGACCGCAATACGATTTGCAACCGATTTTGATGTCAGCATCGGGTGCCATCTTTTTCAACTTAGGCAAGATCGTTTTTAAGCGGATATGATTGCACTCATCACATACGCGAATATCATTAGCCATCTGTCATCCCTCCGAGCTCCGGCTTAGTGGTCGCCGTGATTACCTTGGGAAGGGTTAGTAATGACAAATCCTTCTTCGGGGAAATACAAGTAATCAATTTTCACACCATCCAGCAACGGCTGACCGCTTTCCAAAATTACATCAATGCCTTTATCCGTAGATACAACAGTATCTGTTTCCTTAGGCGTGTCCAAATCCAGCCCGTAATGAGCATGGTCTCCATGAGCATGAGTAATGACAACACGCAAGCTCTTTCCTTGGTTCTCTTCCTTATCCAGTTCAAGCTTCAATACTTTAGCTGCGTTACGAGTAATTTTGCAGTTCATTCAGCTTCATCTCCTTCATATTCATTAATGAAATGTGGTTTGATGGATACCATCTACTCCACACAACCTAGCGAGTAAAATCAAAAATTCCAATAATTAGCCTCTTCTTGATAAAAAGAAGGTGTGCAGCATAGCACAAGGCAATATTCCTATTATAAAGAAAATCGCAAAAAATCGCAATCACGAAATTCATAAGCTTTCATCTATCGGACACGTACGTGCTGTTTTTCAAGCATATCGGGATATTTTCGTTCAGCACGAGTAACAAACCAATTCATAAGCAATAACGTCACGCCAATGTCATCGATGGGCATAAATGGCATGACATCTGGCAGTATCCAATAAAGCAATACAGGCACCGCAAAAAGTAATTTTTCACCCAAAGGAATCCTCGAAGAGGTAATTAGGCGCGGAATACGACGAAATACATGTGACCACTGACGGAGAGATAGTAATCTTTTCCACTTCATAGGTTGTTCACTCCATTTCCAATGCTCCTAAGTATATATACCCTATTGAAGGGACGTGTAAAGAGGAACACTTGTTAAAAACGTGCTCCTCCTAATACGCGCAAAGGGTGCAATACGTTTCAGCAGGCCCGATCTGTTACCATGACAGCACCGTCGCCATTAACATGCCAACCTCTGCTGCAATATCATCATAATCATGCATAGGCAGCGGATTTACGCCTAGACCGACTTCAACGGTAAATCCCGGTTTACCAAACCGCTGTATAAACCAATCTTTATACCCTGCATCACTTCCCCCTAGCTTTACCGCCCGATACCCTGTTGCGGCAGCCAGCTGTAATGCCCAATCTCGACTCTCCTTAGGCTCCAGATCCCGATAATTCCAATAGATTTCCTGTCCCTGGCTGTGTATGGATAATACCATGTCGAATTGTTCGCGCTCCGTTAGAGCGGCAAGGGCCTTGGACTCTGGCTCAGACAAAGGCGCGGGCCCTGCATAGTCTCGTCGAGACGGACCTGTCTTACCGCGTCTGCGTACCTCTTCTTCCCAATACGCCGGAAACTGATCGTTAAGGTCGACACCGCGAATATTGGCCTTCCAGCCACGATAATCAGCACGTCCTTCATTCCATTTTCTGAGTTGATGATACAGCGGATGAGTTGGGAGTACGCCCTGTTGCACCAGTTCCACTCCATCCGGATTGACCATCGGTACGACCCATAAGGATGTATGCTCCATCAAATCTAGCGGAGAGCCCCCATACACCCATTGAAGATTCTCCGTCAGTTCCCTCTGTTCACCGTGAAGCTGCCCAGCGTCTTGTTCTCCACTTCCATCAATTCCTTGTGCATATTGTTCTATAAAACGCAGCAGACAAGGTGTGGTCAGCCATTCGTTAGCATGTACAGAAGCGTTGGCATGAATTTTCCGCGTTCCCTGCCCGATTCGTATATAAGGGATATCTTTCCCCATGACACTGGTGCCAATGCTGCCAACTTCAATAAACGGATATCTGCGGGCCAATGCCTTCAGGTCTTCCTTCAAATCGTCATAACTATACTCTCCACGTAACCGTACAATCTGATCCTGATGATCTTCAGGAATGATAATTGTCTTTCCTTCTACAAAATCATGCTCTGCAAGCCTGGAATTGGCGAGCCGTAGTTTACCAAGCTGTATACCGAATTGTTTGGCAATCTGTCGTGCGTTCTCCCCAGGCTGAATAACGTATTTACGCTCCGTAGACGGACGAATATATAGCAATTGACCACAAATCAGATAGGGTTGCGTGGCGGCCCACGGATTATCTGCGATCAAAGTATCCGCCGATATTCTAAAAGCCGAGGCGACCCGGTGCAATGTATCTCCTTTTTGAACGATATATTCCCTCATCTTACTACGCCCCTTCCATCTGCCTTAATGCATGTTATGCTGACGCTGCGTGTCTTGATGTAGCGAAAAGCAAAACAACCAACTTCATTTGTCCAATGACAAAAAAGTTGGTTGTCTCGTTAATCTAGATGGGTGACCTGCCAAACAACAGGCGTTTGTCGAATTTGCTCTCCAAGCCACTGCGCGGCAATGCGCTGGAACAACTCTGGATCGCCGGAACAAAAAAGCTGATGCACCGGCGTTTCATCCCCGGCCTCCAACTTGCCCTTGTTATACAAAATGGTACTCGTCTCTCGTGCAGTTTCATCTGCTGAGCTAATAAGCTTCACTGCCGGACCCATGACTTCCTGAATCGTTTCCTTCAAAAAAGGATAATGCGTACACCCAAGAATCAGACAATCAATCGGATACGTTTGAATAGGTTTCAATGATTCCTCCACAACCTGCGATGTCGTCTTAGAACGGAACAACCCTTGTTCCACCAAAGGCACAAGTGCAGGGCAAGCGTGGCTCACCACGTCTACATAGGGAGACAACTGCTTGAGCGCAGCTGTGTATGCTCCGCTTCGAATCGTACCGACAGTTCCAATCACCCCGACATACCCGGTAGCGGTCGCACTGATTGCAGCACGAGCCCCAGGGTGGATAACTCCGATCACCGGAATGGATACCTTTTGGCTTATATACTCCAATGCCGCAGCTGTTGCTGTGTTACAAGCAATAATAATGACTTTCGGATTAAATTGAATCAGAAAATCAACCATTTGCTCTGTAAATTTTTTGACCTCTTCCGATGGTCGGGGACCATACGGGGTGCGCGCAGTGTCTCCAAAATAAATGATTTTTTCCCGGGGAAGCTGACGCATGACTTCTTTTACAACCGTCAAACCTCCTACACCGGAGTCCAATATTGCAATCGCTTGCTGCACGTACACACCGCTTCCTTTTTTGTTTAAATATGAGTTGTTTCATCTCGGAAAGCTATCCGTTGCTACATAACTTATGTCGTATTCGCGTAAAAGGTACCCCCAAAGATTACCCTAAAACGAGGAAGCGATCAACAAAAAGGCTTCACCCTAACGGGGGAAGCCTTAAGCTCAGATTATAGTCGGTTGTTTCACCTACACTATACAGACAGTTACAGAGCATCCTCTCCCGTATTCTCTTGAACAGACACGGCTGAAACACTAACCGTTGAAGCTATATCACTCTTTTTACGCCATTGACCTATCTCATGAATAACGGCTGAAGCTGTCTCCTTAATTTTGTCAGTATACTCCATGGAGGTGTCTGAAATTTTCTCCGCAAGCTCTTGCCCCTTGTCACTCACGTGACGCGCCCGATCTGTAATATCCTGACGTAGCTCGCGACCTGACTTAGGAGCAAATAACAATGCAGCAATCGAACCAGCAATGCTGCCTGCCAACGCGCCACGGATAAAGCTTTTGTAGTTCTCCTTCATATTCATCTCTCCCTTGTGCCCGGGCGAATGCCCATCTGTTAATGCATTATAAGCATGGAGAGCTTGTCATGATACAGAGAACAAGCTAGGAAAATTTCTACTTATCTTTGGAGCGGATACGATACAGGCAGCAACGGCCTCCATCCGCCAAACAATCCTCACGGACAACCTCGGCATCGAGCAGTTCCTCAAACATTTGCTGTTCGCATTCACAAGCCTTGCGATAACGATTGGCTATCTGAGAGATAGGACAATTGTACTCCATAATAGAGTAACTACCATCTTTCTCCTCACGCCACTCTGCCATATAACCCGAAGCGTTCTGGATGCCCGAGAGCTTTTCCACACGTGAAGCCAATGTAGATTCACTCTTTATGTGAGGGGCGTAGCGCTTCATCATTTTACGTTTTCTACCGTCAAACAACGAGTGAACAGCTTCCATTCCCTGCTCTTCATCCAGTTCCTCTAGCAGTTCCAGTAACAGATGATCATAATTACGAGGAAACTGCTCGCTTCCCTGATCGCTCAGGCTGTACAAAAACGTCGGGCGTCCCATCGCCTGTCTCACGATCGTAGCCACGATCAGACCATCCTGCTCCATTAATTTGAGATGCCTGCGCACCCCCATTTCGGTAATGCCCAATTGAGCTGCCAAGCTTCCGACGCCCACAGGTCCCTGGGTTTTCAATAGTGTCAAGATCATGCGCCTAGTGGGCATTTCGGGTACGATATACTTATCCGTCACTTTTGCCTTTACACTCCCTCGGGCTGAGGACCCAATTCCTTATTTAAATAATCGTGCACGCTAGATACAAAAAGCTCCAGCAACCCAGGCAGCTTAGGTGTAAGTGGGTGAAGACTTGTCCGGTCCCAATGGAAATACTCCTGTACTAAGGGTTTGCGCAAGGCTACCAGCTCTAATAGTGAATGAAATACAGCATCATCCAAAACACCTTCCTCATGAATGATACCGATAATGTCCTCATAGCTACTGGCGTCACGCATAATAAAACCGTCGATGATATAGCTTCCTACGTCCGTTACCGTCTCAATGGCCAGATGAAGGCAACGCTCCTGCACTAACCCCTGCAACAAATCGCCATTCCAGGCGGCGGATGTCTGGCGAAGTCCGGCGACAATGTCAGGAACAGCCCTTAGTCGAAGCTCAATTTGTTCCCGGTTGACATAATACAAAGTCCTGCACCTCCAGTAACCGCTTTAGATTTCATAATCAACTGCGATAGATACATCCTTCACTTCATTCATGTGTACAATAATTTCCTGGTGCACAGGGTGTACCTGATACGTTTGCAAATCTTCCAGTGTTTCGACCACAGCGGTAAGGGAAATATCATAAGAACGTTCTGAACGAATCACATCCGTACCTACTTCAAGTGACAGCAGCTCTTTGATTTTACCATTCATGCTGCGTAAAATGGATGCCGTATGTTCAATGCTTTCAGGGGAGCGGTCTTTCAATTTGAACAAAACAATATGTTTAATCATGCGTATAGGCTCCTTATCTTAAAAATGTTCTCTTGAAAATTTTATCATAACACCCCACATACGGGAAGAAACTTTGTAATCTTAACGATCTTTTCCACCATTTTTACCATCAGAGTCCTTGTCCTTTAATAGGGCAAAAAAATTCTTGAGCTTCGGTGGAAGCGGCAGACCCATTCGTGAACAGTTTTCCGTAATCGAGATCAATTCGTTGGATAAATAAAAATACGTTGCCGCCCCTTTCATGATTTCCGTACCCATCAGGAGATCCATATGATGAGCCAAAGAAATCACCATCAGCATTAAAGCCTTTCTCGCCAACCCCCAAAAGCCGGCTTTACTGCTTAACCCTTGCCCAGTCTTAACAGCGGCAGCGACACCCGTCACATAATCAACAGCCATTGCAACTGTAAATAGCACCATAAGCTGATTCCAGCCGCCAAAGGCAAACGTAATAATGGCTCCTGCGGTGGCACAAATCATACTAAACATACTCGGATTTATATTCATACCTAGTCCTCCTCTCGGGGCGGTTACTGTAATATATGCAGCGACGTGGTAACCCGTAAAGTCATATGACCTGTACGTAGATATGAATTCATAGATTCATATAAAACAAGCTGTGAATTTAATCATGTCCAAGCAAATACAGCAAAAGGCACCTTCATAACCACACAAAATGGTTATAAAGATGCCTTACTTTCTTTTCAAGCTAATTTAATTAACGGTGATCATTCCAAAAATTAAGCGGAGTCAGATTATCATTCAACGGCTCGAACGAATATCCTTCTTTCTGCAAGGCTGCCATGATTTGCGGAAGCACCTTGATCGTAGATGGCTTATCATGCATCAGAACAACTGGTGTTCTGCCTTGCTTTTTCAGTCTCTTAATATCACTGAGGACCGTCTGTACAAAATGCTCTGGATTTTTGGTATAACGCCAATCATTGGAATCTATGTTCCAGTCCCAAATATGATAGCCTGCACCCGTCAGTTGATCGCGGTATGCTTTCTTCAAATACGGTTTGCTGCCATAAGGTGTACGAATCAAAGAAGTGCGTTTTCCTGTGGCCTTAAACAAAATCTCATTATCCTGATTCATCTCTGCCAGTGCTGCTGCCGGGGATGCATAGATCTTTTTCACCTGGTGTGTCATCCCATGTAGGCCCAAGCCATGCCCTGCGTCTACCATTCTCTTCATCACTGCGCTATGTTGGCGAATTTCAGGCCCTAGCATGAAGAACGTAGCCTTGGCATTATATTTGTCCAGAATATCCAGCAGCTGCGACGTATGCGCTGTAGGACCATCGTCAAAGCTCAAATAAATGGTGCGGCTGTTAGGCTTGGCATTTCCCGTATTGCCTGTATTGCTAGTTTTGCCTGGCTTTACAGATTCGTATTGCTTAATTTCCGCCGCGAATGTATTCAAGAACTGAGCATCAGACAAACTAGCGTTTGCATTCTGAATTCGATACACATTACTAGAAGGAATCGTAATAGTGAAGCCGAACGCATCGGTCAAAGTGCGAATTGGCACCATCGTACGTCCCCCGCGCTCAAACACATCACCCTTGTTTAATTCCAGCGTGAAGCTGCGATTATGTCCAGTCAGCACCAATGTATTTCCGTTGGCCGAAGTAGAAATGCCCATCTTTTGCCCCAACGTAACGACAGGAACGTATAGCTTATCATTTTCCATTACGGGCTGAATCGTATTCGAATCTAGCAACACATCATTGACCCCAAGCAAAGGAGCCTTCGCTTGTGCACTCGCTGTATTCGTATGTATGCCCAGCAGACCCAAACAACAGATTGCCATCAAGCATACAGCCATCCATTTTACTTGTAAAAGCTTCATTCATTACACCATCCTGTGCTGTATTTTATAATGTGCGGGAGCTATCTCTAGCTTGTCTATGAAGTTATACAGACATGACGATATAGACATGGCAATATAGACATTCACTCAACATATAGAACATAAACGCATCTCAACCGACTGAACCGGACGTCTTTTTGGCCCCCTATACATATTAATAGATTACCAGACTATAGTAGGTAAATATAGTAAAACAATTTGAAAACAATCTCGCAATCCATCTTACCAAATAAGTTACAAAGTTGTGAATAAAATTTGATAGAACTAGAGACTACCTAAAGAAATATGAAGGTAAGTACTTGGGGATAGAACTGTGGTATCTGACTGAAAATTCTAGGCTTATAATAGACTATGGAATGTCATAGGGGAGTATCCTTTAACCCGTTTACTTGGTATTAAGTGTTGATATAAAGAAAAGAAAGACTTTGGGGACTGCTGCTTCCAAAGATCTTTCCATTTGTCTATTCTATTAATGATACCTCGAACCTCTTATTAACTTCATCCAGATAATTGTCAAAAAACAAATCCTTATTTGTAAAACCTAAATAATATTCATAGTCTTTCTCATCAACAGATGAATAATATTCCTGATGAAATAAAACATTGAAATATTGTTTAAAATCTGAACCTTTTTTAATGACAATACATCTAAAAAAATGATCAATGTCAATTGCTTTAATAATATCTTCCTTTTGCATTGCCGAAAACCACATTATTTTCGGCGGTGTCTGATTCGATTCATTCCAATGAGGTATAGATTCCTTCCATGGCAACACCCACTCGGAATTCACAAAAACACACCTTTCTGAGATAAAATTCTGTGTACTAACATCAAATAAATGCAAGTTCCTTTCGTAAAAGGAAAATAATATAATTGAGTCCTTTTCAATGAATAACCTTATCAAATCAGCAATATTCTCTGCTGACATATTATGCTTAATCACACCATAAGGCCGCTTAAGATTTATTTCCAAATTCATCATCCTATTCATCTCGAAATAATATATACTCTCAAGGTCTTCCTATTGCTAAAAATTTTCATTTAAATTCTATCAATTACTTTTCATTAACTTCTATCAATTACCATCCATATTCATTACCCTTCTCTTCTCATCTAACCATTCATCTTCTCTTCTCACCCATTCTTCAGGACTTAATTTTTCGTCGGTCCAGAACGTAGAAGAGTCCACAGCATTACCATCTTTATCGGTTGCAATAACAGATGTCCTACTTTTACCGAAACCAAATTAGGACAAATTTGATGACCATCCTGGTTGTAAGTTAAACAATGAACACCTATATTTCCCTTACAACATTTTGAATCACGATTCTCTTCATTGTCTTCATAGAAACAATTTGCCTCTAAAACGATATGTTTCCATCCCATAAAAATCCTCCTTACACTCAAAAAGCAGCATTTAGTTCCCTAATGACGGCCTTGTAGTCGTGGTTGTTTATTCCAAACCACTCAATTACACTGTTTTCTCGAAATAATTCCATAAGCCCGATAAGAACCATCAACTCGGGCAGACACATACTTTCTACCACTTGGAGCACCATTTAGGTACTCAAAATCCAGACTTGGATGGTCCGGATTCTGCTTGAATTGTTTAAAAGCCGCATCTGCCGTTTCTTGTATATTTTTAGAAAGTTTATCGTACGATTTGTTAAATCCTTTACTTTTAATACTGGTGTATCCACACGCACCTATATTATGCACCCAAATACTAAGGTCGCTTACAAAATACGTATGAAACTCTTCGACCGTCATGTTGTAAACCATTGCCTGCTTGTGCAACAGTTCAATACTGTCTATTTTGAGTGTATTTCCGTCATTCTGAACAAGCAAGTCTCCAACCTTGAGATCTTTAGCAAACGTCCATCCTTTGCCTTCTACCCAAAACGAATGATTATAGGTGGATTCTATGACTTGGTCTCCTACATGGATTTGATAAATCTCATTTGTCTCATGGTTGAACGTAGCCGTAACCTCTTTATAAGCTACCTTACCCGTTGCCTCATCTTTGGAAAGAACCCTATCTCCGACCTCAATGTCTTCGATATTCTTCTCCTCTTCGTTTGTTTGAACCTTCGTACCTGCTGTAAAGCAATTACATTTACTTATAACTTCTTTTACTGTTTTGCCCGTACTGGCACTTTTACCTTTAGTTACTTTAGCTATTGCAGGCCCTTCTACAAGGGAGCCACTTACAAAACTCGCACACTGTACATCATAGTAGCAACCCATTACTGCATCAGATATACCTGATTTATCCCATTTAACACGAGCCGCGCCTTTAGGATACCATGTCCCCTGTTTCACCCCGGCAGCGTAAATAGACCGACCAAAATTAATAGAAATGGAATCTGGAATATAGTCTGCATTTTTACCTAAGCCACTGCAATATCCAGGGTGGGAATAATATTTCCCCCTAACCGTTGCTGTGCACCAGTTCCCGGTTGGTCACTATTTGTCAACGGATTATTATGCACATACGTAAATCCATTCAAACTTAACGGCTCGTTTATCTCGCCCTGATACGTATCCTCGCCCATAAAACGGGCTGTACCCGGATCATACCAGCGAGCCCGTAGGTACTGTAGCCCGGTCGTATCATCCCAATACTCACCAGCATAACGCAGCACATTCGGAACGGTCTCTTTGACCTTCTCCGGGCCGCCCCAGATATCGTAGCTGTAGCTATTCAGTTCCTTACCGAACTATCACTTAGGCCTACCACATCACCGTGACCGTTGAGCTGATAATATTGCAACTGCCCGCTTGCTTTTTCTTGACCACAAAAAACCGGACCTGACACTTCGGTTGCCGTTTTGATCGTAGACGTAGATCTTATTCTTTGTCCTGTAGGTTCAGTAACTAACCCTAGTAAGCAGTTGGTATTTTCTTTTGTATTAAGGTTATTTAGAGATTTATTAATAATTCAGAACTAAAAATGAAAAAAGACCACAATACGAAACTATCTCGTATCGTGGTTAATAATTCAAATTCTACTTCAATCTTTGTGCAGTTCCAGCTTTTACATCAATTAAAAAAACTCTAGGATCCATACCATACCTACCGTTGTTATTTTCATCCAATGTAGACAATTCGTATTGATCCGGTACTTTTGTCGGTTTTAGAATGCCCCAAGCCCACCCCTCGCTACCTCCAGTAGAGTAGATATCCCTTTCTGCTCTTATAACGATAGGAATGTCCACTTCTACTCCTGTTGATCTATTTTTCAAATGTAATTGCTCCCGACTATTTCTTTGAAAAGGGTTGATTAAATCAATACGATATTCATATTTTTTATCCGATGTTAATCTCAAAGGATCACTATCTACATCTTCGTATAGCCACCCTTGCGTGGGAGTGCTATCAACCAAATAATAAGAAAGAAATAGTAACGCCACCATCATCATTGCTGACACCAAATATTTTACTCCCTTAAATGGAGCCCACCCTTGTTGTATATGAGTTAATGATATTAACAATATGATGATAGAGGGAACTCCGAACACGATCAATGTAACGCTCGCTACTATGTCATGACCACGTTGAAAACCGCCTGTTGATCCAACAACAAACCATATTAACGCAGCTATATTTATAAGAATAGGAATTATCCATATGATTTTAAACCAAATAGGCATTTTCATCTTCTTCCCTCCATCTTTCTTCCAAAGCGAAAAAATCTATACAAATCAAATTCTAAATCAATACTACTTAACAACAATAATTCATCTAATCCAAAGACTCTATCGACTAAGAAATAATCAAATATTCTAATATAATAATTAGATTTATTTATTTATTTATAAAATTTTTGAATCTGGCTTTTTCAAAATTATGCCTTACTAAATGTGGCTTTACATATTTGTCCAAAACATTAGGGTTATTGGGCATTACAGAATGTGCCTCAAATGGTTTATTTAAATAAGTAGATGACAATTTTACTCGAATATTTTCAGCACCAGGATATTCGCGTTTGGCACTTGCTAATAGCCACATACTTCCACCATTGACTTGAACAATATCATTAACATTGTAAACATTAATATGTTGTCCCACCTTCGTTTTAAGCCTGTATTCTCTTATCGGAGTAGCTATCGTGATAAGGGTGTCTACATGCAAGCCGCGTTCTGCAAGAAAATTAGTTACCATTATAGACACATTCCCTCCATGACTATGTCCCATTAAACGTATAGGTTCTTTTGGATTATTCATCTGATAACTATAAATTTCGTCTGCTATACGCCTTGCTGCAGTTTCTCGGGCTTCAGTTTTATTCCTCCCGCTCCAGCGTAGAGCCTGCACCGGCTCATTGAAAAGTTCCTTTTTAATATACTTTTTACTATTATCCCATGTACTCGGTTTGCCAAAAGTACCATGAATTAGCCAAACTTTATGTCCACTTGGATCAATATACTTTAACGGATTATTGCTTGCATACGTATACCAGTTCAAGCTTTGAGGATTGCTCATCTCGCCCTGATACGTATCCTCGCCCATAAAACGGGCTGTACCCGGATCATACCAGCGAGCCCGTAGGTATTGTAGCCCTGTCGTATCATCCCAATACTCGCCAGCATAACGCAGCACGTTCGGAACGGTCTCTTTGACCTTCTCTGGGCCGCCCCAAATATCGTAGCTGTAACTGTTCAGTTCCTTACCCGAACTATCACTTAGACCTACCACATCACCGTGACCGTTCAGCTGATAATATTGCAACTGTCCGCTTGCCTTGTCCTGTCTAGCCCACAGTTGACCGGACAAGTCATATACGTAAGCGTAGGTGATCTTCGCTGTTCCACCTTCGACCTCGGCTTCTGCAATCAGCTTCGCTTCCTCGTCGTAGTAGTACCGAGTCGTTTTGCCATCCTCCGTACGCTCGTACAGTAGACCGTCTCCGTTATAGCTGTATCTGACCTCTTTGCCTTCACCGCTCACATGGGTCAGACGACTGACGGAATCATAGTCATAACTGGCGTTTGTCATACCAAACACTTTGCCGCTGCCTTCGGTGCTTCGGCTTCCATTCGGATCGTAGCCGTATGTCTTATTCTTCTCACCTGTGGCTTCGCTGGCGATTCGGCTGGACGGATCATATCCAAATTGATCCGTGGTTCCGTTTTGTGTACGTCCGACGATGTTTTTATTCCCATCCCGCTCATAACCAAATTGGTGCAGCGCCGTACCGCCTTGTTCTACCGTAACCCCGGACAAATCCAGTCCGTTGTAGCTGAATCGCGTACTCAATCCTCTGCTTGGAGACTGACTTTTCAGCAACCCATTCGGAGCATACTCAAACGTCATATGATCCAATGTTAAGGGCGGAAGCGGATAAAGTTCCGTCTGCCTTGTATTTTGCGTAATCAAAACGGCGATTGTCTGTATTTGACCCATCATGCTGAATGGAACGGGCTGTCCATCCTTCATTCACAACTCGGTAGCTTTCATTCTTAGAGAGCGTAACTCGCTCTAATGCTGGGTCCTCCGATGTACTGTAGGTGAAGACGTCCGTTACTTTTACGGTTAATGCTGCTGTTCCCGTATTCGTAATAAACGCTGTGCCTCCCCCAGGAACACCAATAGGGCTAATGCCGTAGTCCATATGGACAGTGCTGATATCTCCGTCCTCTTTGTAGCTTACACTATCGTACAGAATGCCTTTAGATTGAGAAGCGTTGCTGTATATAGATTTGCTAACTGTATCTGTATTCTGAAATTCATAACTTTCTCCGGGATCAATTATGATCGACGTATACTCTACCGCTGCCAAGCTCATCATGAGTGCGTTATAAACGCTGTTTGTTGCAGAAGTTGGCGGTTCGAAAGAAGCTGTTTCATTCGTGAGTTCCTGTTCCTTCTGTTCTGAATCTGCTTGAGCTTGCTGCACTCCATCACTTAAATTTTGTTTTTCCGCTCCTGCCACATTAGGCAAGCACAGCAAAGTGTTTGTTGCCAAAAGTGCCGTCAGAAACCATACCATTACCTTTTTACAAATCATTTAGCTGTATAACCTCCCTTTCTCTCGTCAAAAAAATTGCATGTCGGGCTGTAAAAAAACCCACTTTTCTCTCTCTACATCCTTACAATCATAAGAAAAGAACATATTACCTCCATTTCCATAAATAAATACATATTTTAATATATTGGCACCTTAAACTTCCATTTTTATAGGTCAAATGGACCCAATTTTCCATAAACCGGTTAAGCCCATGGGATTAAAAGAAAATCAGGAGAGGAGTCACTTGCAAAGCCCCCTTCGGGTATAGTAGTATGTGTTTAAAAAAAATCGGAGGGTATATGCCTAAACAACAAGACAAACATTCCATTCAGGCGTGGTCTCTGATCAATCGCAAATATTTGGGAAAAGGCGTGCGTGTCAAACGTTTTCGCAAACCAACACGCTGTCAAGTACGCAATCGCGTTTTACTTGCCGTTTTGATGGCTAATGACATTAAACTGTCCCAACTTGCCGAGGAGCTTTCCATTTCCTCTCGCAGCGTCAGCGCGTGGGTATATGAAGGTCGTATTCCCGGCAACACTAATCTGGAAAAGACGTGTAATACACTGGGTTACCCGCACCATATTCTATTTAATGAAGAGGTTGTCCGGCGTTCACCGCTCATTTGTCAACCATCGCCGTCCCGTTTTATGAAACGGACTGTAACTCGTTCTCCGGTTAAAAATCGGATTTTGGCGGGTTTGTGCATGGTACATGATATTTCGGTGACCGATGTCAGTCATTGGATTGGCGTTCACCCGGGTACATTTCGGAAATGGTTGCATCAGGGTACCGTTCCTTCACAAACCTTCCAGGATCAGGCGGAACAGTTTTTCCGTATTCCAAAATCCATTTTGTTTGCTGATGCCATGCTGAAAAAGTAACAATGTCCTTTAAAACGAAATGATTGAAATTTTCATGAAAGTATTTGAAAGGAACGCATTACCATCTTTCATTTAATGAGACTTTCACACCATGTAATTCACAGAATATAAAAAAGCAAAAAAAGCACAGTCTGCCGATTCCTCGGCGCACTGTGCTTTTTAGATAGCAAAAAGTTCAATTGCTTCTTGCTTATCATTAGTATACTCTTTAGGAATGGGTGCTTGCCACTTCAGTTGAACACGTCCAGCGTCTGCTTTGGTGGCCTCTAGCTTGTTCATCACCGGGTTGCCTCCACACCCAAAGTCGCGTGCAGACGGCTATATTCCTCATAGAGCTTATGATAGATGTCCACGTTATCAGGGATTGGCTTGAAGCTCTCATCACGTATACGTGCCATATGACGCGCTGCTTCGGCGATATTGTCGTAGCCTCCGCCCCAACTTCAGCTCCCGCAACCATGGCTGCCAGTTGACCTCCCAAACGTCCTTATTTAATGTTTATAATATATATAGGTCACTCTTCTTACTTTCATTTCTGGCACTACCCTCACCGTACACTTGTACGTACAACTCAACCAACCTTTTTTATGTATCTTTCGATAGATTTATGTACACAATTTTTGAATTGTACAGCAAAAAACAGCCCATTTTCTGCAATCCAGAAAACAGGCTGCTCCGTATAGCGAGTAGTAAACCATCAGCTTAAAATTTTTTAGACATTTCCTGAACTGGCCCCGTGGATTCGCGTACAATTAACTCTGGCGATATAATCCACTGACGATCTTCTTCACGGTACCCCTTCTCTTCAATCATCGATAGTATGGTATCGGCGGCACGTAACCCCAATTCTTCCTTGGGGTGCCGAATGGTTGTCAGTTTGATTTCCGTTGCTGTCGCCAAAAATGAATCATCAAATCCAACCAGTGATAGGTCGTGTGGAATACTTAGGTCCGCCGAACGTACAATGTCCAACAGCCGCACCGCCAGCTCATCATTATAGGTCACCCATCCGGTCGGACGTTCCCCCGCCTCCATCGCCAACAGCTGTGATGCGCGTTGTAACGGAAGCTCATTTTTTTCTTCTGTCCGGTACGTCGTTATTGCGTTCGGATGTAACGTCACTCCATATTTACGGTGAGCTGATACAAATCCCTTCATCCGCAGAATTCCTTGCATATCATCGGTTTTGAAAAACCCGGCCAATTGTCGGTGCCCCAGCTTGATCAAATGCTCTGCCGCCAAAAAACCACCCTTTTCATCATCCAAACGCAGGCAAGGCGCATCCATCTCTTCATAACGCGCATTGATCATTAAATAAGGGATGCGGCGATTTTCCACAGTCAAATAATAGTTCAAATTGGGATTACGTTCCCCGCTTTTGGTCGGCTCAACAATAATTCCGCTCAGTGGTTGGCTCAGCAGCATTTCCAGGCATTGACGCTCTTGCTCAGGATCATTACCTGTGCTTGATAATAGCAGTTTGTAGCCTTGGCGGCTTAGCTTGGACTCAATTCCCTGTACAATGGATGGAAAAATATAATCCGATATATAGGTTGTAACGACTCCAATCGTCCTTGGATTTTCAGGCTGCTTATGATCCCGTATCGCGACAAAGGTTCCCTTGCCCTGTATGCGAAGCAGCCAACCTTCCTGTACCAGCTCACCCAGCGCCTGACGCACCGTTTGCCGACTAACTGTAAATTGTTCAGACATTTCATGTTCAGATGGCAGCTGGCTTTGCGGCTCCAGTCTGGATGAATGAATCCATGATAAAATCTCCTGTTTAACTTGTATATATTTGGGCGCCATAATGTCCTCCGTACTTGCCATATCATGTACCTATTCGTATTCCGATTATAGCATATCGTCCATTTGTACATACAAATGTAACAGGAGCAGGTTATTGTTGTATAGCTACCGGAGGCGTAAACTCATTCACCAATCCCTTTCTCATGCTTAGACTGAATGTATAAAGAACTCAGATGTGATGCAGTACATTACGAACGAAGCAACTGACGTTCATTCATATACTTGAGTCCGGTATAGCGATCACGCAAAGTATGTGCCGTACGCAAAGCACGGTCAAGCTGCTCCTGCGTAACCCCCAGCTCGGCAATGGTAGACGGACCTCCAACCAGAGCTAGCCATGCACGCATCTGTTCCGATGTAGGCAAAGTCCGATATACTACAAATGCCTCCACATCCTGAGTGGTAGCCAATTTCCTATACATGTCAGACAGCAAAGCGGAGGCAACACCTACTTTGGCACCATGCAAAACCTGCTTGCGCCCTTCTGCAATAAAATCCATCTCAATTCGATGAGAAATATGATGCTCTCCACCTGAGGCAGGACGGGAATGATCAATCATCAACATCGAAATACCGGATGCAATCAGCGCATTCATCAACACCTCGACACCTGCCTTGCTGCCTGCCGCAATCTCATCGACATGCTCTACACAAGCACGTAAGGCCTCCTCGGTAATTCGGTCAGCCACAGGTGAATATGGCTCGTTCCCCAAATCTCTGGACACATGCCAGTCCGCTAATGAGGTGAACTTACCGAGCATATCGCCAAAACCCGCAGCGGTCATCGCTTGAGGAGCACTCGCCAGTACGGACAAGTCAGCGAAGATCGCCTCTGGCGGAACAGCTTGGAACGTCTGCTTGCTACCATCCACAATTAACGGGGCACCGGCTGAGGTAAAACCATCCACGGAGGCAGCCGTTGGGACTGACAAGAATGGACGATTCATTTTATAGCATACAAAGCGAACCAGATCGTGAATTGTGCCAGACCCTACAGCAAGTACAGCCTGACTTTGATCCGTCACACCCAGTAGGACCTTCATAATATAAGTTTCATCAGCAATGACGTCCCCTACAGCATTTGGAGGCAGCCGAACTACATCAACTGTCAAACCTGCTTTATAGATTAATTCAGCTACTTTTTTTCCCGCTGCCGCTGAAGTATGCTCATCTTCTACCAGAGTGACACGCCGATAATTTTGTTGATTCAGATAAGGAGCAATGGATTCAAGCGCTCCATCCCGTACCTCGATAAATAATTCGACCTTTCGGTGAGGATGATCAGCGTTACTAGCCTGCGCTTCTTCGTTCCACAGCTTGATCTGCTCATTCATATCCATTTCATCAGCCTCCTGAAAAAGGAATAATTTGTACAAAAACGATCCATACTAATCAATAGATTCCGTTTGAAAACGATTACTATTTAATTGTACGCACAAGTGTAGGTCCAAGTCCAGAAAAAACGTACAAGTTACTATTCAATCCAACTATTCGAAAGGAACATGCTGATGAAATTTGGAACAGACATTGCCTGCGCACTCGGGTTACTGGCAGGTACAACATTTGGTAGTGGTATTGCTTTTTTGTTCGGCTGGCAAGCTTATCGTGCTCTGGCTTCTGTCACGGTCTTTGGCGTTGCAGGGATTATTATTACTATTGTCGTTTTTCGCTTACTGCACCGTAAGTCGCTTTCTACGTCCAATTCTCGATAAATTTTGTAGATACCAGCCCAGTTCAATTGAATTGCATACATAAAAAAACGGGTCTCACAAACCATGTGCAGCTTGTGAGTGCCCGTTTTTGATTTGGAAACTATTTACTTAACTTCTGGATCAACGTCCAAATCATAATCAATTTCATCAAAACCGAATCCAAACAATTGAAGGAAATCGAGACGGTATTGTTCAAGATCACCCAGTTCGGACACGTTTTCGGTAGTAATCTCAGACCAAGCTGTTTTAACAGCTTGCTGCACATCCTCTCTCATTTCCCAGTTGTCCAGACGAATGCGTCCTTCTTCGTCCGTTTCCACAGTGGACCCACTATATAGTGTCTCGAACAGACGCTGCGCCTGCTCAATACAACCCTCGTGCAGTCCCTTTTCTTTCATGACCTTAAACAGTAAGGAAATATACAGAGGCACTACGGGAATAGCTGAACTGGATTGTGTAACCAAAGCTTTGTTCACTGAAACGTATGCCTTCCCATGATAAGGCTCCAGTTGCTTTGTTAAAGTATGCGCAGTAGCTTCCAGATCGTTTTTAGCTTGACCAATGGTTCCTTTACGATAGATAGCCTCCGTAATCTCAGGACCAATATACGAGTAAGCCAGTGTGGTAACCCCTTCAGCCAGCAGGTCGGCTTCTTCCAACGCTTTTAACCATAAGGACCAATCCTCACCACCCATGACCGTGATGGTGTTATCAATCTCCTCCTGAGTAGCTGGTTCCAACGTAATTTCTGATACGACGCCCGTGTTCGTATTCACCGTTTTATTCGTAAACGGCTGTCCGATGGGCTTGAGAACAGAATTAAAGGTTTCTCCTGTATCTGGGTGGGTCCGCCGTGGTGAAGCCACACTATACACGATCAGGTCTACCTTACCGAGCTTTTCCTTAACCAGCTTCAACGTCTCCTGCTTAATTTCATGGGAAAAAGCATCACCATTAATGCTTTCTGCTATGTAGCCAGCCGCTCTGGCTGCTCTTTCAAAGGCCACTGTATTGTACCAGCCTGCCGAAGCCGTGCGTCCCTCTGAAGCAGGACGTTCAAAGGATACTCCTACAGTGTCAGCTCCCATACCGAAGCTCGCAGCAATGCGGGAAGCCAGTCCATAGCCTGTGGATGCTCCGATCACAAGTACCTTTTTAGCTCCTTGTAATGCCGTACTGTCTTTGATGTAGTCGATTTGACGATTAACGTGAGCCGCACATCCTGCAGGATGCGCAGTCGTACATATGAAACCACGAATTTTCGGTTTAATAATCATTGCAAGGGTCCCCCTACTTTGGCATTCATTTAATATTGATGGAATGGTTGTCCAGTCATAACTATATTACAAATCAGTTTGCGGCTCAACCTAGATAACAGCGGATTTTGAAGTAGCTCTTTATAATCCTAACAAAAAAACGAAATAGTATGTTTAGTCACTATTTTAGATGAATAAAAAAATTTCACAAAAAAACAAAGGCATGTTATAAATAAAATGAAATAACCGTTTACTATCTTTTTAACAGATTGTATTCAATGTCTCATCACTCGTGTTTAAGAACTGGAACATTATCTCGGGCAACACAGCCAGAATAGTAGCCATCCTCCTTAATGTAAAGCCCCAAAAATTTTACGCATCAGACCGACCGAATAAACGCTTACTTTCGGACATTAATATCACCCCCTTCAATATTCAACATCCAGATGAATTTGTAATTAAAGTGCTTTTTTAGCTAATATAGCCATTATGATTCGCTACCTTGGTCTGAACCTGTCCTTTGGGGGCTGACCTTGTAGGATAACATTACGAGCGAAACCTCATTTATGGGGGGGGAAGCTGTGATGAAACAAGGAAAGAAACAGGTGGATCTGTGCTCCACAATACGAAAGGAGGTTATCAGTATAGATAGATCATAAATTGGAAATTGTATTTCACGTTACAGGGTTAGGAAATTATTATTTTATTAGGAGATGAAAGAATGATTTCACGTGTAAAAAAAACAGTTTGCGTAGTATTGGCATTTGTAACTGCACTGCCGCTCATATTTAGCCTGGCAGCACCTGCCGAAGTCTCAGCAGCAAGTGATGTAACCATTAACTTATCGGCGGAAAAACAAGTGATTCGCGGTTTTGGAGGAATAAACCTTCCGGCTTGGATCGGAGATTTGACAGCATCTCAAAGAGAAACAGCTTTTGGTAATGGAAATAATCAGTTAGGTTTTTCAGTGTTAAGAATTTATATAGACGACAACAAAAATAATTGGTACAAAGAAATACCAACTGCAAAACGTGCAATTCAAAGCGGAGCAATCGTTTTTGCTTCACCATGGAATCCTCCAAGTGACATGACTGAGACCTTTAATCATGATGGTGATACAAAAGCAAAGCGCCTTAGATATGATAAGTACGCTGCTTATGCGCAGCATCTTAACGATTTCGTCTCCTACATGAAAAATAATGGCGTGGATTTGTATGCTATCTCCGTCCAAAATGAACCTGATTATGCACATACTTGGACATGGTGGACTCCACAAGAAATGCTTCGTTTTATGAAAGAAAATGCTGGGTCTATTAAGTGCAGAGTTATAGCACCTGAATCCTTTTCATACTTAAAAAATATGTCAGACCCTATTTTAAACGATCCACAGGCTCTTTCTAATATGGATATTCTTGGAACCCATACTTATGGTACTAAATTCAGTGATTTCTCCTATCCTCTTTTCAAACAAAAAGGAGCGGGAAAAGAGCTTTGGATGACAGAAGTTTACTATCCAAATAGTGACAATAACTCGGCAAATCGCTGGCCTGAAGCATTGGATGTTTCATATCATATGCACAATGCTATGGTAGAGGGAGATTTTCAAACATATGTTTGGTGGTACATTCGTAGACAATACGGTCCTATGAATGAGGATGGTACAATAAGCAAGCGTGGTTATAATATGGCTCAGTTCTCGAAATTTATTCGCCCCGGATATGTACGAGTAGATGCAACGAAGAATCCAAGTACAAACGTTTACACCTCGGCATATAAAGGTGATAACAAGGTAGTTATTGTTGCAATTAATAGAGGTGATTCAGCAGTAAGCCAAAGATTCGCCCTACAGAACGGGACAGCATCGAGAGTATCTTCATGGGTAACGGACGGCAGTAGAAATCTGGCAGCTGGATCACCCATCAATTTGTCTGGCGGTGCCTTTACAGCCCAGCTCCCTGCCCAAAGTGTGACAACTTTTGTTGGTGAATTGGGTGGCAAGAGCACCAGCAACACGACTTATGGAGCTCAGGCAGATGCAACATTGACCCACTCCGTAGTAGAAGCCACCTATGCAGGTGACGACACTATCCAGTATGTCAACTTTAATGCTGCAACAAATGCAACCGTACAATGGAATAGTATCTACTGCGCTGTTCCTGGAACTAAAAATGTGAAATTCCGCTATGCCTTGGAATCAGGGACTCGAAATCTGGATGTTTATGTTAACGGAACAAAAGTAATCAGCAATGCAGACTTTACAGCAACGGGTAGCTGGGCAACCTGGGGCGAAAAAACAATTCAGGTACCTATGAATAGCGGAAACAATACTTTAAAAGTAGTAACTACCGGTACAGAAGGACCGAATATAGAAAGTATAAACGTCTCAGCCGAATAGGTGCATGCAGGCGAAAATTCGAGAACCTGGGTCTTTTCCAAGATTCGGGTTCTCTTTTTCCCAAAAGGATATTGTCCATCAAAACTCAAACCCTTGTTTCTACATTGTTCTACGGCTTAATTCCTCTTCCAATTTAAATAGAACTGTTTACTACAACTGCAACAAGAGGTAGGACAGCCAGAACGGTACAACCACTCCACCTCTCGTATGAGGAGGACTTCGGGAAAATGACCCGCGCCAAGTGCTAAGGTGAGGAGTAATACAATGTAAATTCCGATTATATCAAAAAAGCCCCTGATCGCCACAAGGACAAATTCAGGAGCTATTTCATTAAATCTGTACATCTATTGGCGTAGCTCGACTATGGTTGAACGACCAGCGCAGCAACACGTTCATAAGCCAGCTTCGGACGGTGCGATTGATCGAATAACAAAGGCCAGTTTTTCCGGTCTCTGACTGGAAAGCCGTCCAGCCAGGTATAATCGTCGGCAGCCCCCCAGAATGTGACTGCACTGATGCAGTCGCGGTATTCCCGCAGGAGATGGAAAACCGCTTCGTAAATCTCCGCTTGCCGTTCCAGCATTTCCTCGGAAGGATGAAGCAGGTCGGTACGTCTGTCATCAAATCGAAAAACTGACAAATCCAGTTCCGTTAGCTGGAGCTGAAGTCCCAGCTCTGCATATTTTTCGATAGCTGCGCGGATGTCGCTTAGGGAAGGATCGAACAGATTCCAATGAGCCTGAAGACCGACGCCGTGAATCGGCACTCCCTGGTCCAGTAGCGACCTAACCAGCCGATAGATACGATCCCGCTTATAAGGATGGGATTCATTATAGTCGTTGTAGAACAGCAGAGCCTTAGGATCTGCTTCATGGGCATATTCAAAAGCCTTGGCGATAAAATCAGGTCCGACGATATCCAGCCATTTCGACGGGCGAAGAAACTCCTCCTTGTCTGACTCCTCGTCCGAGATGACCTCATTTGCCACATCCCAGCAGTATACAGTATCCTTATACCGACCAACCACCGTTTGGATATGCGAGCGGAGCCGTTCCAGCACCAAGGCACGATCCGCCGGACCGCCTTGTTCATTCTCAAACAGCCAATCCGGCGTTTGATTATGCCAAACCAGGGTATGACCGCGCATTGCCATCCCATGCTCCTTGGCAAATGCAGCTAATCGGTCGGCATTCTCGAAGGTATACACCTCCTCCTTCGGATGCAAGCTTGAGAACTTCATTTCATTTTCTGCTGTAATACTGTTAAAGTGGTAAGCAAGCAACGATTTCTGTACCTCAATAGTTAGAGGGTTGACCGCCGCTCCGATCTGGAAATCGTCTTTGTATAATTCTTTTAGTGAAGCTTCTTGCCGTGTCGATAAATTCATCCTTATCCTCCTTGTGCAGGCCATCGGCAAACTCTTACTGCTATTTAGCCTGATACTTAAGCCAATTGAAGTGTGCAGGTACCCCACTTAAGCGGCCATTTCCTGTTGCATACAGTCCAATGACTACCCCAGTGAAGCACATTTTATTCACGAAATCCTCCGGGGACAACGCCCGTGCCGGACCTGTAGCTATACTCGACCAGTTCTCGCCATCCTCCGAATATAAAAGAGCATATTCATCCTCAGTCGATTCAATCTTTAGCAAAACTCGCTCCGATTCTGTCTCAGCCCCATAGACGATTTGGGATTCTCCGCGAATCGTCAGACGGGCCATAACACGGTTGCAGTTTCCAGAACGCAACACCCCGATCTCATAATGGGCATCCTCATCCCGGCGTGCACACAATCCGGCCTCTTCACCTTCAGCGGTTGGCGCAAACGACAGGCAAGTGGTGAAACTTGCTTGCTTATGCTGCTGTCTTTTGCCTGCAAAAGCAATCTGGCCGACATCCCCGAGTCCTGCCGGCTGTCCATACAATGTCAAAGACCCGGGAACTTCATCTAGCGAATAACTACCCTCAGCCGGATTTCGTACAAAAATCCACTCGGGTCCGAGAGTGTCTGCGGCAAAATCGTCTCGCTTTTCACTCACAGTGACGCCCGTAGCGTTGGGTGTCGCTGCCTGCGGGCGTGCAATCGACATTTCCAGCTTGACACAGCCCTCGTTATTGTCGATATACGGCCATTCGTCCTTCCAGATGACCGGAGCCAGAAAGGTTTCACGACCAAGCACGCTATAACCATCCTCAGTCAACCGAACGCCGAGAAAAACAGCCCACCAATCTCCTTTTACATCTTCTACCAGGTCGGCATGACCCAAATATTGAATCGGATGATCAAGCCCCCGATGGGTCAGGATCGGCTCCAGATAACGTTCAAACGGACCATAAGGATTGTCGCTCCGTCCGATAATCTCCCTGTGTTCCTGCGCTGTTCCGCCAGAGGCAGACATCATATAATACATTCCGTTAATCTTGTATAGATGAGGACCTTCAGTCCATGGGCCTCCATCACCGTACCAAACCACCTGCGGTTCAGAAAGAGCTTCTCCAGTCACAATATTAATTTCATACTGGATGGCATGGGAGTCGTAGTCCGCGCCCTGCTGCGCTGTAACGTACACCTTGCCGTCATCGTCAAAAAACAGTGAAGGATCAATACCACCGTAAGGAACAGGGATCGGATTCGACCAAGGTCCGGCCGGATCGGTCGTTGTAACATAAAAATTCCCGATCCCTCCAACATCGGTTGTAATCATGTAGAAGGTTCCCTCAAAATAACGAATGGATGGTGCATAAATGCCGTCAGAGCTCTTGCGATCCGTCAAATCAAGCTGATTGGACCGGTTCAGCACGTGACCCACTTGTTCCCATTGAATCAGATCCTGACTCCGGAAAATAGGAACACCGGGGAAATATTCAAACGAACTGCAAATCAGATAAAAGTACTCTCCCGCTCTAGTAATGCTAGGATCAGGATAAAAGCCGGGAAGTATGGGATTGGAGTAGTGAATGGTTTGCGACACCAATTGTTTATTCATTTATTCCTTCACACTCCCAACGTTAAGCCCAACAACAAAATATTTTTGCATGAACGGATACACGATCAGGATTGGAATAGAAGCAACTACAGTGACAGCAGCGCGAATTGAAATAGGTGTAACCTGGGTAGCATTCTGCATTCCAACACCATTGGCCACTGATGGATTACTGTTGGCATTCATACTAGAGGAAAGCAACTTCATTAACTCGTATTGCAGTGTGCTCAGTTCCTGTTGGGACGAGGTATACAAAAAAGCGTCGAACCAAGAGTTCCAGGCACCTACTGCAACAAACAGCGCAATAGTAGCCAGCACAGGCTTACAGAGCGGTAAAATAATTCTCCAAAAAATCTTGAAATCTCCTGCCCCATCTATTCTAGCCGATTCCACCAAGCTTTCTGGAATTGTATAGATATAGGTGCGGATAACAATTAAGTTAAATGCGCTGATCATGGACGGCAGTACATATACGAAAAAACTATTAATTAAATTCAGGTCTTTCATCAAGAAGTAGCCAGGAATCAAACCTGCATTAAAATACATAGTCAGGACAAAAACGGTAGTAATAGGCTTGCGGAACACAAAATCCCGCCGACTCAGCGCATAAGCCAGCATTGTGGTCAAGAAAATATTCAGCACGGTCGAAAGCACGGTACGTGCTACCGAAATCAGGAATGCATTATAAATAGTACCCGAAACGAATACCGCTTTATAATTCTGCAATGTGGGCTCCCGCGGCCACAGATAGAGACCGCCCCTGATCGTGTCGTTCCCCGCATTAAACGACACTACAATTGTATTAAGGAACGGATACAAGGTAACAATGACCAGGATAATCATAAATATTGTATTAAGTGTATTGAAAACAAACGGCTCTAATCCCCTGCTTCCTGGGCGGCGTCTGGAGATTGCAAATGTACTCTCTGAGCCTGGCATCTGAGTTTTCTTCATCATTATAATAACCTCTCTTCCCCAAGCCGCTTTGCTGTCCAGTTTGCGAGCAGCAACATTGTGATACTGACAATAGTTTTGAATATACCTCCCGCGGTGGCCAAGGAATAGTTACTTTGCGCAATACCATATTTGAGAACGAAAATATCAATCGTTTCTGACCAATCCACAACAAGTCCGTTGCCTAGCAAATACTGTACTTCAAAACCAGCTTCTAAAATATGGCCAATTGACATAATCAACAGAATAACAATAGTTGGCTTAATGCCTGGCAAAGTAACACTCCACATTTTTTGGTATCTGTTGGCCCCGTCAATATCAGCGGCTTCATACAAAGCCGGATCAATAGAGGCTATGGCGGCCAAATAAATAATGGTATTCCATCCAACTTCTTTCCAAACGTGTGAGGCTCCCACTACTCCCCAAAAATACTTTCCTTCACTCAACCATAAAATTGGTTTATCAATCAAATGCAGCTTCATCAACATTTCGTTGACAATGCCGTCAGAGGCAAGAGAAGTGGCAACAATTCCCGTAACGATAATCCATGACAAAAAGTGTGGCAAATACGAAATAGTCTGAACGGCTCTCTTCCAGAAAATCTTTTTAATTTCATTAAGCAACAATGCCAAAATAATGGCAGTAACAAACCCAAAAATCAGGTTGATCATACTCATAGCAAGTGTATTACGAAGGACACGTAAAAAATTATCGTCTGTAAACAGGAACTTAAAATGCTTGAAGCCAACCCAGGTTTGATCACCAAAGCTTCGTGCGGGCTTGTAATCTTGAAATGCCATCGACCAACCCCAGATCGGCACATAAGCAAATAAAACTATATAAGCAAGCAGAGGAACTGACATATAGATAAGTTGTCTCTGATCCTTGATCATAGCCCAGGTCACGCGTTTGTCGCTGCGTTTCTTCTTCGGGTTTGCCTGTTTAACTGGCTTGGCGCCAATTGCAATCTCCTCCATAGTATCAAACTCCCTATCCATTCTTATATTTTTGGGAAAGGGAGGAGTACTCCCTTTTCGGTTTAGAAATAGTTCTATTTAGCAGTCCAATTCTCAATTCTCCACTTCAACACTTCGTTTATTTTGTCTTCATAGGCCTTGATGTCAAGCTTATGAATCTCGGAGGTGTATTCGCTCCACACGGAGTCGAAGCTAGACGGACTTGACAGGATTGCTTTAGGCAGATACTTTGTAGAAAGGTCATTCAGCTTTGTGCTGGCAATCTTGGCCGGAGAACCATCCACGATATCGGCGGACCAAGCCGGGTAGTAGACCGGGTTCTCAGGAGGAGCACTGAAGAAGTCAACGTAGCTATTGAACCCGTATGCCTTTAAAACTTCCTTATCGTAAGGCTTCAAGCTTGCTTGATACTCTTCGGGCTGGTTGGTTGCCGTGGTGGCGTTTCCATCGCTAAAATAACCCTCCAGCTTCGGTGCGGTACTATATAAAGCTTCTGCTTTATTGGCGAGCTTCCACGTAGCATCATCTGAGTTAGTACGCTGCTCTGGTGTTTTCATGAAGCGGCCTTTCTTATTAACATAATAATCCTCGCCTTCGATACCCCAAGTAAATCGTTTTTGCCATTTTTCATCCATAAGTTTATCGAGTACTTTGATGATTTTTACTGGATCCTTAGCGTTAACAGTAATACCAAAACCATTATTCAGATTAAGCGCTGGACGGTCCCGATAGTAATCCTTAATTTTGGTATCATATACCAGAGGGAAACCTACATATGTCCGCTCCAGCTTCTTTTGTACCTTCAGTGAATCCTCGGCTTTGAGAAAGTTCCAGTGCTGATCGAACATCCCCAGTACATTACCGTTAGACAACTTCGCCAAGTACTGATCATAGTTCTGTGTAAACGCTTCCTTATCGAGCAAGTCTTGAGCATTAATTTCATTCAGCTTCTTGTAGTATTTCTTAGCGTAATCTTTATCGGCAAAAATCTCTGCCACACCTTTGTTTACAACTACACCGCCATCGTTTGGATGACCAATCAAATGTTGTGGAGGATTCAGCAATCCCCAGGTTTTCCAGTCATAGTTCAGGATTTCAAAACCAATAGTTGGGCTTCCATCAATCGTTGGATATTTCTCTTTGTACTTTTTAAGTAGATCGAAGTATTCATCCAATGTTTTAATAGTTGGATAGTTGAATTCCTTGAGAACAGCCTTTTGAACCCAGAAAGCAGGACCACCGTAATAGGTATCAGCAACTTCACCATTGTAGGCACCATAGTTTGGCAAATAGTAAATATGTCCATCATTAGGGTCCTTCATTTGGTTCCAATACTTCTCATAGTGTTTTTTCAGATTAGGCGCATATTTCTCAATCAGATCTTCCAACGGGATGACGCTTCCCGCAGCGGTCAGCTTTGTGTCTGCCGAGATCAGGTCCGGGTAGTCCCCGCCAGCAATCATAACACCGAGCTTCTGGTTCTTGTCACCCGCAAGAAATTCAAATTTGAAGGTAACGCCAAGCTCATCCTTCAACAATTTGTACATCTTGTTGTCCGCTGTCGGCTGCTGTCCTGCTTCATTCAGAAAGACTGAGATTTCAATTGGATTTGCTGCTCCAACCTCTCCGCTGTTGACACTGTCCGCTTTGGAATTTCCATCTTTGCTGCTGCCACTGATTGAGCAGCCGGATAGAATAACGCTCAGTGACAAAAGTGCCACCGCTCCAATACGAAGTAACGATTTTTTTCTGTCCCCCATAAGACACCTCCGAAAGTTTTGTCATATCAAGAATGTAAGCCCTTACAATTTGTTGATTTCAGTTTAAATTTATATCTGATCGGAAACTATATTCGAATTAAAGCTTTTCACATGAAAAGCTTTGATTTCTTATATTCGTTTGGTGACATACCCAAGCGCTTCTCAAATTGCTTCAAAAAATAATTATAGTTGGTATATCCTACCATTTCTGATAGCTCACTATTTTTATATTGGTTCATACGAAGCAGGCGACTTGCCTCTTCAATCCTCAAATCATGAAGCAATTCATTGAACCCGATTCCGTTTTTGCGTATCAACAATTGTCCCAAATAGGTAGGATGCAGAAAAAATTGCTCTGCCAGTTGTTTAATGGTCAGACTTTCCCGGAAATAGCTGCGGATGTAATCATTGATATCCTGCACGATCCCCTGAGGCTCCATCATGCTCTGTTTGAGAAGAAGTTCAAAGCAAACCTGTCCACAAGAACGCAGTATCCCCATCATATCGTCAAAAGTCAGCATTGCCTCATCCATATTGGGAATATCGAACAGATAGTCGGAAGGCTCCCTGTCATCAGCAAAATGCACACTCATATAAGCCCTGATTTCGTGAAGGATAAAGACGACAAACTTTTGGACCTCATCAGGATACACCCGCGTCTCCCGAAACACTTGCTCCATAGAATCAACAATGGATTGATAGCCAGTATAGTCGACGATTTCAAATGTCTCCAAAATGCGTTCCAAAAGCTCCACCTGATTGTTGCAATGTTGAAACGCACTGTCTTTAATCATGTCATAATGAATAATTCCATTATTTTCCGAATTATAAAATGCATGCAGCAGCGCCTTGGACGCCGTCTTGTAGGCGGCTCCAATTTCAGTTAGTGAACCTACCGAGGCACCAACAGCCATGAAGACACGAAACCCCGCCAAGCGACAGGCCAGTGCTTCTATGGTCTTCTCAGCACTGGCTCCATCACTTGGATACGCCGAGTCGCCGAACACAATGACGAAATGTTCCATGGACAGATGCACCAAATAAGCTGTCTCTAGGCCATCGAGCAGTTCAAGTGCAAACTCGCCCAGTCGTGCGGACTGGTCTCGATGCACTTGCACCAGACATACATTCCATAAATCAGTGGATTGGGAGACAGATTCCATGAAATCGTTACCCTCTGTAGACATACATTTGCCTAGTAGTGCCTCCTTGATCATTTGCAGCACCTCTTCCCGACGAGCAATCTGGCCTATGTAAATAAGCTCCTGCTCCTCCAACAATTCGCGCTGGATTGCCCGAATCTCCAATTCAGTCTGCTCCTCATCCAAAGGCTTCAGCAAATAACGGGAGACTCTGTATTTGAGAGCCTTTCGAGCGTAATCAAATTCGCTGTACCCGGTAAGAATGATGAATTTCGTGGAGACATTCCCTCGTTCCCGCCATTGCTTTATCATTTCCAAGCCATCCATTATTGGCATATGGATATCCACCATCACCAGGTCTGGGCTTAATTCCTCCATTAGCCTCAAACCGTCCATTCCGTTGCCGCAGATCCCACACACCTCAAAGCCCATCTCTCCCCAATCAATACAAATCTGCATGCCCTCCAGTGCCCAAGGCTCATCATCAATCAGCAGCACTTTAAACCCCATTTCCCTTCCCTCCTTCTCCATTCTGACATTGCAACAATTGCATCGGAATTTCGAAAGACACCTCGGTACCTTCTCCCTCCTTGCTGGTCAGGTTAAAACTAACCCTGTCGTTGTAGTACAACTCCAGCCGTCGGTATACATTGCGGATACCAATATTCCCCCCTATTGTCTCCTTTTCGCTCCGCATGTTGTACAAAACCTCCTTTAACCGCTCCTCGCCAATACCTTTGCCATTATCCGATACAACCACACGCAACCGCTCATCGACTACTTCGGCGCGTATTTTGACAACTCCAAGCCCCTCAATAGCCTGTATGCCATACTTGCAGGCGTTCTCCACGAGTTGTTGAATACTCATCTTCGGTATCTTGTAGTGACGCACTTCTTCGGTGATCTCGATGGAATAATCAAATTTGTCCCGGAATCGAAATTTTTCGATATCAAGATACATCACAGTAAAATTGATCTCTTCCTCCAGCAGCACTAGATCGTCCTTCCAGTTCAGCAGACGGCGGAGTAACTTCGATAGGTCCTTGATGATGTTCTTGACATCTGTGTAATTGTTTTTCGTACTGACTACGAGAAGCGCATTCAGCGTGTTGAATAGGAAATGAGGATTCATCTGACTTTGCAGCAGATTGAGCTCAGCTCGGATGCGCTCGGCTTCCTGGCTTTTTTGCTGAATTTCCAGTTTATACACATTATTGATCAAGGAATGGATCTGAGAGGTCATCATATTAAAATTACGGATCAGATGCCCGATTTCGTCACGTCCCTCATCCATGTTGATCAAGTCAAACTTCTCGTTTCTTACCCTTTGCATATGCCGGGCCAGGCGCTTGACCCGGTGGTTATATGAGCGCAGCATGACGTAAATGAACACCGAGGTGAACAATGTAATCAGGCCGACCAGTATACTGAAATAAATCCGCATATCCATCATAGCCTTGCTAACACGTGTCCCCTGAGGCACACCAATCAACTTCCAGCCTCGCACATAGCTGGCGTTACCGATGGGCAAGGTGTGCAGATCGTTGTCCGTCTCATTATCCATTTTGAACAAAGGGAAACTGGAGATATTTTCGGGCAAGTACCCGCTATTTATAGATACGATGACCTCGTTCCGGTCGTTAACCAAATAGAGATCTAGATAATTCCGCTCGCGGGCGATGACATCGTAAAAACGGCTGAGATCGAAATCAATCCGCACCAGCTTCTGGTAAGAATTATTGACGTTGTAATCATCCATCTTCTCAAAGACACTGAGATAAGGAGTGGCGGGTCCAGAGGTTTTAGCTCCCATGTCCAGATACGCAGATACCAGCACAGCACCGTGGAATGACTTCCACTGTTGATACCAGGAACTAGCTAAAACCGGTTTATTTAAGTAATAGTAGTCACTCCCTGGCACAATGGTCGGATTGTCCGTGTAAATACCAATTCGCTTGATCTGATTGTTTACCGGAATATAGGATGTAACCCGATGACGGAGCTGCTCGTTGAACGTATTATAGAAATCCAGCGAATCTTTATAATCACGATCCAGAGTCTCGTACAGGAGCTTATCTGTAATCACGGCATGACTGACCGCAACTCCGCCATCAATCATACCGTGGATATCCTTTCTCGCCCGCTCCAACGAAATCTGCAAATTCTGCTCTTCCCGCTCCTTGATCAGCCAGGACATCCGGTCCATAAATAAATAATTGATTATGACAATAGGCAGTAAAATTGCAATTACATAAATCAGCATAAATTTGTAATTAAGCGGGATATCGTTCACTATACTGCGAAATTTGAATTTTCTAATCACGGCTTCAACCACCATCTCCCATTGAACACTCTTTTGACCTGAGCCGTTTCTATTCCCGTCGTCTGTAGGCAGACGGCGCCATCCCTGTTATCCGTTTGAATTGGCTTTTAAAATAATCAGTGTTGGGATAGCCGGAATTCGCCGCCACCTCGGCTATGCTCAGCTGTCCTTGTCGCAGAAGTCGCTTTGCCTCTTCAATCCGCTTCTCATTCAGATACTCCCGAAATGATTTGCCGGTCTGCTGCTTGAACAACTGTCCCATATAGATAGGATTTATATGGAACAGTTGGGCAAGCTCCTGAAGTTGTAGCTTTTCCCGGAACTTCTGGTCCACATGCTGCACTACCCGAAAGATCGTGCGGCACTCGCTACGTTCACGCTGCTCGCAAAGGGCCGCCGCTCCGCTCAGGCATAACGCCAGGGCATACCGGCGAAAAGCCGGAAAAGAGGTTGTCTCCGTCAGTGTACCGAATGCTGCTTGTATTGACCGCATAAAGGCATCTCCATCTCCGCCCAGTTCCTTCAGCTTCTTGGAGATACCCATTTCGAGGGCGGACAGCTGAATCCGCACATATTCGATATCCGGTAGCCCGGACGGTGCAGCCAGCAGGACATCCGCCGCAGCCTCAATCTCTTCGGCACGGTTCGAGGAGAGACGTTCGATCAAGGAATTCAGGGCTGCTTTGTTTACTTCCTTCATGCATTCGCTCCGTGGAAGCTCGTTGCAGGCGATAATACCTCCCTCATTCCAATAGCGCCTCCATTTGAGCGCTACCAGTGCTTTTTCATAAATAGACCGAAGTGCAGACACCCCTCTCTGCCCAAAACCCAACGCCGCAATTACGGGAACTGGAGCCTCGCTCGGCCATTCTTCACATAGCCGGCGTCCAAGTGCTTCAAGCTGAGCTGTAGCAGGTGGCTTCCCGGAAGCAATCATCACCATTCTTCCTTCAGGATCCGTGAACAGCTCCGGCCGTTTCAGACCGGCAAACTCCGTGATCTGCCGCTTCAACTCTTCTTCGTTCATTTTCGTTTCAATCAGCAGGCAGCTAATCTCCTCACCACTCCTGATATTTAACAAAGTCGCAACTTCATTTTCAAGCTCAATGCCCACCTCGCCCTGAATCAGCCGATTAAGCAAACTATTGACGTACAGAGCACGGTTGTGGCGGTGGAGCTTCCCCTGGGCCGTCTCTTCCCGGATTTTGCGGCTCACCTGGTCTAACACCGCCTCAATCTCATCCTTGTTAATCGGCTTAAGCAAATAATCATCGACCCGTTGATCAATCGCCGACACTGCATACTCGAAGTTATTGTACCCGCTCAATACAACAAACCGCGGTGGCTTGGCCAGCTTGTGCTGTGAGCGACCGATAAGCTCTAGCCCGCTTACAGAAGGTATTTGAATATCGGTAAACACTAGTTCGGGCTGAAGCCGCTCAATCAGAGACCAAGCGGAGCTGCCGTTCGAGGCCTCCCCACAGACCCTGAAGCCGTATTTGTCCCAATTCACAATTGTGCGCAAATCCTCAAGAACCCACGGTTCATCGTCTACCAACAGCACATTCATCATCTATCCTTCGCCCCCTTCGTTAAATGAACCTTGCATTGTTATATTCATGAAAGCGCCATTACGTTTACGGTTCGGATATCAAATTTGCCCCGCGGGTATATGTGTTCCCGGTCTAGCTTCTAATCTTCCTTACAGAAGCTCTCCTCGGGACCAAAATAGGAGCAGAGAAGCGGCTCGTGCGACAAGACCAGCTTCTGTAACACCAGACCTGCATCCAGCACATACAATCGCAGGGTGTGCATGCCGGCAGCCAATGGATGCTGCGTTGTGGAAGTATGGATATTATTCATAACAGACTCTGACCAATGTCGGGATTCGCCAGCAGCAAACTCCAAAGGCAGCATATCTGCCAAAACCGGTTGATGACCATCAAAAGCCACCGCATATTTCAGCCGTCTCCCCTCCCCCAGAGGATTAGTCGGGGCGGTATAAACCGTTAACGTGTAGATCTGTTCTTCCGCAGTGCAGATACGATATTCCAGATATGGAGCATCTTCGATTCGCTCAAAAAGAGCTGTTGTCGGGAACAGCTTTATGGAAGACAAGGAGCGTCCATATCCCTTGATTATTTCCCAATGAACCTCCCCAGCAACTTCCCGGCCACAAGTGTGTTCTGCTTCAATGGCAATCACACCGTGTGCTTCAGCAAAGGTCAGAACGGGCAAATTATCGGTGTGTACCACCTCTGCGATAACCGTTACCTTTACCGTCTGATCGCCGCAGACAATTATAATTCTCCCCGTTGCCGATACGTTAAGCCGTCCCCAATCGACCTGCACCTCAATGGTTTCCCCGGTCAAAACGCTTCCATGCGTTGGATCCGTTTTGATCCAGTCGGCGTCAGTCTCCAAATGAAAAGCAAACGCCTGTTTTCCGGCATTGCTGACGGTTATACGGTAGCATTCCTTTTGCAAACTAGTGAATGGCGGAAGTGCTACTGTTCCAGCGGTAAACCCTCCGTCCGTCCCTTCCACATCAACAATCATCATCGCTTTTTCCTTAGGCTCGATATACTTGAACTCTGGATACTGCCAGCCCTCGTCATTCCAGTTTACATAGCCGATATGTGCAGAGGACATCATTCCTTCCCATTTACCACAGGAAATTTTGTTATTGTAGTCCTCTTGCATTTGTATATCTTTGGCAATGGATTCCTCCACCAAAGCAGCAAAATGATTGGCAAGTACGCTCTGAGGTTGGAAGCCACTGTATTTGTGATTTAAACTCGCGTATATTTGCATTTTGGTCACATTGGCCGATGCCACGGCCGGATAATACACAAGCTGATAGTAAGCATCCTTCTGCTCTTTTTGCACAAGCTCATAATATGTCTGGGCGTCCTTCTCCAGCCTGATCGCTTTCTCCAGCACCCGCTGCGCTTCGTTGTAGTGAAGCAAGCTGTATGTGTCGGCATAGGTCACTTCCGGCTTGCGGCACCCGTTCATTTTTGTATAGTCCGCCAAAACCCGGGCAATACCCTCTGTGGTCTCTTCATCAGCAGCATGACCAAACTGTCGCTCCGTCCATGTCTGCAAAAATTCTTCCGTGCGATTAGGATTTCCTGTTCCCCAGGTTTCGAAATCATAGGCAAGCTCCATGAAATAGGAAATAGGCAGTTCCATCGGCTTCAAGTCGCCAACATTCACAATCCACAGGTCTCGGATTCCATAGTCATAGGCCAGAGACATCTGCTCCCATGTTTTCTCAAGCGGAACCGTATTAACCCATTCATAAGACCGGGGACCCCCATGATAATCAAAATGGTAGTACATCCCCCAGCCAGCTTTCCGGGTCCGTTCCGGGGCTTCGGGAAGCTTCCGCATATTGCCAAAGTTATCATCAGACAAAATGATGGTCACATCATCCAGCACCTCCCAATGCTTCAGACCCTGAACTGTATCTGTCCCATGCCAGAATGTCTCCACCTCCTTGTAGATCGTCAATGCTTGGGGTGCATTGTCCAGGCCATGCTTGTGCAATAAGGCCTTCTGGGTCAAAATGATGTCCTTCAGCCGCTGAATATTCTGCTCCAGGGTGCCACCCAAAGCCGAATCCTGTTCGCCCCGCATGCCCAGCGTAATGATATTGGACAAATGCTTATTACGGATGACACCATCCTCCCAAAATTTCGTAATGGCCTCTGTATTAGCCCAATAATCCCACAAGCCGCTATCTCCATAATGTTGATTAATCTTTCTCCATTCCTCGCCAGCTCGAAACATCGGCTCATGGTGGGAGGTACCCATTACAATGCCGTATGCCTCAGCTAGCTCGGCATTAGCCAGTGGATGACTTTTCCCGTCCTCGCTGAAAACAGCGCTCCACATGGCCGGCCATAGATAATTGCCCTTCAGCCGCAGCAGGAGTTCGAATATTTTTTCGTACATCCCTTCGTTAAACCCCCCGTAATGATTCCTCGACCATGATCCCAGCGAAGGCCATTCGTCGTTCAGGAAAAAGCCTCGGTAACGAATGGAGGGCTCTTTAGAAGTGTATTCCAATTGTTCTTTGGCAAAGACCAGTTCCTGCCGCCTTGGGGGATGTACATCGGCCCAATACACCCAGGGACTGACTCCAATCAGTTCCGAAATATGATACAGCCCATACAGCGTTCCCCGCTTATCACTGCCCACAATAACAATGGCTTTATCCAGTTCCGGGCATGGACGCTCTAAAACCCGGATCATATAAGCTTCCCGGCGATTCCGCAAATCTGAAACATCAAGCCTGTATTCCGCAATCAGGGAATCAATGATATCATTATTTCCGACGGAGCCGACGATGACCGCAATCCCGCTTAAGTGCGCTTTGTCTGTAATCAGCTCAGGCAAAACGGCGGTAACCAGCTCAATGTCCTTGGCTAGTGATAACGAGACGCGCCAAATACCGTCATAGTCCTTTCCCTTCGCATCAATGTATATGGGGATTGCCTTGCCCTTCTGTACGAGAACAGTCGCTTCCCTTGAGTATTGCTTTTTATTGTTCATAATTACAGCACCTTCTTCTCATTTTCTAGTTCATAATCAATCTAGGTTTTGCGCTTCTGACACGCTATAAAAAGATACCGCTTTCATCATATGAGGAGGAGATTATTTCCGGAAGACTGCACCCGGGAAGCCCATAACCTCAAGGAGTTGTCCATGCATTGCTATCCCTTTAACTTTCATTGGGCTGCTCCGTATAATGACGTCCATCTGCCATTCGAATACGTGAGCAAGAAAATGATTACTAAAGAGATCCTAGGCGACTTCAACGTTTCGGAAACAGCCGAGCGCTGTGGCTTTCACGATATTTCTTATTTCAGCAATCTGTTTAAAACGATAAGGGGCTACTCTCCATCCTCAGTAAGAAAAAAACGAACTTTGAAATATAAAAAATCTTAAATATATCCGAATCCAAGTATAGTAAAGTGTTTTGTTTCATGTCCGGGAGCCATGCGGATCACCACCGTATGTTCCTTGGACACCTGCTCGTTGTACAATATTACGGCATTGCAATGTGTCCAATTGTTCTCATGGGGATCGGCTGTCTTGATATATTTTTTATCCACCCAAATATCCGCGCTTCCAAAATCGCTGTTCCCCGAGTCCTTGAACACCAGAATAAGGCGCTTGCTACAAATAGTTATTTTAAATTCAGATACACCATTTTCTGGATGATGCATCCAGTTACAAGGAAACTGCGGAGAGCTGTACGGATGATCATCCATTTCCACCATTTGCAGGTCTGTATCAGTTTCGCTGAAACTACCCGTATTGATTGTGGCAATATGCTCCCAATTACTGCGATCAAGCAGCTTTGTTTGGACAAAATCACAACCAATAACAGGAGGCTTACTGGTATTCACATCCGTCTGATCGGGTGATGCCTCATCTGTGATGTCAAACAGCCATCCCAAACAATCTGCCATTACCCGGTGTCCAGCATTGGACGGATGGTAAATGTCAAAGAAAAACTGTCGTTTGGAAATCACATTTTTCTCTGACTTGGAAAGCCGGAACTGTTCCTTTACAGCATCCTTTACGCTAACCATAGGAAGATCATAATGCCAGCCCACAGGTGACAAGCGTTCCTGCAGATTCCAGTCATCGACAAACACACTGAACAGTAAAATTACCGCAGGTTTATTGGATGCATTCAACGCCTTCAATGTCAGGCTTTCATAACAATTTCCCTTTGTCTCATCACCCGCATCATTCACGGCAAATTCGATTACCACAATGTCCGGCTCTACCGTTCCTTCCCGAAGCACGTCCCGGTCATAGCGGACAACCCCCAATTCCGATGGAGTACCGCCTACGCCTGCTTTGACCAGTTGAACCGATTCCCCGCCGTCTTTGCCGAATTTTTGCTTAAAAAGAGCATAGGACTGGTATGCATAGCAATTTTCATGAATCGGAACGGCCCCTGCCCCTTGTGTAATGGAGCCTCCAATATAGGCCACAGTCACCTCTTCTCCTCTTTTGGCTTTTTCAATTGCAGCCTTGAGCCTTTTATTATTGCCTTTATTCAAAAGCGATTTAGCGATCATCTCGCGATAGGCCTGTGAATCGAAATACACCGGTTCCTCCATGGAAACTTCGGGAACATAGAACCCGTCGTGCAGGTAGAACGTAATGTTGACAGTAGCCAATTCTCCCACCCGATCAAAGAGAAAGACGAAGCTTCCTGGCACATCATCATCCAAAGACCAGTCATATTCCTCCAGAATCAGCATTGTTTCAGAGCCATCTGCCGGACAAACAAGCTCCAGGCGGGTGCCGGATTCGTACTTGCTGGCTTTCCCCCAGCTCTGGTACACAAACCGAACGTCAGCTACTTCCGGATTATGCGTCTTCACGGTAATCCCGATGCTATGAACCAATCGGCGCAAGCCTTCGCAATGGGTCAGTAGCCTGAGTATGTCCTCATCCTCAACTCCTCCCGTATATCTGGCCTTATCAGCCAGCCTCCCCTCCAAATAAATCTCCTGGGAAAAGCTTCCGTCTGGCCGAGCCGTTCCTTCGATCATAGTTTCATACATAACAGAAAATCCACTTCGTCTTGTCACCGGGTCTTTAGGCGCCTTTGGGCCTTCCATCTCATTCTGCTGTGTAAATCCTGAAAAACTGTTATTCATGGGAATGTCTCCTTTTTACTTGTTATCAGTGGCAAATTCGCAAGCGCTTTCAAAATAAACTAAGGCATTCTCCGACTGTTCTACTGTTTCCAAGTCGCTTATTTGCAAATTTCCAGCATCATTAAACAGGTCCTTTGAATTTTCTAAACAATAACCTCGCCTCTTCGGATAACGGTTACCTGCAATCTTTTAGATTCCACCTTGTTCATCCATAGTATGGCATATTTCCCCTTTTTCGTCTTTGTAAAAATTAAATATTTGTAGAAAAAGGAGGCACAACAGGTTGAAAAAAATTCTTCAGCTTAAATTTACATAACAATCCAATTTTATATTATAATAGCTATGAAGCATTTCTATAAATGCAAGATATCACTGGAAATCACAAACGATGACATGGTAAAATGTGTACATTAGGAAAGACCGTCCATGGACGGCCTTTTGTATTGCAGTACCATACCCTGTTATGAATGCGCCTACATATTGCGGAAAGAGGTGCTATAGTGTCAATTAGACCAGCAAAAGTAGAAGAGTTGAAGGAACTCGTAGCCATTTGGTTGGATGCTTCTATAGAAGCCCATCATTTTATTGCTCCGCAGTATTGGACATCTCAAGCTGCCGAGATGGAGAACAAATACCTTCCCCTCGCTCAAAACTACGTTATCATACAAGATGATCATACGATTGGCGGCTTTGTTTCCATGTTGGATGGATACTTGGCTGCTCTGTTTATACGTGTTGACTCTCAAAGAAAAGGCTATGGCAAGTTACTATTAGATGGGGTTAAGCAACAGCATGAGGAAATTCAATTAAAGGTGTATCAGTCAAACACCAAAGCATTTAACTTTTATACTAAAAATGGATTTACCATTCAAGCAGAGTCAGTGGATGCCGAGACTGGTGAGAAGGAATTTGTGATGGTATGGACAAAACATTAACAACAATGAAGGCAACTTAAGCATTTTAGAACAAAGGCTCCGCTTCCGTATCCATACGGCACAAGCAGAGCCTTTTACTTTTGTTTACTAACTGTCTAGTCTCTTATTTAAGCCCATAAACCTCGGTATATAAAATCTCTTTAAGCGGAGTAAATTCCTGTTCAGACAGCGCGCCTGGATAGCTCATAATTTGAAGCCGCAGATCCGCCTGCCCTTCTCTTAGAGGGGGCTGTACATATTCAAAATGGTTCAGATGAAATCCCATTCGTTCGTAAAAACCAATTCTTCTCCGTGACCATTCATCCACTGGAGGCTCAACTTCCAGCACTACCGGTTGGTTAGACTGTGAGATAAATCTACCCATAAGCTTTTGGCCTAATCCGCCACCTCGTATACGGGAATCTACCGCAATATGCTCTACAAACCGAAAATACGCGAACTCCCACCCTGCCAAAAAAGCCACTATGTTACCCTGCTCATTTTTTTCAGTGATAATACGATAGCTAGGATGCTTCAATAAAGCCTTTTGAGCCTCAGACGTCCTGCATTCTGATGCTGGAAAAGAAGACTCCATAATCGCATATATTTCAGAAAAATCGTGTTCATTTATCATATATCCCTAGCTCCTTTACCTCTACATCCCCAACGACAACAGTCTGTCTTTCATTAAGAGAAAGAGGGGGTTAGACCTTGTTTAATTCCATAAGCGTCAGCAACACGTGTTCCAACAACTCTGAAATATCCTCCATCTGCTCTTCGTTAATTTGCCTGGAAAATCGGAGTTCAATCCTGTTTTGGTATGTAGACGTCTTCTCTCCGTAAGTCTGACTTAACGTTTGTACTGGTCGAAGTTCGGGCTTCCAAATGTCGGTCAGTATATTTTCAATCCGGCTGCATTGTGTCTCAATCTCTCGAATCTTCATATCAAAATACAGCAACAAGCTACATCCCGGAGTTTGATCCTCCATTTCCAAAATTTCTGCAGCCAGGTTGTTTAAATCCATCTTTAGTTGAAGCTCTGCAGTCACACTCGGTTGTTCTCTCAAGCTGAACTGTACGCCAAATTCACGCGACATTACCGACATCTCCAACCTATCAGTCCGCTGTGTAATGTTAATACGAGAATCCAGATTATCCAGATCGTAAACCGCATTTTCTATAGCTACTTTTAAATTATCAAAAACGGTCGGGTCGAACATTTTTTCACCTCCAATTATTGAGTATAACATAGCTTCTGTACACTTCTAAGATAGGATCCCCCTTTTCATCAAAGCATATTAAGACGCAATTTTATAGTATATAGTAAATTGTTCCATTCTCATGTCGAAGATTAGTGAATAAATTTGTAAAAACGCATAATTGTGACAAAAATATATATATTTTTGTTTATTGTTCCATTTTTATTCCAATTTATTGGAATACACTATATAATAATGGATGGGATTAGCAATATATATCATATAAATCTCACAAAACAAAAGAAGGGAAGAGGTTATTAAATGAAAAAGGCAATTATTTCTACACTAGGTCTTGCACTTCTATTAAGTACATCCACCGCTGTTGCATCTGCTCAAGAAGCAGCACCCGCATTACAAAAGGAAAATATTCAACTTTATGGAAATGGGACTGATAGAGAGCCTAATAACTGGTTTGATGAAGCTAGTGAAATACTAGCAGGAGTTGACATTTATGGGGAAATTGGAAAGCATATTAATGGAGGATATGCAGGATATTATGATACTAGCGATTATTATAAGTTTAAAGCTTTTCAGTCTGGTTGGTATCAATTTAATATTCAAGGGGAGATATATCCTAATACATGGCTGAGACTTGGTTTGGCTGACAGTAACGGACATTTCATTAGATACGCAGAAGATCGTCAATACTCTTTAGGGAAAAATCTTGAAGCTGGCAAATGGTACTACCTAGTAGTAGAGACACCCGGTGCTGAGCAAGGTCAATTATTCAGCTATAAGATCACTTCTTCGATTAAATAGTTTAAAAGCTAAATTAGAGCATAACAAAAAACGTGGTCCTTTTTTTATAAGGATCATGTTTTACATTTAGGGACACTTATTGGTATTATGAAAAATGTAGCTATATCGTCGTAGAAGAACTGACGGTTTTCATTCATATCTTCTTCGTCTTATAGCTCGTTTGTACCTCTGCATGATGGAATTTATCAATTTGTAAAAAAATCATTATATACACTTATATTACTTATTTTATATATATCCTTTATCTATTGAGCGGTATATATAAATAATCCAGAAACCATTACCAGTATATTCATATAAATCCTAAAAAGAGAGGACCTTATTCATGAAAAAAACATTGATAGTTTCATTAGGTCTTACACTTATGCTGAGTACTACTGCTGGTATAGCGGCAGCCGAAGAAACAAATCCTGCATCAAACAAACAACTAATTGTTGTTCCAACCCTTACTGGAAATGAACAGGAACCAAATGGCACCTTCGAACAAGCTAACCCTTTTTTTGTTGGAGATTCTATCATTGGAACTCTTGGTAAAGAAGGGGTTCCTGGCGTTTGGGAAGCCTATGATGTATTTAAATTTAAGGCTTATGAATCTCAAAATGTTCATTTTACAATTCAGGGAGACAGATATGCTGATTCCTGGTTGCAAATGACTGTTTATGATAGTAATCGTCATAAATTGAAACGTTCAAGAGACGATCAATATTTTTTAGATGTAGAATTTGAAAAGGGTAAGGAATACTACCTAGTCGTCGAAGCACCAGGACTTGAACCTTACACAGGTAGAACGTTCTTTTATAAAGTCTCTACTCAACCTAACTAAAATTATGTACTTACTTAGTAGTTTAGAGAATCAATAAATCCTTACTACACCAAAAAGCCTTTCCCCTTTCTAAAGGGGAGAGGCTTTTTGGTGTAGTTGAGTCATTCTATTCGGTACACTCAGTTCTCTTGCCCCTGTGTAAGTCTTACGACAAACGCGAGCTAAAGTCCTCGTAGGAGAACTGACGAATTACCTTGATGCCTTCTTCGTCATTGTAGCTGGCGATGGCTGGCAGGTTGACTCCGTTGAACATGTGGTTTTTGACCATCGTATAATGGGCCATGTCGCAGAATACAAGCTTGTCTCCTAGCTTCAATGGTTCTTTAAAGGAATAGTCACCAATGACATCTCCGGCCAAGCAAGTAAGCCCACCGAGTCTGTAAGTATGTGCATGCTCACCAGGCTTGCCTGCGCCAATGATGTTCGGACGGTAAGGCATAGCCAGTACATCAGGCATATGACATTCAGCCGAAGTATCCAGAATGGCAATGTCCATTCCGTTCTTCATTGTATCCAATACAGTCGCAACCAGATATCCGGTGTTCAAGGCGATGGCTTCGCCTGGCTCAAGATAAACTTGCACACCGTATTTATCCTGAAAGTATTGAATACAACGCACCAGCGTGTCCAGGTCATAGTCTTCTCTGGTAATATGGTGACCGCCGCCGAAATTGAGCCATTTCATTTGCTTAATATATGGCCCGAATTTCTCATCCACGACTTTAATGGTGCGCTCAAGCGTATCAGAATTCTGTTCACACATCGTATGAAAATGAATACCGTCCACGCCATCCAGATCCTCAGGTCTAAAGTTAGCCAGAGTCACACCCATTCTGGAGTTGTTGTAGCAAGGATCATACAGCGGTGTTTCGATTTCCGAATATTCCGGATTCACTCGAATGCCGATGTCGATTTTTTTGGATGTTACGCCTTGCACTCTGCTTTTGAAGCGTTTCAGTTGATCAAAGGAGTTGAAAACAATGTGGTCAACATACTCCAATAGCTCATCAAATTCACTGTCAACATAAGCAGGTGCGTATACGTGAACCTCCTTATCCATTTTTTCGCGACCGAGTCTTGCCTCGAACAACGAGCTGGAGGTTACGCCTTTTAAATATTTGCCAACCAGAGGAAAGGTCGAAAACATCGAAAATCCCTTAAGAGCGAGCAGAATACTGCAACCTGTCCGCTCTTGTACGGAATTCAAAACCTCAAGGTTTTTGACAAGAAGTCTTTCGTCAACAAGATAACAAGGTGATGGGAGTCCGGTAATATCAATATTCATCGCAGACCTCAATCAAGCAACGTTGGCGCAAAGTTCTCTTGCCATGGCAATCCGTGTTTATTTAGTGCTTCCATGAATGGATCTGGATCGAATTCCTCAACGTTGTAAACGCCTGGTTTTTTCCAGAGACCTTTGATAATAAGCATTGCACCGATCATGGCAGGAACACCTGTTGTGTAAGAAATGGCTTGGGAACCAACCTCTGCATAACATTCCTCATGATCACAAACGTTATAAACATAATAAGTTTTTGGCTTTCCATCTTTCACGCCCTGGATGATGCAGCCAATGTTTGTTTTGCCTTTTGTTCTTGGTCCCAGAGAAGCAGGGTCCGGCAAAATAGCTTTCAGGAATTGCAGTGGAATGATTTGCTGGCCTTCATAATTAATAGGCTCGATCGAAGTCATGCCTACGTTTTGAAGTACGTTCAAATGATTCAGATAATTATCCGAGAACGTCATCCAGAAGCGGATTTTTTTCACGCCTTTAATATTCACTGCAAGAGATTCCAGTTCTTCATGGTATAAAAGATATATATTTTTCGGTCCAATTTCAGGAAGGTCGTATACCTTTTTCTCAGAAAGTGGCTCAGTTTCAATCCATTCTCCGTTTTCAAAGTAACGGCCTTTCGCCGTAATTTCGCGAATGTTGATTTCCGGATTAAAGTTAGTTGCAAAAGGATATCCGTGGTCCCCTGCATTTGCATCCACAATATCAATCGTATGAATTTCATCAAAGTAGTGCTTTTGAGCATAGGCCGTAAATACTCCAGTCACGCCTGGATCAAAACCGCTGCCCAGCAGAGCTGTAATTCCTGCTTTTTCGAATCTTTCTTTGTAGGCCCATTGCCAGCTGTATTCAAACTTCGGCGTATCCGGCGGTTCATAGTTCGCCGTATCAACGTAATGAACACCTGTCTCAAGGCAAGCATCCATTATCGTCAAATCCTGATAAGGGAGAGCCACATTGATAACTACATCCGGTTGAAAGCTTCTAATCAAGTCAATGACCATGTCGGTGTTGTCAGCATCAAGCTGAGCCGTTTGGATCTTCGTACGACCTCCACCCAGCTTCTCTTTAAGCGCATCGCATTTCTCAACAGTTCTGCTTGCGATACAAATTTCTTCAAATACATCTGGGTTTTGGCAACATTTATGCACCACAACGCTGGCCACGCCACCGGCGCCAATAATCAATGCTTTTCCCAAAATAAATAACCTCCTTATTCCATACGCTAATCGCTATTCATTCTTGCAAACAAAATGATTATAAAGACATCCCACCAAATAATCAAGAAAAACGACAATTTGCTATGTTAAAATTCACAGGAACATGTCACAAAAACTTTACAAATTCCAAAATTAGGGATAATTTTTCTGTGAAATGAGCCAAAAACAAACAAAGCCTACCCCTTGCGTCTTATGAAGAAGATTCATGGAATGGCAAAATAATGGGCTCGTAGGCTAATGCTTCATCAACAATTTCGGTCGCACTCAAATTACGGTCATCCCAGTAGATCAAATTGCTAATGCTCGGATGGGATGTATTCTGCATGACTACGCTCAGCATGCTGTCAAGCTCCTCCTCTGTTCCTTCACCTTTAATGATTTTGTCCACCAACTGTATAAGCTCGCTTCGGTTTAAATTTTGGCGTTTCAATGGATCTCGATCCAGACTCATAAAAGGGCCCTCCTGGGTATCGATATAGTCGGCATAAGGATTTCGTCTTAAAATTCTTCTGTAAGCGTTATATGGTCTATTATAGAGCTTTAAGAAAGTATCACAATAAATAAAGCCGCCCCCGGTACGGGAACGGCTCTATATCATAATAAAGCGTATTAAACCATAATTTTGCAAATATCGTTCGTGAATTCAACCGGATCTTGCAGCGGCAAGCCCTCGATCAGCAAAGCCTGATTATACAGCAATGCCGTGTAGAGGTTCACTTTCTCCTTATCCTCGGCAAAGGCTTCTTTCAAAGAGTTGAACACCGCATGGTTCACGTTGATTTCCAGCACTTTATTCGCTTTGACATCGGCGTTATTCGGCATGGCGTTCAAAATTTTCTCCATCTCAATGGTCACTTCGCCGTCAGCGGACAGACAGACCGGATGTGTCTTCAAGCGCTTGGAGGCTTTAACACTGGATACTTTGCCTTCCAGCAAGCCCTTCATGTACTCGAACAACTCCTTGTTGTCGTTCTGTTCCGCTTCTGTTTCTTTCTCATTTTCTTCAGACTCAATGCCCAGATCGCCACTCGATACGGATTTGAATTCTTTCTCTTTATAGCTTAAGAGCATTTTAATAGCGAACTCATCAATATCATCAGTGAAGTACAAGATTTCGTAGCCTTTATCGGCCACCAATTCGGTCTGCGGCAGCTTTTCAATACGCTCGTTGGACTCCCCGGAAGCATAATAAATATACTTTTGATCCTCTGGCATACGGGATACGTATTCATCCAAAGTAACCTGCTTTTTCTCTGTAGAGGAGTAAAACATAAGCAGATCCTGGAGAGTTTCTTTATGTCTGCCGTAATCGTTGTAGACACCAAATTTCAATTGTCTGCCAAAGGATTTGTAGAATTGATCATATTTCTCCCGATCATTTTTGAGCAGAGTCAACAGCTGGCCTTTGATTTTACTTTCGATATTTTTGGCAATCAGCTTCAGCTGACGGTCATGCTGCAGCATTTCTCTTGAAATGTTGAGTGACAGGCTTTCGGAGTCAACCATACCTTTCACAAAGCTAAAGTAATCCGGCAGCAGGTCAGGAGATTTCTCCATGATCAGCACACCATTAGCATACAGCTCCAGCCCTTTTTCATATTCCTTGGAATAGAAATCAAACGGAATATTTTCAGGAATAAACAAAATTGCTTGGTACACTACCGCACCGTCTGCACTGATGTGGATGTGCTGGAGCGGCTTGTCATAGCCGTAGCGTTTTTCCGCATAGAAATTTTGATAATCCTCGTCGGTTAGCTCGCTTTTATTTTTTCGCCAGATGGGCACCATGCTGTTAATACGCTGTTCTTCTTTATAGTCCTCGAACTCGTTGTCGCTTCCCTCTTTCAGACGCTTGCCTGTAACGTCCATTTTAATCGGGTAGCGGATAAAATCGGAGTATTTTTTAATAAGTGCTTTTAGACGGTACTCGTCCAAATATTCGTCGTAGGACTCATCCTCGGTGTTTGCCTTGATTTTCAGCACAATCTCGGTTCCGACCTCGTCCTTCTCAGCGGCCTCAATAGTGTACCCGTCAGCACCTGTGGATTCCCACTTGTAAGCAGTATCACTGCCCAAAGCCTTGGTCGTTACAGTAACCACATCTGCTACCATGAAGGCTGAATAGAAGCCGACGCCAAATTGACCGATGATGTCATGACCATCCTTGGACTCATTTTCATTTTTGAATGCCAGTGAACCACTTTTAGCAATGATACCCAGGTTATTTTCCAATTCTTCCTTGGTCATCCCAATCCCGGTATCACGCAGAGTTAGCGTTCTATGATCCTTATCGGCAGTTGCTTTAATATAATAATTATCTTTGTCAAAAACCAATTGGTCGTCTGTCAGCGCTTTGTAATAAATTTTGTCAATCGCATCACTTGCATTGGAGATGAGCTCTCTTAGGAAAATTTCCTTTTGCGTGTAAATCGAGTTAATCATCATTTCGAGCAGACGCTTGGACTCAGCCTGAAACTGTTTTTTCTCCATTCGGATATCTCCTTTCAAATATAAACCTATGTAAGGCCAGCGGATAAGAGCTATACAAACGATTTATCTTTGTTAGCACTCCCACCATTTGAGTGCCAGCCTACCTTTTTTATAACATTCCTCATTTTTTATGTCAATATCTTGATTAACCTACATAGTAAAATTCCATTTCAGGAAATCACTAGTGTCTGATTTGCTTAAACATAACGTTAAATAATTCGGCAGAGGAAGGAAACAGCCCTTGCACATGGGGAAGCAGATTACTCCTGTTCCGCAGCTCATCCTCATCCAAATGTCGGAGATCCTCATGAAAGAACCAGACAATAGGATAATCCCCGTCCTTATGTCTGCTGCCCACATTTAAACATACAGGACCTTGATCGTCCTCGGCAATTGCAAATGGAATATAGCCTGCTGACAGCAAAGGTGACCATTGATCGATCAAATCATAAAATGCCTTTAAGCCTTGACCTGCTGGCAAACGTGGAAACTCTACAAACGTACAATCACTCCAGTACACTCCTGGGATAGATTCATTATCGAACTGTAAAGATACATAATGGTAGGACATGATAAAATTCTTCAGCAAAGGCGGCAGTTCAAAATGGTATTTTTCTTCCATCTCCCGAATTTCCTGTTCTGTAATCTGTGAAGGAATAGGCTTCCACTTGATCCATCCCTCCTCATCGACATTCCCATCACGCATTTCGAACGGTACATTTTCTTCCACATCCATAAAAAAGGCCTCATCCAACTGCGCAAATAACTCCTTCATGGATGCGCGAATATCTGCTTTCTTGTCCATGCTCTCACACCTCTTTTCTTTTTATTCGCATTTTGCATCATAGGTTATGCCCATGCGAATCTATATGAAAATAGCAAGGCAATCATATGCCACTACACTTTTATGTTCAGCTTATCAGAACTTGCTTTTTTCACCATTTGCGGAATATTAGTATTACCAGCGCAATGGCTCATAGTTACGCCAGAGCAACCAACGCTCTGTCTCGTGAATTGGAGCGGTGCCAATGCTATATTCATCCTTTGAGCCACTCTGCAAATCAATCAAATGAAGCATACCGCCATACGTTCCAACCGCCAATAAGCCTTCATCAGGTGTAACTGCCAGCCCGGATATCGTACTGCCGACAAAATAGCGCCAAAGTTCCCGTCCCTCTCGATCCACAAGACGGAGATATCCGTAGGCATCACCTAGAATAGCTCCTTGCGTCAGCGCTACTGCAGCGTATACTCGCATTTCTTCATTCATTATCGGCCATTCTTCCGTATTCTGGGCACATCCCTGCTCCACTTCGGCAATTGGCACCTGAATGGTGGCACCGTTGTAAAAATGACAGGCATTGTACCAAACATCCAGATCATCCTTGGAAAATAGGGCATAATGCGGATAGCTGGAGCTCGGCTCGAATGTGTGCATCGTCTTATCGGTTAAGTCCATGAGCAAATGCTCACTCATCTGGCTTCCATAAGCGATCCAGCGTCCATCCTTCGACACAGCTCCATGCGCCATATCCACTATCGTGTCTTCCAGCCCCAATTCCCTTCGTTCAGACGCCATGGGATGAATCAAATCCACCTGATCACCAGCCAGCAAATAAACACCGTAACCACACACCAGCAACAGGCGCTGTCCATCGCCAAACGGAATCACTTCATCTAACATATCCTCAGGATGCTCCTCATCTGCCAGGCATTCCAAGTCAGGAATAGCGGCCTGTATATCCGTCCATTGAAAATGCGCTGTCTCTTCGCCTTCCAGATTCTGGTCCGGCTGACGAATAATCCGAATTCCTTGTCTATCCACCAGCGCAAAATAACTCCCGTCCGGCGAACAACCTACACGATACAATCCGGGTATTTGCCTGATTCCATCTTTTCCCGTCACATAAATCTTTCCACGTTCCCGAGGATTGCCTGCATGTAGAAGGACTTCATTGCCTTCACTCATCAAAGCCATCGGCCTAACGGCTTGCAAAGCCTCCTCGAATGCCGGTGTAAGCGGCCAGGATGCAGCCGGAATCTCCCGACGTAACTGTTCTATTTCCCCAGTCTGATTCGCCTCCTGGATCATACGAAAAATATCTTCGGCCAGCTTGGGGCGTTCGTCCTGCTTCGGCTCTGACTGCTCCTGTTGCCATTGGCTTTCCATACTGATTCTGACAAATTCGTTCACATCTGCGGCATACCTTTTGCCTTCCTGTCGCCACTGTGCTGCCAGCTCATGATTCAACCAATTCATTCTGCGCCCCCATTCAATCGCCTATGTATGCCCTGTTTGGTCCACAGGCTTTATTCATTCTGCTAGGTGGTTCCTCACCTTCGTCAACACAGACCACAGGTCTGTCACTGCTTTAACCTCCTCATAGTCCAGATAGGTATCATGTCTTTCATAATGTTTGACCGCCATAATCACCATCTGAAGCGTCACTGGCTGTCCAGCAGCCTTAAGAACTTCTACAACACTTTCAAAGGTGGCCAGCTCAAACCAGGTTTGAACCTGACGATCTGATATCCATACGGGAATATACTCATCCTGCTCGTTCGTTGCGGCTGTACCATTTTCCGCACATTCCTCCAGCCAATGCTCATCCAAATAATAAATGGGTGTGTACACAGGGTCCTGATCCCATTGATCCACATTCACATATAACCAGTTATTATGCAGTTGCCCTACGCTGTGCACCAATTGCTGCAATCCTTCAAATATACGATAAGGCGGGCGCTCCCTGCGACGGTAATCTTCAAGTCTTGTCTCATACCTGCTCATCTCAAGCCACCCCGTTTCTGTATCGTCCCAACCCCTAAAATTCGCGTAACATACATTTACAGCTTATAAAACCCGATATAAGTACAAGCACCTCGTCCATAGTTAAGATGACATAAGGAGATTGATCTATTTATGAAAAGAATTACCGCACTTATGATCCTGTCCATGCTATTACTTGTAACCCCGATTTACGCTGCTGCACCAGCACCTATGCTGGTTTATGTGGATCAGAGTAACCACTCCTTCATCCCGCTTCGCCTCCTGAACAGCTATGAAGGGATCACGCTTCACAGCAATCCAGCAGACAAAAAAATAGAAATAGCGCAAGGCAATACCCGGCTTACCTTATTTACGGGACAAGCTGCTGCTAAAGTAAATGATCAAACAGTTCGTATGCAAAATGCATCTTTTACCGATAACGGCGCTACCTATGTACCCTTGCAGTTCATCAGCCAACAGCTAAATTTGCAAGTTTTGTGGCAAAAAGAAACCTCCGCTGTGCGTATTACGCAAGGTACAACGTCTGTTACGCTTCCGGTACTTACCGGCAAACTACCCGGAAATACTCCCCCGATCACGACAGCCCATAAGGGCTTCAAGGTTGGATCTCGTACCTTCTCTGCTAAGGTGGTCACCATCTCCATGCTCCATCCCAAGGTGAGTTTGGACGTAGCACTGGCGGGCAATACCCTTGGTAAAGTGGAGGACTTAAGCAGTCTCGCCAAACGCAATCAAGCAGTTGTAGCCATTAATGGCACATTCTTTGACGCCTACACTAAAAGCTCCTACAAAACGCCTTACGGCTATCTGGTCAGTCATGGCAAGATGTTGAAAAAAAGCTCCGGCGATCAACGTACTGTCTTCACCTACGATGCTAACCACTTAGCCGAGCTCATGTCGGGCTCTGCCTTTGAACAACGGTTAGCCCAAGGTCGCGTCGAAGGCGCCCTTCAAGCTGGACCTCGTCTGGTCACGAACGGTCAGGTTTCCCTGAATGTCAAAGCCGAAGGCTTCAAGGACCCTAAAATATTAACAGGCGGCGGCGCCCGCAGCGCACTTGGAATTACGAGGGACCATAAGCTGATCCTTCTGACCACAAGCGGAGCGACTATTCCGCAGCTCGCCCAGATGATGAAGCAGGCTGGCGCTTATCAGGCCATGAATCTGGATGGCGGTGCTTCCAGCGGACTGTATTACAACGGCTCGTATCTCACCACACCTGGCCGTCAAATCAGCAACGCCATTATTGTAAAATATCAATAGAAGGTAAAGGGCTGTTCTCACGGATATACAAGCCGTGGGGATAGCCTTTTTCATTTTCCCAGTCACGGTTATTATAGATTCCCTGTGTTCGAGCGGTTTGCCTGATCCGTTACAGTTTGATCCTACAATCTACAATCTACAATCGAATCAGGCTGGTAAAGCTGTTGCTGCCTTCGCTCCCTTTTTTAAAAGAAAGGTAAATACGGTTATTTTCTCTGCTGGCCAAGCATTCATAAAGTCCAGGTTGCACAGACAGAAATGACCCTCCCCATACACAATCAGGTTCCAACTCACCACCTGTGGCTTCCTCTCCTGCGCCGATAAATATGTTCCCTGAGGGAACCTTCAAAAACAGTCGCACCGTGGGCTGCTCAATATGATCTGTTATCACAACCTCATACGTCCCGTCCGCTCCCAGATTCAAAAAAGCAGCGTTTCCCGCATTCAACTCCCCCAGCTCGTCCGCTTCGATGGACCACCAATCCGGCGCATCGTTCAAGCGATGCTTCAGAGCTTGCGTGTCAAATAGGCAAAGAGTCGCCGTATCTGTCGTAAACTGAAATGGACTGCTTGTCATGTTCATCATACGATCCTCCCGATCATGGTCAGCGAATGTCCGTTTCTCCACGTCTTCCGCTATCCGTAATTGCTATTGGTTTGAGGTAAATTATCCCTGTATGTAAAGTATAACAATGCTTGTAGAACCAGACAACATACTACAGCCACCTTCCATTCTGAGTTAAAAAAGCCCTCCCTCACGCTGTCGTGAAAGAGGGCCGCTTTGTAATTTTGAGCGATGCTAACCTGCTGTTAGATCAGAAAGGATTTGGTAATAATCACCAACAAAATGAACAATACCAAAATCGCACCTGTGGATGTCCATGCTCCACCGTAACCTACTTCACCCATGTCTAAATCCCTCCTTGCGTTAAAGCTTACTCTTATTGTATGTAGAAAAGCGGATAACGACAGGGCGAATCGGCAAGTTTATTTGCTATGGAGGGGCTCCTTAGAAAATGGACTGGTACGTTTCGGATGGATCAGTAGCGACTCGGGATGACAACAGGCGAAGAATGTCGTCGGTTCAGCGCAGCAGCCTGCTCACATCTTTTTGCTTCATTTTTTGAAGGAGCGGGGTTTCTAGCTGGGATGAAAGAAATTGAGTGGTGCCTATAAATACAATAACATCCAATCCCGGGTTGGTGTCAGTATGTAATAAGTGCAGCAAATCCGCCATGGACAATAGTCTCGGAGGAACAATGCTGTTAGTTTCTTTCATATATAGAGCTTTTACCATGGAGGTTAACGCCCAGTCGCAGAGGATAATGCAGCATTGGAGTTGGTTATGCTTGTAAAGAATTTGAGCTAGTTTCATATGGTATTGGGCTAAGGTGTGGAAATCGGTTATTGAATGATGTAGGTGTTGTACGGGTCTGGATCGTTGAGTGGGACTTGGAATATAGGTAGAAGGAGCTTCTTTCATATCTATTCCTCCAGAGAATTTCAAGAATGGTCTTATTATACTCCAGAATAATACTTATAGATATCAAAATTATTTATTATATCTAATATTCAATGTTTTCATTTAGATTTCTTGTCTACACTTTTAGAATAGTGAGGTGTAGACGATGGAAGACAAAGAAGTTCTCAAATTAGTGGGTGCCAGAATACGTGCTTTGCGGAAAGAAAAAGGATTGTCTCAGGAGTCGCTTGGAGAAAAAGGTGGGTTCCATTTTTCATACATAGGGCAGATTGAACGTGGAGAAAAAAACGTATCTTTAATAAACGTAGCTAAAATTGCTGACGCACTAGATGTTAATTTAATTCAGCTTTTCGCTTATGTAAATGAAGATATTAAGGTTACGAAGCATGAAGACGGTATACAAGAAATCGTAAATATACTTCAAAAGTCGAGTCCGGAAAAGGTACGTTTGGCGGGGAATGTGATACGAGAGATTATCAACTAAGAAGATTCTCAAAAATTGTGAGAGCACTCTCATGGGAAATAAAAAAAGGACTATACTTTTCATTTTCAGAAAATCATAGTCCTTATTTTCTATTTAATACCAAAAAGGTACATCAGTTTTTTGTATCGTGACCTTCTTGGATGGAATTTAACGCAACAGCCATTCCTTTATTGTCAATGTAGAAGAGCCATTTTGAATGAGCGGATCTAAATTCCCAATCTTTGTCGCCTCCTCAGGTGACGCTGCTTTTATTAAATAAGCGCCTCCCGTTCCATCACTAAATGGACCATATTTTTCAAGAAGTCCCTCTTTCTCCAACTTTTCCAGATGGTCATAGTGCCCTTCGATATCATCTGCATTGAACTTGTTTGTTCGTGTAGTAATTAATAAAAAGTAATTCACTGATTTCCCCTCCATATTTCCCTTGTCATAAAAAATATCTAGCGTTTCTTTAAGAAGATATTACAGCGTTAGCTATTATAATTAAAGCCCTCAAAGATGAAATGCAACTATAAGGGAATTGGGTCAATTTAACGGATTCTCAAACTAAAACACGCCCACAAAAAAGGCGTGTTTTGATTCTCTCCAATATTATTCCCCTAAACCAAACCTTACTTCCAAATTTCGTCCGCAATCTCTTTAATGAAAGCAAGCTTTTTCCACTGTTGCTCTTCGGTCAGAATATTACCTTCTTCTGTCGAAGCAAAGCCGCATTGTGGGCTGAGGCAGATGTGGTTGATGTCCACGAATTGAGTCGCTTCCTTAATGCGGTTAATAACCGTCTGCTTGTCTTCCAGCTCACCTGTTTTGGAGGAAACGAGGCCCAATACGACCTGTTTTTCATCTTTCAGATGCTTAAGTGGGGTGAAATCACCTGCACGGTCGGTATCGAATTCGAGGTAGTAGCCGTCGATGTTGTCGATGCCAAACAGAGTTTCGGCTACAGGCTCATAGCCGCCAGAAGATGCCCAGGTGGAGTGGTAGTTACCACGGCATACGTGGGTTGTAACGACCAAATCGGCTGGAAGCCCCTTCACGGTTTCCTGATTCACGCGAGCGAATAGCTTTTTGGTATCTTCCACATTTTCACCCGCATGCTGTCTAGCTTGCCAATAGTTTTTATCACAGAGCATGCCCCATGTGCAATCATCCAGTTGCAGGCTGCGGCAGCCTTCATTATATAGCGCTTGGATCACAGATTTGTAGGCTTTGGCTATGTCCGTCACCAGTTCATCCAGATTGCTGTAATACGTATCGGTTGTTTCTTTATTTTCTCCGCGCAGCAGCTCAGCCAGGAACTGCGCAGGTGCCGGAATCGTTTGGCGGGCGATAGCATCCTCTCCTGCGACTTGCTTCAGGAATTTGAAATCTTCAATGAAAGGATGATGAGAATGTCCGATTTTACCGGACAAGCGTGCGGTTTCCGCTCTTGTTTCCACACCTTGGAATTGGTAGCCGTTTGCAAGCTGTACCTTTTCCACGCCGTCCAGTCCCCACATAAAATCAAGATGCCACCAGGACCGTCTGAATTCACCATCCGTCACAGCTTGAAGTCCTACGGATTTTTGCTTTTCGACCAGCTTGATAATTTCTTCATCTTCAATCTTTCTCAGCTCGTCCGCAGAGATTTCATTATTTTGAAATTGAATTCTGGCGTCTTTGATCGCTTGCGGGCGTAAAAAGCTGCCGACCATGTCATGTCTGAAAGGGGTCACTTTACGTTGGGATGCATTGTCAAGGATGCTGCTCATTAGGGTTATCTCCTTTTTCGCTTCAGTAGTGAAGTTGTTGTAAGAAAGATAACATACATTTTCAGCTATAGGGTAACTCCAATAAACTATAGCTAGTTATAGCCTAAGGCTATATCAAACTTTTTTATTCCCCTATCGCCTCATGCAAGGCTTCTACATAGACAGTGGCCAGCTTGGAGAGAGCGACGTTTTTATGGCAAATCCAGCCCACGTTAATAGACTCATCACACTCCAGAGGGACGGAAATTATCTCGTTACCGTTCAGATCCGCACTAATTACCCCAGTAGAAATGGTATAGCCGTTCAAGCCAATGAGCAGATTAAAAAGGGTCGCCCGGTCATTAACATGAATGCTTTTGGGATGCGACAACGTACTCAGAATTTCCTCGGAGAAGTGAAAGGAGTTGTACTCCCCTTGTTCAAAGGACAAGTATGGATAAGGATGCAACTGGTCAATGGTCACACTAGACTGCCGGGATAGCGGATTATTGGCACTGATAAAAATGTGCGGCTTGGCCGTAAACAGGCTGTTGAATTGCAGATTTGCATCTTTTAGCAGCTTGTTGATGACCTTGGCGTTAAATTCATTCAGATACAGGATTCCGATCTCACTGCGCAGGCTTTTGACATCCTGTATGATTTCATGGGTTTTGGTCTCTCGCAAAGCCAGTTCATATTCATCCTGTCCATATTGATTCACCAGATTTACGAATGCATTTACTGCAAATGCATAATGCTGCGTGGACACCGCAAAATGCTGTGGTGAAGGCTTGGCATCCAGATAGCGATTTTCCAGCAGCTCCGCCTGCTCAACGACCTGACGTGCATAACCGAGGAATTCCACGCCTTCTTTGGACAAAGAAATGCCTTTATTGGTACGTTCAAAAATGGTGATATGAATTTCTTCCTCCAGATCGCGAATCGCGTTCGACAGACTGGGCTGGGAAATGAACAATCGCTTCGCCGCCTCATTCATGGAGCCACGATTGGCAACCTCGATGACATATTTTAATTGTTGTAGGGTCAATGCATGATGTCCTTTCCGCTTGTGTTTCTTCTATTATATAATACATAATCACGCTTCTGGGCAAAGGGATAATAGAAACACCTCCTCAAAATGGTAACATCCATTTCAAGGAGGTGCTTTTCACTGCTTCTTTAGTTAGCGAATTTCACCGTTTGTAGCGATCAGCTTTTGATACCAGTAGAAGCTTTGTTTACGAATGCGGCGCAGATCTTTGAGATCAAATTCCTCACGATCCACATAGATGAATCCGTAACGCTTACTGGAGCCCTGATGGGTACTCACAAGGTCAATCGCAGACCACGGACAGAAGCCGAATACGTCTACGCCGTCTGTAATGGCCAATTGAATCTGCTCGATATGCTTCTTGAAGAAGTCAATACGATAAGGATCGTTTATTACATCCCCTTCTTCCAGCTTGTCAAATGCACCCAAGCCGTTCTCTGTGACGATCAAAGGCAAGTGGTAGCGAGAATATATTTGACGTAATGTACTTCTAAAACCGACCGGATCAATCTCCCAACCAAACTCTGTCTTTTGCAGGTTGGGGTTCACAGAGCCCCGATATGCTCCAGGTTCACCCACAATTTCATGCTGATCGCCTGTATGTGAAAAATCATTTCCATCATCCAAACTTTCCCCTACAGTTTGGGAGGTATAGTAGTTAAAGGCGATAAAATCTGGATTACCTTTCGCTAATATATCCATATCCCCTTCTTCAATAACAGGCTCATAACCCTTCTCGACCAAATAGCTCCAGGCAATGTGGTTGTAGCGGCCAAATACAGCCATATCCAGGTAGAGCCAGTTGCGAATGGCTGCATAGTTGTCAGCCGCCAGCGTATCTTCCGGTTTGGAACTGGCTGGATAAATGACCCCAATATTCGGTGCTGGTCCAATTTTCGCATTAGGCAGCATGTCATGGCACAGTACCATCGCCTTCGCCTGCGCGACTAACATATGATGATTTTGCTGATACAGTACCTTTTGCGGATTTTCCAGGCTAGTATCCAATGTACCAATAGAACCGGGATGGAGAATCAGCATGTTCTGCTCATTAATGGTTAGCCAGTATTTCACCCTGTCCCCAAAGTTCTCAAACAACGTTTTGGCATACTGCTCAAAGGCATCAATCGTTTCCCTTTTGGACCATCCGCCTTGTTGTTCAAGCGCATAGGGCAGATCAAAATGATACATAGTAACAATGGGTTCAATACCATATTTAATTAATTCGTCAATCAATGAGCTGTAAAATGCAATTCCCTTCGGATTGACTTCACCCGCGCCTTGTGGATAGATGCGTGTCCAGGCGATCGAGAAGCGATACGCCTTAAAGCCCATTTCAGCCATCAGAGCTACGTCCTCTTTGAACATATGGTAATGATCACTGGTTACTTTAAAATCAGTAACTCCTTCGACGTGGTTAGCCATGTCAATGACAGAGGGTCCTTTTCCATCTTCGTTCCATGCACCCTCTACCTGATATGCGGAAGTTGAACCTCCCCAGAAAAAGTTTTCAGGAAATGCCTTCAATTGATTATGTTTCATGCTATAGTCCCTCCAGTTATCGTTATATCCTTCTAATTTCGCTTCATGTACGTGATGATGAGCTTTCCTGTATTACACCACCAAAGTTAGCAATACTTCATTTTTCTGAATCTGCTCCTGATTGGTCTCAAATACGTCCACTTTGTTTTTCGTCAGTGTGACAATGACAGGCGTTACGATTTCGTACCCTGCTTCTATAATCTGCTCTCTGTCAAATTGGATTAACAAGTCCCCTTGTTTTACGATATCTCCCTCTTGAACGACCGGATTAAAATGTTGTCCTTTCAGCGCGACGGTGTTAATTCCAATATGAATTAATATCTCCGTACCCGCCTTGGAAGTCAAGCCGATGGCATGTCCTGTAGGGAACAGCGAGGTTACAACTCCATCGATAGGCGCTACGACCTCACCGACAGATGGTTCAATGGCTAAGCCTTTTCCCATCGCCCCTGTAGAAAATGCCGAATCATTCACTTGGCTCAGGGGTGTAGTCTTGCCTGTGATCGGGCTGTATATCGTTTCTTTCTTGATGTCAACAGCCTTAGTTGCTGTAACATCTGGTAGAGGTTCTTCCGTCTTAACGCCCTCAACAGTTGCCGCGGACTCCCCCTTCACCTTGCTTTCATACCCAAAAATAAGAGTCAGCATCGTGGCTACCGCGAACGAGCATGCGATGGCAATTACGTAAACCAAGGTCGGCGTATAGACTGGAATCGCAAAAATGTTGTGAAACACATAAGCTGTCATTTTCACTCCAAAATGTCCGTTGATGGCACCGCCTATCGCCCCTGCAATAATGACAATCGGAATAACTCGTTTAAAGCGAAGCACCAGACCATACACAATCGGCTCTGTCACACCCGCCAGCAAGCCTGTAATACTGGTGGAACCAGCGAGGGTTCTAAGCGTTTTATCTTTTTTCGCCTTCAGGAAGATACCGAATGCGACACCAATTTGAGCAAATACAGCGGCAGCTGCCATCGCCTCAATTGGATCACCTCCAACACCGATGTTTTGAATCGTGATTGGGGTAAAGCCCCAGTGGAGTCCGAAGACGACCATAAAGGTCATAAAACCGCCAAGCACAATCCCTGACAAAATGCCGCTTACACCGATTAACCATGTCACACCCGAAGAAATCCAATCTCCTACTGTTGTACCAAACGGTCCAAATGCTATTGCAGATAAAGGAACCATAATCATTAAAGCCAACATCGGAACTAAAAACAGCTGCAAATCCTTAAGAATGATCTTTTTCAAAAACTTGTCCACCAACGCATAGATGCTGATAGATATAAAAATCGGAAAAACACTCGCTGAGTAGTTCATCATGACCACTGGTATTCCTAAAAATGATACATCAGAGCCTTTGTCCATCAGTCCCGTAAAGTTGGGTTCCAGTAGAGCTGCACCGATCACACCAGCTACATAAGGATTCGCTTTTAGCTTTATACCGAGCGTAATTCCCAGTAAAATCGGCAAGAAGTAAAATACAGCATTCCCGGCAGCAGACAGGATCAGATAGGTATCACTTGTTGCAGACATCCAGCCTAGCAAGGTCAAAACCGTCAAGAGAGCTTTCAGCATCCCCGAGCCTGCCATCGCCGGAATCAACGGGGAGAAGCTGCCGGAAATGACTTCAAAGATTGTGGATATGACCGATGTCTTCTTTCCGCCGGATTCGTTAGTCGCTGAGCTGTCTGATCCAAAATCTCTGTTTTTCATAATCTCTGTATATACATAGGCAACATGGCTGCCAATCACGACTTGAAATTGTCCTCCGCTTTCAACAACAGTAATGACTCCCTCGTGCTTCTCAAGCGCTTCTCTCTCGGCTTTTCGTGAATCCTTCAGGTCAAATCGGAGCCGTGTAGCACAATGGACTAGCCCATTGATATTTTCTTCTCCACCAACGAGACGTACGATATCCTCGCCCATTTTCTTATGGTCCATGTTCATTCTCCTCTAGGGCAGATTGCCTGAAAACAAAAAAATACCTAAACGAAAGGCCTGTATGATCATAGAAAATGATCACTGCCATTCATTTAGGTATCGCCTGCTTATCAGTAACAATCCTTAAATTTAAGTTGTGAGCCTACTATAAAACACTCCGAAATCGTTTGCAAGCTTTTTTTTCTAAGCATCAGCCATATCGTTTCTGGAGGTTACACGCTGTATATGAATCGTCAAATACACTTTTTCGTCAATCGACATCGCACTTTCATGCTTCAATTCCAAGTATTGATTAATTAATTGGGTGCACTGAAAAGCCCTCTCGCATTTCTCTTTGACTTGGTCATACAAGAAGTTATCCCCTGATGCTAATTGCTCTTGTTCATTGCTCAGCAAGCGTTGGGCAAAGTACTGCAAATGTGTAATAAATCGCGAATAATTAAATGAGGTTTCATCTAGGGTAATCTGATAGTAATCGGTTACAATATTGAAAATATCATCAATGACCTCTGTAATCTCAACTGTTTGTTTCATTCCCTGTCCGTCTTGTCTTGCATTAACAAAATGCATGGCAATAAAGCTTGCTTCATGCTCATCCATTTGAATGCCAAATTGAGCATGAATGATGTCCAATGCATTCATACCGATCATAAATTCTTTTTTGTAAAATTTTTTGATTTGCCATAACAGTGAATTTTTAAGTCCCACGGATTTTCTATATCGAGAGATGGCAAATTGGATATGGTCAATCAACGAAATATAGATATTATCACTAAAAATATCTCCCATTTCTTTTTTGGCGCTGCCTACAATTTCATCCGCCACCTTTAAATACTCTACAGAGGTTTCCCCAATGAGATCAATTAATTTTTGCGGAATTTTATCGGACTTTAATACAAAAGTTTTTTCTATCTTTTCTTCATCGACCCTTTGTCCATTTTTCTTTTTAAAACCCAGACCGTTCCCTATGACAACAAACTCATGGCCTACCTGATTTTCGGCCCGAATGACATTGTTGTTAAATATTTGCCGGATGATCATCTAGCTGCTCACCTCATTGATGTAATGACAAAGTTTGTAATAACAAAAAAAACCAAATAACGACTAAGTCCATTAGTCATTATTTGGGTATCGCCTGCTTACCAGTAACAATCCCGAAGGGCACAATGCCCCTCATTCAATTACTCTTACTATACCGCTTTCAAAGCAGAATAACAATACAATCATGCCAAAAAACCGCCAAACACTCGAAATCCTTGTGCTTAGCGGTAATTTAAGTTCATGCTTAACGTTCTTTTTCTTTGCAAAATACATCTTTGGCTACCTGAACAGCTGAGGCTGCTCGCGGCCATCCTACGTAAAAGGCTAGTTGTGTAATAACCTCAATCAATTCTTCCTCCGAAATTCCGTTCTCTTTGGCCAGGTTCAAATGATAAGGAAGTTGATTCACATGCTCACCCGTTACCAAAGCAGCAACTGTAATGAGACTCCGTTCCCTAAGAGATAGCTCACTTCTTCTCCATACATCTCCAAAAAGAACTTCCTCCGTATAGCTTACAAAAGCGGGTGCCAAATCACCAATCGTTTCCCGAACACTCGATCTGATTAATTTATGCTTCATAAAATCATCTGGGCAAGTCCGTTGCCAAAGGACCAATCCTCTAATTCAGTCTCCACCAGTGTCACAAATACATCCTCTGGTCTAGTCTTACATTCAATAGATATGAGTGCGGCTAACCTTTGGTAAAAACTCTTTTTTTGTTCCGTAGTTCTACCCGATCCCATCGTAATTTGGATGTACAACAGCTTGTCTGTTCTGGGTACATTCAAATAATCGGGACTATAATAAAACTCGCTCTGCTTATGAGCATGAAAAACCTGAAAATAATCCTTGAGCGGGACCTGGAAATGTTCGATCAAAGCATTCATGATACAGCGGCTAATGCCAGGCAGCTCCTGCTCTGTGTATTGCTGCTCCATATAGCCTACTCGTACAAAGGGCATATGCATTCTCTCCTATCCGTTGGGATAAGATGATTGTACTCTCCTTATCTTCATCTGTATAATTGAAAATAATCATAAATATATTCAACTTTATCGATGGAGATGAGTTTGTATGGATCTGAAAGAGTTAACTACGTTTCGCACTATTATTGAAGAAGGAACCTTCTCGAAAGCTGCCGCCAAATTAAACTACGCACAATCTACAGTCACGAACCAAATCCAAAGGCTAGAGAAAGAGCTGGGATTTCAGCTTTTTAAAAGAGGCTGGGATGCGGAATTAACCTCCTCAGGAAAAATGTATGCCAAAGAGGTTGACGGCCTTATTCGGCATTGGAATTTTGTAACGGACCAGGCGAAGTCGCTGAAAAAAGAAGAGATTGGCATGCTCCACATCGGCGTACTTGAAACGGTAGCTACTACCGCCCTGCCTTTGATTCTACGACAGTTTCGTGAGCATAAACCGAAAATTACATGCCATTTTACAGTGGGAAACACAGATGCACTCTCAAAAGCCTTGGTGGACGGTACACTGGATTTTGCAATCTCCGGGGAACCTCACTCCATTCCTTCCCTACATTTCGAACCTTTGTATCACGAACAAATTGCTTTTATCGTATCCCGTAGTCATCCCTTCGCGGCAAGAAGTGAGCTTCAGCTAGAAGATCTGTATGAGTATCCCCTTATCGTCGGAGGTAAGAACTGCTTGTACCATATACGACTGGAGAAGGAGCTTTCGAACTTCCCGGCAATACCTTTTTTTTATACCGTCAGTCAAATTTCGTCTATACCCTCATTCGTACATACGATTCCTTCGGTTGGAGTGGTTCTGTCGTCAATGCCTTTGCAGAAGGAACTGGTCACCATCCCTCTCCAGTTAACAGACCCGAATATCCCCATCGGACTATTACAAAACATTCAACAAACACAATACCTGACTTCAGCTCGAAAACTGTTTATGCAGTTGGTTAGGGAACAGTGGGGAATGACTTCCATGGAAGCTGAAAATATTACGAGCCCATAAAAAAACCGCTAAACACCTCGGTATACGAGTGTTTAGCGGTTTTCCTATGATAAGACCAAGAGGAATTGGGTTCCCCTTTTAATTTGTATACTCTTGTGATACTCGTTATTTCGTTTCAACTGTTTTTTTCCACAGTCCCAGAATGAGTGCGGAAATCACGGAGCCGATCGCCACTGCAAGCAAGAACAGCAATGCATGATTGGCCAGAGCTGCTACAAAAATCCCGCCATGTGGAGCTGGAAGATTGATTTTCCAGAACTGCGTCAGACCGCCAGCGATCGCCGAACCTACAATACAAGAGGTCAGGACACGCAGAGGGTCAGCAGCCGCGAATGGAATGGCTCCTTCCGTAATGAAGGACAATCCGAGTACATAGTTCGTTAAGCCAGACTTGCGCTCTTGCTCAGTAAACTTATTTTTGAAGAACGTAGAAGCCAGTGCAATTGCCAATGGAGGTACCATACCGCCAGCCATAACGGCTGCCATCATAGCCCCGTTTGTGTTACCACTGGAAGTAAAGACACCGATCGAAAATGCGTAAGCTGCTTTGTTGAAAGGACCACCCATATCGATCGACATCATTCCGCCCAGAATGAGACCTAAAATAACTGCATTACCTGTTCCCAAATTGTTCAGAACATTGACAAGCCACGTATTAATACCACCGAAAATCGGATCGAACAGGTAGAACATAATCGCGCCTGAAATTAGGAGTCCAAATACAGGGTACAATAAGATTGGTTTTAAACCGTCTAGAGCTTTTGGCAGACCTGCCAGAGCTTTACGCAGGAAGATAACTACATAACCGGCCATGAAACCGGCTGCCAGACCGCCAAGAAATCCTGCGTTGGAGTTTACAGCCATTAGACCACCGACCATACCTGGCATCAGTGCCGGACGGTCTCCAATACTCATTGCGATAAATCCGGCCAGTATCGGAATCAGGAAGTGAAACGCACCAGTTCCTCCGCCAATCGTTTGCAGCAGTTGGAAGAGTACATTATCTTCTCCAGCCACTTGTTCGATCAAGAAGGAAATCGCTAACAATATCCCCCCGCCGACAACGAATGGCAACATATGAGAAATCCCGTTCATTAAATCCTTGTAAATTTTACTGCCTACGCTGGTCTTCTCGGCTTTTGACTCTTCAGCGTTGCCTTTACCTTCACTACGGTATATTGGCGCATCGCCGTTCAGCGCTTTGCGAATCAATTCTTCAGATTTACGGATACCGTCACTTACCGGTCTTTGCAATACAGGCTTACCGTCAAATCTGGCCATTTCAACCTTTTTGTCAGCTGCAACAATGACGCCTTTGGCACGACGGATTTCATCTGCTGTCAGTACGTTTTGTGCGCCTTCCGAGCCGTTCGTTTCTACCCGGATATTGACTCCCATTTCTTTCGCTTTCTTAATGAGAGCGTCTTCAGCCATAAACGTGTGTGCAATGCCTGTAGGACAAGCGGTCACCGCAACTACAAACTCGTCGGAATCCGGGTTGCCGACGATAACGTCCGGCGTTTGCTGTGCTTTGGCTGCCTCTTTCTTAGCCTCTTTTGCTTTCTTGGCAGCTTCTTCTTCCGCCTGCTTGGTATCAAATAACACTGTTACTTCATCCGGTGTTTGTGTATTCATCAGCTTGTCGATGAAATCGGTATCAATGAGCAACCGAGAAAGAGCAGCCAGTGTGCGAAGATGTGTATTTGCTGCTCCCTCTGGAGCTGCAATCATAAAGAATACTTTTGCTGGTTCACCATCCAGCGATTCGAATTCTACACCTTTACTGCTTTTGGCAAAAACAACGGTTGCTTCGTTCACAGCCTTGGTCTTGGCATGCGGCATCGCAATACCGCCACCGATTCCAGTACTGGATTCGGCTTCGCGTTTGTAAATCATTTCTTTGAACAAGGCCCGGTCATTAATACGTCCACTTGCTTCGAGACTGGCGATGAGCTCCTCAATCGCCCCATCTTTTGTCGTTGCCTGCAGGTCCATGATCATCGTTTCTTTAATCATCAGGTCTGTTATTCTCATTGTTCACACTCTCCTAAGTTCGATCAGCGTGTAGACACACGCATAATAAGCTCATGCTGCAGCCGGATTACCGTTTTGAAATCGTGACTTGCGGCCGTAATTGTTCAATTTTCTCTCTCGTAGCCAGATCATCGGAGAACGCAGTTGCGCTTCCGGATGCCACTCCTGCACGGAAGGCTTCGATCGGATCGCCTTGAAGAGCCAGCGTACCCACGAATCCAGCAATCATAGAATCACCTGCGCCTACAGAATTTTTCACCGTTCCTGCTGGTACATTTGCGTGATATACTTCATCTGCCGTAATGAACAAAGCCCCTTCTCCTGCCATGGAAATAAGTACATTTTTTGCACCTGCCTCCAGCAGTTTACGACCGTAAGTGACGATCTCCTCCTCTGAATGAATAGTTACGCCAAACAACTCAGCCAGCTCATGGTGATTCGGCTTAATGAGCAGCGGCTTATGAACCAAAGCCTTCATCAGCGCCTCACCTGTGGTGTCGATGACGAATTCAGCCCCGGTTTGCTGACACACGCGAATCAGTCGTTCGTAGAAGTCTCCTCCAAGGGATGGCGGGATGCTGCCCGACAAGACGACAATGTCATTTTTCTGAAGACCCGCCAGCTTTTGCACCAAGGCATCGGCCTCTTGCTCACGAATCGCAGGTCCCAAACCGTTAATTTCTGTTTCATCACCATGCTTGAGCTTAATATTGATCCGTGTATCATCTTTGATCATTACAAAATCAGTTTTAATGGATTCTTCCCGCAATGTATCGTCGATAAACCTGCCTGTGAAGCCTCCGAGAAACCCAATCGCCGTGCTGTCTGCGCCCAACTGGTTCAGTACACGCGATACATTAATTCCCTTACCGCCTGGCAGTTTTAAATCACGTTTCATTCGGTTTAAGTCACCGAGCTTCAAATCGTCAACTTCCACGATATAATCAATGGAAGGGTTCAGCGTTACTGTATATATCATTGTTATCCCTCGATTATCTTAGTTTTCTGAGCAATGGATCGGCGTGAACGTTCCGGCACCGATTCAGTAATAAGGATAGCTTCCTTAAGTTCGAATAGCTTGGCGAAGGTTACTTCTCCAATTTTGCTGGAATCGGCCAACACATATGTTTTGCCGGACAGCTGGTGAGCACGCCGCTTGATCAGCGCCTCTTCAGGATCAGGAGTGGTAAACCCCATCTCCACATCTACCCCGTTCGTTCCCAGAAAGCACTTGTCGAATCGAAAATTGTCCAGATTCTGTAGGGCAATACTCCCGATTACGGCTTTGGTATGAATTTTCATCATCCCTCCCAGTAGATAGCTTCTAATTCGTTTGCTTACCAGTGCTTCTACGTGGGAGAGACCATTCGTCACGACCGTCACGTCTTTAGCTTCAATGTAAGGAATCATCGCCATCGTTGTTGTTCCCGCATCCAGATAAATACATTCACCATCCAAAATTTCTTTGGCTGCCATACGGGCGACTGCGTTTTTTTGTTGAACGTTTTTGAATGTTTTTTCTTCCATGCCAGGTTCCTGACTTTTCTGATTCAGCAAGGTTGCCCCGCCATGAATCCGCTTTAACAGCTGACGGCCTTCAAGATCTATCAAATCACGCCGAATCGTTGACTCAGAAGCTCCCAAGAGATCAGCCAATTCCTGCAACTTTACAACACCACGCTCTTGTAAGCGCTGTATTATTAACTTGTATCTTTCTTCCGTCAGCATCTTCATTCCCCCAACTGTTCTTATCGTACCACAAACCTAGCAAAAAACAATCATTTTTCTTCAAAAAGATTCAAAAAAATTCATTCCGACTTCATTTTTTTACAAAATGGTGAATTCCTGATCCAATAAGCATGATTGCGTTTACATTTTAAAGAAGTTTCATCTGCTTTTATGTAAATTCATTCTTCTTACATGGAAATTCAGCAGTAAACGTTCAAAAACGTTCTGACACTTCAATCAGCACTATTTTACCATTCCAGGTGCCATTCGTCCCAACCTTATTTAGTCAGAAAAGAGCTAATCACTAGGACTTCGTCCTCAATGTTTAGCTCTTTGTGACGCTTAACGCCCCAAACATTTAGTCCTTAACGATTCCAATAACAAAACCATCGTATCCCTTGTTCCCCACAGTCTGGATTGCTGTAGCTGTAATTCTCGATTCCTCAGCTAACAAATCATAAAATTTTCTTACGCCCTGCACGCGAGGGTCTGTGCTGTAAGCTTGGATGACCTCCCCTTCACGGACAACATTGTCACCAATAATCACGGTGCCGGGATGTGAAAAACGAAGTGCCCATTCTAGATATAATGGATTATTAGGTTTATCCGCATCAATAAAAATGAGATCAAAGGGTGCAACGCCCTCCTCCTTCATTTGTGTCAACTGCTCCAATGCGTCTCCCTCTCGAAGTTCCACCATTCCATCCAACTGAGCCAACGATATATTCGATCGGGCGATTTTAGCATGAACCGGATGGGCTTCCAGCGTAACTATTTTTCCATCCGCAGGCAGCCCTCTTCCTAACCAAATGGTGCTGTAGCCTCCCAAGGTACCCATCTCCAGCACACGTCGTGCGCCTTGCATTTGAGCAAAGATATTTAATAGCTTTCCCTGGTTAGGCGACACATCATGCGGAGGTAATCCTGCCTGTTGGTTAGTAGCTAACACCTTTTCCAAGACAGCATCATGCGGAATGAGGCGATCCGAGATATACTGATCTACTTGTTCCCATGTGTTTATTTGATACATTCGCTCCACTCTCCTTTGGATTAACTTACAATTTGATTGTAAATGAATTATTATTATAAAAATAATATATGTTTTTACTCTATTCATAATTTTAATGTATGAATTGATCGGAAAGGGAGTCTGCACTTGAATCTGCATGCATTCCGCTTATTTCACGTGGTCGCCTCTACAGGGAGTGTGACCCGTGCCTCTGAGCTATTAAATATTAGCCAGCCTGCGATAACAGCCCAGATTAAAAAATTCGAAAAAGAAATATCCCTCACACTTCTTATACCTATGGGAAGAGGGTAACCTTAACCGATGCCGGTGAAAAGCTTGCTGTTTTAGCCAAACGGCTTTTTGCCGTCGAACAGCAAATCGAACAATTTTCACAGGATTATCGTGACGGAACCCATGGCCATATTCGGCTGGCTGCTACTTATTTACCAGCTCATTTCCTCATTCCGGCCTGGATCGCAAAATTCAAACAACAATATGAACATGTTGAAATGACGATTAATACCACGAACTCCAATGATGCCTTGCAGCAGCTATTGAATATAGAAGTGGATTTGGCGATCTACGGAGGACTGCCTGAACAGTACCCCGATACGATTCAGACCGAAGAATTATTTCGTGATGAGCTATGGTTTGTAGTAGCGCCGGATCATCGATATGCGAATCAGCAGGTTTCATTGCTGGAAATGATGCATGAGCCATTTGTTATGCGTGAGAAGGGAAGCTCAACACGGGAGAGACTGTTTTCCTTATGTCGAACCTACAATGCCCCCTCCCCCAGAGTCACCCTAAACTTCACAGGGCTGCATGAAGCGATTACCGCAGTTATTGCCGGTTATGGTGCGAACTTTGTATCCTCACTGGTCGTGCGTGAATATGTAGAACGCGGTGAGCTATGCCGCGTATATGTGGAGGGTATCCAGCTTCTCAATTCAATCGCCATCTGTACCCGCAAGAATGAGCCACTATCCGCCGCTACCCAGAATCTAATCCAGCTCATCCGCAATCATGCCTGATCGGCATGGGGCACGCGTGTACATTCGCTCCGTCTTTTAGATAACAAAAGCCATGACTGCGTGCATACCGCATTCATGGCTCACCTCGTTATGATAAGTATTCGCCCTCAATAATCTTCTCCAGATAATCTTCCGGCTGCGCAATAAACTCGGCAAAACTACATACATCCGCATATTCCTGATGCTCCTCGTCATAATAGCCCAGACACTTCTGCTTCGGATTCCACACCAAAATAATATCCGAATAATTATCTACGTTTAGAGACAAACGCAACAGCTTTTGCCGACCTACCTTCATCTCAACTGTATCTATAAAGGAAAAGAACTCTACAAATTGTATACCTAAATCATTTCCATGCAGATTTACACGGAGCCGATCCCCCATTAGAAAAGCTATAAGATCCTTCGGAAGCTTGTAGCTTTTTAAAGCATGTCGTTTATTCTCCAGGTTATGGAACGCCGGCGGTTCCACAGACTTCAAATACTCAGCCATTGCCTCGTTCTGATTACGAATAGCAATCGTATATGCGCGTTCCCCATCCTTTTCTGCCAACGTCACGTCAGCCCCAAGCTCTACCAAGTGCTTAACCATCGCAAAATCATCATTTCGTGCTGCCACAGTTAAAGGAGTTGCTTTGTAGGGGTATACCATATTAGGAACATTGTAATTAATATCTGCACCATGCTTCAACAGCAGTGTTACAGTGTTCAGATCATGTTTACTAACTGCGTTGCGTAGCGTTGCTCCACCATGCTCCTTTATATCGAGTCCAAGCTCGTGGATTAACGGGATATTCTTTTTATTGCCATAATAGGCTTGCTCATAGGCACCGGATTTAACCTGATTTTTTCCGTCCAGCTTGGCACCATGGGTAACCACATAGCGGACAATCTCTTCTGAGCAGTAGCGAACAGCTGTTAAAAATGCGGGACGATCTTTCGCATTGAGTTGAACCCCCTGCTCCACCAGCAGCTTTAGCACGTCCTTTTGCTGAGAAATTAGCGCAAGGTCTAATGGACTTAGCACCGTATTTTTGCTGAGTTTAATTTCTTGTTCTATATCCCAGCCTTCGGTCAGCGCTTGGCGTAAAGCCAATACATTACCTTCCACAATATGCATTGCAATTTCTGGAAGAGCGTCAAATTTGCCGATATTTTTTAATTGGATCATCGCATTCCCTCACTATAATATGTATCTATTATTTATATATATTTTATACCATTGCTGTCTTTACATAAATCCACCTGATTCCCCAAAATGCATTTATTCACCTACTGCAACCAATGAAGTGATAGCAGTTAAAATGCCTTAGACAAGCTATAATTGTATTATGATTCTGTATACTTAGTGCACCGAAAAGGAGAATATATGAATAGCATTCAATACTTATCCCAATTTAATTTGCTACATAGTCTCTCAAGAGAAGATTTAATTGAAATGGATCAAATGACCTCCATTACGACTATACCGAAAAATACATTTATTCAAACCCCGGATACTTTCTCCATGGGGCTTTACTTTGTAAAAAGAGGAAAAGTACGTCTCTACAAGCTGAATGCCGATGGGAAGCAGTTTACTTTGGATATTCTCAGTGAGGGAAATGTATTCGGTGAAATGGACATAATTTCACTGGGGACACGGGACATGTATATAGAAACGATAGAAGAATGCGATATCTGCTTGATGGATACAGACCGATTTGAGCATTTTTTAATCCAGCATCCCCGATTTATGATGAACATGATCCAGGTATTAAGTGACCGAATCTCAGGAATGAGCAGCTTAGCCCAGCATCTGGCTTTGGGAAATTTACAGGATAAAATCGTATATATTTTGCTGAAATTGTCCGATCAGTTCGTCTTGCATAGCCATGATGAATATTACAAAATCAATTTCCCCCTCTCCCATCAAGAAATTGCCAATCTGGTCGGGGCCACCCGTGAAGCTGTAACAACTGCTCTTCAGGAGCTTGTCAAAGAAAAGGTCATTAAAACCGGCTTTAAGACCATTTACATTCATCGTGAAAAACTATTGTCTGATACTAGAAATGTATGGGACCTATAAAGCAGATACAGAAGTTGTAAGCTACATTACATCTATATTTCGAAGAAAAGAAGTATCGTATACCTACCCCAAAATATACGATATGGAGTGAATGAGATGAACAATTCAAGATTGCAAATTGAACTGGATTCAGCCAGAACTGATATGAAAAAAATGCTCCCCCAAGAGATACTCGATACATTTGAGACAACGATTCGAGAAATTAGTGATTCAAATATGGCTAGTGGACTCAGTCTCGGAACCCGAGCGCCTGATTTTAGCCTACCCGACTATACAGGCCGCGCTATAACCCTTTCTGAAGAAACGACCAAGGGGCCAGTTGTTCTTATCTTTTACAGGGGACATTGGTGTCCGTTCTGCAATTTGCAGCTCAAAGTCTACCAACAATACATGGATGAGATAACGTCGCTCAATGCCCAACTGATTGCCATAAGTCCACAGACGTCCGAACATTCAATGAACATGCAGCAAAAGAATGAATTGAGCTTTCATGTATTAAGTGATATTCATAATCAAACAGCAGAAAAATACAACCTCAAATTTAGACTTCCTGAATACGCACATGAAATTTACAAATCATTAGGCATATCCCTGGATACATTTAATGGCGACAGCACTTGGGAGCTTCCTGTACCCGCTACATTTATCATTGATTCAGAAGGTATGATTCGGGCAGGATTGGTTGATGCTGACTATCAAAAACGAATGGAACCTGCCGAGGTATTACAAGTTTTGCGTTCTCTCTAAAATGACCATAAAAAATAATGCTTGCTGAATTATACATAAAAAGGAGGAAATATGTGGATTCCAAAAAACAATTCTTAATGCCAGATACGATATTGCAACGCAAAGGAGCTCGCAAAGGAACAGATATTCCTAAGAATGTACTTCAGCTACTCCAACAGGGTCAGCTTGAAACAGTGAATCTCACCGAATGGCTGGCAATTGATCATGTTGTTCTGCTAGACTATGCTCTTACTGAATTTGGCTTGCAGCGATCATCCGATGTCTTCCTGTCCGAGTTGGATCATTTGAAGGAAAAGAAAATGATGAAAATTATCCCTGCAATTGCGCGAGCATGGCTGAACTTATTGAAACCACAAACACCTCAAGAACGCACTCGACTTTTTGATGCGATGGCCACTCATCGTTCAGACAGTATTCGTTGCTGGGCTGCCTATATCGTGGGGATTGATCCCCATTTAAGCCTAGAAGAAAAATTAGTTGGCATTCGCCCCTTTGCAGCAGATTCCCATTTCGGAGTACGTGAAATTGCCTGGATGGCGGTGAGGGAATCCATCTCCTTGCAACTGCTTGAAGGACTTGCACTGTTACACAGCTGGGTGCGAGATGAGAATGCTAACATACGTCGTTTTGCTATTGAATTAACCCGACCACAAGGCGTTTGGGCTAAGCACATCCCGGAATTAAAAGTACATCCCGAGCTGGCTCTTCCTCTGTTGGAGGCTGTTCAATCCGACCCAGCCAAATATGTTCAAGACTCAGTGGGCAATTGGTTGAACGATGCCAGCAAGACCAAACCGGATTGGGTAATTCAAGTTTGTGATACATGGCTTATGACTTCTAATACGAAGGAAACGAAGCGAATAGTAACACGAGCTCAAAGAAGCTTGAACAAAATGAAATAATTGTAAAGACTCCTCCCATCCAATCCATATCTAGAATATTCACATAAACTAAGAGATACATCTGGAGTATTAGGAGTGGAGGAATTCCTATGTCTATTATCCGAATCTATCTGGAAGCAGATAGTGTTGTTTCTGGGAACATTGCTATCACCACGAATATAAATGTCACTCCAATTGTCAATCGTTACACAGCCGTTGTTGTGCTTGGCAACATCATAGGGGGAGTGACCACCATCCCAGCACAAAATTTTACGAATGATAGTGGAACTTCAGTTGCAGCGAACGGCCTGGTTGTTCCAACCAGTAGCGGATACTACAATGTATTTGTGAGTGGAACGTTGCAGCGAGGCGGGTTAACAACACTTTCTCCTACTAATCTAATCATAAATACTGGCTTGTTAGTTGGAGCTACCATAGTTATTGAGGTGATCAATTTTAACACCAGCGCTTCCTCAACTTCTGTCAACAACGTCTCCGTGACGACTACAATAAGCGACTGAGGCAAAACTAACTATCATAAATATCCCTAGAAATAAACCACCAAAAGCAGGGCTTATCCTCATCATTGGTGGTTTATTTCTCTATGAACCCATTGACTCATAGTATATATTATAGAACAAATATTTAAATCTTGAAGTTCTCCACAAGTACCTGAAGCTTCTCGGCCAGTGATGAGAGAAGCTCTGCGGAGGATTCCACCTCTTGCATAGCAACAAGCTGCTGCTCTGAAGAAGCCGATAGGGATTTTGCCCCTTTAGCCGTATGGTTAGAGACGAGCACGGTATTCTGAATGGCTTGAACGAGCCCTTCAGAGATCTGTGCCAAATCCCGAACTGTAGCTGATATTTGTTCGCTTTGGGAAGAGACATCAGAGACGGAGGCTTCGATTTCGGAGAAGGAGCGTCCGGCGGATATGATCAACTCTTTCCCTTGCAGCATTTCGTCCGTGGAACGCTTCATAGTGTGTCCCGCCTTGTCCATTTGGACGATAATCAGACTGATCAGCTCGCTGATTTGTGTGGCGGATGTGGCAGAACGTTCGGCCAATTTGCGGACAGAGTCGGCGACAACGACAAAGCCCCTGCCTTCTTCGCCAGCGCGGGCAGCTTCTATCGCTGCATTGAGAGACAGCAGGTTAGTCTCCTCAGCAATACTGGCGATGGTGCCAACAATGTTCTCAATCTCCTTGGAATGACTGCCAAGCGCATTAATAATGCTTGAGAGATCGCCAATGCTATCACTCACAACTCCCATTTGGGAGGTAGTAGAATCCATTGATTCCCTGCCAAGACGTGCTTTCTGGACATTATCCGCCGCCTTATTCCTTGCGTTGTCTGCATTGCCAGCAATATCGCTGATGAAGCGTGATATATCCTGAACCGCCTGATAGCTTTCTTCTAGATTCTGCAGTTGGGTATGCACGCCATCTGCCAGCTCAATCGTAACATTCATGCTATGCTCCCCAGCACGGTTCGTTGCCTGTGCGCTGGCTGACAACTCCTGAGAGGAAGAAGCGACCAGTATAGAGGTGTCGTTGACCTGAGTGATCAAATTGCGCAAGTTCATCGTCATATCATTGAAGTCGCGAGCCAGAGTCCCGATTTCGTCCTTGCTTTTGAAGAGAAGCGGTTCATGGGTCAGATCGCCCTTAGTAATGGTGTTCACAGAGGCTGACAGCTTGGTGAGCGGACTTACCATATGGCGAATCAGCAGGTAAGCAACAAGGATAGCCACGATGAAAATAGAGCCGCCAATAATAAAGGGGTGAACAATGATATCCAGCGTCCGTTCCTGAATTAATGAGCCGTCAAAATTGATGACCATCAGTGCAACAATGGGCTTGGTGGGATCATGATCCTGATAAATGGGGCCATATCCAGTTTTGAGCGAGGTTCCTTCATATGTATAAACCTTGGAATATGCTGAATGCTTCATCGTAGTTATCATTTCTTTGTCTTCATCCGTGAAATAGAAGGAATCGCCAGCTTGATAGCCTCTTTGCTTGAGGTTGGCGTCGGCGGCCAAAATTTTCCCGTCTAAAGACATAATGAAAGCCTCTTTAAAAATAGGCTTATGTGCCACGATCCAGCCAATCCGGTCTTCAATGGCAGCAAGTTTACTCTTATCTCCACTGACCAGTGCCGATATATCCGCAGGCTCTATGAGGCCTGTCGTAATATTGGCGCAGCCCACCAACTCGATCCCTGCAGCTTCATCCACTTGATGGAAAGCGGTACGATATCCGAAATATCCAATGGAGGTACCTACGAGGAGGAACATGATGAGCATCATCCAGGTTAATTTTGTTGCCAGCTTCATTATTTGAACCACCAATCCTGACTCTAATAAATTTTTGTGACCATCAGCTTTCACTGCTACGATTATAGCCTATCAATACTTACTAATAATATGGCATTCCAGTGTCGGAATATGTCGTTTTATGTGAGATTTGTCGCTGTTTTTTGTAAACACTTATACCGCAAATATAAGAAAAAGCCCTGTAAAAGGGCTTTCTTTCTTGTGAACCATTCTATTGTGCTTAAAGTTCCACCTCTATAATTAGGTTCCAAATCGTTGGCGATACCCGCACTTTCGACACAGCTCTTCCACTGCTTCTCTCCTGGAGAATCCAAAGTACAGACGGTTTGCACGCTCACCTTCCACGATTTCGGAAAAAGTTTGCTCATGTACATTCCCTAAATTAATGACGCCTTCCCCATCAAGACAGCAAGGGACCACTGTTCCATCCACCAATACCGCCGCCTGACTTCGAAGCGCATGGCAAAAGCCTTTTCCGTCATCTTCCGGTGCATTTAGGCTAGGCCATTCAAATTCGTAGTCCTGATTTAAATAAACATTAGGAGCAATTTTAACCCCACTGCCCGGTATTACTTTTTCCTCAATTCGATAGTCCAGTCCAAACTCTTGCTCCAATTGCTCCAGTGTCTCGCGGTTGCGCTGACGCTGCACATTAGTCAGATTATCTTGAGCCAGGTTCCAGAGACGGAATGAAATAATGACATTGTGCTTCACTGCTTCTCTGACAAACGTGAAAATATGACTCAAATAGCCTTCTCGATCCACAGAACCTTCATGCCCGTCAAAACTATGAAGAGAAAAGTTCATCTGCCGTAATGCCGGCTGACCAAGCAGCTTATGTCCGGTCTTCGGCAGCAAAGTACCATTGGTGGTAATGTTGACCTTTAAGCCTTTCTCATGCGCGCTCTCCAGCAAAAGATCAATTTTGGGATGGAGCAAAGGCTCTCCTTTGACATGTAGATAAATGTAATCCGTATGTGGCTTGACCTGATCAAGGACATTCCGAAAGACTTCCGGATCAATAAACTTTTTGACACGCTGTGTCTGAGGGCAAAAACTGCAGGCGAGATTGCAAATGCTTGTGATCTCAATGTATACCTTCTTAAATGTCTTCAACATAATTTCCCCATTCTAACCTTCATCCTGAACATTTGGTTTATGCTCACTAATCTTATGATTATAACGGGTTATGAACGAGAGGTAAACTCTGTGGATATTTTCTATTGACCTTAGGTCTGACCTAAGGTTTAAAGTGAAGTTATTCAATTATCAGTAAGGAGACTTGTCATTGAAAAAACACATTACGATCAGCCAGCTTGCTCAGCTCATGAATGTATCTGTACATCAGCTACGGTATTTTGAAGAAAAGGGGATCCTTTATCCGTTATACACAGATGAAAATCAATACCGAATGTACGGGCTTCATGAAATTTATCAACTTTCCCAAATTTTAATGTTACGTAAATTAAATATCCCTGTCGGTCAAATTGAAGAATGCATGAACTCCTACAATGCCGATGATTACAACCAGCTTTTAGAACATTCATTGCAGAAAGTACAGGATGACATTGCTAACTTAAAGCTGCTCGAACAGTTTATTCACAAGGTATTGCAAGAACATCATAACTTCACCCGGCAGGAGAATGAGTATCGGACCAAGCTACTGGGCTCCCGACATTTAAAGCAATGGTTTGCATTGGAAAGTAATCAAGAACTTACGGCCAGAAATCTGTTTGAGCAGCGGCCTGCCCCACCACAATTATTTGAAAATGATCTACATTATCTATCTGATTCTGGACAGGTGAAGCTATATTATGAAACGCCCTCAGGAACAGGTGACTATATTCTAAAAGAAGGTAATTATCTCTATAAGCCATTCTCCGCCACTGAAGACGCTGAGATCGAACATGAAGTCCAACAACTGGAGCATTATGCGACCCAGCACCAATATGAATGCCTAAGCAATATCATTGTGATCGAAAAATCCTACCTATCCCTGTTCGACAGCAACAAGCTGCAATATGAAATTCAGGTACAAATTTCTGATGTGCAGGAGGACAGTATATGAGTTCACCCCCCTTTGACATTGTTGCTTATGAAGGGCAAGACTATGCTGCTGTATGTAAGCTCTTAGTGGAATCGTTTAAGGCAAAATTTCAAGCTCTTGTTACTTTGGAGGATCAGGATATACAGAATTTATTAATGCAGGTTTGGGTTCAACAGCCTAATTCTACATCTGGGAAGCAATTTGTGGTCAAAGAGAACGAAGATGTAGTTGGTGTGCTTTCGCTCAAATGGAAGGCCCCCGCCTCTTCATTTCCTAAAACAAATCTCATTTCTTTGGCTCCGCTCATAAAACAGTTCGGTTGCTTCAATGTATTCACATTTTTGGCAGGTATGTATGCACTGGAGTATAAGCCTGCCGCAGATGAGTGTTACATTGATCATGTGGCGATTTGCTCAAGTCATCGTAATCAAGGGATCGGGCGACGTCTTCTAGCTTTCGCACAGCAGTTTACGGTTGCATCCGGTTTCCATGCGTTGACACTTCATGTAGCACATCAGAACCAGCAGGCTATCCGCTTGTACCGCAATCTAGCATTCGAAATAGAGCAGACCCAATATAATTTTTTACGGCATTTTTGGTTCAAAGAACCTGTATGGCATCTAATGAGTTGGAGAGGAACGAAACTGCATTCGAGGAGAGAACATTGTTGAAAAAAACTTTCAAGCTTACACTTGGTATGATGGCAGGGCTCGCTGTTGCCTTGATACTCATTGTGTTATATCAAAATTCCTACAAGATGACGGAAGAAAAAATACAAATTACGACTCCCAAAGGAGTATTAACAGGTACACTGGCTTTGCCCAAGAACTACTCGGGGAAAATTGGACTGGTTGTTTTTGTCCATGGAGATGGTCCAATCAATGACACATATGATGATGGGTACAAACCATTGTGGGAAAGGTTTGCTTCTAAGGGATATGCCTCCTTATCCCTGAATAAGCCGGGTATTAACGGTACTCCAGGCAATTGGCTGGAGCAAAGCATGGAGTACCGGGCACAGGAGATCCGTTATGCAATGGCCTGGGCGAGAACCTTGCCGATGATTGATAAGCAAAAAATCGGCCTATGGGGAGCCAGCCAAGCGGGCTGGGTCATTCCGAAAATCGTTAAAGAGGAGCAAGATATTGCATTCAGCATTCTTGTATCGCCGGCCGTGAATTGGATTACACAAGGGCAGTTTAATACCAGGAAAGAGTTAGAACAACAAGGAGCTAGTCCGCAGCAAATTAAAAAGAGACTGGACTACGACCAAGAGGTTCTACAATTGCTGAGAAGTCATGCTTCCTATGAAGAATACCTGAGCATTGCCAGTCCTGACGATATCATTTCCAAAGAAAGATGGGGCTTTATAGGCAAAAATTTTCGTTCTGATTCTACGGAAGAATTAAGCTACTTTAAATCTCCTGTACTCTTGGTTCTGGCTGGGAAAGATATCAACGTAGATGTACAAGACACCGAGCGAGTATATCGCAAAAATATACCTTCAGAGCTGCTATCTATCATTCATTTGCCTGAAGCTGACCATTCCATGATGAATGAACAAATCGCGCACTCCAAATCCCTAACCTTCTTAACAGCCGTATTTGCCCCCAGACAACTGGTGGATGGTGACTATCTGAAAATTCTTGCCGATTATGTCATTCAGCGTTAAACGATAATGTTGTTATTTTGCCAAATTTCATTGGAGTATGCTAATGAGAATCCCATTGCAAGGTAAAAGGAATGATCAGAACCCACAAAAATTCTTTCTACCCCTTTATCCTTGACTCTGTTTATGGCTTCATAAATAACGGCTTTTCCAAGTCCCTTATTTCTGTACTTAGGTATCGTACCTACCGGCTCCAGTATTCCTATTTTATTTAGCTCGTCGTACCAGAGAGTAGTGAAAGCAGCAACTTCATTGTTTTGATCCAGGATGACTACATCATATTTCGGTATATAATCAGGGGCATTTCTCAATGATATATAACATCGCTCAGCGACATCATTATCTGGATAACCGCCCTTGTAATACCCGAATGCTCTTCCATGGGCAAACCCTTTTTCAAAATCCCCGACTTCATTTGCGTCCGAAATTCTAAACCCGCTGGGTAATTCCAGCTTTACATCATGCGGAACACTCATACAGGACGTCATTTCTTTCCCATCTTGCAAGATGTACCCTCTTCTTTTCAAAAGCTCCTTAAGTTGTTCTCCATCCTCGTTTACGATTATATCTAAAGTTGACTCTCTCTCTCCATGTAAAGCTAATTTCTTTTCAGCATAATCTATTAATTCATTTAGAAATTCATTTGAAAAATCACGATCTGCAAGCTGAAAATAAGCTTCACCTATGTTATCTTCTCCTTCCGGGTGAACAACAGCAACAATTTCTTGATGTTCATCCTCCCAAATCCCAACCGTCTCAGGCCACTTTTCAAATGTATTGTGCATGATTTGTCCCCAATATCTACAGAAATTCCAGCGATCTATGAACCAATTTTTGAGGTCAGGGTTGCTTTTCAGCGACTGTTTCAAAAAATCTCTAATCTTTAAAAAATCATTTACTTCGAATTTCACCTGATGATACAACAAATTTTTACCTCCAGCTCTTCTGTCATAGTCCTATTGTATTGATTCTAGAAGTTCAAATATATGCCAAGTTTTTTTATCAAGTGTTTGCAACATCATACGTAAATAAGAAGACAGCAAAAACCCACAGATCATCTCTGTGGGTACCTATTTTCTTTATTTTTTTGAATACACGATTTTCTTAATGCGATCTGTAGATAGTCTGTATTGTTCTGAGAGCTCGTCAATGGATACGCCCACACTAAATTTTGCACGTATCTCTTCGTTCCGAATGAGATAATAATGGGCTGCTCCAGAGCTTTCTCCCCATCGCCTGCGCTCACTCGGACGATTTGGGATATAAATGAGTTCTCCTTGTATATACCGCTGAACTTCCTTAAGTAAATCATCAGGAAGCAAATCAGTTGCCTTCAAATAATTCATTTCGGGCTCGCTCCTTAAAATAAATTGGTATTTTAAGGGCAAAGCCTGCGTCTGCAAACAACTAATCCTTCAGGCGAAATATATTCGCTCCATACCAAGCTTCGCCTTGTTTATTCCGCAGGCTTTGCATGGAGCTGATTGAGTACGAAACCAATGATAGGATACATCGTTTCCCCTCCTCTCAAACATCATCTTACTTTTCACATAGTCCAGTTCAATGATTAGGAACTCAAACTCACGTTTATTGTAAAATATGAACTGCGTTGAAACAACGATCAAAGAAGTTACACTCACTAACCATGGGTTGCTATTCAGATTCAAACTAGATAAGCGCTCATTCAACCTATACTTATCCTTGATTAGACCAGGTATAGGTATATAAACAACAAAAAAACGGCATCTCTGCCGTTTTTTCTAAAGGATGGACTCTCAGGGACTCGAACCCTGGACCAATTGATTAAGAGTCAACTGCTCTACCAACTGAGCTAAGAGTCCATAATAAAATTTTGGTGGAGCCAAGGGGGATCGAACCGCTGACCTCCTGCGTGCAAGGCAGGCGCTCTCCCAGCTGAGCTATGGCCCCGTCACATGTAAGTGAATTAACGTTTCAAGCGACTTCTATATCATATAAAATATTTGACCCTGTGTCAATACTTTTATAAAAAATTATAAACATTTTTTCACTATGGCCCTAAAAGATACAGTCAGCGATCAGTCGCTGTCTGTATCTTTGGATAACAGTGTCTTCAGTTCCTTCATAAACATATTGATGTCTTTGAACTGCCGGTAAACGGACGCAAAGCGTACGTAGGCCACTTCATCCACAGGATAGAGCTGTTCCATGACCAGCTCACCGATCTGCTGGCTATCCACCTCTGTGGCTGCTGTGTTGCGGATGGCGTTTTCCACCTGAGATACGATCTGATCGAGCTGCTCTACAGATACTGGACGCTTTTCACAGGCTCGAATGAGACCGCGCAACATTTTATCCCGGCTAAACTCTTCACGGCTACCATCTTTTTTGATGACCATCAGCGGGGTCTCTTCTACCATTTCAAAGGTGGTAAAACGCCTGGCACACTGTTCACATTCGCGGCGGCGGCGGATAGACTTATTATCATTCGCGGGTCGCGAATCCAACACTTTCGTGCCATTGTAAGCACAATACGGGCACTTCATAATCTCATCACTTCCTTTTTCCAATAAATTCCCGAAGCTTTTTTGTAATAATTTTGTCGAAACGGATCATAATATGTTTACCACGTAGCGAGGAGGTGAACAACAATGGCACAAGGAAACAATGGCAACTCCAACAACTTGGTAGTCAGCAAATCCTCCGGTGCTCTGGAGCAAATGAAATATGAAATCGCTCAAGAGCTGGGTATCAGCATTCCTCAAGATGGATACCAAGGTAACATGACTTCCTATGAGAACGGTTCGATCGGGGGCTACATCACGAAACGCCTCGTAACGATCGCCGAACAACAATTGGCAGGTCAATACCAATAATTTCGGTAATAATGAAAAAGTAATATGAAAAAGTGTATGGATAGGCTGTTAAAAACAGCCTGTCCTGCGCTTTTTTTCATTTTAAAGCGAAAAGCCTCCTATTGTCATTAACTTATCGCTTAAAACTCATCATAAATTTTTGTATATTGCCTGTAGTAGTAGATGACTCGCTGTACATAATGCCGCGTCTCCCCAAAAGGGATTTGCTTAATGGACTCTTCTTTGCCATCCCACACCCCCTGATCCAGCCATTCCTGAACTTTACCTGGACCAGCATTATAAGCAGCCACAATGACCACAGGATTATCCTGAAACTTCATAGACAGGTTATGCAGATACCAGGTTCCCAGTTCAATGTTAGTGGCGGGTTCGTGTTTGACACTTTCCAGCGGAACCTTTTGAATCTGGGCACTGTCCATAATCCAATTTGCAGTATTTGGCATAATTTGCATAAGCCCCAGCGCACCTTTGTGTGACTGCTTGCTGGTTTTAAAATTTGTTTCTACGCGGATAATAGACGCCACCAAAAATGGGTCCACTTCATAGGTCTGTGAATACTGCCGAATCTCATCCTTGTACTGAATCGGGTAAAACCAGGACATCCAATTGGAGTTGAGGAACAGAATCAGGACAAATCCGACAAACAAAGTGAGCAGGACTCTTTTCTTACGTAAAATGTTCATGCAAGTCCCTTTCGCTGCCAAAACTGATCAATTTGCAACTTCGTCTCAGCCTGTGTTCCGCTATTATCGATAACAATATCAGCCAATTTCCTTTTCTGCTCGATATCCATTTGTGCAGACAGGCGAAGTCCAGCTTGCTCTTCTGTAAGACCGTCTCTAAGCATCAGACGTCGGAGCTGAACATCACGCGGTACATATACAACCATGATTTCCTCGTACAGACTCTCCAGCCCAGACTCATACATTAACGGAATATCTGCCAAAACAAGCTTGTCCGGCTGCTCCCGTTCATAAGTTTCCATGCGCAGACGCATTTCCTCACGAATAGCAGGATGCGTAATATCGTTAAGCGCCTGTCGCTGAACAGGGTCTCCAAATACAATCTCTCCCAGCCTTTTGCGGTGCAGGGTTCCATCACTATTTACTATAGCTTGTCCAAAATGCTGTATGACCGCCGCCAGCACCGGATGCCCCGGAAGCATGACTTCCCGGGCAATGGCATCTGCGTCAATCAGCAGCGCACCCTTGGCGACCAAAAGAGCCGACACGGTGCTTTTTCCGGTAGCGATCCCTCCGGTTAATCCGATATTCATGCTCTTCACCTCATAACAGCTTCAATATGCCCATCATAATCAATAATAATGCCGGCAATACACCGAGCGCTTTCATAAATCGAAATGCCGACAGGAAGAAACCTGCCTTCATACCAGCAATCAAAAATACACCACTGAACAACGTAATAGCCAGCGCCGTCGATAGAGGATGAAAACCAAGCATGGCTGCACCTAGTCCCGCTCCGAACGCATCGACCGATAATGCAATGCCTAGCCAAACCGCTTCGGTAGCAGATATACTGCCGGAACGGTCTGTATCCGCTGCAGACGGGCTTCGAAGAATCCGAATCACAAGCCCCCATTTGCGGAACTCCAGCGAAAATAACGTACGCTCCTGCTGTAGCTCCAATGAAGCTTCTGACGATAGACCTTTTTCTGAGCTGGTTAGAGACTCTGTATTGGTATCCTCTGCACTTTTTTTCTCCGCAAGAGCTGATATATTCCCTGGATCAACCTGTTCCGCAAGGTGCAGATCCCGAGGGACTTCCGCTGTTTCCTCCGTCAAATCTTCCTTGCGTTGCAGAGCTTGAATCAAAGAGTAACAGCCGATACAGATCAGAATGACAGCACCGAAAACAGTCGTATATACAGGAGACAGGACACGGGATAGTAATGCGCCGAGCTGCATGGAAATGCCGATCACCAAACCTGAACATACGGAGATGATCGCAATCGACAACAATGGAATTTTCATTTTGCGCAGACCATATGTAACACCGACTCCGAAACTGTCCAAACTTAGCGCAAATGCCAGTAACAGCAGGGCTCCCCAATGATTAGCCACTCCAATTCCCTCCCATTGCGAAGGCTGGGCCTTACAGCAACCGACTTCCTTCGCATTATTGGTACTTGGAACATTATATGTGAGGGATGGGCTTGGGGTGACTATGCCTGTTTAGCGCAAAGGCTGGCAGACCGGGCAATGATGTGTGCCACGTCCGGCTACGACGGATTTTTCGATCAATGTACCACAGTTTATGCAAGGCTTCGCGTTGCGTCCATAGATTTGCAACTGATGCTGGAAGTCGCCCGTTTTGCCCTGTCCGTTAACAAATGATTTGATGGAGGAGCCACCAACCTGGATCGACGCGCCCAGCGTGGAGACAATAGCTTCATGCAGTACGCGAAATTGGCTATCTGTCAGGCTTTTGGCTGGCTGTGCCGGATGAATCCCTGCCTTAAATAACGATTCATCTACATAAATATTCCCGATGCCTACCACATATGACTGGTTTAACAGCGCTGCCTTGATCGAAGTCGAACGGGTTCCAACAGCAGCACGCAGCATTTCAGGTGTAAAAGCTTCGTCCATCGGTTCCAAACCGAGCTTGTTCAGCGGCTTATCCAGCAAATCCTGTCCTGCCGGAAATAAATGCATCGTGCCAAACTGACGCACATCCTGATAACGCAGCTCCGTACCATCTTTAAAATGAAAGATGACATGAGTGTGCTTTTCTACAGGATCATCTTGTGAATACAATCCATAGCGTCCTTCCATTCGAAGATGGGAGACAAGCACCAGCCCGTCCAGCAAAATCCGCAGAAATTTACCGCGTCTTTCCACTCCTGTAATCCGGTGGCCAGCCAATTCCATTGCAAATGCATGGATATCATCGGGGCGCTGGATAATACGCGGCAAATTTACGGTTACACGATCTATATGTTTACCAACGATAAGCTCGTTTAGTGTTCGTTTAATAGTTTCTACTTCCGGTAATTCCGGCATGATGTCTTCACCTCACCCTATATTATAACGGAAGCAACGTAAAATTGGGACTATCTGCTTATTGAAATATCTTACTTGACCTCATACCAATTGCTGCCATAGCTTACTTCCGCTTTAAGCGGCACAGCCAGCTTTAATGCAGCTTCCATGGTAGCGGGAACAAGCTTTTTCATCGTTTCCATTTCCTCAGGCGGAACCTCGAATACAAGCTCATCATGTACTTGTAACAGCATACGGCTGCGAAGATTGCGTTCACGCAGCGCTGCGTCCATCTGCACCATCGCCAGCTTGATAATATCGGCTGCGGTACCTTGAATCGGCGTATTCATCGCTGTACGCTCAGCAAACGAGCGCTGGTTGAAATTGCTGGCATTAATCTCTGGCAAATAGCGTCTGCGTTCCAGCAGCGTTTTTACGTATCCATCCCTCTTCGCATCCTTCACAATATCATCCATGTAACGACGCACACCCTGGAACACATCGAAATACTGGTCAATAAAGCGAGCCGCTTCCTTACGCGTAATATTCAAATTTTGCGACAGACCATAGTCGCTAATCCCGTATACAATACCAAAGTTAACCGCCTTTGCGGAACGTCGCATATTGGAGTCTACATCTTCAGCTGGTACACCGAACACATCGGATGCAGTCTTGGTGTGGATGTCCATATCGTGGACAAAAGCCTCTTTCAAACGCTCATCATCCGAAATATCCGCCAGCACCCGCAGCTCGATTTGTGAATAGTCTGCCGCCAAAATCGACCAGCCTGGTTCCGATGGCACAAATACTTTGCGGATTTTGCGTCCTTCTTCAAGACGAATCGGGATATTCTGCAAATTCGGGAATTGACTGCTCAAGCGTCCGGTTGCCGCAACCGTCTGCCGGAAATACGTATGCACTTTTCCTGTCTTCTCCGAAATTTCTTTAAGCAGTCCTTCGACATACGTCGATTGAAGTTTGGCAATGGTGCGATATTGCAAAATGTTTTGCACAATATCATGATATGGCGCAAGCTTTTCCAGCACCTCTGCATCGGTCGAGTAACCGGTTTTTGTCTTTTTAATAACAGGCAAGCCCAGTCTATCAAACAAAATTTCACCCAACTGCTTGGGCGAATTAAGATTGAACTCTACCCCCGCAATGCTGTAGATCTCACCTACCAGCGTTGCAATCTGGGCTTCAAATTCTTTACCCAAAGCGCGCAGTTCCTCTACATTCACCAAAATACCCTGCTTCTCCATATCCGCCAGAATGCGGGATAACGGCATCTCCAGCTCATGAAACAGCTTGTGCATTTCCGTCTTTTCCAGCTCCGCCTGCTGTACAGGTACCAATGCTTCGATTACCGTTGCCTTACGCGCTACATGATCGGATAGCACATCCACCTCAGGAACTTTATATTTAGCTCCTTTACCAAACACTTCGTCGTCTGGACGGATTGAAGACAAGCCATACTTGGCTGCCAGCCCGCTCAAGGTTTGATTGGCGTCTGTCGGGTCTAGCAAGTATCCGGCCAGCTGCACATCAAACTCAGCTCCGGCAAACTCAATTCCATGCCAGTGTAAAGCCAAGTCTGTACGATGCAGATCATGACCGCGTTTTTTGCGTTCAGGGTCAGCAAGCCACTCGCGAATAGGGGTAGCTGCATCTCTTTGTAGAACATCCAGTGTCATAAAAAACTGCCGTCCCGTTGCGGCAAATATCAACCCTACAATTTCAGCATGATGCGGATTATCACCATGCGTCTCAACATGCAGCACATCTACGTTATTCAGCACATCTACCAATTCGCTGATCCGCTCTTCATCCAGCACTGTCACGTCTGCTGCGGCTTCCTCTACGCCAACTCCAGCACTGCTGACCTCGCCCGAAAAGGATAAACGCTCCAGCAGGGACTTGAACTCCAGCTTCGCCAGAGCAGGTCCCGCCGTCTCTGCCTGCAATCCGCTGAAAACCACATCTTCCAGTTGCTTGTCCAACGTTACATTCCTATAAATTGTCGCCAATTCCTTGCTCATTCGCGCATCGTCAGCGTGTGTCTCCACACGTTCTTTCATTTTGCCCTTCAGCTCATCCGTGTGCGCCAGCACCTCTTCGACTGAACCATATTGATGCAGCAGCTTGAGCGCTGTTTTCTCACCCACGCCCGGAATGCCAGGAATGTTGTCCGACGTATCGCCCATCAGGCCCTTAAGATCTATGATTTGCAGTGGCTTCAAACCGTAACGTTCTTGAATTTGCTCAGGTCCATACGTTTCCACCTCGGTTACTCCTTTGCGGGTCAAGCCGACCGTGACATGATCTGAAGCCAATTGAAGCATATCCTTGTCGCCAGTCACAACCAGCACATTGAAACCCGCTTCGTCCGCTGTTTTGGACAGAGTGCCTATAATATCGTCCGCCTCATAGCCATCCAGTTCAAATTGCGCAATCCCAAAAGCGGTCAATAGCTCTTTCAACAGCGGAAATTGCTGGGACAGCTCCGGCGGTGTTTTCTCCCGTCCACCTTTGTAATCCTCGTATCCCTGATGACGAAACGTAATTTTACCAGCATCAAAGGCAACCAAAATATGAGTTGGTTTGTGCTCCTCCAATAGCCGTAATAACATTGTTGTAAATCCGTACACTGCGTTCGTTTGCTGTCCGCTCGAATTCGTCAACGGCGGCATAGCAAAAAACGCCCGGTATATGATACTGTTACCATCTATAAGCATGAGTTTATCCATTTTGCACCTCGCAAGTTCATCAATGCATTCGTAACGTTCTTACGTTTTACGCATTCCTCTTTCTATCTTAACATACAAGACTCTTTTTCAGAAAAAAACGGCTGTTTCCTAGCCAAATTTGCCTTTTGCTCAAGACAAGTCTGGGTTGGAAACAACCGCTATATACCATAAGCTCTACTGGTTCAAATCTGGTCTTTCCCCGGTCACGAGATATACTGTGCTTTCACCGATATTCGTAGCATGGTCACCAATACGTTCAATGTATCGTCCTACAAGCAATTGCAACATGGCCTGTGAAGCCTCTGCCGGCTTTTCTACCATAAAAGCATACAGATCGCTGATCATGTGGCTGTACATAGAATCCACCCGATCATCCTCTTTAGCCATTTTGTAGGCCAAATCCGTATTTTCATCCAAATAGGATTTGATCGCATCGTCAATCATTTCTTTAACAATGGAAGCCATGTGCGGAATATCGACCAATGGCTTGATCATCTGCTGCCCTTCCATGCGAAGGGTCACCTTGGCAATATCAAGTGCCAAATCGCCCATACGTTCCAAATCACTGGAAATTTTGAAGGCAACAATGATCCGGCGTAAATCCTTCGCTACCGGCTGCTGGGTAATAATGAGCTTAGAGCCCATATCCAGAATATTTTCTTCCATTGTATTGAGGGATGCATCATTTTTGACCACCTGCTGGGCCATTTCTGTATTTTTGGTCTGCAGACATTCAATAGCCTGATCGAGCGCCTTCGAAACGTGTGCACCCATTTCGCGCAGTATGGCTCTCAGTTCTTCTAAACCTTCATCAAAACCTTTTCTACGAATCATTTCGAAGTCACCCCTTCTCACATAATCATCAGGTTGGCTTTAGCCAAAACGTCCGGAAATATAATCTTCCGTACGTGAATCTTGTGGCGTGGAAAACATCGTCTCTGTATCCGCTGCCTCCACTACCACCCCGTTCAAAAAGAACGCAGTTCGACCAGACACACGCGCCGCCTGATGCATGTTATGCGTCACCATGACGATGGTGTACGTGTCTCTTAATTCTTGAACCAGTTCTTCAATTTTCATCGTTGAGATCGGGTCCAGCGCTGATGTCGCCTCGTCCATAAGCAAAATGTCTGGCTGCACAGCAAGCGCCCGGGCAATGCATAGCCGTTGTTGTTGTCCGCCAGACAAGCTCAAAGCAGAACGCTTCAGGAAATTTTTAACTTCTTCCCAAAGTGCTGCCTGCCGCAGGCTTTGCTCCACCAATTCATCTAACTTGTCCTTTTGCCGAATTCCGTGCAGACGCGGGCCGTAGGCCACGTTATCATAAATGGATTTAGGAAACGGATTAGGCTGTTGAAAAACCATTCCCACTTGTTTACGCAGCATTTCTACTTCCATGGTATCGCCGTATATATCCTGACCTGCGATGCTCACAGTGCCTTCAATACGCGTTCCCGGGATCATGTCATTCATCCGGTTCAGCGTCCGCAGCAAGGTTGATTTGCCGCAGCCGGAGGGGCCGATAAAGGCTGTTACTGTTTTTTCAGGAATATCCAGGTTTATATGTTTCAGCGCGTGGAATTTTTCATAATACAAATTCAGCTTATCAATCCGGATTACGGAATCATTCATGGATTTATGATCTCCTTCGTGTTGCAGTTATGGTCCTCAAGCATTGCACCTGATTTGCACAATATGAAGATTATATAAGCTGTGTGTAAATTCAGTGTGATGGATTTGTTAACGGTATGTAAAATGATCAAGAGTTCAGCATGAGCTCAAGCTCCTGTGCGATCCCGGCTGCATTCAAGGCCGCTTCTTCTGCAGAACGGGACATTTCGCTGTTTTTAGCCTCTATTCCATCAACTGCCTGCAATAATTTGGCAAACGTTTGTGTGCCAGCGGATATAAATTTAGAGCCTGTATGAATCTGCTGCATACTTGTATCCGTGAGTTCAGCTGTGTCACGCAGCATGCGCTCGATATGAGTGAGTAAGCCGGTAATCTGTACAGAAAAAGCTTTGGTCTGGAGTGACATATTTCGAACCTCTTGAGACACAATCTGAAAGCCACGCCCGTGTTCGCCAGCATGGGCTGCTTCAATGGATGCGTTGATCGCCAGCAGCCCGCTGTGATCTGCCAGTGCACGAATGGATGAGGCCATGCCCGCAATATCATTCAGCGATTGGGTTAACGCCGTCATCTGCTCATGCTGACGCTTCATTTGCTCCGTCACTGCATGATAAGAAAGCAAAACATCCTCCAGTTCCACTTTGCCACGGCGGGATAATTCACTCATTGAGCGAGTTAGCTGCACACTATCATCGGCTTCTTTCGCTGCATCCAGAACAGTCATCCGAATGCGCTGGACTCCGTCATAGCTATGCCGAATCACGTCACCCCGATCTTCGTCTGCTTCTCTTTGCATTCGCTGAACGACAGACAGGATATCCCGAATTGTAAGTACACCGAGTAACCTTGTCCCTTCTTTGATCAATAAACAATCATAAAAACGCTGATCTTCACGCATCATAGCCTGCTCCACAATTTCCGCTGCCGGACTTTTCAAATCCACAATTAATGTATTGGGATCGGCAAATAGGGAAGCCGGTTTATCATAGAACAACGCCGCAGCGAACCTGCCCGTAAAATGACGATTGTATGCATCTCTCATGATAATGCCCAATGGAAGATCATGTTTATCCACGACGATCACACAGGGGATATCTTCCTGTGCTTTCATGAGTGCTAACAGTTCTTTGCAAGACATGTCTGTGCCAATGATCGGAACCTCCCGATATGGCACATAGGTGGTAATCGGCTTGAACGTTTCACGTTCAATCACGGCAGTGGAACTCGTCTGGGTCTTTGGTTCCGTTATCATCGTTCTGAAGTCCCCTTTTTTTAACTACTTGAAGTGACGGGAACATCATATCGGTCATTTGTTGATTTTAACGGCTATTTTTGTTAACGGAATGTAAAATCACAAAATAGACATAAAAATCGCCGACAGTGCCTGAATAAAGAAAAGCGCTCCTCATTTATAACAAATGAGAAGCGCTTCTTTTTTTATTTACAACCAGCTTGTACCCTACTCCGCGGATCGAATCAATATGAACCGAGTCGGGATCAAGCTCCAGCTTTTTACGTAAGGAACTGACGTGTACATCCACCGTCCGTTGACCACCAATGTAGTCAAAGCCCCACACGGCATTCATTAAATCATCCCGAGTCAGGACCACACCCGGCTTGCGGGACAAATAGAGAAGTACCTCAAATTCCTTCGGTCTTAAGCTGATGGACTGACCTCCAAGAATGACTTCATATTTTTCAGGGTAGATTTCCAGTTCGCCCAGTTGAATTTTGGAGCCATCCTTCTGTTCAGACAGCACTCCTTCATCCCCTCCGGATGTTCTGCGCAGCACAGCCGTTACGCGGGCCAACAACTCGGAAACGCCAAAAGGCTTTGTGATGTAGTCATCAGCTCCCGACTTCAGCCCTTGTACAACCTCGGCCTCCCCGTTTTTAGCGGTCAAGATAATGATAGGTGTTGTCAGCCCCTGATGGCGAAGTCTGCTCAGAATGTCCAGTCCGTTCATCCCCGGTAGCATTAAATCCAGCAGGATCAAATCGTAAGATTCTCTGGACGCTCTTTCAAACCCAGCACTGCCATGATCCTCCGTGTCCACTTCAAAACCTTCTTGTATCAAATTGTAGGATAGCAATCTGGCAAGCGTGGGTTCATCCTCAATAACCAGCAAACGTTGTCCCATTAATAACTTCATCTCCTGTTTACCTGTTAAAGGCACATTGGTCAAAATTCTAAAATCTTTTCCATACTCATGCGACACCCGTTTATTTTATCACGGCATTGTTAACACAATGTAAAAATATTATAGTTCATTCTTCCTGTTGCAATAACGGTAATTCAACTGTAAACGTAGTACCCAAACCAAGTTCGCTCTCCACCGAAAGTGTACCGTGATGCAGATCAACCAAGTGCTTGACGATAGACAATCCCAGTCCCGTTCCGCCCGAGTTGCGCGAGCGTCCTTTGTCCACCCGGTAGAAGCGCTCAAAGATACGTGGCAAATCCTTCTTCGGTATCCCAATACCCGTATCACTGACTGTAAATACGACCTTTTCCGTGTCATGGTCCCGCTGCAGCGTTATAACCTTGATCTTTACCTTGCCGCCATCAAGTGTATAGTTAATGCCATTAGACAAAAGGTTCAGGAAAATTTGCTGAAGCTTATCTTCATCTGCCTCCATAAACAGTTCATCCGGGATATCCATGTGCAGCGTAATTCTTTTTTTGGCAGCTACATTGTTCAGTTTCTCCACCAATGATTCTATGAAAGACGAGATATGAATCGGGGAGCAATCCAGCGGGGAACGCTTGGACTCAATCTTGGAAAGCTCCAGAATATCGCCGATCAGTCGATTCAGTCGTTCGCTTTCATCATAAATAATTTGTAAAAAGGAACGGGCTGTTTCCTCATCTTTGACCCCGCCACCAAGCAAGGTTTCGGCAAAACCCTTGACTGCGGCAATCGGTGTTTTTAACTCATGGGAAACGTTGGCCACAAATTCGCTTCGCATATTTTCCAACCGTCGAATAGCTGTAATATCCTGCAAAAGGAACAGCATCCCCCGGTATCCCCCTTCATCCTCATACATAGGGACACCATCCAGCAAAACGAGTCGTTCTTCGGGATTATACAGATGCACTTCACCATGCAGCCTTTCTCGGCTTTGTATACTGCCCTCAATTAGCTTTGTGAGCTCATAGTGCTTTTTCAGCTCATGATACGGCTTGTCTGTCACCCGCTTACCCACGACACCGAGCATTCGCTCAGACTCACGGTTTACAAGCGCAATACACTCACGAGCATCAATCATCAGAATCCCGCCTGTCATATTGCTCATGACACTCTGGAGGAGATCCTCATTGTCACGTATCGTTTTCATTTGGTTCTGGAGACTGTCAGCCATGCGATTAATGGCTTCACCCAGTTGTCCTACCTCATCCCGGCGCTGTACACCGACCCTTGCGTCATAATCCAGTCCTGAAATGCGGTTGGCTACCCCTGTAATATGTTCAATGGGCGAGGTAAGGCCGCGAGCAATTCGATAGCTCATCAGTCCAGCAGCAATAAACAGCAACACAAGGCCAATCCCGATGGCCGTCCAGCCGCGCTGCATTCCCTCCTCCACCGCTTTCAGACTCATGGACAAGCGTATATATCCGTCAAAGCCCTTGTCCGATACAACAGGCTCAGCGACGTATAGCATGTTTCGTTGCAAAGTTTCGCTGTAGCGTATCGTCCGGCCGATTCCCCCCGACGTGGCTTGCCGTATTTCCTCACGGGATGCATGGTTTTCCATCTTGCGTGGATCGCTTAACGAATCCCCCACCACCGTTCCGTCCTTGCGAATGAAGGTCACTCGCGAATCGGTCAAACGGGCAATTTCCTTCGCCTTCTTAGAATAATAGGAGACGTAATCCGTGCTGGATAGGGCATCAGCATTAACAAAAGGAAAAGTAGCTCGAAGCAGGTCGATCTCTCGGCCCATATTCTCCTCTAGCACTTTCATATTCGAATTTTTGAAAATTTGTCCCATAGTAATTCCAGCAGCAAGGACAGATACGCCAATCAAAACCAGCATAATCAGGGTAAGCCTGAAACGAAATGATTTCATAAAATGAGCCCATCCTTTATGTAAGTTAAGTCTCATTCTACAGGCTACCTGCATTATGTTCCACTGTGAAAAGAAAAAAAGGCTGGAGCATAATACTGCCCCAACCCTTTTCTTATCCTATTATCCGTTTACAACTTCACCGCCATTGATATGGATAACCTGCCCGCTGACATAAGACGAGTCGTCTGAAGCCAGGTACACATAAGCTGGCGCCAGTTCCTCCGGCTGACCCGGACGCTTCATAGGCTGTGCTCCTCCAAATTCGCTGACCGTCTTGGCATCAAATGTGGACGGGATTAACGGTGTCCAGATTGGCCCGGGGGCTACAGCGTTCACCCGAATGCCTTGATCCGCCAAATTGAGCGATAGTGAACGAGTGAATGATGTGATTGCCCCTTTGGTGGAGGAATAATCAATCAGTGTCTTATTCCCGGCGTACGCGGTAATCGACGTTGTATTGACAATCGCGCTCCCTTTCTTCAAATGCGGCAATGCCGCTTGTGTCAGGAAGAACATACCGAAAATATTCGTGCGGAACGTGCGCTCCAATTGTTCTTTCGTGATATCCTCCAGCTTTTGCTGTGGATGCTGCTCGGCCGCATTGTTCACGACGATGTCGAGCTTGCCCAGTTCGTTCACCGTCTGTTGCACCGCTTTTTTGGCAAATTGGTCATCTCCAATATCGCCAGGAATCAACACGCATTTGCGTCCCTCCTGTTCGACCTGACGTTTTGTTTCTTCCGCATCCTTATGCTCATTCAAGTAGACGATGGCTACGTCTGCACCTTCTTTGGCATACGTGACAGCTACAGCCCGTCCAATTCCACTGTCTCCACCAGTAATCAGTGCAACTTTGCCTGTGAGCTTACCAGCCGCTTTGTAAGTTGGTTTTTCAAATTGAGGTGCAGGCGTCATTTTGGACTCAATCCCCGGTTGTTGTTCCTGGTGCTGTGGGGGCAAGGTTTGCTGAGGTTGGTTGCTTTTAGCCATTGTACATTCTCCCTTCAAAATCAGATATTTTTTAGGATGCAACATTTGCATCCACTCTACTCCTGATTTACCACACAAACTTATCCGTTAAACGAAAAAGGAGAAATCCAACTATATGAGCACACAAAAAAGCGGTCTGTGCAGAATAAGCACAGACCGCTTTATTTAACTTTAGCCTTTATCATTATTTAATTACAGCTGCTTAAGATGGTTCATTAAATAATATGGCTGTATACCATTAAAAACGTAATTAGAATCATGAAGACGGCCAGTAGCGTACTGAACATTCGCATTTTACCAGCGTATTGCGAAATCGGCTGTTGGTTACGAACCGCTTCCAGTGACAACCGTAATGGCTTACCCATGGCACCAGCGATACCGGAAATGGCAAGAAACAACAGCAACACGACAACGATCCATGCCACCGAATAAGAACTCCAAACAAAAATCATGTAGATGCCGCTAACAAGGACAAGGATCAATGCAAATTGAGCCAGGCGATTTAATAGCTGCACAACCGATAGTGTCCCCTCCTGCGCGCTTGGAGCCAATTTGTCGATTTTGCCCACGACGAAAGGGAGCAATAAATAAAAGCCCATCGCCAGTGATCCAATAATGTGAATAAAAAACATTCTTTATAACCTCCAATTCTTGTTATTTACAAAAATCTCTTTTTCCATAGAACGATCATATTCCAATGAATGACTAGCATCTTTGCAATGTTTTGGGACATGCTTTTCTATGTAACTATTAATGCATATGAACTCTATTATACCGGGGAAGTGGGTCAAAGCAAAGGAAAACGACGAGGAAACTTTCAGCTTGGGTGGGCGCTGAAGAGTGCTCTGTGAACGAAATTTGCTACCATCGCTGTTATTTTCGAATTTATATGAATATATTTTATAGGGTATACCTTATTAAAAGAAATAAGAGAAAGGAGAAAACAAATAAAATATTTTAAAAAAACATAAAATAAAAGAGGTGTCCGTCAGCCTTGATTAGGCTCTGAGACACCTCTTTGACAAAATATATGCACTTAAATGTTCACTATTTTAATCACATTTCGAACCGCTTCTGCGGATTGATCGAGCGCTGCTTTTTCTGTAGCTGTCAATTCCAACTCGAACACTTTTTCGATGCCGTTCCCGCCAAGAAGTGTAGGTACGCCGAGGAACAGGTCCTGATAGCCATACTCTCCTTCCAGGTAAGCAATGACTGGTATAATCCGCTTTTTATCTTTTACAATCGCTTCTGTCATTTGCGCAAGCGAAGCTGCCGGAGCATAATATGCGCTGCCGTTACCCAATAGGTTAACGATTTCTCCGCCACCCACTCGTGTACGTTGTACAATCGCTTCGATACGTTCCTGAGAAATCAGGTTATCGATAGGTATACCTCCTACGCTGGAATAGCGTACGAGCGGTACCATATCATCACCGTGCCCCCCCATAACGAAGCCGCGTACGTCTTCAACCGAAACATTCAGTTCCTGGGCAATAAAGGTACAATACCGAGCCGTATCCAACACACCTGATTGGCCAATAACCCGATTTTTCGGGAAGCCAAGCGTTTGGTATGCCGTATAGGTCATAGCATCGACCGGATTACTCAGAATAATGACGATAGCATTGGGCGCGTACTTCTTCACATTCTCACATACGGATTTTATAATTTCTGCGTTCGTGTTGACCAAATCATCACGGCTCATCCCCGGCTTGCGCGCGATTCCGGCTGTAATAATGACGATATCCGAGTTGGCTGCATCCTCATAATTAGAAGTGCCCATGATCTGGGTGTCAAATCCCTGCACTGGACCAGCTTCCAAAATATCAAGCGCTTTGCCTTTAGTCGGATTCTCTAGTTGCGGAATATCAATGAGTACGATATCACCTAACTCCTTTTGAGCCAGCAGCAATGCGGTAGTGGCACCGGTAAAACCGGCGCCAACAATGGATATTTTTTTGCGTTGAATGGTCAAGTAGTATTCCCCTTCCTTACAGGTTACTAATAATAGTGTCCGCGAACTCGGAGCATTTCACCTGTGTAGCACCGTCCATCAGACGGGCAAAGTCATAAGTTACGATCTTTTTATTAATGGACGTCTCCAGCCCTTTGTAAATCAGGTCAGCTGCTTCTTTCCAGCCCAAATGTTCAAGTAGCATAACGCCGGACAGAATTACGGAACCAGGGTTCACTACGTCTTTGTCTGCATATTTTGGAGCTGTACCATGTGTAGCTTCAAAGATAGCATGCCCGGTTACATAGTTAATGTTTGCACCTGGCGCGATACCAATTCCACCAACTTGAGCAGCCAAAGCATCGGACAGATAGTCCCCGTTCAGGTTCAGCGTAGCAATGACATCAAATTCAGAAGGACGAGTCAGCACTTGTTGAAGTGCAATATCAGCAATCGCATCCTTGATAATGATTTTGCCTGCATCTTCAGCTGCTTTTTGAGCTGCATTTGCCGCATCCTCACCTTCTTTTTCCTTGATGACATCATACTGAGCCCACGTAAATACTTTATCTGCAAACTCTTGCTCAGCTACTTCATAACCCCAGTTTTTGAAGGCACCTTCGGTAAATTTCATAATGTTACCTTTGTGTACGAGCGTTACACTCTTGCGTCCATGGTCAACGGCATACTGAATAGCTGCCCGTACCAGACGCTTTGAACCCTCGGAGGAAACTGGCTTAATCCCAATTCCTGAGGTTTCAGGGAAACGGATTTTATTCACGCCCAGCTCTTGCTGAAGGAACTGAATCACTTTTTTCACGTCTTCAGACCCTTCGGCATATTCGATCCCTGCGTAGATATCTTCTGTATTCTCACGGAAAATGACCATGTCTACCAACTCAGGACGTTTTACTGGGGATGGGACACCGTTAAAGTAACGAACAGGACGCAGACATACGTATAAGTCCAGTTCTTGGCGCAATGCCACATTCAATGAACGGATACCACCGCCAATAGGTGTCGTAAGTGGACCTTTAATGGCTACAATATACTCACGGATGGCTTCCAAAGTATCGTTAGGGAGCCACTCGCCGTATGTATTGAAAGCTTTCTCACCAGCGAATACTTCATACCAGGCAATCTTTTTCGTGCCGTTATATGCTTTTTCTACAGCCGCGTCCAGTACACGCTTGGAAGCTTTCCAGATGTCGCGACCTGTGCCGTCACCTTCGATAAACGGAATTACCGGATGGTTTGGAACCTGCAGTTGACCGTTATCAATTGTAATTTTTTCGCCTTCAGTTGGGAGCTCAAACTTTTCAAATTTCGCCATAAGTTCCTTTTCCTCCTCAGATATGAATGGGTACAGGACGAAAGACATGATCTTTATCACAGACAAAAACGTATATCTCTCGCCGACCCTTCTATTGTACCTTATTTTTTAAATTCAGGGTATACAACCTCAATCTTCCTCCAAAGGTTAACGCAACTCTGGTGATACATATTTTTGATCCATCGGACCTGTGTATTCCGCACGAGGACGAATCAAACGGTTATTTTCATACTGTTCTAAAATATGTGCCGTCCACCCCGATACTCGGCTCACAGCAAAGATAGGAGTAAACAGGTCTCTTTTGATACCCAGTTGGGTATATACGGAGGCAGAATAAAAATCCACATTCGGTTTCAAGCCTTTTTGCCCTGTTACAATACTCTCAATTCGAACTGACATATCAAACAACGTAGTGTCGCCGTTCATTTCTCCCAGCTCGCGGGACATTTTGTGCAGATGCTTGGCACGCGGATCACCGTTTTTATAGACACGATGTCCGAAGCCCATAATTTTTTCGCGGTTATCCAGTTTGGCCTGAATATAGGAGTCCACCTGATCCAAACCGCCAATCTCCTCCAACGTTTTGGCAACAGCCTCATTGGCTCCACCATGCAACGGTCCCTTTAAGGCTCCAATGGCAGACGTGATCCCGGAATAGATATCTGATAAAGTGGCTACCGTCACACGCGCAGCAAAGGTCGAAGCATTCAATTCATGATCGGCATGCAGCACGAGAGCCTGATTGAACGCTTTTATAGCCGTCTCCTCCGGATCATTGCCAGTCAGCTGATACAAAAAGTTTTCAGCAATGGAAACACCTTTTTTAGGCGCAATTGGTTCCAAGCCTTCGCGTATACGTGCTATGGCTGCCACAATTGTGGGCAATTGCGCCTGAAGCTTGACGGTTTTAGTCACATTGGACTCTCTTGACATATCATCCGCTTCTGAGTCATACAAAGCAAGAGACGATACAGCCGACCTCAAGGCAGCCATCGTGCTCAATTCTTTCGGGTATAACTTTAATTGAGTAATAATCTCATCGGGAATAGCAGCATATTCGCTTAACTGGCTGCGAAGTTCCTGCAATTGCTCTTGGTCGGGTAATTTCCCAAACCACAACAAATAAGCTACCTCTTCAAAATCGGCGTTAACAGCCAAATCATCAATGTTATAACCCCGGTACGTGAGAACGCCATCTACGATAGAGCTTATGGAGGAAGTGGTCGCTACGATCCCTTCCAGACCTTTGGTCGCTGTCATCGTTACATCTCTCCTTTGTAAAAACATTGTGAACGGACTTGCAATGTAAACATTTTCAAAAGTAAGATATGCCTTTTAAATAGCTGAGTAATGTTAACGCCATATGTCAATATTTAAACCTTCTTTCACTATACTGGATTTTGTCGTTTATGTGAACATTGAGGGCTATTCCAACACATTCAAATGTTTTATCACTACTATAAAGAAATTTTTGAAACCCCTTACAAAAAATACGAGTTTATTTGCACTTTTTTACACAGGTCTTGTCTTACCCCCTTCCCGCATAAGTATAGTAGAGCACTCATCTTAAGGGATGCCATCGCAAAGAAAGGAGTCGTGAGCGCTTGAGCCGGTTAATCCTGAATCGCATATTCCGTGCTTTATGGGTCGTAATCGTAATTGTAGCTCTGTTGCTGGGCATATATGTGCTGTTTCCTCTCGTTTATCCCTTCCTATTCGCCTGGCTTGTGGCCTATGCGATGAATCCACTGGTCGTTTTTTTGCGTAACAAAGCTCGTATGCCACGCTGGGCGGCTGTCACGGTCTCATTATTTGTATATTTAGGCGGAATCGCAATCATTTTGTCTGCTGCAATCACCCGTATGGTTCGAGAAGTAATAAAGCTGGCCATGACTTTTGACGGACATATCGAGCGTTTTAAAAGCCTGTTTATTGATTGGACGCAAAGCGATTTGATTCAAAATATAATTATTGAAATCAACCATTTTATTCGGGATAATCCGGATTACCAACACACCATTAATAGCAATATTGATAAAACAACTCAGACCGTCAGTTCGGCCGTTACTACGCTAGTCGGTCAATTTTTTAATGGGGTTTTGAATTTGCTAACCTCTCTGCCTAATATGGGAGCCGTATTAATGGTTATTGTATTAGCGACCTTTTTTATTAGTAAGGATTGGGACCGACATAGTCGAATACTTTCGAATACGGTTCCTGATACGATCCGCAAACCATTGTCAGATATATGGCACGATCTGCGTAAAGCATTGTACGGCTATTTGCGTGCACAGTTTATTATCATTTCCATTACGGCATTAACCGTCATCATTGGGCTACTCATCTTGCGTGTGGAATCAGCCTTTACCATCGGTTTGATGATCGGGCTGGTGGACTTGTTACCTTATTTAGGGGTTGGCATCGTGATGATTCCGTGGACACTATATGCATATATGTCAGGTAATTTGGCATTAGGGGTTGGATTGTCGATCCTATACGCCATCCTATTGATTGGACGGCAGATCGTGGAGCCTAAGGTGCTGGCCAGTAGCGTGGGATTGAACCCGCTTCCCACCCTTATCGGGATGTTCATCGGGCTCAAGCTGTTTGGCGTTTTAGGGTTAATTATTGGACCTGTATCCCTCATTGTCCTTGATGCGCTGAATCGCGCAAATGTCATTCAGGACTTGCGCAACTATATTCTTGCGGGAAGAGTCCATTAAGTCATGGACAGAGAATAACGGCAGCTCAGTTAAAACCGCCGAAACGTAATACTGCCGTTTTTCATTTTTTTCTCCAGCCACTTCAACAAAAAACGTCGGTACAATACTCGTGTTAAAGGAAACACTAACGTAAAACCAATAATATCTGTTAGAAATCCGGGGATAAGCAGCAAGCTCCCACCGAAAAACACGCATAAACCATCCAGCATTTTACGGCCGGGCATTTGCCCCCGGTTCATTTCATTTTTGGCATCGGCAATCACCTTGCGACCTTCAAATTGCATCATGGCAGCGCCAATCAGGGTCGTCAGAATGATGAGCAGAATGGTCTTTCCCGCCCCGATCCAGTGACTTACCCATATAAACCCGTACAGCTCCGCCAAAGGAATGAGCAGCAGCAACAGCCACAGACGTTTACGCATCATCATGACTTCTGTCCCTCCCCGCCTGTAAAAGCAGACCTTAACGCAGTGTACAACTCTGGAAGTGCCTGATCCAGCCGGACGGGCTTCCAATCGGTATTTAGCCACACGTGTCGAGTCGATCCTGTGACCAGCAGTTCTCCTGGCAGCGTGTCAGCCTCCGTCCATACTTTACCTATATTCCTTTGGTGCTCTTCCTCCGTTACCCGTCGAACCTCATAAGTATAGTTTAGACGTAGTCTGGAGAAGTCCGTAATAGCGGTATAAATAGTAACTAAATCATCATATCGGGCAGGACTCGCATATTTCGCATTGATTTCAATAACCGGCAGCAAAACTCCTCGATCTTCCATACTCCGGTAGTTAAAGCCTGCCTGCCGAATCATTTCGGTGCGCCCGATCTCAAACCAGTTTAAATAATTCGCATGATACACGACCCCCATCTGGTCGCTTTCCTGATAACGGACACGTAGAGGTGCGCCATACCATCGTAGTTGCGTTTGTTTCTCCTCTTGAGTCATACAAGCTCTCCTATCTTTGTGCATCTTTATCTCTATTTTGCCCTCTCTCCATTAAACCATATTTACCGCCTGGGAACAAAAAGAGGGCCGAACCATCCGGTCCTCCCTCTCATTGCATGTACTAATGATGGCTTTATTATTGTGGCAACGGCTTGGACAGTTTGTAATATCCACTTTCCGAAGCCAGTTTCAGCAAGCTCTTCGCCTGACTTCCCGCCCAGGCGTAACCAAGTCGTCTTTCTTCACTAATTTTCATGATGTCCGTATACTTTTTGCCATCCCGGTCCGAGAAGAAATACTTATTGTCCTCCACATTGTAGAAACGATACCACATCACGCTTGAAGCATCCTTTTGGAAAAATTCTGGACCTTGACGATTGTATTTCATACCGTCGATCCGATTCGTGTCAAACCATTTCAAGGCACTCTGAGCAGCTTTTTTCACCTCAGCCGTCTGCGGTTGAGACATCAAGAAGGCCGTAATGCCTACCGATTCCGTCGTTGTTTTGGAAGCAAGCTCGAAGGCTCGCGCAGGTACAGATTCATAAGTAACCGGATCATGCTGTGCTCCCCAGATCGTTGGTGTGCCGTTGTTCACAATTTGAGCTTTAAGTGTATACTGTACCCCTTTATTAAGGGCCTGCTGAAGCCTGGAGCGATATGTATTATCAAGAATATCGCTATCAAACGGCTGTTTTTTGTTCACAATGTCATCTGCCAATACCATCACTCTAACCATTGCATCATCGTTGTAGGTTGCGGCATCGGAATAATTACCACGTTTAGGGTAAACCTGCGGCCAAGCACCTGAGGAATATTGAGAGGTTAGTACGAAATCAACTGCTTTTTGTACACTGTTCTTAATGTCTTTATTTTTGGTTTTTTTGTATACATCCGCTAAGAAGCGAATCTCGGTTGTTGTAGCCTCGTTATCAAACGTACCGAGTTCGACCCCATCTTTGCTCTTCCATGTAGAACGCGCTGTCTTGCCGTCCCATTTGGATTTATAATTCTTTTCCATCGCTTTGAAGAATCCACCATGTGGCAATTGCCAGGATACAATATTCAAGGCAAGCGTAGTGTCCTTAGATGTATTCCCAGTAGAAAATTTACTAAAATCACGGTACTTGTCCAGCAAACTGCTCACATTCACATTAGCCAAAGGAACAATAGTATTTTTGTAAACGTTTTCATCTTTGTATACAGCTTGAGTTACACTCGCCCCCGCATCAGTCATATCCTGCTCTGCTGCCGCCCATGAAGGGGTGACAAGCCCTGTTGTTAAGGTAATAGCCATACCAGTAAAAGCAATCCATTTGACAGATTTTTTAACGTTAAACCTCATTCCAAACCTCTCCTTTAATTGGATTGTGGCATTACAAGAACTATTAAACACATGTATTATATGAAAATATAACCAAATAATCAATATATTTTATTATATACAAATGTAAGAGTTTACTAAACTAATAAAAAAACATCTTACTAATACTAGATTAGTAAGATGTTTTACCCTGCTCTATATTTATAACAAGTCGTCAAACTGCGCGGCTTACCCAAAGCGACCCATGATGTACTCTTGAGTCAACTCGTTTTCAGGATTCGTGAATATATCGTTGGTTTTCCCATGTTCAACCAAACTTCCGACATAGAAATAGGCAGTATAATCGGAAATCCGTGCAGCCTGCTGCATATTGTGCGTCACAATAACGATGCGCAGCTCTTTTTTCAATTCAGTAATGAGCTCTTCCACCTTGCCTGTAGACACAGGGTCCAGCGCGGAAGCCGGTTCGTCAAGCAATAGAATCTTCGGTTGAACGGAAAGTGCACGTGCAATACAAAGCCGTTGCTGTTGCCCACCAGACAGAGCGAGAGCAGAATCGTGAAGACGATCCTTGACCTCATCCCATAATGCCGCCTTGCGCAGGCTGCTTTCGACGATTTCATCAAGCTGCTTCTTTTTGCGCACTCCGCGATATTTGGGACCAAAGGCGATGTTATTATAAATTGATTTATAAAAAGGATTCGGCCGCTGCCACACCATGCCTATTTGCTGACGAAGCTTGATCACGTCCGTCTCCGGCGCAGTCAAATCCTGTCCATCCATCCAAATATGTCCTGTCGTCGATGAAGACGCAATCTCATCATTCATTCGGTTAAGGGAGCGTAAAAAAGTTGATTTACCACAGCCGGAAGGCCCAATCAGGGCGGTCACGGTCTGTTCCGGAAAAGCTAAATTTACTTTTTTCACAGCCTCAAAGCTTCCGTAATAAATACTCAAATCCTCGGTACTGAACGGGTGTGGCTGCTGCCCCACAAGTTGTTTTGAATGTGCAGATTGTACAGATGTTGCTGGTGCGGCGGTTTTTGCCGTTCGTGTAATCACATGTTCCATTGTTCTCCATCCCCTCTCTAATCCATTCGTTTGGCAGCTGTCAGACGGCGATAAACGACTCTTCCGAACCATCTTGCACTCAGGTTAAAGACCAGTACGAGCAGCACCAATACGGCAGAAGCGCCTGCGGCGATATCTTTGGAGTCAGGAGCAATGCCTTCACTATTGACCTTCCAAATATGAACAGCCAATGTTTCGGCAGGTCGCATCGGATTAATAGGCGATCTGGCATGCAATGGATTCCAATCGGTAAAATCAAGCGGCGGTGTACTCATCCCTGCTGTAAACAGCAATGCGGCGGCTTCCCCGAAAATGCGGCCTGCGGCCAAGATAGTGCCTGTAATCAAGCTTGGCAGCGCAGCTGGCAACAAAATGGAGGTAATGATTTTCCATTTGGACAGCCCTAGCGCAAGTCCCGCCTCCTTTTGCTCTTTTGGCACAGCACGGAAAGCCTGCTCAGTCGTACGAACCATCAGCGGCAGATTGAATACGGCCAAAGCCAGAGCCCCAGACAAGAGGGAAAAACCAAAATTAAATGTATTGACGATAAGTAATAGTCCGAACAATCCAATGACGATCGACGGGAATGAGGACAATACTTCGACGACAAGTCGTATGAAGTCTGTAATTTTCCCCGGCTTTGCATATTGCGCCATGTAAATACCAGCGCCCCAGCCAATTGGAATGGTAATAATCAAAGTTAGAATTAGCAAAAATACCGAATTAAATAATTGCGGGCCAATACCGCCCCCTGCACGCAACGTTTGCGGAGCACTGGTTAGAAAATCAAAAGAAATATGACTCACTCCACGAGCCAAAATGAAGCCTAGTAATCCCACCAAAAGTGCAACAATAAACAAGGCGAAGAAACAGATTAAAAATGTAGCGATCTTGTCGGTCGTTTTAGCTTTCATCAAACCCGGTTTCTCCTTTCAAGCAGCCTTACCAGCAGCACGAAAATGAATGTCATGAGCAGAAGAACAAGTGCCATGCTCCAGAGTGCATTGTTATGAACGGAGCCCATCGCTGTATTGCCCATGCTAAGTGTAATAACGCTGGTCAAGGTCGAAGCGGATTCCAGCAAAGAATGCGGTATGTGCGGAGCATTCCCGATGACCATCTGCACAGCCAACGCTTCTCCAAAGGCACGAGCCATCCCGAGAATAATTCCTGTTAAAAGAGCAGGCAGCAACGTTGGTATAATAACGCGGGCAATTGTCTGCCAGCGGGTAGCACCCAACGCATAAGAGGATTCACGCAGACCCCCCGGCAAGGAAGACAACGCATCCGCCATAATACTCGTAATCGTCGGTAAAATCATAACTGACAGCACAAGGCAACCTGCGAGAATGCCGATGCCTTGTCCCCCGAACACGTTTCGCAGCAACGGGACAATTACGGTCAAGCCGACAAAGCCATAAACAACCGACGGAATGCCAGATAACAATTCAATGGCAGGCTGAAGGATCCGTTTACCCGATTTCGGCACGATTTCTGTCATAAACAAAGCTGCGCACAAGCTAAGCGGACTGGCAATTAACGCTGCTAAAATAGTTACGGCAAAAGACCCCGTAATGAACGGCAGCGCACCGAAGGAATTGGGCTCGCCATCCGGGCTCCATTTGGTACCAAAGAAAAATTCTCGCAGACTGACTCCATTCACCGCAAATGTAGCTACACCTTTGGAGGCAACAAAATATACAATGGAGACGATAACTGCAACTAAAAAAACGACACAAACCGACGTATAGATGCGGCCGGTCCATTCTTCCCAGTAATGTCTTTCTTTCATAACTCGGGATCGTTTATTCTGTTCCATGTATGCCTTCCCTTCAATTGGTTCCATACTGTAACTCCTTTAACCGAAGAATAGAGGCCGGACGCTAGTCCGCCTCTTCTTCGTGAATATACTCGCGTTAGCTGCGTTCATCCGAACAGGAGTAGCTCCCCTTATTTCGTGATATTACCGTCAGCATCACGTTTCACTTGCATACCTGCTACCGGAATGTATCCCAAGTCTACAACGTCTGTTTTTTGGATTTCATCGGACAAAATGTAGTCCAGGAATGCTTTTACATGCTCTTTTGGCTCACCCTTGGTGTACATGTGCTCATATGCCCACACTGGATATTTACCTTGTTCTACATTTTCAACGTTAGCTTCCACACCGTCATACTTCAAAGCAGTAACTGTGTTGTCGATATAAGACAGAGCCAGGTAACCAATCGCACCAGGTGTTTCAGCAATCAGCTTTTTCACAGTACCAGAGGAATCTTCCTGAATGGAGCCTGGCAGATCTTCCGTTTTTTGCCCCAGTGCGTATTTTTCAAAGGTTGCACGAGTACCGGAGCTGCTTGGACGGTTCACGATCACGATTTTTTGATCTGCACCACCAACTTCTTTCCAGTTCGTAACTTTACCTGTGAAAATTTGGATCAGTTGATCTTTCTTCAGATCTGTAACGCCTACTTTAGGATTCGCTACCGCTGACATAGCTACAACAGCAACTTGGTGATCGACCAGTTCTTCTGCGCCGCTCTCCAATTTTTCTTTTGCAAATACGTCAGAGTTACCGATATCCGCTTGTCCGCCGGAAACCTGAGTCAAGCCAGTACCGCTACCGCCGCCCTGCACTTGAACTGCAATGCCTTTATATTTATCGACAGCCATAAATTTTTGTCCCGCTTGCTCTACCAATGGTTGAAGTGCAGTGGAGCCAACAGCCAGAATGTTACCTGTCAGTTCAGCAGTTGCTTTATTGTCTGTTCCTGCAGCAGCGTCTCCTTGTGGTGCAGCATTGTTACCTGATCCGCAAGCTGCAAGTGCAAATACCATGGTGAGAGTCATCAGAATGAACGGCCATTTTTTCAACATTTTTTATTGTCCTCCCCTTATTTAAGTGACGGTTTTTTATTTATGACCATCAACACTTTTACATTGTAGGCTTGGAATGTTAGACGAACGACTAGGTTTTGTAAAACAAATATAAAATATTGATAGATAAATTATTTTTCGGTATATAATTAATCTATAGTATGAATTTGCGTATGATTATCAAGTAAGGAGAGCTGTTCGATTCTATGAATATTCTAAAATTACGTATCTTAGTGCTGATTGACAAATTCCATAAAGCAACAGAGGTGGCCGAAGCATTGCAAGTCAAACAGCCTACCGTCAGCTTTCATATGAAAAGCCTGGAAAAGGAAATGGGTGCTAATCTATTCTCTCTTCAACAAGGTAGAATAATGTTAACCGAGGCTGGAAAAAAAATGTTGCCTTACGCTAAGCAAATTCTCTCTCTGGAGCAAGAAGCCCGACAAGCTGTAGACGAACTGACAGAACATTCACAGGGTCAATTACATCTGGGCGCAGAGTCGATTTCAGGCATGTATCTTCTCCCGGCTATCATGGCTGAATTTGCTCAGCAATATCCAGAATGTCGTATTCAATTAGAGATTCAATCTCCAGATGTAATTAAGCAGCTACTGAAAGAGGGAAAAATCGATTTTGCTTTTCTCGACGACGCGGAGCCTCTTCTGGAGAATACGGTGGCAGAACCATTCGCTTCAGATCAGGTGGGGGTTATCCGGTCTACATTGGCAGAGACATCCAAGTCACTAGACATTAGTGGGTCCGATATGCTGGACAAGCACATATGGGTAAAATATAGCGGGACATCGGTTGTAGATCGCTATTCTTCGCTAGTTAGATCCCATCTGGTAATCAACTCATGGGATGTAGTAAAGCAAATGGTAGGTAGCGGAGAAGCGCTTGCCTTCTTTCCTGCCTGCGGAATTCGTAACGAGGATCAGACTATCCCCTCGGTGGAGTGGATTCCGTATCCCGAGAATGATAGCCAAAAGAGCCATTATCAAATAAACATCGTGTATCAACAAGATACACACTTGAACATGATGCAGCAGGCATTCCTTGATGTTATTAGACAAGAAGGAATGAGAGCTAGATAACAAAAAAAGAGCATCCAGGTCATATTAACCTGAATGCTCTTTGCTTATTGTAACGAGTAGAATATCGTTCCTATATTACCGGGTAGAGACTACAATTACGCTTGTGCTGGAACGCAGCTAATTTTGATCAGGTTCGTAGAACCGGAATCACCAAGAGGTACGCCCGCTGTAATTACAACCAAATCTCCCTCTTTAACGAGGCCAGATTTGCGACCACCTTCCAGTGCATTGTCAAACAAGCTGTCTGTTGTGTCTACAATTGGTCTGCCTTGTACTGCATGTACGCCCCAGATCAGAGCCAAACGGCGTACTGTTCTTTCCTGTGTTGTCACAGCAACAATCGGAGCTTCTGGACGGTATTTAGAAATCATACGCGCCGTTGTTCCGCTTTGTGTGGACGTCAGAATTGCTTTGGCATGCAGATCCAGTGCAGAAATAGAAACGGATTGGCTGATTGCTTCTGTAATACTAATTTCTTGAGCCGTTCTTTGTTTTTTGAACAAATCGCGGTAGTTCAAAGATGATTCAGCTTTTTCTGCAATACGGGACATCGTCAATACAGATTCTACTGGATATTTCCCAGCAGCTGTTTCGCCGGACAACATAATTGCATCTGTTCCGTCGAAAATAGCGTTGGCTACGTCACTTGCTTCCGCACGAGTCGGACGCGGGTTACGTTGCATGGAATCCAGCATTTGTGTTGCCGTAATAACAGGCTTGCCCGCTACATTACATTTGTTAATCATCAATTTTTGCGCCAAAGGCACTTCTTCAGCAGGAATTTCCACACCGAGGTCACCACGGGCAACCATCAGACCATCCGAAGCTTCCAAAATTTCATCCAGGTTGTCTACACCTTGCTGATTTTCAATTTTGGAGATGATTTGAATGTGGCTTGCGTTATGCTTCGCCAGCAATTCACGGATTTCCTGTACATCACTTGCTTTACGAACAAAAGAAGCCGCGATGAAATCAATGTCCTGCTCAATACCGAAGATGATATCATTAGCATCTTTCTCCGTAATACCAGGCAATGAGATAGCAACGCCTGGAACGTTAACGCCCTTCTTGCTTTTGATCGTTCCGCCATTGACAATGCGGCATTTGATTTCAGTGCCTGATACTTCAATAACAGTGAGTCCAATCAGACCATCGTCGATCAGAATGGTGGAGCCGGGCTCCACGTCCGAGGGAAGATCCTTGTACGTAATGGAAATACGATCTTGCGTACCGAGAATTTCTTCCGTTGTCAGCGTAATGAACTCGTCCTGAACAAGCTCAATAGGTTCAACTTCGAGCTTTCCTGTCCGGATTTCCGGCCCCTTCGTATCGAGCAAAATAGCAACATTTTTGTTAAGCTCCTTACAAGCTTGACGGATGTTTTTAATCCGGTTGCCATGCTCCTCGAAATCACCGTGAGAGAAATTCAGGCGGGCTACATTCATACCAGCCATAATCAGTTTCTTCACATTTTCCAATGATTCACTGGAAGGACCGATGGTACATACAATCTTAGTTTTGCGCATTTGGGTTTTTCCTCCGTTTTCAAAGGTGCTACTCTTTATATCTTTTTCCAACAATTAAATCTACTACACTTTTTCCTATTTGTATAGGAAGTTCGTCATATTTATTGTTACCCGTTTCCAGTGTATTACAACATAGGTTCAGATTCCGAAGGCTTCAAAAAGGTGTATTGGCCTATTTTCCGGAATTTTTGATACCTGTCTTCTCTCAATTCATCGCAGCTCATATTTGTAAGGTCTGCCAAATGACGTTCTAATAGCTCCTTGATTGCGGCAGCAGTCACTTCATAGTTACGATGCGCGCCCCCTTTCGGCTCTGGCACAATATCCTCGATAATCTCCATGCGCAGGAGGTCATTAGCGGTGATCTTCATCGCTTCAGCTGCCTGATCTGCCTTAGAAGCATCTTTCCATAGAATCGAGGCTGCACCGTTCGGAGAAATGGCCGAATAAATAGCATGCTCCAGCATCAGCACACGGTTACCTACTGCAAAGGCAAGCGCACCGCCGCTTCCACCCTCACCGATGACCACACAAATAACAGGCACCGAAAGCTTTGCCATCTCCCGCAAATTGCGGGCAATCGCTTCCGATTGACCTCTCTCCTCTGCTGTATTACCCGGATAAGCGCCCTTCGTATCAATAAATGTGATAATAGGACGCTTAAATTTTTCAGCCTGCTGCATCAAACGCAAGCCTTTACGGAATCCTTCCGGATGGGCACTACCAAAAAAGCGTGCAATGTTATCTTTGGTATCCTTACCACGTTGCTGACCAATGACGGTCACCGGAATACCATTTAGCTTGGCAATCCCGCCCACAACCGCCAGATCGTCTCCGAACAAGCGGTCGCCATGCAATTCCATAAAATCCGTGAACACCTGCTCGATCAGATCAAGAGACGTTGGTCTTTGATGATGACGAGCCAGGTGCATCTTTTGCGATGCTGTAATGTTCGTGTATATTTCTTCTTCCATCTGGAGATAACGTTCTTCCAGGCGGTTAATTTCATCTGTAAAATCAATTTGCTTATCCTGTCCGAATTGCTTAAGTTCTTCGATCTTCTGTCGCATCTCGACCAGGGGCTTTTCATAAGGCAATTCGCCAGCCATTTATTCCTCCCCTTTCACACTGTGCAGATCAAGCAATTGCCCAAGGGTTTCACGCAGTTCCTTGCGGTGTACAACCATATCCAATTGTCCGTGCTGTAAATTAAACTCGGAAGTTTGGAAATCATCCGGCAGCTTCTGTCTGATCGTTTGCTCAATTACAATACGACCTGCAAAACCGAATACAGCACCTGGCTCTGCAATAATAATGTCTCCAAGCATAGCAAAGCTGGCAGAAACTCCACCTGTAGTCGGATCAGTGATCACAGAAATATAGAGCAATCCCTGCTCGTCCAGACGAGCGAGAGCAGCGCTTGTTTTGGCCATCTGCATCAGACTCAGGATACTTTCCTGCATACGTGCTCCACCAGATGTGGAGAAGATAATAAGCGGCAAGCGCTTCTCAATCGCCTGCTCAATGGCACGCGTAATTTTCTCTCCTACGACCGAACCCATGCTGCCTGTAAAAAAGTCAAAGCTCATTACCGCTACGACAACAGGAAGCCCATGAATAAGGCCGTCGCCCGTAACGACAGCCTCGCGCAGGCCAGATTTCAGGGTCTGTTGCTCTAACTTACTTGCATATCCCGGAAAATCCAGCGGATCGACCGAAATCATATCGGCATCATATTCCGTAAACGTGTCTTCGTCGAGTACCATGCGAATGCGATCCATCGCATTCAAACGCATATGGTATCCGCACACCGGACACACTTTCAAGTTTTTCTCCAACTCTTTGCTGTATTGAATACTTCCGCACTTGCCACATTTGGTCATAAGACCTTCGGGAATTTCCCGTTTGGGACGATCCGGCATGTCCGCTTGATCGCCGCTCAGCGCCCGTTCCGAAGGGATGGTCGCGTATTTACGCTTCTTTTGGAATAAATCTTTAAACACAACTACACCTCTCCAGCCGTTTATTTGTCAGCCGTAACCGATACAAGGTCCTCTGCCGTCGATGCGGCACCTCTAAGCATTATGTTCATACACACGTCAACGCCTGTTTTACAACATTACCGCCGATCGTGCATCCTTTGTTCCATTCATGCTGCTGTATCACTTCCGCCGTTCCGGACTCAAGGGCGCAAAATCGAATTAAGCACTTCCTGTATTTCTTCGACTTCACCCGAAGGCACAAGTATCTCAAACTGTTGCTTGGATGCACTGATGGCCCGGGTCTGCACCATAAAACCTTCTTCAGACAGTTTGAGCTTAATCATGTCAGCCAGTCTGGCCGTCGGTGCAATATATATCACCGTCCACATGCCTTGTTTCTACCCCCTAAGCCTCAAGTTTTGAGCCCATATAATAGACTCATGATAACATACCTTACTTTTTTCCCGCAACAAAAGCCCTCCTGATCATTCAAGTTCCGTCGGAGGGCCTAGAAAATCATTAATTCTGTTTATTCAGACCAATTAATCATCCAATGATGCAGGATAATGCTTGGCATGAAGGCTCCGATGGGCAATACGCGAAGAAGCAGCGGCAGCCAATCCGGCGACAAGATCGTCTAAAAACACATGAATACCACTGCCTTTTTGGTTCAGCTTATCGATAATTCCAATCTTTTCTTTATCCAGATAGCCAAAACTGGTCAAGCCAATCATGCCGTACACGCTCGTAATGCCAAGAGCTAGTGTCTCGTCCACTCCATATAACGGTTCATCTGCCTCCATAATGGCTTGAAGTGGCTGAGGCAGAAGTTTTTTTTCGGCCAGCTCATCGAGCGCAATGCCTGTCAGCAGTGTATATTGTACCTCTCGTTTTTGCAAAACCGCTTTGACACTTTCTACACATTCTTCCATAGTCAAATGAGGATAATATTTTAGCTGAAGCTGAAAAACAATGTCCGCAATGGACTCGATCCGAATGCCTCTGCGATTTAACAAGGTTTCTGCATATTCATAGGACATGATTTCCCTCCCGCTTTCACCATGCAGTTGTATGCTTCCACCGTGCGGGACCTAATGATGCAGGGTTCGTGTTGAACCTCCTGTTCCGCCAGTTTTCCAAGTGTATGCGAATGGAAGGGAAAATGTTCATAAAACCGTTACATTAAGGGCGATTGCTGTGTGCCTATCATTTGACTTTCACAGTGCCTTCACCCAACATCAACTCTATTCGATCAAAAAGCTGAGGAGAAGGCTTAATGCTATAGGCGTCACTCAACGCCAGCAGACGCTGGCTGCTCTCGTAAAAAAGCACGGTAGGCAGAGCACCGGGATGCTCCTGTAGCAGCGCCTTGAGGCTGGCTAGCAAGCTGGCGTCCTCCTCGGCCTGGCGGGTGATTTTGACAAACACCCGCTGACGGGCGGGCGATTCCGAGCCGCCCGAGGACGGCGCCTGCTCAACATGAGCCGCTTCGCTTCCGCGTTGGGAAGCAGGCGATACGGGGCGAGCTGCCTTCTGCTGCGGCGACACTGATGTAGTGGCTGCCGAAGGCGAGGGCGACACACGCGGCGCTCTCCCGCCCGGACTGCCGGCAGCCGGCACGGATGCCCCAGCTGCTGCGGACGAACGTGCGCTAGTACGTCGACGCTGGAGGAGCCGGGACAGCGCGTCTTCCGCTAGCGGAGCTGCCTCATCGGCAAGGAGCTTGAAGTGCTCGTCCTGCTGCTGCATCTTGGCACGAAGTGCAAGCAAGGCACCCTTTTCAATCCACTGCTGGCTTCGCTTCCAAACCTCAGGAAACAGCACGACCTCACAGCGCTCAATCTGATCCTCCAGTTCTATGAATGCCATGGCTTTCCCCTGCTTGGTCGTAATCGTTTTGAGTGACACCACCATGCCTGCGGTCACAATGACCGTTTCATCTGGGACATCACTCAGCTCCATTAGACGATCCGCTTGACTGCTTACCAGCAGCGACTCAAAAGCATCTAACGGATGCCCCGATAAATACAATCCCAGCAATTCGCGTTCCAGCTCTAATTGCTGGCTGGCACTAAAATGGGGCACATTAGGATATTCGATGTCCCAATTAGGCATTTCCACAAACCCAAACATATCAATTTGCAAATCGTCACGTTCCTTGCGCCATTTGGCAGCTGCTTCCACCGTCTCATCTAGCATGGCAAGCAACTGTGCCCGATGACCCGTCAATGAATCAAATGCCCCTGCCTGAATGAGCGATTCAATCACTCTCTTATTACATACCCTCAGATCAACACGTCGGCAAAAATCGAGCAAACTGTCGAAAGGACGTTCCTTCCGTACAGCAAGAATGCTTTCCATTGCTTGTGTGCCGACATTTTTAATCGCAGCCAGTCCAAAGCGGATATTGCCTTGCTGTAATGGGGTAAACAGCACTCCACTCTCATTCACATCAGGCGGCAACACTGCAATATCCATGCGACGGCATTCGACAACATATTCAGCCACTTTTCGATGGCTTCCCATTACGGCCGTCAGCATGGAAGCCATGAATTGCACTGGATAATGCGCCTTAAGATATGCCGTCTGAAATGCTAGCACACCATAAGCAGCTGCATGGGCACGCGGAAAACCGTAGTCGGCAAAACGGACGATCATATCGTAAACCCTGCCGGCTTCCTCCTCTGTGTAACCCTGCTTGATACTGCCTTCAACAAAATGACCCCGCTCCAGATCCAGCACCTCGCGCTTTTTCTTGGACACCGCGCGGCGCAGCAGATCAGCATCTCCCAGGGAAAAGCCAGCCATACGCGAAGCAATCTGCATGATTTGTTCCTGATACACAATAATACCGTACGTGTCCTTTAAGATCGGCTCAAGATCAGGGTGCGGATAGGAAATCTCAATCTGTCCGTGCTTCGCCTGTATAAAGTTAGGAATAAAGCCCATCGGGCCCGGACGATACAATGCCAGAACAGAAATGATATCCTCGAAAACACTCGGCTTTAAATCTTTAAGTACCCGGCGTATACCGGCCGACTCCAGCTGGAATACGCCCCCTGTATCTCCTTTGCCCAGCAAGTCATAGGTCTGCGGGTCATCATCGGGAACACGGCTAAAGTCAGGTGCTGCTCCATGCTGCTCCGCAATCCAGCGCATACACCGTTCAATAATGGAGAGTGTACGCAGTCCAAGGAAGTCCATTTTCAGCAAACCGATGCGCTCTAGACTTTCCATCGAATACTGCGTCAAAGGAACCCCTTCGCTCCCCTCTTGCAGCGGAACCGCATCAGTCAATGGAGTCCGCGAGATGACAACACCCGCCGCATGTGTCGAAGCATGACGAGGCATTCCTTCTACTTTGATCGCCATATCTAGCAGCTCACGTGTTTTGGGCTTTGTTTCGTACAGCGCCTTTAGCTCAGGGGTGATTTCCAGCGCATGCCGAATATTAATGCCGAGCTGAGCCGGTATCAACTTGGCCGCCTTATCCACCTCGCCATACGGCACGTTCAATACACGGCCGACGTCACGGACCGCGGCTCTTGCCGCTAACGTTCCAAAAGTAATAATTTGCGCTACATGCTCATTTCCATACTTCTGTACTACATAGTCGATTACCTCGTCACGGCGTTCATCGCTAAAATCAATATCTATATCCGGCATGCTGATCCGTTCAGGGTTCAGGAAGCGTTCAAACAGCAAATTATATTTCATCGGATCAACATTCGTGATATTAAGCACATAGGCCACCAAACTACCTGCGGAGGACCCCCGTCCCGGACCGGTTGCAATCTTATGCTTATGAGCAAAAGCAATAAAATCCCATACGATCAGGAAGTAATCGCTGAAGCCCATGCTGTCAATCGTATTTAATTCGTAGTTTAGCCGCTGATCTAGTTTTTTCCGCTCCTCCGGCTGCTCCCATACAGGATCGCCTCCGTAGCGCCGTTCCAGTCCTTGTGCGCACAGATTGCGCAAATAGGACGAAGATGTCATGCTTTCCGGCAGAGGCCGATATTCAGGCAAAATAGATTGGCCGAATTCCAGTTCCAACTCGCATTTTTCAGCGATACGCACCGTATTAGCGATGGCTTCTGCTACATGTGGAAATAAACGAGCCATTTCCTCCTGACTTTTCAGATACAATTGACGTGTTGGTATCCGCAAGCGCTCCTCATCATCAACGGTCTTCCCTGTCCCGATACAGATCAGAACGTCCTGGACATCAGCATCCGGCTCGGTTAAGTAATGCACGTCATTCGTCGCCACTAGCGGAATATCCAGTTCTTTCGCCAATGCGATCAATTGAGGATTTACACGTTTTTGCTCCGACAGACCATGATCCTGAAGCTCCAGGTAGAAATCTTCGCCAAAAATGCTACGGTATCGTTCCGCTGCACGTCGTGCCTCGGCTTCCCGTCCATGCAGCAAATGCTGCGGCACTTCACCGCCCAAGCAAGCGCTCAAGCATATGATGCCTTCATGATGAGCAGCCAAAGCATCCATATCGATGCGCGGCTTATAGTGAAAGCCCTCCAAATGGCCGATGGAGCACAGCTTCATCAGATTTTGATAGCCTGTTTTATTTTTGGCGAGCAAAATTAAATGATATATAGGCTGATCCTTCCGGCTGCCACGCTCCTTGCGCGATCCTGCCGTCATATAAGCCTCACACCCGATAATCGGCTTAATGCCGTTCTCTACACATGCTCTATAAAAAGGTATGGCACCGTACATGACCCCATGATCTGTAAGGGCCAGCGCCTTCATTCCGTAAGCTGATGCCTGTTTGACCAATTCCGCGGTACGAGCCGCGCCGTCCAGCAGGCTGTACTCGCTGTGAACATGCAAATGCACAAATGAACTCATGCGCTTCTCTTCCCTTCACCGCTTGATTTTCTTCAAACTATTTTATCATATCCGCGTTAGTAGCGCCCATAGAATAAAAGTACAGACCCCGGCGGACAAGCGCGGTCCTGATTCGTATACCCAAGGAGGAAAAGAGCATGAGCACTTTTATATCCAAAGCGATTCTTGACTTCTTCATTGCCTTCGGCATCGTGCTCGGAGGAGCCATGCTCGGCGGAATGGGAGCTGTAGTATCGCTTCAGCCGCCTACCCAGACGATGCTGGAGGTTGCAGGAAGGATTAAGATATGGGCGCTTGCCGCCGCTGTGGGAGGAACGATGGACCCGATCCGGGTCATTGAGAGCAATATGTTGGATGGCAATTTGTCACCTGCCATTAAACAGATATTGTTCTTGATTTTCGCCTTTTTAGGCGCTCATATGGGTGCCGAGCTGGTCAAATGGATATGCGGCAACGGACGGCCGTGAGGTGATACAACTATGAGAGTTCCCCCTTTTGATCGCCTGCGCCCTTTTATGCAATTATCCTCCGTTTTTGTACTCGGTATGATTACGGGGGGGATGATCTATAATGTGATCTGGCATGCAAGCTTCAATCAGCTGTGGACGAATAACCAGGACCTTCAATTTCAGCTTCAGCAAGCCGAAGAAGACAACAAAACATTGCGCAAATATAGCAAGCGTCAAACCGTTATCAAAGAGATTAAACTGATCGCAGAGGAAGCTTCAGTTGAAAAAATTGACGCGATTAACCTGAAAGAGCTTCTTCGCCGTGTCAGTCGTGATCTGGAGGTGCTACGCGGCAGAGATATGTTCGAGATTGACTCTGACAGCAAGCTAGTACGTATGTTGCTGCACCAAAAAAAATACACCGTTCGTGACAAGGAGTATACAATCCAGGTCAAAACGATGCTTGTAATGGAAGGCGTGCTGCAAATTTGGCTGGAAGCAAAGGAGAGACTGCCTCAAAGCCACTAAGTCGATCTAAGCTAACTCCAGTTCCTGCTCCAAACCATCTGGTAGATTAACCATGTTCAATGGATTGAAGCGTCATCACTGCTTTGCACACCAAATGATTTTCCCGAGAAATAGCAATTTCCAGCTTGCAGGTGCGGCGACTCATCTCAAGCAGCAACGGACGAAGAACGACAGCATCCTCAATTTGTACCGGTCGAATAAAATAAGTCGTCAAATTATCCAGCACATAATCCTTGCCACTCATATCTCTGGCTGCGCGGTAGCCCGCTTGTGTCATCACATTGACCAGTACGCCTTCCGAGATCGTCCCTAAATTGGTGGCCATCTGTGGAATAATAAAACCGCGAAAAAATAATGATCCGTCCTCATTACGCTCCTCAGCGAACCCGTTCCAAATCAGCTGGTCGAACGTCTCGCCCAGTTGTGGCTGCTTTTGGGCGTTACGCAGTGCTTCCAGCACCTCACGCCGTGTAACGGACCCGAGCAGCTTACGGTTGCGGTCCACGACTGGCAAGTAATCTACACCTTCCCATGCCATCATTTGAGCGGCAGAAGCCAACGAGGTCTGGTAGGTGACCGTAATGGGATTACGGATCATACATTTATCCATCGTATGCTCAGGTTGAAGCCCTTCCACATCTTTACGGCTGACGATCCCTATTAACCGATTCCATTCATCCACTATGGCAAAATGATGATGTCCTGTGGTTACCGATAGCTCTTCAAATTCGGTAAGCGTGCTGTTGATTTTTAAGGTCAGCGTCTTCGGTTTGCCTGCCACAATATCTTCAACTAACATAATCTTCTTCTTGATCAGACGGTCAAATATCGCTCTATTAATCATAGAAGCGACGGTGAACGTATCATGACGCGAGGAAATAATCGGCAGACTGATCTGGTCTGCAAGCTGCTTAACCTCTCGACTCGTACCGAATCCCCCTGTAATCAGCACACCTGCTCCCTGCTCCAATGCAAGCGAATGCGCATCCTCTCGGTTACCTACAATTAGCAAACTACCTGCGTCAATATAACGCGCCATAGCTTCCTCACGCATCGCCCCGATCACATACTTGTGCAACGGCTTCTCAAGTCCCTCGCTTCCGCCCAGCACATGTCCCTCTACAATATTCACAACATCTGCAAAGGTCAGTTGCTCAGACAAGCCGCGTGGACGCTTCTCCACTCGTACTGTTCCGATCCGTTCCTTGGTAATGACAATTCCCAAATTCTCTGCTTCCTTCACGGCCCGATAAGCCGTGCCTTCGCTAACGCTCATTTCTTTAGCTAATCTGCGTACAGAAATTTTGGAGCCTATTTTCAACTGCTCGATATGACGCAATAGCTGCTCATGCTTCGTAACTGTTTCATCTAGCCCGTCCAACTCTGTTACACCCCCAACGTTCAATCTGTATCATTCTGTATCTATTATAACACAAAATCCCTTTGTTTTAGACCTTGTCATTAGGATATCTTTGCTTTGGAGAAAACAAAAAAGCGCCCCCTCTTGTTAAGGGACGCTTCATACTAGGAAAAACACTTACAGCATATTGCCTTTGTCAGCTTTATTATCCCATTTCATCTGCCACTGCTGCAGTTTGGCCCGTCGCGCACGCTCCAGTGTTTTGCGCTTTTCCTCATCCACACCCAGCAAAAAATGCATGTTCGCTCCGATGACAAGCAACGCAAAAAGCACCCACACCATCCCAAAGCCGTTAACCCAGTTCAGGCCACCTGCCAGCGAGATGCGTGGTAACGCAACCAATACCATAGCCAATGCAATCAGTGTGTACAAACCGTGTTTCCATTTTTTAAAAGAACCCAATCGTATCCCTTCCTCTCCCTGTGACTCTATGTATCTAGTCTATGAGAGGACAGGAAGGAATATGAGACAAACTTACAGAGACGAACCGTACAAATGTTGCAGACTATCTGCAATAATCTTATTTACGTCCTCAATAATCACGCTCAGGCGGCGTTCAGCGTCGAACAGACGACGGATGTTGAGGTTCAAGCTGAGTACCTCGAACATTTTTTCCATCTTTTCCATCTCTTCCTGTGCTGGCATATCGCCGCTCATCATCCGCTGTTGTACTTCCATTTGGCGTTCACGGAAATCGTCGAGCATTTTTTTGGCTTCCGGATCAGTTTCAATCAGCTTCATCGCTGACGTAATTTCCTCTACCTCTTTGCTTTCCTTCAATGCTTTCGCTAAATCGTGGGCTTTGTCATAGATATTCATGATTGTTCATTCCTCCATTACAAGTTTTGTGTCAACATTTCACATTGTCCGTCAATCACCAAGGTATATATGTCCTCATATGATGAATCAGTGCTATTACAGCCCATTCACGTTTCCCGTTACTTTCAAGACATCAAGTTGCTGCCCGGAAGGAGATCCACGATGTCCATCAAAAAAACAACGATTCAAATCATCGGATCGGGCATCTTGCAGGATGACGTACTCATGGTCGGCGAGTCCTTGCTTCGCAAATGGAAGATATCCGCAGGCCACCCCGTTCAGCTCGCCTTCGGCTCGTTCCGCCAAGAGGTTACCGTCATATCGGTACCCCGATACAGCGGTCTACGCGTGGGAAGCGTGCTGGCCCGAAAAATGGGGCTTCATGCCAGTCATGCCAGTTGTGATCTGCGAGTAACCTACAGCCGAGGCCGCCGGACACTTCGAGTGGGCCCACTTATTAGCGTGCTGGTTAGTCGGGACTATCCCGAACAGCCCGACAAGCCTTTCGGGTCGATCACCCTGTTCTGCCGTGAACTAGTCGGGGAATGCCGCAGACAAGGAGCATATGTGTATTTCTTCACCCCGGAGCATATCGGTAGTCAGCCCGGGCGAGTTCAGGGATGGGTGTATGACGGAGACTGGAAAAAGACGGTCATGCCTGCTGGCGATGTCGTCAATAACCGGCTTACCTCCCGTAAACTCGAGAACAGAACTAGCGTACAGCATTTCATGAAAGAAGTAAAATCGCAGTACGGCACGACCATTTTTAATGAAAAGTTTTTGGATAAAAATGAAGTGTTTGATGCGCTCAAGTCTAATTCTTCCCTGCGCAAGTATTTACCCGAGTCTCACTTGCTGCAAACCTTTGCCGTCTTCAAAAAAATGTGCAATCAGTACCCGTCTGTTTTTCTCAAACCTGTGCGCGGAAGCCTTGGTAAAGGCATTATGCGCATTAACAAGCAAGCCGATGGTACCTTTACGGTGCTATCCACGACAGCGGGCACTCCCCGTAAGCAAACGTACGCCAACGTCGATAAACTGTACAAAAGCTTAGCGGGGAAAATGAAATCAACACGCTTTCAGTTGCAACAGGGTCTTACCTTGATTGATCAGGGTAAGCGTCCGGTCGACTTTCGCGCGCTTGTACAAAAAAATGCGTCTGGAACCTGGACCGTAACCTCCATTGTCGCTCGGATCGCCGGAGGCAGCCACTTTGTATCCAATCTGGCAAGAGGCGGTACGCTCAGTACAGTCAAGGAAGCACTGGCTAAAACCACACTGCCTGCAGCAGTTAAATCGAATGGACTTACCTCTCTCAAAGCAGCTGCACTGGATATCGCAAGTGGAGTGGAAAAAGCGATTCCTGCTCATTTCGCGGAATTTGGTATTGATTTGGCGATTGATAGCACAGGGCGAATCTGGTTGCTGGAGGTCAATTCCAAGCCGTCAAAAAATGACAATACGCCGTTAAACGATCAGAAAACCCGCCCGTCCGTAAAAAAAATGATTGAATACTGCCGTTATTCAGCCGGATTCAAATGAATTGATCTCTTGCAGAGTCCGGCTGCCAAAGGAGCTGTTGTCGGTGTCTCTTGTTATGCCAAGCATGCTGGGCGTGCTTGTTAGCCGAAAGCAGGATGCTACTCCTCCTATTACCGAAGCCGATTTCTGCCGCAGGCTAAGTTTGTTGGGCAGGCGCTCTGGTATTAGCGTAATGGCGTTTACCGCCGAAGGAGTTTCACCTGAAGATCAATCGATACGGGGTTATGTTTATCGTGCCGGAGCATGGACATTAGGCCGTTTTCCCTTGCCGGATATTGTTTATAACCGCTGTCTTCATGTCCATGAGAGCCAGAATGTCAAGCACACTCTGGAAGATATAGCGGAGCAAAAATCGCGCAAGCTCATCTACTGGTCGCGTAATTTGCCTGGCAAATGGCAGGTGTATCGCGCTCTGCATACGGTAGATGAAGTGCGGCCTTTTGTGCCGCCTACGGCCCCATACCGGGATACGTCCCAGCTTGTGGAGTGGCTACAGCGCCATTCGGAGCTATTTATGAAACCACAGTCTGGAACACATGGCAAGGGCACGCTGTATCTCCGGCTGGCGGAAGAAGGTCAGGGACTGTACGTACAAGGCAGAAACTCCCAAAACCGCCCGTTTCGTCGCTTGTTTTCTGAATTGGATGCAGGATTATCATGGATCGACGGTATTGCACACAAACGCGCCTATATCGTGCAGCCTTATTTGAAATTAACAAGCCAAAGCAACCACCCCTTTGATGTTCGTGCACTCATGCAAAAGGACGGTAACGGCTGTTGGCGCCTGACGGGCTTTGCCGTGAGAGAAGGCAGAAAAGGAACTCTGACTTCCAATCTGCACGGTGGGGGCGAAGCCCATCCAGCAGAGCCTTACCTTCGTGAACAATTTGGTGCGGACAGCACACGTCTCATCATTAGGCAGATGATGGAGCTGTCCTTGACCATTACTGGGGCGTTGGAGAAACGCTATGGCCGCCTTGGCGAGTTGGGAATTGATTATGGTATTGATCGGAATGGGAATATCTGGCTGTTGGAGGTTAATTCCCGCCCTGGTCGGGCCTCCTTTTTTCAGACTCGTCAGCCCAAATCCGCTTTTCGTTCAGTCAACCGCCCGCTCGAATATGCTCGATATTTAATGACCCATTCCCAAGCGACAGGGCCAAAGGGCGCGGGCGCCTCCCTTGAACATACGGTATAGGAGGATAAACAGATGAGTTTAACGCATTGCAATGTGCATTTCTCACAGCAGCCCGACAAGGTGGCGTATATATCCACTGCCTTGTTGAAAAGCCTTAAGTTATCTGGAGCCAAGTCCATTCGTTTACGGCTTGGCAAGGATCAGATTCCTGTAACAGTAAAACCCATCCAGAAGGCGGGACGCCATCTATACTTGACCTCCGGCTTACGCAATGCAATCCGTGTTCCTAAAAGCGGGTCTATCTATTTGCGAAATCAGGACGGAGATGTGCAGCTTGGACCGTTGATTGGAGTGCTGTCTGATGCTACTAACTCCACCACCCGTCCTTTTGGATCACGCACAGGCTTTATTAAGCAGCTGCTGAAGGAAGGCAGCAAAAAATCTTATATTTTTGCCTTCACGCCAAGGGATATCAACTGGCAAAACGATACCGTTAACGGCTATTTTCTGTCATCCAGCGGGGAATTTACACGTAAACTCGTATCTCTGCCGGACGTGATTTACAATCGTTTGCCAAGCCGCCGCTCTGATTTTTCCCCAGCGATTAATCAACTACGCGAACGCTTTTCTCGCAGGCGAATTCCTTTCTTTAACTGGAGCTTTTTCAATAAATCCGATATCTATCATCTGTTGGAAAATAACTCAGAGGTTAACCGCTATGTCCCTGAATCCTATATGAATCCCAGCTCTGAACGTATTCGAGGTATGCTGGAGCGGCATCAATTTGCTTATTACAAGCCAAGCAGCGGCAGTCTCGGTAAAGGAATCTATCGTTTGTCCTATGTCCCCAAGCAAGGATACTATGTGAGGTATCGGAAAAAAAATAGCAATGTGTTGCTGCGGTTCTCCTCTTTTAGCTCCATGCTGCGGATGCTCCACTCCTCCAATAAGGGGCAGACGCTGAAAGGCTATGTCATTCAGCAGGGCATTCAGCTGATCGAGATTGATAATTGCCCGATTGACTTCCGGTTCCATATGCACAAAGACGGCAACAACCAATGGGTCGTCGTTGGGATTGGGGCCAAAAAAGCTGGACGTGGCAGTGTCACAACCCATATCAAAAACGGCGGTTCACTTATGACACCCGAGCAAGCGCTCGGTCGTGTATTCGGAGACCGGGCGGGTGAAGTACTTCAACGCGCCAAGAATGTAGCAGTTACGCTAGCAGAAGCAATAGAATACCACCACCAGCATCTACTGGGTGAAATCGGCTTTGACCTGGGCATTGATCAGGATGAAAAGGTATGGATGTTTGAAGCCAACTCTAAACCAGGTCGATCCATTTTTCAGCATCCATCGTTACGTGCGGAGGGTAAAGCATCCGTGGAGCATATTTTGGACCACTGTCTTTACCTCAGTAAATTCCGCAGAAAAGAGGAACTATGAATACCCAGGTGGAGCAAAAACCAGTCGTTGCTGTATTGACAGTGCACGACGAGGTACAACTTTTCAAGGGGAATCAGCGAAACTTCAGGGATATTCTTGAAACGGGAACGCGCATGGGGTATCAAGTGTACATTGTTACTGTCAGGGACTTGAAGCTGACAGATGAAACTGTGAAGGGATACATCTATAACAAAAACACACAGATGTGGGAGGAACAGAATTTCCCATCCCCACAGGTCATTTATAATCGTATCCCAAATCGTAATTATGAACTTAAAACCTCTGTGCGCGCAAAGCTGGATGAAATTTCGCATACCCCAGACGTTGAACTGTACAATCCAGGATTTTTTAACAAGTGGGAATTGTTCAAATGGCTCCGTACCTCGGAATCCACTCGTCCATTTGTTCCGATTACCAAACGGTTAAGCAACCTGCCATCTCTAGGAAAAATGTTGTCTGCGTATCCATACCTGTATCTCAAACCCGAAAACGGCAAAGCCGGAAAAGGAATTATGATTCTCAGATTTAACCCAGAGCATCTGACAGCATACAGGCTGACCATTCAACATGACAAAAAAAGCATCACCTATCGATCCGTATCATTGTCTCGGCTGTGGAGACGTATTCGCCGAGAAGCAGGCAACTCGCCCTATATCATTCAGCAAGGTATCGATCTAGCAACCTATCAGAAAAAGCCGTTTGACCTGCGTATTTTGGTGCAAAAAAATGCCCGTGGCGCATGGAGCATTACTGGAGTCGGTGCCAGACTAGCGGGTAAGGGGAGTATTACTACCCATGTTCCGCGTGGGGGAAGTGTGGAAGACCCGTTTAAGCTACTGTCCTCACTTTTTGGGCCCGAGGACAGTACAGATTTGATGAATAAGGTTAAAAGTACGGCTATTCTGATTGCACGCCAAATTGAACGCGGATCCGGTCTTTCTCACGGTGAAATGTCCATGGATTTGGGTGTAGATACACTCGGGACCCTCTGGTTTTTTGAAGCCAATGCCAAACCGATGAAATTCGACGAGCCGGACATCCGTCAAAAATCACTTAGACGTATATTTCAGTACAGCTCCTTTTTGGCCGGACGAATGAAATAATGATCAAGGAAGTGGAATCATGCCGCAAATTAGCGATGTTCAACATTTGCCTGCCCGGAGTTGGGTACTGAGACGACGACAGTTGCTGTTTTTGGCTCGTAGTTCCGGCGGCATGCGCATTACTCGCAATGCTCTGCGGCAGTTGGCTGTTTTAACGCCGGAGCAATTGAACACCCCCGGCTCCTCTCTCCTGTGCGCATATGTGCGCACAGAGAAGGGGCTGCGGATTGCGGGTTTTTCCCTTGCTCTGAATTATGGGAAGGATGCTTGCATCGTGATTGTTCGTCCGCTTTACCGGGGTCGCAGACTGGGCGCTAGACTGCTGTCCGCCCAGCTCCAACAGCTGCGCCGTCTGACGTGCAGCGTAGCCACCGACAATATGGCCAGTCTCAAAACCTGTTTCCGTGCTGGACTTATTGCGCATGAAATGACGACTGGACCGACGGGAAAGCCCACACTGATATTTTGTGGAGAGTTATCCGAAGATGAGCAGACGGCAGAGGAAGGTGGAATGCTGTGCCAAAACCTGTCCTAGGCATCATGACTTTGTATTTGAACAGTAAGAAGCAACTGGAAGAACGCGATATATATGAGCGCATGATTGCAGAAGGGAAAAGACTGGGACTGGATATGTATGTATTCACTCCTGCGGATGTCCATAAGGAACGCAGACTGCTTCTTGCCCAAATGTATGACCCGCACAGTGGTAAATGGACCCGAAAATGGCGAGAGTTTCCGGATATGATCTTCGACCGCTGCCGGGTACAGCGCAGTGAGCGGTATCGTCAATTAAAGAAATTTCGCTTACAGTATACAGACCTTGTTTATTTAAACCGACCGCTGAGCAACAAATGGGCTATTCATCAGCAGCTTGCAAGAAGGGCCGCCTTTCGCCCCCATCTACCTGCCACAGAGCTGTTCGATGGATTTCATAGTGTGAAGCGAATGCTTAAACAGAATTCACTGGTATACCTCAAGCCAATTAACGGTACGGGAGGCCGCGGCATTTTACGCATTGAACCTGTTAACAAGCAAAGCGGCCTGTATCTGATTGAGGGACGCAATCGCAAGCGTCATATTATTCCCCAGCAACGGGTACGTCTGGATCGCCTGGAGCCGCGTCTGAGCAGTTGGAACATGGAGAACTACATTGTTCAGGAAGGTATTCCTGTGCAGTTGCCGAATGGCAGGGTCCATGATTACCGTATGCTGGTACAGAAAAATAGCCAGGGAGTATGGGAGCTAACGGGATGCGCTGGGCGCATTGGGGCGCACCGGAGTGTCACTTCCAACCTGCATGGCGGAGGCAAGGCAATACCGATGAAGCAATTGCTGACGCAATGGATTCGGGATGAAGACCATAGAGAGAAAATCATTAAGCAAGGGGAACGGCTCGGACTGGACATTGCTGCGTATCTGGAAGAAATCTACGGGTCATTATGTGAGCTTGCGCTCGATTTGGCAATCAATAAGGACGGTCATATCTACCTGCTTGAGGTCAATCCAAAGCCGGCGCGCGAGGTATTTTCACGTATTGGCGAAAAAGAAACCTATCGTCGTGCCATCACCAGGCCCATGGAATACGCCTTGTGGGTCTACCACACTCAGATTAATCCGAAGCCACAGACGGAACAAAGATCTGCTGATCAGGTAGAAGATCAAACAGAGAATAAAACAAAGGAAGGCTCCGCGTAAGTGGCTGCCTTCCTTTGTTTTGTCATCTGCCCAACATCATTTGCATGTATTATTTATATGGTACGCCAAAGCTATTTATAACCCTTATCTGTATTTTCACAGTTACTCGGCGTTTTTATAAAGCGTAAGCAACTGCGTAAAGTCCGTAATAATCGCATCGGACCCTTTTAATTCATCATTCACACCAAATCCAGCATAAGCACAGCCGATTACCGTCTGTCCGTTCTTTTTGCCAGCTTCCACATCTGAGGAACGATCTCCTACCATCCATACATTCGAAATATCATGCTTGCTCAACAGAATTTCTAGCAAATTCACTTTGGATAGCGTGCTGTATTCCCCAGCGCTGTACAGTCCTTCAAAAATAGGAACCATTTCATACGCAGCAGCGATCCCCTTTACATAATCCTCCAGCCCGTTACTAGCTACGAATAATCGGACACCTTGCTCATGAAGTGCCTGGAGTGTTTCTTTTACATGTGGATACAGAGCATGACTTCCACTCTTCAACCCTTCCAGCTCCAGCTGAAGCAACAACTCGTCCGCTCTTCGATGAGCTGCTTCACTGGCTTCCGGCATGACTCTTCTCCAGATCTCATCCAGCAGCATCCCCAAACTATTCAAAATAAGCTCCTCGGGAGGAGTCTCTCCTTCATAAAGTCCTTCGGCGCGCAGCGTATCAAACAGCTTGTGGTACGCAGGAAGCAGCAGCGTCTCCGTCTGAAAAAGTGTACCGTCCATATCAAATACCATAGCCTCAGGTTTCTTCAACACAGGTGCATTGTTCATGTAGTTATCAGTCATTCCTTTCCTATGTAAGTTTACACTCCGACCCCTCTCATGATAAGCAATAAGAGAGGTCTGTGTAAACCTCATTGCGCATACCTTTAACTCTTATATTTTTTTAGAACAGTCCTAAAACAATGTAAGCCGCCCCACATATCTGTGTGTAAAGCTCCCCGTGGTAGATTGAGATCCACACCACTCCAATACGAAAATCCTGCCTTTTCTATCCATTGCTCCATCATTGAAAGATCCACTGTAGGATAATCAAACGTCAACAGAAGCATGCCGTCATCCCTTAACGTTCGGTGAAATTCACGCAAGGCTGCCAAAGATTCATCGGGTGTTAAGTGCTCCAACACTGATATACATACAATTTTGTCAAAACTGGCATCCTCATAGGGCAGAGCAGTCAAATTGGCATGTGCGGAGTGGAGCCGAACTGGTAAAATCTCCTGAATGCGCTCAGCAGCCTCCTCTCCAATATCCCGTCGCACCTCAGCCAAGATGGCATCTACAGAAACGATTCGTATATCCAAATCGCAGGCATAGACCTGAGAGCAACGGCGGGCCAGCTCAAATTTGAACGGATGCGGTATTCCACAAGCCGCGTCCAATACTGTATCTTGCCCGGACATAAATTGGAGACACCACTCATACTCATAGGGACGACTCCACCAGCTTTGAGGGAGTCTGTAAATCATATTGGACGAATTGGGATCAGAATATACAAAAAAGCGAGACAGATACGGGTCAGCCATATTCATGAATGTAGCCTCCTTTGCGGATGTTTAGATTACTCTTGCTACACAGCATAATTCATGACCCCGTTTCTCGCCTTGAAGCTTAGCCAACAATCCCATTTGCTCTGTAAAGGCAAGCTCGCCGTACAAAGGGTGTGCTTGCAGCAAGGCATCCAGACCAGAGGAGAGCTGGCGGGTAAACAAAGTCACCGGACGCAAGCCGGACTTTTCCAGCAAAAGCGTCAGCGTATGATCTGAATAATGGAACAGATGATCCTCCTCCATAAATAAAGGCGAGTGAACGCCATAGGCCTCGTTGGTAAACGAGTTTTTATTGGGGACGGTAATATATAACGTTCCATCAGGTTGAAGCTGTTCACGCAAATCCGTCAAAAATGTGATCGGGTCCGTGATATGCTCCAGCACATGCCAGCATGCTATGGCTTCGTATTGGTGCTCCAGAGGTAAGTCCGCTTCTTCCTCTAAACTTTCAGTCTCAATCGCTTCCTGATCTTTATAATCTTGGTTAATTTCTAGAGATTGTTGAATTTGAGTATCTAAATCTGTTTCACCGTTCCAATAACCCGGTAATAATTCCACCTCATATTTGCACTTGGCATAGGCACGCGATTCACTGGACGGCTCAATGCCCACTGCATTCCAGCCAGCTTGAAGAGCAGCATGGATAAATTCTCCAGTCCCTGAACCAATCTCAAGCAGCTTTCCTTTTTTGGGACTGAACATATCCAGCAGCATAAGTCCAAAAAGCGCATGATCCCCATAGGTAGACGCCGCTGCACTATCCCGCATAGCAACCCAATTGGCATTATAAATCTCTGCTATCATTTTCTCAGACTGAATATGATCCACATCCTTACGAAAAACCAATCCACAGAAGCCGCATCCCATCAAGGTAAAGTGTTCATAATTGTGAAATACTATCGTGTCGGCTGAGCCACACAATTTGCATTTTACGCTCTGTTCTGCTCCTCTCCCCTTATCCTTACCATAAGAAATAGCCTTGGCTTCATGGAGATCGGGTTTGTTAATGACCTGCACACTGGCCACCTTGGCGACATCCAAGTCGTTCGCCTGCTGCGCAGGTTCATATTCTTGTGTAGGTTCCTTTTCTGTGTTTTTGTTGTCCTGATCGACCCAGAGTGTAAGTCGTGGATTCGGGTCCAGAATGGATTCATATTGCTCTTTCCAGCCATAACGAGCACTTGGGTCAAGCAGCTGATATCGCTCAAATTTGCCCATGCGAATAGCAGGTGTATACCATCCCCAATGCTGAATACGGTAGTTGCTGATCTCAGTGGGAAGATCAAGTACATTTTCGGGTAATCTCCCACAGTGCAAGGACTGCTCCTTCCATTTATAAGGGAATCCCTCTTTATATCGAATTAAAAAAGGACGGTAATATCGATGGGCCTGCCAATAATCATCATCACGATAATGCGTGGAAGACCACATATCAAACAACCTGAAGCAAATCGTATCCGCTTTCGTTCCCGCTAACAAAGAATGTACCCCTTGGGCAAAGCGGGATTCGAACATTTCGTCTGCATCCATGCTTAATATCCATTCAGGAGAGGAAGCCAATGTCTCTCTCCACTGCTGCTTTCGCAGTTCGACTTCATTGTTAAAAGAGGGGGTTTCATTGCGGATCAAACGCAGTGGGATTCCTTGTAAGATCTCCCGGCACAACTCTGCGCTATTGTCATGACTACCATCATCAATAATGACTGCTTCATCAATGTATTCCCGGTGACTCAGCAGCACGTCAGTAAGCTTGCGATCTGCCTCATTGTATACCGTCATGGTCAGCGTCAATTTAGGATTAGAGACAGGCGGTGTATAAAGCTCACTTTGTCTTGGACCCGTGAACGTCTGTGGTACTACAACCGAATCCGCCGTGTACTTGGCAAAGACAGCAGTTTCGCGCAGATGATCAGGTATAACTGGAGGGTCAAGGAACTCAGGGGGTCTTGAATATGCTGGATGATTGAAGGCTGAAGAGCTTGGAGAGGTATTGGAGTGTTCTGTATGCGTTAAATGCTCTGGATGGTTCGATGTAAAATACTTTAGGGTGAATAATAGCTGTTCTGCCTTTATTCGATCGACTTCCCGATATAGATGCATTGCCGGATAGTGTGTGTCCACGAAAAGCGGAAATCCAAATGCAGCCGCCCGAATACAAAAATGTCGATCTTCTCCCCAATAAGAAACGTTTTTAATTTTGCCAAAATGAATTCCTGCTTCAAGCGCCCGTCTGCGAATTAGGGTACACGCACCTAGACCGCCCACCTCATACAAACCAGGAACGTGCAACTGGTGTATAAAATGCAGCTCACGTTGCGCCCGCTCCTCCGCTGACAGCACTTCTCCATCTTCACAGTGGAACAAATTATATTCATCACTGACCCACACTTGAGGCAACAGCTGTCCTTCCGGTTGCCAGCGTGTCCAGAAAATCTCTGATACGATATCCTTCTCCGTCTCCACCAGCCTACACAGGGTACGAGAATGGAGAACCAGGTCTGAATCGACCAGAAACAGCGCGTCATAATTATGCTGAAGTGCATAGTCAATCAGACGATTTTTAAAGTCGGCCACTTTCCAAACGAGAGCAGGCGGCCAATAATGAGTGTGCTCATCACTACGGTTCTCCACTTGCTGCGAGCCTGTTAACAAGGGCAGAACCCGGCCTGGAAGCCGATTGGAAAAGTCAACTAGCCATTGGCTTGACATCGGATTGTCATTATCATCCACAAATAAATAATCTGGTAACACGTCAGGTGCTTCCAGGCGTTCCAAGGCTTGAAGAAACAAAGACAAAATTTCCGGCTTCTGGTGCACCGGGCTACCGATTAGTATACGCATGTGTCAACGCCTCCATCAGGCGGAAGCCTCATAACCGTTCCCCCTCCATGTCCTAACGCATACCATAATTGCGACCAAGCGATTGGGAGTGAGCGTGGTATGAATGGACTTACACCTGGAAATATCAATAAAAACGACATCAATACAAAATACAATCTCCCCACTCAACGATAAAACCCATCCTGTCGCACATCCTAACCCGGAATGTCACACACATCTTCAATCCATACCCTTCCCCCAAACATCCAGCTTTGATTTTCTAATTTATTAGAGCAGAACTGAATTTATGATCATCATATCCCCTTTACATGTTCAAGCCGAATTACTACATAATGAGCAAGCTATCCTAATAAAATGGAAATTATACCAAGTTTTTCAGGAGGGACAAAGAGCATGGTGACTGTCAGCTTATGTATGATTGTCAAAAACGAAGAAGAAGCCCTTCATACCTGTCTGAAATCAGTCCATGACCTGGTGGATGAAATCATTATCGTTGATACTGGATCTACCGATAGAACCCAAGAGGTCGCTGCATCATTCAACGCTCGGATATACAACTTTGAGTGGTGCGATGATTTCTCCGCTGCCCGTAATTATGCGTTTGATCAAGCCACGCAAGAATATCAATTTTGGCTGGATGCCGATGACATACTAGAAGAAAAAGATCGACTATCCTTTCTCAACTGGAAAAAACAAGCCACCCTCTCTTATGACAGCATTACAATGGATTATGTGCTATCCATAGATGAACAAGGACAGCCGTTGTATAAGCTCAAAAGAAACCGAATTGTACGGCGTGATCGCAGATTCAGATGGACCGGATTTGTTCACGAGTTCCTGAATGTAACAGGCAGCATCTTTCACAGTAATATGGCGGTGACTCATAACAAAACACGAGCTTATACTGCTCGTAATTTGCACATATATCTCAAGCATCGGGAGCAGGGCACCTTATTTTCTGAACGAGATCACTACTACTTCGCCAATGAATTATATGATAACGGACGCACACTAGAAGCCATTCAGCAGTACGAACATTATCTAGGGCTACATCAAGGATGGATAGAAGATCGGATTGCTGCTTGCTTTAAGCTTGCGGATTGCTACGGTCGTCAAGCACAAAAACAGGAGCAACGTATGGCACTGCTTCGCACACTTACCCTCGATGTACCACGCGCCCAATTCTGCTGTGCTTTCGGCAATTTGTTCATTGAAGATGAGCAGTATGCTCAAGCCATTTATTGGTTTCGGCAGGCGACGCTGATTGGGCCCCCGCAAGATGTAATGGCCTTAACCAATTCGTCGTACTATACCTGGTTTCCACACTTGCAATTATGTCTCTGTTATGACCGAATCGGTGACATCGAAAAAGCAAAATCGCATCATCGCATAGCCCAGTTGCACCATCCTACTCATCCAAGTGTTTTATATAACGAGCAGTATTTTGCACAGCTAGACCAAAAATAATATTCTGTTGAGCGCCATTGAAAAAGTCGATTTCTTTTGTAGAAAATCGACTTTATTAGCTATAATCTGCTTCGTTTATAAGTTACTAGTTTTATAAATAGGAAAGGCCACCTGCACTTGATGCTTGCAGATGGCCTTTCCTATTCGTCATACAAGACTCCTTCAGAACACCTTTTTCCGGTCTCTTTCTCCCTTCAAAATTTCTACTGACTCACGGAAACGCAACGAATGAATCACCTCACGTTCACGCAGAAACTTCAAACTATCCTGCAAATCCACATCGTCTGTCAAATCAATCAGCCACTGATATGTAGCTCGCGCCTTTTCCTCTGCCGCAATATCCTCATATAGATCGGCAATCGGATCACCTTTGGCTTGGATGTAGGCCGCTGTAAAAGGAACTCCAGAAGCGTTTTGGTAAAATAACGCATGATCATGCGCTGCATAATATTCACCTAGTCCAGCCGCCTCCATTTGCTCCACACTCGCATCCTTCGTCAGCTTGTAGATCATAGTCGCAATCATCTCGAGATGAGCAAATTCCTCTGTGCCGATGTCATTGAGTACACCGATTACCTTATCGGGAATCGTATACCGCTGATTCAAATAGCGCAATGCTGCTGCCAGCTCGCCATCCGCTCCGCCATACTGCTCCATAAGCAGTTTGGCCATATGAGGATCACATTTGCTGACACGTACGGGATATTGCAGTTTTTTTTCATATACCCACATTCATGTTCCTCCTTTATACAAAAGGTTGTGCGATTCCCTATCTATACCTGCCATGGCCAAGGAGCCTGGCTCCATTCCCAAGGATACTTGGAGTAGGCGCGACCAAAATTTTGCAAAGGTCCATATAAAAGCTGGTATTCGTTAGCAATCGCCGTTCTTTCCTGTGTCAGCTTATTGAACTGCTCGATGGCTTGCAAATCATCCGGGTGTGTATCCAGATACAAATTCAACTCCACTAACACAAAATCCACCGCTTGGAGCTTCTCCAATAGCGCATAAAATTGGGCATCACCCGGCTTGGTTTGAGGCGCACAGCCTTGGGGCGTATAGCCTTGGATCGGATCTCTGGGTTGATTATAATCCTGAGCTTGACCTTGATACTGGTTTTGGTCTTGGTACTGGTTCTGGTATTGATACTGGTTTTGATATGGATACTGATTCTGGTATTGATACGAATTTGAATAAGGGCCTTGAGATTGATTGGGTTGTTGATATCCGCTCTCATGCTGATTTTGCTGCTGGAATTGATTTGGGGACTGACCTTGATTTGGATTCTCCATTCTATTCGCCTCCCCCCTGGTTTCTTCTGGGCTCATAAGGACTGTAAAGCAGTGGCCATAGCGTTCCTTTCGTCAGCGCCTCTTCTGGACTGAATTGCGGTAGACCAGGGGGCTGAAATTGTATAAACAAGTTTGGCGGAAGCACATAGGTCTTGCATAGAACGGGCGGACACGGATCGAACGGGCCGACAAACGGGGCAAACTCACCTTGCTGTGGAAATTTCACGGGCCGGGACCTCCTTTGATTGATCCTTCTGCTTTACTATTCAACATATGCCGCATCGCCCAAGTCTCGAACAAAAAAATGGATTCAACGAAATAAAACTCAAAAAGAGCCTTTAAGACCACGGTAACGTGGATCTAAAGGCTCTCTCTTCAGCACTATATATAGCTTACCTATCTGAACTGTTCATGTTTATTTCAGTGGATCAGGACTACTCATCGCTAGAAAGTTCATCCTCAATGACAGGCTCCGACTTACGGTGAATTTTCACTCTCATAATGCGAAGTCTCGTTGCTTCCTCCACTTCAAAGGTCAGATTATAAAACTCTATTTTCTTCCCCTTCACCGGACTGCCCTCCAATTCCTTGAACAGCCAGCCTCCGATGGAATCCACCTCGTCGTCTTCAATGTTTACTCCAGTCAAATCATTAACATCCTCAATGAGCATACGACCGTCCACAGAGATGAAGTCTTCCTTCATTTCTACGCTTGGGCGCTCATCCTCAAACTCATCATAGAGATCCCCGACGATTTCCTCCAGAATTTCCTCCGCTGTCAGCAGACCGGCAGTTCCCCCGTATTCATCCACCACGAGAGTCATTTGAGAATGCTTTTTCTGCATAAGACGCAGCACATGACTTACTTCCATAGACTCAGGCACATTCAGAATAGGACGCACTACCGAGGCCAAATCCAGCTGCTCACCCTGCTCGGCTAACAGAAGATCTGTAATATGGACAAAGCCGATGATCTGATCTTTATCCTCCACTGCTACCGGGTAACGGGAATGCTTGGTCTCACTGATAATTTTCAGATTTTCCTTAAACGACAAATTCGTGTACAAGCAATCCATATCTGTACGCGGCAGCATAATCTCACGGGCAAGCAAGTCGGAAAAATCAAAGATATTATCCATCAGCTTGATTTCATCCTTATCGATTACACCACTTTTAGCACTCTGATTCATCAATATGCGGATCTCTTCCTCCGAATGTGCCGCTTCGGCTTCACTCGCCGGCTGAATGCCGAATGCGCGTAACAGCATATTTGCCGCAGCATTTAACACCCAGATTACAGGCAGAAAAATCTTATAGAAAAGCAGCAAGGGCGCCGATAAAAACAGCGCCACACCCTCAGTCTTTTGAATCGCCAAAGACTTGGGAGCCAGTTCGCCCAATACAATATGCAAAAAAGTAATGACGCAAAATCCGACGACAACGGATACCGTTGTAATCAGTGTACCGTCAGTTACACCGAGTTTGTGCATGAGTGGCTCTATCAGGTAACCGGATATTGCCGGCTCACCAATCCAGCCCAGCCCTAATGAAGCCAGCGTAATGCCCAATTGGGTGGCAGACAGATAAGCATCCAACTTTTGGTTCACCTTCAGCGCATAGCCCGCCAGGCGATGACCCTCACTTTGGAGCTGTGTCAATCGGGATTGGCGCATTTTGACCAGCGAAAACTCTGCGGCCACAAAAACACCGTTTAGAAAGACAAGCAGCAGTACCAAGAAGAGATTCACCCCTAGCAATCCCCAATGAAACTCGGTATGACCATCCAATACGAACTCCCCATTTCTTTAGTTAGCATTTTGCACCATTCGACTTGCAAGCTTTTCAATTCAGTATTTATGATTGGAAACTGTAATTGGAATCATGTAAAAATGCTTATAATTGTAGTGCTTTTCTTGATTTAAAATCGACATCCTTGTAATACATATCCGCTACGAGCAGATTCGGTCCGCAACATGCAGCCGCATCACAGTGACAGTTCACAGTCTGATTCAACGGATGCTCATTCAGCCATTCACCAAAAATATTATCCAAACTGTTTTCCTGAATGTTTCCGAAAGCTGGAATGTCTGCAAAATCCGTTACATATACGCTACCCGTGAACATATTCACATTTACACGGTTTCTTCCGTCCGGATCATTACGCACCGTGATATTCGGCTCTTGTCTCAAACGGCGAAGCAGTTTGCGATCTTCTTCCCGATCTGAACAAGCAAAGAATGGGAGTGTGCCAAACAACATCCACATGTCCTGATTTCGTACATCCAGCAGCCTATCAATCGATTTCCGCATATCATCAAGCGAAAGTACAGGCAGGGCAGAGGCAAAATTCGATGCATACATCGGATGAACCTCATGCCTGCGGCATCCCATTTCGTTGATCAACTGATGAATGCCATCCAGCTTCGTGTGTGTCCGATAGTTAATCATGGACTCGGCTGAAATGAACATGCCCATTTCGCTTAATTTACGTGCATTCTCTATCATTTTTTCATACAGGCGAACAGCACCCGCGCGTGGAGTCGGACGTCCGGTATTGGCAAATCCCACTTCATAAAAATCGTCGGCGTTCAAATAGTTAAACGAAATATGCATGACATCCAGATACGGAAGCATTTTCTCATATCTGCGGATATCCAAAGTCAGGTTGGAGTTGATTTGCGAACGAATACCGCGCTCCTTCGCATATTTCAGCAACGGAACGATCACTTCATCCACTGTTTTATCCAGCAAAGCAGGCTCTCCACCTGTAATACTTATGGTTTCCAGATGCTCAACTTCGTCCAGCCGCTTCAGCATTAAGTCTAAAGGAAGGAAAGGAGCCTCCTTCATAACCAACATATCGCCAACAGCGCAATGCTCACAGCGCATATTACATAAATGTGTTACAGTCATTTCCACGCTTGTAAGCAAATGACGGCCATGTGTACGCAGTGAGACAATCGGGTCCCACGGATCATACGTCGGCGATATTTGGGGCAATGTGTTATTTTGAAGAACTGTCATTATGTTTTCACCTTATTTCTGTTATTAACCTCAAAAGACGTATAATTATCATATCATGATGTGTAAAGTGTCTGCATGCTTTCTTCCACATCATCTGCTAATCTACGTGTACTCCTCCGAAAGGGCCGGTAGCAGCGCCCAATGTGTTTGTAATCATAACCGAAAGGGACACGGACAAATCCACATCATAAGGTGCCTTCAGCTCCTGCCCATCCCGGTCTCTTACAATACGAATAACAGGCCTTTGCGGAATTTTGGGATGTATACGCACTACGACTCCCTCTTCTCCCGTGTTGAGCACTACAGACAGCCCCAGAGGGTAAATAGCTACACAGTCACGGAAGGCTTCCAGCATCCGCTGCTCATACAACGTTCCTGCCCCGGCATATAGCACTTCCATTGCTTCATAAGGCAACAAAGCCTGTTTGTATATCCGACTTGCTGTCATCGCATCATACGAGTCCGCCAGGCCGATCCATTTCGCATATTCGTGGATTTGGTCCTTTTTCCAACCATGTGGGTAGCCACTGCCGTCAATACGCTCATGATGCTGTAATGCACAATGAGCTGACAACAAGGGAATCCCGGGTTCGTCTTTAAGTAGCTTATAGCCGATCACTGTATGTGTTTTCATATGCTCATATTCCTCGTCCGTCAATTTACCCGGCTTATAGAGCACTTGAGGTGAAATCTTCATTTTACCAATATCGTGCAATAATGAACCTATCCCCAGCTCCATGAGCTGGTTATTATCGTAGCCGTTGGAAATCCCCAGGACTAGTGAATACAAGCATACGTTCAAAGAATGATGATATAAATCCTGATCCGCGGCCCCGATATCCATCAACATAATGATGGCGTCCTGGCGGCCTCCAATATCGTCCAGAATGGACTCCATTACCTTATAAAAGGACTTGCCAAAATATTTGTGCTTATGATCTACGGAGTAGGATGACAAACCCTGAAACTGCTTTTTGATTTCCTGTAGCGCCGCGGCCCTTGTCTGTTCATGGATCATCTCGGGAATTACGATATCTTCTGTCACAGCATCCTCAATGTATACATATCCAATACCGACTTGGCCTAGACGTTCAATCAATCGCGAAGTAAGCTCAACACCTTCCGAGAGCAGCACCATTCCATTTTCATTGTATATTTTTTTGCCCAGCTTCATGCCGGCTCTCAATAATGTAACAGGTACCAGTCGCAGCTTAATCCTCTCCCGATTGTTTTGATACCTGAAGCCACCTAGCTGCAAAACATTCTTCTATCGCGCCCGGACGCTTCAACTCCATTTCAATCAAATCCCGTAAAAATTCTGGAAGCATAAATCGGAGATCTGTTCCGTTCGCAAGCACCTTATAACCTGCTTTGAATGTGAACATATCCAACGTGCCCACAGTGTATTCCCCATCCTCTTCCAAGGATTGACCCGCTACACGAATGTCCGTCACTTTTTCATAAGGAGCACGGTCCGGGTCATACTGAATGGTCAACCCCTCCACACACATCGTGCCCAGCACTTTGCCTCTGAAACCAAAGCCCGTCATGGGCTTGTCTATAAATTCAGGCAGCAAAGACTGCTCCAACGCCAAGCGAATGTCTCCTCCCCGCAACTTCATCACACAGGGGTTAATCGGCGATGGGCATAAGGAATGCAGTATTCCTTTGCTGATATCTCCTTGAGGCAATGGACCGAGCAGTTGGCCTGCATTGACGAGAGCAATGTCGGTTCCTGTAAAATGGGACACCGATTGTGCCAACAAATTCCCGAAAGGGGACTCCTGATCATAAGCGATCTTAAGTTCCCGATCCGTTACTGCCACCGTGCTCTCCATGGCGCGTTCCGCTTGTCTCCGATGCATTACAATGGCGGATGCCACTTTTTCGTCCAGCAGCGTCTGATCTACAGGAACCACACCTCCTGAGGTGACTCGAAACGGTTCAAGACTATGGTTACGGGTTAGTGTCACTTCACCGAGCAACGCTCCGAACTTACCTGCCCCGCACAAAACGGTGTTCCCGATCCATAGTGGTTCCTCCAGTACATGGTGGGTGTGACCGCCAAGGATAACATCAATTTCAGGAAATCGGGACGCCAATTGCTCATCAGAGGGTAATCCCAGATGAGACATCACGATTACTACATCCACCTGCTTTCTGAGTGCCTCGATCTGCTTTCCTAGCACCTCAAACGGATCGAGCACATCCCAGCCCAGTAATTGGTAAAACTCGGTAAAGGCAGCCGTCACACCGAGTAAACCGATCTTGATCCCTGCTTTGTCCAAAATAAGGGATTCCTTCATCCACGAAGGACTCATCCCCGTAGCACGCTCTGTCATATTGCCACATACGACTGGACAATGAATGCCCGCATATGCCTGCTCAATCATATCCGGGGTAAAAGTCAGACCCTCATTGTTACCGATCGTAATGGCATCGTACCCTGTCAGATTAATCACATCCACATTTGCCCCACCGAGCGTTCCTTCAGTTTCGGGGGCCATCCGGTCCATGTGGTCTCCTATGTCCAGCACAAGTAGCGCATCTCCTGATGCAGCTCTTCGTTCATTGATCATCGCGGCTATCGAAGGCATACTGCCAAAATGACTATGGATGTCATTGGTATGCAAAATGGTCAACGTTTGCTGAGTCGTCATCTCCATAACCGCCCTCCTTTATATTTTATATATCGACTTTGGAGCTTCTAATGTTTAAGCATACCATGTTATTTAGCAATATGGTACATATGAGTGGGCATAGGTACCATATCGTACTGTAGTCTCTCTACAATTTCAAGTCATAAGCATAGTAAAACTCGTTGTCGTAACCTTCTATGTGTAACTCAAAGGAAACGGGTTCTTGGGACCCATTTCACAGCTTGGAATAATAGTAAATTAGTCGTTGTCATCCCATATAATTCTTGATATATTAGGTTTGTTTCGTATTTTCGACAAATTTACGACAATAAGGAGGTTAGCGCATGAGAGTTCACGTTACCGATGCCAAGCCGGGAGATCGCCTCAAATCCGATACATACAATGGGCATGGTGTGCCTGTCATGATACAGGGCACCGAGCTTCAGCATGACGATATTTCCAAGCTCATTATGCACGGTGTCGATTATATCGACATTGATGCTGGTTCTGCGAGCATTCCGGTTGGCTTTGCCCCCGATGTTCCAGCTTCCCCCGAGTCCCTTAAACGCGCCGTTCCCCTCATAGAGCAGACAATCAGCGGCTTTGAAAGCATGTTCCTCGAAGCTTCCTCAACTGGAAAATTTGAGGAATATCGAGTTGATGAGCTGTTCGGGCCTCTCGTTTCGGAGCTGGCTCGTCAAAAGGATGTCGTATCTCTGCTGTTAATTATGGAACGGGGAGATCATTATACTTACAATCATTCTCTCCAAGTAGGAATACTATCATATTACATTGCCACCTGGCTTGGATACACAGAAGAAGAGGCATATACCGCGGGTAAAGCTGGATATTTACATGATATAGGCAAGTCCATGATACCGGATGAAATTTTGAACAAACCGGATAAACTGACACCTGAAGAATTTCATGAGATGAAGAAACATTCTCTGTATGGCTATGATATTATCCGCAATTCAACCAGCGATGAAATTTCAGCAATTGTCGCCTTGCAGCATCACGAGCGCGAAGACGGAAGTGGATACCCCCACGGACTATTTAAGGAAGAGATTCATCCTTTTGCCAGCATCACAGCTGTTGCCGACGTATATAGCGCAATGATTTCCAATCGTGTGTATCAGACGAAGCAGGAGTTGCTCACCGTATTACGTGAGCTGCACAGCATGAGTTTTGGACATCTGAATCCCGAAACTACCCAAGTGTTCATCAGACATATGCTTCCGAATTTTATTAATAAGCAAGTTCTATTAACGACAGGTCAGACAGGAACCATTATTCTGAACAATCCTGTGGATTACTTTAGCCCCTTAGTAAGAATTAACGATAATGAATATATAGATTTGTCCAAGGATCGGCATGTATCCATTGATGAAATTTATCTGGAATCCTGATCTGCCACTGCCACCCAGCGTTACTTTGTTTGTACGGAATGATTATTCGAAGCACAGGCTACACGAATGAAAAGAGACTGTCCTTATCCGTAGGTTTTTCCTACAAAGGACAGCCTCTTTTTGTATTATGGACATAAGTCTAATTTTGTCTCTAATGCTTTGGCAAACGCATTTTGATGAGCATTATCCCGTACAATCAAAAAAGCCAATGTCTCCCGGAATGTTTTGTTCGTGCTCATTTCGTAAATTCGGGATTTTTGCAAAACCCCTGTAGATTCGAGTACGAGATTATCAAGCAAATCAGATTGCCGTGGGAATAGACATAACTGCCTAACCAAGGATTACCACTCGCATCAACGGGTAAGGAACTTTGAGCTCCCATAATAAAATGATGAGGATTGGCATGTTTTATCGCTTCATCCAAAGGAGCATGATTTAAATCCCTATATTAAACAGAGTTATCACGGAAAATGGCTACTCTATTTTATCATTTTTATACAAGTCAAAGAAATAAAAAATTATTCTCATAAAGGCTTCTATCAGTCTAGTATCAGGGGTATTTGTTGTTAGGCAGCTCCTCGTTTTGTTGTGCATTGAATGGGTTAATATAGCTTGGATTCACTAAACTGCTTTAAACCTATAGGAGGACTAATTATGTTTAGACATCAAAAAGAGTTGCAGTTCGAAGTGAAAGTAGAGCGACCTGACCCTCTATTTGCCCGACAGGTACAAGAAGTTTTGGGAGGCCAATTTGGAGAAATGACCGTGATGATGCAGTATTTGTTTCAAGGGTTTAACTGTCGCGGTGATGAAAAATATAAAGATATGTTAATGGATATTGGAACAGAAGAAATAGGGCATGTGGAGATGTTGTGTGCTTTAATTAGTCAATTACTTGATGGGGCTAAACCAGAAGATCAGGAGCAAGCTGCCAAAGACCCTGTTACAGCTGCCATTATGGGAGGAATCAACCCGCAACACTTGCTGGTTAGTGGTCTTGGCGGATTACCTACTAATTCAAATGGAGTTCCATGGAACGGTTCTTACATTGTTGCTAGTGGTAATCTTTTGGCAGATATGCGCTCCAACCTGCATGCAGAGAGTCAAGGTCGATTGCAGGTTGCAAGACTATATCATATGACCCAAGACGAAAGCGTTAGGGCTACTTTACGGAAAATGCTAGCACGCGATCGCTACCATCAGTATCAATGGATGGCGGCAATCCAAGAATTAGAAGAAAAAAATGGTGTTGTGGTACCGGCTTCCTTTCCTCCTGAAGCAGAGCAAGAATCCCAGCCTGAAGCATATGAGTTTTGGAACCTGTCTGAAGGCGAGGAATCCAGTGAAGGTCTGTGGGCAACAGGTAGCGCACCAGATGGAACGGGAAGCTATGTATACATCTCTAATCCCGTTGCCAAAGGTCAAATCTATAGTGCCAAAATACCAGCAACCGAATTACATCATGACTTAGATCATAAAACCTCAGATAAATAAATATGTAGAAGCGAGCTGTCCCAACTTTTTGGGGCGGCTTTGGCTTTTTGTCGACCAATGTGGGCGACAAAAAATACGTGTCTAAATGAATTGAACGAAAGTGAGTCAAAAATCATTGTAAACACGTATTCGGAGGTAACCAAATAAATAGAAGAAGACGAACTCCAAAAGTTCGCCTCCTCTACTAACAGAGAATCCGAGTCAGTACACAATCGGTACGGCCTCGGTTTGCAGTTCTTTGGTGAACGGCTCGAACCACTGTTCATTAAATAAGAGGTGCCTCAATCAATGTTGCGAAATTAAACTGGTGTACGTGACCATCATTTAATGTAGTTTGGCCCGTAACAAAATGTACGTGTTTTCCATTTCCGACTGGAATAGCTGGTCCTGTTCTAATTTTTTTCAGATTATGAAAGTGGTTCAAGAAATCAGTTTTGGTAAGATCAATTTCATGGACATGACTTCTTCCAACTCGAATTGCTTGCCCAGTGACACCTGCAAAGCGGTGGTTATGTCGGTCTGCGCCTGCTTCAGCCAGTTTGGTACTACCTTCAAATTCGTGCACATGCCTCTGTGTCTGTTTAGGAGAGATTGTTTTCTTCTTGACTACAGGTTTATTCTTCTGCATCCGTTGCCTGCCTCCTTATGTTTGGTTCAGCTTTTACAATATCCTATTAAGCAAACATAGTTACGTGCTAGGCAATTATCTGCAGTCCTAACAATAAATTTTTGGTTTCGCAAAACTAGAATGTCGGTAGCCGAACTGAAGAAATATGTTATAAGACAATTAGAAACTGCCGACATCAATTTAGACATAACATTACAAAAAAAAGAAGAAGACGAACTTAAAAAGTTCGCCTTCTACACTAACGAGAAATCCGAATCGGCACAAAATCAGCACGACTTCATTATAACAGCTTTAGATGGCCTTAAAACCTTATCGCATCAAGGATGACTAGGTTTTAACCGATACTACCTTCCATCTCGAACTTGATCAAACGGTTCATTTCTACCGCATATTCCATCGGCAGTTCTTTGGTGAACGGCTCGATAAAGCCCATGACGATCATTTGCGTCGCTTCAGCTTCGGTCAGACCGCGGCTCATCAGATAGAATAGCTGATCTTCCGATACTTTGGACACCGTTGCTTCGTGCTCAAGTGTGATATCGTCATTCATGATCTCATTATAAGGAATAGTATCCGAGGTTGACTGATTATCCAAAATCAACGTATCACACTTGATATTCGATTTTGCACCCTGAGCCTGACGACCAAAGGAAGCCAATCCGCGATACGTTACTTTACCACCGTGCTTACTGATCGACTTGGATACGATTGTGGATGTAGTATCTGGTGCCAAGTGGATCATTTTCGCACCTGCATCCTGATGCTGGCCTTTGCCTGCAACAGCGATGGACAAGACCATCCCTTTCGCTCCACGACCTTTCAATACAACAGCAGGATACTTCATTGTCAGCTTGGAACCGATGTTACCATCGACCCATTCCATCGTTGCATTTTCTTCAGCAACCGCACGTTTGGTTACCAGGTTGTAGATGTTGGGTGCCCAGTTCTGAATCGTTGTGTAACGAACGCGTGCGTTCTTCTTACAAATGATTTCCACCACGGCACTATGCAGCGAGTTCGTGCTGTAGATTGGAGCCGTACAGCCTTCTACATAATGCACAAAGCTGTCTTCGTCAGCAATAATGAGCGTACGCTCAAATTGACCCATGTTTTCCGAGTTGATACGGAAGTAAGCCTGCAACGGAACTTCACATTTTACGCCTTTAGGCACGTATATAAAGCTACCGCCTGACCATACTGCACTGTTCAGTGCCGCAAACTTATTGTCCGCAGGAGGTACAACTGTGGCAAAATACTCTTTCAGAATCTCGGGATGCTCACGCAACGCCGTATCGGTATCCATGAAAATGACACCCTGCTCTTCCAGATCCTTTTGCATGCTGTGGTAGACAACCTCGGATTCATATTGCGCGGATACACCAGCCAGAAACTTTTGCTCCGCTTCAGGAATCCCCAGTTTATCAAAGGTTTCCTTAATTTCTGTAGGAACCTCTTCCCATGTTTTCCCTTGTTTCTCGGAAGGTCTTACATAGTACTGGATATCATCGAAATCCAGTTCATCCATGTCTCCGCCCCATTTTGGCATTGGCATTTTTTCAAATTGTTTCAATGCTTTCAGACGGAACTCCAACATCCAATCTGGTTCACCCTTAATTTTGGAGATTTCTTTTACAATTTCCGGAGTGAGACCCTTACCTGTTTGGAAAATGGACTTGTGCTCGTCACGAAAACCATACTTATACTCTTCCATTTCCGGTGCTTTCTTGGCCATGTTTCTCAAACCTCCTCTATCCTATTTAAATTATTTATCTTCATCAATCCCTTTGCGCAGCGCGTTCCAAGCCAATGTCGCACATTTAATACGAGCTGGGAACTTATTAACACCTGACAAAGCTTCCAATTCTTCATAATCGTCAAATTCGACGGCTTCGCCCTTCATCAAGGAGGAGAAACGGCTCGCCATATCCAAGGCCTGATCAATCGTTTTCCCTTTGACCGCTTCTGTCATCATCGAAGCCGAGGACATACTAATCGAGCAGCCTTCGCCAGTAAAACGGGCATCCTCCACCACGCCGTCTTTCGTTTTGAGTTGAAGGGATATCCGGTCACCACACGTAGGATTGTTCAAATCCACCGTAACAGCATCGTCCTCAAAACGTCCGCGATTACGCGGGTTTTTATAATGATCCATAATCACGCGTCGGTACAAGTCATCAAGTTGCATCGCCAAAATACTCCTTCGTTTGGATTAAGGCGCTGACCAGAGCGTCGATTTCCTCTTCCGTATTATAGAGGTAAAAGCTGGCACGTGCAGTGGCACTGGCTTTCAACCAGCGCATTAATGGCTGACAGCAATGATGGCCTGCACGTATGGCCACCCCTTGGCTATCCAGTACAGTAGCTACATCATGCGGATGCACATCATCCAGGTTGAATGTTACGAGCCCGACATGACGTTCAGCAGGTCCGTAAATCGTCAAACCCTCTACTTCACGAAGACGGTTGAGGGCATAGTTGGATAGACGGCTCTCATGCTGGGCAATGGCGTCTAGTCCGATGCTTTCCAGAAAATCAATGGCAGCTCCCAGGCCAACAGCTCCAGCAATAATCGGGGTGCCGCCTTCAAATTTCCAAGGCAGCTCCTTCCATGTGGATTCATACAATCCGACATCGTCGATCATTTCACCGCCAAACTCAACGGGCTCCATGTTTTCCAGCAACGCCTTCTTGCCGTAGAGTGCACCAATTCCTGTAGGGGCACACATCTTATGACCAGAGAAAGCATAAAAATCAGCATCTATGTCTTGCACGTCTACTTTCATATGTGGCGTGCTTTGTGCACCGTCGATAACGATGACTGCACCTTTGCGATGAGCAATAGCAGCAATCTCTTTGACCGGATTTACAACACCAAGCACATTGGAGACATGCGCAATCGCTACAATTTTTGTGTTTTCTGTGACGGTTTTCTCCACGTCAGCAAGATCAACGCTACCGTCCTCTTGAAGCGGAATATATTTTAAAGTCGCACCCGTGGCTTTGGCTACCTGCTGCCACGGAATCAGATTACTATGATGTTCCATTGGTGTGATGACAATTTCATCACCCTCCTTACAGTTAGCTCTACCGTAAGAAGAAGCCACCAGATTCAGTGCAGTTGTTGTCCCGCGTGTAAAAATGATTTCTTGACTGCGCTTGGCATTCAGAAAGCGGGCTACCTTCTCTCTCGCACCTTCATAAGCATCCGTAGCCCGGCTACCTAAGGTGTGCACACCACGGTGCACGTTCGAATTATCAAATTCGTAATAGTGCTTGATCGCCTCGATGACCGCCAGGGGCTTTTGCGAAGTGGCCGCATTATCCAAATAAACCAGCGGATGACCGTTAATCTCCTGATGTAAAATCGGGAATTGTTCACGGATCAATGCAGTGTTCATTGGCCTAACTTCCTTTCAACAAGGCTTTGCAGCTGATGTTGAAGTCCTTCAAGCGGAATTTCAGATACGACTGGTGCCAGGAAGCCATAAATAATCAACCGTTCAGCTTCTGCCCGGCTAATTCCGCGGGACATCAAGTAATACACTTGCTCACGGTTAACCTGACCAACCGAAGCTGCGTGTCCTGCCGTTACATCATCTTCATCAATCAGCAGGATCGGGTTAGCGTCACCACGTGCTTGCGGGCTGAGCATCAGAACACGTTCCGTTTGCTGACCGTCTGCTTTGGTAGCACCTTTTTCAATTTTCGTAATTCCGTTAATGATGGAAGATGCTTCTTCACGCATAACTGCGCGCGTAATCATCTGACTAGCAGAATTTTTACCAAAATGCTGTGCTTGAGTCGTATAGTTCAGCTTTTGTGAGCCGGAACCTACAGCAATAACCTTGGCATCCGAGTTGGAGCCGTTGCCTTTAAGCACGGACATAGTATTGCTTGCTGTATTACCGTTATTCATTTCGCCTACGATCCATTCGATAGCAGCGTCATTTCCCAGTGTGGCACGACGAATGGAAATATCCGTTACTTGCTCTCCAAACTGATGCACAGTGGCATAACGCACTTTAGCCCCCGCATTTGCAACCACTTCTACCGCACCGTTATGAAGAACAGGTGCCGCCAAATCCGCAGATACATAGTTGTCTACGTACGTCACGGAACTATGATTTTCAGCTATGAGCAGCACATGCGGCGCAAATGTTGCAGTCGCATCGTCCGTAAGGAACACAGCTTGAAGCGGAACATTCAGCTCTACATTTTTAGGCACATAAGCAAATACTCCGCCGTTCCAGAGTGCTGCATGCAATGCAGATAATGAATTTTCTTCAGCTTTAATAACAGTATTCAGATGAGCTTTGACCAAATCAGCATGCTCTTTGACCGCCGTTTGCAAATCCGTGAAAATGACGCCTTGCGCCGCCAGTTCCTCGCTCAGCTTCACGTATACCGCACCGGAGTTGCGCTGTATAATCAGACCGCCCTCCTGCTGTTCTTTGACCAGATCGGCAATGGCTGCTGGAACCTGCCCTACCGATGCAATGGCCTCGCTCAGTTTATGTTGACCGTAATCGTTTAAATTCCAACGCTCGATTTTTGTTTTTTCAAATACCGGAAGCTCCAGTTGGCCTGCAAGCTCAAGTGCTTTTTGTCTGTCTTCGGCCAGCCATGCTGGCTCGCCATTACGTTCAGACAGAACACGCAGTTGCTCGGAATCTACCGGAAGGATTGTTTGTGTTGTCATCAGTTTTCCTCCTCGCTTCCGGCTTACGCCTCTTGTCCCACAGTTTCATCAACAATACCCAGTTCTTCCTTGATCCAGTCGTAGCCGTCCGCTTCCAGGCGCTCTGCAAGCTCAGGACCACCGGATTTAACAATACGTCCTTGCATCATCACATGTACATAATCTGGTTTAATATAGTTCAACAGACGTTGGTAGTGAGTGATCACAAGGAAGCCACGGTCTTCAGAACGCATAGCATTTACACCGTTAGCTACGATTCTCAAAGCATCGATATCCAGACCGGAGTCAATTTCGTCCAGAACGACAATTTTCGGATCAAGCATCATCATTTGCAGAATTTCATTCCGCTTTTTCTCACCACCGGAAAAACCTTCATTCAAGTAACGGTGAGCAAACTCAGGATTCATTTCAAGCTCTTTCATTTTGCTTTCCATTTGGCGGATAAACTTAATCAGGGAAATCTCTTGTCCTTCTTCACGACGCGCGTTGATTGCACTACGCAAAAAGTCGGAGTTTGTTACCCCTGCAATTTCACTTGGATACTGCATTGCCAGGAACAAGCCTGCACGTGCACGCTCATCCACTTCCATATCCAGCACGTCTTCTCCATCCAAGGTTACTTTGCCATCTGTGACTTCATATTTAGGATGACCCATCAAAGCAGAAGCGAGTGTACTTTTACCTGTTCCGTTAGGACCCATGATGGCATGGATTTCTCCACCCTTCATTTCGAGGTTAATACCTTTCAAAATTTCCTTGCCTTCAATGGTCGCTTTGAGACCTTCAATCTTAAAGTTTGTAGCCATATTCGCAATACCCTCCAAAAAATGTAGTGTGGTGTCGAAATCAGAAAGTATATTTAAACAGGGGAGCCCCCTGATTTCAAGCAAATGCAATATTTCAAAATTTATTTATAATCATTCTAAACTGATTCTCAATGATTCTCAAGTTATTTTATAATAAATATCTTTAAGGGTGCAACTAACAGACGCACGTTATCCTCCTTTCTTCATAAAATGTTCATCCTACCAAGCACACAAATAGCAAAATCCATCCTACAAATGTTTGTATAGTTACAGTGTAGTACAAAAACCATGGCATACATAATCCTTTTAGCCATAAAAACGCTACTGACAGCATGACGTCAGTAGCGTTTTACATGTAAGGGGTATTTTAAATTCCTCAAGCTAAAGCATATCCGATTAAGTAAAGTCCTTGAGAGTTAGCCCAAATAAGAACGAAGCATCCACATATGTTTTTCCAGATCCGCCTTATAGCCGATCAGCAAATCTGCAGTAGGCTGGTCGGAATTACTTTCCGCCAATTCGATACCTTCCTGAAATTCCTCACATACAGTCGCAAAATCCTCAATGAGGGTTTGCACCATTTTCGGAGCATCTTCATTGCCAGTGGCCTCGTTAATTGAGGACAACTCCAGATATTCCTTCAACGTTGCGGAAGGAGAGCCTTTCAAGGCGAGCAGACGTTCAGCAATTTCGTCCATTTTCAATGTCACTTCATTGTATAATTCCTCGAATTTGACATGGAGTGTATAAAAACTGGAGCCTTTCACGTACCAGTGATAGTTATGAATTTTTACATATAACACATTGAGGTTAGCGACTTGACGGTTTAAAAGCTCCTCGACCGATTGGGTTTGCGTATTTTTTGAGTTACTTGTTGTTTTAGCCATCATAAATCCCTTCCTTTTTATCAAATTGACTTTCAGAAGCGTTTACGTATCCATCACCGTCACTGCTGACGGTAAGACGCCAGCGGGCATTCGAATATCACCTGCCGGACGTCTGTTTTATACTTACCCTTTCTGTACAGAGACGAAACAATAAGAACAGTTTCCTCTCTTCCAATCTATCATAAAAAAAATGTACAAAATTTCAGTGAATTTCGTTATACTTTCTCTATCCTATCAAAATACTTGGTTTAATAATGTGATATTTTTTTCACCCATTTACATGTGCACAATTTACGGAGGTGACCTCATTGTCCAAATATCATCCCTTAACGACTGAAGAAGCCATTGAATTCGTGAAGAACATCCCCGGATTTTTCAGTCAGACAGCCCATCTAGAATGTCGAGAAATCGGTGACGGCAACTTAAATCTGGTTTTTCATATTACGGATTCCAAGTCTAACAAGAGTATCATTGCCAAGCAGGCACTTCCCTATGTAAAAATTGTAGGTGAATCCTGGCCGTTGTCGCTGGATCGCGCACGTATTGAACGAGAGGCCCTTCAGCAGGAACACCGGCTTTGCCCGGAATTGGTTCCCGCAGTACTGAGCTACGACGATGAGCTGGCGTTAACCGTGATGGAGGATCTTAGCTCACACACAATCATGCGCAGGGGGCTAATAGAAGGCAACACCTACCCTCATTTTGCTAATCATATTGGGGAGTTTCTGGCACGCACACTCTTTTTCACCTCAGATTTAGGCATGAATCAGCAGGATAAAAAAGAGCTGGTTAAACGCTTTATCAACCCTGAACTTTGCAAAATAACTGAGGATCTGATTTTAGATGAACCATATCGCTTCTCAGACAATAACAACTATGGTGTATACATTGAAGACGAAGCCGAGGCACTCCGATCAGATCAAGTGCTTCATCTGGAAGTGGCTTTGCTGCGAGAAAAGTTTTTGACACGAACAGAGGCGCTTCTGCATGGTGACCTTCATACGGGCAGTATTTTTGTTACAACTGAATCAACTAAAGTCATTGATCCTGAATTTGCCTACTACGGCCCTATGGGGTTTGATATCGGGGCGGTCATCGCCAATCTGCTGTTGAACTACGCAGCACAGCCTGGATGGACTTCTGGTGAGGAGGCTCTAAAAGAACGGCGTGACTGGCTTCTGGAGACTGCCATTCAAGTATGGGAGCGGTTTGAGGGTAGGTTCCGTAAACTGTGGGACGAACATGTCACTGATCATATGGCACGTACACCAGGATACCAGGACTTGTACCTTCAGAAAGTGCTGCAAGATACAATTGGCTTTGCAGGGTGCAAAGTGATCCGCCGGATCATCAGTCTGTCGCATGTGGCGGATATCGATACCATCGCCGATCCAGACATCAAGGAAGCCGCAGAACGCTTGGCGTTATCGATCGGAAAAGCTCTGGTTCTCCGCAATCGCGAGCTTCATTCGATCCGGGAACTAGAAGATATTGTTCGGACAGCAACAGCGAGCCAAACCAAAGGAGCATCATGCATATGAGTGAAAACATAGAATGGACCCCTACCTCCTCCCGAAAAGCAGCTATGACTGGACAGGCTTTATCTTCGCTGGTATGGAAGGGTACCCACTTGTCCATGCTGGATCAGCGTCTACTGCCCGAAACGATCGTCATGCTGGATTTATTCACCACCGAAGAAGTGTGGGATGGCATCCATGCCATGAAGGTACGGGGGGCTCCCGCCATTGGCATGGCCGCAGCCTACGGTGTTGTGCTGGGGGCTGTCTCCTATCGAGGCAATGACGCTACTGGGTGGCTGGAGCATGTACACGAAGTGTGTGGCCATTTGGCCACCTCACGGCCGACTGCCGTGAATCTGTTCTGGGCTCTGGACCGCATGAAGAAGCGTGCCGGCGAACTCGTCACTGAAACTAAGGGAGGCCAGATCGAAGACTGGAATGCAGGGCTGGAGCGTGAAGCTATAGCCATTCAGGCAGAGGATGAAGAAGTTTGCCGCCTAATCGGCATCCATGCTTTACCTTTGTTCGAGGACGGGATGGGCGTACTCACTCATTGCAATGCAGGCGGCTTGGCAACAGCCAAATACGGAACAGCGCTGGCGCCTATGTATTTGGCTCAGGAGAACGGCATCCACCTGAAAGTATTCGCTGACGAAACTCGCCCCGTATTACAGGGTGCGCGTCTGACCGCCTTTGAGCTTCAGCAGGCAGGTATAGATGTCACCCTGCTCTGTGACAATATGGCAGGCATGGTGATGTCCAAAGGATGGGTTCAGGCGGTCATTGTCGGCACAGACAGAGTTGCCGCTAATGGGGATGTGGCCAACAAAATCGGCACCTACAGCCTGGCTGTACTGGCGAAGGCACATGGTATACCTTTTTATGTTGCCTCGCCGTTATCTACCATTGACTTGCAGACAGCGACTGGCGCAGATATTCCAATTGAGGAGCGTGCCGCAGAAGAAGTTACCGAAAGCTTTGGCAAAAGAACTGCCCCACAAGGCATCAAAGTCTACAACCCCGCTTTCGACGTTACACCTCATGAGTACATTACGGCCATTATTACCGAAAAAGGAATGGTTCAGGCCCCTTTTAGCGAGAACCTCACCGCTTTGTTTGCCGATTAATTGCTCTTGCAGGTTATACACTTCGTATATAATTCAAATAGTTCAAATACTTCACTCGATAGAATGAAAAATTTCACAGAAAAAACCGGAGCCGTAGCGCCCGGTTTTTTGATTTTTTTGCTTTTATCCAACAACTATTACTAGGCTTCCTACACCAGTTTTAATAGTGCTTCATAGCCTGGCATCCCCGGCTTAATTCCAAGTTGCTCAGCTTCCGTTGTCACTGACTCCATTGGTGCTTCTAACAGTTCCTTCAGCGTTTTTACCCCTACAGCTCGTGCAGCAAGAATTTTCCGATCCGCCAACCGCTCATTGAGTAATCCGACATCCAACGCACCACACATGATGTAACCACGGGAGTTGGAGATCGTCAACAGCGTTGTTTTAGGCAGTTTGACCTCGACCCCGGTAAATGTATGCTCACCCACTTGAATGGGTTCCATGTGTATCATGGTTATTACATGCACCTCCTCTTTGTTCATCCGGGATATTTTATGCGGCATTTGCGGGTAAGTGTGGACACTCGTGGATATATTCAAAATTTTAGGCGGATCACGTATGTACAGCAAAACAGGCAATGTCAAAAAGACTAGACAAAATCTTTCCTTGCTAGTCTCTGTGATCATCGTAATATTCTAGGTATACGCTTTATTCAAGCTTCTTCAAGTACTGTGGCGGTACAAAGTCGGCAAGCCAAACTCCATGGTTGGCTTTATAAAACTTCACTTGATTAGCCAATGCCTTTGCTGTGTCGACTTCGAGGATCACTAGTTCCCCGCGTCTTTTACCTGCTAAAATCGCAAACTCAAGAGCTTCAGACAGATGTACATACGTTCGGCCCATTGGCTTAATTCCTTCAGTGAAAATGTTATGAATTACCTTTGTGTTTGTACCGTGATAGAGAACTGCTGGTGGAGTAGCTTCCTCATAATTTAATCTGCCTGCACTGTGCCCATAATTAGCTCTTATGTACCCATTAACCATCTCATATCTTTGTTTTGGACAATGGCTTACTACTTGCTCGATATCCGACTCACTGACCTCAGACCATCTATTCTCTGATCTTATTCCTTGAATCAGATCTTGAATGTCACAATAACCCTCATGGTCCAGCTCCAGACCATACTGTTCTGGTGTATGCCTAAGAATCTTACTCATAAATTTACTGAGGCTCTCTTCTTGTTTTGGCGTTAACATGATGTACTCCTTCTAATAAAATGTTTTTCTATTTATAGTAACCAATCTGATGATTCATAGCGTCTTGTGAAGTAAAGCACCAATGCCCCGATAAGGAAGATTGTAGCTCCAATAAAAAAACTTCTTAGACTATTTATGCTAAAAGCCATCGCTATTATTGCAACTCCTAATCCACAAGGAAAATACACGAAAATACCTCTTACCAAAGCCATAATAAAGAATTTCCGATTCATAAATCCCCCTCCTTTCTAATATGTAATTTATTATATTAAAATAGTTAGATTCTCACATGAATTTTCCCCATACCAGTCTTCATCAAAGTAATATTCGCTTAATTTATTTTACAAAATCGTATTACTTGTGTTCCGTTTTTTATATCTTCAATGTTTTCTGAATCCTTTACACTAATTCCAATTAGCGGATGGTTAGTAATGGAGAAAGAAATGCTTATATCCAATACGTCCAGTTCGCTTTTCGTTCCATCTATCTTATCTACTTGTATTTTTGAACCTATCAAACCTTTCAAATTGGTATGATCCTGCTTATCTAAACCAAAATTCGTTCCAATTAAAATGATTCCTTTATTGGGTGTTTTTAATAATATCGTCTAACTTCATAATCTCCAAAAGAGAACCTCTCCATTCTAGCGTTCATGTATGAACACTATATCTTTAACTTCCCTAATTTTGATACCTACGTTTTTTAATCTAGTAATTCCATCTCTTAATAGCACTCAGGTTATGGATGAAGAATTTAACGTTATAACTAGGAACTTTACACTTGACGAAGCTCAAGCAAGCATTCGAACTGCACGATTTGCTCCTGATTTCACCCAACTAGAAAGAATCATCCCACACTCTTATTCCAATTTAATCACTATGAAAAAAGCTTACTCTCTATGTTTAGGGAGCAAGCTTCACGGATTAATTGTCTTCTGAATCTTCATTCCATAATCTATCAAATTCTTCGTCCGTTAATCCATCCTCTTTTGTATGAGGAGCATAATAATGTCCATTAGGATCAATTAGATATTTGACCTGTTCCTCTGCATCTGAGATCACAATTGTATACTCATCATCTGCTTGGAATACAGTTGGAATTATACTTACCATTACAAGCCAAACTGGGAGATTGGAATCGTCAAACTGAGTATAAAATTTTACAGTACGTTCCTTTGTACCGTCTATTGTTCCAGAAAGGTTATACTTCTCCTTGTAGTTCTCAGCTATTTGCATAGCTCGTTCAGCTGTGAGATGTTTGCTTATCTTTTCACTCATTATTTTCAAAACCTTTCCAGCCCGGTGGAGGCCAATCCCCGTTTCTTAATTTATAGATATATTTTTGTGAAAAGAGAATTTCACCATCATTAAATAGCTCTTTGTTTTTCATGATTTCATTATAAACGAATTCTTCTCTCTCAAGAGTGCTTTGTTGTAGATAGTTATCCTTCCCTAGTTCCTTCCACTGCTTGGCATGATAAGACTCATGAATTGCACTCAAATTTGTCGGTTCTTTTCTCAAAACTATTTCTCCTGTAGCTGGATTAAAACCAGCCGCAGCACTTTCAGGCAAAATTTTATCTTTCTTATCAATTAAAACCTTTATTTCTAGTGCATCCATTTCTTTTTTAAATGACTTCATTTCACTAACATTCATAATTCTGTGTCCAGTTGGAGTTACCTTCCTCTGACCACTTACAGGCATCTCTTCCCACGATTTCAAATCTAGATCATGGCCTTTGGGAAATGGTCTAACTTCACCGTTTAACTTTATTGTACTACCAATCCCAATTTTAGGCTTAATTACAGAACTAACTCCTCCAAACAATCCTGCTGTACCGATTATATTAGCCCAGTGTTCCTTTGACCAGGCATTGTTGGGATTGAATGCTCCCTGAATCATACCCGTTACTCCAAATGTACCGAAATTGAGCATGTCATTCCATGAATCATTTTGTTTAGCTGCCCGTTCCATGTATCCTTGATACATTCCTTTTGGAATACCATATGACATATAATCTAAGAAGCTCCAAACCGAATCAAACTTCTTCTCATAGCGTACTGAATTAGCGTCTACAAAATCCTGACCTAGTTCAGTTAAGTATCTACTGATTTCTGGAATGCATTTCGTGTATCTGGAGCAGGAACAGCACATGAATTAGGTGGAGGTGGTAAACAACTTGCGTCAATGTTACCTGCTTCCATCAGATCTGCTAATTTGAATTTATCTGCATGATGGCGTAGTTCTTTAGAAATGGAGTCCGTAAGTGTAACAAAGTCATTCATATTCTTTTGAGAGGTCTGGAAGGAATAGTAAAAGTGTTCCTTTGTTATACCCTCCCACAACTGCCCCATAGATAAAATTTGTTGTACTAAGTTACTGTTCATATGAGTTGCCGTTTGCTGTGCTAACTCAAACTGCTTGGAGACAGTCATAAGCTGCTCAGGTGTCACCTTAATGGTTGTCATAATATACCTCTAGTTTAAGTTCGTTATGACATAGTAACACTATTCAAATTTATGGAAAACCATCTTAATTCCTAATTGTTATGTGAAGGATTAACCTTTCTACCTATGTCTAAAGACCTTATAGTTGTAACGACAACCATATCCTGCAATTCAGGATCAAGAGTGAGAAGTTTTTAGTAGTTATGTAACTGCTGCTTCGTGATGCCAAGTTCCTGAGCAATACCGGTTTGTTTTTTAGCATAGGGATTAAAATTAGTTGACTCCCTGTCAGTATGCTGATTTTTTCATTTTGGACACCATAAATTCTCTCCAACTCAACAATACATTTAGCGATCTTTTTCATACAAATCAAAAGGGCTAAACGGACAATCCCGTCTAACCCTTAATTGTGACTTAATATTCTTCTTTCAAAAACAAAAGTTTCGAACTATCTAAACAAATGTACTAACTACCTATGTGCCAGCCAAACACTGAGAAACCACCGTTAGAAAATGCCTGTGGCATACCAAAATCTTGAAGGTTTATTGTTTGTGTGCTTGCTATAAAAACTAATAAGAAAGTAGTCGCGAATAACCCTTTAATCAAACGTTTCATAACATTACCCCATTTCCACTAAATTTCGATACTCCACTTTAGCTTCATCTGTGACAAATTGGCGACAACGTTCAAACATTCTCACGCAACGAAGTATAGAGTGCTCATTATTGATTATAGTGGATATTCTCATACAGTCTAATAAGTAACTAATTCCCTTCTTGTATTGACCATTGGTCAAATAATAGTCAGCCAATTCACTTAAAAAGCCAACAAGCTGATCATTAATATTCTGCTTGTCATTCGTTTGTCTTCCTTCTTGATCATGTATGTTGGATATTTCCCACTCAAATTGGCTCAAAATACTGTCTACATTTAATTTATAACGATTGGCTACTATCATTATATTCCACAGACCCGGTAGTAATTCCTCTCTGTTTGTTGAAATAAGATCAATATATAAAGGAAGTACCTCTGTATCTCCAGCCATGAGTTTAGTTAAACATATGTTAGCCTCGCCCCATTCTTGAAACAAGCTTTTCCAGCGCAATGCTTCTTCGTCGGTCTCTCTCACCCAATCCAAATCACAAGACTCATACGCAATTTGTAACGCCAACTCATATTTTCCTTGTTCATAATAAACGCCACCAATAAGTGATTTACTGAATGCTATATAAAAAAATAACGGTCGCTGAGGCTTGCACTCTCCCCTCTTCTGGGAATATTCTAAGGAGTATTGTGCTTTGGCTAAAGTTCTTAAATCCTTAGCAATTTCCTTAACGCGTTCCCATTTTCGCAATGATCGGTATACATTAGCCAAATCTATAAGGGCATCTAATTGGTCTATAGCATCGAGACGTTTAACAAATGGCTCAAATTGAAGTGCTGATTGGAAATTCTTTTCTTGGTCATTTCCAATCTGAATCTTAAATAGGCGATATTGACAGATGGCTAGGCGTTCAGAGTGTTGATATTTCTCCGCTTCAGCTACCCCCTCATAGAGTATCAATGCCGCTTCTAGTCGTCCCTGCGCCAACAATCCTTCTGCAATTTCAAATAGTTTGGGCGAATAGAGTAGATTGTCCATGATGGCTCCCACCACTCGACGGATCGCATCCAACTTTTCCAACTCCGCACAGCGATATAAAAACGGTTCAATTCGCCTCATATTAGGAGGATGGTCAATGATGTAGTTTTCTATAAATAGATCATAAAAGTGACCCTCTGGTAAGCCCATAGCTTCAGTAATTCGATCAAGCTGATTAATAGACATAGATTTGTTACCTGTTACAATGCTACTTATTATTCCCCTATTCATCCCTGTAATTTGTCCAAATTGCGATAAGCTCAAGCCTTCTTGTTTAAGATATTGCTCCAATTCTGCTCTAATCGTGGGTGTAATTTTCATGGATTAAACCACCCTTTCAACGTGAACTCATAATACGATGCATAGTTAAAATTATTATGTAGTTGTGAAACAAGTAGTAGAATGCTCTAATGATCATGATTGTACCATCTTTTGGAATAAAATCATATACCTTTCATATATGAACTTAAGATACCTTTTAGGATAGTTTGCGATGATTTTATGACTAAGGGTATCATCTTTATGTTGATCTATAGTTTATTGGGTAAATCATAATACAACTCATCCAATACAAAGTTACTCCATTAAATAGTCATGTATGTACTCCCTTGTAATTAATCTATGAATTGAGCTTAAATTGGGTGTATGACATACAAGCAACCTTAATGATATTAGAGATGGTATAAAATTCAGGCTATGTCGGGGAGTGGAAGTGCTAGGCACATATTTATATAAATTGAATGGTTATTTGATTTCACCCCTCCGTTCCAGAAAATTTTCCGTATCGGTACCAATTAATTCAGGAAGAGATATCATTTCGAATATTTTGCCTACTGGAAATGCGCAGGCATTCTGCATATTTACCAAATTGTTCGAAAGTCTGAATCGATCGCTTATAAAATGATGTGCTGCTGCATTATTTGGAAATTTAATGGGAGTTTTGGGTGTAAACTATCCCCCCTTAAAATTAAAACTGAGGGAAGTTATGAAGGAAAAGGGGGTCACTCAGATGTAATTATCAGAAAAAGCAAATGTACGACAAGCAGCAATATCCGAATTGTGCAGGAATGAACGTGAAGAAGTTAATTTAGCGATGTTGACAAGAATTGCTGACGCATTAAACATTAAAAATGTATCTGTATTGATGCAGTTCGAGGAAAATGAGGAATAGCACACAGTATAATAAATTTATTACCTACATAGACACAGCAAAGAGCCTAGACAAGATATCTAGGGTTGTTTTTGTACCCCGATTGAACGCAATTTTACGTTGAATGAATCAAGCGTCCGAAGAGAATAAAGTCCGAAACTACTGCCGTTTTATTAAACTAACTTATCCCGTTAATTCAATGACTTCACACTCTTTATAATGCGGTTCACCGTGAGTTATCCTACAATTTATCGGATAGATTAGCTAATTTTACATTTCAGATGTTACTAATAGACATACGAAACATTTCAAATCCATTAGGCAGACTTTCTGACACTCCTACACCCTCGAAGTTATTGACATTGTATGTTTGAGCAGGAGTGGGTCTGTGTGGACTTCTGAACGACTTTGATAGGGTTGTGATAGACCTTAATGTAGGATTGAAACATGCCTGTGAAGGCTGTTTAGTCGTTCTCATGAAGTGGTTAGGGATAGTTGGAGTACACCTTTTCCATGTTGGTCGTTATCACATATACCGTAGGCACTTCCATAGACCGACTATAAGCAGAATATGAAGCTATAACGGATATTGTAGTTAGTTCCAACATATGGTAGCATAAAAGCTAGTATACAAAGCATAGATTTCATGTAATTTCTAATAGAAAAGTTCATCATTGAAGGAGCAACTAAATGGAACCTAATTTTAAACTTAAGAATCTAAATGGTGAGGAAGTAACCATTTTTGAATTGCAAGAAGCAATGGGAAAAGGGGAGGTTACTTCTAGGGAACTTGTTATGTACTACATGTATCGTATTGCAACACACGACCAGAGTGGTCAAAATATAAATTCTATAATGGAAATCAATCCAGATGCGATTTTTATTGCAGAAGCTCTAGACAAAGAAAGAAAAACAAGAGGAATTAGAGGGTATTTACATGGTATACCTGTTTTGTTGAAAGAAAATATTGAAACAAAGGACAAAATGCGGACGAGTGCAGGAGCGTTAGCACTGGAAAACAACATTAGCGAAACGGATGCCTTTCTTGTAAAAAAACTTAGAGAAGCTGGAGCCATTATCCTTGGAAAAACAAACATGACTGAATTGGCAAACGGTGTATCCTCAAATATGTGGGCAGGTTACAGTTCTAAAGGCGGACAAGTATTAAATCCATACGGTGACTTTTTCGTGGGTGGGTCAAGTTCTGGTTCTGCTGTAGCTGTGGCGTCAAATTTTACAAGTGTTGCAGTTGGAACGGAAACTTCAGCATCAATTTTAAGTCCAGCTATTCAAAACTCGATTGTGGGTATAAAGCCTACAGTTGGGCTTATAAGTCGTACAGGTATAATACCTTATTCCTATTCTCAAGATACCGCTGGAGCAATTGCAAGGACAGTATCAGATGCGTCAATCTTACTTAGTGTACTTGCAGGTAAAGACGATAATGACCCTGCTACATGGAAAAATGATGATACGATTGACTATTCAACTTACTTAGACAAGAATGGCTTAGAAGGGGCGAAAATTGGGGTTTATAGAGATGTACCATTAGAGCAATTTCGTGACCCTGACGAATATGATAAAATATTATTTAATAATACTGTAGAGGAACTAACAAATGCGGGAGCAATCGTCATTGAAGACATTGAAATGCCAGCCTTCGATAGGAAATGGAATTGGAACAAGTTAAATAACGAATTTAAGCATGGTCTTGATAACTATCTCCGAAACCTTCCACAAAGTATGCCTGTACATACATTTAGTGAATTGGTTGAGTGGAACGAAAAAAACTCCGAGAAGGCTTTGAAATATGGACAAGATTTACTGAAGAACCGTCAACATTTAGTGAATCCATTGAAGAATCCGAACTATATATTAGAGTCTTTAACTGATTTATATTATTCCCAGAATGAAGGCATAGATTATGCCATAGCGAAATACGGATTGGATGCAATTATGTTTCCATCATATGTGGGAGCAGAAATTTGTGCAAGGGCAGGGTATCCATCAGTAGCTGTTCCCGCTGGCTTCAAAGACAACGGCAGACCATTTGGAGTTACGTTTGCAGGAAAGGCATTTAGTGAACCTATGCTAATTCGTATAGCATTTGCATATGAACAACGAACAAAACATAGAAAAAAGCCGTTACTCAGTTATAAGTAAAAGAGAAGTTCCATGCAAAGAAACCACTCCATTGTAAGGAGTGGCTTTGTCTTTATATAGAGGTATATTTTGTGGTCAAATTGTACTTTGTGTTTAAATACACTACGGTACGGTGAACCGTATCATATATTCAAATATCATGGCTACGCCATACTGCCCGTTAGCTTAATACCAGCAGCCAGTCTACAACTTTGTTTTCTTGGTCAAAAACTTTATTGTCACCGGACATTAATTTGTAACGACATCGTTACATTGGACAATTCTGTCCAGCGAAGAATAAAAGGGAGACAGCACAATTTTACTCCCTCACTCATGAACGAATTTTCCGCGACTTCGCGGAGTAGGAATCGTGTCACCTTGGTGACATGGAATAGTGACGACATTACAAAAGGATATTTCCTTGGGGGACACTTGATGACACCCATTTTGTTTGATATTCACATGCACAGAAATATAGGAAATCCCACCATTTAAACGTACTAAGCTTATCCCAACAGGATTGGTGACTGCATACCGTTTGGCCTGAAGGACATTACGGTATCCCTCACGATCCGTAAATACCAAATCTGCTCCAAAATCTCTACTATCCTGTGTTTTATACGTATCACTATAACCCAAGCAATTGAACAGCTATAAATTAGAAACAATAAAATCTAAATTAAAAAAGGCAACAGGTAATGCCTGCCGCCTTACTCCCTATTATTCAGCTTCCGTTAACGTTTTTAAAGCTCCAGTAAATGAATTGTCGATCGACATAATTTCTCCATTAACTTGCTTGCTAAATTGAGACTCGGTAAGTTTATCTTTTCCTGCCGTGTGATTCTTAATGAATTTTATAAGATTTGCTTTCTGTTTTGCAACATCCTTTAAAATTTGGTCACTTTCTCGCTTGTAATTTTTAATACTTTTACTTAGTTCCACCTTTGCCACACTGAGTTGCTTCTTTAATTTATCGCAATCAGCCTTGGCTTGAGCTATTACCGCTTTACTAGACTTATTTTTCACTTCGTTTTTATATCGCGCAGTTGCCTGGTTTAATCTCTGAGTTAGTTCACGAACTTCTGCCCCCAGAACAGCATTAAGTTTTTTTTGTGCAGCTTTAATTTCTTTTACACGATCTTTGTAATTCTCAAAGTATAATTTTTCGATTTCACTTGTTGACATAGCTTTTGTAGATGTTGCTGCCAATACTTGTGATGGAATTAAAACAACAAACATTAATAATAGTAGAATAGCTTTCTTCATATGTATCCCCTTGTCTGGTAATAGTATAATTATCATAAGGGAAATTCAGGAAATAGGCAATATGTCTTATTTTAGTATCATGATATTTCTAAGGAAGCTTATCCGTTAGAATGATTATAGTAGAAGCTTTTTAATCTACAAAAAGGCGATAGTTATGAAGAAACATCGAATAGCAATCTTTATAATAATATACAAACACTGAAATTTATTCAGTTGAAACTAAAAAATAGCTAAAGCTCCCATGAAAGGAGTAGATGATGGAACTTATAATTATAAACATCATGAAAAAAAGTGAAAGATTATCCTCAATTAAGTGAAAAAAACTCAATTAAGGATAATCTAAGCTATTCATTTTTCCAAATAATAGACCCATCAGAAGAGGTGATCATGCTGGGGGGGTCATCATGCAGGGAAATTTCAATAAAGGAACTTTTTCCTTTTTGCAACCATTTATATATACTTCCTTCATCGGTAATCGGCTTAGATATTATTTTTTTAACTTCAACAACTGCAGCATCATATTCAATGAACCCATTATCATCTTCATCTAAGCCATTGTTTGTTTCATAGATGGTGTCCCTAGTACCAATAATCTTTAATCCACTATTCCAATGAATAGTTAATTCTTCTTTTGGTACTGAAATAATGGCTTTAATTAAAGAATCATATCCCATATATTCCTCCTTGGTTTAAGGCGCTGCAGGTACAATATGAGCGCCATCTTTACTGTAATGAATTATTCCTTTTGTGGTTTCCTCGAACATACCAGTATCTCTATTATAGTATTTCCCAATAGGTTTTCCGAAATCAATCCTTTCCCGTCCGGCTTTAAACATATCACCTTCTCCAGAATAACTATCAAGTAATTCTTGTGCGGTTTTGTTATCACCATAGAGGATACTCTTGTTCTTACCATTTGCTAAGTCTTGTTTGTAGTTGGGTGTCCCCACAATATGCTTCTCTTGATCTCCATGTTTTACTTTTACAGGATAACCGTCTACTTCACGGTAAGGACCTGATGGAACAGATTTCTTCCCATAAGAAGGAGCATCTTCTCCCTTTACCATCTGCCACAATTCCGCTGAGCTTTTCCCTATTCCGCTTGCACCTTTATATGCGGTGGTACTTCCATGCGCTGCCAAAGCTGCTGATCCAATTAATCCTGGTACTCCAACGATACTTCCAACTCCTGTAGATGAAACAGCAACTGATAATCCTTCTCCACCTATTCCAGCTACCACCTCACCAGCGCCCTGCAATGTCGTAGCTACGTGGCCGAGAATTTCGCCTACTTTAGCTGCCATAGGATGATCATAATCCCGTTCTTTATCAGGCAGTATCCCTAGGGTTAAATCTTCCTGGATAGCACCTTTTGCTCCCTGTGCAGTATCCCAGAAAATTTCTCCTTGTAGTTTGCTAGCTTCCAACTGAGCTTCCGCCTTGGTGATCTCCGCTTTTCCAATCTGTTCAAAAATTTTATGTAACCAACCTTCACCGCTGGATGCTGTTTTGATAGGTACACCATTCCCTGGCACATCTAATACGACTTTTTCCCCATCTACTTGTGTGAAGTTATTTGAAATAAAAATGAGTTCTTGTGCAACCGTAGAAAGTCGTTCAAGCGTTACACTCATGGATTGACGAGAAACCTGAAATTCCTGAAAAAATCTTTCTCGGGTAGCTCCTGACCAGCCTTGTTGCACAAAATCAATTTGTCTGCTCAAAGAATTCAGCATACGTTCCATTTCATGCTTTCCGTGTAAGAACTGATCAGCCACTTCCATCAATTTGTCAGGTGGAACCAATATTCTCCCCATTCTACCACGCCCACTTTAATTTTGATGGAAATAATCTTATCAGAAGGGGGGAACTAGGGAAATCCATCTACAATCCTGTTATTCCCTTTTAAATCCATGTGACATTTGAACTGAAATAAACAAATTTATTATATCTAAAGTAGTGTATATCGCTGTTAGATGATGCTTAAGTTAGAATATAGTATTAGTCTCTTTTAAATCTTGATCCAACTATGTGCTGTAACTCAAGAAGCAAACTTATTTTGATTTGGCCCTTAACATAACCCAGCCCCCTTTATAAAAAAGGATTGTATAGAAAAATATTTACAAAATATAGATTTTATTCTTTAATTATTTTAAATAATGAACCTTTTGCATTTGACTTGATGTTTACAAAAAATATTTTAGAGAGGAATTAAATTTATGAAGAAAATCTTAACAGCATTATTGTCTGCCGCATTAATATTATCTTTGCCAGTTGCATCTTTTGCAAATAAAGATTACATAGCAAATGCGGAGCAATCAATACCTGTAACTCAAGATCAAGGTAATGCCGATGGAAACGAAGTTAAGGATGCCCGTTTAATTACACCTATGGATGTTATAACTATACCTGCTATTCATCATATGGGAAAAGGAGCCTTCAGATATTTCTTCACACTCTCTCCTCAGAACGGTAAAAAATTGAATATCTACGCTAAAAATAATGGTTCGTCAACAGTTTATCTTAGTGTAAAAGTCAACGGTCTGGACTTCGGCGAAACAACTATTCCTGTCGGCGGACAAAAAACTAGGAATTTCGAACAATTAGTTGGTATTGGCTTATCAGGTAACTATGAAGTATATATATACAACAATGACGGCTCTCCCTATGACCTTAATGTAAGTGCTAGACAATTTTGAACACAAGAGGTTCGTCTACTTTGTAAGATAGTCTCTTTTTTTATATCTGAACGTCTTTCTTACTTTCTTAAAATCTCAAAATATCAACTGACTTACAAGATGTAGTATAATTTATTTTATCTCAGTGAGCCCGTATATCGTACAATTTACATAACATCAATAAATTTCCTCCCCTATATTTCACTAAGCTCGCTATATTTATAGACTTTTCCTACATTATTTTGCAGGGTTTCATAGTACAAAAATTCTGTTTTCCATAAACATTATTGGAGGCTAAGAAATGAGTAAATTTGAGAAAAATCTAATTAAATATTTATCTTACAGTTTTTTTGTAGGAATATACTATTCCTTTATTAAAGGGCCAACAACGAGTTCTTCAGTCAACGGTATATTTGAATTTTATACAGTACCCACTTCTACTTTTATTTTTAGAACTTTATCACTCTCGTTTCTACTAAGCCTCATTGCTGGAGTAGTGTATACAATCGTTTTTTTATTTGTAAAAGGAAATAAGTAGACTTCCCAGAATAATTCCAAAGTAAATATTGCTCGTGGTGACTTGCTTCCAACAAAGAAGACAGTTATGAAGAAACAATATTTATAGCAATTATATTTGCAAGCATTTGGATACTTAGTAGTTACACTAAAGTCATCTCAAAGCGAAGTATTCAATTATCTTGTAAAAATTCATGGATACAAACCTTCTGAAATTTATTCAGTTGAAAATCAAATAGCTTAAGCTCCCTTAGTTAGTAAACAAGTTATATTCAAGGATTTTATAAGAAATGCAGGGTGAATTATTCAATATAACCAAGCTCCCATTAAAGAAGTAGATGATGAAACGTATAATTATAAACATCATGAAGACAAATAAAATGATCGTCTAGAAGCTAAAAAGGAGCAAGCCCAAAATACACTTTTTCAAATCTTTATGCTATCCCACAATTCTAAGATATTCTTATCGTCAATTTTTCCATTAACAAACAACTCTCTTGCTGATTGAAACGACTGCGAAAAACTGTCTCTTTCCCGAGTAAGAAAATACTCTTCTTCATTATGGCTAATCCAGTAACTATCGTTTTTATAATAGAATTGAAATTCTTCTCCCATCTCAAAACGTTCTACTAATTCAGTGTATTCCAAAACAATCCCTCCTACTTATTGTTAACTCTTTTAAATGTTCCGTCTTCTTTCCACTCAAGGAATCTGCATGCGTTTCAGTATAATAGAAATAATCTTATCAGAAGGGGTGATTTAGAGAAAACCATCTACTATCCTGTTATTTCCTTTTAATCCATGTGACATTTGAACTGAAATAAAACAGAAATACTATGACTAAAGTATTGTACATCGCTGTTGGATGATTCCTAAGTTAGAATATAGTAGTCGTCGCTTCAAAGCTCGAACCTCAGCCATACCCTGCAACTCAGGAAACAATGTCAGTATGGTAAGATTAGCTTACTCTTCCTCTTCGTTAACCGCTTTTATCAGATTTCCGTAGACTGCCCTCGTATGAGCAGATGCATGTTCTTTAAAATGTGTAAATAACCTCATACATCTGATAGCTTGTATTCTATTATTAGCTTCAATAGACTTTTCCAAACAACTACACAGAAATGTGAAGCCTTCTGAAAACCTCCCTTTACGCAAATGATAGATTGCCAATCCCCTTGATAAATGAGTGAAACGTTCTGCACTAATTTGTTGAGTATATACGCCTACCTGATTTTGTTCCTTCAAAAAAGATTGAATTTCTGTTTTAAACCTTTCAAGGATGTGATCTACATTAATATTATATCGATTAGCCGCCTCAATTATATTATCTATTGCAGGGAGTATTTCATCTATCTTTGAAGAGAAATAAGTAACATAATCAGGGATTACGCCTAAGTCCCCAGACATAAGCCTATTCACATAAATATTAGCAGTTGCCCATTCTTTAAATTGGTTTTTCCATTCTAGGGTCGTTTCATCTTTCTCTTCTACCCATCTTAAATCGGCATATCTTTGAATATGTTGGAGCGCTGCATCATAATCTTTATTAGCATCACAAACTTCAGCTCGTATTAAATGCGAAAATGCCCAGTAGACAAATGGAGGGTATAGCGCCTTCTTTGTGTTTTTATTATTTTCATGATGCTGTTGATCAATTTTGTATTGTATTTTTGCTTTATTTCCTAACACTTTGGCGAACGCATCCAATTTAGCCCATTTTCGTAAAGAACGATATGTATTCACCAACGCCCTTAGTGCATCTAACTGATCTATCTCATCTAACCGTTCAACGTAAGGCTCAAATTGAATGGCTGCATCATAGTTTTTCTCTTGATCGTCCCCAATACGAATCGTAAACAATCGATACTGGCAAACCGCCAATCGTTCTGAATACTGATACTTTTCCCCTTCCGCCACATTTTCATAAAGGAATGCCGCTACTTCAGTATAACCATTGTTAAAAGAATCCTCGGCTACTTCAAAAAGTGAAGGAAGATAAACAGGATTATCTAGCAACATACCTACAACTCTTTGCAAGCAATCAAGTCGTCCTAACTCCACGCATCGGTACAAAAAAGGGCTGATTCTTCGCCAGTTAAGCGGTTCTTCTTTAATACATTCATCAATATAACGTTCATAAAAATAATCCGGTGGCAAGTTCATTCCCATAGTGATACAATCTAGCTGGTGAACAGAAATAGGTCGGTTGCCCGTCACAATGCCACTAACTGTTCCTACATTCAAGTCAATAATATGACCAAACTCGGTCATGGTTAAGCTTTTTCGTATCAGATAGGTTTGAACTTCTGCTCTAATCGTAGGTATGATCTCCATAGATAAACCACCCTTTCAACGTAAACTCGGCATATGATACATAATACATTTTTGCACTTTTTACATATATTTCTCAAAAGAAGATTTCCTCATATTACTTATATACAGCAAAACACGCAATAAAAAGGCTAGACGGATCATTCCATCTAACCTGTTCCATTATCCATTTGGTTTATACTCTGTACCTTTTAAGTGCTTTAAATATCATACATCTTTTTCCTGTTAGGAATAATTACATTTCGCCATGGTGACTCGGTTGATAGCCATGTTCTTGATCATGAAAAAGTAAAGGGGCAGTAACTATCGCTACTAACATAAAGCTGGTTGCTAAAAAGGTCAGAATTATTTTACGCTTCATCTTGATCCACCTCATTAATCAATTTTCTGTAAGCTGTCTTCGTCTCAAATGATGAATGCTCTTGATAAGAGTCAAAAAGCCTCATACATTTAATTATATATGATTTATTATTGATTAATGTAGATTTTTCCAAACAACTTAATAAAAATTTAAAACCATCAGAGAATCTTCCTTTAGTCAAAAAGTAGACTGATAATTCCTTAGAAAAATGTATAAAACGCTCTGTTATGAATCTTTGAGTATAATAGCCTTCGATTTTTTGTTGTTCTAAATAAGATGAAATGTCCTCCTTGAATTGCTCTAAAATATCATCTACATCAAATTGGTATCGATTAGCCGCCTCAAAGATATTATCAAGTGCGGGAAGAACCTCATCTTTCCTTGAAGAAATATAAGATACATACTCGGGAAGTACGCTCTTTTCGCCTGAAAGAAGCTTATTCACATAAGTATTTACTACCGCCCAATCCTCATACTTATTTTTCCATTCCAATGTTTCTTCATCTGTATCCAAAACCCAGCTTAAATCAGCATACTTTTTGATATGATGAAGTCCCTTTTCATAGTCTTTCCTCTCGTCATATGCTTGTGCACGAAGCAAATGAGAAAAAGCCCAATAAGCAAATAGAGGAAAGCTTGGTTTCTTTACATTTTCTCTTTTGGATGGATGGCGTTCTTGCTCCATGTTATATTGGATTTTGGCCTTGTCTCCCAGAGCTTTAGCGAATAATTCTACTTTGTCCCATTTTCGTAACGAACGGTATGTATTCGCCAGATCTTTTAATGCATCTAACTGTTCTATCTCATCTAGTCGATCAACGTATATTTCAAATTGAACGGCTGCTTCATAGTTTTTCTCTTGATTATCTCCTTGCCTTGTATGGAACAAGCGATACTGACACATAGCCAGACGTTCTGAATATTGCTTTTTCTCACTTATAGCCACATTTTCATAAAGTATGGTTGCCGCTTGATACATTTTTTCATGAAATAATTCTTCGGCAAGCTCAAATAAAGATTCTGAATAGCCTAGTTTATCCATCAATAAATTAACCACATCATGAATGCAGTCCAATTTATTGAGTCTCGCACAATTATGTATAAAAGGACTCATTCGACGCCAATTCGGATTAGCCTCTGCTAAATACTCAGACACGTAGCGTTCATAGTAATAACCAACGGGATAGCCCATCGCTTGTGTAATTCGGTCTAACTGATCGACTGAAAGTGTGCGGTTCCCATTAATAATACTGCTCATGGTGCCCGGATTCATTTCGGCTTCTCTAGCTAAATCACTTAGGATTAAATCATGATCTCTCATATGTTTTGCTATCTCTGTGAGTATCGTGGTTGTTGTGTTGTACAAAGTAACCACCCCTTGTCAGGAACTTAGTAGGATATCCACTCATTAAAAAAGGACTATTGCAATCCAATGATTGTATAGCCTTTCCGCAATCCATTGTACCATCTTTTGGCACAATATCATATACCTTTCAGAACCTTACTTAAGATACCTTTGAAGGGTTTGCAAAGAAAATTAAGCTCTACAAATCCTGAGACATACGAATCATATCTCTACACTGTATACCATTCTCATAAATTTCTTCTACATAGTTATGTCTGACAAAGAAATCCAGATCTACACCAACAATTCTGAAACCACATTTTTGGTAGAGGGCTAGCTGTCCAATGCTAGAGTTTCCTGTACCAATTTCTAACGTTGTATATCCTTGTGCCCGGGCTGTTTCAATCGCATGTGTCACTAATTGTCTGCCTATCCCTTTACCATGCATGACTTCAGCTACTGCTATATTCACTACTTCAATTGTTTTAGGTCTTGTAGGTAACAGCACATAAACGCCCACAATTTGATCGTCAACTTCTGCTACATAACACTGCCCTCTTTTTAAATATTCTTCAACAAGTTGGCGCGAAGGATCAGCTAGTAACAAAAGCTCTAACGGATAGTTTTCATGTGAATGAAGCGGTCTTATATTCATCTATTCTCTCCTATATGTATGGTAATCCCCGGATATTCCTCTTATTGATCTATTCTAGAAATCCAGGGTGGTGGCAATGAGATGAAGCCTTAACTCAGGTTGATCTCAATTCATACGACCCATTATGAAGCGAAAGACGGGCAGAGCATATACCTTCAAACAAGACACGGATGCTGAACACGGTCGGAAGCCTATCATCAGGAAACCAGGGACGTTGCTTGTCTGTAACAATAAAGGAACCTTCCACATCCCCTAGCGGTACAAATTTCTGTCCAGCCCCTCCCCATGAATTAAGTTGGAACGTTTCGGTAATTATTCTAGAACCCTCTGGAACATCATCGACCGGAAGACCAATCTCGCTTATACGAAGTATCGAGTGAGATCCGAAAGCTTCAGCGACTGCATTATCGAGTGTATGGTGAGCAATGAATTCAACGAGGTTTTGATCCGGATCATAGAAGTAAAACGCGGTTGCATTCCAGTTTTCGAAATAAAACTCATCTTCTTGGTGCCTTGAAATCAACGAAATTCCTCGGTTGATAGCCCACTGTTTGGCTTCTATAAATTTATTGGTTGGAATCGTAAAGGCAATATGGTAAAACTCATTTTCCATATGGGAGGATTCCTGAAAAGCAAGCACCGATTCCCCTACTTGAAACGATAACCGCGAAGTCCCCTCCTCTACAACCTGCAAATCCAGGAGAGAACCGTAAAAAATCTTCATCGCTTCGAAGCTGTGTGTACCTAAGAGCACTTCTTTTAATTTCAAAGCAGTCGTCCTCCTCATAAATAAAAAATAAGACCATTACATTGATTATTGGCTATCTTTTAATTCGCTCAAAAGTTTGGCATTTACATCCAACGCCTTAAATCGAAGTAATATATCCTGTTCATCCAGAGCTTTACTTTTCGCCATTTCGAGATAAAGCTTGGGCTGATCCCGAAATGCCCGTGCGCCCCCAATCGAGTATGCCTTCTTGAGATATTTATAAGCTAATCCAGGCTTGCTCTGAAGAAGATGCGTTTCCGCCATTTGAATGTAAGGCTCTGCATGTATAATTCGGTGCCCTGAACCTTCCAAATCTAAAATTTCGTCATTTAAAAGCTCTACTGATCGCTCCATATGACTGTTATAGTTGAGTATTTGAACATACTGATGCAAGGTTACAGCTGTAATGCCCCATGTATGCTTTGGCTCAGGGATTAGATCCCAAGCCTTCTGTGCTTTTTCCTCGGCCATACCGCTATCTATGGGAAGTGTAAGAGCTGCTTCCTCTCCAAGAGCCCAAATCGCTTCTTCCAATTGAGCCTCCAGATCGTGATACATTCGAATATCCATCAGATTCCTCCCCATAAATAATGTAATTTCAACACATAGAGATGTCTACTCCTTTATTACGATTAGCGAAAACGCTTAATTAAGGATATCACTCCCCAGGTGAGCAACGCCAAGATCCCGCTAATGATTACGAATGTCATTAAGATCGAAGTCCATACGAAATGCAATCAACATCACCCCATGTATCATTTTATGGTCATAATGTAGAGTACTCCTCTAATGTCTCTCCATATTTTAACGCACGTTGACTTCCGTTGCATTTGATTTGAACATTTTTATTTTTATGATAATCATTAAAAATGCTAGCAGTGCAAACATCATTCCGCTCCAGATGAGCTGGTGTATTCCCAAGTGAGAGATAAACCACCCGCCTATAGCAGCCCCTATCGTAATGCCGAGATTAGAGAATGAGACAAACAGGCTGTTACCGAATTCTGGAGCTTCCTTTGTTTCAGTGGTTAACCAAGTTTGGCTATTAATTAGCCCTCCAGAATGCACGGCTCCCCACATGAGCACAACCACAATCATCGGTAGGAAAGAAGTGCCCAGCGCATAAGTGAGTACGTAAATGACCATATATAGCAACGGGAACGTGATGATGGTCTTGGTCAGATTTTTATGTAATAATCCTCCAAATAAAAAGTTCCCAAAAATCATAACGACTCCAAAGACCATCAGCATTATGCTAATCCATGATCCGTTCATCAGAGTTACTTTTCCAAGATATTCAGCAAAATAGCTATACACTGAAAACATAGCTGCAAAGATAAAAATAACAGACACAATATTGAACCATAATTGAGGCTTGCGTAATACACTAAGCTGTTTGCCATAAGACATCTTTTCCTGAACAGGGAGAGAAGGAAGCCAGATGAGGATTCCTACAAATGCAATCATGCTTATGACAGCTCCAAACCAGAAAGCAGCTTCTAATGCTATTTTCTCAGCAAGATAAGAAGTCAAGGGAACGCCAAAAGCAAATCCTACCGTGATTCCGGCGAAAACCTTGGTGACGGCTTTACTGCTCTTTTCCGGGGGAACAAGATGAGATGCGGTCACGAGAGCAACCGAAAAAAAGACAGGGTGAAATATAGCAGGGAGAACGCGAAAAATGAGCATGACCTCAAAATGAGTAGTATAGGCATAGACAACATTTGAAATAACAAAGCTGAAGACAGCTATTAATAGTATAAGTTTACGATTCATGCCAGAAACGAGTAAGGTCAAAAACGGCCCTGAGATGGCAACAACGAAAGAAAATATACTGACGAGCCAACCAGCCTGGGAAGCTGATATATTGAATTTTTGAGTGACTTGGGGAAGAACGCCTATAATGCCCATTTCCGTTGTAATAATGCCGAACACGCCCAAAGCTAGAATGATAATAAGTATCGGGTTAACCTTTTTCATAGTAAGTATAAGCCTCCAATTAATTATATATATAGATTCGTAGATATGTTATGTGAAAAAAAACTCCTTTCTGTTTATAGTTCTTTTTGGATGTACTCGGCAAATTCCTGTATTGTTTTTTCATTCCGACGATAGTACGTCCACTTCCCTACCCGCTCAGACTCTAACAAACCGGATTTTTGCATCGTTAATAAATAACTTGAAATTACAGACTGTGCAAGTCCCGATTTAGCCTGAATATCTCCCACACATACACCAATTTGAAAATTAAGCCCTTGCTTTAAATAAACCTGCTCATCAAAATAATCTTCCGGTTTTTTTAACCACTGCATAATTAGACGACGAGTCTCGTTGGACAAAGCTTTATAAATCAATGACGGTTCCATACATCACATTATATCTACTTTATTAGATTTGTAAATATTTAATTCAGAAGATGACTAGAAAAAATAATAAAGGCTGCTCCCTCACGGAGAATCCGCTTGGAAACAGCCTGTTCGTGTCATCTCAACTACACAGATTTACTCTGATTCGAGCGGTACATCAAGTACAGAAAATACGGTGCACCGATCAATGCAATCAGCAATCCAGAAGGAATTTCGGTCGGCGCAAGCACTGTCCGTCCAATCGTATCCGCCAGCACCAACATGACCGCTCCCAAGATGCTCGACAGCACAATGGAACGACGCACATGGTGCCCGATCAACGTACGCACGATATGCGGTGCAATGAGCCCAATGAAACCGATTGTTCCCACACAGGCTACTGCTCCACCCGCCAGCAGCACACCCACCACCATCGCCAACAGCCGGGTGCGGCGCACCGGAAGCCCCAGACCCATGGCACTGCTATCGTCAAATACCAAAAGATCGAAACGGCGAGCCAGCCACCACGCTACTGGCAACAACACGAGCAGAAAGGCGAAAATGGTCGCCACCTGCCCCCAGTTTCGAGCGTAGGTACTACCGGTCAGCCAGATATAGCCTGTGCTCCCCCAGAGCGAACCTTGGATAATTAATACCTGAATACCGGCTGAGCCGATGGCAGATACAGCAATACCAAGCAGGATGACCACCGACGGATTTAGCTGCTTGTTCCACGATAAAAAGAAGATCACTGCTGCCGACACCGTCGCTCCAGCAATCGCCGCGATGGGCAGCATATAAATAGGCAGCCCAGGCCAGACGATAATCACTGCAAGCGCGCCGAAACCAGCCCCCGAAGAAACTCCGATGATCGAGGCATCTGCCAATGGATTACGAACTGCCAGTTGGATCAAGACGCCGCTGACTGCAAGCGCGATACCAGCCCCGGCCGCCACCAGCGTACGTGGTATTCTAAATTGAAGCAATGCCGAGTTCGCGCTCTCCCCGCCAAACAGACCAGTCAGCAGATCCCCCACTGGAATGCGCATTCCTCCAAACATTAGGCTGAATACCGTTAGCAGCACGGCACAGCAAGCAAATATTGTAACCAGTCTGCCAAACGGTAATTTCCGAGAGCGTACACCTATGTTCATGGAAGACTGTCCCCCGACACCGGAAGGCAGCTTCATCTTCCACAGAATCAGCCAAATCAACCATGGTGCCCCGATCAAGGCCATGACCGCTCCGGTTGGCAGATCCATGCTTGATTTGTGAATCATTTTCGCCAGCACGTCTGCACCTATCAACAGCAGTGCCCCCCATAGGAAGGAACCGGGCAGTACCCAACGATGCATTTTCAGCCCGCTTAAGCGAACCAAATGCGGAGCCACCAAACCTACAAATCCGATGGGACCAATGACGCTGACTGTAATGGTCGACAGCAGAACCGCCAGCACAATTCCCACCGCCCGGGTTAAGCTAACCTTTTGTCCAAGGGACGTGGATGTGGACTCATCCAGATCCAGTACATCAAACTGCCTTGACAGCATAATAGCAATAACCGAGAGTCCTATGACCCAAGGCCAAGCGTAAGTCGTGCCACTCCAATCGTTTTGCACCAGTGAACCGGAGCCCCAGAGAAACAACCCCTGTGTTTCAAATGAATAAAAGATATGCAGCGCTCCGGTAAACGAACCAAGCACCATGGATACGATCAAGCCGGCCAGCGCCAACCGAATTGGAGTTCCAGCTCTTCCCCCGCCCATAAAGTAAGCCAGCACCGCTGCCAGCAAACCGCCAGCGGCGGCAAATAGAAATGGTGCCTGGTGCAGCAGGCCTGGAAACATCACCGCACCCAGTACGACCACAAAGTAGGCACCAGCGTTTATCCCTAGGGTATCAGAAGCCGCCAGTGGATTTTTGGTGATGGCCTGAAGCAGAGCACCAGCAATAGCCAGCGCACCGCCAGCCAAGATTCCAATGACCGTACGCGGCATCCGAAGATCCCAAACCATGTTATGCTCAAGCGTATCCTGTCGCTGGGTCAACGCCTCAATGACTGTATGTAGCGGAATCGAGGCCTCCCCATAACACAAGCTTACAAAAAAAAGCACGATGAGGACGATCAATCCGCCCCCAAAGATGCTTCCTATACGCCAAGTCTTCGACAACCCCCTTGTGTCCGTTCGGGTCATTTCGTCAGAGCTCCGACTACTTGATCAACCAATACTTTAGATGAGATTGGGCCACCAAATGTCCATGTTGTACCGTCTAGCGGGTAGGTCCGTTTTTCTTTAACAAAGTTCAGCCCGTTCCATACCGAGTTGTTCTTCATTGCGGCACCGAATACATCGTCCGTCTTTTGCGTAATATAGATAAAATTACTATCCTGTACAGCTGGAAGAGCTTCGATGCCTACGGTACTGAATCCGTATTTCTCGGTCTGGTCCGATTTCCAGTCGTTCACCATGCCGATTTTCGAAAGCGTCCCCGCTACAACTGAATTATCCTTGAACATTCGCAAACTGGCAGCATTTTGAGCTGTAAAAGCCTGTGTCAGCGCATAATGGAAGTCTGCTTTGCCTGCTTTCTCCAATGCATCCTTTGCCTCTACATAGTGCTGGTCAAGCTCGCTTAAGACTTTATCAGCCTGTTCTGCTTTACCGGTAGCCACAGCGATTTGCTTGAAAATCTCGACCATACGGTCGTAATCATAACCGTTCCCCTTGTAAGGATCGAATTCGATCGTTGGCGCAATTCCCTTAAGCTGTGCATAGATTGCTGCATTGTTATCGGCGTTAGAGATAATAAGATCTGGCTTAAGCGCCGCAATCGCTTCGAGATTGGGTTCGCCACGTGTACCGATATCCGTTACGGTATCAGCCAGCTTCGCTTCTGGTGTTACCCACAGCTTGTAGTTAGCATTGTCCGCATTCCCGACCGGCTGTACGCCAAGGGCAATCAGATCCTCGGTAAACGTCCATTCGAGTACAACGACACGTTCCGCTGACTTGTCCAGCTTGACTTCCCCATGGTCATCCTTAACCGTAACCGGACCAGCCGCTGTAGATGTCTGCTCAGATCCTGCAGCCCCCTCCGTCTTCGAGCTATTCCCAGCCGAACCGCAGCCTGCCAATACAATCGCAAAAACTACAAATAACAATAGGCCATTCAACATCTTTTTCATTTCTCTCAATCACCCCTGTATGTATATGCATCGGAAAATGATAATCATTATCAGTAAAAGAGTATAGGGGTTAGTGATTTTTGTCAACAAGGATATATCGAAGTTCAATTGAATCGCACACAGGTTCCGTATATGATAGCTTTATCATTGATTTAAGGGAGGCTACATTGAAGTGGCAGTATTAATTAACGAGCAGATTAAAGCTGATGAGGTGGTGCTCACTGGACTCTCAGGCGAGAACCACGGCATTGTTTCCAAATCAGACGCCTTGGCAATGGCCCGATCCCAAGGAGTGGATCTAGTCTGCACCTCACTGATGAGTAGTCCACCACCGTGCAGTTTGGTTGCAAAGGGCCAGGGAAAAGCACTTGCGCAAAAAAAAGTGGCAACCAGCAAAACAAACAACGGACGAGCCGCAGGGAACAGCGGCAAAGAAAAGGTCAAGGAGCTTCGCTTCACCGCTCACATTGAGGAGCATGATTACGACACGAAGCTGCGTCAGGCGGACAAGCAGCTACGTTCTGGTAAACCGGTACAGTTGGTCGTCAAGGCTTCAGGCGCAAAAGAAGCACCCGTCGCCAAAGCGGTGCTGGAGCGGCTACTGGGCGATCTGAAGGAAGTCGGCGTAAAGGAAACTGGAATCCAGACGGGCGGCAAAGGTTCACAGGTGAAATTAAACCCTCGCTGAATGGCGAACCAAATGGTGAAGCAGGGCGAGCAGATTTAATGTGACGGCTTAATTCGCTATGGTCAAACACTTACCTTAGTCCTCTAAGCCTAGCTCGGCTATAAGAAAATCAGCCTGATCCATTTTCATCTGTTTCTTTTCTTGGCTGTAATCCCATCCGAGTGCTATAGCATATTTAATGATACGGGAACAAGTATTGGGTTTATGAAGGTTGATGGACCAGTTCCCCTTCCATGAAAAGCTCACTTCAAAAAATGAAGTTTTGGAAGAGTATATTCTAAGACTGACAAAATCTCTGCTAGGCGTTTCATTAATCACACAATGAAAAAGAAAATTATTGACCGTAATGTTTTTAGTTCTCTTAACAAAGGGCTTCATAAGTCACCACACTACTGATAAAATAGATGTTTTCACTTGTCGCTATTTCCCCACAGCGCTCCATACCATGCTTGCTAAAAAACGGAGGGAGAATCACAAATGAACATGAATGGACCTGTCCACATTTCCCGAAATGAGAGGCTTCAGACGTGCCACGAAATAGCTGCTAGGTTACATGAAGTATATAAAGACAAAATTCTAGCTATAGGGGTCTATGGATCTGTTGCCAAAGGTGCAGATGGTCCGTTCTCGGATATTGAAATGTTTTGTGTACTAAATGAATCCAACGCTTCCGTAGATTTTAGCCATGAATGGTCGGCGGGTCCCTGGAAGGCCGAGGTGAACGTCTGTAGTTCAGACATTCTTCTGAAAATGGCTTCTACTGTTGAGGGAGAGTGGCCGTTGACACATGGTCCCTTCTTTGCCCCACTTCGTCTATATGATCCTAAAGACTTTTTTTCTATATTAAAGGAAGCGGCCGAATCCCCAACAAAAGAAGATTTCAGGCATGCAATCAACGAAGTGCTTGTAGGCGAAATGTATGAGTTTATCGGAAAGCTTAGAAATGTCCGGACAAATGGCCCTCATACCTACTTGCCGTACTTGATCATGCAGTTTGCCCACTATGGGGCTATGTTGGTTGGGTTACACAATCAGAAGCTTTTCTCAACAGGTTCAATGGTTCTACCAGAGGCACTGGAGCTTCCGGGTCGTCCAGACGGATTTGAATATCTAGTTAAGCTGGTTATGTCCGGGAATTTAGCGGAACCAGCAAAGATCATTTCAGCCTGTGAAAATTTTTGGAGTGGTCTTGTGAGTTGGGCAGCCGAACATGACTATCATATGAGATCACAACGAATCCCCTTTTAATCCAAAATCAATTCTGCTTTAATTTTGCCTACTATAATATACCATCTTTTCGACATCCCAAATCCCTCTTTTATTAAGGGGGATTTTAATTTTTTTCTCGGCGGAAAAAGATCCTTGATGAAGATATGCCACGCTATACTTTTTTGTAAAATATTTAAAATTTAATTTACTTGATTTCATCTCCCACCTCACTTATTCTCGATATATGCATACTTCGGCTCTATTCATCTTCACATGTACAGCTTTTATTATTGTGCACATGCCGGAATATATATTTTCTGTGTATTCAGAGAAAATTTAACGTATAGGTCTTTATATAGTGCTTATTTTTAATAATATCCAATAACAGGGCCCTAGGCCCTATGACAGATTACGTTTTAATGATATATTGATAGGTACTACAAAAGACTAATTACCCAGGGCTTGGGCTGGAGGATGTATGAAAAAGGAATCAAATCAAGACGAAACCAGTTATTTATTTAATGTTGATGTATTAGTTAAAGGTCGTTCGAACGTAGAGGCCCTTCAGTTCCTGCTTAATCTCTTGAGCCAAAACGAACAAATTGCGGATAGTCGGATTCAGTCCGGTATCGAACTTGGTAATTTAATTGAAGCTGCATTATATCTAAAAAAGCAGTCGGCCGTTAATAGCCCATCCGATGCAGCTGCTACGCTAGCAGAAAGATTCTCCAAAAAGAAATTAGCCGCAATTACGAACAAACCACCTGTTGTTCAAGAGATCAAACAATCCCACGTACAGCCAAAGCCTGCAATACAACAAGACCTTAGCACGTATGAATGGATCAAACGCTATATACAAGATAATACGCTTGTACGGTTAATCGTGAACCGCTATGGCGGACAGCGCAGTATTCCTTGCCGCATACTCAACCTAGATCATGATAATAACCTGCTGAGTGTATATCATGTCGATGAGAAGCAAGTATACTCCTTTAAAATGAATGAGATTGATGAAATCACATCGTAAATGTAATAGCTCACTAGAACAACTACACATGAAAAAAGAGAATCGGTGGAAAAACATTACGTCTTTCCTGCCAATTCTCTTTTTTTAGTATGGGCCGGGAAGATTTCTAAGCCTCTTTCTTTAGAGCAGTAGCAGCCCATGCCAACAATATCCATCCTGCAATAAAACACACGCCTCCTAATGGGGTGATTGCCCCCAGCACACGGATTCCGGTTAAACTCAGCACGTATAGGCTGCCAGAAAACAAAATGATACCCGTGAACAATAGACGCGCTGCCCATCTTAAACGGGTCGAAGAACCCCACTGTCCGGTAGCCAACCCAACAATCAGCAAACCGACAGCATGAATCATATGATATTTCACACCCGTTTCATATACAGCCAATGCATCCGCGTCGATCCGTGCTTTTACAATATGCGCTCCAAACGCTCCAATGGCTACCGCCAACATCATCATTATAGATCCTACTATTATCCATCTTCGTTGCATGTTTGTATACTCCTTTTCACTGATCCTTTTACTCGAATGTTCTTCTTATTTTATCGGAACAGCATGAAGTTTACCAGCCAGTGTGTGGGAACCAAGCGTATACCAAATTGGATGATTAACCTCTGGCTATTGGAGGGTAATGTGTAAGGTGGCTTGCTTTTTTGTTTATTTTGTGGAAAATTAGTACCTGTTCGGACTTATGTTCAAGGAGTTGAAAAAATGAGTTACCAAGATCCTAATTTGCAAAAGCCTGCTGCGTCTGAGGAGCATCCTGTTTTTTCAGAAGCTCCTGTGTTCCAGCCTCCGGTCAAGCTTAAGCATTCCGGTCCCGGAATTGCCTCCTTTATTATGTCGCTCGTCAGTCTGATCGGATATATTATTCTGGCTATTATGGTCATTAATCTGCTGGCTCATTTCAGCCAATACCAAACAATGAACCCGGAAGTCGCTTTGCAGCAAACCGGAACGGTGCTGATTCCCTTTATTTTTTTAGCCAGCCTGCTGCTGAATTGTAGCGGACTTGTGGTCGGGATCATCGGCATTGCGTTAAAAAACCGTAAGAAAACCTTTGCTATTACAGGATTGATCATTAATGCACTCATTATTGTAGGCTTTATTGCACTACTTGCCATCGGTCTTGCCATTCCGAATAGCACAGCGGATATTTATCCTTCCTCCGTGCAATCTTTATGATTTTTCTGCATCTCACAGAGAGGATTTAATGTATGAACAAAATTAAAATTTTTGCAGACAGTACCAGTGATGTTCCTGTCCACTGGCGTCAACAGTACGAGATTAGCATTGTGCCATTGTATACCGTATTTGGCGATGAAGCATTGCAAGACGGAGTGAACATCCACCCGGAACAATTATTTGAGCGTGTCAGCCGCGAGGGACGCTTACCTCGCACCGCCGCACCTTCCCCGGCAGATTTTATTCAAGCCTTTACGCCCTACATAGAACAAGGGGATGACATTTTATATATCAGTCTGTCTTCCGAGCTATCATCGACGTACCAGAATGCGCTGCTCGCTGCCTCCGAATTTCCAGAAGGTCGCATTACGGTTTTTGATTCCCTGAATTTGTCGTGCGGCTTTGGCCTGCTTGTGATGAAAGCTGCTCGCATGGCAGCAAACGGCAATACGATAGAACAGATTGTAGACATGTTGACGGCAACTAGGCCGCTAATCGACACAGAATTTGTCATTGATACACTTGAATACCTATATAAAGGCGGAAGATGCTCTGGCATGCAAAACCTGATCGGCAGCCTGCTCAAAATTCGTCCGGTAATCAAAGTGATTGATGGAAAAATGACACCTGCTTACAAGGTCCGCGGCAAACGTGAAAAGGCGCTGGATCAAATGCTGCAAAATGCCCTAAGGCATCGGGATTTAATGGATAACGATATCATCATTGTAGTACATGCTTTGGCTGAGGAAGACGCGCTGATGCTGCAAGCACGCCTGCAAGAGGAAACGAACGCACAAGAGGTACTGCTAACCACAGCAGGCTGTGTCATATCCAGTCATTGTGGTCCACAAACGATCGGTATTATGTATGCCAAAAAGGCTTAGTTTTTATCCAATATCAGACCTGTTACCCAAGGGTAGCAGGTTTTTTGGTTTCTTCCATTAATTTAGCAATGAATAACTTTCCTCTTTTTGATAGTATTATTCGTCGAGTAACGATATATATACTTCCAATCTATCATATAAAGAAGGTTATTGGGTATGAGTTCCAAACGATCACGTTCGTTAACCAGACTTATTTTATTCGCAGCTACAGCCATCCTTACCTTATTCACCACATTCACTTCATACTTAGCTGTTCCAGCAGCAGCATCCGGCATAGCATTTCAGGATATTTCGCACAGCTATGCCTATCAGTCTATTATTTCCCTGTATGCTAAAGGAATTTTAACAGGCACACAGCCTGGTTATTTCTCTCCTAAAAAAGCTGTTACCCGAGCCGAATGGGTTACCGCATTGGACCGTACGCTTGGTCTGAAACCTGTACAGGCATTTGTCTCCTCCTATCGGGACGTTCCCAAACAGGCATGGTATTACGGTTGGATTGAGGCAGCATCGCAGCTTGATATCGTACAGGGAGGATCTTCGTCTACATTTCAACCCAATAGTCCTATAACTCGGCAAGAAGCTGCCTTAATGATTGCACGTCTCATCCGCTCTTCGGGTGAATCAGGTGAGGCCACTTCTTCTTTCACCGATCGTGACGAAATCGCAGATTGGGCTGTTGAAGGGGTAACCACCGTGAATCGTTACGGCTTTATGAAAGGTGAAAACAATTATTTCCACCCGGCATCTTCTCTCACTCGTGAAGAAACAGCGGTATTATTGGAGCGTCTACTGACGTATTCAGCACAGCATGCTCGCCAAGCTGCTTCGACTGCTTCTTCTATTCGATTAGGCTGGCAATATGACCAAACCGTTCAGCAGTTTGAAAATACGGTGCTGCAATCCAACATCAACACCCTGTCACCACGCTGGTTTTTTCTAAACGAAACAGGCAGTATCAGCGATTACACCAGCTCTTCACTGCTTACCTGGTCCAAACAGCATCAAAAAAAAATCTGGGCGATGGTAGGCAACCGCTCCAACCTAGCGCTGACGCACCAAATTCTGTCCAGTGAGGTTCTGCGGGCTAAAACTATAACTCAACTTGTCAATGCTGTATCTGTACATGGTTTGGACGGGCTTGTCATTGATTTTGAAAATGTAGATGGTCAGGATCGTGCCTATCTTACATTGTTCATCCAACAATTAAAGGCTAGCTTGAAAAGTCAAAATGCGGTACTGGCGCTTTGTGTATCTCCTGATTACGGAACGGACTGGACTGCCGCTTTTGATTATCAACAGCTTGGCGCTGCGGCAGACTATTTAATCCTGATGGGATATGACGAGCATTGGGGAGGAAGCTCGATCCCCGGCTCCGTGTCCTCCATGCCATGGCTTCGTGAAAGCGTGCGGCGCTTTGTACAAACGATCGATCCGGAGAAAGCGATTTTGGCGTTGCCGTTATTTACACGGAATTGGACACTTAACGCTAGCGGACAGTCAATCGCCTCCTCTGATATTTCATTAGATCAGCAAAATCAGTTAGTAACCCGTAGCTCTTCCAAACCGATCTGGAACGAGGATATTCAGCAGTACACTGTATCATACAAGGATACTCAGCTTCATAAGCTATGGCTGGAAGAAGGGCGATCCTTTACACGTAAGTACCGCTTGGGTCAGGATGAAGGATTTGCTGGCTTTGCCTACTGGTATCCGGGCGGCGCAAGCTCTGATCTGTGGTCCAGTGTAAAAAATGCGGACCGCTTTATACAGCGTGGCTTGTAAAAGTCAAAAAGCCTTCAACTTCATGTAAAAGTGAAGTTGAAGGCTTTTGCCGTATTACGTATACCAGTCTACGACCGATATGCAACTTGCCCGTTCACAACAGTCATTCGTACCTTAACGTCCAGTAAAGCCTGGGGACTTTGCAATACATCGCGATCAATAACGGTAAAGTCAGCGGCTTTGCCTTCAGCGATTGTCCCTCTTTCATCAGCTTCCCCTGCGGCTACTGCGCTTCCCGTAGTAAACAGATGAATAGCTTCGTGAGCATCCAGCTTCTCAGCGGGAAGATAGCCCTCATGTATTTCTTCCGGCTTAGCACGAGTCACCGCTGCATGTATACCCAAAAATGGGTTTAATGGCTCAATCGGGGCATCACTGCCTCCAGCGCACGGAATCCCTGCTTGCAGCAGCTTTTTCCAGGCATACAAATATTCGGTCCGTTCTTTCCCAACCCGATCCAGCACCCAAGGAAAGTCACTTGCGACAAAACGAGGCTGAATGTCTGCAATCAGCGGCAGCTTCGTCATTCTTTTGACCAAATCAGCTCTTAGCACCTGCCCATGAATCAGACGATCCGGCAATCCGCTTTCCTCCGTTAGTCCGTGGGCCTCCATCGCTGTCAAAATCATGTGCGCCGCCCCATCTCCGATGGCATGTACAGCCACTGGAAAGCCTGCGGCTCGGGCTGCTGCCACCATCTGATTCAGCTCGGGCTGTGGTTGGATTGCCATTCCACACGTATGTGGTGCATCACTATAAGGTTCGGATAATAAAGCCGTTCTTCCACCAATAGCGCCGTCAGCAAACATTTTAATCGCACCGATTTTGAACCACTCATCTCCAGTACCTGCACGCAGCTCCTGTGCTTTCACTTCTTCCATGAACGGATGATAGAGGAGCTGGTGTGTGCGAAATGCAAGGCCTTCCTCTCTCAGCTCCCTGTAAATTCGCTGCATTGTCTCCACGCTGCCCAAAAAACGTAAATCCTCCGTATGCGCAGCAGTCAGACCCAGCCGTAGTGCATCCAGACAAGCTCGCCGGATCGTATCCTTCTTCACCGAATAATCCGGCTCGGGCTGCACGCTTGTAAAGGCGAAGGAGGCTTCCTCATAAATTAGTCCATTTAACCGCCCCTCTGCGTCTCGTCCATAGGCTCCCGAAGCCGGATCCGGAGTGTTCTCGTTAATACCTGCACGCCGAAACGCCTCTGAATTGGCCAAAAACGTATGAAAGCACGTACGTGTCAGATATACTGGGTGCTGATCTGTAATGGCATCTAGCTCCGCTATATCTGGAATCTCAACAGGCATAAACGCATTTTCGTTCCAATTTAGCCCTAAAATCCACTCTCCTGGCGGTGTAACAGCGACCCGCTTGCGCAGCATAGCCAGCATTTCGTCCTTGGAAGTAGCAGATGTTAAATCCAGCATAGCCAGCTTCATGCCATGCATAGACAAATGCATATGGGCATCGGTTAAGCCCGGCAGTATATAGGCACCGTCCCAATCTACGGTTTCATACTCCTTACCTGATAACTGCAATTCAAGCTCCCGGGCATATCCAATGGCCTGTATGCGGCCATGCTGTACAACGATGGAGTCTCCTTGGGAAGCCCAATCCCCATATAACCTGCCGTGCTTGAACAAAACGAATGTCAACGTCACTCATCTCCTTTTTTCTAACTATATGGTTAATCCACTGCATATTACGCCAGAGTTGCCACTTCCAAATGCAGTGTACTTATATCTACCTGTTGTACTTCCTGCGCAAAGTGATCATGGGCTGCACAGACAGCCATTTTATAATCCGAGTCCAGTTCATACTGCTTAAAATGACAATACTCAGTCGTAAAGCCCTCTGTCGTGAAGCCTATGGACGGTCGTGCTTGCAACTCGAATGAAAATGACTTTAATGGCAGTGTTAGCCCCTGTCCTTCAGCCTTCACAAAACTTTCCTTAAGCGTCCAAAGATCATAAAAATAGGATAAACGGTTCTCTGCATCCTGCTGCATTAATGCATCGTACTCTGTGTCTGAAAAGCATACCCTGCCTACCTCAAAATCAATAGGACGGAGCTGCTCAATGTCGATACCAAGCGGATGATCGTCAATGGCGCATACTACCCATTTTCCCGAATGGGAAACGTTAAAATGAAATGCTGGTACATTCAATAAGGAGGGCTTGCCAAAAGCATTGTATGTAAACTGAAGGCTGGCATTCGGTATTCTTAATTGCCGACAAACCAACCACCTTAACAACACATCAGCGTATAACCCCCTTAAAGCGTCTTCCCGATGTAAAAAACGGTCCAACTTGCGTTGTTTTTCCAGCGAAATCTGATTTACCAGTGATTCGTAATGCTTTTCAGCCTCTGGCTTGCTCGTATCAATCGCGTATATTTCCATGGTCGCCTCCCGTATATCCTAATGAATATCAGTACGTTTGTAACACTCACCATTCGATTGAAGTCTGTCAAATCTGGATGACGCTTGCCATATACATGGTCAATATACTACTCTAGCACTTTCAATTCAATATGGATACAATTGGGATAAGCAGCTCTATCAAAGCTACTTCATGGAACTCACTAATGAAAGCGCTTTAAAATATCACATACAGAGGAGGACGAAACAATGAAATATGATTTTGCCCGCTTGCTGTGTATTATGCTCACTATTTTGCTTTCGTTAAGCATTTTTCAGATGTTTTCACCTAAGATTGCTTCAGCCGCTTCAGCAAATGTTGTGAACGGCATTCAGTTTAAAGATACAAGTGGAAACGTGGTTCATGCCCATGGAGGCGGAATGATTAAAGTAAATGGTTATTATTATTGGTTTGGTGAAAATCGTAATCCCAACGGTACGTTCAAGGCCGTATCCGCCTATCGTTCCTCTGATTTAAAAAACTGGGAGTTTCGTAAAAACGTGCTGACCAGCAGCTCGGCCGCAGAGCTGAATGTATCGAATATTGAACGTCCAAAAGTAATTTATAATGAAAAAACACGCAAATACGTATTATGGATGCACAAGGAAAACGGGATTAATTACAACGAAGCCCGAGTAGCAGTTGCCTCATCCGATACCGTAGACGGCGATTATACGTATCAGGGCAGCTTCCGTCCGCTGGAATATGATTCGCGCGATATGACCGTATACAATGATAACGGTACTGCTTACCTGATCTCGGCTACCCGTGTAAATGCCGATCTGAACATTTATCGTTTGACACCGGATTTTCTTCAAGTTGAATCATTGGTGACTACACTGTGGCCAGGACAATATCGTGAAGCTCCGGCGATGTTTAAAAAAGGAGATGTCTACTTCCTGATTACATCCGGGGCAACCGGCTGGAATCCCAATCAGGCCAAGTATGCTACCGCATCCAGCATTGAGGGAACCTGGACTAATACGATGAACTTAGGGGACGGTACGACTTACGGTTCACAGTCGGCCTACGTCATTCCTGTTGAAGGTACACAGACGACCTCGTACCTGTATTTGGGCGACCGTTGGGCTGGGGCTTGGAGCGGTCCTGTGCAGGATTCGCAATATGTATGGCTGCCGCTACGGTTTCCAACCGCGACCTCATTAGCTATGGATTGGTTCGACAGCATTAATATTGATACCGCCAGTGGTGTGGTGGAGGGCGTAACTACGCCGATGGTCATCGACCCGGATAGTTATTATCAGTTGGTAAGCCGCAAGAGCAACAAGCCGCTAGGCATCATTAGCAATGCGACGACAGACGGAGCAGATTTAGAGCAGCGTGCGAATTCCGGAGCACCAAGCCAGCAATGGCAGCTTAAGGATGCAGGCGGTGGATATTATAAAATTGTGAACCGCAACAGCGGGAAGCTGATTGGCGTTGAAAGCGGCGCTACAGCAGACGGCGCAGTTATCGAACAATGGAATGATGGAGGCTGGTCCAGCCAGCATTGGCAGCTTGTACCCGTAACCGGAGGTTATTATAAGCTGAAAAATCGGGCAACGGGCAAGCTAATCGACATTTCCGAAGGTGCCACCACCGATGGAGCTAAAGCCATTCAATGGGGCGATAATGGCGGAACGAACCAGCATTTCCGTATAGTCAAAGTGGAATAGCTAAGAGCATTTTAAAAAGGAGTCGTAATCCGAACAGATCTTGGGGATCTCTAACGGAAAACGGCTCCTTTTTATGCTAAATCGGTAAAAATGGGTGATGTCTAGTACACTACACTTCCCACGGAAAATCTGTCGTCAGAAAACTAGCCAGCTGCTTGCTTTCTTCCCTCCGCTGACGCCGTATGGCTGCGCGTGATGGAGCCGTCTGGTGTAATTGTATTTGCTCTTCTGTTTCAGGGATCACCTGCGGGACGGTCACTTTACGATTATTCTCGTCCAGTGCCACAAAGGTCAGAAAGGCGGTGGCTGCAATTTTGCGGTCGCCAGTCATTAGTCCTTCGCGAATCACCTTTACGAACACCTCCATTGAGCTACGACCTGTCCAAGTTACGAACGCTTCCAGCGTGACAGAGTCGCTCGGGTGGATAGGCAGCAAAAAATCCACCGAGTCCGTCGAGGCCGTAACTGTGTTGGTACGGCACAGCTTGGAGGCAGCAATAGATGCGATATCGTCAATATACGACATCAATCGGCCTCCGAAGAGCGTGTTATGATTGTTGATATCGTTGGGAAATACTCGGGACGTCTTACAGCAGTAGGTTTCTCGGATGTACTTGCTTTCCATGGGCTCTTTCCTCTCTTTTCCTCGTTGCTCTCTTTTTATATTTCAGGCTTTTGTAGAATCTTGTGTGAAAGTCTGTTGTAGACTATACTAATTTTCCCACTAATCCGCATAATAAATCAATACATAAAAATCGGCGTCCTCATCTGAATCATTACGGTAGGTATGGATATCAGACACTTGAAATTGTACCGCATCCCCTGCACTCAGTTTGAGCTGTTGCCCCTGCATTTCAAAGTACATTTCTCCACGGATCATGAGAATCGTTTCCTCTCCGAGATGCTTTTCTGCCTGATGTGTAAAGCCTGGCTTCAGACTTACGGTGAACACTTCGAACTTCTTTTCCGAGTGGTACGGGAATACAGGGTAAACAAAATAGTTACCGTCCTCATCAATAACCGGATGCAAATCTGCTCTCCAAATCTTCGTGATTTGCGGCGGGTCTTCTTTAAGAAAGGTGGAAAAGGATACGTGCAAGCCGTTCGCAATTTTCCATAGCGTGGTTACTGTAGGATTGGATTTCCCCTTCTCAATTTGAGCCAGCATCCCTTTGCTGACTCCTGTCAGTTCAGCCACCTTATCCAAACTAAGTCCTCTCGTTTTCCTGATTTGAGCCAAATTCGAACCAATAATATATTGCATGGAATCCACCGAATGATACCTCCTCGTATCCAAAAGTCTATATATGAAGAATACACAAAAGTGCCCGCTGTAGCTATAATTTACTGTTGACATTAACTATAAATGTCCTTAAACTTCACTTACTAAAACGTTTTTCAAAACTATTGTAATATCCTGAAGGGGGCTGCTATCCTGTGACTTTTCCATCCCTGAACACCCAACAGGTGAGAAAATCAACGTTGACTATCTAGGAGGGACAAAATTTGAATCCGCAAACCCGCAAGTCCCGCCACATGTACATGATGCAGCTGGCGACAATTTTTATTGGCTTTATTGTTTTTGGTATCTCGGAAAATATAAAAGGTCCAGCCATTCCACGCATTCAATTCGACTTCAATCTGGATGAACAGCAGCTCGGAACATTGTTGTCTCTAAACGCACTTGGTTATTTGATTGCCTGCTCGTTCACGGCCGTCCTTGTCCGTAAGTGGGGAATCAAGGCGGTCAGCATCATTTCTTTTGCTTCCATGATCATCTCGGGATTTTTCATCTACCTGTCGCACACGTATCCGTTCTTCGCTTCGTCCTACTTCTTGATGTATATCGGGAACGGCATGCTGGAGATTGCACTCGCAATTTTAGGGGCGAGGATTTTTGTGAAAAATACCGGCACGATGATGAATTTGTCCCACTTTTTCTATGGGCTTAGCTCAACAGTTGCTCCTTTGCTGGCGACGGGAGTCATGTCACTGACGGTATTTGGACATACGCTGGACTGGCGGGGAATGTATCTGGCTATGTTGTCGCTCTGCTTGCTACCGATTGTGGCCGCGCTGCTCAGCACCTTCCCGGGAGACGACCTGCAGCATGAGGAACGGACCTCACTCAAGACCCTAACCCGCGATCCGGCACTCTGGATGATGGTAATGATCCTGTCGTTTGGAGTAGTCTCTGAGCTCGCAGTTGGGGGCTGGCTAGTCAACTTTTTAGAGAAAGCGTATTCATGGAGCACGGTGAAGGCGTCCAGCATGCTCTCAGCGTTCTTTCTTACCTTCTCGTTGGGGCGCCTATTGCTGGGCCCGCTCACAGACCGAATGGGGTTTGTGCTTTCAACGATTCTATTCTCCGCCTTCTCAGCGATTTGTACATTTGCAGCAATCGCGGGTGGGGAGAGACTGGCGTTTCTCTTTGCCGCATCGGGTGCTGGCATTGCAATGATCTATCCGACCGTGATGGCGTTCATAGCACGGAGATATCCGAAGGACAGTGATACAGCTATAACGTTCGTCGTCACACTGATGGGCATAGGGAGTGTCATTGGCAACTATGTGATCGGCTGGGTAATCGAAGGGGTCAAGATCGTCTACGGCGCAACCACTGAGCTTGGCATACTGCGCGGGCTTCAGGCGGGATATGGAGTTATCGGTCTGTGCGCAGCCATCTGCGCGGTCTCGGGAATGATTCTCTACGGATATCTGAAAAAACGGCAGGAGCTTATATAAGCCACCACCTTAGGGTTGTCCCATAAGTCATGAACTGACTGGGGCGCCCTTTTTTTACGAACTACTTGTTCGCTATTCAATATAACATACAATTGTATAATATATTGATACTTCACAATTTCCGTTATATACTATTATAAAATTTGTGCTGGGGGGAAGTTTGACATGTCCATAGCTTCGGAGTTGAGCGGAACGAAGCAAGATTCATTCAGCTTTTTACAAGGGGTTAAAGATTGTATTCCTACACTGCTCGGTTATGTATGTATTGGGTTTGCGGCGGGCATTGTGGGCGCTTCCTCAGGGGTGAGCACCATGGAGATTGGCCTGATGTCAGCGCTTGTATACGCAGGCGCCTCTCAGTTTATAATGTGCTCGATGCTGGCTACAGCCAGTCCTCCGTCTGTCATTATTTTAACGACATTTATTGTGAATGCCCGCCATCTACTGTTAAGTGCATCATTGGCTCCTTACTTTTCTAAATATTCGCTGTGGAAAAATATAGGCATCGGTACTCTTTTGACGGATGAATCCTTTGGGGTAGCATCGGATAAATTGGCTAAAGGCGGGCAGGTCAGTGACCGCTGGATGAACGGACTTAATATCACGGCCTATCTCGCTTGGATCGCTTCCTGTGTGGCTGGGGGAGTGCTCGGAAACTGGATTTCCCGGCCAGAAATATTTGGTCTAGACTTTGCCTTGCCTGCAATGTTTCTTGCCTTACTCATTTCCCAGCTCCAAAGTGTCCAGACCTCCAAACTCAAGCATCGCCTGCTGCTTGTGCTATGTATGGTCGTTCTAATGTACCTTTTGTCCTGGTGGGTACCATCACATATCGCCGTCATTGTATCGACCATGATTACCGCAACGATTGGAGTGTTAACCGACAAATGAACATTAATCCCAATGTCCTGTATATCATTATCGGTAGTATGATTGTCACGGCAATTCCAAGAATCATTCCCTTCGTCGTGCTGCAAAAACTGACGCTGCCCAAATCGGTGCTACAGTGGCTGTCCTACATCCCTATTTGTATTTTCACGGCACTGGTCATGGAAAGTCTGCTCGTACGTACCGAGACCTCGGTCACTTTTGACGGGCAAGTACTTATAGCGGTCCTTCCTACGCTGGTGACTGCTTTGTGGAGCAAAAGCCTGCTGGCTACGGTGGTTGTCGGTATTATGAGTATGGCTGTAGTTCGGCTTTTATGGATGGGATAGCAAATCCCCTCCTAAAATAGGAGGGGATTTATCCTTTCCTACGATCCGCCTGTCGCCTTTACCAACAGAGGTGACAGCGTTTCTTGCTCAAGGTCACTTTCTCCTTGTGAAAGATACGAAGATGCTTGTAGCCTGAACATTTCAGCGTATACTCCGTCCATATCCATTAAGTGTTCATGGCTGCCCGCTTCCACAATTCTGCCTTCCTCCATTAAAATGATGGTATCCGCCATTCGTGCGGAGGACAATCTGTGTGAAATAAATACTCCTATTCTCTCGTGAACAAGCTGATCAAATTTTTGAAAAACCTCCTTCTCCGCATGTGGGTCCAAAAAAGAACTCGGCTCATCCAACACATAGATATCGGCATTCCTCATGAAAGCCCTGGCTATTGCTATGCGTTGCCACTGCCCTCCAGATAGCTGTTGTCCATCTTCAAACCATTTTCCAAGCAGGGTGTTCAGTTTTTCTGGCAGACCAGCTATCAAATCTGCAATGCCTGCCTTATCAATAGCTGCCCAAATGGCCTCATCATTTTCTCTGGAAGACACATGACCAAAGCCTATATTATCCCTAACAGACATCTCATAATGTACAAAATCCTGAAAAACGACGCCTATCTTTCCCCTAAAGCTGTCTTTATCCAATTCGTGTATTGAGTGTCCATTAATTAAGATTTCTCCTTCAAAATCAGAATACAGATGGGTGAGTAACTTCACAATTGTGGATTTACCCGATCCATTTCTCCCTACAATGGCCAGCTTCTCTCCTTGATGCAGAGTAAAGCTAACATTAGAAATGGCGTTCTCTTCCGTGTTAGGATATCTAAACGATACATTCCGAAACTCAATACTGTGTATAGCGGACAATGGCAAGTGTTGAACTGACTTTTGTATTTTGGTTTCCTCCGGCATATCCAGAAAGTCAAAAAGCTGCTTAATATACAAATTATTTTGACACAGACTTAAAATTCCTTGTACAATACTCTGCGACGTTGACTGGGTTAACGTGATCCCCTGAATTAAGCTCACCAGGTTTCCCACTAAAATTTGACCAACATAAGTAGCTTGTATGGCCATGAAAATAATAAATGCGCATGCACCCTGATTCACAATCTGGAATGCAAGAGAAGTATAGGATCTACGAACCGCTAGCACTTTATCCTCACGATAAAACCCTTCGAGTATTGTTTTATACCTTTTTCGCAGATAATCTCCCAGTTGAAAGATTTTCACTTCTTTAAAGCTGTTATCTCTCGTCACCAAAAAAGACAAATACCAGGATTCACGTTGTCTTCCTGCTCTTTGAAAGTGAACATTAAATTCTCTCTGCCCAATACGTAAAAAAGAATAAAAGGACAAGCATGGAATAAGAAAAATGAATAAGAACGCCCACCATCTCCATGCGATGAGAATAGCACCCGTCGAAAATAAGGTTACCACACTGCTCATAATGGCGAGGATCTGAGTAAATATTTCAAATGGTCTGTAATCTGCTTCTCCCTGAGCACGTTGAAGCATATTTTGCACATCCGCATCCTCAAACGACTGCAAAGACATTTTTTGTGCTTTTTCAATAATTTTAATATTTACCTGGTTTGATAGCCGGCTTTGAAACATTTTACGAAAAAAGCTTTCCCCAATATTGATCAGATCGTACAGCAAATTGACACCGATTAGAACACCAAAAGCTATAAAAACAGGCTGAAAGCTTCCTCCTGACGCTCCTGCCACAACACTGTTAATTAATTCTCTCGTTGCTAAAAGGATCACAGCAGGAACGGCACCCTTCAACAAATTTGTAATGAGTATAGCGATCAAAAAGGATGGATGCGTGTCCCACAATAGCCTAAATATGCGAGGCCAAAATAAAAAGGTACGAAATATATTCTGGTAGGACAAGGATACCAGGTCATTGGTTTGTCCTTTAGACTGTGACATGGCGCACTCCTTTCCGATGCAACAGGTTGGCCGCTGTATGCTTTGCCAAAGCCATACATTTCATTTCCCGTTCCCTATTGACACCCAGCAGACGATTCAGGTGCATATGAATGATACTGCCTAAAATATCATTAGCATGATTCGTAAGCTCATGATTGTTTTCAGCCAGGGTTATCGCTTGAGCATATTGTTGAATCATGGCCTGTCTTTTTTCTACAAGGGCCAACAAAGCGACCTGTGTAGCCGTATCCGCTTGTCTAATCCATTCATCATCCGATTCTACAGCGGTAATCAATGCTTTTTTAACATCTCTGAACGCCTTCATATAAGGCTTGCTGTCAATTCTTTCTTCTAGCCAGTCCACTTGCTCCTGCATCGTTAAACCAAAGCTGCTTAAATAATGAAGAATATTAATCACAGCTGCAATCTCTATGTCCAGATTGAAAGCTTTCGAACGAATGCCTGCCATATAAGCGATGACCCATCGGCTATCCACATCAAAAACCTGTTCTGCCAGATCCATAAGCGTCTGTCCTCCATACCTCTCCAGCTCAGGAAGATATGTATCCAGTACCATATGGGTGATAAGTCCTTCTTCACGTAGCTCACCTGCCCACTCATTTAATTGCGCCAAGCCAGCATTCCATAGTTGACCCGGCTCTCCTTGAAACCGCAGACGGATATGATGCTCGGGATCAACGTACCGCAAAAAATAAGATTTTTGACTCCAATTCTCGATTCCCGGGTTATTGCGGAGTTGATCCAAGCTTAAGGCAATAAGGTCCGTTTCCCTTTCCTTAACTCCGTACAATTTAAGGTACAGCCATTCACCTCCTGGAAGGAAGCCTCTATGAATATTTGAGGGAGTATGAGTAATGAATAATGGAGAATCATTGTGAGTTATTGAACTGGGTATGCTTGATTTCACCTTTATTTTTTTCTTCTTGAGTGGAAACACAAATTCCCCCATAAATCTTCCAGCGGTCCCATGTACCGGAGTATGGAATGGATCGCCCAAACACTCGGTAAGAAGCAGTTCCTGTCCTTCGCGTGTCTTGATCACCTCACGAAGTAACTCCTTAATATGGTATAAATTACACAGGTCTAATAGAAGTCGGTTGTCTCCCATCGTTAAATAAACATAGCGTGGCACATTCCACTGCTCTCTCCACGTATGAAAAAGCTCCTCCCTTGCTTGAGGCTCAGTTAGATCTGAAATATTCAATGCAGCCTTGCCAAGCCTCCACTGCGCAGCACTAATAACGATTTTTTTGTATACAAGTCTTGGCAGAAAAGGAGACTGCTCTAATGGCCCCCAGTCAAAGTAGGACCATGTGCCAAGCTCTTTGTTGGTGATATCCGTTAGAAATCTGAATATATGTGGTGAAAGCTTGTAATTCAGCATGTGGGTTTGCAAGGGAATGATTTCCTTGCCCAAACGTCTGGACTTGACATAGAAGCGGTCGTGAGTTGCACCTATCAATAAATCATCCATGCATAGCGTATGTTCCTCATCTTTAGAAGAGGTAGTCCCTGACACAATTTCGTAATCCATTAAATTTTTGCTTAATGAAATGTTGGATATTTTGCCCTGCTCGGGCATAAAAACCATCTCTGACAATAACGCATCAGGATGAAAACACCGGTGATAATCATATATTTCAGATAAATTTTGTACAAACTCCTCACCAAACATGTCCAGAAAACGTCCAATGGTTTTGCCCGCTCTGTTAGAGCCAGCGCTGGCTCCGAGCAAAAGCGAGTAATGTCCAGAATCAACTTTTTCAGGAGAATCAGCATATATACTGTAATAGATCTCCATTGTTTCTGGAGAAGTATCATAATTATCAGAAATCGTCAGTTGCTCTAGCTGCTCATCTGTAAGGTTGATTTCTATCTGGTGCTTAGAGACTGCATTCGAAACCCACAGAAAGAGATTAGCGTTGCGTTTAAACGCCTCCATGCCCATTGGTTTTTTTTCATTCGTGCGATACGTCTCCGGTATACCCAAGCCCCAATCCTCATCAAAGAGTTCATGAATTGGGACCTCCTGATAAACACCGTACTTTTCCAAAAAACGATTGAAGTAATCTGCCAATTCATTTGTTTTCGGGGTTGCATGCAATCTGCACATGATCTCAGCCCCTAATGCTGCATCATCAAGCACATGTCTTGGCAGCGATACTTCTTGAGCTAATTTGACATCGACCTGTATAGGCGTTTTCACAGAATAGATTCCTTGCATTTTGTCACATAATTTCCGGTAGATCTGCTCCCCTTCCCCAATCCTGCATTGATTATATTGAAGTAATAAAGTGTCAATTTCGTACAAAATGTCAAGCCACTGATTGGAATTGTCCAGCTTTTTAATTTTTTCAAATATGTAATGAAAGGGTGAATGATCCATTAATGGAGGTCTAAGCTCGCTCATAATAAACTCTTGCTCTAATAGTTGCTGCAAATAATTATTTATGATTTCCTTAGTAGCGTCAGGAAATGATCTCAATAATATTTCTTTGAGTTCCCTCACCTGAATGGGATGCTCTGCAGCTTCAAACGTTAGGCGAACGACGTCCGTAAGCCGAATGGAACTAAACATTTCAGCCGAGTCATCAGCTTCTGCTGCTCCATGCTTAGGCCTAAATGGTAATTTAGCGCGATCTCCCTTGATCATAACCGTTCGGTTTAAGAAAACCTTTAGTTGTTCAAATATGACTGGGTCAGACTCCATTTTTCGGATAATCTTATATATCCATTCCATGTCAGGTCTGGCTCTCTTCAAATGTTGATGATAGGCACCTATATCCAAATGGGCAGCATCCCCGCAAATCCCTTGTCCCACCCCTGAAAATAATCCAAATGGAGTCGTTCGGGTAGTCATCCGAATAAAATAACGATAAAAGCTATTCAGCGTCTTCTCAAACTTTTGTAACTCCCCTTTATCATTTGGAGCATTATCATCATGCAGGTAGTGTAGAAATTGCATAAGGGATGGTGAAGCTAATGATATGGCTTCTTGAACAACAGCTTCCTGAGAAACAAGCTTTATTCGACGGGTGATTTCCTCTACAGTAAGCTGATTATCCAAATCTTGACCTGAAAACACCTGAAAATATCGTTCTAGCGGTAATAATGGGGTTCTGATCAGAAAAAAATCACATGCACTGAACCACCTTTCATCCTTATCTCTTTCCTGTTTGTGCAGTTTATGAGTATCCGTGTAATGCAGTTGTCTCTTCACAACTGACCACCTCCAAGTTTTTAGGAAATAGATTTAACTTGTAACCAATTCCGTGACAAGTCACTAAGATTTTTGGATGACTTGGATCATCTTCTATTTTCTCTCTCAATTTTCGGATATGCACATACACCGTATTAGATGTAGTAAAAGCATCAACTCCCCATACTCTGTCTATAATGTGATCAATCGTGGTTGCACACTCTTTTGCTGTAAGGAGATACATTAATAATCGATATTCCATCATAGTCAGCATATATTCATGCCCTTGCTTCCAAATAACCTTACCAGCAGGATCAAAAATGACATTGGGTGATAAACTAATTGCCTCCTGGTCTTTCCCCATTCTATAATCAGAGGAAGCCATGGAAAGCAGTTGTTTGAGGAGATCCAATTGCCGTTGGTCATCACAATGATAGGATAGGAAAATAAATGGGACCGTAAATTTTTCTTTAATGGTATGCCAGTAAGACAAATCCTCTAGCGTTACATGATCTTGGTTTAAAGCGACACCGATGCACTGCTCATCAATCTCTGTTAGAGCCTGATAAAGAGAATCATAAAACATGATTTGAATGTTTTCTGGAGTGCTTAAAGTCTCAAAAAAATGCTTAATCTTCTTAAAGGATGATATAACCATAAATTTTTGTTTCATCTAATCCTCCCCAAAAACACGGCTTCAGCTAAGCAGTTAGACAGAACTTTACGAAATTAGAAACAATTCATTCCATCTCCCTGAATATTTAGACTGTTCTTTTCCTATTCCATAATCCAATAAACTTAGCGCAATTCCTGCTGCCCCTTGCAGTACTCCTATATTATGAACATGAGTACTTCCCTCCAAATCCCGGTAACCAAATGGGAGCTCTTCATCGTATAGATTTATTAACTTTAATGCTATTTGGTCGGCAAAGCCTAAAGCAGCTTGATTACCAGTGAAGTAATAGAATCTATGAGCCATATGAAGCAAACCCGCTAATCCGTGGCAGAAAGTGGGGGATAGCCTATTTAAAAGCTCATCATCCAAGCAAAATATAGATTTCATAGCTTGTTCGGCTATCTTTTTCCATTCTTCATTGCTACACTCCATTCCTGCTCTGCATAAAGTCCATGCTATTCCACAGGTTCCATGGCACCAGCCTTCGATTTCTCTCTTTCCTTCTTTGTTATCCGTCTTGTACATTGAAGTTGCTTGAGAATTTACAGGCCAATACAAACCATATTGATCCTCCTGAATTTGAATAAGCAAAAAATCGACTATATGTTTAATAGCCTCTAGTAATCCTTCAACTTCGATCTTTTTTTGCAGGGCAGTGACAAGCAGTGCAAGGATTCCAGTGATACCATGTGACAAACCTAGTTGGATGACGCTCGAATCTTTTCTTGCCGCCCAATGAATATATTCAGGTATGAAGCGTATTATAGTACCTAATAATTGATGAGACAGATTACATATCACTTCTTCTTCTGGAATCTCCAAGGTGTACCTACCTACTCCAAGTAGGCCGTTAATGACGTCCATCTGCTTATCAAACTCTGTAGCTGTACCTATGACGGGTATTTCCTTACATTTATCAGCTATATATTTATTTAGTTGAGAGAGTAATTGGTTATAATTAGCCCTGTTATTGGAAGCTAACAATATGCTATAAGCCACTCCTGTCGTTCCGTAATAAAGAGAATTATGAGGTAGCAATAACAAAGAGTTAGAGTGCAAGAACAGCAATTGGGTATGCACAAGCCCTGCCCAATCTTGATCTGGCTCTAGATGATCCCATTCGGCCAACAACACCAAGACACCTGGTATTCCATCAGCAAGAGAGCCTGGATTCCATGGGGTCATTCCACGCGAAGGTGACAAGTTGCTTGTATGATTAACTATCTTTTCTGTGTATGATAGGTCAGATAATTTTTGTGCTATACACTTACTAATTTCAACTGATCTTCTCTTCAAATCTTTGACCATAAACCCTCCCATCTGCATAACTGGGAAAAGACACGGTCATAGAAACCGTGCCTTTAATTCCATATTTTCCTTTTACTAACACGTTTTACAGAAGCTAAGGCTAACCTGACAATTCAAAGTACCTGTTGCGCATGAAGGAGTACAGATAAGACCGCTTGCTGGTTGTACCTCTTTAGGAGCAACCTCTTTTTTGGCTACTTGCAAGTCCAGATCAAATTGATTTTTCATCTTGTTACCTCCTTTTATTTTTTACAATTTCATTATAAGTTATCCAATCTTAACTAGACTTTATAATCTTCTTACATTTATCTTAATTTCAACAAGTACATTTAAGATAAACTTACGTTGTTTTTTTGTATTTTTAAGGACATTTCATTAAAATTTAGTAACAATATAATAAAAAAAATAAAGGGGCATTTATATGAAAATGGATAGTATTATTATTCAACCATCCGATCAAGCTCGTGCAAGAGATATCAGTAAAAAAATTGCCTTACGTCTATGCGATCCGAAATCCGTCTATAAGGCAGTCCATGTAGAACACAATGTTTCACCGGAAACAAAATACCATCCTTGGGGAGAAACTTCACTTTCTCATGGTTATCCTGGTAATATCCATTTACTATCCCAATGGCGTACAGCAGATCCCTTGTATGATTGGAATGAGGCCATCCATTTGAACATGACTCGAATTCAATCTTCAATTGCTAATAATGGTCTTAATGATATCTCGCTTTTCAGTGGTTGGGCAGGTATCGCTTCTTCTGTACATGAAGCTTCTAATCATGGTGAATACTACGGTAATTTCTTACAACAAATCCATCTATGGATGATTCCCTTAATGAAACATTGGCTTGAGTCGAGTACAGAACATTTAGGTCTGCACGAAGGAATGCCAATGCAAACCTTTGACACTATTTCAGGGGCTTCTGGGATCGGAAGATATATTTTGATGAATTCAACCGATCCTATATGCTCTCCTCTTGTTGAGCCAATTCTTCAATTTCTAACCGAGCTCACACATCCTATCAAAATCTACAATTACTATGTTCCAGGCTGGTACTCTCCGCAAAAATTTCAATTTTTGGATCGAGATAAAAACAGCTATCCCCTCGGCAATTTTAACTGTGGAATGGCGCATGGCATTCCTGGCCCGCTGGCTCTATTATCTGTTGCTTATAGTGCTGGAATTGAAGTAAGAGGCCAATATCAAGCCATTGAAACGATTACAGAATGGCTACTCAAATATAAATATGAGGACACATACGGCTGCTACTGGCCACATATTGTCCCTTTTGAAGCTGAAACAGCCTCTTTACGGTCTGATTTGAAACGTGCAAGAGAAGCCTGGTGCTATGGAACACCTGGTGTCGCCTGTGCCCTATTTCTCGCGGGAAAAGCTCTTCATAACGAGGATTTGCAAAAATTAGCTGTTAGGGCTTGTGTCGGTGCAATCTCCTATGAGGTAGCTAAGTGGGAAATGGACTCCTCTGCACTCTGTCACGGGATTGCTGGTATACTCATGATAAGTTGGCGAATGTGGTGCCACAGTAAAGAACCCGCCTTTATCCCACTTATTCAACAATTATCAGGCCGTCTGCTTGATCGCTTTCAAGCGGATAGCCCACTTGGGTATCTTGATCCTGAGCCAAGGGCAGACGGCTCTCTGACCTGGCTGACAAAAGCAGGCATGCTTGAAGGCGCCGCAGGAATTGCTGCTACTTTATTAAGTATTTCTGAAAACAAGGAGATAGCTTGGGATTACATCCTTATGCTCTCCTAACTACGACCAGTCCCTATTCATAAACATCTTTCTTCCACCAAATAGATAGGCTAAAAACGTAAAAAGTACAATCAAACCAAGACTATAAGGCTCAACTCTAGGAGCATAGCTCGCTGTTTGCGGCAACATGATATAATAAGGAATCGTAAAAGGGAACCATGCGCCTATGGAAGAGTGAAAGCCTGTCACAACAATATTAGGCACCACACAGCAAATAGCCATGCCTAGTGAAGCTCCAAAATTGCGAATTTTTACCGAGAGCATAAGCTGGAGGGCTGCCAATGGTAGAATTCCGAACCACCCTCCCCATCCGGTAGAAAGGACGAGCATCCAAGGGATTTTTCCTGGTGCACCTGCTATATACCCACCTACAAAATAGCCTACTATGAATGTAAGCTGATCAAGAAACAGTATCAGAATGAGCAATATATATTTTGCATAATAGATTCGCTGACGGGGATACGGACTGCTCAATAAAATCTTCCATCCCCCGTCTCGATGTTCGTATGCGCACAAAAGAGAAGCAATAATTCCACAATAAAGTGGATAAAAAAACATCGAGTGAAATTGCGCCGCATAGGTGTATAGCATTAACCAGCTAGGCTCATAAAATTGCTTCAAATCGTTCAGTTCCAGGACTCCCATTAAAGAATTGATAACCGCATCTAATATAATGAGAATCCATACCATGACCCATTGAAGCTTCATCGCTTCCACGCGTAAAATGGATCCCATACTTCTCCTCCTCCTATTTGAATTCATGCTTTCTAAATTGTAGAGTACCGAGTCCTATGAAGATGACCCCAGCACATAAAGCAATGATCACCCACATTACGTATCCCTTTATTAGAGGACTTGATAGAGCCGGATACGACCAAGGCAATAATTTAATCCAAAGAATACTTGTTCGTGCCAAAAACAAGCTGGAAATAGAACCAAATATGCCAAATGCTAACGGGAATGCCTGATTAATAAAAAGCGTAGACAACCAAAGTTGAATTGCGAGTACAGGCAGAGTAGCCAAGCTGGCGTTAATCGGCTGTAGCAACATAACTCGCCAAGGAATGGGCTCGTTTGTATACAACACCCAGATGAGACTCATCCCTGCTATCGTGATCAAGGCGGTGCCAAACTGCAAAATCACAATCCATAACATTTTGGATAAGTAGATGTAGCTTCTGGGAACCGGCATGGCCATAAGCTGCTTCCATGTTTGGGTATCATGCTCTGTACCCGCCATAATACTTGCTAGAAGTGTACCGCCAAGCAGCATCACAAACGAGATGAACATAAACATAACCGCAAAACCAGCATAGACCCCTCCTGGCCCCTGACGAAAGTAGAGATACCATTCCATGACAGTCATCCCTGTAAGGACGCAGCCCTGTATTAGAGGAAGCCACCAGCATATTTTTTTCAGCTTATATCCTTCGGCCCTGATCACTTGGAGTATCATAAGCTTCGCTCCTTACCCGTCAGCTCCAGGAATATTTCCTCCAATGTTTTTTTCTTCTCCCTTACCCGGTAGACGGGGTGATTGTGTTCCACCAACACTTTGATCATTTCCGATGATTGTTGCCGATCCACAATAGGAGTTATGACCTCTTTTTGCTCCATGGATTCAGCTCCGGCAATCCATCCATGCTGCATCAGGGCTCCAGCAGCCTGAACAGGATTTTGGGTTTCAATGAATAATTGAGGCTTGCTTTTGTCTGTAAGTTCTTTCATCGTTCCCTGGAAAATCATTTCCCCTTGATTGATAATTCCTACATAGGTTGCGATCTGTTCGATTTCACTTAATAAATGGCTCGAAACCAATACCGTCATTCCGTAAGCATCAGGCAGGCTCATAATTAACTCCCGAATTTCCTGAATACCGGACGGATCCAAACCATTCGTCGGCTCATCAAGAATCAACAATTTGGGATCGGCAATCAACGCCATAGCAATTCCTAGCCTTTGCCTCATCCCCAAGGAGTATCCTTTTACTGGACGATACGCATCCTTGCTTAATCTCACCAAATCCAGTACTTTATGAATTTTTCGGGTCGGCAACCCACGCATCGTTGTAACGATTTCCAAATTTCGATATGCTGACAAATGGGCATAATAGGCAGGCGATTCAACCAGAGAACCTACATCCTTTAATATTTCCATGCGATGATCCTTGAGCTTTTTCCCAAAAATCTCAATATCCCCGGATGTGGATTTAATCAGCCCGAGGAGCATACGAATCGTGGTTGTTTTCCCTGCTCCGTTTGGTCCCAAAAATCCGTAAATTTGCTTCTCAGGTACCTGAAGATTTATTTGTTTGACAAATTCTCGTTTTCCAAAACGCCTGGTTAGCTGCTGTGTATGTATTACATATTCAGACATTTCCTGATCTCCTCTCGACTTTTAATGCTGAAGTTTTAGTTACATACAGTTTACTGAAGGAAAGTTAACATCAGGTAAACAGTTCCTAAACAACAGGCAAAAAAACGAGCGGACTCCAAAATGTGAGGGCACAGATGTTAAAGAGTTACCTATTTAGCGGCAAAGTAATTTCCACCCTGGTACCCTTTTTACTTCCCGGAAGAATATGAAGCGTTCCGTTATGAGCTTCAATAAAGCTTTTGGCAATAGGTATGCCATGCTCTTTGGAATGAGACACCTGTATACATTCAGTTGGATTCATTCCTTTTCCATCATCTTCGATCGAAATATGAAGCTTATCGCTCTCTTTATTTACATCCATTGAAATATGTGTACCTGGAGGATTATGAATGATTGCGTTCATCAAAAAATTTTTCAGCGCTCTATTTAATAATTTACTATCGAAGGGCATGGTACACACTGCCTCCAATGACATAAAAGAAAATTCATACTGCTCGGCCGAAGGGTGGTTAGCGATATCTAAGACCGTATTACGGAGAAACTCCACAATGTCCTCCTTCTTCAACTGAATCGGCAAGGCCCCCTCCTTGAGCTGCATAGAAGCATTTAAATCCTGAATCAACTGCTTCATCTCCGTCACTTTCTCACTGATAATCATACTAAAGCTTCTTCTTTCTTCATCAGACCAATCATACTCTTGAGTAGTCAGCATGGCTGCATATCCTTCAATATAGGATAATGGTGTTTTGAGATCATGGCTTACGCCTGCTACCCACTGTTGTTTTCGCTTTTCTATTTCCATTCTCTCTTCCTCATTACTGCGCAATTGAGCAGATAAAATGTTCATTTGTTCAAAAACTTCCTTATACAACTGATACGGAGGTTTATAACTATTTCTCTGATTTTTTTTGCGCTCTGGCAGTTCTAGCTCACTTAGCGGTGCCTGGAATTCCCCTGTTGCTATATTTCCAATCCATTTAATGACATACACCAAGGGTTTGCCTATATACCATCCATAGACAACTATGAACACAACACTCTGCACGATTCCAAGTCCGATCCAGAAGAGATCAATATTCATATTATGAGATGTATCCAATGTACTTTTTATAAAAATATATATAACAGTACAGATCAGAAAACAAAGAATATAGGCTAGGGCAAAGCACAATGTTACTTTGATAAAACGAAAGGATAACTTGACCAGGGAGTTCATTCCTGCTCCCCCCTCTTGACTGATATCATTTTATAACCTAGCCCTCTTACATTAACTAAAAATTGCGGGTGCTTGGGATCGGGTTCTATTTTTTTTCGCAAACGGGAGATATGAATGACTACTGTCTTTTCATCCCCCAAGAAGGTCTCGCTCCATATTGCTTCGTATAGATGCCGTACACTGAATATACGGTTAGGATGCTTGCACAAAAATACCAGCAGCAGCCATTCCCGTGCAGGACAATCGACCTGTCGGTTTTGCACATACAGTACACCTGATTCCAGCTCCAAACAGAAATATCCATAATCTATAGTTTGTAAGGCAGGCTTCATATCCGCTGTTGTCACTTTTCGATATTTCATTCGAGCTTTTATACGTGCAACAACTTCCAACGGGTTAAACGGTTTGGTAATATAATCGTCCCCCCCAATCCCAAATCCCATTAATTTGTCCAGATCTGTATCTCTTGCTGTCAAAAAAAGAATAGGAGCTTCCGTGAGTAGACGCATCTGACGACATACTTCAAACCCATCGCGATCAGGGAGCATAACATCAAGCACAATCACATCAACATGAGATTCCATCACGATTTGCAGCGCTTCTTGGCCCGTGGCCGCATGCTTAACATGAAGAAATCCTTCTTTTTTTAATACCGTTGTCAGCATATCTCGCAGTCCCTGTTCATCGTCTACGATAAGCACTGCAATTTCTTCCATAACCAAGGTTCTCCATTCTTTTTTTACATTTTTTACTTTCATTATAAAAGCAAACGGGCAGAATTTAAATCGAGTTCCATCACATATCGTACATCCCCGTGAATATACTTAATAACCAACAAGGCCAAACTGTGCCGTGTATCCACTTGGGGGGTGCCTAACAATGACGGAACCACGCCAGCCATATTCATTCGTCGTATCCCGTGAAGATTGGTCGCTGCATCGCAAAGGGTACCAGGACCAGCAACGCCATCAGCAGAAGGTCAAAGATGTCATTAAGCAAAATCTACCCGATCTGATTACGGAAGAAAATATTATAATGTCGGACGGTCAACAGATTATCAAAGTGCCGATTCGCAGTCTGGACGAATATCGTTTCATTTATAATTACCAGAAACAAAAGCACGTAGGCCAAGGGGACGGCGACAGTCAGGTGGGGGATGTCATCGGACGTGATCCTGCTTCCCAGAAGCCAGGTAAAGGTGAGAAAGCAGGCGACCAACCAGGATACGATATTATGGAAACTGAAGTCAGCATAGAAGAACTCGAAGATATGCTGTTCGAGGAGATGGAGTTACCACATTTGCAGCAAAAAGATAAGGATCAAATCGAGGTTGAATCTATCGTATTCAATGATATACGTAAAAAAGGCATGCAAGCGAACATTGACAAAAAGCGAACCATCCTCGAAAATTTGCGTCGCAACGCTCGTGAGGGGAATCCAGGCATTCATCATATTAGCCCGGACGATCTTCGCTACAAAACATGGGAAGAGAAAACCATTCCCCAATCCAATGCGGTAATTATAGCTATGATGGACACCTCAGGCAGCATGGGATCTTTTGAAAAATATTGCGCCCGCAGCTTCTTTTTCTGGATGACCCGCTTTTTGCGTCGCCAATATGAAAAGGTGGAAATTGTCTTTCTCGCGCATCATACCGAAGCCAAGGAGGTTACGGAGGAAGAATTTTTTACTCGTGGTGAAAGTGGCGGCACAATCTGTTCTTCTGCCTATTTGAAAGCATTGGAGATTATCGACAAGCGCTATCCTCCTTCGACTTATAATATTTATCCCTTCCATTTCTCCGATGGCGATAACCTAAGCTCAGACAATGAACGGTGTGTGAAACTAATTGAGGAGCTTATGAAACGCAGCAATATGTTCGGCTATGGAGAAGTGAACCAATATAATCGCAGCAGTACGCTGATGTCAGCCTACAAGAATATTAAGGCAGATCAGTTTATGTACTATGTCATCAAGGAAAAAGGTGAGGTATACCAAGCCCTACGCACCTTTTTTCGCAAACGGGAAGGGGGAACGGTGAGATGAGCACCGATCAGAAAGAGCTGGAATACGCGATATCAGAAATTATGGAGATTGCTGATGGATTCGGGCTCGACTATTACCCAATGCGCTATGAGATTTGTCCGGCGGATATCGTATACACATTCGGCGCGTATGGTATGCCTACGCGCTTCAGCCACTGGAGCTTCGGAAAAACATTTCACAAGATGAAAATGCAGTACGATTTTGGATTGAGTAAAATCTATGAGTTGGTCATCAACTCCAATCCCTGCTACGCTTTCCTGCTGGATGGAAATTCTTTGGTGCAAAATAAACTAATTGTCGCTCATGTGCTGGCGCACTGCGATTTTTTTAAACACAACGCCCGCTTCTCGGCCTCCAACCGCAATATGGTCGAGAGCATGTCTGCCACCGCAGAACGGATCAGCAGCTATGAAATGGAGTACGGCTCAAAGGCCGTAGAATCCTTCATTGACTCTGTACTGGCGATACAAGAGCATGTAGACCCACAGCTCATCAAACCAAGGCATCTAGATAAACAACGATACATGGAACTCAAAATCAAGGAGCAAAAAGAACCTAAAAAGCACCAGCGTCCCATCGGACCTTACGATGATCTGTGGTCACTAGACACAGTAAAGCAGCATGATTCAGCCGAGACCGAGGGGATCAAGGTACGCCAGTTCCCACCGGAACCTGAAAAGGATATTGTCTGGTTTATTCAGGAATTCTCCGAGGTACTGGAGGATTGGCAGCGGGACATCATGACGATGCTGCGGGACGAAATGCTGTATTTCTGGCCCCAAATGGAAACCAAAATCATGAATGAAGGCTGGGCCTCTTATTGGCATCAACGGATTGTCAGGGAACTGGATCTGACTGGGGATGAAACTGTTGAATTTGCCATGCTGAACGCTTCCGTGGTGCAGCCTTCCAAGCAAAGCTTGAATCCGTATTATTTGGGACTGAAAATATTTGAAGATATTGAAAAGCGATGGGATAACCCGACCCTCGAGGAGCAAGAGCGCCAAGGACGCAAACCGGGCGAAGGTCGAGTTAAAATGTTCGAGGTGCGAGAGTTTGATTCGGACACCTCTTTTATACGCAATTACATGACCAAGCAGCTAACAGAGGATTTAGATTTGTACGTGTTTGAGAAACGGGGACCGGATTGGAAAATTACCGATAAGTCCTGGGAAAACATACGGGATCAGCTTGTGTTCTCACGCGTAAATGGAGGCTCCCCTTACATCGTCGTTGAGGACGGAGACTATCTGCATACGGGCGAGTTGAAGCTCAAGCATCAGTATGAAGGCATTGAGCTGGATTTAAAATATATGGAGCGCACGCTTCCATATGTATATCAACTGTGGGGGCGTACCGTTCATTTGGAAACGATGATTGAGGGGAAGCTCGCCTTATTTTCATATGATGGGAAGAAACATCATCGTAAATTTGTATAGTGATCCACAATCGAATAGCCAGCCTAATTAAAAAAGGTGCATTCCGAAGAAGGAAATGCGCCTTTTTTTACTATTTTTTCTTAAATTCGACGATGTAGCTTTGATTCAATTGCTTTTCACCTTCAGAAATATTTTGGTACATGGATAAAAATCGGGCAGATGGGCTCCATACCGTTGGGCTGTCATAGGATTGAATATCAGTCGTAACGGGAGTGGTTTTACCTGTGGACTGGTCAAATACATATAGTCCTCTCATACCTTGCTGATCCTCATCATAAATGGAAAAAGCAAGTTTGGTCCCATCGCTGGACCAGCTTCCACGACTCATTAAAGTACCTTGGCCCACGATCCCTTTCTCTTTGCCTTGTTCATCCAAAATGATCATACGAGCTGGTTCGGATGTATTCCATTTCCGCTTTTCAGTAGCAATAGACTTACCATCAAGTGACACAGCAAAGGACATAGCCCCCTCTGCAATGGTTACAGCCTGAGGGTGATTGAGGGTAAACCGATTCAGCACCGGATATCCTTGCTTATCATTGCCTGTATAAAAAATGGCGTTACCCACCTTCTCGACATGAGCAATTAATTCTGAGTGATTCGGATCTTGAAAGCTTAGTTCTTTTGCTTTGCCGTCCAAACCAATCAGATGTATCTTACCGTCTGGTGTACCTGTAATGAGATGATCCTCATCGCCCCAGCTCACTTCGTTAGTCATGTCCAGCTGACCAACCGATGTAACCTTACCACTGCTGAGCTCTAAAATATAGCCCTGGATATCATACTTGCTGCTGGCACTGCCCTCCGTAAAAAAGACATGGCGTTGATCCGGTGATACCACAGCAAGTAACTGTAGAGCGTTACGACCTGGTGTTAAAACTCGTTCCTTGTTGGTCTTTACATTATGAATCCATAACCGATTCTGACGCTCCACAATCAATTCTTCATCACTCAGCCATGACCTCGCGTAGACATCTCCCAGCTTATCGATAGACTGTACCACCAGCTCGTCCGATACTTGTTGCCGAGCCGCATCCATATCAATCACAGTAAGCTTTTGTCCTGGTTTCATACCAGATGATGGATGGGTCTCTCCTGCGCTTTTTATACCGCAACCGCTGAGCAACCCTCCGACGAGCAAGCCAGTCATGAGCAGCCCTGTGACTTTGTGTCTGAAAAAGCGTGCATAGGGATGTTCGAGCCGCGGAAGGCCGTTCTTTTGCCCATAGCTGTCTAATTTTTTCTTCATCATGTATAACGGCCTCCTTGTTATCGTTACCCCAGCTTAATGCCTGAACATCTCATGAATACATCGGATTGTTTCCAAGTTGTAAACAAGACACCAATTGCAGTCCTATAGTCATAGAGCGGTCCAATTACTGAAAGCCATTGTGAACCAACAAAGGTAGCTTGAGCGAAAATTCATTGCCAGTTGCACCTGAATGACCATTGCTACTCTCCAACTCATTTTCATCCGAAGCTGTAAGCTGTAAATCACCACCCATGCGCTCCGCCAGTCTTCGCGCCAGAGGCAGACCAAGTCCCGTACCACTGTCCTGACGAGAACGATCATGGCTTAAGGTAGCAAACGGTTCAAAAATCATATCCCATTTTTCCCGAGGAATCCATGGACCGGAATTGCGCACATATACTGTTACGGTGTCCTTTTCCACTCGATTGGATAACGTAATCCAGCCTGCGTCCCGATTGTATTTCACTGCATTATCCAGCAGATTCAGTACAATATGCATCAGATGCTTGGGGTCTCCACATACCTTGGCAGGAACGGTATCTATCGAAAAATTCAGTCCGCGTGCCGCAGCCTTCCCCCGGATTCGGCTTCCAGCATCTTCGAGCAGCAAATGCAGCTCCACTTCCTCCGTATGTAATTCAAAATCATATTTGTCCAGCACAGATAGTCTCAGTGAGTCCTCGACAAGCTCATACAATCGTTTTGTTTCCTTACCGATACTTTCTCTGGCTTCACGCACCAATTCGGGATCATCCCCATACATATCCAGCAAATCAGCATAAGCCTGAATAGAGGTCAACGGTGTCTTCAGTTCGTGACTGATATTGCCGATAAAAGCCTTTTGCTGCTGCTCCAACTCTCGCAAACGCTGAACCGCTTCTTCCAGCCGAAGCTTTTCATTTTCGAGCGCGGTAATACTCGCCCGGATCACATGACTCATCTGGAGCATCCCTTCATCCAGCTTTCCCAGTTCGTCCTGCCGTCGCAGCAATCTCGCTTCTGGATAGTGCCCTGCCGATATCTGCTCAGAAGCGCGAGTCAGTCGTCCGATGTCCCTCGTCTGGCGGCTGACATAGCCTAAGCCCAAAATAAAGCTTAAGACTAGCACCGCCCCTCCTGTCCATAAAAACAAGCGGGCAATCGCCTGGTAGAACTGCTGCTGCGCTTCTGTTGAGCTATGAAGCTGTACCACTCCCAGCAGGCCGTCTGGACCTTGAAGCGGAGCCAGATAAGTAACCGAGCTCCCTTCCGTAATATATGCAATTTTTCCTTGGAGTGCGTAAGAAAGCGCCTGACTGATATCTGTTCTATAAGCCAGTGGTAGAGAGTTCCCAACCTCATACCCTCGAGCATCATATAAAATAACGCGCATATTACTGGACACACCGAGGTCCACGGCAAGCTGCGGCGCTTGCTTTTTCATGAAGTCTTCGGGTGATTGGCGAACTCCCAACAGGTAAGACTGTTTTACGCGCATCTCCACGATTTCAGCCTGACGTTTTAAGCCTCGTTCCATTTGCTCTGTCTGATTAGCACGAATACCGGTAAGCACGAGCCAACTCAGCACTCCGACTGTAAATAACAGTAAAGCCGCGAGTACCAGCGGAAATTTCCAGCGCAGGCTCAAGCCTGTACGCTTACGTTTGCGCTTCTGCGGATCAGCAGACTGCAAGCTTTCTTGTGGACGGAATGAATGGTGCTCGTTCACGTCATTTTCTCCGCCTTATAGCCGATTCCATACACAGTTTGCAGCATCGACTGGTGCGGCTCCAGCTTTTTACGCAGGCGCTGGATATGAATATCCACCGTCCGCGTTCCCCCCACATAATCGATGCCCCATATTTGTTCCAACAGATCGTCCCGTGTATACACTCTCCCAGTATGGGACACCAGCAGAGCCAGTACATCAAACTCCTTGGGTGTCAGCTCCAACGCCCTGGCTCCAAGTTCAGCTGTTCGGCTGGATGGACGCACTCGTAATGGACCCAATATGACTTCTGTTCCTTCCGTCGCAGGCGCTCCTTCTCGTTCTAGTCTCCGTACTAATGCCTTAATACGTGCAATCAGTTCTCTCAGGTCAAACGGCTTGCTCATAAAATCGTCTGCGCCCAGTTCCAATCCGAGCACCTTATCGACGATATCGTTTTTGGCGGTTAGCAATAAAATACCAATCCCCTTCCGGCTTTCCAAACGGCGGCACACCTCATATCCACCCAGTTTGGGCATCATCACATCCAGTATAAGTACATCCGGGTGGAACAAATGTACTTTTTCCAAAGCATCCTCCCCATCAACGGCAGTTTCCACCAAAAAGCCTTCCCGCTTTAACGCATAGGCCAGTGCATTCCGGATACTTTCCTCATCGTCCGCTATCAGTATTCTTTTATCCATGTCCTTCCCTCCCTGCCCAAAAAACGTTCAACTAGCTGTGTTCCCGCAAATAATAATGAATTAGACATGTATGGCATATAAATTGCTCGCGTGAATCATTAAGATCAAAATCCGTCATGTCGCGTATCCGTTCCAGTCTGTATTTTACCGAATTACGATGTATAAAAAGATAATTTGCTGTATCTATCAGACTGCCCCTATGTTCCAAATAATAAAATAACGTTTTGAGTAAATCACTGCCATGTGACCGATCATACTGCTGAAGTCTCCCCAGCTTACGTTCGAACAAATTGGCAAATTCCTTTTTGTCCATCGCTTCTCCGAGCATATAGTGCATCTCAATATCACTGTATTTGCATACACGTTGATCAGGGTACAAACGCTGAGATACAGTAATGGCACGGCGTGCTTCATTATAGCTTTGCAGCAGCTCCCACAGCTTTTTGGGGCTTCCGATGCCTAAATAATATTCTGCGGTTCCCCAGGCTTTTTCAGTTGACCAATTTTTCAGCGTATCACTCCAGGACATTTCGGGGTCAGAGTCCGGTCTGCTCTGGTGATCATTCGACTGAAGAGTCGGCAGAAATAATACCGCCCGATTAGAACGGAACTCAATATGAGACACCACACGTCGTCGGGTCGATTCCATACTAAGCAACCCGGAAAGTATTTCTTCTGGTGGAGCTGCAGCACTTTCCAGTACAGCCACCTCCCAATTATATTCGGGGTTGAATCCCAATTGACGACCTCTCCGCTCAACCTCATGCCGCAAAGGCAACGGGGGGGTCATTAGTTCATCTATAAAATTTCCCCGTAATCGGCTTTCCGTATCTTCTACTGCTTTCTCACGCATTAATTCCAATGCCATCACCAGACGTGCCTGCTCAATACCAACCTGTTCCATATCATCCAGCTCATTGCGGGCAATAACTAGCTTGGCAACTGTGCGTTTATCTACATTAATAGGAAAGTGACGAGCATCTTGCACCTTGGCCCAATTCCATCCTTGCGGTGATGTCACAATGGCTTGTCCTCCATTATCAATCAATGCAACCGGCGCTTTAAACAGCTCTGCAATATTATCACTTACAGCCTGTATGCCGCTGTTCTCCAACACCATTGTCGTTAATGTTCGATAAATTTCTTCTGACCGTCGCAGCAATTCTGCCTGTCGGTTCAGCACCATATCCATGACACGCTGTGTAATATCTGTATAAGGAATATCGGCTGGGATTTCAATCACAGGAAGGCCGCAGGCATTGCTTTCTTCAAGTGCACTTCGGGGGATTTCCGTTAGAAATCGGGTCGGTTTGATCACAAGCGCCGCTGCCCCGCCCTGATGCAGCAATTGAATAATTTGACACAATACCTCGGGCTCATGACGGATAGAATAAGCCGTTGTCATCAACAATACACCCTGCCGGACCCAGCCCTTCAGATCGGGGACCTCCATAATATCAATAAACCGGACAACCCGGCTGAGCCCTTGTTCTCCGCTTAATACCTTTGCCTCCTTCAACACGGGTATTGCCATGAGCTCTTGAACTGTTACACCCGGTATTTTCATAAAGACAGACCACCCTGCTTTTTTATTTTGCAAAATCCCTACTTCATCTAATTTTCAGGATAGTGTACCAAAAAAGCGTACAAAACAAAACCTTTAACCCTTGGTCCAGATTACTCTCATTCTATCGAGCCTAACTGGCAAGGCTTCAAAACAACACAAATACACCGACTTTTATCGAAAAAGACGGTGTATTTATTGAAGTTTTATGAAGTTTAAAACCGATCCTAGCTGCTATTCCTCATCATGCGGTTGCCAGCGTACCGAAGCCGCTGCACCAAGTGCCACAATCGGATCAATCGCACGAATGCCCAGCTTACGCTCCAATTCCGCGGCAAAATTCATCGTGACAAAGCCAGTGCAGGCAAGCACAATAACCTCAGCGCCTTTCTCCTGTAGCCGCAGCGCCCCTACCATGGCAGCCTCTTTGCCTTGTGGCGTGTTCAAGTCCAGTGTCGTTCGCACACCCTCGGGACGCTCCGTACCGATATAAGACTCGCCTAATATACGGCGAATGAATGGAGGAGCTGCGTCCAGAATGGTCAACACACCTACCCGTCTGGCCGATGTCAGAGCCAAGAGTGCCGCACAGGACCCCGCCCCGTGTACAGGCACAGCTACAGCCTGGCGGGTTTCCTCTAGCCCCGGATCAGCAGCGCAGCTAATGCCGATGGACGTACAGCCTCGCTCAACAAGTTGTTGCGCCGCGAGCACAATTTTAGGCACCGCCTCTCGGTCTGTGATATCATCATAGATTCCTTTCGGCTGATCGGGGATACACACACTAGTAACAGGTAGCCCGTAGCGCTGCTCAATGACCCGGCCATGTAAGTCGATTGTTGCTTTGTCCTGCATAGTAATCACTCTGATAATGCCGAGCATGATGAATTCCTCCCTTTATCTATCTAGCAGCTGACCAGCCTTCATAATCAGACGATTGTCCAGGTATACATCCGGTCTCTGTACGACTCCGTCAATATGTACACCCGCAGCGACAGTTCCACCAAAGGTATTATTGCTGCCAAAAGCGACGTGGATCGTGCCGTATACTTTTTCGTCCTCTAATACAACGCCCGTGATCCGGGCTTTATCATTCGTTCCGATACCAAACTCCGCCAGCATTCTGCCGTCACCTTCACCGAGCATGTCCAGCAGAGACTGTCCAGCTTCCCCCTCTGCGGCGATCAATCTGCCATTTTGCACTGTCAGCAGCAGAGGCTGTTTTAAGGCACCAATCCCAGCCACAGAACCATCCACCAAAATCTGGCCCTGTGCTGTTCCTTCCAGCGGAGCAATGTACGCTTCACCTGAAGGCAGGTTACCCGATTCGCCGGGATTCAAATACATGCCTGTGCTGGGAACACCGTTGCGCCCTTCTATGGTGAAGTCCAGGCTGTATCCATCCTTTTCAATTCGCACCTGCTTGGCAGCTGTCAGCAATGCAGTCACCTCTTCTGTAAGCGCCTTGACCTTTGGGTAGTCAGCAGCAATAGCCCCATTCATGAACATATCGTCGGTCATGCCAGGCATAGTTGCCAGGCGAGCTCCAGCCGCTGCCGCTTGCTTGCGGGCACTTGTATGGGTCAGCGAGTAGCGGGTGACACATACAACCACATTGGAACGCAACATGGCTTCGGCAACAGGGGCTGGAGGCTCCTCGCCAGATTTGGAGCGTACCTTCATTGTCATAATAGCAGCTTCTGCCCCAAGCGCCTTGCCCGCTTCATAGATGGACTCACCCAACTCTTTTTTATCATCGTCCGTTACCACCAGGAGTGTCTCACCGGCAGTGAGCCCCAAACATTTTTGTAATACATTTTTACTGATTTCAATACGTTGTTGGCTCATATTTCTTACCTCCAATTTCGTTATACCATTTCCGATACCAGCTTGCCGATCAACGCATTGGACAATACAACGGGAACCCCTGCGTAGGTTGCCGCCAGCTCTCGGTGTGCATCCGTATAACCCATACAGTCCAGCACAATTAGGTCTGCTTGATTCCTAAACTGTCCAGCAGCCCGGCGAAATTCTTCCTCACTGCTACTGTAAGGCGAGGCTGCCGCAAACTGGGGATTTAACCCATGAGGACTGAATTTTAGCTTGAGGTTGTCCTTCTGTTCTTCAAGCGGTCCAATCAGTCCCAGTCTTCTTCCGCTGGACATAGCCTTCAGTACAGGAGGAAGCACATGATCTGGCTCAATTAGAAAAGCACCTCGGGTATGCAATCCAGGAAACACGCCGGTACAGAGTAGCAAAATTGTACGAATGCCCTGCTCCTCCATACGTGTGATTGTATCCTGAAGCAACGGCTGAATTTTTTCACGTGAGATGACCACCGACTCCCCGGTCGTCAAGCGTGAAGTTAATACATACTCTCCCGGTGATGGTGATAGATGCTGTTGTATGTAGTTTAACGAGAGTCCATCCAGTGCACCAGCCTGTACCAACTCGGCCCGTCCTTCCAATGCCCTTTCTATAATAGGGGCTACATCTGACCGAGGGGATTGTCCAATCGTAATCATTCCAAGCTTAGGCATTTTGAATCCCTGCTTTCGCTCTTTTTATTTTATGTTAATGTAACTTTCCTACCATAACAATGTTCATTCCGGCCAAAACAAGGACCTATTCCTTGTGCTCACAGGATAAAAAAACAAGAATAGCTTCATAAAACTGCACCCATTATTTCCTCATGAATAGACTGATAACTAACAGAGGATTACCTTTTTCTTCAATTAAAAGTCAAGTGAGGTTCTTATGGCGAAATCCTATACAAAAGCACAGATTCGCAAAATCACCCGTCGTTTCGGTCTGATCCCTTTAAAATCAAGCTTAGTTTCATCACTGTACCGAAAAAATGCAGTCATCCAAGTAAAAACGAGAAAAGGAACTTATGCTTTAAAGCCTTTTAGTCGTTCATCAATGGTTCGTTCAAATACGATTCAACAGATGGAACGAGCAGCGAACTATATAAGGCTTTTAAAAAAGAGAAAGTATACCTACATGCCTACATGGCTTCCCACTCATTCTGGCAAGCTTTGGACACTACATCAAGGAACACCTTTTTATGTAAGTCAGTGGATCAAAGGACGGGGACTGGAAACCACTGAAGATTTCAAAAAACTAGGGCTGGCCCTTGCCACACTTCATGCTGCATCCACCGGCTTGCATCCGATGGAGACAGGAATGTCCTCTCCGACCATTCAACAATTACGAATATGGAAAAACCAGGACCGCCTTTTCCAAAAAAAAATGACAAAAATCAGCCGCCAGAATAAAGAGTACCGCGACTGGTACAACACTCATGGAAAAAACTGTAAACATTTATCCAGGCGTGCATGGAAGGATTTGCAGGACGGATCCATTATAAGACTGCTTCGGGCGGAACGTCGGCACCCCTCCTTGATTCACGGTGATATCACCACCCCGAATGTCATTATTTCAGATGACGGTCACCTGAAAATCATTGATTGGGATCGGGTTAAGATTGGCTCAGTCTATGCTGATTTAGCAAAGGCTCTTATGAATACGACTCAATTCAATCCTGAATTTGTGCAATCCTTGTTGGAGGGATACCAGAGACGCAAGCCACTAAGCCGAACTGAACGGAAGATTGTTACAGCTTTATATAAACTACCACGAGAAGCTTGGCATGCTTCCCGGCATCTGAATCGTTCAAGAGACCGCGAAATCCTAGACAACTGGGATCAGTCGTGGCCTCTTCGATTACAAATCATCCATATTTTGCAGGAATGGGCCCGTGTATAAAAGAAAGTGAGGAGCAAAATGTCGATTTTATCGAACGTTGAGCAAATGTACGGAATCAAAATTCAGCGTAGTCGTCAAATGAAAGACATTCACAAGATTGAAACCGCTAATACAACTTATTGCTTAAAACCTTACAAATTCCCGGAAGAAGAGATTCGTTTTATTACACGTGTCTTGTCGTATCTGGATGAGCGCGGGTTTACACGTAGCCAAAAGGTCTATCCAACCGTACAGCAAACACCTTACATGACCTATGAAGGTGTGTCATATACATTAACTAATTGGATTCATGGACCCAGACCGGAATTTACTAAAAGAATAGATTTCAAAAAGGGAATTGCTACTTTAGCCAAATTCCACACCAGTGCATCAGGCTTTCCTATCACGGAAGCGCCTCCTTCCAGAATCCGTTATGAAGGCTTGAGCGATGAAGTAGCTGGGTATAAAAAACGCCTCATTCATTACAAAGGTACAGCCCATCTCGTGGCTCTTTGTGAAGAAGTATTATATCGTCTACAGCAACCCAAAGTCCGAGAAGCAATCCAGCAGGAGCAAAAAGCGGCTGCATTTATACACGGTGACTATAACTATCCCAATCTGATCAAAGACAGGCAGTTTAAAATCCATTTGATCGACTTTGAAAATTGTTCCCTACATGTACGAATGAAAGATCTCTCTCATCTTCTTCACCGGAATTGTCTTTGGAATGCGACGAAGATGCTGCGTGCGATAGACTTTTATCAGCGATATCGACCATTGAGCACCCAGGATTTGCGTCTGCTTCATGCGTTGTTGATTTCTCCCTATCATGTTGTGCGCAACATCAGAATAGGCGGATTTCGTTCTGCCAAGCGTGTCATTCCGTCGTTGGTGCATCTGAACAAATACCGACGTGAACTTAGATCACTGCTATAATCAGACGGCTTGGAAACTAAGCAAAAAAACAGACCTGGTGATAAGGTCTGTTTTTTTGTGTTCTGACAACCTTCTATGGAAATCGGCATGTTACTAAAAGAATTGATTTGCTGATTGTACCGGTACAATCATTAATTTATAGCATTGTACACAGCATGTCCCCCTCTTACAATGATGCTAAGACTCCATGCTCATTTGTTTCGAGAAGAGATTTGGCAAACTAACAATAGAGGTGACTACACATGTACACCATGACAAAAGAAGAAATAAAAGCTTATTTGAACAGAATCAGAATTCCCGAAGTTCAGCCTCCTACCCTATCCTATTTAGTGGAGCTACATAAGGCACACGTAGAACAGCTTTCATGGCAAACGTTGGACATTTTTGCAAGAAGGCCGGCTGCGATTGGTTTTCAAGAATCTGTTCAACTCATTTTACAAGGGAGAAGTGGTTATTGTTTCCATTTAAATGGCGCCTTTAGTGCACTACTACATTCACTAGGGTACAAAGTTTCTCTGCATCATGCTGGGGTACAGCCTTTAGGAGCTGAGCCACGTATTAATTCATTTCATCTTGGACTAACAGTGAACTTGCTAAATGAGCAGCAAGAAGATGAAGTATGGATTGTCGATGTCGGACTGGGCGATATGCCATATGAGCCTCTTCCACTCCTTATGGGGACTTATGAACAAACCCCACTTCGTTATAAAGTTATGGAATCTGAAGTCGTTACTAAAGGCTGGCGTTTAGAGCATGACCCGCTTGCTTCATTTGTTGGCGTTGATTTTGCCCCTACGGTTGTTCAGAATTTGGAAGAATTCATGCCAAAACATCATTTCTATAGCCGCTCCGTGGAATCTCCATGGTTTAACCTGTTTCTAATTCGCCAAAGACAAGCGTTAGAAGCAAATGAACTGAGAGGATGTATTTGGAAAAAACGCGGGCTAAACGGATTGGAAAAAATAGAGCTGGATAAGAAGTCACAGTGGCTGGAAGTATTGGCAGATGTATTTGGTGAGCCGCTCGTTAACTACAGCCACCAGGAACGAGACGAGTTATGGAAAAGAGTACTTGCGGCTCATATAGAATGGAAAAAAAGCTATGACTGAAACGTTACAATAGAGAAACTTCCAGTTTCACAGGCATACCACTCCAGCTACATCTCACACCACCAGCATTTCCGAGGAGTGCTGCAGCATTTCCAATTCCTTCACCATATTTTCTATCAGCTTGGTGAACGAAGCCAATTCTTCCGAGCTGGAGGCCTGTTGCCGGGCACTGGCTGTTGTGGCAGCGGTTTCGGATTGCACACTGTCAAGCATACGGGCAATATCCAGCACCTTGCGCTGAATTTGCTCCTGTGCTTGCTTTGAATTAGATGCCAGCTTTCGCACTTCCTGCGCCACAACTTGAAACCCCCGTCCTGCTTCCTGCGCATGGGCTGCCTCAATCGCCGCATTCAGCCCTAGCAGATGAGTCTGATCGGACAACTCTCGAATGGTACTGCTCATCTGTTCAATATGCTTAATTTCATCGCTCAATCGCAGTACCAGTTCCTCTGTATGTTCCTGCGAAGAAGCCGTATTGCAGGCACTCTCCGCGATATTATCGGTATTTTCCCTAAGTTCGGCAATCATGCCCGTCAAATTTTGCGCAATTCGGGATACCACAGTCAGCAACTGTGTTTGTTCGTCAGCGAGCTCGTTAATTTGCTCTTTTTCCTTTTCCTGATAAGCTTCCAGCACAAGCTGGGAATCCAGATTGAACATTTTGGAAAGAGAGTGCACAATAGAATACCAATCTTCTACCCCCGAACGCTTTAAAATGTCGACTGCAATATCAAGATAAGCAATGTACGTTCCCAAATAATAATCGGAAGACAATCCGATCCGGGAATGCACCTGTCCCACAAAAAGACGATGTTCGATAAACTGATCGTCTATTTTCCCATCCGCAAGAGAAAGCCAGTATTCACGCTGTGTTTGTTTTAGCCGCTCAATATTCGACCATTTAGAGATAATCGACATAAGATGGGGAACCTTTTCTATATGCTTATAAAAACGATCCACAACCTCATTCACAATAGATTGGAATAACCCCTGATAATGGTGTAATAAAGCCAAATCATCATCAGTTATACCAATATATTGTATCTGTTTTAATCTACTCTCAGCGACATGAATCATAAGTCCCTCCAAATCATAGTTTACATATATTTTACATTACCATAATTATCGGCAAGTTTTTAGAAAATGTTAAAAAAGCAGAAGATTGATTATAACTTTTTTCATAGTAATTTCAGCACAAAAAAAAGAATCCGACCGCACCTGAATTGCCTGTGCTTGCCGGATTCCTTATAGGAAACACGTTGATTAGATATCTTACAGTCTTCGTGTCACCATCCATTTCAATTCATCTGCTTCGTATTGTACATATTTATTTCGCCTTACCGGTTCAGAAGACTACCTACATACCTCAATAGGTCGTTGGCGCTAGCTGCTGTATAGCCATGCTCCTCAATCAGTCGCTTAATGACCTCATTCATCCGTTTGAGCTGATTAGCGTCAGGCGTTTTGGTGGAAGTCGTAATCTTCACAATATCCTTTAAATCGGCGAACAGCTTCTTTTCAATAGCTTCACGTAGCCGATCATGATGATGATACTCAAACTTTCGTCCCTTGCGGGAATAGGCGGAAATTCGGATTAATATTTCTTCACGGAATGCTTTTTTCGCATTTTCCGACACCCCGATTTGTTCCTCGATCGAGCGCATAAGCCGCTCATCCGGGTCAAGTTCCTCATCTGTGAGCGGATCGCGGATTTTCGACCAATTGCAAAAAGCTTCGATGTTATCCAAATAGTTATCAAACAGCGTCTTGGCTGACTCTTCGAAAGAATATACAAAGGCCTTTTGTACTTCTTTTTTTGCTAATTCATCATATTCCTTACGAGCCACGGAAATGAAATTCAGATAACGCTCCCGCTCTTCCTTTGTAATGGAAGCGTGTTGGTCTAGACCATCCTTAATGGCTCGTAAAATATCCAGAGCATTGATGGACTCCACATTTTGCTTAATGAGTGCACTGGAAATACGATTTATGACGTACCTTGGGTCAACCCCGGACATGCCTTCTTCCAGAAACTCATTTTGCATCTCCTTCAGATCGGCTTCCTTATAGCCTTCGACCTCCTCACCGTCATACATCCGCATCTTTTTAACCAGATCCATGCCCTGCTTCTTGGTCTCTTTCAATCGGGTGAGCACGGAGAAAATGGCCGCCGTTCGCAGCGCATGAGGAGCAATGTGAATATGCCGCATGTCACTTTGCTCAACAAGCTTGGCATAAATCTTTTCTTCCTCGGATACTTTCAGATTATAGGGAATTGGCATTACAATCATCCGCGACTGCAACGCCTCGTTCTTTTTATTCGCAATAAAGCTTTTATACTCCGATTCGTTGGTGTGAGCTACGATCAATTCATCTGCACTGATGAGCGCAAACCGTCCAGCCTTGAAATTTCCCTCTTGGGTCAGAGATAATAAATTCCACAAAAATTTCTCATCGCACTTCAGCATTTCCTGAAATTCCATCAGTCCGCGATTCGCTTTATTCAGTTCTCCGTCAAATCGATAGGCGCGCGGATCAGATTCAGAACCATACTCCGTAATGGTGGAAAAGTCGATGCTGCCTGTCAAATCCGCAATATCCTGTGACTTCGGATCAGAAGGACTGAACGTACCTATGCCGATCCGGTTTTCTTCCGATATAAATACCCGCTCCACGCGAACCCTTTCGATGTCGCCCTCAAATTCTGTACGCAGTCTCATCTGACAGGATGGGCACAGATTACCTTCAATACGAACTCCCAGTTCCTTTTCGAATTCGGGACGCAACTCATGAGGAATAAGATGAAGGGGATCTTCATGCATGGGGCAACCCTCTATAGCATACACGGCCCCCTGATCCGTTCTTGAAAACTTCTCCAGACCACGCTTTAGCAAGGTGACCAGTGTCGATTTCCCTCCGCTAACAGGCCCCATCAAAAGGAGGATACGCTTGCGGACATCAAGCCGCCTGGCTGAGGAATGGAAATATTCCTCCACCAGCTTCTCCAGTGCACGATCGAGCCCAAAAATCTCCTGTTCAAAAAATTTATATCGCTTATGTCCCCCAACCTCTTCTACACCAAAAGATTCAATCATTTTGTAAACCCGTGCATGAGCGGTCATCGCCGGTGTCGGGTCTTTCTTGAGTATCTCGATATACTCTCTAAAAGTGCCGTTCCAGGCCAAGCGGTTGCTCTCCGCTCGGTACTCCGCAAGGCGGTCAAAAATATTCATGCTCGGTTCCTCCCATGACTGCGTAATGACTATCCTCCACTCTTGGTGATTATGACTACACTTGTCACGCCTTTCAGGATATGATGCGATCCTCTTAAAAAAAGTGTAATACATACCTATGCAGATTGATTTCAGAATTGACCTATTTTTTGTGACAGGTCTCTAGGCTTTTTCCAAAAACAAAGGGATTCACTGTGCTAAAATAGACAACAACGACGCGGATCTGACGCATTATGGTACAATATAAGCTCGGAATAATGGGATAAAGGAGCGGGAGAATCCATGGCAGTTCGGCATGAGACGGAGCTGTACGCTCCGGTCAAAGCCTTTTTTGAAAACTTGGGATATGAAGTCAAGGGAGAAGTACGCAACTGCGATCTGGTGGGGATTAAGCCAGAGCAGCAAGCGCCACTGATTGTAGAGATAAAAAAGACGTTTAATTTGGCGCTAGTACTGCAAGGGATGCAGCGATTGAAGCTTAGTAGCAATGTATATGTAGCCGTAGAACGGAATCGTGCCAAAAAAGGGGCGGTGAATCAACGCTGGAATGAACTGGTCGGACTGTGCCGCCAATTGGGGCTTGGCCTGCTCACCGTCACGCATTTTAAATCAAAGCCTCCGCTCGTTGAGGTATTGTGTAAGCCCATGGCATCTAGCGATAATGTCCACAAAACGACTGCCGTCCGCCGCGGCTCGCGCAAGGAAAAGCTGCTGCGGGAATTTCACGCACGCAGCGGTGACCACAATGTCGGCGGGAGCACCCGGCGCAAGCTGGTCACCGCCTACCGGGAAAAAGCACTGCGCGTAGCCGCTGCTTTACAGGGCTTGGGGGAAGCCGCCCCGGCGCAGCTCGCCCGTACAGCAGCCGTCAGCGGAGCTGCTGCCGTGCTCCAGCGCAATTACTACGGCTGGTTTGAACGTGTAGCCCGCGGCCGCTATCGGCTGACTCCGTTCGGTGAAGCCGCTTTGAGCGAGTATGCGGAAGTGCTGCAGCAGCAAGGCATTATAACGGCCACTGGAATGGCGGTCGAGTTGAACGAGGGGGATGAGCAATTGCAGATTGCAGAAGCACCCAGCGGTTATTCCTCCATTGCTGCGGAGGCAGAGGATAACTGACCCCCGAAGGTGACTTTTACTAGCTCCGCGCAGTAAATTCACCGATTGTCTCACCGATCAAATTCATGCCCATAAGTAGCTGTTCTCGGCCCGGATGGCTAAAGTTCAGGCGAATATGAGAAGCACCTTCATCGCCAACCGCACACAATGCACCTGGCATAAAGGCTACCCCCTTGGGTAGCGCCGCTTTGAGCAGCAAGGCACTGTCCAGCCCAGCGGGCAACCTCACCCACACATACATCCCGCCAGATGGAATATGATACGTTACGTCTTTCCAAAACGGACGCTTGAGCAGCTCCAGGATTAATTGGAGTCGAGTTGAATACTCCTTGTTCAACATCGCCAAGTGCTCGTGCCAGTGAAATCGCGAATTGGTCAGCAATTGGAACAGCAGCCGTTGATTCATTGTACTGGATTGCATGTCAGCCAGCTGCTTCAAGGCGTACATCCCTTCAATCAGCGGCGCAGGACCAGCCGCCCAACCAGTTCGCAATGCAGGAGCAACTGTTTTATTAAATGAACCGATATATAGCACTTGACCGCCCTGACCCGCATGATCCAGCGCAAATAGTGAGGGATAAGCCTCTGCAAACTTTCGGCTCTGGGCATGCGGACTCTTATCATGGGTTTCGTTTTTTTGCTTAAAATGCAATTCACCGTACGAATCGTCCTCAACCACTAACACCTCATGACGCCTACACAGGTCCAAAATTTCCTGTCGTCTAGCCGCGCTCCATAAGGAGCCTGTTGGATTCGTAAACGTTGGCGTAGCAAAAAAAAGCTTGGGGCGATAACGGATCATTAAAGCTTCAAGCTTATCGGGAATTACGCCCTCCCCATCTGATTCTACAGGAACGATCTGCGCTCCTTGCATGGATAGCACCTGTAAACATCCAGGGGATGTAGGGTTCTCTACCAATACCGGATCACGCTCATCCACCATCAGCCTTACGATCAGGTCAATGGCCTGCTGGCTGCCTGTGGTGAGAAGGATCTGACCTGGCGGCACTCTTACTCCCTTACGCTGTTCCCACTCGCCCGCAAGCCATGCCCGCAACGGAAAATAGCCCTCCGGTTCACCATACTGGAGGGCATCAGGGCCGAAGCCAAACACATCATGAGCCGCTTCTTCCAAAAGTTTCACCGGAAACAGCTCTTGTGCAGGCAATTCTTCAGCCAAAGATATAAAGGAATGTCTTCTCGCATTTTCCCGGATATGACGCACTGGAGAAGCCAACATTGCAGCCGTTCGTGAAGCAAAGGAATATTGCATGAACATCCTCCTTCTCCTGAAAAATAGTCATGATCTCCGGGCTGACGCGTCAAGCATATAACTGCTTCATCTGACGCGCATATAAGGCATAACGTTCAATCGCCTGCGCCCGGCTGGACACACCTAATTTCGCATAAATTTTACGTAAATAATTATCAATGGAGCGCCGGCTAACTTCGATCTCGATAGCAATTTTGTCATATGTAATTCCTTGTACAATACGTTCCATAATGAAAACTTCGGTTTGTGTCAATTCATCAAAAGGCTCAGAAGCCATTAACGGCATAAATGGCCAGTTTCCACAACGCATCCAATCCATTGGTAAAGAAGCAAATCCTTCGCGCAAACCATTGATCAAGTGGATTAACTGGCTCGGTGATGCCTGCTTGGATAGCATTCCATTGGCCCCAAGCGAGATTAACTGCTGAAACAACGTAATATTGTCCTCATCCGTCATAATAACAATATGGCTGTCCGGAGACAAGACCCGCATTTGTGTCAAAAATGGTTCCGCCGTTCCCTCGGGTAATCTATAGTCCATTAAAATAACTTCCGGCCGAATGGAGCAAACCAGCTCCAGGCCTTCTGTGCCGGAGGAAGACATCCCTCTAACAAGCAAATCCTGCTGGTCTTCCAAAATAAGCTTTGTTCCCAGCATACTTGTAGGATGGATATCTATGATGACCACCTGCCATACTTTTCTCATATCTAAACCTCCTGATTTTACAAAAAAAATACATAGTAAGCAAAAATAATCATAAAATTAGGAATTGCTTATGTAGAAATTGCGTAAAGGTGAACGTATAAGAAGCGAAAACGATTTAAGGAAATTGTATCCTAGGACTTCCTTACGACGCAATCTCTTTTTCCAATATTTTTATATGACTATTTCGCTTTTGCGAAATAAATAGGCCCATGATAGAATTGGTACTGCAAATAAAGACTGGAAATTTGATTTTATACGGGAGTTGAAAATCGCATGCAAGCTTCACCTGAACGTCCTCCTGCCGAAGCCCGGCGGAGCAATTCAAGAAAGGGGTTGCCCGTAAAGACTTTTCTGCTATTTTGGTTCATTCTTATTATATTAGGTGCTCTTGCAACCTATCTGTATAGCAATCACTTGAAGCAGCAAATGCTAAACGAAATGCAAACCCATACAGACCAACAGATTCAAGCACTCAAATCCGACTATGAAAAGCAACTGACTACACTTTCCAAGGAAGTTAACGGATTGCAGGGTAAGGTTCAGTCCTTCAACGAATTACTGACCTTTACGAAGGATAATGCGAATAACAAGACCGATAATAGCAATAAGCTGTATACCCAATTAAATGAAGTCAAGCAGCAACTCAATACACTTCAGAAAAAAATGGACTTGCTAAAATGAATGTAGATGCAAAGCTAGTAAACCGGTTCTTTATGTTGGCCCTTGCTCCTTTTATCGGTTTGTTAGGGTGTATTTTGTTAGTGCATCCCCCTTTAAGCTTTCCCAAGTCTACTTCTCCAAGTCTGCAAAAAGCCGAAATCACTCTACAAACGCAATCTGTAGACAAGCAGCTTGATGAAGCCAAGCAAACAGCAACGTACACCTTATCTACGATTCGCCGGACATCCGAGCTCTACAAACAAACAACCCAAACGATGAATCAGCTTGTCGTGACGGCCTCTACGCAGTCCAAGCGACCGGCAGTCATCTATAATCGGCGCATTACCTCTAAACTGGGGGTTCCCTATGACCGAGTAGATAGCAACCGGATTACCATTGAATTGTTTAAGGTAAACCCGGGAATTTATCACGGATACGCCATGAAGGTCAAACTTAAAGATCCTACAGCAATGAAAATGTCTTTGGGAAATGACAAATTGGGTGGCTCAGAAACGACCATGCGTGCAGTCTTAAGACACGGAGCTATTGCAGGTATCAACGCAGGCGGCTTTGCAGATGGAGACGGCAAACGCTATCCATTAAGCACCACTGTCCTGAACGGCCGCTACCTTACTGGCTTTCAATCAAGTTTCAAGGACTTGTCATTCATTGGCTTGAGTAACGATGGCAAGCTTATTGGGGGCAAATTTTACACTCAAGGTGCTCTTGACAGCTTAAAGCCTGCCTTTGGAGCTACCTTCGTTCCCGTTCTGCTGCAAAGGGGACAAAAAGTGCCTATTCCCGAAAAATGGAAAGTTTCTCCCAAGCGGGCTCCACGTACGGTTATTGGCAGCTATAAAGATGATCAGTTGCTCATTATTGTCGTAGACGGCTACAATGAAAGTGGGGGTTCAGGCGCAACGCTCGAAGAACTCCAAGGGAAGATGTACAATCTGGGTGTTCAAGATGCTTATAATTTGGACGGTGGCGGTTCATCATCTCTTATACTAAACGGTCGAGTCGTAAACAAACCATCAGATGGTAATTTGCGTCCAGTCCCTACTCATTTTTTGTTCTATAAATAGTTATGTGTACACTACTATCAAATTAAATATGCTGGCCAAGGTACAGCCCTATCCGAAAAAAAGCATCACGAGCGAATGTCGTGATGCTTTTGCCTCATTTAGGAGGAGTACTGTGTCATTTCTGTCAGGCATTGAGCGCAAATATAACGTTCTTTGAAATCGTTCACTTGTTCTATTGAGCCACAGAATACACATTTTGGACGATAACGCTCCAAAATAATATGGTCACCCTGAACCAAAATTTCGACAGGATCTCCCTCATTCATTTGATATCTTTTACGCAGTGACTTAGGCAGAACTATTCTCCCCAACTGATCAACTTTACGTACCACACCGGCAGGTTTCATCGTGATCGTACACCTCTCCTATTGAGTAATGAATTACAATTTTCTTCCCATGCGAAAAACTAGGTACAAAGACACTATTCTTTATGTAGTATTCGCTGTCTTTTTGTCGAATCCTGCTGACCACAGGAAATTTTATTACATTTTTTCATAAAATCATGAACCATATCAAAGTATGGTACAGAATGTCTGTAATATTTTTATCGACCGGAAAGCCAATTATCATTAGCTTTCATTGAGATTTTTCGCAAATTTATAACCATGAATCCTTTATTTTTGCTCTACTGTCATATACATTTGAGCTATAATAGTGCAACTTTTATTACCAACTAAGGTCCTGGTTCTTTATTCGCATTTATACTTGTCACTTGATGTTTATTACGATAAACCTGGGAAATCCAATTGTCTCAGCGCTTCGTATACGATAATCGCAGCGGAATTCGACAAGTTTAGAGATCTTACTTTATCTGACATAGGCATCTTGATACAAGTATCGGGATTAGCAGCTAGCAGCTCAGGAGGTAAACCTTTCGTTTCTTTACCAAATACCAAAAAGTCTCCATCCTGAAATTCAATATCGTTATAGTACTGTTTTGCTTTTGTGGTCGCATAAAAAAAGCGACCTCCTTGATATTTCTCTTGTACTTCAGCAAAAGACTCGTGATATTCAATGTGGACAGCATACCAATAATCAAGCCCCGCCCGTTTTAACGTGGCGTCATCAGTACGGAAGCCCAGTGGCTTAACCAGATGCAGATGAGTTCCGGTTGCAGCACACGTTCTAGCAATATTCCCTGTGTTAGCTGGGATTTCCGGCTCGACAAGCACAATATGTAACGGCATCAGTATTCGTTCCTTTCATCAATAAATTCATCAGAAAATGACCTAAAGTCCAATCAAAATGTGCATACTGAAAACATACACATTTTCATTTTAACAAAATTAGAAGGATATAGACATCAAACGACAAAAAAATATCAATTTCCCTACACCACTAAAAGCCTTCCCCTATACACATTCGGGGAAGGCTTTGTCTTTACTTTTTCGATTTTAAATACCGTGTATCGAAATATATGTCCTTATAATCAACTGTTACGTTGCTTGAATCCATCCATAAATTCAGCTAATGCCTGACAGTTCTCTAATGGAACCGCATTGTAGATCGAAGCGCGAAGCCCTCCTACACTGCGATGCCCCTTCAATCCGATGAAACCGGCTTGCTCGGATTCTTTAATAAATTGTTTTTCCAGATCCTCATTCGCAAGGCGGAAGGTTACGTTCATAATAGAGCGATCAGCGCTGTCCACACAACCACGATAGAAGCCTTCACTTCTGTCAATACGGTCATATAGCAGAGCAGCTTTCTGCTGATTCAAACGCTCAATGCCTTCTAAACCGCCTTCTTCTTGGATCCATTTCAGCACTTCATTCACCATGTATATGGCAAAGGATGGGGGAGTATTGTAGAGAGAGTTATTCTTTTCATAAGTGCTGTAACGCAGCATCGTAGGAATATTAGCTGGTGAGGAAGCCAACAGCTCTTCACGGGCAACCACGACCGTTACACCAGAAGGTCCCAGATTTTTTTGTGCGCCAGCATAAATCAATCCAAATTGAGTAACATCAAAAGGCTTGCAAAAAATATCACTGGACATGTCCACAATCAGCGGTACGGAACCCGTATCTGGGAATTGCTTAAATTGTGTACCTTCAATCGTCTCATTGGACGTCATGTGCACATATGCAGTATTCTCAGGCAAGTCCAAGGAATCCACATTCGGAAGACGCATGTATTTCTCATCAGCGGAGGAGGCGGCAATGTGAGCCTTGCCCAATAGCTTAGCTTCTTTATATGCCTTGTCCGACCAGCTGCCTGTCATGACATAGCTTCCGATCTGTCCTTCGCCTAAGAAATTTAAAGGCAGCATGGCAAACTGCGTGCTTGCGCCCCCTTGCAAGAACAACACCTTGTAGCCTTGTGGATTGCCCAGCAGAGATAGCAGACGTTCCTGCGCTTCATTATGGACAGATTCATACACGGCTCCACGGTGAGACATTTCCATGATGGACATCCCTGTCCCTTGGAAATCTACGAATTCAGCTTGTACACGTTCCAGTACTTTGAGCGGCAATGCCGCTGGTCCTGCATTAAAATTGTAGGCTCTCTTACTCAACAATTTCCCATCCCTTCTCTACTCTGGTGTGGATATTATCGCTATGATAGCAGTATTCATAAATGCGTTCAATACTTGTATAAAAATGTTTCCGATTTCCTTTATGATGTGACAAAGCTGTGAATGTTAATATATTTAACATCTTTATTTTGTAATATCCATCTTTATGATAAAAGGCCTCCGGCATAAGACCGGAGACCTATCTTGAACAACAGCTATTCCCCGCAGGCTAATGAGTGTTATTCCAATCTGCTATGCTATCGATGTAGTATTAGCAGTCAAAATACAAGCTGTATTCATGTGGATGAACACGGATATTCACAGATTTAGCTTCAGAACGTTTGAACTCTACATAGTTATCGATAAAGTCCTTCGTGAATACGCCGCCCTCAGTCAGGAATTCGTAATCGGCTTCCAGAGCGTCCAGAGCTTCATCCAGTGTACCAGGCACACTGCGGATTTTGCCTTTTTCAGCGTCAGACAGCTCATAGATGTTGGTATCGAGTGGACCATAGCCCAATTCGACCGGGTTCAGTTTGCGCTTGATTCCATCCAGACCCGCCATCAGCATTGCTGAGAAAGCAAGGTAAGGGTTAGCTGTGGAGTCCGGCGTACGGAACTCGATCCGACAGCCTTTAGGAGTAACAGCCGCCACTGGAATACGTACAGCCGCAGAACGGTTACCTTTGGAGAATACCAGGTTAACTGGCGCTTCATAGCCAGGAACGAGACGTTTAAACGAGTTGGTGCTTGGGTTTGTCAAAGCGATCAGCGCAGGTGCATGGTACAGAATACCACCAATGTAATGAAGAGCCATTTCGCTCAGGTTAGCATAACCACCTTTTTCGTAGAACAAAGGAGTATCGCCGTCGAAAATAGATTGGTGAACGTGCATACCACTTCCGTTGTCCCCGAAAATTGGTTTTGGCATGAATGTTGCCACTTTACCAAATTGACGAGCTGTGTTGTGTACAATGTATTTATAAACGAGCAGGTTGTCTGCTGTTTTCTTGAGTGTATCAAAACGGAAGTTGATTTCCGCTTGGCCTGCTGTAGCTACCTCATGGTGATGGCGCTCAATTCTCAGACCTGCTTCTTCAAGCAAACGGCACATTTCACTACGAATGTCTTGTTGGGTGTCTACTGGAGCTACAGGTACATAACCGCCCTTCACTCCCACTTTAAAGCCCAGGTTGCCGCCTTCTTCCTTACGGTTCGTGTTCCAAGCTGCTTCCTCGGAATCTACGAAGAAGGAGGAGCTGTTCATGCCGCTTTCGTAGCGAACATCATCAAAGATGAAAAATTCAGATTCAGGTGCAAAGAAGGCTGCTGTGCCCACTCCTGCGGATTGCAGAAATTCCTCAGCTTTTTTGGCAATACCACGAGGGTCACGGTCATATTTTTCGCCGTCTGGCGTAGCAATGTCACACAGGATATTCAGTGTAGGATGCTGAGTGAAGGGATCGATAAAAACCGCTTCTGGATCGGGCAGCATAACCATGTCGGATTCCTCGATGCCACGATAGCCGGGAATGGAAGAACCGTCGAAAGCAACACCGTTAACAAATGTTTCTTCATCTACTTCGGAAGCTGGCAATGAAATATGGTGAGCACGACCAGACAAATCTACAAAACGAAAATCTACCCACTCAATATTATTTTCCTGAATTGTTTTCAATACGTTTTCAACGGACATGTCTTCTTCCTCCCAATTTTTCCGAACATTAAGTCTTATACAACCCTGAAATGTTCATGATCGAATGTTTTTTTCTGTCGTCATTATAAATCTCAAACATGACACGGGTCAATAGCTATGTAAGGTATTTTTTAAACTAATGTTAGATATTCTTACGCCCTTGATAACATTTGAACAATACAAAAAGCCCGAAACATCGGGCTTTTAGGTGAATTTGCTCTTATTTACTGTGTTACAGTAAAACTTTTATGCATTAATGTCAATGATTAACTTTAAGAAACAGAACTAGGTGTATGGAATGTTTTACCAATCGCAGGAGCTAACAATTCCAAATCTTTCAGTAAATCTGCAAATTGATCCGGGAATAGAGACTGTACACCATCACCCGTCATCGAGTTGTCAGGGTCTGTGTGCATTTCAATAATCAAACCATCCGCTCCAGCAGCTACTGAAGCCTTCGTCATAGGAACAACCAATTCACGTCTACCTGTACCATGGCTAGGGTCGGAAATGACCGGCAAATGGCTCAACTGTTGCAAAACAGGGATCGCAGACAAATCAAGCGTATTTCTCGTGTAGGTTTCGAATGTACGGATACCGCGCTCACACAACATAACGTTCGGGTTGCCGCCTGCCAAGATGTACTCGGCAGCATTCAGGAATTCGTCGTAAGTCGAACTAAAACCGCGCTTGAGCAATACAGGCTTACCGCAAGTTCCCAGCTTGCGCAGCAGATCGAAATTTTGCATATTACGTGTACCTACTTGCAAAATATCAGCGTATTCTGCACAGATGTCTACGTATTCAGGTGTCATGACCTCTGTGATAGTCAAGAGATCGTGCTTCTGGCCCGCCTCAGCCATCATGATTAAACCTTCTACACCCGTTCCTTGAAAGCTGTATGGCCCCGTACGTGGCTTAAAAGCACCTCCACGAAGGACTTGCGCGCCTGCAGCTTTGACCAATCCGGCAATTTCATCGATCTGTGCAGCAGACTCAACAGCACATGGTCCCCCCATAACGACAAGCTCGCCCCCGCCGATATTTACACCTTTGATGGAAATCACCGTATTTTCCGGATGAAAGTCACGGCTGGCCAATTTGTAAGACTTCGATATTTTAACTACATTTTCTACACCTTTCATTTGGCGTAGATGTTCTGCGAGCTTCGGCTCTACGCTACCAATCAATCCGATGATCGTACGATCCGATCCTCGCGATACATGAGCCTGCAATCCTTCATTTTCAATCACTTCAACAATAGCCTGGATATGTTCTTCAGGTGTTTGAACACCAGCGATAACGATCATTTTTTTCTTCCTCTCTATAAACCATATTTTATTATCCACATAGAAATGATATTATGACACTTAGACGCTTGTTCGCTTTTAAGCTTTTATTCGTTAAAGAAACTATACCTGTTTTAACTTGACTCGTCAAGGTTTAATTACCCCAAAGTGTTTTAATTTTGATTTAGTAAAGCTGATCCATTGAATAATATAGGTCCTTAGACAATTTGAAAAGCCGCTACCCGGATGTTTGTATCCGAATAGCGGCTATAATCAATCTCATACTATTTCGTCGTTTTTGACTTTTCTCGTACAGGAGGCAGCAACTTTTTCATATCAATGGTTCGTTGAATCTCCCATGTTTCTGGGTTATTCGCATCATACTGTTCCAAATACGTAATGACCTCTTTGGTAATCAGCGTAGGTGTTGAAGCTCCGGAGGTTACAGCTACTTTAGTTATACCCTCTAGCCACTCCCTCTTCAGCTCGGTTACATCAGAAATACGATAAGCCGTTGTACCAGCTATCTCCTCCGACACCTGAGCCAATCGGTTTGAATTGTTGCTTCGCGGGTCACCAACAACGATTACCAAATCCGCCTGTCCTGCCTGCTCAGCTACCGCTTCCTGCCGTACCTGCGTCGCCAAACAGATTTCATTGTGTATCTCGGCACCTGGGTACTTCTCCAGCAGCTTCTTCATAATGTGCTTGATATCCCATTGACTCATGGTCGTCTGATTCGTAATCAGGATTTTGTCTGCTGACAGTGTAAGACTGTCAATCTCTTCTACCTTTTCAATCAGATGAACATGGTCAGGTGCAATCCCCATTGCTCCTTCTGGCTCTGGATGATTCTTTTTGCCAATATAAATAATCTGATAGCCTTCGGCAGACTTCTCCCGAATCAGATCATGTGTCTTCGTTACGTCAGGGCAGGTTGCGTCAACCGTAGTCAACCCCTTGTCCCGCGCCAGCTTGCGAACCTCTGGTGATACACCATGAGCCGTGAAGATGACAGTACCGCTCTCTACCTGGCTTAAAATCTCCATGCGGTTCGGTCCGTCCAATGTAATAATCCCTTCATCTTCAAAGGAATTGGTAACATGACTGTTATGAACAATCATGCCTAGTATATAAATAGGCCGGGGTAAATCCAAATTTCTGGCTGCCTGACGAGCCAACACCATGGCATCGACTACGCCGTAGCAGTAACCCCGGGGCGAAATTCTGAGTACCTCCAAAAATAGCCCCCGCTTTCTTCGACACAGTATACAGCCCCAATCACTGGACAGCTGTGGGCTTAATGCCTCTACCGGCCAATTCTATGATGTAGTTACCCTCCTATTATAGCCTATTCCAAAGGTGCGGAAAAGCTGACCGGAAGCCAAATAACAAAGGTCGTTCCTTCCCCTCGGCGTGTAACCACTTCCACAGACCCCTGATGTTCATCAATAATCCACTTGGCAATAGATAATCCCAAGCCAATTCCCTCCGTCACACCACGTGACTCATCTGCCCGGTAAAACCGATCAAAAATAAAAGGAACCTCGCTTTTGTCCATTCCAATACCCGTATCGCTGATCCGTAGCCCCACCTGTCCCTGATATACTACCGCATCAAATCGGACTGTACCCTCAGGGGTATATTTAAATGCATTATCAATGAAAATGAATAGCATTTGCTGCAAGTAATCTTTGCTTCCGTCCATATAAACACCATTCAACAACGAAAAGTCGCCCACATTCCATTCGGCCGTTCGCTCCAAAAACTGCGCACGACGGGCAACCTCGTTTACGAGCGGCTCCAGCGCAACAGGCACCTTGTCGAACGTTTTGCCCGTGTCCGCTCTCGCGAGTGACAACATATCGTTCACCAAGCGGCTCATTCGCTTGCCTTCATCCGCCATGTCATTCAGCGCCTCCATGGAAAGCTCACGAATCATGGCTTCATCCATATTCGGCCGCTCTCCCGGTTCGGTTGTCCACATTTTGAGCAGAAAATCAACGTTGCCACGAATCGTCGTCAAGGGCGTACGCAGTTCATGGGAAGCATCGGCCACAAAGCGACGCTGCGCACCATATGCATCTTCAAGCTCCTTGTAAAAAACTTCTGTACGCCCCAGCATGTTGTTAACCGTCCCGATCAATTGTCCAATCTCATCTGGTGGACCGTCATATTCAATCCGAACACTCAAATCATTACTCGATTGAATCTGATTGGCCCCCTCAATGACCTTGACCAGCGGCTTCATAGATTTGCGGGCCAGGAAGAGACCAGAGGTCGCAGCAGCGAGCAAAGCAAATAAGGAACCGTACACAAGCACATTTTGTAACCTGTTCATGAGTCGGTCCTGAGAGCCCGTGAATTGCCCTACCTGTAGTAGCCCAACTACCAAGCCCAGCTCCTCGGATTTGATCGGCTGTTGATAAATCATAAAGGAATCCCCGTTTACGTTCACACGCCGAATTCCCTCATTTTGAACTGCTCCTGTCGCTGTAGACGGAACAGGGAAGGTGATATTGAGGTCTTTCATATTTTGGGTTGTTTTGGTTACACCGGACGTGTAATTGTAAATTTGGACATATAGCTGTGAATCATCTATTCCACGCCCCTGCTCCAATCCCAGATCCAGATTAGGGACCTCAAACAAGCCTCCTTTTATAATAAGGCGTAATTGCTTGTTAATCTGTGGCGCCTGAGTCATAAGCTGACTTTTCACTTCATTATATGTGTAGTAATATACTAGTCCGTAAATAGCCAGACCAAAAATGACAAGCACTATAGCCAAGATGCTCGAATACCAAGCTGTCAGCCGCCACCGAATAGACATATTACACATCACCTCTTAAAATGTAGCCAGCTCCCCGAATTGTGCGGATAAGCCGCTTGCCGCCATCCTGCTCCGTTTTTTGTCGCAGCATGGCAATATATACTTCCAGCACATTGGATTCCCCGCTATAGTCATAGCCCCAAATTTTATCCATGATCAGATCACGCGACAGCACGCGTTTCGGGTTTTGCATAAACAAATGGAGCAATTCAAATTCTTTGGCCGTCAGTTCCAAGCGTTTGCCACCACGCACCACTTCACGCGATTCATTATCCAGTTGCAAATCCTCAAACGTAAGCCGATTTCCATCATTGTCCTGCTGTTCAGTTTTACGCCGCAAAAGTGCTCGCACGCGTGCCAGCAGTTCCTCCAGAGCAAATGGCTTGACGAGATAATCATCAGCCCCCAGATCCAGCCCCTTTACCCGGTTCTCGACCTCATCCTTGGCTGTAAGCATTAGGATAGGTACCGTGCTTCCTCCCTCACGCATACGACGGCATACCTCAAAACCATCTACCTGCGGCATCATGACATCCAGCACGACCAAATCAGGCTCAGATGTCAGCATTTTATTCAATCCTTCTGCTCCGTTGGCGGCTGTCAGCACTTCATATCCTTCAAAAGCCAGCCCTCTGCGCAGCATGGATACAATTTTTTCATCATCATCAATGATCAGAATAGTAGAACGCATACACGATCAAACTCCTTTGTCTCTTCTTCTTTTCCCTCTATTGTAGCAGGAGTAGGCGCGTGTAGCATCTTGCCACTGCATACAGCAAGAAACGGAAGGGTCTTCCTTCCGTTTCTTGCGTTCGTATTCACTTTTTAAGTTATGCTCTTACTGTTGAAGCGTAGAGCTAAAGTCATTTTTATTGCCTACTTTCAGCTGAATATCTTTTTTCTGTCCAGCTCGTTCGATGTTAAGTGTAAGAGCTGTGCCTACTTTTTGTTTTTGGATGAATTGAATTAGCTCTTGTGACGTGCTATAAGGCGTGCCATTGGCTCCGATAATGACATCATAAGGACGCAGATCGGCCTGATAAGCTGGTGATTTGTATATAATATCCCGAACAACCGAGCCTTCGGTGAGAGTTGTACCCAATTCTTTGGCTACTTCAGGACTCAAGTTCAACAGACTTGCACCAATGAAAGGTACAGGTTCTTTTGGAATAGGCTGGTTATTTTTCAGCTTATCAACAACTTCCAAAATCGTATTGGACGGAATCGCAAACCCGATTCCCTGTGCGTCTGCGCTAACAGCTACGTTCATACCGATAACCTGCCCTTGCAGATTCAGCAATGGTCCGCCAGAGTTACCAGGATTAATGGAGGCATCCGTCTGAATGAGGTGCTTGTATTGCGTCGGTTTTCCGGTTGATTCACTATTAATGGTGATAGTGCGCTCTTTTGCACTCAGCACCCCGGCTGTTACCGAATGCTCAAAACCTTCTGGGTTACCGATGGCAACCATCCACTCGCCGACTTTAGCGTTATCAGAGTCTCCCAAAGTTACGGTTGGAAAGTTATTTTTGCCGTCAATTTTAAGAACTGCCAAATCAAGATCTGCATTTTTGCCCAAGACTTTGGCTTCGTAAGGCTTATTGGTTCCCTCTACTGTAACCTGTACTACATTCGCGCCTTCCACAACATGGTTGTTGGTCAGAACGTAACCCGATTTATCAAAAATAAAACCGGAACCAATACCTAGCGGAGTCAGCTGTCCACTGTTGCTGCCTTCGTTTTCGTTACTATTGCCGCTACTGCCACTATCGCCATACTGATTTCCGAAAAAGTATTGATACAGCGGGTCATTGTAATAAGGACTGCTTTGTCTTCCTCCGTTGCTACTAGATTGCTTGGCCAACGTTTCGATTTTGACGACTGCCGGACCAGCCTTGGCCACCACAGACTGAACATCAGCCGTACCTGAAGGCATCACAGCCGGAACTGCGCTTGGAGCCGAGTTATTGGTTCCTGAATTCGTCGTTTCTCCGCTTTCTGCTGCTGCCGAAGTCAACGCTGTCTCCGGTGTAAACATATTGGTTCGATCAGCTGTATACATCAATACCGTAATGACCAGCATTCCGGCTAAAAAAGATAAAAAGATCGTTTTTACCTGCGACTTGGGCTTATTCTGTTTAAATTGCCAGTTGCCGCTATTCCGACCTGAACCATCCTGTTGCTCAGGCGTAGCACGTTGATAAGAAGAAGGAAGAGGTCTCACTGCCTGCGGTGGCGTAATCTCAACGTCCTCCACCGACTGCCCTTCCCTGCGTTGTCCGTCCGACTGCACTGAGGAAAAAGAGCCATAGGAATAGTAATATGAGGACCCATTTGAATCGTTTTGCCGAGTTGCTTTATCCGTATCAACCTGATCGTTGTCGTTCCGGCGCCCGGAATTATTATTTTTAAATTCGTCCATTGTATATCTCCTCCCAAACCCTATGCTTCAAGGTGGTGTTGTTTAACTGACTTTATTTTGCACTTTAAACCTTAATTCCACCTTAAAAAAAATTAAAAAGGAGATAAAACCTTAGACCTATAGTTTTTAGCTCATTTTTACGCAACGCGAAATGCCCCGGAAATAAATCCGGAGCATTTGGCGTTGCGTATGCTTTTTTATTTTGTGTTAAAGTTCTCGTCGAACTTTTCGTTCGGTGTTTGTGCATTGCTTTGAATTTTGCTGCGACTGGAATTTTGAACTTTTTGTGCTACTGCACTTGTACCGCCTTGATCTGTGGCAAATTCTTCGTCATACTTCTCATTTGGTGTTTGGAAGTTGTCTTGAATTTTATTTTGTTCAGACTGCTGCACCTTTTGAGAAACAACGCCTACCGTATCGTCTTGTGCAAATTCCGCTTTGAACTGATTTCCTGCGTTGGCCTTAAAGCCTTTGCTCGTGAAAGAACTTCCGCCTTGATTTGGCATATTCCTCAGCCTCCCATAGTATGTTTTGCGGGAAAAGCTCATCCCGAAACATAGTATGTGAAGTCAGGAAAGACAATATTCAAGGATTATATGGAAGCATCCAGCGTCCCGGGCGGAATAGTCTTATGCGTTTCTATTGCCTTTTGCAATGACTGTATCATTTTTTCCGTACACTTTCCGTTTCCTTTTTTTATAATTTGAACATCCACATCTTTCTTGCCCCATTCAGAATACACCTGCCGGGTTGTTTTAAAATACAAGTCAATTTTATTGCCCTTGATCGCTGAACCTGTATCTGCCACAATCCCGTAGCCGTAACCTGGAATGTACAAAATGCTGCCCAAAGGGAACATCTTCGGATCAGCCGCAATCGTGGACAGTGTATTTTTGTCACGACGCACTTTTACACCGGAATACGTAATGCCGTAACCGGGATGATTTGGTCGTTTGCCGGTGGATTCATAGCCTGCTGTATATCCTGTTGCCGTGACCGTCATGGTCGTAATAACCTGCTCTTCGCGTGGAGCTAAAACAGGTGTGGACTGCCATTTCTTATGCTGGACCGGTTCTTTGTGACCGTAAGCCGCCTCATTGCTGGGCAATACCATACAGATTGCGATGAATATGGTTCCCAAAACCCGTTTCCATACCAACATGGATTTCATAAAAAACCTCCCCTTGAGGCAAAGGCTTTCCAGAAATCCATTGGTTTATACGGAGTGTTGATTATTTTTGAACATCCTGACCCGGATAAAGTCTACTCAGCTTCACTTTGTCTTCAAAAATATGCAGCAGCGTTCGCACAATAGGGGTGTGCTCATCGTCTGTGTGCAATATAATGGAAGCAGGAGATATCGAAATAAGGGTACTGACGATTCGATCCTCGACCTCCATCTCCAGCTCAATGCCTGGCATTTCCACAATGATGTCATCTGCATCAGGAGTCGGTATGGGCACCATGGCACTATCAAGGATGGTAAAATCATGCCCGCCTTGGTGAAGTACATGCACGAGAGGAACTTTGCTCTCCTGAAAAAACACAAAATATTTAAGTAGCCCCATAAATTCTTCATATTGCCGATCTGCCCAGAACTCTTCCATGGCATAGTCAACGATTTCTTCAAGCTCTTTTTTATACGCATGCAGTCTGAATTGAATCAGCCCTTCCAAATTCGTCACACGAAGCTCCTTAAAATTCTGTTCTAGAAGAGTGGTCAGCTTACCATGACGTTTTAAACGCCCTCGGAGACTATCATCATTCAACAGCGAGCGAATCATACTGCGAATTTGTTCAACATCCTCTTTCTCCAGCAACGAACAGGTTTTGGCGAGAATAAGATTGAGTATCCCCCACTCCCTAACTTCGATAATATAATCCGCTATCGCCGAAGCCATGATGCTGTATACACAGGGAAGAAAGCTCTCAAACGCCGGATTGCTTTCAGTTCCCTTGCAGGTCCATGCCACTTTGTTGTCCAGTTGTCTGAAAGTGAATCGAAATCCGCGCCGTGACATATGTAGTCCCTTGGTTCTACTTTTGACCACTTCGTAAAAACGGTCGGTTTCCTGATCTCCGTTTGTATTGGTCCACACTGTAAACAGTTCCATTGGCTCACTCCTTTCGATCACTGCTTTCAGTATATGGCGGCCTCTAAAGGGTTATACGAAGTGAACGACTGGAAACAGAAAGACAATATACAAAAGAGGCTGATCAGGTTTCGAAAAGACGCTAAACGTGTTATAAACAATTACTGCGATTAGGTGAAGAACGGAGGATGTTTGAATAATTAGGTTGAGGTATGTTAAGGTTATAGTGATATGAATTTTTCACAAGAGGGAGGGATAAGATGTCAACGATGCTGAATATGCTACGTACATTGATGATTGTTATATTGAGCCTTGTTCAGATTTTGTCCCTTCCTGTGACGTTTCACGCAGAAGACACCACTCAATCCCTTCAGTTTACTTCGGGATCTTCTCTTATGCTTCATGCTGAGGTTAGCTCGTTAGAAGCGGACTCTCACGGTCTTGAGCATCATTCCAAACCAGCGGTACGCAAATCCTCCCCGTTACTGCATATGGTGATTGCTGCGACCAAATCCCTTCCCTTTGTCATTTTGATAGCGTTTGTGCTGCTATTGAGCATGCCTAAGCTACGCCTGCCTTTTATTCCTATTATCTGTAAGCTAAAAAAGCAATTGTTCTTGCTCCCCATTAAATTCACCTCTAGTTATGTGGCTTAACCTCCCTTATGCATGCATCACCACATTTGCATGTCTCTTTGCTAATTTTTCCATTCATTTAATGTGCATAATTTAATTTTCCATTTTTTATTTAAATTTAATGTGTTCTAATTTTTCTTGTCACTTCCAAAGTATGTGATTTATTTCCCATATCGTTCATTTAAATAAACGTATTATACAGGAGGCTTTATACATGGATATTCGAGAGTCTATTTTGCCAGGAATCGGAATTAAATATCGAATAGATGCGGAGAGTGGCGATCGAATTGTCATTATTATTCATGATGATGGCAGACGAGAGCTATATCACTTCGATAATGAGGATCTGGAACAAAGCATTTCGATGACAACCCTGAATGATCAGGAAGCACGATTGGTAGCCTCCATCATCGGTGGTATGACTTATAAGCCCAAGCAGCTTGAAAGTGTAGAAATGACATTCGACGATTTTATTATCGAATGGTACAGAGTGGAATCCCACTATGCAAGTGTTGGCAAATCTATAGGGGAACTGGATATAAGGCAAAATTCGGGTGCCACGGTTATTGCGATTGTGGAGAAAAAGGGGAAAAAGTATGTAAATCCCGGACCTGAGGTGGTCATTAGCGATGATGCCACTATAGTTGTTGTCGGAGAACGTGATCAGCAAAAACGCTTTAAACAAATCCTTATGAACGGAAGCGGGTGATTGGATGGATCATCTGGTATTTGAGGTTGGATTGGCTATTGCTCTAATCGCTGCAGCCGGGCTGATATCCTCCAAACTGCGCTTCTCGGTCATCCCTTTTTATATTCTGATCGGAATGGCCGTTGGACCGCATGCGATGGAGCTATGGCATTTTGATTTTCGGTTTATCGAAAGCGCTCCTTTTATTGATTTTATGGGCAGAATCGGAGTGCTGTTCCTTCTCTTCTACTTAGGGCTGGAGTTCTCAGTAGGCCGGTTGATTAAATCAGGTCGTTCCATTGTCGTAGGCGGTACTATTTATATTGGCATCAACTTCACACTGGGGCTGGCTCTGGGCTTTCTGAGTGGCTTTCCCGTAGCAGAAACACTGGTTATTGCCGGCATTACAACAATATCATCCAGTGCGATTGCAGCCAAGGTGCTAGTCGATCTCAAGCGTACCGCCAATGCTGAAACGGAAATGATTTTAGGTATTATTATGTTCGAGGATGTTTTCCTCGCCGTCTACATCTCCATCCTCTCCGGATTGGTTCTTAGCGACTCTTCCTCGCTCGGAGGTGTACTGCTATCGGCACTCATTGCGCTTGGCTTTATGCTTGCTGTTATTATTATCGGTCGGAAGGCCGTCCCTCTGTTAAATCGGATTCTCCGTATCCGCTCCAATGAGGTATTCGGACTTGTTGTTTTTGGCTCTCTGTTTTTGGTAGCTGGTTTCTCAGAAACGATTCATGTAGCGGAAGCTATAGGAGCCTTGTTGGTCGGTCTGGTACTGGCCGAAACGGAACACGCCAAACGGATTGAGCATTTAATTGTTCCTTTCCGCGATTTCTTCGGCGCCCTCTTCTTCTTTAGCTTCGGATTGTCCATTGATCCAATGTCCCTGGGGGGAAATGCCATATGGCTTGCATTAGCAGCCGTCCTTCTCACCCTATTCGGTAATATTTGGGCAGGTATGCTGGCCGGGCGTACGGCCTCCCTATCTCCCAAAGCATCCGCAAATATCGGTTTGACTATTGTGGCGCGAGGCGAATTTTCGATCATTATGGCCAACTTGGGTAAAGAAGGCGGCCTGCTTGATATTGTTCAACCCTTTGCAGCCATTTATGTACTCATACTGGCGATACTTGGACCGCTTCTGACAAAACAGTCAAAGCCTATTTTTAATATATTAAACAAAATATTTAGATTCAAGGACTCTCGCGTACGAAAGGAAGAAAGCAAATCGGCGTAACTGTAAAAGCTGGATACGACAATCCATAGGAGGGAAGGCTATGCCGCACGCTGTAAAACATGCCGAATCTCTATGAGGCGGCTTGCGAGGCCAGCTTCAGGAGCTGCGAGCAGGTTCCCTGTCTTTTATACGGTGATTGGCGGAATTACGGCATCCGTCGGTCTGGAATTGTTTTTACATCCGCACGATATGATCGCTGGAGGCATCACCGGAATCTCCAGACTCATGTCGCTATATACGCAAGAGCATTTTGGGTTACTGCTATTCGTTTTGAACTTGCCACTAATGCTGCTGTATTCTCTGTCAACCCACAAGCCCATGCTGCTTCGTGCACTCCCTGGTTTGTTTGCCTTTTCAGGCTCAGCCATCATTCTCTCGCCTTTTCCGGCAGTGAGCGGTCATCCGGTCGTATGCGCTTTGGGAGGTGGAATCTGTATTGGACTTGGCGCAGGACTGACAGCTCGTCACGGCGGGCTGCTTGATTCACTAGCACTCAGTGAATCTGAAGATGGACGCCCCTCCACATTGATGCTAACCCGTCGGAAAATTCCGTTGATACAGATTGTAATGTTGTGTAATGGGCTGCTGCTCATTACGGCTGGCTTTGTGCTAGGTTGGGAGCCAGCACTCTATTCTGCCTTATCCTGCCTCGCAGCCTATGAAACGACCCGGCTGATGTTCACGGGTCTGAGGCGCATGGTCTGTGTTGTCAGCAATAAACAGCAAGCTGTCGAAGATGCCATATATTGCAGGCTGCGTTTACACAGCACCCCTATTAGAGGCTCTACCCAGATAGAGAGCAAGATGAGCGAATCAGATACAAACGAACAAATGGCCATCGTTTATAGCGTTCATCTTCTGGATTTGCAGCGCTTTAAGGTGGCAATCCACATGGCAGACCCACAGGCTGAAATCATGCATATGAAGCGATGGGAAATGTAGCAAATCCAAATATATTATCGTAATAGGCTATTGCTCCATTGTCATGCGGATTGGCAATATGATAAAATATAGCTAATATGAAGACACTAAAAAAGAGTAAAGATGTTGTAGCATCTCTACTCTTTAGCAACAGCCGCTTATAAGGGCGGTGGCTGTACCCAAATTTGTCCATCGAAATAGACCGTTTACCTTTGGAGAGGGCGGTCTATTTCTTTTTGTTGAAGGAAATAATCAAGATCACCAACGTTGCAAATTGAATCATCAACATCAGTGTATCTTTAACCTCCACAGGCATCACCTCCTTTGCAGGAGACTAGCCGACCGCCCATCTAAGCCATTCTGTTGTTAAGGAATATTATACCATAATGACATATGAAATGAATGTAACGAAAGGTGATTTCTTTTGTATTGAATAGCCTTTTTCTTCCTCGTATCTCTCTACAAGACAAAAAGAACGCCTGTCGTCATTAATCCATCCATAGAATTAATGACGACAGGCGTTGTAGTTATTGCGCCTAATAACAAGGCTAATACTTCACTATGTGTCGCACATATCCCAAGTTTTAATTTTGCATAATAAAATCATGTTCAATACTGCTAGCACTGTCAAAAGTACGAATAATATCATAGCGGGTATTGCGCTGTGCCGGAATGTGTCCCGTCTCACGAATCAACTGTAAAATGGATTCAATGTTAACCTTGTACGTTGCGCCTGCAGCAGATACTACGTTCTCCTCAATCATGGTGCTGCCAAAATCGTCGCAACCGTAGTACAGCGATTTTTTACCGATTTCGGGTCCCATGGTTACCCACGAAGACTGAATATGCTTGATATTATCCAAAACAAGGCGACTAATCGCTACAGTCTTTAAATACTCCTCAGGCGTCTGGCGTTCCTTCTTCAGATTGGTGTTGTCTGGTTGGAAGGTCCAAGGAATAAAGGCCAAAAATCCTTCAGAGTTATATTTGTTTTCAATGCATTCGTCCTGAGCATCACGGACACGCAACAAATGCAGCGCACGCTCCTCCATCAATTCGCCAAAGCCGATAACCATCGTAGCTGTCGTGTTCATCCCAACCTTGTGAGCTGTTTGCATAACATCCATCCAATCACGCCAGGAGCCTTTGAGACGGCTGATTTTGCGGCGTGTGCGGTCATCCAAAATTTCTCCGCCTCCGCCCGGCAGTGAATCCAATCCTGCTTCATGAATTGCCCGGATCGTATCTTCCATGGATAGACCGGATTTTTCCTTCATTTTGTGAATCTCAGCTGGTGAGAAGGAGTGCATCGTGATATCGGGAAAACGTTCCTTAATAGCTTTCAGCAGATCGGTATAATAGCTGAACGGCAGATTTGGATTTACACCGCCTTGCATCAGGATTTCGGTGCCACCTACATCCTGCGTTTCCTTAATTTTTTGGAAAATTACCTCATCTGGCAAAACATAACCTTCATCGGAACCCGGTCTACGGTAAAAAGCGCAAAAGCGGCAGTATACGTCACACACGTTCGTATAGTTAATATTTCGTCCAATGACGAAAGTTTTAATGGGATCAGGATGCATGCGATTCATGACTTTATTGGCCGCATGGCCTATTTTTTCAACCTCGTCTGATTCGAACAAAGCAACAGTATCCTCTAAATTCAAGCGTTCGCCGCGTAGGGCTTTATCTAAAATATGGTCGATTACACTCATGGTGTATCCTCCTTCGCTGTCACAGGGCGACGAAATGAAAGACAGGACTTATGAACGAGAATGCTTTCACAAACCTGCGTTCGAACCCTGCCGTAATGTATGTTCATGACTAGCCTTGTATGTTGTCTGTGCTATTTAGCATAGTAAAACCTAATGATAATACTAACATATCTTTAGATAAGGAACCATACTTAGACTGAAAAGTGCCTTTTTTCACACTGTCTTCATGTCATTCATATAGAAAACAGCAAGTCTCCTGAATTCGGAAACCTGCTGCTAAGGCTGTTCATATTTACTTCCCTCATAAACATGCCAACATGCTGCGGATGTGCTAACGTTCTAGCGCAGCGCCTCATCCAGATCACTAATCAGGTCATCAATGTCCTCCAGACCTACGGAGAAACGAAGTAGACCGTCCGTAATCCCGCGCTCCAATCGTACACTTTGCGGCATAGCCGCATGTGACATCATTGCTGGGTACGACAAGATACTTTCCACTGCTCCCAGACTCACCGCTACAATGGGAATACGCACACGACTGAGCACCTCTTTTGCACGCTCACCAGAACCCACATCAAATGATATCACTGCACCATAACCACTGGATTGGCTCTCATGCACTGCACGCCCTGGATGGTTCTCCAAACCTGGGTAGTATACCGCTTCAATATCATTGCGCTCATTCAGCCAGTGTGCGAGCTTAGCCGCACTTTTTTCGCTATGAGCCATCCGCGCCTCCAGTGTCTTCATCCCACGCATGAGCAACCAGGACTCTTGCGGAGCCAGCACGGTACCCAATCCATTCTGCAACTGCTTGATTTGTCTCCCCAACGATTCAGTACGAGCTACCGCAAGTCCTGCCAGTACGTCACTGTGTCCACCCAAAAACTTGGTCGCACTGTGCAATACAATATCGACTCCCTGCTCAATTGGACGTTGATAATAAGGTGTCATAAAAGTATTATCCAATAATGTCAACAGCCCATTATCCCTTGCCCAAGCGGTTATTCCAGCTACATCAGTAATCTTGAGTGTCGGATTAGACGGGGTTTCCATATACACAGCCCTCGTATTTTCCTGCAACGCCTCTTTCACAAGATTGAGGTCTGTCATATCGACAAAGGTCGTTTCGATATTCATCCGTTTCAAGATGGAGGTCAGCAGACGATAGGTTCCTCCATACACGTCCTCCGAAACAATGACATGATCACCAGCGGATAAGAGCATAAATGTAGTGGAGATAGCAGCCATACCACTGGCAAAGGCAAAACCGCAAGCCCCGCCTTCTAATAATGCGATATAATCTTCTAAAGCTTGTCGTGTCGGATTACCTGAACGGCTGTAATCATGCTGTGGAGGATTAAAAATATCGTGATGGTGAAAGGTTGAAGCTTGGTATATCGGGACGCTCGATGCCCCCGTAACACTGTCAATTTCAGAGCCAAAATGCAGCAGCTTGGTTGCGAATTTCCGTTCTTTGCCCAAATCTACTTCGATTCCCCTCGCATCCTCTATCATTGCTGCTCCTCTCCTTCTACTTCTTGACGTGCCGCTTCCAGTGCCGAACGCAAGTCTTCAATCAGGTCATCTGTGTGCTCGATACCCACCGAGAAGCGTAGCAACCTGTCATCTACCCCGACTGCGTCCCGAATTTCTGCCGGTATGTCCGCGTGTGTCTGCACAGCGGGATAGGTCATTAGCGACTCCACACCGCCCAGACTTTCGGCAAACGCAATAAGCTTAATATGACGGAGCAAAGGCTCCACATAACGAGCATCCTTTACTTTAAAAGAGAAAATCCCAGTGTTTCCGCTGGATTGTTTGTTTTGTATCTCACGACCCGGATGACCCTCAAGCGCCGGGTAAAATACTTCTGCTACTGCCGGGTGCGTCAGTAAATAATTAGACAGCACCGTTGCATTATGCTCATGTCGATCCATACGCAGCGCCAACGTCTTCATCCCCTTCATCAACTGATAGCAATCGCTTGGGGAAAGCACGGCTCCTATGGAATTGTGCAGAAAGGAAATTTCAGCTGACAACTCTTTTCCTTTGGTTACAATCAGCCCGGCCAGCACATCGTTATGCCCACCCAAATATTTGGTTGCGCTATGTACCACAATATCCGCACCCAGCTCCAATGGCCGCTGGAAATATGGTGTTAGCAGCGTATTATCTACAATTGTAAGCAACTCATGCTGCGATGCCCATACGGCCACCGCTTGAATATCAGTAATCATCATTAACGGGTTTGTAGGGGTTTCTATGAATACAGCTTTGGTATTCGGTCGACATGACTGTTGGAGTGCTTCAAGATCGTTGGTATCCACATAGCTTGCGGTCACACCAAATTTAGATAAAATACGCTCCAGCAAACGATAGGTTCCACCATAAAGATCCAGCGATACAATGAGGTGATCTCCCTGCCCAAACAATGCAAATACCGTTTGCAGCGCTGCCATACCTGAACTGCAAGCAAAGCCTGCATCACCAGATTCAAGGGCAGCAGCAGCCTCTTCAAGTACCTTTCGCGTCGGATTAATCGTCCGAATATAATCAAACCCAGTGCTTTGACCCAGACGGGGATGGCGGAACGCCGTAGATTGGTAAATCGGGTAATTAACAGCCCCGGTTACTGGCTCCTCGATGGAACCGATTTGAGCCAATCTGCTTTCGATTTTCCACTGTTTCTCACTCATAAGAATCCTCCTGTTCACTTCCATAGTGGGTGCTATAACATATGCTGTAAAAATGGATGTCCGAGACTGTATTGCTGCGCTACTGCAAGGTGGTACTGTATGAGGGTAAACGATAAGCCCATTTTTTAAATCTGAGGTCCGATATCGTAAGGTGTTTCTTGGTATACATAATAATTAAGCCAATTTGAAAATAATAAATTGGCATGAGCCCGCCAGATAGAAGGCGGTATGCGCCCAGGATCATCATTAGGAAAATAATTTTTGGGGACATCAACATTCAGTCCTTTGGCCACATCGCGGTCGTATTCCCATTTCAGCGAAAGTGGATCATATTCAGAATGCCCTGTTACAAAAATTTGTTTACCATCAAGCGTGGCTACCAGATACACTCCAGCTTCCTCGGATTCGGATAAAACCTCTAATTCGGCAATAGGATCAATATCTTCCCGCCGAACCTCTGTATGCCGAGAGTGGGGAGCAAAAAACAGTTCATCAAAGCCGCGTAGCAGTTTCACTTTTGGTTTAATAACGGTGTGTGGAAATACTCCAAAGCATTTGGTGTCGAGCCCGTATTTCGGAACATTGAAATGATGGTATAAGCCTGCCTGTGAGGCCCAACAGATATGCATGGTCGAAGTTACATTGGTTTTCGTCCACTCAAAAATTTGCCGAATCTCTTCCCAGTAGGTCACATCCTCAAACTCAAGTTGTTCTACCGGAGCTCCTGTAATAATCATGCCGTCAAAACGACTGTTCTTGATTTCATCAAACGTTTTATAGAACATGTTCAAATATTCTTGCGATGTATTTTTAGATACATGAGACTTCATATGCACTAACGTGACATCCACTTGTAACGGCGTATTGCCGACCAGACGTAACAGTTGAGTTTCTGTTGTCTCCTTTGTAGGCATTAAATTCAAAATGGCGATACGCAATGGACGAATATCTTGATGATAAGCTAGGCTTTCATCCATTACGAAAATATTTTCGCCCTCCAGTACTTCCTTTGCAGGCAGCGTATCTGGAATCTTAATCGGCATGTAAACTCACTCCTTGTTCGGTAAGTTGTGCGAAAATCGTCTGGTAGAGATGCCGCCATATAAGAAAAAGACCTTTCTCGGTTAGAGAAAGGTCATATTTGTATCCATATGCGCCTCTCTCATCTGTCAGGGCTACGCTTTTTGTATAAAGCGCGAGTCCTGCAAGAATTAGCACCGTGCGATTAAAATCGCCGGTTGCCGGGTATCATCGGGCTAGTCCCTCCACCTGCTCTTGATAAGATTTCGCTATATTCATTTTAGGTTCACAAAGTTCTTGTTGTTCACTTTAATGCATCGGCTGGGCTTCGTCAAGATAGGTTTATAAATTTGTGCCCTGCATTCACATTTTGTCTACCTTTTCCATAGGTTAAACCATATCCCTCTGTCGCAGAAGCTCTTATGATTGCTGTTGATTTAGCCCATGATTTTGCGCTTGAAAGGCCGTAGGCCGAGCGTTATACTATACAAGTGCTACTAGGCAAAATTATGGTGCAGCCGTGTAGTTGAGAGTGTTTTCTGCACTACTGTGGCAACCTAAAAAAGAACATTGGTGAGGTGAATCCGGAATGGAAGGCGACCCGAGTCCGAATAGGCGGCGATCCCTGAACAACAGCATAGGAATGACTTCAGCTTGCCGAAAGACGGGACGCCAGGCTCTGCATGCTCCAAAAGCCTTCAGCTTTTGATGTTTTGCACGCTTACCCGTACCGGCTAACTGGCTAACTGAGTCCATTCCTTATGCTTAGGTAAACGTATTTCCGTTACGACGGAGCATAAGGAGTGACGTATATGAAAATCCGTTTGGTTAATAACGGGGTTTTTACCCCTGTCGAAGAAATTGAAATGGCGCTCACTGCACCGGCAGAAGGCTTTTATTGGATTGATGCCGATGTCGAGGATCTGACAGTACTTCAGCCTTTATTTTCCATGCATGATCTTGCAGTAGAAGACTGTTTGAGTGAAGAAGAACAGCGCCCAAAGATCGAAATTTATGAAAGCCATTATTTTATCGTTGTAAACAGTATTCGGTTTGATGATGAGGAAATATTTTTACGTGCTTTGAACATTTTTCTCGGCCGCCATTTTATCATTACGGTGACCAAGCAGAAAATCAATGAGCTTCGTACTCTTAAGCCGATGCTATGGGAGCAGGAAGTCAGCCAGCCTGACCGTTTCATGTATCTATTGATCGACTTGATCGTTGACAACTATTTTCTGGTTGGTGACCGGATTGAGGTTCGCATTGAAAAGCTCGAAGAAGACATTCTAATGCATACAAAAAAGTCGCATTTGAACGAAATCATAGGCTTGCGCAGTGAGATTCTATGGCTAAAAAAAGTGCTTGGCCCGCAAAAGGAAGTCATCAATACCCTGAACAAACGGGATTTGCGACTTATCGACGATCAATTACAAAAATATTTTAGCGACATTTATGAAAATGCTGTGAAAATTTCGGAGACTTTCGAAACTTATCGCGACTTGATGGGGAACCTTCGAGAAGCTTATCAATCAAGTATTGCCAACCGTGCTAATGAAATCATGCGAGTGTTTACGGCTATTACAACCGTATTTATGCCGTTGACGGTCATTACCGGAATATATGGGATGAACTTTGATAATATGCCTGAGCTTCATACACGTTATGGTTATTTTGTCGTCATCGGGATTATGGTGGCACTAGGTGTCAGTATGTTCTGTATTTTCCGCAAGAAGGACTGGGTTTGAATTATTTCGATTTTCAAGCTTGGTCATCAAAAGCAGCAGCCGTTTCCTGTGAGGAATTCGCTGCTGCTTTTTGCTTTGTTGGACCTATTTGTACTTTATGCCACTTCCATGCGTCTCTACATTATCCAACATGTCGGTCAGGTACCTCCTGATGGCGGAACCGTATACGGACTAATCGCAATCGCTCATAAATTTGATCCAGTCCTGCTTCCGTTGCTTTTTCTTCTCCATATACTTTTAACATAATAGGCTTGAGCAGCGTATCTCCCAACTCTGCATAAGCAGACCAGATGGCTGCTTGCTCCTCCTCAGATACATGTGCCAATTCCTTGCAGATCAGCTTCTCCATATCCATTCCATCCCTATCCAAATGCTCCACAGCTTCTATCATTTCTCGACGGTGCAGGCCTGTCTTCATTCCGATATGCTCTAGTGAAAGACCATCCGAAATGCCTTCCATAATCGCTCTAGTCAAGCTAAATTTATTCAGTTCCTGCCTGTACTGATTCTCTTTCTGCTTGTACAGCCATGACAAAAAAACTTCTTCCTCCAGTGTCTCTGTTACCCAGTTCAGCGGAAATGGCGTGGTCCGATCATTTTGTTTCGTAATAGCCAATAGCTCCGTCCCATATTGCGATACCTTACCCTGACCCACACCAGGCAATTCTAACAATTCTTCTTCGGTATGAGGAAGATAGACGCTGATGAGTCGAAGTAGCCGATTCGTAGCGATAAAATAAGGTGCTTTTCGCTCAGTTGCTGCCTTTTGTCGTCTCCACAATGTCAATTGTTCATACACCTCATCACGCGGATACAAATCACTATAGCAATAGAGCTTTTGTAGCGTTTGTCCACGTCCTGATGATCCTTCTTGCTCATGAAAAATGCCATGAATTAGAGGCCTATAGCCCTCAGCCATCTTGAGCGCCAATTCATGACGGTATACATGCAGTAGTTCCTGCCACAGACTACCTTCATACCATAGATCGTCTATACTTGCATCCGGCACATGGTGGGTGCTCCAGCCTGCACTCCATTTCCCTTCATGCTGCCCAATCCATACCTGTGCAAAGTCCTCGCAGCCTTCTTCATTCTGTTTGGACAAGCGGTTTAAAAATACAATTTCCATCATTTTTCCTCCCTCATATGGTTGAAATACTGACCCGCACAATACAAAACGCAAAAAAGCACCTCTCCTGCGTATTTGCAAGAAAGGTGCTTCCCTCTTTGATCCGTACTATGCTGTTGCCTATATGATAACCGGACCTTGGAGTACCGTCAACTATAAATTCTAAGAATTGAGCTTTTCCTTTGCCAAAGCCAAAGCACCGCACAAACCAGCATTGTCACCCAATCCCGGAGATACGATATATTGCTCAATATCTGTAGTCAGACTCGGATGCTGTACGTATCCGTTCAAGAGTTCTTGAAGCTTGGTACGAATGAGTGGGAACAATTGATTCTGCTTCATGACTCCGCCGCCCATAATAATTTTTTGCGGTGACAGGATGAGTACATAGCTCATTAAAGCCTGTGCCAGATAATGCGCCTCCATTTCCCATGCCGGGTGATCAACAGAAAGCTCATTCCCTTTAACCTTCCATCTTTTTTCGAGTGCCGGTCCCGCTGCCAGTCCTTCCAGACAATCCCCATGATATGGGCATGTACCCTCGTAAGTATCTTCTGGATGGCGACGTACCAAAATATGTCCCATTTCCGGATGGGATAATCCATGTACAAGCTTTCCGCCAACCAAAGCGCCCGCTCCGATGCCTGTACCTATTGTAATATACAGACAGTTGTCCAATCCTTTAGCTGCACCCCAAATGGACTCACCCAATGCTGCTCCATTCACATCTGTGTCAAACCCCATAGGTACATCAAAATGTTCCTTCAGTTTGCCAATCAGATTGTAATTTCCCCAATGCGGCTTTGGTGTTGTTGTAATATAACCATATGTATCACTGCCTTCGATAGGATCAATTGGTCCGAATGAGCCTATACCCAGCGCTTCAATCCCTTTGCCTTCAAAAAATGCGATGACATTCTCCATAGTTTCTGCTGGAGTAGTTGTTGGAAAGCTTGCTCTTTCCAAGACCTCCCCACGTTCATTTCCGATTCCACATACGAATTTAGTGCCGCCTGCCTCAATTGCTCCCAATACTGTCATAGCTGCTGTAATCCCCTCTCCATGATCTCTCTTCACTATATTCACCCGAAACTCGCTTAAGGTCAATCCCCTGATCACAATTGTATAAAATCCTTCACATGGTTATATATCTAAGCTGAGATAGTTGCATAGAAATAAGGACACTAACGCCCTAGCGTCAGTATCCCTGTATAACTTATTCTGCCAGAAAGGCGCAGCCCAAGCCTAACAGCTTCATTAAGATCCGGTAGCGACACCCATCAACGTACACAAGCTTTTCATTTCAAGCTGCTCAAACTTATCGACAATTTGCACGTGATCCAGCGTCAGCAGACAGCTGTCCAATGCACACGCCACAGGCACATCACAGTGAATTTCAGCAAGCTTGCGTGAAAGATGCAGCATATCCAAATCACTCTCGATCTTTTTGCGCACCGACGGTGTCAATTGATCCAGATTTTCCAGAATGCCTTCAATGGAGTCGTATTCCTGCACCAGCTTGAGGGCCGTTTTTTCACCGATTCCGCGTACTCCCGGGTAATTGTCACTTGCATCACCCATCAAGCCTTTAATGTCTACCACTTGGCGCGGCTTAAGTCCTTTTTCTGACAGTAGCGTCTCCGGGGTATATACCATATAATTGCCATGGCCTTTTTTCATAATAATGACTCGTGTTCGCTCATCTACCAATTGAAGCAAATCATGATCTCCTGAGAGAATCATGACATCCATGTCTTCATTTTGCGAATAATGACGTGCAAGCGTACCGATACAATCGTCTGCTTCAAAGCCTTCTGCTCCAATGTTGGGAATACCAAGGCTGTCCGTCACTTCACGGATCAAAGTAAATTGAGGAATTAAATCATCTGGCGCGTCAGCTCGGTTGCCCTTATACGCAGCAAAATGTTCCCCACGGAATGTTGTACCGCCCATATCCCAGCAGCAAATGACATGTGTAGGATTAAAGGTTTGGACTGCATCCCAAAAATATCGAATAAAACCATATATGGCGTTCGTTGGTACTCCAGCTTTTGTACGACGGATATAACCGTTTGCAGCGGTAGCATAATAAGCACGAAAAAGCAGAGCCATGCCGTCAACCAGCATTACGGATTGTTCATTGCGTTGTGTCACAGATTGTATTGCTCCATTCATCATAATATTTAACCCCCACAGTATAACATATTGTGGGGGCAAATTGGGCTTTACCGAGCCCCCCATGTCCCCTCAAATGTTTCCTCTTTGAATCCTACTGTTACTTTACTCCCGTCGGTTACAATTGGACGTTTGATCAATCTTCCATTCGAGGATAAAAGCGAAATTTGCTCTTCACGGCTCATATTTCCAAGCTTATCTTTCAGCTTTAACTCTTTGTACACTTCACCGCTTGTATTGAAAAACTTTTTCAGCTCCAATCCGCTTTTATGAATCAAGTCCTCCAATTCCTCCGGGCCAGGAGGTTGTTCAAAAATAGGAATCAGTTCCGTCTCATGACCCTTATTGTGCAGCCATTTCACTGCATTACGGCAGGTGCTGCATTTAGAATACTGGTATACTTTCAGTTGGCTCATCGCTAGATTAACCTCCATTTGGTTTCAATCTTTAGTTGAATAATTTATTCTGGATGATATTGAGCCCTTAATAGCTCTTGCATTCCGATCATATCATCCGGCAAAGGAGCGCAAAACGTCATCCGCTCCCCAGTCACAGGATGTACCAACGACAATTCTGAAGCATGTAGAGCTTGTCGAGGCATCCTGGCATCAAGCTGATCATATCGCTCCCGTTGCACAACGTCATCAGGTGTCATCCGATACATTTTATCACCGATCAACGGGCAACCGATATATGTCATGTGCACCCGAATTTGGTGCGTACGCCCGGATTCCAGCTTTAGAGCAATGCGGCTTCCTTCGTTCCACACTTCCTCCAGCTTGTATAGCGTTAGGGCAGGATAACCATCCGGAGTCACCATACGCAAATGCGGATTAGCCGGGTTGCGGTCAATCGGTCCGTCCACCCTGCCTTCCTGCTGCTCAGGGCGCCCATGCACCAAAGCCGTATAGCGCTTGTCCACCGTTCCTGCAATCATCTGTTCGGAAATATGCTGGTGGACATACGGATTTTTCGCTACAACCAACACGCCCGTCGTCTCCTGATCCAGACGATGAACAGGACGAAACCGAAACAGCTCTCCCTTGGTCTGCCAATAATGCACAACTCCGTTCGCCAGCGTCCCTGTATAATGACCGTGAGTCGGATGGACAATCATACCCGCCGCCTTGTTCACTACTAACAGATGTTCATCCTCAAACAAAATCTCAAAAGGAATGAGTTCGGGTAAAATATCATCGGAACGCTCGCGCTCCATGCGAATCTCTATTCGATCGCCGGACTTCACCTTTACGCTGATATACACACGTACCCCATTCAGCATAATACCCTGTTCAGTTAGCTTGAGCTTGGATATGAGCTTGCGAGAAATGTTCATACGTTTTTGGAGAATGGTCTTCAACAGCATCCCCTCCTCTTCAGGAGGGACCATATATACGATAGGTTCATAATACAAGCTCATCACAAATTCCCGATTGCCTCCTTATTTGCGGAACACTTTTTTGCTGCGCACATATTCGACATCGGGCACACCCTGACGCACATTCGCTGTGCGGGCCACAACAAAGAAATAATCGGACAGGCGGTTCAAATACCGACGTACCGCAGGATTAATATCTGTGTGTTTACCTAGTGTAACAGCACGGCGTTCCGCGCGTCGGCAAACCGTACGGCAAACATGGAGTGTCGAAGATAATGTGCTGCCACCCGGTATAATAAAACGCTCTACCTTCGGATTTTCCTCTTGACATGCATCGATCCAGCCTTCAAGCCGCTCTGCAAGCTCATCTTTGACCTTATATTTGCTTTCATTGATTTTAACAAATGCCAAATCCGAACCACAATCAAACAGTTCCTGCTGTATTTCTTCCAATTGGATTCGAATATCTGCAAACTTTTCCCCTTCGGCAAAGCTGATTGCTTGTCCTACAAAGCTGTTCAGCTCGTCAATGGTACCGTACGCCTCCACACGGTCGTCATCTTTGGACACTCGACCGCCGATCACAGAAGTTTGTCCTTCATCACCTGTTCTGGTATAAATCCCCATACTATTTCATCCCCTTTATCATTCCGTGAGTGCTTTCAGCACCTTGATGGCTTCTTCCTTATTGCTTGTGCGTGGCGGTACGGTAGCAAATAATGTGTTTGAGTTATATTTTAGATCCTTAAACATCTTCATCTGCTCCACCGGAATTCCGAACAAATGAGTTTCCTTGATTACATCCGTTCCTTCTTCCCCTTGCTCTTTCTTCTTAAATACACCGCCCTCGAACACACCCCGGGCATACGTCTTCTTGTCAAAGGCATCATCTAACGGTAGATTCGAGCCGTTCTGACCATACAACTTCATATCCTCTTCTGGCAAAAGAAACAAATCATGCTCGCCAGCCGCATATTCTACGACGAGCTTCTGCTGGTTATACAGTGGGCTGACTGAAATTTCGATCGTCGGAGCCTGTTCGCCCAGCTTATCCTTAAGCTTTTGTGCCAACTCGTCACGAATGACTGAAGCATCCCCTTTATCCATTATAAATATGGAGAAGCTGTCCTTGTCCCTTCCCCCACATCCAGCCAATAGTACAAGTGCTATGATTCCGATGATCCATGGCGATAGCCTTTTTAGCCCTGCTCTCATATGTACGCCCCCTCTTCCATGCCATTAATATATCATAAGTTGTGAACGCAAAAAAAGAAGGCCCTGCGGCCTTCTTCGTAGCTATGGTGACTTCACACAGTTACACTCTGCATTCCGTACCGTACAGCTTCATGTATTCATTGATTTTCAAATCAAGCTTGCAACTGATCTCGATGACCAGATCAGAGGTGAAGGACTGCTCTTCCTGAAACGTCCGCATCATCTCATTGCGCAGGAACAAAATTTCATCTTCCAGGGAAATGTCGTATCCTATTAAACTCGGCGACTTATATCCAGCATATGACATGAGCACTCCTCCTGTAATTGAAAAATTGAACTTCCTGCTTCCGATTTCAAATTATAGCATAGAAATTTAGAAATAAAAGACTATTTTCTATGAATTACCCATAAAAAAATAATTTTAACCTTCTTTTCTTACTTTTTCTACAAAATGACCGATTCGATCCAAAGCTTCTGTAAGCTGAGCGACAGAAGTCGCATATGAGCAACGAAGATAACCTTCGCCTCCCAAACCGAACACATTGCCTGGTACAGCTGCAACCTTGGCCTCTGTCAACAAACGCTGTGCAAATTCATCGGAGCTGAGTCCTGTGCTTTGAATACTAGGGAAAACGTAGAAAGCTCCTCTTGGCTCGTGACATTCCAGCCCGATCTCTCTGAATCCCTCAACCATCAGACGGCGACGCTGATTATAGGCTTCTACCATACGGTCTTTCTCACCCATACCATTTCGCAAGCCTTCCAGTGCTGCAACTTGCCCCATAGAGGGCGCACACATAACGGTGTACTGATGGATTTTGAGCATAGCTGCAATCAAATCAGGATGACCACATGTATATCCAATACGCCAGCCGGTCATAGCGAAGGCTTTGGAAAAACCACTGACGAGAATTGTACGATCCATCATACCCGGTACCGAAGCAAAGCTGACATGCTTATCGCCATAATTCAATTCAGCATAGATTTCATCAGAGATGACGATCAAGTCATGCTTCTCCACGATTTCCGCAATCGGAAGCCAGTCTTCATAAGTCATCGTAGCGCCGGTCGGGTTGCTCGGATAGCATAAGATCAGCACCTTGGATTTAGGCGTAATTTTGGCCTCCAGCGCCTCAGCCGTCAGTTTAAATTCATCCTTGGCAAACGTTTCAATGCCGACCGGAATCCCGCCTCCAATCGAAGTGATTGGGGAATAGGAAATGTAGCATGGCTCGGGCACGAGGATTTCGTCACCGGGTACAATTAATGCGCGCAGCGCAAGATCAATCGCCTCGCTCCCCCCAACGGTCACAATAATCTCATTTTTGGGATCATAGCGGACGTCAAATTGTTCATTCAGATAATCACTAATCGCTTCACGCAATTCTGGCGTTCCCGCATTAGAGGTATAGCTGGTGAAGCCTCGCTCCAATGAATAGACACACGCTTCCCGCATATGCCAAGGGGTTGTAAAATCCGGTTCGCCTACCCCCAAGGTAATGATATCCTTGTTGCCACCTACCAGGTCAAAAAACTTACGGATACCCGAGGATGGAATTTCGCGCACCAACGGGGATAAATAAGAGCTCATGGCTTTGTTGCTGTCGGTAAATGCTTCTGTTTTGAGATTCATCATGATCTTCCTTTACGGCGAAATCATCAGACGATTATCTTCCTGATGGTCCTCAAAGATAATTCCGTCCTGCTTGTATTTTTTAAGCGTAAAATTAGTTTTGGTAGACAAAACCGAGTCAATAGGCGATAGCTTCTCCGACACAAAATTAGCGACCTCTCGGAGATTGCGGCCTTCCACCTCTACCAGCAAATCATATGCTCCAGACATGAGATAAACCGATTTAACTTGCGGGTACAAATAAATTCGTTCTGCAATCCCTTCAAATCCTCTTCCACGCTCTGGTGTAATCTGCACTTCGATCAAAGCGGTAACCTTTTCGTCGTCGACTTTGTCCCAATTGACTACAGCGGCGTATTTGACGATCACGTGTTGATCTTCAAGTTCTTTAATTGAGGTGCGTACATCTTGCTCGTCTACTCCCAGCATAGTCGCCAATAGAGTCGGTGTTCTTCTTGCATCTTCTTTTAACAATTCCAGCACTTTTAATTTCAATTCATTCAGCTCTGTCATTCTACATAAGGCCTCCATCGAAAGAGATTACTATACATCATACAATACGCACTTTAAACCTGCAAAGAAAAACCGCCCGCCCCGGTAAACCCGGCAGACGGACGGCTGTTATGGGAAATTGCTTCAAGAACGAGATATCCCGTTTACATATAATAAGGGTTGCTTTGGTGAGCAGACTGACCTTGCTGATGCATAGGCTGACCATATACTCCGTTGGATGACGATTTCTGCTGAATGAACTGTTGGCATTCTTGTTGAGTTTTGCGAGCTTCTTGAATCTGTTTGTCCAAATCGACACGCAACGCCTTAGACGAAGTGGAGTACATATTGTTTTGACTCATCAGACGATACAGATCACCTTGCAGACGCAACGTGTCATTCGTAAGATCGGTGAACATTTGACGTACAGAAGGACAATTGGATTCTGTTGTCGCTGTTGTGTACTCGCGCACTGTACGTTTCATATCAGCAAGAATGGTATAGAGCAAATCTTCTTCGGGCATAAATGACATATTGTTTTGTGAATACATTCTGTTCAAACCTCCTTTATTGGTAAATGCAAATTACTGCTGCGGTTGCATGGGAGCAAGCTGCTGATGCTGTTGAAGAGCATTGGATAGTACGTTCAAGTGGTGTTCATGAGTTCTTGCCAATTGCAAACAGGCTTGTTGAATGGCTGGTTGTTGAATAGATGCCGCTGTTGCCGCACATTGTTTGAGCAGTAGTTCTTCATTGGAAATGGAGTCCACGATGTACTCCAGCTCCTTGCCTGTCAGGGGTTGCATGTTCGTAGATTGCATAATCTCTGTGCCTCCTTAAATGTTTTGTTGCACGCTGGTTATCTTGTCCATTTGGCGAAATACTATGTACACACACGAGATACTATATATTACCTATGAGGAGTGCTATTTATATGGAATTGATAAGCGGAAATACGTATTGGCCGAGTACCTTGGAGCACACACTGGATTTCCCGCCTTTGACAGAGGATTTAAATTGTGATGTACTGATCATCGGTGGCGGGATGGGTGGATCCATCTGCGCCCGGTTATTGGGAGAACGACAGGTGGATACTGTACTTATTGACAAGCGCAAGCTGGCACACGGAAGCTCTTCAGCCAACACGGGGCTGCTGCAATATAGCAATGACAAGACCTTAACCTCTTTCATTAACACGTTCGGAGAGACGAATGGCGTACTGTTTTACCGTATGTGCAAGGATGCTCTGGATCAGCTAGATAAACTGGCTGCCACACTGGATAACGACCCTTCCTTTATTCGCCGCAGTAGCCTGTACTATGCAAGTACAGCAGAGGATGTACAGGTGCTTCAGGAAGAATACAAACAGCTAACCCGTTTTGGGTTTCCAGTGGAATACTGGGATGAGCAACAGATTGCTGCTCGGTTTCCTTTTCGAAAACCGGCAGCCTTGTATACACACGAAGATGCCGAGGTTAACCCGTTTGTATTTGCCCAAGGATTGCTGCAATCTGCCAGCCGTCTCGGCGTTCGCTTATACGAGCATACAGAAGCTAAACATTTTGAATTCAATGATCATGAGGTCATTTGTCATACTAACGGAGGGATTATCCGAGCAAAAAAAGTTATTTTTGCAACGGGTTATGAAACACAAGAGATTAAAACAGATCGCGGAGCCGTGCTAGAAAGCTCTTATGCTATCGCCACCAATCCAATCGAAGATGCGTCCTTATGGCATGAACAGTGTCTAATCTGGGAAACGGCTCGTCCTTATCTGTATATGCGCTCAACACAGGAAGGGCGCATCATTATTGGTGGTTTGGATGAACCTGTACTGGACGCCAAGCAGCGTGAAACCAGGCTAATACACCAACAGCAACAGCTACTGCAAGCACTCCAGGAGCATTTTCCAGGTGTTCCATTCCAGATCGATTATGCTTGGGCGGCTGTATTCGGCACCTCCCACGACGGCTTGCCGTATATTGGTCCACATCCGCGTTTTCCAAACTGCTACTTTTTGGAGGGTTACGGGGGGAATGGGACAGTTACGAGTATGGTGGCCGCACAGCTACTGGCTGATGAACTGACGGGCACACAGCGACCTGAAATGGAGCTTTTTGCTCTGACCCGTCCTACCAAACCCTCGCCTGAGACAACAGAACCGATGATTTAAATGAGATACAAAAAGAACCTCCTTTTCCTATATCAACGGATTTGGAGGTTCTTTGGTATTTAATTTTCAACTTATTCGGTTTGCTTGTGCCAACCTCGTGCATGGGAATGAGACTTGCTTTGCTTCGTTTTTTGTTCCATTTTCAGCACATTTCTCATGAAAAGCCATCCGACCACCGGCATCATCGCAAGTCCAATCAACAACCAGATCATCGCCGTAGGAGCCTTGCTGATACTTAGGACACCCAAGAAAATCAATGTTCCAGTCAATCGGCCTATCATTAAGCATAGTTCGCGCAATACCACCAGTTCCACTCTCTGATTAGCGTCTCCTTCACTCGTACCCATTAGATCAAAGCTCGCAGAGATCATAGGAATCAGATACAAGGGCATGAATAAAGCCGTGCCAATCCCCATAATCAACAATGTACTATACTCCATTCGCCACAATAATGGTAAAAGCGCAATCACCAACAGTACCGCACCCAACAGCATACCCACCGAGCGATAGTGTGGCTTGAGCCATTTTCCAACAGCCCAAAAGCTGAAAAATGACACCCCCGATGTAATAAGTGAAAACTGCGCCAGCTTCCATTCCTGTTGAGTAACGACATACACGAGTAGCGTAATCAGGAAAGCAAACACCCCTTCACGGATGCCCTGTGTGACAAGTGATAACGACAAGGGACGCCACATGCTTCCTTTTTGTGACAATCGCTGCTTAGGCTCTTTCCAATTGTAGCTTCCTGTCGGTTTACGCTTGCGAAGAAAGAAACTTAGCACCACTCCTACGACATAAAAGGCCAAGGAAATACTGAATATCACGCGATAACCCGCATCATCCTCCATACGCGCAATAATCCAACCAGAAAGCCAAGGACCCACTATACCGGAAAACGAGCCCAGCAGGCCCACCCAACCGTTAAAATGATCGCGACTTGCCTGATCCGTAACTTCGAAAAAAATTACATTAAACGCCAGCCAAAATAAACCTAATGCTGCACCCAACAACATTCCGAGCGGCCATATGTAGTTTACAGCCTGAGATCCTGTATATAACACAATTAGATAAAATAGGCCGGACAATGCGGTTCCCACGCGCAGGGCATTCATTTTGTTATGTTCCTTGACCCACTTTCCAGCCACCCAAACCATAATTCCCAGTGCAATTTGTTGACTGACATTAAACCATCCGATCATCGCGTAATCCTGCTTGCTTTTCCACAAATACACATTAAGAAATGTGCCAGACAATGCTGCTGCAAACACAAACAATCCATTCAAGCTTAATAGCAGAATGGATTGTCCGTTCAGGTTAGATTTCAATGCAGTTCCCCCTAACGGAAAAATCACCAATTCAGCTTATACAAGTCAGCTTGTTCAAAGATTTCTTTGATTTAACATGCCCGTATTGAGCTTGGACCTATCCGGGGAATCGCTATTTAATTATTGGAAATACCGCTGAGCTTCTCCAGCATTCTAAGTCGGTCATTCTCCGACAGAGTCTGCTGGACATGGAAGCAGCTAGGACACACATAAACATTCAAAACGAACGGCAAATCCAGAACAGGCTTGCCGAGCACTGAAGACATCGATGGTTCGAATCCTTCCCTAGTGACGGTTTGCAAACCTGCATGCAGCATGTACTCTCCGCATTGGGAACATTCAAGAACCTCATCTTGTCTGTCGAGTATTTGTTCAGCACCTTGCTCATAGGCCATTAGGTCCGCACCGCTTTCTTCGAATTTTTGCAAAGTATGCAGCACAGGCAGCTTATGAAGCTCATTATCCTGCAATAACGGTGCATCAGCTGGCTTTTCAACCACCATTTCATCCTCAGCCTCATATAAAATATCCTGCTCGTCATCATCGCCAAGCTGAATACTCAATGTACGATAACCCTTTAGGTCTTCTTTTCCATGAGCGTGAAGCGCAGGAGTTACAGCCCCTGTATGATCATGTGGTGCATCTTCATGCTCATCCGTATGTCTGTGAACAGGTGGAGAAACAGACTCAGACTCCTCTTCATCATCGCTTATATCTGAGTACCCCTTCAGGTCATTATGGCAATAAGGACACTCTTCTTCAGGTCCTAATTCTTCATCCCAAATAATTTCCATGTTACACCATGGACAAATAGTCATTTCCAAGCTTTATCATCCTTCCGTTCCAAAGCGTATACCAAGCTCTAGTATACAGGATGTGTCAAGTTACACTCGCACCAATCACATAAGATAACGATATTGAAATAATCATGGAGAACAAGCCGACTGCACGGTTATCCTCTTTAATCTCTTGATCAATAGAAAATACTGGTGTTAGAAATTCAAAAAGAAAGTACGCCGCAAGCAGCAGTAAAAAGCCCACGAACGACCAGATCATCGTATCATACACGCTGGATTTAGCCTCCATCGCGAAGCGAAGCACGTTGCAAATACCGAACATTTTCCCACCCGTTGCCATGGCCACCGAAACATTACCTCGTTTGATCTCTTCCCAGCATTTATAACGGGTTACCAGCTCAAAGCAGGACAAAAAAACAATTAGCTCCAGCACCGCCACGGAGAAATAACCCAGCATCATCCCCAACGGATGTGACAGCAATTCATCAATCGCCATCTTCACCTCGTCCCTCCCGTTCTACCAAGCGTTCCCGATCAGCAACCTATATCTATTCCAGTTCAGCTACCGTTACACCCGTGCCGCCTTCATTGTAATTACCAATACGGTAGCTTTTCACATGCTTATGCTTGCGAAGGTACTCCTGAATACCGGTTCTCAGGACCCCCGTACCTTTGCCATGAATAATGTATACCTGACCCAGATTGGCCAAAAACGCTTCATCCATGAAGCGGTCCACTTCCATCAAAGCTTCCTCCACGTTTGCTCCCCGAAGGTCAAGTTCACTGCGCACGTTATCATCCCGTGTCCGTTTAACACCCGTGACTGGCTTTTGGACCCTTGGAGCAGTCGTTGGGGCAGGCTGCAGTAGCTCCAGATCGTCCAGACTGACCTTCATTTTCATGATGCCCAGTTGAACGATAGCTTCCTTGCTGCCAGACAATTCAACCACGTGACCTTTTTTATTCAGACTGTGAACTGATACTTCATCGCCAGCCATGATGGAACGAGTACGCGCAGTGGTTGAACGTTTGGCTATACTTTTCTTGCGTTGCTTCGGTTCAGCTTCATCCAGTTCTTTACGAGCTGCAATCAGCTTGTGCTCCTTAACCGAGGCTCCCTCTTCCTGAGCCAATTTACGCAAATCAGTAATAATTTTCTCTGCTTCACTACGAGCCTTATCCACGAGAACTCTTGCTTCGTCTTCGGCTTTTTCCAGCATACGATCCCGTTGTGCTTCGAGCTTCTCCAGCTCGCCCTGATGTCGGGTACGCAACACTTCCATTTCCTTACGCAGCTGCTCTGCTTTTTCCCGTTCTTGCTCAGCACTCAAACGGTTCTGCTCCAGTGACGCAATCATGTGCTCGACGCGCTGGTCTTCTTCCGTTACCTCGCCACGGGCATAGTCTAATATCCGCCCCGGCAAGCCCAATCGCTCAGCAATGGCAAAAGCGTTACTTCGCCCGGGTACCCCGACCAGAAGTCGATAAGTCGGGCTTAATGTAGCGACATCAAACTCCATACTTGCATTAATAATTCCTTTGCGCTCATAGGCATACGCCTTCAATTCACTATAGTGAGTCGTCGCCACCATACGGCAACCCATAGCATGTATATGCTCCAAAATGGATACAGCCAGAGCCGAACCTTCCGCCGGATCCGTTCCTGCCCCTACCTCGTCAAGCAATACAAGACTTTTGGGTGTCATATTTTTCAAGATGCTGATAATATTCGTCATGTGACTGGAAAATGTGCTCAAATTTTGTTCAATGCTCTGCTCGTCGCCAATATCGGCATAGATTGCATCAAATACGCATAGCTGGCTTTCATCCTCCACAGGCACAAACAGTCCAGACATCGCCATCAAACTTAACAAACCTATGGTTTTCAGGGTAACGGTTTTCCCTCCTGTGTTCGGTCCGGTAACGATAATGGAAGTGTATGAATTACCCAGCTCCACATCTATGGGAACGACCTGTTCCAACGGAATTAGAGGATGTCTGCCTTTTTTCAGCTTTAAATACCCGCGGTCATTCATTAAGGGCAGAGTTGCCTTCATTTCACGAGCGAGACGTGCTTTTGCAAAAATAAAATCAAGATTGCCCAAAATATCCACATCATACAGCAACATATCCGCTTGTTCTGCGACAAGTGCGGTTAGTTTTTGTAAAATGACTTCAATTTCACGCTCTTCTCTCAGTCTGGTTTCTCTCAGCTTGTTGTTCATGGCAACGATGGATTCAGGCTCGATAAACAACGTTGCGCCGGAGCCGGATTGATCATGCACAATTCCGCCAAAATAAGAACGGTATTCAGCCTTGACCGGAATGACAAACCGATCTCCACGAATCGTAATCAACTGATCCTGAAGCATTTTGGAGACGGTTGAGGAACGAATCATCGAATCCAGCTTCTCACGAATACGTACTTCACCGGAACGCAGTTCGCGTCGAATTTGTGAAAGCTCTGTACTCGCAGAATCCAGTACCTCTGCATTTTCGTCAATACAGCCTTTAATTGAATTTTCCAAACTTCTTTGTTCCGACAGCTGCTCACTCCAATACAGCAATGTTTCAACTGGATTGTCCTCATGCAAACTGGTCACATATACCTGTATACGGCGTGCAGCTTGAACCGTTGTCCGGATACCTAGCAACTCCTGTGGACTTAACGTGCCTCCAATACGGGCACGCTTCACCGCCGGAGCGATGTCCACTACTCCGTTAAATGAAGGCACTCCCTTTAACCGATCAGCAGCATAGGCTTCATCCGTGCCTTTCAGCAATTTCTTGATATGCTCCAAATCATCGCTGGGCTGTAATCGAAGAGCTGTCTGTTGTCCTATTGCCGTTTGGGCATAGTGGCTTAGTTTATTTAGAATTTTTTGATATTCAAGGGTTTTAAAAATTTTAGAGTCCAACTTCACTACTCCTTTCACATATAACTATATTATACCGAAAGCAACAAACTTACGCTATTTGCCAACACTGCTTTACACATAAGAAAGCTCTTTATGCCACACACTAACCTTTGTCTAACCCTGTTAATTCAAAAAACAAAGGAGGTTATTCCGTGAGCATTCTTGGGCACATTGTACGTTTCATCGTTGCCGCTCTGGTTCTGATGGTCGTAAGCTGGATCGTTCCCGGATTTAGTGTAGGCGGTTTTTGGAGTGCGTTGATCCTCGCCATTGTCATTGCCTTGATTGGCTACATCGTCGAGGCGGTGTTTGGTCGACGCGTTTCTCCATTTGGACGCGGTATCGTGGGTTTTATAGTGAGCGCACTGGTAATCTGGGTCGCTCAATATGTCGTGCCCCATGTTAGTGTTTCTATTTTGGGCGCATTGCTCGCTGCATTGGTTATCGGGATTATTGATCTGTTCATTCCGGTATCAACACCATTTGAAGCCGGGCGCAAGGAAGGAAATTAGTTTCAGTTGACCCTTCCAGCAAAGCTGTCCCGAAGCAGATCCATCTGCCAAGGACAGCTTTTTTGTTATTAACACTTCTTAGCGATACCATAAACAAACAATCCCCGGCCATGAGCAGCCGGGGATTGCCTTACATCTAAATCCGTATCTACTGATCCTGTTCGATAAGTTCAATCCATTCATTATACTCCGTTTGAAGCTTGGTGTATTCTTCTTTGAGTTGACGTAATTCCGTCGAAATCTGGTCTGTATTTTCCCGGTCTACGTCCTGTTGTACTTGTAACAAGCGAAGCTGATGCGCCGCCATTTCATATTTTTGACCTACTTCGTTAAGTTCAGACTGCAGGGCAATTCGTTCCTGCTCTATGGATTGCTGCTCAGCCTTTGCGGTGTTGGCAGCGTCAACTGCTAAACGAATCTCTTCCTGAAGCTGCTCCTTTTGTTCAATCGTTACCGCTATTTCCCGTTCCCAAGATGCAAATTCTTCCTTACGGGCAGCATCTTCTGCTTCCAGACGTTCCGCTTCAGCTTTCAACTGATCATATTTAAGCTGCCATTCCACGGATATCTCCTCAGCACGTTCCAGCTCACTTTGCCGGTCATGATTTTCCTGTTGAAGTTGCTTAATATGTTGCTCTAGTTGTCCAGCGCGGCTCTTCATGCTTCCATATTGCTCCTGAAGCGATTGGTATGCTTTCACGCCCTCTTGCTCTCGAACTTTGGCTTTCTCAAGCTCGTCCTGAACGCGAGTTAGTTCAGGTGATAGCTCTTTGATTTTCGCTTCAAGCTGAGCTAGACGTTGCTGTTGTGAAGCATATTTATTACTAACAGCTTCAACCTCGGCCACAGCCTGCTGTAGTTGCTCCTCTATTGCTTCCTTCTGTTCACGCGCTTCCAGCAGGGAAAGCTCCAATTCTTCTGCTGTCAACTGACGTTCTTCGGCAAGCTTCTTCCAAGACTTCTCGCTTTCAGCCAGTGTAGCCAGCTCGCTTTGCAGCTTGCGAGAAGATACATGAGCTTGCTCCAGCAGCTTCTGCATCCGACGCTGTTCTTCCTCAAGCTTAGCTGCCTGCTGCTGCGTAGCCTTGGCTTCAGCCGCCAATTGATCATATCTGCTTTGCAGCTCTTCACGCGCAAGCGTATCTGCCTGCTCCCGCTCTGTTGCCGCCTGTTGCTGTGCTTGCAGTTCAGCCTCCAACTTGGACTGTTGTTGCTTCAATGCCCCAGCTTGCTCTTGAGCCTTCTCCAGACGAGAAGAAAGCTCTGCACTGCCTGCCTGTGCTTGTTCTAATTGCTCCTGAAGCTCCTCAATTCGAATCTCCTGCTCCAGTGCAGCTTCCTCGGCACGTTTCAGCGCTTCCTCATGCTGGAGCTTTTCCTCATGTAGCACGACTTCGGCCTGTTTACGTCCCTGCTCCAGCTGCTCACTCAGCCCGGAGCACTTGAGCTGCCATTCGCTTATCTTCTGGCTATGCTCTCGCTGCAAAGCAGACCGCAGCTTGTCTAGCTCTGTGCGATTTCGCTCCTGATGTGTTTTCTCCGCAGCCGAAAGCTTAGCTTCAGCCTGTTTAGCCGCTTCAGCTATTTCCTTCTTCATCTGCTCTTCTGTCTGACGGACACGTGCATTTGTAGCTTCTTGCTGCTCTTTCAGCTTACGAGAAGCTTCTTGACGAGATTCCTCCAATTCACGCTTAGCCTGTTTTTGTCCATTTTCAAATTCAGCCGCTTTTTTCTCCTGCTGTTCAAGCTTTGTCTTGAGTTCGGCAATTTCCTTCGCTGATGCAGATTCCGTTTCTGTCAGCTTTTTCTGCATCGTTTCTTTTTCTTCCTTCAATTGAGCAAGAGCTTGATGCATATCTGAATTTTTCTGCTGCTGTTCCCCTAAAGCCGTCTGGAGCTGCGCCAGATCTCCACGGAGCTCCGCCCGTTCCGCTGCCAAGCGATTCATATGGCTCTGAATCTCCTGGATTTGTACAGCTTCTTCAGCCATATGAACCGCAGCCAGTACGGCAATTCGGGGCATGTCCAGACGCGAGTGTGCTTGAGAAATGCTGTGCATACGTTCATCTACGTAATTAGCAACCTGCTTCATATAATCGCTATTGCTGCCAACAAGTTTATAAGAAGTACCGTAGATCTCTACAGTGACGCGAGTACGATCTGGTGTAGTCACAATTATGCCCTCCTTCAATACTACTGTATGTTGATTCTAAGGTGTATCCGGTACTAGGGTAACCCGCCTTCCGTGAAGCGTTCAACCTTATTAGTCCGGCTTCCCCGCAGCGGGTGAATATCAGAGTAGAGAGCTTCTGTAATGATAGGCCAAAAAGCCGTATCGAACCTCTGTCACTAAGATTCGATACGGCTTCCCGCATTTCCTGCTACTTTCTCAATTCCGCTCCAAAAGTTTGTTCCAGAGACGTAACGACAGGAGAATGCGCCGCATTGATCTCTTCATCCGTCAACGTATGCTCCCAATGACGATAGGTCAGGGAAATAGCCACGCTCTTCTTGTCTTCACCAAGCTTGCTGCCTGTAAATACGTCAAAAACCCGTGCATCCTGCAGCAGTTCTCCGCCTGCAGCATGAATAACACGAAGCAGTTCACCTGCTTCAACGTCTTTATTCACCACGAGGGCTATGTCACGTTCCACGGACGGGAAGCGAGCCAGCTCTCTGAACTGAATATGGGAGTTTGCGTGCTCAACGAGCTGTTGCAACGCGATTTCAGCTACATACGTATCGTTCAGCCCATAGGACTGTTGCAGTTCAGGATGAATCTGTCCAACCGTACCGATCCGTTGAGAGTTTCCGTTCACATCCAGCCATACTGAAGCGGAACGTCCTGGGTGGTAGCTTTGCGGCTGGTCAGCCACATAGCGAATGCTGGCACTTAGTCCGAAATAGTCAAACACCGTTTCAAGCGCACCTTTAATATCAAAGAAATCGACCTTTTCGGCTCCGATGTTCCATTGTTTCTCACGGCGTACTCCAGTCAACAGCAGACTCAGCACTTGAATTTCCTGCGGCTGGCGGGTTAATGTTTGTTCTTCTGTATAGAATACAGTCCCCATCTCAAAAATCGCCAGATTATCTTGCTTCCGATTCATGTTGTACACCGCTGTATCCAGCATTTGCGGAATGATACTCGTACGCAACACGCTACGGTCTTCGCTCATAGGCATGGCCAAACGTACCGGATGGCTGCCTTCTGTCAGAGCATTAAACAAAGCCGTACTTTGCGGATGCACAAAAGAGTAACTGATCGTCTCCTGCCAGCCACCATGCGCCAGCAATCTGCGCAAGGAACGACGCAGGGATTGCGATGCCGTCAAGGCTCCTGGAGTTGTCGGACCTTCAATCGGCGTAGTTGGGATATTGTCATAGCCATACAGACGAGCCACTTCTTCGATCAAGTCCACGTCAATGGTAATATCTCCACGACGCGTAGGTACTTCAACTTCCAGCACCCCTTGTTCTGCGTCACCACATCCGAAATGAAGTCGACCAAAAATCGTCTTCACCTCAAGCAGCGACAATTGGGTTCCCAAATATCGGTTTATTTTATCTAGCGACAGCTTGATTATACGATTTTCAGCCTTTGCAGAAGCAGATTCTACGATGCCCTGGTGTACAGTACCCCCTGCATAACGCTGAATCAGCGCAGCTGCACGATTTACAGCAGGTATAACAGCTCCTGGATCAACCTCTTTTTCAAAACGCAGACTTGCTTCCGAGCGCAATCCAAGTTGACGTGATGTTTTACGAACGGTACCGCCGTCAAACTTTGCAGATTCCAACGCAATGCTGACCGTCGCATCCGTAACCTCGGAGTTGGCTCCACCCATCACGCCTGCCAATGCAATCGGCTTCACGCCGTCCGTAATCAGCAGCATGTGCGGTTCCAGCTTACGCTCCTGATCGTCAAGTGTAACCAAAGTTTCGCCTGCACGAGCAAGTCGCACTTCAATATTTCCATTTTCCAGCTTATCCGCATCAAAAGCATGCAACGGCTGACCGTATTCCAGCATAACGTAGTTCGTAATATCTACGATATTATTGATCGGACGAACACCTGCCGCCATCAGACGGTTTTGAATCCATAACGGGGAAGCCCCTACTTTTACACCTGTGATATAACGAGCTGCATAGTGCGTGCACAGTTCAGGGGTATCTACCTTTACGGACAGATGGTCTGCCGCCGCATCGCTAATTTCCACCAGATCCTTAGCAGGGTCAGCCAGCGAAATGTCACGTCCTAGAATGGCACTTACTTCATAAGCGGCTCCATGCATGCTAAGGCAATCCGAGCGGTTGGGTGTCAAATCAAAATCCAGCACCTGATCATCCAGAGCAAGTAGCTTCGTAATCGGCGTACCAATTTCAGCATCCTCTGGCAGCACCAAAATGCCTTCCTGCAATTCTTTTGGCAACAGCTTATCATTCATGCCAAGTTCTTTGGCCGAGCAGATCATGCCCATGGACACAACACCACGCAGCTTGGCCTTTTTAATATGGAAATCTCCTGGAAGCTTGGCACCTACAACTGCAACAGGAACCTTTTGACCTGCATCCACGTTCTTGGCACCACACACAATTTGCAAGTCTTCTCCCTGACCCGCATCGACAATACACACATTCAGCTTATCTGCGTCAGGATGCTTTTCTTTGCTTTTGACATAGCCTACAACGACCCCAGTAATTCCTTGGTTACGATGTTCGACTTCATCAATTTCAATGCCCGAACGGGTGATTTTTTCTGCCAGCTCCTCCGCACTCACTTGATCCAGTGATACATACTCGGACAGCCACTCGAATGATACTTTCATATGGGTTCACTTCCCTTGATATAGTTGTTTATTGACGCGCAAACTGCTTCAAGAACGACAGATCGCTGTTATAAAAATGACGAATATCGTCAATCCCGTATTTCAAAATGGCAATCCGTTCTACACCCATACCGAATGCAAAGCCACTGTATACCTCGGGATCAAAACCACCCATTTCCAGCACTTTCGGATGCACCATACCACAGCCCAAAATTTCGATCCACACACGCTCGCCGTTTTTCTTCACAAAAGTCACGTCTACCTCAGCACTTGGCTCGGTGAACGGAAAGAAGCTTGGGCGCAACCGGATTTCGGTTGATTCCCCGAACATTTCGCGTGCAAATTGCAGCAAGGTTCCTTTCAAATCACTCATACGAATGTCTTTTCCAATCACAAGACCTTCAATTTGGTGGAATTGGAAGGAATGCGTTGCATCGTCATCATCACGTCGGAATACCGTACCCGGACAAATCACCTTGATAGGCGTTTCGTCCTTCATCGCCTCCATCGCGCGAATCTGAACAGGTGATGTATGAGTACGCATCAACAGATCCTCGGTCAGGTAGAACGAGTCCTGCATATCTCGTGCCGGGTGGTTTTTAGGCAGATTCAATGCTTCGAAGTTATAATAATCAGTCTCGGCCTGCGGCCCCTCAGCCACTCGATATCCCATACCAGTAAAAATATCTTCGATTTGCTCGATCACTTTGTTAAGTGGGTGGAGCCCACCTTGCGGCATTGCGCGTCCAGGCAGCGTAACGTCGATTTTTTCTGCTTGCAAACGCTCATTCGTTTCCGCTTTTGTAAACTCGTCCTGTTTACGATTAACGACCTCTTCAATCGCCTCGCGCACCTCATTGGCTACTTGGCCAACCACTGGACGCTCTTCCGCGCTCAGCTTGCCCATACCGCGCAAAATTTCGGTCAGTGCACCCTTCTTACCCGAATATTTAACTCGTAGATCAGCCAGTTCCTTGGGTGTTGCCACCTTCTCCAATACTTCCAGTGCTTCTTCCTTCAAGGCCAGCAAATGTTCCTTCATTTGGATGGTTTCGCTCATCGCCTGTTCAGTCCCCTTTCTTTATATCCAGCTTTTCAGACAACAAAAAAAGGTCTTTTCTCCCGGTAAGGGACGAAAAGACCGTGGTACCACCCTCGTTAGACAATGAAGTTCAGCTACCCGATGTCTTGCCTTGTGGCAATCAGTACGGGTGTTCATTCATGCTATGCATCATCATCTCGCTCTGCACGTTGTAACGGTCGTGAACCGGTATCCCCTACTTGCACAATCGCCATTTACATGACGCTTGAGGTTCAAGGAACTGCTCCGGAGCGAACTTCAACAGCCCAATATTTGCAGAAACGCTCTCAATCCTACGGCGCTTCCTCCCTGTTCAATCGGACACTGCCTACTCTTCTCCATCAAGACATTTTCTAAATACGAACTATTGTTCATTATTATATGCAAACTACTGCACTTTGGCAAGCAGCGCCTATATTTCTTTCCTTCAGATATCGGGATCATTCAACTGATCCAGCTTGGCACGAATGCGCCTGATATCGTTCAAGAGCTCCTCGTTTTCTCCGTTTGCACCTGTCATTCCCATCAGTTCCGTCAGACGCAACTGTAATCGAAGACGTTCCTCCCGCTCCTCCTGATCCTTAGGCTCTCGGATGCGGCTCTGTTCATCTTCTTGTTTTTCGTTGGCCGTCCCCTCGTAGATTTCATATCCGCCTCCTGGTTGCATATCGAGTAACCGAGTTGCCGTACAACGCACTAGCTCCCGGTCATGCGAGACGATTACCAATGCCCCATCATATCGGCGTAAAGAATCCTCTACAATTTCACGAGTTTCAATGTCAAAGTAATTCGTCGGTTCATCCAGTACCAGCAGATTGGCTCCACTAAAGTATAGACGCAGAAAAGCTACCCTGCATTTTTCTCCCATACTGAGCGTTCCGATCCTTTTGAATACGTCTTCTTTGGCAAATAGAAAACAGCCCAGCACCGTTCTTGCTTCTGTTTGGGTCATCGTAGGGAGCGAAAGCAGACTGTCAAGCAATGTCTGATTCCCTGGAAGCTGCTCCAGTTCCTGTGAAAAATACCCGATGTTCAACTGTGGGTTGGCTGTGATTTTTCCAGTCTTCGGTTCAAGCTGACCTGTTAGTAACCGAAGCAGTGTGGTTTTGCCAATTCCATTGGGCCCCCGAACAGCCAAACGATCCCCACGTGCAACGTTCAGATTTAGATTTTTCACAATGACATGGTCGTCGTAGCTAAAGCCAACCTGCTCAGTACGCAGCAAATATTTAGCCTGAAACCCGCTGTCATTTAATTTCATGTGCAAAGACGGAGCTTCACGCGGTTGCTCTACCCCGTTAGCCTCCAGTCGCTCCAGTTCCTTCTCCTTTGCATGATAACGGGAAATATTCTTTTTAGCCTTGGCCTTATAAAAGCTCTGCGTAATACCCACTTCGACTTTAGATGCGCTACGATGTGCCTGGTGAAACCATTCCCTGTAATTTCGAATCGTTTCCTCCAGCGCCTGTCTCGCCAGTTCCTGCTTCCGATAGCTCGCCTCCTGCTCTCGTCGTTCCCGCTCCTTTTGCGCTTTATATTCCTTATAACCGCCTTTATAGCGTCCAATACCTGTGGATGTAAGCTCAACTATACTCGTAGCCACCTGGTCCAAAAAGGCTCTGTCATGCGATACAAACAGCAGTGTTCCAGGATATGTGGACAGCCACTGCTCCAGCCAGAGCATACTTTCGGCATCCAAATGGTTGGTTGGCTCATCCAGCACCAGCAGTTTGGGCTGTCTGACCATCAGTCCAGCCAATCGTACTCTCGTCTTCTGTCCGCCACTCAGATCACCATAAGCGATGGACCACGTCTGTGCAGGCATTCCCATTCGGGTGAGCGCCTTTTCCACCTCAGACTCCCAGGCAAAGCCTTGCAGATGCTCGTATTCATCCATCAGCTCACCGTAACGCTCCAGTTGCTGCTCCATGTCCTTCCCAGCATCGGCTAGGTCAGCTTCCAGCTGTCCCAGCGCTTGCTTGAGACGCCATTGCCTAGGGCTGGCCTGCTGTGCGGCCTCCAGAGCAGTTCGAGATCCATCTACTGTATCCTGCTGCTTCAGCCAGCCTCGCTCTTCCATAGGCAAATCATACTCTATTTGACCGGAGGTTGGCGCTTCATCTCCCAGCAATATTCGTAATAACGTCGTTTTACCGGCTCCATTTCTTCCAAACAGCGCGAGCCGTTCTCCTTCCATCACATCCATCGACACATTCTCAAATATAGATGTCCCGTTCCATTCCTTGACTACATTGCGAATTCGCAAAATGGTTTTCATACCACGATCATCCTTTCCCATCCCGGCTCTCACGCCGGAAGCAATAAAAAAAGCCGCAGAAGGCTGCGGCTTGCATACGGGTATATAGAATGACTGCTATGAATTGTTTTAGAACTTATGCATATAAAAAATAACACCGCGAACGAAAAAAACAAATCCCGTTTCGGAAATACACGCATACGTCCCTACTTTTCATTTCAGACACACTTCTCCCGTTGCAGCTTACAGCCGCCTGCCAGTAACGTGCAGTTGAGTGGGAAAATCAGTGTGCTTACTTCATCGGACGTATGGTTACCTTCCTTTTTATGGGATACTTACTTGCAGTCAGTATAGCAGATCACAGCATATTTGCAAATAACCTGCTTTATTTTCCAAAGACCAGAGTTGTATTGGACGAACCTGCATATTTAGTTACGAACTCTTTAGTATATTCAGGAGTTTGCACTTGATAGCTGTAGTTCTTGCTCGGATTCCAACGGGTCACAGGCGATTTTTGGTTGGTGATGGCTGGAAAACTGCCTACATCTTTAAATTCACCATTGGCTTTATCATCCAGAATACCACCCTTTTCACTACCTTTTCCAAAATAATTATTTTCGGAATAAATTCGTGCATTGGTTGCTATTGTATAAGCCAACTGAAAATTATTAATATAATTATTTTTCACATGAAAATAGCCATATCTCATCAGACCAGGACCGCGTACAAGTAAGTTTTCAAAATAACTATTGGCTATCGTAATATGAGGCATGCCATCATAATTTTTATTGCTGTCATCAGGATATCCCAAAATAAGGCCATATTTATGATTTACAAATTTGGAATTGCTGATGGTCACATAATCAGCCGATTGCCCAATGTACAAAAGTTTGTCCAGATCCGAGCCATTCGCATTATAATTATGGCCTGCAAAAGTAACATGATCAATCCAATAATTTGTGCCCGCAGTAAGATATAGTTGAATATCATCGTTACCATTAATGCCGGCACTGTGCTCAAAAGTTAAATTTTGAAAGATCACATTGCCCGAGCTAGCGGTTGTTTTTAAATGAATATTGACTAGCTTATTTTGCACATAAGAGCCAATCAGTGATTTGTTAGAGCCGATATTGACCACGGTTTTAGAAGAAGCAGAAATGTTTTTTTCGATAACCAAAATTTTGGGAGTTGAATCCCCTAGCTGATTTTTCAATTCGTTTAGATTGTTGATATAGATGATCTGACCGTTTTTGCCCCCTGTTGTGGCAGACTTTGAAGTCCCATTTTCGCTTTTAGCCTGTCCAGCAAAACCAATCATGCCATTCGTCGACGTATTTGGGAAATCGGCCGCAGCTAACGCCATAGCACTTGCTGAAAAAGTAAAAAGCACAAAGACTAAAGCTAAAAGAAAAGAGATTTTTCTCATCGCAGCGATACCATCCTTTTTTTGTATTAAACTCCAATTATGAGACTATCCTTTTTTCGGAAAATGGTAAATAGTTCTTAGAACGCAAAAAACCGGGATTCCCCATGGGTCGCCCGGCTAAATTAATATTATCTTATTGAAAAAAATAAAAACCCTTGGGTCACAAGGGTTTCGAAATTTCAAAAGTCGTAAGCGGGTGATGGGAATCGAACCCACGCTATCAGCTTGGAAGGCTGAAGTTCTACCATTGAACTACACCCGCATTATATAACATCTTGATTCTTATGTATGACATGCACAAACCTTTGTCAACTAACTGAATCAGGATGTTATTTAGTATAACTTACCTTTTTATAAAATGCAAGCATACTACACCCCATCCTGAGCCAGCCAATTCACAGGTTTACGTAAAAACAATTTTTCAAAAACTTCTGCCGGAATGGGACGACTGAAATAATACCCCTGACCTTCATGACAATCCTGTGCCTGTAAAAATTGAAGCTGCTCCTCATTTTCCACCCCTTCTGCCGTAACCTTCAGCTTCAAATGGTGAGCCATAGAGGCGATGGTAGATACAATGGCCGCATTTTTACTGTCAACCAGTACCTCATTTACAAAGGAACGGTCAATTTTAAGACGATCAATCGGGAGATTTTTCAAATAATGCAGTGAGCTATAACCCGTTCCAAAATCGTCAATACTGATTGCCACACCAATAGCCTTTATTTTCTTCAACTGTTCAAAAGCTCTGTCCTTATCAAAAGTCATACTCTCCGTAATTTCCAGCTCTAAATAGCGTGGCTCCAGTTTCGTATAGGCCAAAATGCCCCGAATGACATCCACCAGTTTTTTTTGCTGGAATTGGCGCATGGATAAATTGACCGAAATCGGGATTGATGGATAACCCATCTCTTGCCACTGCTTGTTTTGGAGACAGGCCTCACGCAACACCCACTCCCCCAAGGGTACAATTAGGCCACTTTCTTCAGCTACAGGAATAAAATCGCCCGGCATCACCATCCCGCGATGAGGATGATTCCAACGCACCAGCGCCTCCAAACTCGTTAGCTCGCCACTTTGCAGGTGGACACGTGGCTGATACACCAATGAAAATTCTTCATTTTCAAGCGCTCGCCGCAAATCATTCTCTAACTGGAGTCTTTCATGCGCTCGCATCTGCATCGCACTTGCATACCGCTGCAAATTCACTCCTTGCTCCTTGGCACTATGAACAGCAGTATCCGCCTGCTGGATAAGTTGTTCGCTCTGATTCGCATCCAACGGATACAAAGCTATGCCAACGCTCACCATCACATGATAAAATTCCCCATTAATATCAAAAGGCTGATCAAATAGCTTCACCATATCATCAATACGATTTCTCATGGCGTCTGAATCTGTATAGCCTATTAGAAGAAAGGCAAATTCATCTCCACCCATGCTAAAGACAGCTTCCCCTTCACGGCAAAAATGACCCAAGCGTTCGCCTACCGCATACAGCAAATAATTGCCTGCCGTATGCCCGAGCGAATCATTAATCGCTTTGAAACGATCAATATTTAACACTAAAAGCGCAACTGTCTCATCAGATTTAAGCGAATTGCGTAATATTTTATCCAAGCGCTGGGAAAGACGCCGCCGATTGGGGAGTCCTGTTATATCATCGTTATAAGCAATATGATTAAACTCAGATTCTGCTGCCTGCTTTTCACGATAAGGCACCAATACCATTAGCCGGACGAGACCGCTCAACAGATTATAAAATGCAATCGCATTAGTCAAAAGCCCTAGAAGATGATTGACATCACTCATTTGCCCAGAAAATAAATAGAACAACTGACTCACAACACACAGCCCAATCCCACGAACTATAAGCAACATACCTAACTCCGCGGGGCGGACTTTCCGATATTTTCGCACTCCGAAAATAAATGTAAGCACCAGCAATAACATGACAATCATGTTCAACATCCAGCCCAGGTTGCCAAACTGTATGCGTAGATCCGGTAAGTCCGCACCATATGCCTTAATAACTCCTAAAATCAGCAAAGTGCAGCCTATTCCTGCCCACAAAGCCACTGTCTTGTATTCAGACTTTGTCTTTCTAAATGGGAGAGAACAAACGAATAGCAGCATAACCGAAATAAAGGCACGATTTACAAACAGTAACCACAGCGAAATGCCTGGAGACAAAGCAAAGTCCGTCAGGCTTACAAAACTAAACGAAACGATATGAACAAGGTAAAGCAGACCAGCCACCAGAAACGTCGGGGCAATAAGAAGTCTCTGCCAGGTTAACTGCTCCAGCAAAACGGACCAGGACTGATAAAAAATAGAAAAACAAATCGCAGCACAGGCAAACCCTATAATTGGATATAACAAGAAAAATACGTTATGAGAGTATATTTTATTCAAAGTTACGTGAAATAACTGAACCAAGACAAACAAAACTATCGCAGCAGCACCGATGCCTATCGTTTTTTTTACTTCCAGCCGTATATTCATTCAGTCTCTTCAGCCCCCTGCATATCGGAGATTCCGATCATCTAAGACGTTTGACAGCTTTGGAAGCCGTTGTTTAAGTCTATAGTATCAAAAAAAATGTTGTATTCTGGTATATAATAGCATTTAATCTGTGAAAGGTGAATCATTTTTTTGTTCTATATCCATGTATTCACTTTCGCATTTACGCAAATAAACGAGCTTGCAGCACCAAAAAAGCGCATCATCTTTTCAGATCATGCGCTTCAGACGACATTTTCAAATAGGTGATACCTATACCCCAACGCTGCACATCACAACAGAAATAGTATGTACAGGACCCCTCTGCGAAAATCTCACCATATTAGACGACAGGAAGCGTGATTTTAAATTGTGTACCGCTTCCATGCTTACTGTCAACATGAATGAAGCCTCCGTGATTTTTGATAATGCGATAGCTCACAGCCAATCCCAAGCCGGTTCCACTTTCTTTTGTTGTAAAAAATGGATCAAATAAACGCGTCAATGTATTGTGATCCATACCTAACCCGTTATCTTCAATGCAAATGTGGACATAAGGACCCTCAAGCACTGTGTGGATTTCAATGCATCCCTCTCGTTCCCCGCTAATGCTCTCGATGGCATCCATCGCATTTTTAATCATATTGAGGATAACCTGCTTAATCTGCTTCACATCAATGGAAACCTTCATGAGCTCATCATTCTCATCCAGTGCGATCTGGCATCCCTTCATCAATGCCTCGCTTTCTGTCAGCATCACTACCTCTTTCAACAGCCCCATCACAGATACAGCCGTTTTTTGCGGAGCCGAAGGCTTGGACGAATTTAAAAACTCATAAATAATGTCGTTTGCACGATCAATTTCGGTTAAAATAATACGGGCATACTCATCCCTGCCCAGCTCCACCAAATGCGGCCGAAGCAGTTGGATAAAGCCCCGAATTGCAGTAAGCGGGTTACGGATCTCATGAGCGATAGAGGCTGAGATACGTCCCAGCATTGCCAGCTTGTCATTTTGATAAGCCGTCTGCTCGATTTGCTTATAATCTGATACATCCTTGACACTAAATAAAAAATCGCCATCCATCTGATCACCGTAGGTCACGGTTATTAACCAATGCCGACCATACTCATCAATCAACTCATGATAGCGCTTTCTATGAAAGATAGTTTCTTTATAAATCCGCATGATTTTCTTCTTCTTAAACCGACTTAACTCAGGATGATGCAAAATTTGCATCAGGTTGCGACCAGCGAGCGAACTACGTGGTAGCTCCAGTAATCTCGCCATCTGCACGTTAATAAAGGTCAGTACCCCGTCACTGTCAAACAGCATGATACCACTATCCAGGTTCTCCAGTACATTTTCATACTTATTATTGGCGATCTGTGTGGAAGGGCAAGCTCCCACGGTATCAAGCAAGGCTTCTTGGAATTCACTGATCATGCCAGGCTTCCCCCTTGTATCGGAATGATAAACTGGCCGTATCGGACGTGTAATAATCTTGAAGAAGAGAAAGACATCTATCGACTACCCTTCAATGGTGTAGTAAACAGCTTCACACAACTCCGACCATTTTTTTGATTCGAGTCTTATTTTATGATAGACAAGATTACGGATCACAGTCAATCGGAAAAAGTGTCGAATCCACTTTTTTATCCTATTTTGTTTCGTCATAATATCTGCGCAACATTACCAAAACTTAAAAATAAGCGCCCTACACACCAAAGAAGCTC
>NZ_JBCNHI010000019.1:0-50043 GCF_050482105.1 Paenibacillus jamilae | reverse complement strand
CCAACAAGTGGTCTCCATCGGTGCAGCGGAACAGACCCAGTTTCACCAGCGGGCCTTCATCTAGACGGATACTGCTTTGAATTTCGCTAGCTTTGTTCTCCAGCAAATGGGCAAAGTCAGACTCCTGGGTATAATCCACCACTTCGAGGCTATACAGCTCTCCTTCTTGCACGCCACGGTTCCATGCTTCATAACCACCGTCTGCATTTTGGCGGAATACGATGCGCAAAGCATCATGATGCTCGACAATGCGTTGCAATGTTTGATGAAGCGCCGTTTCGTCCAAACGATCCTCACGGTGCAGCATCAGAGCCTGGTTATAGTGCTCAGGATTAGATGGCTGCTGTTCAATAAACCAGTGCTGAATCGGTGTCAAGGCCACATTTCCTCTGACTTCTCCTTGATCGGACACGCGGGTCACCCGCTGCACCCGTCCATTCAGCTCAGCAATCGTTGGATACTGGAACAGTTCTCTCATTTCCAGCTTGTAACCATTTTGCAGCAATCTCGAAGACACCTGGATGGCCTTAATCGAGTCGCCGCCCAAATGGAAGAAGTTATCCAGTACACCAATTTGTTCGATACCCAGTACAGATTGCCATACCGATACCAATGTCCGCTCTACCTCATTACGGGCGGCTACATAATCCTCGCCGGAATCCACGCTTCCCTCCGGCTGTGGCAACGCCCGCCGATCCACCTTGCCATTCGGTGTCAACGGCAATTGCTCCATCTGTACAAAATACGACGGCACCATGTAACCCGGCAATTCCTGGCTCAAGGCGCTTCGTAGCTCACTTGCCGTAATATCCGTAAGGGTGACCACATATGCGCAAAGCTGTTTTTGTCCCTGCTCATCCTCACGTGCAATGATGACGGCTTCTTGCACCGCCTCCAGCTTCAACAGCTGCGCTTCCACCTCGCCCAATTCAATCCGGTAGCCACGAATTTTCACTTGCGCGTCGATCCGCCCTTTGTATTCCAGCGTCCCGTCCTCATTCCAGCGAACCAAATCGCCTGTACGGTAGCAGCGCTCTCCACTGCAGAACGGACTATCTATGAACTTTTCAGCCGTTAAGTCAGGACGATTCCGGTAGCCACGTGCCACCCCGTCGCCGCCGACGATCAGCTCGCCCCAGGCCCCCACAGGCTGAAGCTGCATGGAACGATCTACAACATATGCCGTGGAGTTGTGAATCGGACGTCCAATTGGAACCGCTTCTGACTGCACACCAGCAATTGCATGAGTTGTAGAAAAAGTTGTATTTTCCGTTGGGCCATAGCCGTTGATAATCCGTAAGGACGGATGAGCCTCAAGCACTCGGTTAATGTGCGGTACGGACAGCACATCACCGCCAACCAGCAGTTCTTGTACCCCCTCAAATAACTCCAGATCCTGCTGGGATAGCTGGTTAAAGAGCGGCGCAGTTAGCCACATTGTCGTAATACCATGGCTGCGGACAGCTTCCTTGAGCTTCGGCGCATCCAAAATGACATCCTGGCTCACCAGTACAAGCTGTCCTCCATTCAGCAGCGCACCCCAAATTTCAAAGGTGGACGCATCAAAGACAACGGCACCGGTTTGTAAAATGCGCGTATCAGCACCCAGTTGCGCATAGTTTGTATTTTTCACCAAACGCACAACATTGCGGTGTTCTACCATAACCCCTTTAGGCTGTCCGGTCGTGCCTGAAGTGTACATAAGATAGGCTAGTCGATTACCAAATGTATGTGTCTGTACTCCAGTAGTGCTATCTGTGACAGACGAGGAGGATTCTTTTATATTCACATTTTTCGGATTTGTATAATCGGCATAATCCGCATGATAAGCTTCATTTTGTTCCTCATGAACGTTATTTACGCCTTGGGTATTCTCTGATCCGTACACCGTGACATCGCTAAGATCTAGCACGATTCCGGTGTAATCCTCCGGTTGCTGTTCCGCATGCTGCACCAGCAGCAACTTCGCTCCCGAATCTTCCAACAGGTAGCGTACACGTTCAGCCGGATAATCAGGGTCAATCGGCACATATGCGCCGCCCGCTTTGAGAATCGCCAGCATACCGACAATCATATCTGCAGAACGCTCAGCAACGATACCTACAGTTCGCTCAGTAGTAACACCGTGTCCGCGCAGCGTATGAGCCAGTCGATTGGCTTTAGCATTCAATTCGCCATAAGTTAAATGAGCGTTCCCAGACACAACTGCTGTCTGATTCGGTATACGTGCCGCCTGTTCCTCAAATAACTCATGAATGCCTGCTTCGCGTGGATATTCCACTGTTGTGGCATTGAATACGTCGACGATTTGCGCCCGTTCTTCCTCACTGATCAGCGATAATTCCTGTATCTGCTTGTGTGGGCCCTGTACCATATGCTCCGCCACACTCAAAAATTGTTGAATAATTCGAGCAATTTCCTGTTCACTAAACAGCTCAGTACGATAATCCAGGTATAATACGAGTCTGTCGTCATCCAGCATTTCAACCATGTGAATATCGAAGTCATTCACTGTATCTCCGCAGAAATCGTTATCCACCTGCTGAATCGCTTCATCAAAACGGGAGAAACTCAAGGTACGGTACTGAATAGATGCCCCAAATAGACGCTGGATGTCCAGACTGCTTTGCTGTTCGCGCAAATCCTGAATAATTTTGTTGTACGGGTAACGCTGATGCCGCAAAATAGACGCCTGCTCCTTCCCTACCCCCTGCAAGAAGGCCAGCAGTTCGGATTCCGGTTCGACCAGCAGACGCGTTGCCACGGTGCTGACGAACATGCCGATAGTATCCTTTTCTTTCTTAGAAGTACGGTTGGCATAAAGTGTCCCTACGGTTAAGTCTTGCTCCCCCGTCACTTTATGCAAATAAATATACAGAGCCGCCAGGAAGAACGTGAAAATACTGATTTTATGTTCCTCGCAAAAAGCCGTAACACCACGATACAATTCATGCTTCAGTATAAAACTCTCCCGGCGTGCAGCTGTGCTCAGTGTCAGCGGATTATATGATTTTAAGCCTGTGGTCTCTGGCAAATCAGCAAACTTTTCCGTCCAATAGGTCTTGTCCTTTTGATAACGGTCAGATTGCTCATAGCTTTGCTCTACCTGAATAAAATCCAGATAAGGATTGCCTTTGGTCGGTGCATCCTGGCTTGTACCATGCACAATATCCATATAATGTCCAGTGATTTCATTAATGGCCTGATTCATGGACACGCCGTCCGAAATAATATGATGCATTTTAAAATTGAACCAGGTTTCTTCTGTCCCTAACTGCAAAATAACAAATCGATACAGCTGCGAATCCAACAATGAGAACGGCTGTGGATTATGGCGCTTTAACCATTCATTCGCTTCTTCCGGGGTTACTTGAAGCGTTTCAATACTTTCAGCTGTAAACGGCTCTACATATTGATATGGGATTCCATCCTGAGCAGTGATTTTGATACGGAAAGAATCGTTTTGGGCAATCACCCGGTTCATTGCTTGCTGCAATGCATCTATACGAACAGTTCCTCTGATTTTTACAGTAGCAATAATGGTTGAAGTATTCCGATTAGGATACAAAAGCTCCGTATACCAAATACGTTGCTGTGGCTGGCTTAAGGAAAACAATTGAACATCTTGCTGTGTCATCCATCTCTCTCCTCGCAAAATAGATATTTGGTAAAAAGAAAATTCGCATATTTATGCGGTTTGTTCCTCGGGATGCTTTCGAAATTGAAGCTCATATAGCTCCGCATAATGACCACCCTCAGCAATGAGCTGGTCATGAGTACCCTGTTCTTTGAGCTCACCATCGGCAAGGACACAGATCGTATCCGCCCGCTCAATCGTAGACAATCGATGGGCAATAACTAATGTCGTACGATCCTTCATCAGCTCATCTAAGCCCTGCTGAACTTCATATTCTGATTCTGCATCCAGAGCTGAGGTCGCTTCATCCAGCAGCAAAATCGGTGCATTTTTGAGCAGAGCACGGGCAATCGCGATCCGCTGTCTTTGGCCGCCGGACAAATTGGCTCCGCGTTCACCAACAATCGTATCGTAACCCTCCGGAAGCTCAGCTATGAAGCCGCTGGCATAGGCTGTTTTGGCCGCAGCCTCTACTTCCTCATCCGTGGCATCCGGTGAGCCAAAGCGGATATTATCCGCTACTGTACCGTGGAACAATGTAGCCTCCTGTGGTACATAGGCCATTAAATTCCTAACCTCATCCAACCGAAGTTCTTCTGCCAAGCGGCCGCGAATCCGCAGTATACCTTCGTCTGGTGGGTAAAATCCCAGCAACAACTTCATCACTGTGCTTTTTCCACCACCACTCGGACCGACAATCGCGGTTACTTGCCCTTCCGGCACGACCAAGCTCAATCTTCGCAGCGTTGGGCGCTCTGGCTGATAGCCAAAGGTGATGTCGTGCAATTCCAACGCAGCTGCACTCTGTTCAATGGCGGGGTCCGAATCCACGATATCAACCTCGTCATAAGACTCCTTAGATTTACGGGCTGATGAAGCTGCCGCCCCCGGACCGATAAGCCCGGTCATCAGGCTCTTCTGCTTCGCCGCGGGGAACTGTTCCTCTTCCTTCGATTCATTCAGAATTTCGCGGATTCGCGCCAAGCCCGCCAAAGAGTTTTGTAACAGTGATACAGCCGCCCCCAGCTCCAAAAATACCGTTGAAATACCCGTTTGCAGCTGCACGATCTGTCCCAAAACTCCGAGTTCCATTTGCTTCTGCGAAACTAGGATCAATCCGGCAACAAGCACACCGCCCAAAGTGATAAATTCAATAACAAAATTACACATATCTTGCAGTCCCATGTGACGTCCCTGTCGGATACTGACGCGATTTATGTCCTCGCTTGCATCGTTGCAAAGTCCACCCACCTTTGTCCTTAGCCCAAACAACTTCACCGTCTGTAAACCGGCAAGCAAATCACTCAATCGTTCCGTGAACCTGCTCATCCGTCCCTGTAATTCTTCACTCGTATGTCGCATTCTCTTCGCGAAATAAGCATTTATCCAAGCTGAGGCCAGACCAAGCAAAACCGCCATAACTCCAAATCGCCAATCCAGCACCATCAAAATGACCAAAGAGCCTAAGAAAAGCGAAGTTTCCAGTATAATTGAGCGAATATGAACGGTGTAAGCCTGCTCCAGCGTTTGGACATCATTCGTCATACGAGATACAAGATTACCCGAATGGTGTTTTTCAGCTTTTTCATAAGATAGCTTGACAACATTTCCGAATAGCTTCATTCGTACATCGGCAATCGCGAGCTTGACACATCGTTTATACATATAGCTGCACACAGGGGAAATAAGACTTAATGCCAAAAATGTCCCGCTGACCAAATAAACCGCTCGGTATAGCTCCTGTACATCGCCATTAACCGCAAAATTCAGCAGATAATGCACCACAAAAGAAAGCAAAATTGTGATGCTGGCATTGGTTAGACTGTTGCCAACCAACCCTGTAAAATACCATTTTCGGTGCGGCTTCATCAGGGACATCAATTGCTTGAATTCATAAAACCCCTGCTTGAAGGTCACGACGCTCACTCCTTTCCTCAGGCAGTGAATATCCGTTTTCCGCTGTTTGCTGTCCTTCTTCAAAATTTTGCAAATACAGCTTTCGGTACACACCGTCACGACTTAATAATTCCTCATGGGTACCCGATTCCACGATACTCCCCTGATCAAGGACGATAATGCGGTTCGCCTGACGTATGGTTGATAGTCGATGGGCAATGACCAGTACCGTCCGGTTTTGCATGGCCGCATTCATTGCAGTCTGTACCTGAGCCTCCGACTGGCTATCAAGTGCTGAAGTAGGCTCGTCTAGTAGAAGCAGCGGAGCATTTTTCAGCAATGCTCTTGCTATAGAAATACGCTGTTTTTGTCCGCCGGACAATCCGCCTCCCCGCTCGCTCAACAGAGTCTCATAGCCCTCGGGTAGCTGAATAATAAATTCATGCGCATGTGCCGCTTTCGCCGCCTCGACAATTTCCTTGCGGGTCGCCTCCAGACGCCCATATCCGATATTTTCTGCAATAGTGGCCGGAAAGAGCGACGGTTCCTGAGATACCATCGAAATATGACTGCGCAGACTTGTCAGATTCCAATCCGTTAAATTCTTACCAAACAATTGAAGAGTTCCAGCATGCTCTCCCGGTTCATTAAATCCGCAAAGCAGCTTGAAAATAGTGCTTTTACCGCCACCACTGGCACCAACAATCGCTACCGTTTCTCCTTGTCCTACCTGGAAGCTAATATCCTTCAGCACCGTATTTCCTTCGCTGTAGCCAAAGGTCAAATGCTCAAAGCTGACTACAGCAATGTCATTGTTGCTTTCTGCATTGTCTTCCTCATGATCTTGACTAATTGAAGTGCTTTCCCCGTCTTGCCGTTCATCCGGCCAATCCAGTACCTCAAACAAATGCTTCGCCGCTCCCTCTGCTTCCTTCATTTGCGAAATGATCGTCGGCAGCATGGCAACGGGCTGCAGGATGAACGAAATCAGATATAAAAACAGGACAATGCCTCCCGCGTTTAGCTCACCTTGTTGGATCAGATATCCACCGCACACAATGACCAAAATAATCGGTGTTGCCAGCATCATCACCCCTACTGGAGTAATGAACGCATAGCGTTTTTCCAGCCGCAATCCGCGCCTGATGACCTCCTCCGTAATCACCATATACTTCTTCAACAGCACAGCCTGCATATTGAATGCCTTGATGATAGGAAGTCCTCCAATCGCATCCTGTCCGACCGCATTCAAATGAGCAATTTTCTCCTGAAGCTCCTTGGAGTATTTTTCAATTGGCTTGCTCATCAGTGATGTAATGAGCATTCCTATAGGCATAAGCGCAAGACTTGCCACGACCAGTTTCCAGCTTGTCAGTAAAAGCAACGTTAATGATGCCGCAAACACCAGTGGCAAATAAAATAGATTAGCAAACTGCTGAATAAAAAAATTCTGTAGTAGCGCGGTATTGTTTGTTAGACGGGATACTAAATCTCCAGTAAACTTCCTCTCCACGCTGGCAACAGGTAAATCATAAAACTTATGTACGAGATCGCCTCTCAAGTCGCGCAGGGCACTAACACTGAATCGTGCTGAAGCGTACCTCATCACAAACTTACAAGGCATTCCAATTACCGTCATACCAACAACTAGATAGACCATGTTCTGGGTAGAGGAGAATGTCCCCTGTGCCATTTGCTCTATGGCCTTACCCAAAATAATGTCGATAGCTGCCAAACACAGGGAAGAAATTACGGTTATAAAAACCCAAAGGTTATACGGCTTTATATAACGTGTAAGTCTCCGAAAAGCAGAATTGGATCGAAACAAGGGCATCCCTCTTTTTCATTGCCCACACTTGAGCAGTGCGAACTAATTAGATTGGCGATGGACGTCGTTGAAGTAAACTCTGTGTCTGAAGTGAATGAGTGCCTGTACAGAAATGTTGGATTTAATCTATGCTGGAAAATGCATCATGGTGGGTTGATTTCGGTTAATTGCTGAGATAGCGATAACGAAGTGTATCGTGATGTGTGTGGGACATTTAATTCTGCCTAAATCGTGGTTGTAGAGTACTTGTGTCGTAAGATGTATGAGCTGCCGCAGTGTGGGCCATCGGCGGAGATGTAGAAAGAATGTCCTCAACTGCGCTCATAACCTCTGGCTCTTGCTCATGGATGAAAAAGTGATTGCCTTCGAACATACGGACATCCATAGGTGACGTTGTATGCTGCTGCCAGGCACGGAGTGAATCTGTGCTAACCTCAAAATCCTCCGTCCCCCCTAGAACTGTCATCGGGCATACCAGTGGATTTCCTGGCTGATAAACATAAGTTTCGCATACCTTAAAATCTGCACGCAGACGAGGCATAATAATTTGCATCAATTCTGCATTTTGCAGCACCTCTTCAGGTGTACCCTGCATCAAACGAAGCTCTTCAGTGAAAGAATCGTCTGCTAAATCATGAAGTTGTTTTTTCGAGTACGGAAGATGAGGGGCAGATTTACCAGATACGATAATATGCACAGGTAGTTTTCCAGTTTTGCTGTACAACTGCCGTGCTGTTTCAAATGCAATCAATGCCCCCATGCTGTGCCCAAAAAAGGCAAATGGCTTATGTATGTATGGAGTCATGGCTGGGACCAATGATTGAACGATGTCTTGAAGGGTTTCCAGTGGAGCTTCAATGGAGCGGCTCTCACGTCCTGGGAGTTGTATTGGTAACACGGTAATATCAGGTGCGAGCCTGGACTTCCAAGAGTTAAATATATAAGCACCGCCGCCGGCGTAGGGGAAGCAAAATAATTGGAGCTTCGCAGTCGGTTGAACCTCTGTTTTCGCGAACCAAGATTGTGATCGAGTCGTCACATGAATTCCTCCATCCTCTATGCAGTTCATAATTTTACAGTAAATCCTTATATCTCTTTTTTTCTTCCAACACTTTCTAGCTTTTTTAAATATACAAACTTTAAAACGGCTTGACATGGGACAAAAGTGCTAAATTGCTGAGCTTCATAAAAATAAACTAAAATCCATATTATTCTATTTGTTTCCAAACTACAAAAACAACAATTTTACTTTTTCATTCATTATCTGCTCCTCATGGGTCTGCAAATTAGGCTTAAAACATAGTTTCACATTTTCAAGAATATTGTAAAACTAAAATTATTGTGATTTACAATTACGCCCAAACCCCTTATCCTATAACAATTTTATCTTTACATGCCATTAACATAAATGTAACAAATTCAACCTGATATCATCCGACAAATTCCGCCTTTTTCCGCACCTCTCCTTAACGTCCTATATAATGGAATTAATTTAAAACAAGCTCACATAAACCAAAATTAATAACTCTTTAAATTTTTATTAAGCAGGGCTTTTATGTAGTTCAATAGAACTACATTTTCCATAATTTTTTTTGACTCTTCGTCTAAAAAATTTAGTGAGAATTGATTTTTTATCTCTCCAAGCTATGAAATTTCTTTTGAAACCTTAATTGAAACGTTTCTATTTCACTTCAAAAGTGCCTTTTATTTAGAAATTTATATCCTTGCTTTTAGTCTTTTCGCCTCCCAAAAATCAGTAACGGCAAACAGCAAGTCTCCCTGTTGTTAGAGACTTGCTGTTATATAAGTTTATTATGATTGATTTCGACAGTGGGAGAAGTCTTAACTTCAACTATCAAGAGGATGCTGCTGCCGCAAGCGTACCGGAAGAATCAGCTATATGGTGAATGCTTCGTACGAAACGAATTGTTTTTGTTTGCGAATGCATTACAACTGAATGAGTTTCAGCTCTGTGACCTGGCAGAGAACGAACTCCCTGCAACCACTCACCAGGCGTCACCCCTGTAGCGACAAACATCACGCCTTGGCGTCCGACCATATCCTCCATCGACAGCAACGCCCCCGGATCAGTAATACCCATGCGTTTGCAACGTGCAATCTCTTCTTCTCCATGAGGCAGCAGGCGACCCTGTATTTCTCCGCCCATACATTTCAGCGCTGCCGCTGCCAATACTCCCTCAGGAGCGCCACCAGAGCCGATGTGCAAATCTACACCGCTATCCAGGCAGGTTTCGATTGCGCCCATCACATCCCCATGGCCAAGCAGCTTAATCCGAACGCCACTTTCCCGCAGAAGCTGGATGATTCCGGTGTGCCGTGTACGATCCAGAATTGATACTGTAAGATCGGACAAGGATTTCCCCAAAATTCGCGCTGCTTTTGATAAGGTAGTCGGGATCGTGTCCTCTAGTGACAGCTTTCCGGCCAGTGCCGGGCCAACGGCTAATTTTTGCATATACATATCCGGGGCATGAAGCAGACTCCCACGAGGTGCAGCAGCAATGACCGACAGTGCGTTATTCAAACCGTTCGCCACCGTTTCCGTCCCCTCCAGAGGATCAACAGCAATGTCCATGGCCGGTCCTCTGCGGTTGCCTACTCTCTCCCCGATATACAGCATGGGAGCCTCATCCATCTCGCCTTCACCAATTACAACCGTACCGTCCATGGATACCGCGTTAAAATGAGTACGAATGGCTACCGTTGCCGCCTCGTCCGCACTATTCTTATCTCCACGCCCTGTCCATTGTGCCGATTGCAGTGCCGCTGCCTCTGTAACTCGAACGAATTCCAATGCCATTTGACTCTCCATACTTATCCCTCCACCTCTCCTAAAAATAATTGTTATCCATAGGCAAATTAATATTTTCAAGGCAGTTTTGCTGCCTTTTATATTTACACTCCTGTATCCTGTGATTCATGTTCTCTGTATATAAGCTGCTTCTAAGTTACTTCGCTTCTACAACATTCGGATAATCAAGCCTGCTGTCTCTTCAATTGCTTTATCTGTAACATCAATGACCGGACAATTCAGCTCTTGAAACAGAGACTGTGCATACGCGATTTCCTCTTCCACCCTCGTTGCTGTAGCATACTGCACATTGTTAGGAAGCCCCATTACCTTTAGTCGTTCACTGCGTATTTTCAACAGCAGTTCCGGCTGGATCGTCAATCCGAACACTCGGCCACGCTGAACATCCTTTAACTGAATAGGTGGTGTTAGCTCCGGTACTACCGGAATATTGACTGTTTTATAACCTTTGTGTGCGAGAAACATGGATAAAGGAGTTTTGGAAATACGAGACACTCCAAGCAATACAATATCTGCTTTGAGAATGGCGCTCACATCTTTGCCGTCATCATATTGAACCGCAAAATCCAGTGCCTCGACACGCCGAAAATAGTTGTCATCCAGTCGGTGCAGTAGACCAGGCTTCTCTTTAGGATCGTTATGAAACGTATCGGCGAACGCCTGCATCATCGGTCCCATAATATCGACAGCACGCACATTCAGCCGGACAGCCTCCTCTTTCATCGCCTCTCTCAATTCCGGCTGTACCAGCGTATAAGCTACAAAGCCTTTGCGTTCGGCAACTTCCTCCATTACCCGACTTAGCTCGTCTTCATCCCTCACGTTCATAAATCTTTTGATCTCTGTGTCTGGTAACTCAAATTGGCGCATGGTCGCCTGTACGACAGCTTCTGCTGTCTCGCCAATTGAGTCTGAACAGATCGCTATAAAATGACTGCTCGCCTGAACCATTCGATTCCTCCCATTAATCCTCTGCTACCATATCGAGCAACATTTTAATAATATTTGTTTTTGTAATACGTCCCACGACTTTCCAATGCTCTCCTGGTTTGTCGGAATCCGAAGGGACGACGACAGGCAAGCTGTCGATTTGACGGGCAATAATTTTGCGTGCCGCCTCTAATACGGTATCCTCTGGCGAAACAGTAACCACATTCGCTTGTCGGGTCATTACCAGACTGACAGGAATAGTTGCTGCATTGGGATTGCCTAACGTTACCTTAAGCAGATCCTTGCGAGAAGCTACTCCTGCCAAATCTCCGTCTTCATCAGTTACGATCAAATTGCTCACATTTTCCAAAAAAAGAGCTACGACAGCTTCCTGAATTGTGGTGGTTTCACGTACGATGACTGGAACCCCGTGAAGATCGCCGACCTTCATTTGCAAAAGCCGGAATTTTTCCTCCCGGTTCGGCGTGCCCCGCTTTCCAACAAAATAACCGACCTTGGGCTTTGCATCTATGTAATTCAGAATGCCCAATTTGGATAGGTCGGTCCGAATGGTCGCCTTACTGAGATTAAGCATTTCCGCAATCTGGTCACCCGTAATCGGGGCATGCTTTTGTACGATGTTTAAAATTTCTACTTGTCTTGCCGTAAGGTCGATGATGAACGCCCCTCCTTTTTAACTTGCGATCTGATATTGAATATAATACGTCATATATAATAATAAATCAACCTAAAAAAGCATATAAAACATCACATATATAAAATTAAAGTGGTTATTCACGTTCTTTTATCATTTAAAACACTTATTTCATACAAAAAAACGGGTGCTTTATCCCTCTCTTTCGAGTAAGGCAAAGCACCCGCTTTCCTATTCGTATCTTAAAGCATCAATCGGACGCAGCTTCGAGGCCTTGCGCGCCGGATATACTCCGAACAGCACTCCAACTCCCATACAGCACAGAAAAGAATACAGAACTGGCTCTACCGAATACACAATCGGCATTTGGGCGAATTTCTCGAGCAGCTTTGCACCCCCAAGACCCACCATTACGCCGACCAGTCCGCCCATTAGACTGAGAAAAACAGCCTCAGCCACAAACTGCAGCATAATATCGCTGCGTTGCGCACCAATTGCTTTGCGAATTCCGATTTCTCTCGTACGCTCTGTGACGGACACCAGCATAATATTCATAATGCCGACACCGCCAACACCAAGCGCAATTGCAGCTACACCGATCAGCAGCATATTCATAACCCGGTCAACCCCGGACACTGTTTTTAGGATTTCCGTCTGGGTCATAATTTGAAAATCATCGCCCTCTGAGGGCTTTAGCTCATGCCTGGTCCGCAGCACCTGCCGAATTTCAGCACTTGCCTGATCGATCTTGTCCTCTGTTGTTGCAGAGGCATTCACCTGCTGAATGCTCATATTGCCTAGTCGTTCCATCCCCGTTGTAATCGGCACATATACCTGCTGTCCACTATTATTCATATTGGAATTGGAATTGGAATTAGCCAGCACACCAACCACCTTAAAGGGCAGTTGCTTGATCATAATGATCTCACCTACCGATTTGGAAGCATCCGGACCGAAAATATTACGGGCCGCATCACTCCCCAATACCACCACATTCAATCGTTTATCCACTTCATAGTGGGTAAACGATCTGCCTTGAGCGAGCGACAGCTTTCTCACATGAACAAATCCCAGCGAGGTCCCCTCAATTTGTACATTGACCTTATTGCGACTCCATGTAATATCTGCACTGGTCATCGCACTTGGTGCCACCTCGGCTACTGCCTTTTGCTTCTCTAGCTCCTCGATATCTTCCAGTGATATTCCTTTCGTTTGATTAAACGACATGGAACTTGATCCATCATATGGAGCATAAGGATAAATCATCAGCAGATTATTTCCCATACTGTTGATCTGCGATGTAATCGTAGCCGTTGATCCTTTACCAATGGCCACAATCGCAATCACAGCAGCCACACCAATAATAATGCCCACCATGGTCAGTAAGGATCGCAGCATATTGGTGCGCAAACTGTTGAGCGATACACGAATAATTTCCTGAAACTTCATGCCTTCACTTCCTCTGCCGCCATTCTTCGTTTCTCAACAGGCTGATCCTCTTCAATCCGCCCATCCCGAAAGTGAATCAGACGCTTGGCATATTCCGCAACCTCCTGATCATGAGTAACCAGTACAACCGTTTTCCCCTGATCGTTCAATCGCTGAAAGATCCCCATGATTTCCACACTTGTTTTGGAGTCCAAAGCTCCTGTCGGTTCATCCGCCAAGAGAATAACCGGATTATTCACAAGTGCGCGTGCAATGGATACACGTTGCTGCTGACCGCCTGACAATTCGTTTGGTCTGTTGTTCATCCGGTCGCCTAGTCCTACGCTTGTGAGGGCTTCCATGGCCCGCAAACGACGCTCCTTGGCAGAAACACCCGCATAGATCATAGGCAGTTCCACGTTTTCCAGAGCTGTTGATCGGGGAAGCAAATGGAATTTTTGAAATACAAATCCGATTTTCTGATTACGTATAATAGCCAGTTCATCCTCGCGGGCATCTAATATCGAATATCCATCCAAATAAAATTGTCCTGACGTAGGTAGATCCAGACAGCCGATGACATTCATCATTGTGGATTTGCCTGATCCAGACGGTCCCATAATCGCAACAAAATCACCGTCGGCAATATCAAGCTGAACCTCACGCAGAGCATGAATTTCCTGATCTCCGACATGGTATACTTTTTTCAAACCCTCAATCTGAATAACATATCTCATGCCTGTTTAAAAGCCTCCCTGCATGCCGCCCATTGCGGAAGGATCTGGCGGAGGCTCAGGGGCAGGCACAATAATCGTGTCCCCCTCCTTAACACCGGACTTAAGCTCTACTCGGTCTGGCGTGTAAAATCCAAGTTCTACAGGCTTGAATGTGCGTGCCCCCGGATTCGCAGCGTTATTAGCAGAAACATACACACCGTCCTGTCCTCCTTCGGATCTCAGTGCAGTCGCAGGAACGAACAGTACATTTTTGTGTACTCCCAAAATAACAGCCACATTCATAATCATGCCTGTTTTAAGCTTCCCTTTCGGGTCATGAACAGACAGTTCCATCAGATACGTTGTCATCCCTTCATCCGTAGAAGCTTCCGGTGAGACGAATTGCACTTTCCCTGGGAACGATTCACCCGGATAGGCATTGGTCGACAACACAGCCGAAAGCCCCTTCTTTACCTTGACAATGTCGTTCTGACTTACCTTCACAACTACTTTAAGATCGTTGGAATCCGAGTTGTTCATGGTAATAAATGGAGCCGTCGGACTGGTCCCCACATCTCCGTTCACCTTCAGGATCACTCCGTCCCACGGTGCCGTGACCTGAAGCTTGTTCAGTTCATTTTTTTTCTGCTCTAGCTCAGTCGCCAGCCTTCGCACCTCTATCCGTGAGGATTGAATACTCGATGCATCAGCCGGAACCTGAGTCTTATGAAGCTCAGCTAATGCGGCACGGTAGCCGATTTCAGCCTCTGAAATAGTGCGACGTTTTTGCGACATGATTTTGCGGAACTGCAGATCTAGACCATCATAGTCCGTCTGTGCTTTATCCAGCGCTTGCTCTGCCTGCTCCAATTCACTGTTAGACACCGCTCCAGCATCATGTAAAAACTTTTGGTCTTCATACGCCTTCCGCGCTTGCTCCAGCTGCTTTTGAGAGGCTTTCTTCTGGCTTTCGGCTTCTTCTAGCTCAAATGATTCTTGCGCAGTATCGACAGCCATTTTGGCCCGAAGTACATTGGTTTTCTGGATTTCAATATCCTCTGCCTTCGGACCTTTTTCCAATTCAGCCAGTTTGGACTTGGATATTTCCAAAGAATCAGACGCACTTTGAATTTGCATTTTAATTTCCGAGCTGTCCAGAAGCGCCAACACTTGTCCTTTTTTCACCTTGTCTCCGGCTTTCACGTTCACCGCAGCCAACTTATTGTCGCCTGCACTCGTGAAGTTCAGCTTCACTTCCTTGGATGCTTGCACAGTGCCCGACGTGTCGAGCTTCTCGCTCACATCGCCGCGCTCTACTTTAAGCCTCTCATCCTGAACTATAGGTGCTGCCTGCTCTTTGGGCATATTCAGATATACTGCCGCTCCGCCTCCACCTACAACCAGTAAAACAACCGCAGTCCAGATCCACTTTTTTCTCCGTTTTCTCCGTAGCTTGATTAAAGCATCATTTAAAACCGTTTTTGCCAACGCCTTTTCCTCCCTATGTGCTCCATGGCTTGTTCAACGTATACTCATTTTGATCCAGCTCAATCGCCAGCTCTTCCATTTGCCGCTCAATTTGGTTCACTTTCAACTGATTATTTTTCAATTCCATTTCGATAATTAGACCTCTGGCCCACTTCTTGCGCGATAACTCCAAAGCCTCTTTTGCCGTACGCAAGCTTTCTTCCAGTTGTACGTATTTCTTTTGGTTTTCCTTAACCGTGGCATACAAATTGCGAAGGGATTCGGCAAAATCCTTTTGACCTTTGGCGAGTTCCTCTTTGGCTGTATCGACATCCATTTTAGCTAGATCGTAAGCTCCTGCGCCGCTGTTAAAATCAAAATATCTCACGTTGAGCTCCGAAGTTTTGATACTATCCTCCAGCTTCCATAAATTCGGATTCATGTCTGTCAGCTGTTGTATATGTAATTCGATATCCAGCTTCTTCGGTTCCTTGTACACGGGGCGATCCACCATTTCATAGGCTGTTCCGTTAGGCTGTCCCATGAGGAAGTTCAGAGCATCCCTGGCTTTTTGCAACGCAATTTTTCCCTGCTCGACAGTTTGCTCTGCCTGGATTCTGGCCTGAGTACTCTCGTTTTTCGCGTATTCAGACAACTTGCCGCGCGTAAATTTGGCAAGTGCAATCTTTTCCTCCGCTTGGGCGATTTCAAGCGCCTCCAGATCATTTTTCACTTGATTCTCTGCTACAAACACACTTTGGTAGCTTTTCATTACATTAAAATAAATCTGGTCTTTGGCATATTGCGCCTGCTTTTTGCTGGCTAGATAGGATAGTGTCGAAGAGTTATAATTTCTCCAAGAAGTCTCATCACCGACATATTCACCGTCTATAAAATCAACAAATGCATTTCCCAAATCCTTTTCTGCATTTTTTAGTTCAAGTCTACGACGCTCTACATCCCGCTCGGCGGTACGCGTATTGTAGCTGTTCGTCTGGGCCCATTCTACTGCCTGCTTAAGCGTTAATGGAGGTAGAGCCTGTGCTGTTACGGATGATGTCTTCGACGTAGCCGCAGCAGATGAATTAACTGACACATTTGCTGAAATGCTTTCTGATGAACTGTCAGCCTGTACAATGGGGACAAGACCTGTAGAAAAGGACAATACAAGCAGCACGGCAGCCGCTTTTTGCTTCATAAATAAATTTCTCCCCTCTCGGTGAATACTTCGAATCTTTTCCATTCTTTTCGACATAAATTTCCACGAATTCTTCGCATTCTAATTGTACTTTCACGTTTATGTTGGTACAAGGTGTCAAAACAATACATTTTTGTAACCTTTACGGCCAGATTACTCGTTGTAAACTACTTCACACCCCACCAGACATAGATTTAATCTGTTTTTACCTGAACTTTACCTAAATTTCAGCTAATTTTAAGGAAACTAACAGCAACTATTAAGGTTTGGAACATATACTAGAGAAAGAATAACAGCCGCTCACTAGGAGGGTTAATAGATGATAAAAGAATCTCGCATGACAACTACTAACGAACCGTCTGATTTGTGGATGACTCGCTTTCTGCGCGAATCCGAACACAAAAAGAAACAACTCATTCGGGAAGCCCGAAACAATAACGATATACCGCTGATGAACAGTATTTCTTTTCACCTTGCCCAGCGTGACCAGCAGCATCTGATTGGATAAGCTTACTGGGAAATCTAGTGCTATATATAACACCATCGTTCGTTAATCTACATGATACGCCAAATTAAAAAGAGACGGGACAAATCATAGCTTGATTTGTCCCGTCTCTTTTGGGCGAGGATACAGGCTAATGTAATATCTCAAAATCATTGCCACCATGGCTTGTTCCTCATTCTATTCTATTCTTCCATCTCCGCCTGCGGCTGATAAAGATATTGATCCAGCGGGATGCGTCCATTTGCATTAAATTGTATGCCCTCCTCTTCCAGATACAGTCGCTGCAAGGATGCGGACTCATCCTCCTGCAAAGCAATCTCACCCAAACGGTTAACTACTCTATGCCATGGAAGTCGATGCTTTTGGCTCAGTGTATGCAAAATACGCACCACCTGTCTAGCCCCCCTTGGGCTTCCGGCCTCTGCCGCAATTTGACCGTAAGTCATTACTTTCCCCTCAGGAATCAGCAAGATAATTTGAAGCACACGGGCAGTGAAAGGCTGCATGTTCTAATTCCTCCGCATTACTATTGCTTTTTTCCATTATTATTATAGCACCCTGAACAGAGGCCAAAAACCCCTGCTCCTACAAATGTAAGAAACAGGGGGGGACCTATCATTGCAATTTAGAATCCACTCAGGCCCTGTCTTTTTAAATCCTGTGCTACCAATCGCGCCAGTTCTCTTGCACCGGCATGGTTTGGATGCAGTGTATCACCGTTCATATACAGGGCCAGTGTAGCTTCTTTGCCAATAGAGGTGAAATAAGCCGAGCTGAGAACATTCAGATCCACTAAAGGCGTTTGTTCCTCTTGAGCCAGCGCCAATATAGCGCTTCTATACCATCTGTTTTCTGCGTTGTGTACATTGTTAGCATTAAAATCAGTGGCTCGGCCTTGCGGTGTTGACAGGATTACCGTCGCCCCCTTAGCCTTCACCTGCCGGATCATATCCCGCATCCAGTCCTTAAACTCTGCTTCGCTTTCGTTATGCTTTGGATTGGTGTCATTTATGCCTAATTGGAGAATAAAATAATCCCCCGGCTTAATATATTGAACGATTGCCTCCAACTGGCCGTCCTGATGAAAGCCTCTGGCAATTTGGCCCCCTGACGCCATGTTGCGGATTTGAAAAGTATTTGTGTTTACAAACTCTGGCAGCAGTTGACCCCAGCCCGCCTGCACGCTGCTATCTAACGGATAATAGTTACATACCGTAGAATCCCCGCCGATATAAATCGTGCGATTCGTAACCGGATTGCTAGACAAATGCCTGATTTCCAGTGCACTGAGGGTGAAGGATGCGCCCTCTTTGCCCTCAGTAACCAGCAGATTTAGCTGTCCGTCTGTCACGGGGATTTGAAAGCGATCCTTTGCCCCATTTCCCGTCATATTTATGACCTGATATACCCCTTCAGCTGCAATACTCGAACGTGAGGTATCTCCTAAAGTAACCGATACCTCATACAAACCTGGAGGAAGATCGACGTCAAAAGTATTTTTGCTTTTTGTACCTGTAGCCAAGAATTGTACGGCATCACTTGCCACTCCAGTCCCCGATGCATTGACATTACGCATATTCTCAGGAGTACGAAAGCCATAGCCACGTGCTGAGTCATAGGACAGCGAAGCGCTCACTCCGGTATAACCCGCTTCGACCGCACCCCCGCCAAAATCAAACTTGTACTCGCCAGTGGATGCATGTACCGGAGTAGCTATACCCAGCCCTGGCGCACCACATAAAAAAGCTGCTAAAAGCATACCAGTCAATCCTTTTTTCCACTTCATTCTTTATTCCTCCTCCAGATTTTTATAATTGAGCGAAGCAAAGAATATATTTTGTAAGCGCATACATAAAATTCTACCAATAGTTGCACGGTTGTACCTATGTAATTCTTATGCAAATAGAACAGCTTCGCAGTTCCAACTGCGAAGCTTTATAAATTAGCTTCAAGATTACTACATTAATCTGAAACAAGAATACCGTCAAAGCTCTCTGGACCTACACGTATTGTTCCCAACAGGTTAGAAGAAACAAAAGCTGTATAAACCAATTGTGGTGAAATCGGCGGGTTAAAGTCATCGGCCGAGAACGCAATTACCTGTGGAGCTAATAAACTCAAATTAAAAGTAGATGTAGCCGAATAAACAACAGGGTCAGTTATGAGCGTACCTCTTACGATAGTGATCGTAATTCCGGCTAAAGCAAGCGGAAGCTGAAGTGAAATGGTTCCTTTAAGCAGAACCCGTGGCGTACCTGTAGTTCCCTGTGTGTTTAATCCGATCTGCCCGAACAATTGAGGCGTATTTAAAAGAGTAATCGGAATGGCAATAGAGTTGGCTGTTGAAGCATTCTGGGATGTTCTCCCATCAATAAATGTTCCCATAGAATCTCCCCCCTCTCTACCAGATACTCATAGACTATGAAAAAATTCATTTTACGCTTGGACTAAATCACTTGTAAAACACACAACTTCTGATGAATAGGCGAATGTGCAGCCCTTTCTCTGTCCATGTGAATACACTAAATCAACACTGGGAAAGGAGGGACGTAATGTCCAATAAGTTTAGAGCCACGTTGAGGGGGGCTAATGAAGTGCCTCCTGTCAGAACAAATGCGACAGGAACTGCGGAATTTCATTACCGTCCGTCAAGCCAGCAATTAAGCTTTGAGCTGACGGTTCGCAATATTTCACGAGTAACTGAAGCGCACATTCATCTGGGACGAAGAGGTGAAAACGGACCGATTGTTGCTACCCTATTTGGTCCTTCAAAGTTTGGGATAACAGTAAAAAGAGGCGTCGTTAGTGGTGTACTACGTGCATGTGATCTTACTGGTCCGCTCAAAAGCAGAACCATTTATGATTTGGTGTGCCAAATCAGAGAGGGCAACGCCTACGTCAACGTCCGCACAATCCGTCATCCGAACGGCGCCATTCGTGGACAAATTAGACGCGCACCTATCAAACGTTGCAAATAAAAATGAACATGAGTATAAAAAAGAACTTCCATGCCGCTCATTTTGAGCCTATGGAAGTTCTTTTTTATTCTTAACAAAAGTTAAGAAGTTCATAAGCGGTTCTTAAGCCACTCCCTTTCAGGTTGTTAAGAACTTTGTCTTTTAATAGAAAGAGTTCAACAAGATATAGTTCACTACTGAAAGGAAATGAAAATTATGAAGCCTACGACCAAAGAAAAAATTCCCGAATTGCAGTTGGTCAGAGCCATGGCGATTCTAGCCGTCCTAATGGTACATGCCACGTCTTACGCAACGGTCCAGCTTACAAATTCCAGCCTTTATGTTGTGTATAATGCGCTCAATGTGTTGATGAAGTATGGTACTCCTGTATTTATCGCGCTTAGCAGTATGGTGCTGTTCTACAACTATAAGGATCGTCCACTGGGACGACAGCTCTTAAAACGCTTTTATAAGCAGAGATTGCTGTACATCCTCTTGCCTTATGTCATGTTCTCTCTTTTTTATTTCATTCTGTCCCTTATGGCTGGAAGTACCGAACCATGGAGTATACCTACACTGGCGGAAAGTTTTGCTCTGGAGCTGGCCACAGGCAAAGCGTACACCCATTTATATTATATTTTTATTATGATGCAATTTTATCTTGTATTTCCATGCGCACTGTGGCTGTTCCAGCGTTATCGGCAATTTCCACAATGGTCTATTGTCATTGGGCTGTTGGTACAGTGGGCATTTATTATTAGCAATAAATATCTCTTTCAGGTTCAAAATAAAGGCAGCTGGGCGCTGTCCTATGTGGCCTGCTATATGCTGGGCGCAGCCCTCGGTTACTACTATCCCCAGCTTCGAACTTGGTTTCTGATGCGTAAAGGGGAACGAAGTCTTGCTGGCGTGCTGACATGGATCGCAATTTGGGCTTTATGGCTGATTTCAGCTACCATTCATGTCTATATGTGGTACGAAAATAGATTATATGGAGCCTCATACAATTCGCTCGTTTTTGAACTTATGTATAACATGTACAGCCTGTCTAGTACGCTGGTATTACTACAGATTTCCTTTTTAATGTATAGAAGGCAACATTCCTTTGTCATTCGCAAGCTGGAACGTCTGGGCACACTATCTTTTGGTGTCTATCTGATACACCCGTTCTTCCTGCTTCTGTATCGGCAATTTTCACCACACATCGGCTCAGCGCAGCTTATTCATGTGTGGTACGCTGGAGGTTTTTTCTGCGCACTTCTTTGCTCTTGGCTCGTCGTGTCGGTCATCACCCGCTTCCTGCCATTCGCGTGGATTTTGTTCGGTCAACTACCAGCCAGCAAGCGACCTGAGATCAGTGTCCATAGCCTCCACCCTCAAAAAAGTATATAATACGCCCATATTGTATACAGCTGGAAAGAACAGAAAGGGTGCAAAATCATGCATAACGGAACCATTTTATTAGTAGACGATGAACCTGAGATTATTAAGCTCATGCAAATTTATTTAGAAAATGAAGGCTATCGCTTGCTCATGGCACGCGACGGACTCGAAGCGCTGGAGCAGGTTAATCGGGAACAGATAGATGTAATGGTGCTGGATGTGATGATGCCCAACATGGACGGGATTGAAGCCTGCATGAAAATCAGGGAAACCGAGCATTTTCCAATTATTATGTTGTCTGCAAAGGGACAAGATATGGACAAAATCACAGGACTTAGCGTTGGAGCCGATGATTATGTTACCAAGCCGTTCAGTCCGCTGGAGTTGGTAGCACGCATCAAATCCCAGCTGCGTAGAGTACGGAAGTATACCCAATCCTCACCTGCTTTGGAGCATGAAATGGTGCTGGATGAACTCTCCATTAACGCTGTTACGCATGAGGTTACTCTTGCTGGAGAATCCATTAAGCTGACTCCGCGTGAATTCGCCATTGTTGAGCTGTTGGCTCGACACCGGGGTCAAGTGCTAAGCATGGAGCAGATTTATGAAAAGGTCTGGAAGGAGCAATATCTGGAATCCAACAACACGCTAATGGTTCATGTGCGTAAAATTCGCGAGAAAATTGAGACAGATCCGAGAAAACCTAAATACCTGAAAACGGTGTGGGGCATCGGCTATAAAATGGATAAATTCGATTAATGGAGGACTTGCATCTTGAAGGCAAAACGATACGACACGCTGGGATGGAAGCTGGCAGCCCTTAGCCTTGCCGCCTTCACTTTAACTGGGTTGATTTTAATGGTGTTTTATTATGGAGCGTCTTTGCTGTTATGGCTGAATCCGTCCCGTTCATTTTTTGGCACCCGGCTGATCCGCTGGACCGTAAATCACATTGGTTCCTCCCTAATCATGCTGGTGTGCGGGCTGCCTTTATATATTTATTTCTTTTTCCTTTTTACCAAAAATACGATTGGCTATCTACGCGAGATTACGACAGGGATGCAGAATTTCGCGGACGGAAATCTATCCTATTCGATTCCGGTATCCTCCGCGGATGAGCTGGCAACCTTGGCGAAAAATATGAACACCATGGCAGACAAGCTCCGTCTCTCACTAGAAGAAGAACGGGCTTCTGCCAAAGTAAAAAATGACCTAATCACTGGCGTATCCCACGATCTTCGCACCCCGCTAACATCCGTGATCGGCTTTTTGGAGTATATCGAAACCGATCGTTACCGGGACGAAATTGAGCTGCGCTACTATGTGAATATTGCTTATGAAAAATCGCTGACGCTTAAAAAGCTGATCGACGAGTTGTTTGAATACACGCGTGTGAGTGGTGGCAGCCTGCCGTTGGAACTGGAGCCTGTAGACCTCGGCAAATTGCTCACTCAGCTTGCTGAGGAATTTGTGCCCTCACTGGAACAGGCGGACATGTCTTATCATGTCCGAATCGTTGAGCCTGTTCGGATTTTGGCCGACACGGACGAGCTGGTACGCCTGTATGAAAATTTATTTTCCAATGCGATTCGATATGGAAAGGAGGGCAAGCGTCTCGATATCACGATAGGACGTGAAGGCGATGAAGCGATAGTGATCTGCACCAACTACGGTACCCCGATTCCACCGGAAGATGTCCCACATCTGTTTGAACGATTTTACAGAGTAGACAAATCACGCTCCAAGGAAACCGGAGGTACCGGGCTGGGCCTTGCCATTACCAAAAGCATTACCGAGCTACACAATGGCCACATTTCGGTTAGGAGCAATCGCAGACAAACGGATTTCGAAACCCGTTTTCCGATTTATCGCGCCCGTTAGACGGGCAGTATAACGCTAACCAATCAACAACGTATAAACGATACCCGGTCCATGTACACCAATCGTCAAATCGTTTTCAATATCCGACGAGCGGCTCGGTCCAGTAATAAAATGAATGCCTGCGGGCAATTGCTCTCGCCCGGCTTCGTCAAAGCGGCTTAAAATCTCGCCCAGTCGTGTTCGCAGACGCTCCACTGGCAGGAGAATGATCAGCACGGTCGGCAGTAGACTAACCGAGCGCCCCTTCTCCGGCGAGGATAGCACTGCTACCGAGCCGGTGTAGGCGGCTGCCTCATCGGCTATAACGATGCCGATATCGGCCTCCGCGGCGCGTGCCTTCCAGTCTTCGGCTGGATCGGTGTTCCACACCGACAGTCGGACTTCCGGCAGCGCTGCTTCCAACTGGAGCGCATCCAGATCCGGCTCATTCTGCCGGATGATATAGGCCGCTCCCAGTTCTTGCGCTTTGCGTGCGATCCAGTCTGCCGTTTCCTTCAGATCCGGCAGACGCACCACATGTCCGCCAACACTTGTAAAGTTGGCGGTAAACTCCTCGATGCGCTGCTCCGCGCTCCATTCGAATTCGTGCCAAAACGCAGGTGCACCGCGAAACGGCTGCATCGGTGGCTCTGTCTGTCGCGGACGCTTGAGCCGGGCCGCAATGCCCTCCATAAAGCGCGCCTGCTTAACACGGGATTCTGCCTGCATGTGATGAAGCCACGCTTCATGCTCCGCTTTTGCTTGCGCAGAAGAATTACGCTGTTCACTCATGCTGCGTCCCTCCTTTACTTCTATCCGCCAAGATCGCCTCCATTCGACTGAGAATGTCCGGATGCATGACCTTGCGTTCCTGCTCCAGCTCTCGCTCCAGTGTGTTCCAATGCTGGCGGAAGGATTTTTTTGCCAGACTCGGGGCCACACGATACGTATTCCAGCCTTTTAAGGGACCAAGCTTAAGGGGAATTTCTCCCTTACGAACCACCGCTTTCTGTGCGATCTGCCCGAGTCTGATCGCCGTAGCGAATCGCTTCGAGCTGGAAACTACCGCCGCAAAACCTTTCATCCCGATCGTCTCCAGCTTATCCCCTTGTCCCGCCTCCACCTTGCGCCTACGCAAATAAACCAGCATTTCATGCAGTGGTATTTTGACCGGACAGGCTTCATAACACGCTCCACACAGACTGGACGCACTCGCAATATCGTTCCACTCTTCAATGTTGCCGTGAAGAGCAGGCGTAAGCACTGCACCGATAGGGCCGCTATATGTCCCGCCATACGCGTGTCCCCCAATGTGCCGGTACACCGGACAAGCGTTCAGACAAGCGCCGCAGCGAATGCAATTTAACAGCTCCTGAAACTCAGGATTGCCTAGCTGAAGCGAACGCCCGTTATCTACGATGATGATATGCATTTCCTCCGGTCCATCGGCATCCTGGCTGCGCCGGGGTCCTGAAATACCGGACATATACATCGTCAGCTTTTGTCCAGTAGCGGAGTGTGGCAGCAATGTAGCCATCACCTCCAAATCTGTCCAGGATGGAATAATCCGCTCCATACCCATCAGGGTGATTTGCGTTCTGGGCAGAGTGGAAACCATACGTGCGTTGCCTTCATTTTCGAACAGGACCATGGAACCCGTCTCGGCAATGGCAAAATTACAGCCTGTCATGCCAATATCCGCTTCTAGAAATTTTTCACGCAGCTTTTTGCGGACAAAGCCCGCCAAAATTGTCGTATCTGCGGACAACTCCTCCCCCGCTTCTTTGGACAGCAGTTCGGCAATTTGATAGCGGTTTTTGTGAATTGCTGGAATGACGATATGGGACGGTGCCTCTCCTGCCAGTTGAATAATATACTCACCGAGGTCACTTTCAATCGTCTCGATCTCTGCACCTTCCAGCGCCTGGTTCAAATGCAGCTCCTCCGACACCATCGACTTGGATTTGACGACAGAACGGGCTTGATTATGCTCAGCAATATCCAATGTAATGCGCACAGCATCCACTGCGGTAGCGGCAAAATGGATATGCACCCCGTTGGCACGGGCATTTTCTACAAACAGATTTAGGTAATAGTCCAGATGGGCAATGGTATGAAGCCGAATTTGACGCCCCCGCTCACGCCATTCCTCCCAATTTCCATGCTGCTCTGAGGCTATTCGCTTGCCATTACGTAGCCGTTCGGTAGTGAAACGAACGGCATTCCGCAAAAAATCATCATTCAGAGCCAGCTCTGCACGTTTTTTGACCTTTTGGTTCATAGTGTGTGTATGTACAGCGGTCATGCATGCTTCACCCCTTCGTACAACAGCTCTGCTAGATGCATCACCCGAACGGGCTCTTTCCGATATCTGAGATTACCCGCGATGTTCATCAAGCAGGCCATGTCCAGTCCGACCAGTACCTCAGCTTCCGTCTCCCTGATATGATCTACTTTTTCAGTCACCATCGCTCCCGAAATATCAGGCATTTTCACCGCAAAAGTACCACCAAACCCACAACAGTCCTCAGCAAAAGGAAGCGGCACTAATTGCAAATCCTTTACGCTGCCAAGCAGCTTCATTGGCTCCTCCTTTACGCCGAGCAAACGTGTTCCATGACAAGACGGATGATAGGTTACCGTATGCGGAAAAGACGCGCCCACATCGGTCACGCCAAGCACCTGTACCATAAATTGTGTAAACTCATACGTCTTTTGCTCCAGCCTCCGTGCTGAATCCAGCCACTCAGGCTCATCCTTAAACAATTCCGGATAATGATGAATCATATATGTGCAGGAACCAGAAGGTGCTACGACAAAATCGCTGTCATTAAACGCTTTCAAAATCGTTTTTGCCGCAGCCCTTGCTTCATCCCAATAGCCGCTGTTATAGGACGGCTGCCCGCAGCATGTCTGTACCTTGGGAAATTCCAGCTCGACACCATATCTGGCAAGCAAGCGGGCCATCGCTTCCCCTACCTTGGGATAAATGGCATCACTCAGGCAGGTAATAAATAAAGATACCTTCATACGACACACCCCTTCCGTCCATGGAATAGCTATTACTGAAAATATATTTACCTAAAAGCTTTCCAAAGGAAAGCTCTCTACGCAAGCATAAGCTTGCAGTGGAATCCTCACCTATAGGTGTTTTACATTATCAAAGAATCCCACTGTAACAGCGATCGTAAGATCAAATGAAACGCAGAGCGGCCTTTTCCCCTCCCAAACTGCATCCTTTACACAATCGTAACCGGAATGGACAGCTCTGCGAGTTGACTGCGAATCGGGTCCGACAACCGTGAATCTGTAATAATTTCGGACACTTGCGACAAGTTCACGACATGAGTAAACGCCTGCTGCCCGAATTTGCTCGCATCCGCCAATAAAATCACGCGATCCGCAATGCTGACCATTTTCTGCTTCAAACGAGCCTGCAACTCATTCGATTCACTAATGCCGCGATCCAGATGAACTCCCTGACTTGAAAAAAACAGCTTATCTACGTAATAAGTTTCTAATGAACGCTCTGCGAGAGGACCCACGAACGACAGTGAACGTTGAAGCAACTGGCCTCCCGTCGAAATGACCTCGATTTTTTCCTTACCCGCCAGCTCTGTTGCTACCCGAATCGAATTCGTTAGTATGGTTAAAGGGATATCCGGCAGACTGGAAGCCATATACCAGGCAGTCGTACTGGCATCTAATAAAATGCGATCATGCGGCTGAATCTGCTTGACCGCTTCCTCGGCAATCCGGCGCTTTTCCTCTGCGTTCATAATTTCCCGTACCGCATAGGGTGTTTCAGGCTGCTCGTTTTTGACACTAACCGCTCCCCCATGCGAACGGCGCAGTCGTCCCGCCTGCTCCAGACGATCCAGATCGCGTCGGATCGTTTCTTCCGTTACTTTACACAGCTCACTCAATTCGGACACCCGGATGCTTCCTCTTTCATTCACGAGCTGTACAATCATTTCATATCTTTCTGCGACCAGCATGGCAATCTCACTCCACATCTTTAATATACAAAAAGTCCTGTCACCCGCCGGAACTGCCCGTAGGCATCCTCCCACGCTTCTGATTCAGCAGGTTCATATTCCTCTACGGTAAGAGAATCCGCAATGACCCGGCGTGCTTCCCATATATCGGAGAACTTTCCCTGTGTCATCCATTGTACCGCAAGATTGCCGATTGCGCTCGCTTCTGCGGGTCCCGCCCACACCAGTTTTTGAATCGAATTGGCCGTCCATTGGCACAGCAAGCGATTCTGAATCCCTCCGCCGACCATATGCAAACCATTAAACTGCTGTCCTGACACCCGTTCTGTAAGCTCCAAAATGTAGCGATACTTTAACGCCAAACTTTCTAGAATGCAGCGCGTAATCTCTCCTGGCGTATCTGGCAATGGCTGCCCAGTATTGCGGCAGTATTGGCGTATGCGTGTTTTCATATCCCCGGCATGCAAAAACAGTTCATCATCCGGGTCAATCAAACAAGTGAAGGCTGGCACCTGCTCTGCCATATGAACCAATTCAGGAAAGGAATAGGAGTTTCCCTGCCGCTCCCACTCTCTGCGCGCCTCCTGTAGAAGCCACAGTCCCATGATATTTTTTAGCAGCCTGTAGGTCCGACCTACGCCGCCTTCATTTGTAAAATTAAATCGAAGCGTATCATCATTGATTACTGGCTGTGCGGTCTCCGTTCCCATCAGGGACCATGTTCCGCAGATCAAGTACGCAAAGGACCGCTCCAGCGCAGGCACGGCAGCCACTGCTGATCCTGTGTCATGCTCTGCTACTGCAATCACAGGAATCGCTTCAATGCCCAGATCCGTCATGACCGATGAACGGATGGTGCCGGCAACACTTCCTGGCTCCAGTACCTCTCCAAACCAAGAGCGGGGAATGTTGATTCCCGACAAAAGCTCGTCATCCCATTTTTGCTGTAATGGATGATATAACTGCGTACTGGTTGCATTTGAAAATTCATGATACATTTCACCTGTCAGAAAATACCGCAGCAAATCGGGAATCATCAGGAAATGTTCTGCCTGTTCCAACAAGGGTGATCTTGCATTTCGCATAGCAGCCAGCTGATAAATCGTATTGAACGTCAAAAACTGAATGCCTGTGCGCTGAAAAATAAAGTCTTTTCCCAGCCGTTCCTGTACTTCTTCCATTACTCCATGGGTGTGCCAATCCCGATAGTGATAAGGGTTGCCCAACAATTCGCCGGTTTCTCCAATCAGTCCAAAATCGACCGCCCAGGAGTCAATCGCCAGGCTGGATGGATTCACCCCCATATGCTTGGCTTTGAGCAATCCCTGCTGAACCTCGTGATAGAGACGCAGTATGTCCCAGTGCAGGCGCTCCCCAACCTTGACCGGATCATTGGAAAAGCGATGGATTTCCTCCACCACGATACGTGAATCGGTCAATTTCCCGAGCAAAACCCTGCCGCTGCTTGCCCCCAAATCATATGCGAGGATGCTCACCAGCTCGCACCACCTTTTCCTCTTTGCAAAATCTGCGTACCATACTCAGACGCCAAGTAGGCTTTCATTGGGTCTGCTGGTAATCCTTGCTCTTCACGGATCGCCTTGAGCAACGGTGCCACATCAAACTCAAACGCTTGACGTACGGCATTTTCCGCACCCAGCACATCCTGACGGCTTGCCGCTTCCTCCACTTCTGCATGATTGATCAAGAGTGCCTTTGCATATTGAGTTTGCACATTCAGCACCGAGCGAATCATGGCCGGAATTTTGGATTCGATATTATGTGACTGATCGATCAAATAAGCAATTTTATCGACAGTATGACGGATATCTGCATCGACATCCTGAGCTGCGTTCAAAATCTGGTAAAAGATTAAAAACAGCTCATACGGATTGGCGGTACCCACGATCAAATCATCGTCCGCATATTTATAACTATTAAAATGAAAGCCTCCCAGTCGTTTCTCATCAATTAGGAACGCAACAATATGCTCCACGTTGGCCCCCGGCAGATGATGCCCTGTATCCACCAGCACCTGTGCCTGCGGCCCCAACTTGGTCGCGTAATGGTACGCCATGCCCCAATCGGCAATATCCGTATGATAAAAAGCTGGCTCAAACGCCTTGTATTCAATCAGCATGCGCATATCCGGCGTGAGCGCCTTATACATTTCACGAAGCGCCTCCAGCATCCAATTTTTGCGTTTGCGAATGTCCCCCTGACCGGGATAATTCGTCCCGTCTGCGAACCATAAGCTAAAATCGTTGGAGCCCGTTTCCTTTGCAATATCCACGCATTCCAACAAGTGGTTGATAGCTTTACGACGGATTGCCGAATCTACATTGGTAACGCTTCCGAGCATGTAGTCCTCATCTTGAAACAGATTGGGATTTACAGCCCCTATCTTTAGGCCGAGACTTTCGGCATGACTACGAAGCTTACTGTAATCGTCCACTTTATCCCACGGGATGTGAATAGCAACGGACGGACACAAACCTGTCACGGAATGAACCTGTGCAGCATCCTCCAGCTTTTCGAACGGATCACGCGGCACGCCCGTTTTCTGAAAGACCTTAAACCGTGTACCTGAGTCTCCATATCCCCAGGAGGGTGTTTCTATATTAAGTGATTTCAGCCTTGACTTTACTTGCTCCAGGTCAATGCCTCGTTGTTGCTGTTGTTCCTCAAATAAGCCGTACGCTTTGTCACTCATCGTGGTTCCTCCTTGGAAAATGAAGTGAGTTATGGGAGGCCGCTCCGCTGCTGACCACCCATAAAGTCATTTCTAATTTAAAGTGTTAGTGTATATAAAAGGATGCAAACACGTAAATGGGTGTTTTTACTTATTTACGTGTTTCCAAGAGTATTTCACACTCCTTCAGAACTATGGGTTTGTGGCGATTTGTGGTGATTAATGAAATGGATTAATACATTAAACTAGCGTTATAACCCAAAGTATTGAGTCGTTGAAATGAGTCTATCGCTTACAGAGGTTCATTTAAATTTGGCTAGCGTGTAAACGCTGCTGGGACGCCGCCGTCGATAGTCAGCATACAGCCTGTCGTTTTCTCTGCCTTGGATGAGGCAAAAAAGGCGATGCCCTCTGCGATATCCTGCGGGTAAATGTTGACCAGCAGCGTCGTTCGCTTGCGGTAATGCTCCTCCAGCTGGTCTGGCTCGATGCCGTAGGCAGCGGCGCGTTCATTGCGCCAATTGGAGTTCCAGATTGCCGAGCCTTGCAAAATCGCATCCGGCAAAATCGTATTCACGCGGATACCGTATTCGCCGCCTTCTGCGGCAATACAGCGGGCTAGATGCGCTTCCAGTGCCTTGACCGAGCTGTAGGCCGTTACATTTTTACCCGCGTAGACTGAGTTTTTGGAGCCGACGAACACCATGCTGCCGCCAATTGTCTGTTCCTTCATCAGCTTGAATGCTTCGCGTGCGACCAAAAAATAACCTGTTCCCAACACATTTACATTTAAATTCCACTCTTTTAATGATGTCTCATCGAACGGACTGGATGTAGCAAGCCCTGCATTGTTAACGATGACATCTACACCACCATAGGTTAACGCTGTTTCGGCATAAGCAGCCTGAATCTGCTCCTCCTGTGTTACATCCATTTTCACAGCAATTGCACGGTTTTCACCGTAGCTGCTATTGATGTCTGCAGCTACCTTTTGCGCACCTTCCAGATTGAGATCTGCCAATACAACATGCGCACCTTCATCTACCAAACGCCGTGCGGTTGCACTGCCGATTCCGCCTGCACCGCCTGTAATGAACGCAATTTTGCGTGAGAATTCCGCTTCTGCCGGCGCAAGGGACAGCTTATAAAGCTCCAGCGGCCAGTATTCCACGTTGTAAGATTCATTTTCACTAAGCGAAACAAACTCTCCTAACGCCGTTGCTCCTCGCATGACAGCAATTGCACGATGATACAAGGCGCCGCTCACCTGCGCATTGCTCCAGCTTTTGCCTGTGTTGATCATACCTACGCCCGGAATCAGGATTACACGCGGCGCTGCTTCAAATCTCACGTCTCCTTCATGTTGATTGCGCTCGAAATAAGCTTGATACTGCTCCTTATAGGCTGCTATACCCTCGGCTAGCTTAACTTTCAGCCCCTCTACATCCTCCATATCCGGTACCCAATCTACATAAAGCGGTTTCATTTTGGTATGAACCAGATGATCCGGACACGCTGCTCCGATCTGGGATAAAGCGGCAGAATCCCGGCCGTTCACAAACTCCAATACATCTTCCGCGTCATCAAAAGTAAGGATCATCTTTTTCTCATCACTGACTGCCCCCCGGACGGATGGCATGACCTGGGACAGCATGCTGCGGCGCTCCTGCGAGGTAAGCGCTTTATATTTTACGCCTCCAAACGCCTGCTTTTCCTCTTGGCGAGCTTTAATATAACTTTCTGCTTCTTGGATGATTTCAATCGTTTTGGCATATGCCGCTTCGGATGTATCTCCCCACGTAACCAAGCCATGCTTTTCCATCAGTACCAACTCAGCTTGTGGGTAATCGAGTACTCCTTGTGCTATCATTTTCGACAGCTTAAAGCCAGGACGGATATAAGGTACCCATACAAAACGTTCACCGAAAATTTCCTTAGCGATTTCCTTGCCGTTATGCGCACAGCATAAGCTGATGATCGCATCTGGATGTGTATGATCGACATGCTTAAACGGCAAAAATGCGTGTAGCAATGTCTCAATTGAAGCTCGCGGATGCTTAGCATCTATCATACAGTTCGCCAAATATGCGACCATATCCTCGTCAGACATATCATCCCGTTCAAACAGTGGACGAATATCCTCCATACGAAGCCCTGTAAAGTTATACGCTTTCATTGTTGCCAGATCGGAACCGCTCCCCTTAACGTACATCACTTCTACTTCACGCCCGCGAAAATCTTGTATCGTCGTTTTGGCCGAAGTGTTCCCACCTCCCCAGTTGCACACGCTCCTATCTGTGCCAATCAGGTTAGAACGATATACGAGTTGTCCCAGCGTGCTTTTCTGCTCAGATGCTTGTGAAGAATTCCATAGACTTTGTACCATAGGAAAAAGACCTCCAAGTTCTGTTTTTGTTTTGAATTGTTTTATTAAGGTGGATATTTTTATTTATGGAGACTATAACACTTTTGTTTAAATTTGAAAATATAAAATACAAAAATAATCAAAAATAAATTTTAATTTTATCCATCTTTAAAATGAATATATTCATCTACAAAACGATTTCCACGCACACAATAAAGGCTGTGTCAGAATCGGTTATAAAAACCTCTCCGGCACAGCCTCGTTTGTTTATCTTATCTATTTATCCATCTATATGCATCACTTGGGCTAGCAGCTCGTACGAACGCAAACGCGCCTGATGATCATATATCTGAGCGGTAATAATTAACTCATCGGCTCTCGTCTGGTTGATTATAAAATCCAGCCTTTGCTTGACGGTGTCAGGACTGCCAATTGCGGAATACCCCAGCATATTACCGCGAACCATCTCCTTCTCCTGCTCACTCCAAAGCTTATCCATGTTATCGACTGGTGGTTTTAGTCCTCCGCTATGTCCGCGCAGCACATTTAAAAATTGTTGTTCTTGTGAAGTAAAAAGCCGTTGTGCTTCTTCATCAGAATCTGCGACAACCACATTCACACCCACCATCACATACGGCTGATCCAGTGCCTTGGACGGCCGGAAATTACGGTGATACAATTCCAGCGCTTGTAGCAAATGAGCTGGGGCAAAGTGGCTAGCAAACGCGAACGGCAGTCCAAGCTGACCTGCCAATTGAGCGCTAAATCCACTTGAACCCAACAACCAGATAGGTATGTCCATCCCTTCTCCTGGAATTGCTCTTACACCCGGAACGGCTCCCTTTAGCGCTGGATTCAGGTAAGAACGCAGCTCATTTAATTGCTCGGGAAAATCTTCTCCAGTGCTGTGCAACCCTCGTCGTAATGCTCTCATTGCAGGTTGATCCGTGCCAGGAGCCCGACCAAGTCCCAGATCAATTCGCCCCGGATAAAGCGACTCTAAGGTTCCAAACTGCTCCGCAACCATGAGTGGAGCATGGTTAGCCAGCATAATACCGCCTGAACCGACCCGAATTTTGTGGGTATGTGCAGCTACATGCCCGATGATTACAGAAGTAGCCGCACTGGCAACCGCCTGCATGTTATGGTGCTCCGTTAGCCAGTAGCGGCGGTACCCCCATTGCTCAGCATGCTGGGCAAGATTCACCGTATCACGAAAGGAATCGGCAGGAGTACCGCCTTCAATGACAGGTGCAAGGTCTAATATAGATAGTGCAACATTCCGCGTAGTCATTTTATATAAACCTCCTGTCAAACTATTATTTTACGTATTTCTTTCCACACCTTAAGTCTTTGACCTATCAATCAATTGATGCATCAACTATAATAATGCGTCCCCTTATGAATTGCAAATGATTTAAATTTTAGTTTTTATCAAAAAATAGTTTACTTTTACGATCAGCTCGTCTATCATGCTCATATGTGGATAATGATTATCCATATTAGCCTGGTTATAACATATTGAGGTGATTGCTAGTGCATATGAAAACAGGTGTTGAACAATCTGTCTACGCCCTCCTTCTGCTCACGATGCTGCCGGACAAAGCCGTTTTACCTGGAGAAGCCATCAGCCAGCAGTTAGGCGCTTCACCTACTTATTTTCATAAGCTGTTACGAAAATTGGTTAGCTCTGATTTGATTACTTCTGTACCTGGTGTCAAGGGCGGGTTCAAATTAAAGAAAAAACCTGAGGATATACGGGTATTTGATATTTATCTGGCGATTGAGGGACAACAAACCCTCTACTCTTCCAGCGGTATATACAACGATATGCTTGAATTAAAGAAAGACGATCAGTGCTGCTTACTGACCAATTTGATGGAAGAAGCGGAAGCCTCCTGGAAGGCCGTTCTGAAAAGAGAAACCATCGCATCACTATCCGCTGAATTTTTTAAAGAAGGATACGATGCGAAAATTACTTCTTTGGAGAACTGGATTCAGGAAAAAATGGTGTTGTAAGAACTCTTATTTACAGAAAGGGATATGAACATGAATGATTATTTAGTAAAAGCTCTTGCCTACAATAACCAGGTGCGGGCTTATGCTGTGAGAACAACGGAAACAGTAAGTGAAGCCCAGCAGCGTCATTATACCTGGCCAACAGCATCGGCTGCATTGGGACGTTCCATGACGGTGGGCGTGATGCTGGGAGCTATGCTTAAACATGAGGATAAACTGACGATCCGGATTAATGGCGGGGGGCCCATCGGTACTATTCTTGTTGATACCAACGCCAAAGGAGAAGTTAGAGGTTATGTAAAAAATCCACAAACCCATTTTGAGCTTAATCAGATCGGGAAATTAGATGTCGCCAGAGCCGTAGGGATAGATGGAGCGCTGATTGTATCCAAAGATATTGGCTTAAAGCAACCATTTGTTGGACAAGTCCCCCTTATATCGGGTGAACTGGGCGAGGATTTTACTTCTTATCTCGTCCAATCCGAACAAATCCCTTCTTCTGTAGGAGCCGGGGTTATTGTTAACCCGGATAACTCCATTCAGGCGGCTGGAGGTTTTATTATTCAGTTAATGCCAGGTACACCGGAGGAGGTCATCAGTTTTATCGAGCGACGGATTGAGAGCATTCCGAGTATCTCCGCCATGGTCATGGAAGGTCTTGCACCAGAGCAGATTCTGGGTCAGATTTTGGGAGAAGGCAACATGAACATATTGGAAACTATGCCTGTACAATTTCATTGTCCCTGCTCCGAAGAACGAGTTACCAACGCCATTATCAGCTTAGGGAATCAGGAAATAGAAGACATGATCCGTACCGATGGCCAGGCTGAGGCCCATTGCCATTTCTGCAATGCACATTACCATCTCACCAAAGAAGATCTCGAAGGCATGCTGGAAACTAACATCGTTTAAATACGGGCTGTTCCCAAAAGTAGTTCAAGCTACTGGGGAACAGCTCTTTTATTTACCAATTATTCTCATTACTTCCTTATCCGAAAACGGTAGACTTGCTCCTCATGTAAGTGTTAATGTTATATTATTCCAATCCTTTGAGGTGAGATGCTCTATGTTCGACAAAGATACATATGACATTCTGGCTTATTATGACGGCGGTGCAGAAATAGGCAGGTTAGAGCGAGGCATCGGAAAAATAGAACTGGAAAGATCAAAAGAAATCATTTCCCGTTATCTCAACGAATCCACTCACGTTATTTATGATATCGGCGGCGGTATAGGGGTCTACTCTTTATGGCTGGCAGGGCTGGGATACGAGGTTCATCTATTTGATCTATCTTCCCAAGCCATTGAGTTCGCTCGTCAGCAGCAATTGAATAACCCCATCATCAGCACACTGGAAACCGCAGATGCCAGAAATCTTGATCGTAAGGATGAGAGCGCGGACATGGTGCTATTGATGGGGCCTTTATATCATTTAACAGAGCAGAAGGAACGAGTAAACGCACTGCAAGAAGCGGCACGTGTCTTAAAGAAGGGGGGAACGCTGATTACTTCGGCGATCTCCAAGTTTGGCTCGCTACTATGGGGACTATCAGTGTACGGCGAGTGCAATACCATTATGGAGGAAGATGCGTTCATGGATATGGTCAGACAGGAACTGGCAGATGGTCAGCATATACGCCCGGCGGCCTATCCCTCTTTTATCACACGGTCCTACTTCCATACTCCAGATGCTTTGCGTGCAGACTGGCAGGCGGCTGGATTGTCGAAGCCTCGTGTATTAGGCGTAGAAGGCCCTGTCTGGATTGCACCCGGATTTGAGGGAAAATGGGCGATTCCTTCCCATCGCAGACGTTTGCTGGATATAGCACGGCAGGTTGAAGAGCAAGAATCCGTGATCGGCATGAGCCCGCATATGCTTGCGGTAGGTACCAAGTAAAAAGACGAGCAATTCCCCCGCTGTTTGCTTTTCCCAGATAAAAAACCTAATGGAGGTCGTTTTCCTTGATGATCCTTGAACTGGTGGCTCTTATTTCTACCACAGTCTTGTTTACGTTTTTTTCCTTTCGATACCGCTTGTGGAGACGACTACCATAAGAAATGAACAAGAGATGCTGCATACTATTCTCCAATTTGCTCAAGAGGACGAACGGGTGCGTGCCGTGATTATGAATGGTTCGGGCCGTTATGGTTATAGATACCCGATTGAGGACGATCAACGTGTGACAAACTATCTCCATCACATAAAAGCTCTACCTACAGATGCAACAGACATCTATTAATGAAAAAAAACAGCCGGGCACTTGATTTACATGTGCTGGGCTGGTTTTTATACTCTAACGTTGTTTGTCTAAAATACCATTTTGGGATGGGCTGTCCCTAATATTAGTTTTCGGCCAGGACCCGGTCGCCTCTGCTGGCAGGCTGAGAGATAACCAAAAATTCAACATCCTCATCCGTGTCGTTAAACATTTGATGAGGTACCATAGGAGGAACCTCACATCCTTCCTGAGACCCTAACTGGATTCGTTCACCGTCCACTTCAAGTACCGCTGTCCCTGATAAAATAAAGAAAAATTGGCGTGCATGGTGATGATAATGTCTAACTTCATGTGTATTTCCCGGCATACGCTCATGAATAATGCTCAAATCATCATTTTTCACTAAGCGCCAACCATCACATTGATCTCCCCATATATAATGTTCAGCACTATGTTTACTTATTTTCAAGATGAATTCCCCCTCTACAGTTACAGCTTTATTGTAGTAAATCTAGAACCACAAAGCTACAATCTTAATTATTAAGACCGACAGGACCCATGTAAAAATGTCCCGTGGTCAGACCGTTTTAGATATCAGCCTCGATAATTTCCTCCAACTTAATCCAGCTAAAATCCTCTTCTCCACGAGATAGCTTCACTTCTCGCCGACTTGTGTTAATCACTGTAACCAGTCCGCGGAGCTCCTCATCATCAAACGGATTGAACACTCTTATCGTAATAGGCTTCCGTTCGTTATAGGATACGATAATGGCCTGTTCAATCTGCTGCATCTCCTGGTCGTCCAGTGTTGGCTTGCCGCGTCTGCCCTGCTCCTTCATCAGTCTTAAATATGCCTCCCGATGTTCAGGCAAAATCATGCGCGAGCTTTCCCATATGCCGTTTCCTTCAAGCTTTTTTCCCATCGTAAGCCCTCCTATGCTGTTCTGGTTACCGGATGCCATGCCAATACATGATCTAATCGAAAAACACGTGGCTGACCCGTCTGTAAACAGGTGGCCCGTATCAAACCATTCTGCACACGATGGACCTCTATCCTTCGATGAGACAGCTTGCCCTTTCGGTCCATATACACGATTTCCACGATCTGTCCCACATATTTCTCCAGCATCATCCTTCACTCCTCATCAGAACGTTTGTTTGTATTATATGCGAACATGCGTTTGATTATCAATGTAAAAAAATCCCCAGAGGGAGCTGACTCTCTCAAGGGATTTTATATAACCGTACCTATAAATTTATTATTTGCTTTTTTCCATTACAGCAAAGTAATTGTCTTCATAATCTGCAAAGTTAAATACTCTCCCGAACGGCATATCTACAATTTCTCCAACTTTGACATTTTTCTTTGATAAGTCACTATGGAGATGATCGAGAGTTTCTGAGAAAAACATTAAAGAAGGTGCACCAAGATTTAATTCGGGGGACATTTTAGCAACGAATTCCTTATTATGGAGAATGATGCTTGTTTCGGCGTCCTTTGTAGGAGCAATTTCAATCCATCTCATACCTTGACCGTTATTTTCTTCAGAAATTACACTAAACCCTACCTTTTCAGTCCAAAAATTCAGTGCCTCATCTTGGTTATTTACATACAACATAATTTGACCGACTTTATTAATCATTGGTTTATCACTCCCTTGCAATAAGTAATTACCAAAATCAATGCTTTTAGTCAGCCTATAGTATTTTCCTAATCTAATACAACAACCATTATATGCCTCTCGCTTTAAAATTCATAGGTGGACAGCTTAATATCCTCTTTATTCAAATCTTTCAACGGATACACAGGACCATTCCAATAAGTCAAAATATTAAGCGGCTCATTAGTACTATGCTCCTTTAAAGTGTGAGATAATTCAAGCAATATATGAGGAAGTTGATAAGAGCTTGTTAAAAATTGATATTCCTCTGGGTTTTCGCAGTCTTCTGCTCGATAGAACACAAAGTAACCCTCAGTATAGTCCCCAATGAGTACAATATGACGAGCAAGAAAGATAATTTCACCATTGGCAAACGGAATGGAAAATGTCGAAGCAGAGATCAAATCTGTCTCTAATGCCTCAATACGAAGGGTGAGTTCATTGTTAAGAGCATCCACTTTTTTTCTTTGTTCACTGATAAGGTTTTCGTAATTTACAGGAACAAGCCCCCCATTCTTGATCGTAGCGATCAGTTCATCTATAAACACTTTTTGAGACAATACTCGATTGCTCATCCTATTCATCTCCATATTCGTAAAAATAAGCATGAAACTCCCGCTTCAACATGTTCAAATAATTATGTATTAAAAGCTTGATTAATTATCCAGCATTTTTGTGACAGCATTCACGACCCTCTCCATCTCAAATGGCTTCACAATAAAATCTTTGGCCCCTGCCTTAAATGCTTGTATAATTGCTTCCTGCTGACCCAAAGCAGAACACATTAAGATATTGGCTTTAGGATCAAGCTCTACAATCTTTTTAACCGCCTCAAGACCATCCATTTTAGGCATATTAATATCCATGGTAATTAAATCGGGTCGAAAGTGGGCATATTTCAACACTGCATCATACCCATTTTCCGCTTCTGCAATAACAGAGTGACCTAAATCCATAAGAATATCCTTGAGCACAGAACGCATAAATAAAGAATCATCCACTATTATAACTGTTGCCAAGTTAACCTCTCCAATCCGTTGTCTTATGATATGTACGCCCAAACTTCAATATCGGTGAAAAAACTAGTTATATTAATAGAAAGAATCTGTAAAAAGAAAAACGCTACCATTGAATTATAAAAGGAATTTGAAACTAGCTACTCCAGCATTAATTTCAAAAAAAACGTTTCGCAATGACGTAAATCATCTCTATAGTATGAAGATTACAAAGTACTAGGTATTCCATGAACCCTTAGCACTAGGCAAAAGAATTGAAAAGGAAGAGAAACAGAGGCTAACTCATTAAACAGATACAAAAAAGACGCTGGTATCGCTCCCAACGTCTTTTCTTGAACTAACTATTTGTTTAAATATGCTTATTCATTCAGAGCTTTTTTCAAAGCCTCCAAATTGTTTTTCATTACACCAAGGTAATCCAGGTTCTTCTGCTTATCTTCATCTGTCAATCCCTCAAGCGGGTTCAGCACATCCGTTTTCGAACCAATTTCGGTAGCTACAGTCTCAGCAACCTTCGGATCAACCAACGTTTCAAAGAAAATCGTCTTCACATTGTTTTCTTTAGCAAACTTGATAATACCTGCCAACTTGTCTGGTGTAGGTTCTTGTTCTGGAGATAAACCGGCAATAGGTACTTGGGTCAGACCATATTGCTTAGCCAAATAGCTAAAAGCAGCATGCTGCGTAATAAAGTCTTTACGTTTTACATCTTTCAGACCTGTTTTGAACTCGGTATCCAGTTCTTTCAGCTTGGCGATATAAGCGTCAGCGTTTTTCTCATAGTCTGCTTTATTTGCAGGATCGGCTTTTACAAGCCCTGCTTCTATAGCTTCTACTTCTTTCTGAGCTAAGACTGGATCAAGCCATACATGAGGGTCCAGCACATGATCGTGATCATGGCCTTCCTCTGCGTGTGCTTCTTCTCCTTCTTCCTCCTCAGCAGAGCCTTCCATCAGGTTCAACCCTTTGCTTGCTTCAACTACTACACGCTTATCATTGGATGCGCTGCTCAAAGCCTGTTCTGCCCAGCCTTCGACGATCCCGTTATAAACAAATACGTCAGCATCCTTAACCTGTGCCATATCCTTGGCGCTTGGTTCCCAGTCATGCGGCTCAGCACCGGCAGGAATCAACGCAGTTACGTTAGCATGATCTCCAGCAACTTGCTTGGTAAATTCATACATCGGATAAAAAGTGGTGACCACATTCAGCTTTTTACCACTGTCTGCTGTTTGTGCCGTATTAGGTTCGGTTTGGGATGTGTTCGTGGCTGTCTGATCAGATTTAGCTCCACAACCGGCCAAAATAAGTGCTAGCCCCGCAGACAATACAAATGATTTTTTGAACCATGTATTCATATCCGTAACTCCTTATGTGTTAGTTTTTTGTACGCTCACTGGCCTGCTGCATTCTTACGTCGGGAAGCCTGTTGCTTGCCCAGCTTACGGACCAGCTTTTGAATACTAGCTCCTACGATCAGGAATAATAAGAGCACCATAGCAATCGTCCCACCTGGGGGTGTACTGAGTTCATATGATGCGGTTAATCCCATAAATACGCCGATCAATGCGGTGATCATGGATATCCAAATAGCTGCCGCGAAGCTCGGTGCAATTCGAATCGCCAGCGCAGCAGGCAACACGATTAGTGAGGAGACAAGCAGTACACCGACAATCGGCATGGCTGCGGCTACAATCATCCCAGTCAAAATACTAAACGCAAACGAGATAGATTTGACAGGAAGACCATTGGTCTTTGCCGTTTCTTCATCAAAGGTAATCTGGTACAAAGGGCGTCGAAACACGAAAAAGAAAATACCTCCGATGATAGCCACAACGATCATCAACATCAGCTCAGTCTGATTGACGGCTACGACCGAGCCAAACAAATAAGCGGAAAATCCCTTATTAATGCTCTGGTTCAGATTCATTAAAATAACAGCCGTTGAGAGGCCGCCTACCATAATAATAGCCACAGAAATCTCACTATACGTTTTATAAGATCTGCGGACATACTCAACAATAATCGCGCCGATCACGGCAACAATAAATCCAGTTATCGTCGGGTTAATGCCTAAATAGGCGCCTGCTGCCACCCCTGCAAGCGATACATGCGATAGCATGTCCGCCATGAGAGCCTGGCGCCGTAGCATCAGGTATACTCCAAGCACCGAGGCCAGCAGTGCAATTACCCCACCGGCACAAAATGCCCGCTGCATGAAGTCGTAGTGCAGCATTTCCATCCGCCATCTTCCTTCCTTTCAAGCTCAATAATACGGTCCAAATAATGTTGCACTTCCGATAGTCCATGCGTAACCATGACTACGGTTCTTCCATATTCCTTAACCTGCTGATTCATCAGATCGTAGAAGTGATGTCGGCTTTCCTGATCCATCCCAGTCGTGGGCTCATCCAAAATGAGCAAATCCGATTCCTGAGCAAGCGCTCTTGCCACACAAATACGCTGCTTCTGTCCACCAGACAATTCGCCGATTTTACGATGCCGTAAATCCCACATCCCTACTTGACGAAGTGCCTGCTCTGTCAAATCATGATCCTCAGCCCGCATCCGGCGTAGCCAGGAACCATGAGTGTATCTACCCGAACGGACAAATTCCAAGATGGTACTTGGAAACCCTCCATTGAAGGCAGCAATTTGTTGTGATACAAATCCGACAACCAGCTTTTTACCTTCACCTGTACGGTCGGACATGAACACTTTGCCTTTCCAAGGCTGAAGTAAACCGAGCAGCAACTTAAGCATCGTCGATTTGGAAGCACCATTTGGTCCGGTAATAGCCACAAATTCTCCAGAAAAAATTTCAACATTGGCATCCACCAAGTTAGGAACATCTCCGTAGCCAAATGTGACTTGATCCAATGAGGCCAATAACATAACGCAAATCTCCTTTTCCTTTAAAAAGCCTGGAGCCATCTGAGCGGTCATCATAGCGCAGATTCTCCAGGTCGTTTATGATCATTAAACCATCTACCGTAATTATTACGATTTGGTAATAAAAAAATAAGCGCTTGATAAACGTAACCTTTACGCATTAGCAAGTTTAACAGTTTAGGCAAGGTTCGTCAATGTTTTGGCAACTCTTTTGTTTGTTTATTTCACTTTGTCCGGGTACAAGCCTGCAGCCAAGGTTTTCAGTGCAATCGGTGCTCGCACACCTTCAGCCGCTGCGGATAGAGGCAGCACCACAAACCGTTTGTTTTTGATCGCTTCGACACCAGCCAGCGCGGGCTTGCTCAACAGCAACTTTTCTTTATCAGCCAGTGAAGTATCTCCGTAGTCGAGAATAACAATAACATCAGGGTTGCGGTTCACGACCTCTTCCCAGCTTACCTCCGTAAAACTTTTGTCAATATCATCAAAAATATTTTTCGCCTTCACACTTTTAATCAAAGATGTCAGATAATTGTTAGCAGCCGTAAATGGTTTGTCTTCACCGCTGTCATAGACAAAAACCTTGGGTGCCCGTTCAACTGTACCAATTTGAGTCTGAATGGACTGCACTTGTGTACGAATGTCATTTACCAGCTTTTCTGCACGCTCTTCAACCCGAAAAATACGTCCAATATTTAGTATATCCCGATATACATCTTCTAATGTAGGGCCCGGCTTATTGGAGGATTCCTGCACATAGGTTTGCACACCCTGTTGGGCAAGCTCCTCACGGGAACCCAAACTTTTATCATTAAAGGCACTCTTCCAGCCCGCATAGGCAAAATCCGGTGCAGCTGCCATAAACACCTCTTTGGACGGATATTGTTTGGCCAGAACTGGGATTTTATCATATTGAGTTTTATATTGCGGCAAAATCTGATCATCCAAATAGGCGGTTCCTACCATAGAGGATTCCAGCCCAAGGGCCAGCATAACTTCTGTCGCATGCTGGTTCAATGTAACCGCGCGTTTGGGCGCTTCGGGAAATACCATTTTAACACCCATATTTTCAATCTCTACGGCCTTCTCTTGGGTCGTTGATTGCGATGCGTTAGGTTGCTGCCCATTTGCAGATAAATTTGTGGTTTGAGCCGTGTTTCCTGCTGCGCAGGCCGATAACAGCAGCATCATCGCCAAAGCAAGCATAAACAGCGATAATGCGGGGTTGCTATATTTATTCATATGTAACGTCTCCTCTTTCATTCACAGTATATCTTGCTTTATCAGATCACCATTTGTTCTGCTAATGTCGTGGATGGCTCCACCTCTGAGAGAATCCGGTAAAAAGGTGATACTTGGTTTCCCTGTTTTCGGATGAACGCGGATTTCTGTCTCCACTCCAAATACACTGCGCAGCAGGTCAGGCTGAAGCACATCCTCCGTTATGCCGGAAGCTACCACTTTTCCTTCTTTTAAAACATACATTCGGTCACAATAAAATGCCGCCAAATTTAAATCATGCAATGCAGCTAAAGTAGTGATCTGAAGTGTTTTGACCAAATCGAGAATTTGCAGCTGATACCGGATATCCAAATGATTCGTTGGCTCATCCAAAATGAGAAACTTCGCCTGTCCGGCCAAAGCTCTGGCGATCAATACCCGTTGCTTTTCACCGCCCGAGAGGGTAGCAAACCCCTGATCCGCCTGAGCATTCATGCCTACCCGCTCCAGTGCCTGTTCAACCAATTCATGATCGAGGGCAGTATCTGCTTCCAGCAGTTTTTTATGGGGATGGCGGCCCATCAGGACGATGTCTCGTACTGAAAAATCAAACGTTTGGGGCGCATCCTGGCTCACCACTGCCATTTGTCGCGCCGTCTCTTTGTACTTCATCCGCAATAAATTCTGGCCATCCAGCGTCACCAAACCACTGTCAGGCCTTAACACCCGATACATATTCTTAAGCAACGTTGATTTGCCACTGCCATTCGGACCGATCAGCCCGACCAGCTCTCCTGTTTTTACTTGGAGACTGATGCCGTCGATCAACCGTTTATCGTGAATACTGAAGGTCACGCCTTCAACTTCTATATTCATTTTTCGCCTCCAAACGAGTAAGAACTACGGCGCAGTAGCCATACAAAAAAGGGACTGCCGCACACAGCTGTTACAATACCAATCGGCAGCTCCTGCGGAGCCAGCACGAGCCGGGCACATACGTCTGCCCACACGACAAAGATAGCTCCCGAAAGCAGACTGACGGGCAGGACACGTCGATGATCCGATCCCACTATTAACCTAACGATGTGTGGGATCATAAGCCCGACAAAGCCAATCGAGCCACTGACGGATACGACTGCCCCGGTTAAAAGGGAAGCGACAACAACTAATAATATGCGGAACGCCTGTACGTTCACACCGAGCGTTACGGCGGCTTCCTCTCCCGTTAGCAAAGCATTCAGTGAACGGTGTCGGGTCAAAAGGACAGCCGTCCCAACGATTATAATGAGGCTCGGAATGAAAAGCGTATCCCATTGCGCGCCTGCCAGACTTCCCATCATCCAATACATCGCGTCACGGATGCCTTTTTCATTCGGAGCCATCGTAACGATAAAGCTGGTCACAGCTGACAGCATCATAGATACTGCAACCCCTGCCAACAGCAAGCGGGTCGTCGATATTCTGCCGGCCACACGGGCCAACGCAAACACCATAAGCATCGCAGCTAGAGATCCCATAAAAGCAGATATGGGCAGTGCAAGTCGTCCCAAAAATCCAAAAGCTCCAAACACAATAACTAACGTCGCTGTCACTGAAGCCCCCGACGAAACTCCTAAAATATAGGGGTCCGCTAACGAATTACGAATGAGTGCCTGTATAGCCGTTCCGGTAACAGCAAGGCCTGCTCCTACGACAACACCTAGCAGCACGCGCGGAAAACGAATTTCCCAGACGATATATTGCTCCGGTTTGGTCCATGTCACTGGGATCCACTGATCCAGCCAGGGCAGATGAGACAGCGCAATTCGCCATACTGTCCCTGGAGCGACAGCCACAGGACCCAGCATGACCGCGAGTGTAACTGACAGCACCAGCCCAACAGTTAACAGCAGCAGAATTGTTGTAAATCTCCATGGAGGCTTCCCTACTAGGTCAGTTCGAGAATGAGGCTTGGATGAATAAACGCTGCTTGTTCTCGAAATCATGAACTAGCCGGTGGCTTTGTGGCCTTTTCCAGCTTTTTCAATCGTTCCTCGATCTCAGAAGCAGAGAAATTCTCCCCCATAATAACTGCTACATCGTTCACTGGCTTTTGTGGTCGAATCGGAATGATTTCCAGCTCACGATAGGCAAATTGGAACATCATCTGACCCTCCGATTCCAAAAATCGCACAATTCCTTTGGCCCGATAAATTTCAGCAGGTAAACTGCGGAACAACTGTTCAAACTCGGAACGTGACACAGGTTGTCCAAAAAAATGCGTATGAACAACTACATGGTCGTAGGAATGATAATGCTCCCCGTGTTCGTGGTCATGGTGCTCAGGCTTATGATGGTCATGAGAATGATGGTCTGTATGGTCATCATGGCCATAGGTGGAAAGTCGATCTTCTGCATGATGATGATTGTTCGCGATATCAACTGTAGACTCCTTTTTTCGCGAAACATCCAATCGTCCCTCTCCTTGAATGGAGAAAAAGGTACCCGTATCTACGTCACTCCGCTGCGTGCTTATAGTCAAAGCATAGGGATTTAATTCTTTTACAAGAGCCTGTACTTTTTGCAATTCTCCCGCAGCCAATAAATCAGTCTTGTTAATAATCAGTTTGGAAGCACACCGCAGCTGATCCTGCATTAACCGAAACGACTTGCTTCTCTCACTACCTAAGGAAAAATCCAGAAATTGACGCGCATCCATAACTGTAATAACGGATTGTAAAACCATCGAAGAATAGATAGAAGCATCTGTCACTGCATCTACGATCTCCATCGGATTAGCCACTCCCGTACATTCGACAATAATCACATCCGGCTTATATTCCTTGGCAAGATTCATGAGCTCAACGCCCAAATCGCCGCGAATGGTACAGCATATACAGCCACTGAGCATTTCCTTCATAGGAGCTTGGTCATTCACCAAACTACCGTCCAGATTAACATCACCTAACTCATTCATCAAAATAGCTGGCTTGAGCCCCTGCTCCTTGTAGTAAGCCAGCGCATGCTGAAGAAGAGTTGTTTTCCCACTGCCCAAAAAACCGGATAAAACAACAATCGGTATCATAAAATCCTCCTTCTCTTTTACAGCACTAATATGGATCGTACCGTAAAAGTTTTCTTCTTGCAATCATTTATCCGATATTAATCGTAATAATTACTATTAATAATCATAAATATATATGATCTCATTTTGAATTGTCAATATAGGAGGTGATTGAAGCATAATCCAGCGGCATGATTGTCCCAGCCCAGGCATAGGATGTAGATAAGAACCCTTATTCCCAAGGAGATTTGGAATGAAAAACAGTACGCTGTTGAAGATGCTGCCTTTTATGATTCCTTTTGCCTTTCTCATCCCTGTGCTTATTACGCTATCTCCTCAGTGGCTTCGTTTGTTAGATATGGGGCAACTGCAGTCATTAAAGACGGTATTTATGGGTATTTTTCTGGAAGCTGTTCCGTTTCTCCTGATTGGTGTGCTTGTCTCATCCCTCTTGCAGTGGCTTATACCAGAGACATGGATTCGCAAGATAGCGCCTGCGCATCCTATTCCGGGTGTCCTGCTCGCCTCCTTGCTAGGTATGCTGTTTCCCATCTGTGAGTGTGGCATGATCCCTGTCGTTCGCCAATTAATGCTCAAGGGAATGCCTACCTATATGGGTATCACTTTTATCTTAAGCGGGCCTATTATCAATCCTGTAGTGCTGGCTGCCACGATGATGGCTTTCCCTTCCCATCCTGAGGTCACTGTCGTTCGAATGGGTTTGGCCTTTGTCGTTTCCGCGACCATCGGATTGATCATATATGCCTTCGTGCGTGTGCATCCGCTCAAACGGTCGTTACTCTCTTTTAACCAGCAGCAGCAGAACAATCAGTCTCATCGGCATAACCGCACCTGGCGGGGCTTTTTTGTACATGCTGGTGACGAGTTTTTGGATATGAGCAAATATCTCATTATCGGTGCATTATTGACAGCTTGCATCCAAACCTTTATCCCACGTGACGAATTGCTTTCGTTAAGCAATGGAACGGCCGGCTCGTACGCCTTTATGATGGGCTTTGCTTACGTGCTGTCGCTGTGCTCCACCTCTGATGCTTTTGTAGCTACTGCTTTTTCGCATACCTTTACACTGGGACCGCTGGCAGCCTTTCTTGTACTCGGCCCGATGCTTGATTTCAAAGGCACACTCATGCTACTCAGCACCTTTCGCACCAAATTTGTCGTGATCCTGGGCTTACTCATTGTTTTACTCGTCCTGATGGGGTCTGTAGCTGCTGAATGGTTATTGGGGAGGTGAATACAAACGTGAACTCAACCCTTAGCATCCGCTGCCAATATGGCATGCGCTCCTTGCTTATGATCGGATTAGCTGTATACATCATCACATTACAACACACGAGTGCACTTCATTACTACTTGGCTCCGCACATGCAAAAGCTGCTTCTGCTCTGCCCTGTGCCACTCATATTCATCGCTTTGGCGATGGCATGGCACGTAATCGTGGGGGGGCGGGATGGTGAAGATGTATGCGATTGTGAACATCCGTTACCGCAAAGCTGGTTCAAAAAAACTCTCGTATATGGAATGCTGCCCATTCCGCTGCTGTTCGGTTCACTGCTGCCTAATCAGGCGCTTGGCAGTGACATGGCCGCCAAAAAAGGCATGTCCTTCACCTATCCCAACCCGGATATCCGACGAAAAACAGACATACAAGCCACGAACACATCCGCCGCCTCCCTTTTATCAACTACATCTTCTACACCAACTTCGCTCCCTCTACAGGGAAAATGGAGTCAGGAAGCGCTGGATAAGCTGTTTGTTCCTCTCGATAAGTACAATGTTGAATTCGCCGAGCTGGCGAAACGTCTGTACCAGCAGCCCATTATACAGATCCAGCCGGAGATTTTTTCCGAAACTATAGGAGCGATCGAACTGTATAAACACGCTTTTGAAGGAAAAAAAATACAGGTGACTGGCTTTGTCTATAAAGACGACAACCTACTGGGTAAAGGTCTATTTGCAGTAGGAAGATTCCTTGTGATGTGCTGTACTGCCGATGCCATGCCATTCGGGATTATCGTCCAATCCCAGAACCCTCCGTCCTTTGACAAAGATACCTGGGTGACTATTGAAGGAACACTGCATGCAACGCAAAAGGGCAATACACCCGTACTTGAAATTCAATCCGATAAAATAACAACTGTCGAGCAGCCTGAATCCCCTTATGTCTATACCCAAGCAGACTCGGTAGCTACCTACGATCGTTTGAATACAGCACATTAAACCCACCAAGGAGGAAAAATGATGAACAAGGTTCCTGTTATATTAATCAGTGGTTTTCTTGGAAGCGGCAAAACAACACTCCTTTTGCGGCTGTTAGCCCATACCCGCCAGATTCCCCTTCGTGCTGCTGTTTTAATGAACGAAATGGGCGAATATGATGTAGACAGCGCTATTATTTCAGCCGAAATGCCTGACGTAACAGTGGAGGGACTGCTAGAGGGGTGCATTTGCTGCAGCAAAAGAAATGAGCTGGCTGGTGCACTGCATACCCTGCTCAGCCAAGATCCGGATGTGATCTTCATGGAGACCACCGGAGTAGCCAACCCCGAGCAGGTATTGGAAGAACTTCGCTCCCCACTGCTGGCAGATCGGCTGTATCTGGTTCATAGCATCAGTGTCGTGGATGCCGAGCTGTTCCATGAATACAACAGCCGCTTCACCGCAGACAAGGAGCTGGTTCGAACTCTGCACGGACAGCTTCGCTCTGCCGACTTCATTGTGGTGAACAAAACGGATGTCGCAAATAGCCGTGAAGTGGCAAAGGTCGTCAAAAACATCCGCAAGCTCAACAATACAGCCAAGTTGCAAACTACTGAATATAGTCGTATTGACCTTGAACCACTGCTGGAACCTATCCTGACCTCCGTATGGGTTGGTACGAAGCCTGTACAGGTATTTCAACTTACATCGGCACAGTCACAGCCGAGCGACGCAGGAGCATCATCTATTCCAATTCCCGTCAAAGATAACGAAGGATCTAGCTACGCCTCCAGAAGTACCGCATTCAAAGTGATTTCTGCACACCGTCATAACCACAGTCACGATCACGACCGCCCCCATTCTTTTTCTCGTCTGGAGAGCTTAACACTGCATCAATATTCTCCTCAGACATTGGAAAAGCAACGGTTAGAAGACTTTCTGACTGGGCTAGGTTCCTCGCTACTTCGCGCGAAAGGTTACTGTGTGCTTCCACACGAGGGAACAATGCTTTTGCAATTCTCAGGAAATCACTTGGAATGGCAGCCCACCGCACTTCCGGTGAGCCAGGGATATGTCACACTTATTGGAGAACAGCTTGACAAGGCATTCATTACCGACCAATGGGAACAGTGCTTCGTTTCATTGTAATTGATACATTCGGTTTAAGATGAATTTTCTCTCTGGAATGTTTACGAAATTAAAATTTAAAAGGCTGCTCCTTTGACCTTTACAAGTCAAGGAACAGCCTTTTTTTCGTAACCATTATGAATTTGCATGCACGCAGTATGTACCTCATAGCATGTCATGTTGAATGAATGGGAATAAAAAAGCCGTCGAGGCTTTCTCGACAGCTTGAGTACGACTATACAAAGTCATACATTAATTGCTTGGCAACGTCCTACT
>NZ_JBCNHI010000018.1:0-736812 GCF_050482105.1 Paenibacillus jamilae | reverse complement strand
CCAACAAGTGGTCTCCATCGATGCAACGGAACAGACCCAGCTTTACCAGCGGTCCTTCGGACAGATTCATGCTACTTTGGATTTCAGTTGCTTTCGCCTCAATCGTCGTGCTCAACGTGGCTTCATCTGTCAGAGCCATAAAGTCCAGCACGTCCAGATGATACAGCTCGCCTTCCTGTATTCCGCGGTTCCACGCTTGATAGCCTTGCTCGGTCTTCCTGAACACCATCCGCAGTGCATCGTGGTGCTCCGTCAACTGAATTAGCGCCTGATGCAAAGCAGCTTCGTCAAAGCCCTGTTCCCGGTGCAGTATAACTGCCTGATTAAAGTGATGCACGTCCACTTGCTCCTGTTCAAAGAACCAATGATGGATCGGAAGCAATGTTGTTTCTCCGCTCACTTCTCCCTGATCCGCCATACGACTTGCCATAAGCGGTGCTAGTGCTGCAATGGTTGAACACCGAAGCAGATCCTTCATATCCAGTTTGTAGCCTGCCTGGAACGCACGGGATACGATTTGAATCGCCTTGATGGAATCGCCGCCCAGATCAAAAAAATCGTCCCCAATACCGACGGTTGGCACGCCCAAGACGGACTGCCAGATCGCCACGAGTGCCCGTTCCGTCTCGGTATGCGGCGCCTCATAATCAGATCCGCTTTGCTGACTGCCTTCTGGTGCTGGCAGAGACTTGCGGTCGATTTTGCCGTTTGGTGTCAGCGGCATCTGATCCAGCTGAATAAAGTACGACGGCACCATATAGCTTGGTAGCTCCCGCCCCAGCTCACTTCTCAGTTCACTGGCACTGATTTCTTGATCAGCGACATAGTACGCCACCATTTGTTTTTGGCCTGCTGTTTTGTCCGAACGGGCCACGACGACCGCTTCTCGTAGCGATTCCACTTGCAATAGCTGTGATTCAATCTCGCCCAGTTCGATTCGGTAGCCCCGGATTTTAACCTGATGATCCATCCGTCCTAAATATTCAATATTGCCGTCCAGTGTCCATCTCGCCAAATCGCCTGTACGGTACATTAGTTCATAGCCCGCTTTGCCTCCGGCAAACGGATTTTTTACAAATTTCTCGACCGTCAGATCTTCGCGATTCCAATACCCGCGAGCTAAGCCTTCCCCTGCTATACATAATTCTCCCGGTATACCGACTGGCTGCAATTCCCCGCTCGTATTTAGGATATATATTTGGGTATTCGCGATAGGACGTCCGATATTAATTTGATGAGCATGGGTCAGTTCCTGTACAGTCGACCAAACCGTCGTTTCTGTAGGTCCGTACATATTGTAAATACGAGGACCGTTTATCTCTTGCAGATCTCCCAACAGCTTGGACGGTAGGGCTTCACCCCCGACCATAATTGCCTTCACGCTTTGCAGTGCGCGGGAGCCTGTTTCATGACCCAGCAGCATTTGCAGCCGGGATGGTGTCATTTGCAGCATCTCAATATGATGATGAGCAATCAATTCACCCAGCGCCTGAGGATCCACCTGATGCTGGCGGTCGCCAAGCACAACCGTCATTCCAGTCAGCAGCGGCAAGATGGTTTCCAAGACGAAAATATCAAATGAAATGGTCGTCAGTGACAAAATGGTTTTGCCAGCTTCAAAGTCAATGATTTCACGCATCCCGGTAATAAAGTTGAGCACCGAGCGATGCTGGAGCATTACTCCTTTTGGATTTCCGGTCGATCCAGAGGTATAGATGACGTAAGCCAAATGCTCTGGGCGAGCAATTGCCTTCAGGTTGCTGCTTTCTCCCTGGTACAATTCTGCATCCTCAAGAAATATTGCATTGGCGTTGCAATGGTGCTCTTCAAGCAGATCACGACTGGTCAGAAGCACTGCGGCCTTGCTGTCTTCCAGCATGTATTCAATACGAGATGACGGAAATTCGGGATCAATCGGCACATAAGCTCCGCCTGCTTTTAGAACGGCCAGCAGACCTACGATCATTTCCACTGAGCGTTGTACCATCAGGCCGACCAGCTTGTCAGGTCCTACTCCCTCTGCCTGAAGTATGTGTGCCAATGAATTCGACCGTTCATTCAACTCCCGATAAGTCAGACTTTGATTTCCAAATATAACCGCTGTCTGATCCGGTGAACGTTCTGCCTGTTCCTCGAATAGCTCATGAATCCCCGCATCGTGTGGAAAAGGGACAGTTGTCGCATTAAATACATCCATAATTTGAGTCCGCTCTTCGTCACTCATCAGTGACAACTCCTGAATCCGCTTCTGTGGCCCTTTCACCATATGCTCTACCACACTCAAAAATTGGTGAATAATTCGGGCAATCTCCTGCTCGCTGAACAGCTCAGTCCTATAATCCAGTTGCAATACAAGTTTATCGTCATCCAGCATGTCTATCATGGCAATATCGAAGTCGCTCACCGTATCTCCGCAGAAATCAGTATGTACCTGCTGAATGGCTTCATCAAAACGAGAGAAGCTCAGCGTACGGTACTGAATGGTAACGCTAAACAGGCGGCCAAAATCAGTGCCGCTTTGCTGTTCACGCAAATCTTGCGTGATTTTGTTATACGGATAACGCTGATGCCGCAAAATGGACGCCTGCTCCTTGCCTACCCCGTGCAGGAAAGTGAGCAACTCGGATTCCGGCTCAACTTGCAGACGTGTAGCCACAGTGCTGACGTACATGCCCATTGTATTTTTTTCCTTCTTTAACGTGCGGTTAGCATACAATGTACCAACGGTTAAATCTTGTTCACCTGTCGTTTTATGTAAATATATATACAGAGCAGCTAGGAAAAATGTAAAAATACTGATATTATGCTCCTCGCAAAAAGTCGTGACACCACGATATAATTCGTGCTCCAGTGTGTAAACCTCTCGGCGTGCAGCCGTGCTTACCGTGAGCGGATTGTAAGACTTTAAACCTGTAACCTCCGGCAAGTCGGCAAATTTCTCCGTCCAGTACATCTTGTCCTTTTGATAGCGTTCTGATTGCTCGTAGCTTTGCTCCGTCTGAATAAAATCGAGATATGAGTTCGCTGGGACCGGCGTATTTGAACCTGTACCATGCACAATACTCATATAGTTCCCCGTAATTTCATTAATGGCCTGCTCCATCGTAACGCCGTCAGAAATTATGTGATGCATCTTGAAACTAAACCAGGTATCTTCTGCCCCCAACTGCAAAATTACAAACCGATACAGCTGCGAATCCAGTAAGGGGAATGGCTGTGCGTTATGATGACTCACCCATAGCTCTGCTTCCTCTTGGGTAACCTGGAGGGTTTCTATGTTTTGAGCAGCAAACGGCTCTACATATTGATAGGGAATTCCATCCCGAGCCGTGATTTTGATACGAAAAGCATCGTTTTGTGCAACCACCCGGTTCATTGCCTGCTGTAATGCATCTATGCGAACCGTTCCCTTGATTTTAACAGTAGTAATAATTGTAGACGTGTTGCGATTGGGATACACAAGCTCCGTGTACCAAATACGTTGCTGTGGCTGGCTTAATGCAAACAATTGAACATTGTGCTGTGTCATACGTATCTCTCCTCGCAAAATAAGATATGGATAAAAACAACTCTGCTTAAATGACCGTCCCTTGGCAAAGAATGGTCATGCGAGAGCCTTTTTTTCGGCATTAAATTGCCAATAGAAGTCAGTAAAAAGCGACCACTTCTGATATACCTTGAGATCTGAGTGCGCATATTTGTTAAAACAGTTTGATGAACGTGCTTTTACCGCCACGGCATGCGACGACAACCGTGTGCAGTGAATAAAAACATCTTTGAATTATGTGTGAGTGCATCTTGGTGGTGGGCTGTTGAATGATGCTGCAATGTTAACAACGAAGTGTATCGTGATGTGTGTTGTCTGATGGACTGGAGGGTAACGATGTTATGACATGCATGAGCTGCTGCAGCGTGGTACAGAGCGTAATTCTAGGCTGAAAAGAGCTAAAAATACTCACGACTGCGCTTATGACTTCCTGATTTTGTACATGGACGAAAAAGTGACGGTCATCGAACTAGAAAACGGAATCCCAAGCTGTTAAGAAACGTTTCGAACACCTTAAAATCTGTACACAATGGACATAGTCGTTTGAACTAACCCTGCATTTTTCATTACTTTCTTCGGGTTTTTTCTGCATCAAAACAAAGTTCTTTGGTGAAAGGTTAACTGAATAAAAATGGAGTTGCCTTTGGAATACCGAAGATGTAGGGCGGATTTACCGAGATTGCTATGGACAAGTAATCTTGCAGTTTTGCCTATACAACTGCTATGATTTTTGGATACAGTCAGTGCTCCCATACAGTGTCTATAAAAGAAAACAGCTTATGTACTTTATGAAGCCATTTTAGGCAAAGCTCTATAATCCTCTTACTGTCCATAATATAACAATAAAACCTTATATATCTTCTTTTCTCCCAATACTTTCTAGCTATTTTAAATATACAAACTTTAAAACCGAATAACATGGGACATAAGTTCTAACTTGATGGATTTCATAAAATTAATAATCAGCCCATATTATTCTATTATTTTTATATCATTAAATGTAATAAATTCACTTTTTTATTTAATTGAATACTAAGCATGACAAGTAAACGTGATTTAGGACAAAATTTTCGATTTGATTATCGATAAAATAAAAACAATCAAGGCTTGTAGGATAGTCCTAAACCCTTGTATTAAAACAAAAATTATGTTACATATCATTAACACAAATATAACAAGCTGTTTCTGACACCATCCGACAAATTTCAACTTTTTTAGCAATACTCTTTAATTGCCTAAAATGTGGAACTAATTTACTCAAGCTGAATTAATCTCGAATTAATAATGATTCACTTTTTAAATAGATTGTGATTTTTTTAGATCTTTTGAACTAATTAACAGGCAACATTTTCTTTAATTTTTCTCTCAAAACTTCGATTTAGATTTATTTTTTTCTCGTTTAAGCTATAAACTTTATTTTTTTATTAATAGAAACGTTTGGATTTTCCTTTAAAAGTTTAGATTTTTGGAAAATTCATAGCTTTCGAACTACTTCTTTTATAAAATTTATTGACCTCAAAACACAAAATAGCAAGTCTTCATATAGAGGATCTCCTTTAAAACAAAAAAGCCGCTATAATAGCGACTTTACAATATTTCGATATACCCGTCTGTTCCGTGCACGCGAATTCGTTGCCCATCTTTTATCAGCTTAGTAGCATTCTCCACCCCGACAATTGCCGGTAAGCCATACTCACGTGCAATTACGGCTCCATGGGTCATCAGTCCGCCCACCTCCGTAACCAAGCCTTTTATAGATAAAAACAATGGAGTCCAGCTGGGGTCGGTAAAAGCGGTGACTAGTATATCGCCATCTTCCAGCTCAGCCCCTTCTATATTCAGGATCACACGGGCCCGCCCCTCTACAACGCCCGAAGAAACAGCAAGGCCTACAATAGCTTCGGTAGGGATATTTTCTCGTTTGTACTGACCTGTAATGATTTCGCCATCAGACGTGATAACACGTGGCGGAGTTAGTTTTTCATATAATCTGTACTCATCTTTTCGTTTGGCGATGACCTGGTAATCCAGTTTATTTGTGCGTATGGTTTCCTGCAATTCTTCAAAAGCAAGATAGTAAATATCTTCTTTTTCATGAAGAACGTTGGCTTGTACGAGTCGCTCCGCTTCCTTTAATAAAGCCTGTTTATAGATGAAGTAACGACTGACAATGTCGTATTTCGGATATTCACGATAACCGATGAAATTCCGGATCTGGGCGATAATTTGTTTTGTCTCTTTGGCTTTTTGTTCACCATCCGGTAATTGTTTCAATCGGGCTAATAAGTCCTGTTCTTTTTTCAAAGCTTCCTGTCGCCCTTGCTCAAATTTTCGTTTACTGGCGCCAGGCTCAAGGTTTTTGATGTTACTGAGGATCATAGGAACCAGTATACTTGGTTTTTCACTCCAGCGTGTTCTTGTAATATCGATCTCTCCGGCACATCGCATTCCATATTTGTCGAGATAAGCAGCAATAGCATCACGTACCTTCTGCCCACCTTCGAACTGAAGCAGTTCATCCAAAAAGTTATCAACCTTTACCTGTTGTAAATACTCGATTATTTTCGGATAGGTACGAATTACATCTGCAACATCCAGTAGATCCATACCCATTTCAGAAGTGACATTGTTAGGTACAGATAGAGAAAGTGTGTCTGCAACGTTTTTTTCACCCAACCATTCACTCATTTTTTCATTAATCCATGCTGAAGCATGGATGGCAGACATAATCACACTCAAATTTTTCAGATCTGAAGCACGCTGCCTCCGTTGCTGCATATCTTCTAGAATACAATCCAATGCATCCAATCCTGACTTCGTTTGGATGTTATGTTTTAACGCTGATAACGATGTTTCACTACTCTTAATCAAATCAGCAACAATTGCTGGATCGTTTCCTGCTTCTGCCAGAATATCCGCAGACGACATACCCTTATGGCTTTTAACGGGCCCCTGTTCGCTTTTGTCATATGGGTCCAATTTTATAAAATCTCCCCGCTCGATAATGGTAATAAGTGCGTCTTTTATGAGCGGATCGGAGTGCCCTAAAACATCCAATAAATTTTGCCTCCCATCCGATGAAGCTAGGCCCTTCGTAATATCTACAAACAACCTTCCACCACCAGTTTTAAACATAGAAGCGGAACCTGTTAACTTCCAAACAGATATCCCTAGTGGTTTAATAGGATCCGTCATCATTTGCTGATGCCCAACAGATACATACACGTGATTCTCCTGGTCAGTTGCTTCAGGAATGGGATATAAAGTGGTGATCGGCCGGCTCTGGACAATATAAAATGTATCATCAGCCAAACACCATTCGATGTCTTGGGGACATCCGAAATGTTCTTCAATCTGTCTTCCAATGCGTTCCAGTTGTAAAATTTGTTGATCCATAAGGGTTTGCGCCTTTTGCTGATCAGGATTAAGCTGCTTGGGCTCTGTTCCGCCTTCTTCCCGTCCATAAATTGCCATTTTTTTAGTTTCGATCCTCTTGCTGACGATTACCCCATCCTGTACCTGATAACAATCGGCAGATACCAAGCCGGAGACTAGCGCTTCTCCGAGCCCGAAACTAGCATCGATAGAGAGCACCTTTCGGTTACCATTGATGGGATCAGCGGTAAATAAAATCCCTGAAGCCTGTGGGAAAACCATCCTTTGAACGATAACGGATAAATAAACTTGACTGTGGTCAAATCCATTTTGCATACGATAGATTACCGCGCGGTCCGTAAATAGGGAAGCCCAGCATTTGCTAATATGCTGCATGATTGCTTCTTTGCCGATAATATTTAAGTAGGTGTCTTGTTGACCTGCAAAAGAGGCATGTGGTAAATCTTCAACAGTCGCACTAGAACGCACTGCATAAGCATGTTCATCACCAAACTGGGCAAGATAGTGAGTAACTGCTTTCACAACGTCAGAAGGGATTTCTATTTTCATAATGATTTGTCGAATCTTGCTGCTGATTTCCCTAATTTGATCTCGATCTTCTACTTTTAGCGTGGTGAGACGATTTAACAAAGTATGGTATGTTTCGCTTTGTTTGATGGCTTTTTGAAATCCCACTGTTGTAACACAAAATCCTTCTGGGACTTGTATTCCTTCAATTTTTGATAACTCCCCTAAATTGAGCCCTTTTCCACCAACGAGTAAAAGCTGCGTTTTTTCCATTTCCTGAAAACCAAGAACCAAAGAACTCATTCATTATCTCCCCTAACCATTAATATTGAAAAAAATATTTGACAAGAGTTTTACTGGCATGATAAAATAATAGTATAATATAGGTTAACTATGTGTTTAAAAATAACAGAGTTGTGATCTGATTATATCATCGTGTCTGTATATATGCAATATGAAAGAACCTGATAAAAACTATCAGGTTCTTTTTTGATTTCACTTTATGATTAGTCACTCCAGATCTTGCTGTTATTCTGTTATTTTTTAATTTCAATTGCTCCGGATAACCAAACGCCCGTGCTCACTATAGTCTAATCCTACGACTTCTTGTTCCTCGGTGACTCTTAGTCCTATGGTCTTCTTCATAATGTAAAGAATGATAAAGGAAGCCACGAAGGCGAAGCCTCCCCTAACCAAGGAGTTGCAATCAGTCCTATAGCCTACATACTGTTGTTTCCAGTTTCTATATTAATCCACCCCTTTCAATCATGTTAATGCTATTTGATCCAGTATTCCCCTTAACAGCATTTTGGAATTTTCACTATGGACTAACATGCCTTCCCGGATCACAGAATCATTTTGAATAAATGGTAAATCCCTAAGTTCATGCGACCACCTGGACAGCATTTGTTGAATGCATTGTGGTGTGGATTCTAAGTGAAACTGCAAGCCAAGAACATGTTCACCATAAGCGAATGCTTGATGGTTACAAGCTTCGGAGTACATCAGGTTTCTGGCTCCTTCAGGTAATGAGAATGTATCACCGTGCCATGAAAATGACGTAAATTGATCTGGAATATGTGCTAGCCACGGATGATACTCAACATTTCTTTGAACTTGGTGCCAACCTATTTCCTTCTGGTCACCATTTGTAAATACTGTCCCTCCTAGGATTTCTGAGATCATTTGGGCTCCCAAACAAATTCCCAAAACCTTTTTTCCCATCTCGATGGCCCGTTTGACAAACGCCTTTTCTTGAATAAGCCATGGGTATTCGATCTCCTGATAGACGCTCATCGGTCCACCAAGAACCACAAGCACGTCTAACGAATGAAGCCACTCTCGCGTTATTCCATCAGCAGGATCATGCACGACCAATTCATGTCCAGCATGTTCGGCCCACGAGATGATTACGGATGGATCGTCGAATGAAAAATGACGAAGAACAATAATCTGCATATGTACACCTCCACTAGACTGAATAAACATATATTATCTCAAATAAAGATTATATCAACACGATTATCCCGAATAATGGGATAGATACACAATAAAATGATAGAAATTAATTTATAATCCCGAATAATGAGAAAATAAGAGAGTTATACATATATTAATAATGTTTTCATTTGAGCTGAAATCATGTCATAGTAGTCACTTACATAGGAGTCACTTAATATCTTCTTGCGATGGGTGAACTTGTAGAGGGAATGGGTATTGGGGGAAATTATCCGTTTAAGCGGCATCTTGAGTTAAAGTGTAACTTGATGATTACAGCAATAAAACCCCCTGTTATAACGGACAGGAGGCCCTAACATTGGATTAGATTAGGTTCAATGGGCAAATGTACATGATTATTGGCGACTATGGCCTCGATAACCCAGCTCGCTTGATATGAGATCGGCATATTTCTTGGCCAAATTCGAATATTTTTCGATGTTTTCTTCCCCAAATCGGATCGAAGGGCCAGCAACGTTCAAGGAACCAATTACTGTATTCTCATAGGAGAAAATGGGAGCTCCAATGCCGGTGGTTCCCTCCGTAGCTTCATTGGTCGTAATTGCATATCCCTGTTGTTTAATCGTTATAAGTTCTTGTTCAATAGACTGGCGGGTAAGCGGTTTTAGAGAAGGAATGTCATTCCAATTAAATGAGTCTAATAGTGATTTTTGCAATGATGAGTTCAGGAAAGCAAGAATAACTCTATTTGATGCTCCAATAAACAATGGTAGGCGTAACCCGATCGGCTCTGAAATTTTTAAAACTTGGGGTGAGTCTACAGAATCAATATAAATTCCTTCAGCGCTTTCACGAACGGATAAATAAACAGTCTCCTTGGTGCATTTCGATAGTTCCTCCATAAAAGGCCTTGCAATCGTTCGCAACATCAAACTATCCCACATCAGGAACCCATATTTCATAAGAGATAGGCCAAGTTTGTAGCGTTTTGTTTTTTCATTTTGCGATACAAAACCATGTTCTGCAAGAGAGGAAAGAAGGCGATGAACGCTCTGAATTGGCATATTCAACGCTTTGCTGATTTCCGTTACACTCATATCTTTTTCAGTGCCTTGTGGTAATAATAGATCTAGGATTTGAACTACTTTATTAATAACGCCAGACAATTCCTTCACAACTCCTCGTCTCTACTTTGAACTAAGTATATCATATTAACGAGTAAGGCTTACCCAACTTCATTGTTTTACTCTTTGCTCTAATTTCGTTGGTGTTCCATATAAAGTAAGTATTCACTTATTTACATGCGTACCTTTATACAAAACTGGTATTGCCACTGCTATAAGAATCATACCCATAAAAGCGGGTGCGGCATGACCAAGTGATACATAGATTTGACCACCAATGATAGGCCCAATTATTCTTGCTAAAGCTTGAATGGATTGGCTTCCCCCTTGAATCCTTCCTTGTTCACTAGAATCGACAGACTTGGAGAGCATCCCATTGAAAGAAGGCCCAAAGATCGAATCACCAAAACCAAATATAAACATTCCAGCGATAATCAAAGGATAGAATGTGAACAAAGCAGATAGCGCAATAAGACTATAACCTATAATTTCCGAAACCATCCCAAGCGTCGCTATCTGGGCATCACTTAGTTTTTTCAAAAGCTTTGGCATGATGAAGCCTTGGGAAATGATGTCTTGCACACCCATAATTGAAAACATAAGACCGATCAGCGCAGGCGCCCACTGGAAAGTATCTATTGTAAATTGTGAAAAAACGGCTTGTAAAGATCCGTTGGGGATCCAGATCAAAAATGCTGAGACAAGTAGCCTTTTTAAGTTTTTCATAGAAAGCACGTTTACAAGCTGTGAAAATGGATTCAGCCTTACCAAAGTGATTTTTTTCAGTCGATTCTTCTTGTTAAGGCTCTCAGGCATAAAAAAGATTCCATAAACAACATTTAATAAAGTTATTATGGCACCAAAATACATAGGTGCAGAATAATCAAATTTGGAAATCATCCCGCCTAGAGTCGGGCCAACGGCGGAGCCTGCACCTGCAACCGCACTCACCCACCCAAAGTATTTGGTGCGCTGTTCTCTAGGAGTAATATCTGCAAAATATGCGAACAGAGTGCTTATACTTCCGCCTGCTATACCTTCTATTATGCGTCCAGCAAATAGCACCCATAAAGCTCCTCCCATGCCAAAAACGAAGTACCCGATTGCGGACCCCAAAAGGCACACTAAGAGTAATGGACGCCGGCCATATCTGTCGCTCAACGCTCCAAGTCCAGGGGCTGCAAAAAACACACAGACTGCATAAACAGAGGTCAGTAGCGTAACAAATATGGCTTGCTCTCCCGGATTGCTTATATAAGGCTGCACTAAGAAAGGGACAACTGGTGTTATGATGCTGAAGCCTATCCCGCAAAGAAACACAGACATCAGACCGAATATGAATGCCTTTTTATCTACGGCTTGTTCTATGTTCTCTTCATTATGTGATCTTAATTTGAACACTTGAATTCTCTCCTCAAAATTTTTATTTAGCTTCCTAGGAAACAAAAACATCGTATCACTATTTTCCTTCCTTGGCAACAAAATAATAACAATAAAAATGCAGCCCATACTCAAAAGAGTCCGGCTGCCTGTGGTTTGATTTTTATTATTCAAGTTTATTCCGACTTCATATCTAATCCCTGTTTCTTTATTTCTGCATCCAAATGTCTACTATACTTTTCCATAAAGATAAGCATGCCGTCAAATTGTTCCTGGGTTACCTGCTCAAATATGGCTTTATCTCGCTCTTGAAACTCTTTGTGCAGTTCCTCATGAATTTTATAGATCACTTTCCCCTGCTCAGTAAGCTTAAAATAGATTTCTTTCTTGTTATCCGACTTCTGGTAGCTTTCGATAATTCCTTTTTTTATGAGCTTCTTCGTTATTTTGCTTATGGCACCGGTAGTCATATAAAGGGACTCCGCAAGTTTTGTCACGTTAGAATCTACATTTTTTTCAATGTATTCAATGCAATGTACTTCGGAAGGTTTATAACCCTTAAGACTGTCTTCCATCTTATACTTATTAAGCCAAACCATCTTGTTGAATAAATCCCTGAAACCCACCATGACCTGTTCTTCTTTATTCATGGTCTGTCCTCCTTCCTTTTGATGCATTAACAATATTATAATAATTATTTTTTATGTTCTTCTCCATACCCTCTACCTTATCAAAAACAAAAACAGAGTGGTAGTCCTCCTGATGGTAGATCTGCCGTTATAAAAACAGAGCCCTCGAATCTTGAGGGCTTTGTAGAAATAAATCAGCGATTCATTTGAGCAGCTTTATTACGTCTCTTGCATAAATGGAGCATCGCACGCACAGGGCTTGATCAGCATCAGCTTTTGCATAACCCGACAAAAACCTAGTTTTGCTTCACTCATCCGCACCGATATTGACGGCTTTCCCTTTCACGCGAGGTTCTCCGTCGATATCCTCGGTTCCGATGATGGTGTTATCCGTTGAACCGGAATCGATCGCTGGTGACGAAGACTGCAAATGGAAGTCACCATTCGTGGCATTCACAAATTTAGGATCGGCAAACAGTGAATGTGCATCGTTGCCAGTTCCCGATTTGTACGTGGAAAATCCCGTATATTCTTTATCTTTCCAGGTCCAATTAGCCCCCGAACTACCACCAGGTGCAAAATATAAATTATAATCAACAACATTGCCGGAATTTTTGGTATATCCATTGTAGATCAGCACATCAGTCGAATTAGCTACGAAAATATTGTTCTTAATCACGTTGTTTCGTGTATCGTATTGAACCAAAAGCTGGCCACTTCCGTCATCCAATGTATCGTTCTTGTACAACGTATTGTTCAAGATCTTGCAGTTTACCGTTGAGCCACGTTCGTCATCGTAGCCGCCCATAGCGATGCCGGTTAACCGGTTGTTGTATATCACGTTACTGCGGACCATAATATTGCTGGTAGCCTTACTAGCATGCTCGGAGGCAATTTCGACGCCAATATCATTGTTGTAGCTGTAATTCTGCTCGATAATGCTGTCCTTGCCCCCATCCACATAAATGCCGCCGGCCGAGTTGTCATCGCTCTTGTAGGATGGGTTATTTCGAACCGAATTATTGTACACTCGGTTGCCCTTTACCAACCCGTTTCGCACCTGGTCGTAAGTAGTATTCGACGCGGTACCTTCAAAGCCGATCAGATCGATTCCAATGTTGTCGTTATCGTGAATGAGGTTGCTGGTCACTGCAAAGCCATCCACATTACCGTTTAAGACAAGCGATTCGCTGGAGCCGAGCACGAGATTGTATAGTTCATTGCCGCTGATTGTAAGATTGTGAATCGATGCAGGAGCTTTCGTGCCATAAACAGCGATGCCGTGAGCGTCCCGGCCCAGCCGATCCTTTCCAGTTGGGGTGGCCGTGTTTTTGATGTCGTGGATTTTGTTATCGGACAGATTGATGAAGCCCCCTGCACCGTGAACGTAAATGCCTGTAGGTACTGCGTTCTTGGAAGCCGTGACAAAATTGCGGATTTCAAACCCTTGGATGGTAACGTAATCGACATCGTTCAATTCGATTAACCCTTCGTTCCCGCTGACCGATAGGCCAGTTCCGTCAACAATGGCGGTTTCGCTACCATAGCTTGCGAACACTATGGGACCTTGCGATGCAGAGCCAGAGCGGGTGATTTTCAGTTTCTCCTTGTAAACTCCGCCCCGGACATAGACCTTGCTGCCTGGAGGGACTGTGTCGGCCGCATGCTGGAGCGTTTTCCACGGCGCGTCGCTTGTTCCTGCGTTGGAATCGCTACCACTCGTCGCCACATAATATTCGGCACCTGCTGCAGAAGCGGTAGGAGGCTGCGCACTACCGAATGCCAGACCCAAGCCCAAGCTTAAACCAACAAGCAAAATTTTACTGATTGTCTTCAAAAATTCCCCACTCCTATCCTAATTTAGATTTTATCAAACTAACGTTATCATCGATTTACATATTTTTGCAAGCAAAGTACGATCTCGCCGACCGTCAGCTTTCCGTTTTAGGGTTGGCAAAGCTCCATAAGGGTTGGTATTGTAGAAATACTTTTCCTTGGCAAAGAAAATTTATTGAAAATTCTCACTGAAATAAAACGCTTGGAGCCATCTATATAAAGGAACATTATACCTACACACAATGAAAAGACTGCCGATAAATTTCGCCGGCAGCCCTTCTCTCTCAAGTAGTATACTCCTCAATCTGATTCGCTGGATAATTCCTTGAGCGATTTGATTTTACCATGGGGATGCTGTTCTTGCTTTCGTGATTTCCAGGCAGCTTCTTTCCTTCTCTTCTGGTGTGCCATAACAGATATCCTCCTTTGGAAATGGTGAATGTATACTACTTCCTTAAGTTGTCATTTCTCGACTCTGTTCATTCATAAAATTAAATCGTGGGGTTTTATTTTTAGTTAACAGGCATCTCGTTGAAGAATGTGATGTCGTCGATCGGTAGCCGAGTCGTCTGATGCCCCGGCTGTGCTGCTTTACCGAGTGCAATCAGCATGATTGGAATGTACCGGTCTTTGATACCGAACGCTTGCTTAAGCTCGGCCTCATCATAGCCGCCCATAGCGACAGTATCGTAGCCGTGAGCACGTGCGACCAGCATGAGCTGCTGGGATACAATACCGCCATCGATATGAATGACTTTGTGAAGTCTTTCCTCCGGTAACGAAGCATACGCATCAATTGATCTTTCCACGAACGATTTAGCGGTATCTTCCGCCATATAGCCATGTTTTACTGCTTCGCCGAAAACTTCATCGAGCTTCTTATATCCTTCCATATCACCAAGCACAACGATCACCGCTGCAGCCTCAGCAACCTGGGATTGATTATAGGCAATTGGCTGCAGTTTTGCTTTCAATTCCTCTGTCTCAATAACCAAGAAGCGCCAGGGCTGAACGTTACTCGAAGAAGGCGCAAGCGTCGCTTCTTTCAACAGATCCTTAATTTCCTCGTGAGTTAGACGGACTGACTTGTCGTAATGACGCACAGAACGGCGCTCGCGGATGACATCGACGAACAAGGCGGCGCTCTGGCCAGTATGAGTTGAAGTTGACATTATGAATCCTCCTTTTAATAAATACTGTTTTTTATTAAGCACAGTTAAATTCAGACTAAGCGATTAGTCAAGGCTTGAATCCTACTGAAACGAAGTGCCTTGAACAAGAATATTGCGCCTTTGCACGTGCGTATAACTGTGTCTAATATCACACAGATAACCTTAAAATTAACGCTGCGCGCGGCTTGCGTTTAACTGTGGTTTATATTGCACAGTATAAAATCTAAGCAAGCCGCTGTCAACCGTCTTTTTCCAGGTCTATCTAAAGCTTGGCTTCCAGTTGGTTGGCGAGATCTGCAATCGTGTACTTGCTTAGTACCCCGCGTATGCTGTCGTCCATTTCATGGGTAATATCCTCAAGTGTAGATTTCATACATTTACCGAGCGGATGCGTGCCAGCTGTCTCCGTAATACCGAAGGAAAGTCTGCTGCCTGAACGAAATACATCGTACACATCAACCAGTCGAATAGACTCTGCTGGTTTCCAAAGGTGGTACCCGCCGTCACGGCCTTCCCGGGTCCCGATAAACCCTTCCTTGACGAGAACGGAAAGTATACGACGCAGCAGAGAAGGCTCCGACTGAAGATACTTGGCGAGTTCAATACTTGGACAAGCTATGCTTTTGTCCTCCTGTGATAATATAACAAGCGCTTGAACAGCCAGTCCAAACCACTTTGGGTGCTGAGTCGGTGTACAATACTCCTGCTTCAACCTATACTCTCTCCTTCCAGCTTACTCTTAAGTAGTATGAGTAAATTGTACCGAATTCCCTAATATGCTGCAATAGACGAGCTTATATCCAATTTATAAATTTAGATATGATATTGATTTTTAAATGAGAAAATCTCATCAACAGCTTGGCGATATCCACCTGTTTGTCGAAAGGATTCCCTAATTTGGGCAACAGCTTTTTTGAAAGATGGGAGGCTTAACACATGATCTGCGGCTTCACGTAGCTGGTTAGCAGTCAAGCTTTCCATTTGTAACTTAATACCTGCCCCCATATTGGCGACTCGTCCCGCAATGATCGGCTGATCCGCGCTTTGCGGGATTACAATCAGCGGAACGCCGTAATAAAGCCCCTCATGGACACTGTTCATCCCACCATGTGTAATAAATAATTTAGTGTATTGTAGTATATCTGTTTGTGGGACATCATTTTTTACGATGAAGTTTTCAGGAACTTTCCCTAAATCGGAAATGGGGGTTCTCTTCCCGATCGACATGACAATCGTATGCTCCGTGTTCCCAAATGCTTCAAAACAAAGCTTATAGAAGTCAATTGCTTGATTAAAAACTGTACCTAGTGAAATGTAAATTGGATTTTTCCCCTCGATTGCAGTAAAATCGAAGTTTTCTTGCGTTAATCGTGAAGAAATGGACGGACCTACAAATTTATAGGTTTGGTCGAATGCTTCTTCATAAGGTTGAAATTCCCTTGTTGTATATACAATTGTAAGTGGGGCAGGATTACAAAACACTTCGTAAGGTGAATGGATCTCCACGCCATATTTTTCCTTCACCATCGCCGTCAAGTTTTGAAATTTATCATTTATAGATTTAACGATATATGTAGGGATGTGATTGGATAATTGTTCCATATTATGAGCGAATGATTCCTTTGTCTGGGCAAAAGAAGTACACGAGCTGATTGCAGGAAGCTTAAGAATTTGAGCAAGCATACGTCCACAACCAAACATGGAATCATGGACGATATAATCAAAATGCTCTTCTTTGATCTGTTCGAGAACGCTTGGAATGACGATGTCTGCCGTAAGTAACAGACCGTTGGTTCTTTCCAGCAAATAATCCCTTCCACCTGAGATAAAAGCTTTTATAAATTTTTGGTCGTCAAATGTTCGTACTGATGCCCCCGTTTTCTCAATACGTTCCCGAAAAGCTTCAATACAAAAGTATACCACCTCTTCCCCACGCGAAATAAGCTCTTGCACAACACCTATAGTTGGATTGATATGTCCCTCTGATCCACCATTAATAAATAGAACACGTGCCATTTCTACCACTCCTTTGATCATTTTTTTCAGTAAATCTCTAGTGACATTGTAGCTGCTTTCTCAACTTAATATACTTTTAGTCATCTTCGTCTCTATAACTTATTTATTATTCTTTTATTGTTTGTAAGTTGGTTGGCAGCTCTGCAACAAAAAAAGCCGCCTATTTGGCGGCTTTGTATACAGCAAAAGCTTGTTTTCATACTGGACACCGTTGGCTAATATTTAATACTCAAAAGTTGTACTTAATTTTGATGTCGCTCTAATACCATTGGGGCCTTCAATGATAATACGTCCTTGTTCCGTAAGGTTTGACCCTTGCCAGTCAGTGGCCATATCCAGATAATCAAGCCCCGGGCTGTTTCCTTTCCAAGACCATGCTAAATAACCTACGCCCTTTTGCTCAGCATAACTCATAATGGTTGCCTCATCCACATCACCGCTTGTATGCTTGATGCCGAATTCCCCAATCACAAGCGCTAGGTTTTTATTTAGTACATTGTCCATATTGCTTTTTACTGTGGCTGCATTCCCTCCGGCATATTCGTACATATGAATGGAGAACATTGTATTTTTAAGCGGATCTGCATTAAAGACGTCTTTTCCGAAGTCAAAAATAGATTGCGGATACTGTCCCCAGCCTGCACCATCAACAATGATCGTGTTTTTGATGCCAGCATTTCTGAGCTTAGGTATAACAGACTTATAACCTTGCGCCCAGCCTCCGCCATCCCATGTTCCGTACCATTCGTTCGCAATGTTGAGGATAACGGTGCTTTCTTTTCCAATGAGTGCGCTTTTCATTTGAATCCAGTAATTAGCGATATTATCTAATACAGTAGCGTTGTCTGACCCTGTGCCATCATGTACTTCAAGAACAACGACCAATTTGTTTTGCTCTGATAAAGTGATTAAATTTTGTATCGCAGACAGATCATCTTTCGTCCATTGCTGACCATCTGACAGTACGATTCTAATGGTGTTGGCACCAGTTTTCGCAATAGCAGGAATCGCTATAGACTCCTGCCCCTTATACCAAGTATAAGCGTGATTGATTCCTCTCATCACGAACGGGTTTCCCTTGGCATCATAGAGCGTTGTTCCGTTAATATAAAAACCTGTATTTTCAGAAATAGAATTCGTCGTAACCTTTATGATATCGCTTGCTGCTGAAATATTTCCTGCTGCATCCCTGGCTTTAACAGTGAAGCTGTACGTTGTATTGGCGGTAAGCCCCGTCACCGTATAATTTGTCGTGGTGGTTGAATCGACCAACGTTGTTCCATTATACACATCGTAGCTGGTAACCTCTACATCGTCTGTTGATGCGGTCCATGCAAGACTTACCGAAGTGCTTGTTTTGGAGTAGCTTTTCAGGTTTGCTGGTGCCGTTGGTGCCGTCGTGTCCGGGCTTGAGTCAACAAGCGTAAACTTCCACTTCTGCTGATCATTTCCGTTATCCGTCCATTGCTGCACATTTGCCCCGTCATTAGTGTAACCCCCGATTACATCCAGCGCTTTACCGCTAGATTGTACAAGCAGCTTATAATATCCACCGCCGACGTCAATCACTTTCCATTTTTGATTAGTTAAATCGCTGTCTGTCCATTGCTGTACACTAGCACCATCTTCTGAGGCGCCTCCGGCTACTGTTAATGCCTTACCGCTGGATTGTACAATCAATTTATAATATCCGTCGCCAACGTCAATGACTTTCCATCTCTGCCGAGCGCTGCCGCTGTTCGTCCACTGCTGCACCTTCTCTCCATCGGCAGTTGAGTCTCCTGCTTCCAGATTTTTTCCGCTATGCTGTGCCGTTAGTTTATAAGTTTCACCTGAAACAATACTCGTGTTAGCTGCGCTGGTGGTAACATCAATCACATTGCTTGCATCTGAGACGTTACCTGCGGCATCTCTGGCTTTCACGTAAAAACTGTACGCCATGTTGGCTGTTAGGCCAGTAACGATGAAGGATGCCGACGCACTGGACCCTATAAGTTCTGATCCTTTGTAGATGTCGTAACCGGAAACACCTACATTGTCTGTAGATTGCGTCCACTGCAAGCTTACTGTTGTATCCGATACTGAGGAACTAATCAGGTTGGAGGGAGCTGTTGGAGGCGAGTTATCCTCTGGCTGGCCAGCTGAATGCACTTCAAATTCCCAAAGAGAATATCCATAATTGGTAGCCCTTTCAATTCCATTCATTCTTACGTATCTTGCGTCTGTTGCTTCGAAAGATATCTTATCAATTCCTCCGTCTCCAGTCGTGGTGGAATAGACGGTAGTCCAATGATCATGATCCGTCGATATCTGAACTTGATAGGATTTCGCATAAGCGGCTTCCCAGTTAAGCGTAACGCCATTGATTTCAGTAGTGTTACCGAGATCTACACTGATCCACTGCGGATCTGAATATTGTGAGGACCATCTAGTTAGTGGGTCGCCGTCAATCGCAAAATCAGCCGCTTTACTCGCATCTTCAATGGAGCTTGCGGTTGCAGATTGGGTAAGCTTAGAGCTTTCGGAAGCGCTCACATTTTTGATCGGCAACATGCTAATAAGCAGTCCAAACAAAATTAAGCAGGTTATAGTTTTTTTCATTCCCAAACCTCCTATTGAACATAATAAATAACTAATTGGTTAATCCTCTCTCCTAGCTTTCAATTCCATTCTCCATTTTTGAGTAGGGGTAAAGTCTCCTCCCTTCCGGTTACAATTGGGAAAACAAACGTGGAATAACCCTTGAGTAACCGCTTTCTTTTGTAACTGCATTAATATTTCGCTTTAATAGATTCTCCGTATCGTTCCCAGCGATGTAAATTTATCAAAGCGACCTAAAGCATATATATTTTTGTTTTCCAGTACTATGCCTTGGTGATTAAAAAGTTTTAAAACCTGTTTTCCTAACTCCATGGTATGGTTCCTAAAAATGCAAAACAAGACAACTTTCTCTTAGAAGTTGTCTTGTCTAGTTTTGTTTTATTTATATAATTGTCGATTAAACTCGTTATTCTCAGGATTGGAATTTTGTTTACCAGAAATATAAATCGCTGCCCTTGAGCTTGAACATAGCTTCTATGAAAAAATAGTCACCGTAAATGATGGAATGATGATGAGTGGCTGCATGATATGAGGCAGAGCCGTTCTTAAGGATACAGTCACAGCCAGTCGTCCAGTCGACATGTAGCGCCTGCAGCAGTTTTATCGCTGCTCGCAAATATATATCTTTCTCATGCAGCCCTACCACTTTGGCAATCTCGATCAGACCACAGGCGGCAATAGCTGCAGCCGTTGAATCCTCAAGTACGGGTTCCTTGGGCTGTCTGAAATCGACTGGAATAATCCCATTTTGTGGAATATTGGCAATAAAATAATGGGCAACCCTCTTGGCCGTGTTCAGATACTCCTCCTTTTTCGTATGGTTATAGCTCATCATGAACCCGTACAAGGCCCAGCTTTGTCCCCGCGTCCATGAAGATCCTTCCTCGTACCCCTGTCCGCCATAGGTTTTAACCACTCCGCCTACAAATGGATCCAATTCGACAATATGGTTGACGGACCCATCTGCTCTTACAAAAGCATTCATAGTCATGTCCGCATGCTTTATTGCAATCTGCCGGAAACGAGGATCGCCGGTTTCCCCAGAAGCCCAGTACAAGAGCGGAATGTTCAACATACAGTCAATAATGGCCCAGCCTCTGGTATCTTCGCCTTCTAGGTCGTTCCAGGCCCGGATGAATTCCCCTGCCGGATTGTAGCGTCCTGCGAGCAGGTTTGCCGCGTGCATTGCCCGTTTGCGGGATTCTGGATTCTGGGTTAATTTAAAGTTAGCCACACTTGTGGGCAGCCACATGAAGCCTACATCATGATGCAGACCATAATAATTATGGAAGCAGGCATCCAGTTTCTGCTCAGAGATTTCGGCAATGTCCTTGTATTTCGGACTGCCTGTTGCATAGTACATCTGCCACAGCATTCCGCCCCAGAATCCGTTGGTCCACCAGCTTATGCCATCCGCTTCCGTGTGGGTCGGATTACAGACCGATCGGTCATCGTGTTCACCGTCGATTGTTGTATACGGGATTTTGTGTCTTGATTTTTCACTTAGCCAATCCATCTTGGCGATGATTTGGTCCACGATCTCGTTCACCCAAACGGTCGTACTGTTTAAAGTAAGCATGTATTTCATCCCTTCTTTTTTCTCTAATATGAATTCAACCTCAGTCTGTCACGAAAATAATCAAACGTGGGCTTAATCATTAATGCAAATGGGCGTAATCCCCTATTTCCCTTTCTGCGGAGAAGTATGGTCTAGAAAACTTTCCAGAGGAAGATATTCAAAATAGTCAAACCAGGCCTCCTTGCGCTGCCTATCCAGATCTTGAACACAGATTCCGACAAAAGCTCCTGTAAATCCGAGTTTGCCTCCATATTCATCTGATAGTGTGCCAAAGTCCTGTGGATTACATAGGGCAGTCCACTCCTGCCCGTCAGGAGATGCATAGAACATCAAATCCCGGCCATGGATCACGGCTTTCAAATAGTACTGCTTCCAATCCACAACTGAAAGCTGCATTGTCGAAATCTCATCATATTTGCCTGCCTTAGAAAGGACTACACCTAGCGTAACTCCACGGATTTCGTCGCCAGTCACTCGTAAATAGTAGTAATCCCCATCATCGTAGTAGCAAACCAAACCGGCCATTTCATAAAAGCTTTCCGGCTTAAATTCCATGCAAGTTTCCACCGAGCAATGGAAATGCTGGATTGGGCGGGCAACCATGCTTTGATCATGTAGAGAAGCAAGCGATTCTCTTCCGCGTAAGCGCAAGAATCCGGGTCTGTCGGTCAGGCTAGCCCATGAGGGATCGAATGGGACACGCAGACTTTGATACGTAAGGCCAATGTCCTCCCGGTCAAAGTGGTCTCTAGGTTCTTCTGCCGGAAAAGGATGGCTTGGCAGGTTCGGAGCTTCAGTCTCCAGAGCCGGTAATTTGCCGCCATGGCTCAGACATAGCCAGCCATCTTCGGTCCATGTACACTTCTGAATCGCTGTTTCCCTCCCAAGCGGATTCATTAAAGAAGTGCCGGGCAAAGGCCGGGTACACAGATGGGCCATATACCATTCCCCATGCTGCGTTTCAACCAGCGTCCCATGACCCGCCTGCTGCAATAGAGATGTTGGATCATGAGACGTGCTCATGAGCGGAAAATGGGGATCCGTTTCATAAGGTCCGGTCAGATTGCGGCTGCGTGCAAGAGTTACCATGTGCTGAACACCCGTTCCGCCCTCTGCGGTTAATAAATAGTAGAACGCTCCCCGTTTATACAACTGGGGTCCTTCTGTAACGCCTATCGGTGTGCCCTTATAAATTTCGTGAATAGGGCCAATCAAGGATTGAGATATTGCATCATATTCCTGCATGATAATGCCTGAAAAGTTGTTGTGATTTTTTCTGAAGTCCCAACGCATGTTGAGCAGCCATTTACGTCCGTCATCATCATGGAACAGAAATGGGTCAAAACCGCTGCCATTCAGTCTTACTGGCTCGCTCCAAGGCCCCTCAATACTTTTCGAACAAATGATATAGTTATGCAGGTCCTTATACACTCTGCTGCGCGATTTTACATCCGTAAATAGCAAATAAAATAAGCCATCATGATAGGAAATTGCGGGCGCCCAGATCGAACCGGATGCGACATTGCCTCTTAAATTAACTTGAGAGGATTCTGTAAGAGCTCTGGCTGCCAGCCTCCAATGAATCAAGTCATGAGAATGGTGGATTTCCACACCAGGAAACCACTCAAAAGTAGAAGTGGCCATATAGTAGTCATCCCCGACTCGGATAAGAGAGGGGTCAGGATGAAAGCCAGCCAGAATAGGGTTAACAATTTTGTTCATGTCTAAGGAGAACCTCCTGTAGAGTAATTTGTTAAATGAAAGGAAGAAGGATTTTTCATCCTTTTGTGGCCCCTGACGAAATTCCTTTAATGAAGAACTTTTGCATAAAAACGAATGCAATAAGCACAGGAACGACGGACAAGGCGGTTCCGGCAAAAATCATATCCCATCTTGATGAAAACTCCCCGATATATCGATAAATTTCTACAACCATCGTTTTGGGTTCACCAGATGGAAGTACTAGCATTGGCAAGAGAAAATCGTTCCAGATGCCAAGCCCGTTCAATACGACCATACTAGCCGTAACCGGACCTAACAATGGAAATACAATTCTCCAGAAAATAGTGTACCTGCTGCAACCGTCAATCTCTGCTGCTTCTTCAATTTCCTTAGGAATCCCTTTTACAAAGCTTGTGTAGAGCAAGCATCCGAATCCCACAGCGCCTGCGATATAAATAAAAATCGGTCCTGCTAGACTTCCGTAAAGGCCAAGGATTTTAAGCTCCTTGAATAACGGAATCATGTAAGCCTGAAAAGGAATCATCATCCCGGCAAGAAAGTAAAGGAACACGAAATGGGTCCATTTGGCGTTTCTTCTCTCTATCGCATACCCTGCCATCGGAATAATCAAGATTTGCATGACGATAGAAACAACGGTCAAGATCAAACTATTGACAATTGCTTTTGGGAACTCAGTCTCAGTCAACAAATACTTGAAATTGCCCAGATACAGCGAGGTCGGAAATGACATAGCATCGCGCATGATTTCACCATTGCTTTTGAAGGCAGACATCAAGTTAAATAGAATTGGAAAAAAGAACACGATCGCTACTAGCAAAGTAACCACGAACAGGATCAATTCGCCTATTTTTTGGCGTGCTTGCATGCTCATATCAATATTGCACCTCCCTTTTTCGGAGAATTTTCACTTGGATAACGGTAATGATCAATATAATGACAAACAATACCATAGCAAGCGCGGTACCGAAGCCCTGTCTCAATTCGCCAAAGCCTACCTTGTAAATAATGTAGGTCAACGTTTCAGTCGCAAAGCCGGGTCCCCCATCCGTCATAACAGCAATTTGATCGAATATTTTTAGTGCACTGATCATGGAAAGCACCATACATACGGTCATAGAGCCAGCAAGCAAAGGAAAAGTAATATAACGGAACAGCTGCCAGCCATTCGCCCCATCAATGCTTGCAGCTTCGGACAGGTCTGCTGGGATACCCTGTAGCCCTGCCAGATAGATGATCATGTAATAACCTGCACCTTTCCAGACCGTGGACAGAATGATGGACAGCATTGCGTATTTGGGATCTCCCAACCAATCGACAGTCCAGCTTCCAAGTCCGACTGTATCTAGGATTTGATTTACAACGCCAAAATTATAATTAAGGATCATCGCCCATACGAAGCCCATAACGATCCCGCTAAGCAAAGTGGGAAAGTAAAAAATACTACGAAATAAATTTTTGAACCACCTTATCCTATCAACTATCAGGGCCATGGCAATTGCCGCAATGTTTTCCAGAATGACAAGACTTACAGTCATGATGAGTGTGTTCTTAAGCGCATTATGAACCCGGGGGCTATTCCATATCTCAACAAAATTTGCGAAGCCAATAAATCGGATATTCTCGCTTATTCCATTCCAAGAGGTAAGGCTGAGATAAACACTACCTAGGGTAGGAACGATAACAAACAAGGTATACAGTATTAATGATGGAAGTATAAATATTATGGCAAAAGGGTGCTGCTTTTTCTTTTTTTGGTGAGCTGTCACTGTAGCAATGCGCCCTTCTGTTGAAGCTGTGGGTGCTCTCATACAATCCAATCCTTCCTATAAAGAGGAACCACTTAGGAAGTGATTCCTCCAAAGGTTTTATTTCACATCGAATTCGCCTTCACCTGATTGTCATATTCCGTGTCCACCTGCTGCATATAAGTCTTGACATCTCCGTCGTTCACGACCATCTCCTGCAGCTTTTTGTAGAACCAGTTGCGGAACTGAGGCTGTATCAAGTTTTTTCCCCACCAGTTATTAATGGCCAATGACTTCGTAACATTCGGATCATTCATCAAATCAAGAGCCACTTGCATGGCTTCCCCGGTCTTATACTTGACTTTCTCTTTCGTAGACGGAATTCCATTAATGCTCGCAAGATACTGCGAATATTGCTCTGGCTCGAAGAAAAAACGAATAAATTTTTTGATCGCCTCTGTTTTCTCAGGATCCTTGGCTACTTCAGCGGACAAGGACCATCCGGCAGGCGATGGAAGCCCTATAATATTCACTTTGCCCTTGCGGTCAGGCACCGCATAGAAGCCATATTCAAAGTTCGGATCAGCTTCTTCGATTTGCGAAAACATCCAGGTTCCAGAGTACAGTTGAGCAGCTTTGCCTGTAATCAGAAAAGAAGCTGTTTGATTGTCAGGAGTACTAAGCCAACCTTTATCCACATAGTTTTTGAACAGTGCTTTATAATCCGTCATCGCCTGTATGACATTTTCATCCGTAAAGCTGACTTTCTTGGCTGTTTTCTTGGAATTCCAGTCCGGATCTTTTGAATACACATCATCAATAAGAAACTTGTTTACCCAAAATCCCATATGAAAAATGTCTTTGCCGCCAACCACAATCGGGGTCATCCCAGAAGCTTTCAATTTTTCCTGGATGGCAATGAACTCGTCATACGTTGTAGGAAGCTTAGTGATCCCCGCATCTGCATATGCTTTTTTGCTGTAAATAATGCCTTGGGGTGCATTCATTGATAAAGGTGCATTCCACACTTTACCTTCTACTTCCGGAGGTGAATCTAGCAGCTGCACTAAGTCTGAAGGCAGCTCAACGATTTTGCCCGCATCAGCAAAAACTTCTGTGTCCCGCATCTCTACCAGATCAGGAAACTCACCAACCGCATCCTTCGTTTTCAACCAATCGAGGTAGGAGCTGCTGGAGTTTTCACTGTAATCCTTTACTTTAATATCAGGATTGGCCTCCATGAATCTTTGGATGGTATCAGCTATCGCTTTTTTAGCAGCTGGATCTCCTGAGGCATATCCGATGGTAAAGCTCACCTTCTCCCCCTCATGATCCGACCTCGTTCCATTTGTATCGCTGTTGCTCCCACTACAAGCTCCCAAGAACATGGTCGTTGTAAGCACTAATGCAGTTAACGTAAATTTTGCCTTTTTCAGCATAGCTACTGAACCCCCCTCTTTAATGTAATAAAAGCTGTTGAAAGCGGCTGTGTCGCATAGGTAAGCGCTTTCGTTATTTAGAATAACATTGGCTGGTTTTTACTTGTATGAACTTTTTTAAGCCTCATATGGGGGGAATTTAAGAATGAAAAAAGAACGGACGAGTCATCCGCTCTTGATGCAGTCTTTACTTTTCAGGGATAGGAAAGCAGAGCAGCACAGACGTTCCAATATTTTCATGACTGCTTACGGATAGCCCATATGGTTCTCCGTACATGGATCGTATTCGCTCGTGCACATTCTTTAATCCAACGGATTTGCCGGGAGAGGCAGGCTTATTCAGGATTTCGGTTATACGCGCCAATGTCGCTTTATCCATGCCTACACCATCATCATAAATCGTAATCGCTAGATTGGTATCCCTCTTTTCTACAGTGACCGCGACGGTGCCTCTTTTCTTCATCCTTAGCCCGTGCTGGATTGCATTTTCTACGATTGGCTGCAAGGATAATTTTAAGATCGGCCAATCCATTTGAATATCCTGAGAAATATCGCAGCGGAGTGCATATCTGTTCTCATAACGGACCGAAATGATATAGAAATAATCATGCAGGTGTTCAAGCTCTCTAGAGAGCATTACACGGTCTTCACCGTAGTCAATGACGTATTTCAATTGATTCGCCAGGGAATGAATCATATCAGCGACCTCATCCGCCTCCTTATCCACTGCATTCATCCGTATAACTTCTAAAGTATTATAGAGATAATGAGGTCTGATTTGGCTTTTTAGTGCATTCAGCTCAGTTTGCTTTTGCTTGATTTGAGCTACATAGGCCTCATCGATGTGTGCTTGAAGACGTTCGACCATCCGGTTAAAACCTTGGGTCAATCTGCCCATTTCATCGTTGCTGTTCACTGGGAGATTCATGTTCAATTTTCCAGATTCCACGACTGCCATTTGCTGGATCAGATTTCGGATGGGCGAAGCGAGACGGCGGGAGAACCAGGTACCCATAATAATCAGCACTAACGAGCAGATCAGAATCGCAATATATACGGTAGCCCTCGCGGAAAAAAGCTGATCAAACAACCCCTCGCGATGAATGCCAGCAATCAGCCTACCGTTTAGAAAGGGGATTTCCTCCTGCAACACCAGCATTTCATTTTTATTAGAATTCAATAATAATTTCTCATTCAATCTGGCATCTAAATGACCGAAGTAAATATCCTCCTTGCCATCGATCAGTACCAGTTCATCTTGGTCTCCAAGGTAAAGCTCACTTAAAAACCGATTAAACATAGACTTATCGATATCCAGAAACAGCGTACCCACCACTTTATGTTCATGCTTGAGCGGGCCTGAAGTATCGATCAAATTTCGCGCTATGGTAAAAACATCGCGTCTTGCGCCAGTAAAATATTGGTCCTGATGTGTTGGAAAGATAGCCACCTTTGAAGGCTGGCTGCTCATTTTCTCTTTCCACTGACGGAAAGGGAGGAATTCGCTTCTAAGTCCCCTATTCTCCCTTTCTTGATAATAGATTTTTTCGTCAGCTTCCCGTACAAAATAAGCCCCTGTAATATAAGGATCGCTATATAGTACGGTTTTCAGAAATGAATCGATAGGAGTCGAATTAATCTGCTCAAGTGCATTGACATTATAGGTTTGGTTCCGACGTATATTATCAGATAATCCTTCATAACGAACGTTATACATAAGCTTGGAAATATCATTGTACTGCTGGAAGGCTGAATTGATATTGTAGCTCATGTACATCACCATTTGCTGTAAGTTGCTGGTTGTATATCGCTCCACATAACCGGAGAAAATCTGCACTGAAAAGAAGCTGAGAGCAAATAAAGGAATAAGGCCAACCAAAATAAAAGAAGCAGAGAATTTAATGAATATGCTTTTGGGTATCGGTATCCATGAACGCATGAAGGAGCACCTACTTCATTATGATTGTGGTTGGCGGAAGGATTGCCGATACTCTTGCGGCACCTTGCCGAACTTTTTTTTGAACATATCGCTAAAATGCCTCACATTGTTATATCCTACTTGCTCGGCAATTTCATACACCATCAGGTCACTCTCTATAAGCAGCTTGAGAGCATGCTTCATTCGCACCTCAGTGACGTGGTTTTTAAAATTTTGGCCGGTATGCTTCTTGAAGAAGCTGCTGAAATAGTAAGAGTTCATATAAAAAAGAGCAGCCATGGACTCCAGTGTTATATTACTTGCATAATGCTCCTCGATATAGGCCTTAATCTTGATAAGCAACGCACTTTCTTTCCCTGTCAGCTTACTTGCAAGCTGCTGCAGCATTTCTGATAAAATCTCCTCAACAACATAAGCAACATCGGCATAGGAAGGACAGGGCATCAGTTTTTCCAGCAAGGCACCTTGATTGGTACTAATGTATTCTACTCCTCCCCCGATCTCTGTAAGCTCCTGATTGACAGTCAAGATAAAGTTGTAAACTCCCGAAATGGCCAGATTCTTATTCTCTCCGGCTTGAATCCTGATCTGCTCAAGTAACTGCTTTGTCAATAACTGAAGCTGTTCCTTCTCCTGGATAATCAGCACTTTTACCAAATCAGATTGAAGCTCTGTAATGGTTTTGTTCTCTGCCTCAGTCCTTGTGAGCTGATCTCCATACCGAATGACCTGATTCATTCCTATAAAATAATTTAATTTAAGCGCTTTCAAAGCAGAGTGATAGGACTTCGTTGTTTCTTCAATGCTTGTTACGCTGAGCCCTATACCGCACGAAACGCTCACTTTTAAATAGCTGTTAATTTTACGGTGAAGGTCAATGGCCAGTTGAAGAGGATATTCTCTCTGTTCATGTTGGATTAGAATTACAAAGTCTCCTTCTTTCTGAACCAGCAATCCATTGCCCGCGTTCACTTCCTGATCTAATGTCTCTCTAATAATATTGGATAAGGCAAAGTTTACTAGATTACGTTCCCGCTCCTCCCACCGTGAGCTGTTGATATTTTCATCAATCTCCAGCACGCACACGGTAGTCAATCGGCTTATTGCTATGGCTCCCATTTGCGTAAGTACGGTGAGTGTTTTTTGCTCCCCATCCAGCAACCCGTCAAGCAACTGTTCTATTGTTGTCGAGCGATTCTTTTTTTCGTAATAAGTCAACATCTCTTTATTGCGCTCACCGTTGGATTCTTCCCGGAGGATTGAGGCTGCTTTTCCTATTACCTTTTCGAGCTGATTTTTATTGATAGGTTTTACCAGATAATCGAGCGCTCCTAACTGAATAGCTTGACGGGCATAGACGAATTCTTGAAAAGCGCTGATAAAAATAACTTTGGCATGTAACCCTTCTTCATTTAATTCTGAAATAATATCAATGCCGCTGCCACCTGGCATGCTAATATCGCTGATAATGAGGTGAGGTTCATGTATACGTATCAGATCGCGAAGCTCTTTCCCATCATTAGCTTCACCTACAATGGTAATCCCAAGCTCTTCCCAAGAAATCAGTTTTTTTAAGCCGCGTAATATGACAGGTTCATCGTCTGCAAGCAATAATTTAATAGTTTTCATAGAATAGGTCCTCCTTGCTTGAGCTTATTACTTGTTTGTATGTTCTTAAGCCGTCTTTTTGCTTCATAAAATATCATGCAAATGAGTGTACATCAATGAACTTATTGCATCTTTATGTGTGGCTTTTTTAACCAATTGTTTGAATATGCTGTTCCTACTTCAAAAGGATCAAAGAGAATACGCTCCAGTTGCAGACTCCAACTAATAGTTGTAGGTGCAGTGGAATTCACCAGTTTTTCTGCACATTTTTCTAAAAAAAACAGCATACCTCTCCTTCTCCATTCTGCTATTGTGTTCTTGACTGAACAGTAAAGGAGGAGATTTTCTGAATAGAATGTATAAACTATACCAAATGAGTCTGTGGAGGCGAATGACAGCCGTTTTTTCTGCACTGATTTTTGCTGCCATATGTATGCCTTGGTCGCCTGCATCTGCTTCGTTGTCTACAATGGAACAGCCGATCGCAACCGATGCTGTAGAAATGGTGGAAACAACCAACAACGGATTTCTGCATCCCGGGATCGGAGTAACCAAGGACATTCTTGAAAACATGCGGGCACAAATTATGGCGAAGCAGGAACCCTGGTATTCGTATTATAAGGCCATGTTGGTATCGTCAACCACCTCAAAGTCGATTACATCCAGCAACCAAAATCCTATGGAACCAACGAAACCGGCCAGTGATGCTTTTAACAGCCAGAGTTTTAACTCGCGATTTATATCCGATGGTTTGAAAGCGTATACACAAGCGCTGCTATATTATATTTCAGGCGATGAAACCTACCGGGCTAATGCTATGCGCATTATTCGCATTTGGTCACAAATGGACCCTGCGAAATACGCCTATTTTACCGACGCTCACATTCATACTGGGATTCCGCTGAACCGGATGGTAACGGCCGCAGAGATATTACGGTACTCCAGTTGCAAGACAGAATCCTTGAAGTGGACGGACCAGGATACGACCAATTTTAGCAACAATCTTATTATCCCGGTTACGGAAACGTTTCTTCACGATAACAATCATTTCATGAACCAACACACCTATCCCCTACTGGGAGCCATGGCAGGATATATTTTTACAGACAACACCAATAGATATGAAGAGGCTGTAGAATGGTTTACTGTGAACAAAACGGCAACGGATCAAGGAATTAATGGTTCAATTAACCAACTATTTCGTCTGGTAGACACCAATTCTGTAACGGGAGAGAAACTGGATAAACCGGTCATCCAGCACGTGGAAATGGGCAGGGACCAGGCTCATGGCGCGGGAGACATTACGAATGCAGCAATTATTTCCCGTATGCTTCTTGCCCAAGACACCAAGATAGACCCCATAAAAGGCACGGTATCAACCGCTCCGAATGCGGTCGATATTTTTGATTTTCTGGATCACCGAATTCTGACGGCAGCCAATTATTTTTGGCAATACATGTTGGGATATGATACCCCGTGGACCCCAGTTGTTTATACCATGGATGCGAGCGGTCATCCGATGGGCATTTATAGGGCGATATCCGATTTTTATAGAGGTAGAATGAACACCGCCCAGTTTTGGGACATATACTACTATTATACTTACAGCAAAAAAATCAACCTCTCGGAGAAAGCGCCGTACTTTTATGAAGCGTTCACAAAACGTATCCCACCAAATTATTATTATAAAGGTGCACTATCCAAAGCATGGGAGAGTCCAGATGGAGGCGGTGATTTCTGGTTGTATATTCCTCCGGCAGCCGTTTTGGAGGGGTCAAATAATGTCCCGAAGGAAATGACGAGTGATGCTATAGTAGAAATCGAAGACCGATATACAGCTCTTGATAGCCATTCGATAACCAAGCAGGAAGGTCCAATTTCCTATGTGGAAATTACAGCAACAGGCGAGGGCAGTACAATTGTGCCTTTGAATCTTTCCTTCGGTCAGCGAACCTCCACCAAACTCATCGGTCTTAAAATCAGGACCCAAGGAGTCGCAACTCTTGAACTAAGTAAAGAAAAAAACTCTGCCCCTTTCCATACGATTTCGCTGCCGGATACAAAAGGACAATGGAGATATGTCACCTTTGATATGTCCATTGACAGAGTTTCATATGCGGAGATAGATGAAAACTATAGTCTTATGTACATGAAGGTAAAGGGAAACGGTGCCCAGGTAGACCTGGATCACTTCCATGTCCTGGCGGGTAGCCAGTTGTCCGTGCCAGCGTTTGCCTCCGGTTCATCCACGCTGAACCTATTTACGTATACAGGTGGAAGGATCAACGCAGATTTTTCTGCTACGGATTCGAGCGCTTCCGATGTCATCACTTATGAGATGGCAGATGGGCCTACAGGTGCCATCTTGGATGCCCACACCGGAGCTTTCACTTGGACTCCCACGCAAACTGGAACAAGCTCTTTTATCATCGTAGCGAGCGACGGAACTTCATTAGCTACGAAACATGTAAAGATTGAAGTGACAGCTGACCGACCATCTGCCGTTACTGCAGCTACCACCGGATATAATCTGGCTGAGAGTTATGTGTCGGCCTCCTTTGCGACTTACACAAATGCATATATAGACGTTACCAATCATATTGCAACGGATACAGATGCAGCGTTTTATGTAAATTTGCAAACCGCTCGTGAGGCAGTAGAAGGATTAGAGCTTCTAAATATCACTTTGCCGGATGGAAGCCTCAACTTTGTGAAGATGCTCTCTACGTCTTCCTTCGGCAATTATTTATCAAGTCTTACAGATAATAATGACAACAGTTATGTCGCTTATGGATTGGCCTTGAATCAGTACCACACCCTTGACTTCGGAAGCAAGTTTAAAATCAATGCGCATGTTTTCGAGGTCCAAGGCAGAAGAAGTTTTCCCGAGCGGATCTCCGGCCTTGCCGTGTTTGGTTCGAATGATGAGGAGAATTGGACCCGTTTGACAGACCAGATCACTGTTCGAACCGAGGAAAAACAGCGGCTCTACGTAAGGGATGAATATAAAAATACCCCTTTCCGCTTCTTCAAGCTGGCCATGATCGAGCCACAAAGCACAATGTTTGAGATCAGTGAATTACGAATTTTCGGTCAACGTCATGAATTTTAAGTAAAGTGCCCCATACCAAGCAATTAAACAATCAATCCTCTACTTTATTCGGTAGAGGATTGTTGTTTTTTAGGCTTCTATTATGTATCTGTGCGCACATCATCCCAAGCCTGTCCCATGTAACCGGTGAGCCATTTTAGCACACGATGACGTTCATACACTACACCATCATCCAAATTTTCAGGGGCTGGCTGTTTATGAATGCGGCTGTTCACACATATCCAATCATAACGCCATATTAAATCAGCTTCATCTAAAATCTCCTTGCTGCTGCGCAGCTTTGAGCTTGACAGAAAAGCTTCAAATGAGTCAAATTGCTGCAGCTTTGAAACCGACAACGGCACGTCGCAAATCCCAGTTGGGTCACCTAGCTTTTCAAGATGGCCCAAAGCCCATAACAGAGTCCAAAAGCTTTCATAACGCCAGGAGAACTGAATTCCTTCCGACTCATCGACATAATCATTGGATAGAAACCTTCTCTCTTCCGGTGAAAAGAAACGGTCTGCCCCATACTGATTAGTCACTTGATTTATCAACCGTTCTGTATCATCTACGCTTTCACCCGCACCGATACACTCGCCTTTCAGTGCAACAATACACAAAGCAACGGCTCGGCCAGCCACTTCCTTAAGGGAGCGTATGCTGTCTGCGGCTTCATCTCCTAGCCTTCCTGGGATCGGCGGCATTTGCGTAAAGCCTTGATCGAGCAATATCTTTTCTGACCGCAGCTTTCGCTCTATCCCGGATTCGCTAATTCGGTCCTCTCCGTACAAATAACTAACATGAGCAGTAACTGTATAATCTTCCACTTCCGAACGCCCATTCACATCCAGCAGTAGACTTCCGTCAGGTGCAAGCAGCTCACCGCCACCCCAGAACATCAGCCCGTCCAGCGAATTTATGATATCAAGCATTTCGGCAAAAAAGGCTTCAGATATATCCTCCTCGGTCTCCACACCAATCACCATATTTAGCGTACTCATCTTGATCAGCAGCTTTTGTTGCAACTGTTCGTTCTCAGCAGGAATCTGACTAAAAAAATTTATCATTCCGTGAAGCATGGAGGCAAATTCCTCTGGATTCGTTTTGCTGGTCATTATGTTAAAACTTTTGACCTTCTTACTAAACCAACCTCGGCTATTGATCTCAAACCTAGTTTTGCTATCATTCACGTGTATCTTGTTGCTGAGATAAATCGACTTTAATAATCTCTCAACCTGATTCAGGTCGAAGGTTGAGCTGTAAAGCGCACAATTTCTCATGATGCCCTCTCCTTATGTCAACGATACGAATAGCCCGTGTCCATTACGGGCTTGATTCAACTAACTCTGCAAAAGCCGATGCAGCAACGCCTCTCCCTTATTCTTAAACCTTCGCTGTTCCTTCAGAAATTCTGGAACATCTTGCAGCCGGGAAGGTCTGTATCCGGGACCATCACAACCGCAGGAATGATAAGAGTATCCACTACGATACAGAAGCTCTACCTTTTTCCATTGCTTGATATCTGTGTGCTTCGGGGCCTGAAAATCATGCCCCATGTCATGCATGGGCGTCTGGCATTGCGGACAGACATGGACAATCCCTTCATATTCGTCCTTTGGCAGCTCAAAGCGGGATGTTTGCTTATATACCTTTCTACAAGCAAAGCAGGCAAAGATATCTTTGTACGGACCATACATTGCATATCTACACATATTTTCACCCTCTTCAAAAATTGAAATTGGTCTGATATTTTTCGCTCACATTGTATCAATCTATAAATCTATTTCTCATGAATTATCAAGAATACATTCACAGCGCCACAGTATGAAGAGTACGTTGATGTCAGCTGATGTTTCTTTTATATTAGAACGACTTTATAGAACTAATCAAGCTAAAAGGCCTATTCAAAGCGCATTCCTTAGTTAACTAAGAAGACTCCAAAGCCGCTGTCAAAGCGAATCCGGAGCCTTCTTTTTTATAGTAATAAATATTCAAAGCAGAATGCGCAAATCCCAGACCGACTATTGGGACAGCCCCTCCAGTCTTGTAATTCTTGTAGCTGCGGATCAGCTTCAGGTTAGTACTCGTTTACACATCTAGCGTATATAAGGGCAGGTTTTCCGGTAAAGCGGCCGGGGGCTGACATGTGCTCTGCATCTGATAAAAGGTCTGCTGATCGGAAGAATCATGAAACGCCCACATCGCTTCCAGCACATGGTAGGCCAGTTCCCCGCTGGCGCGGTGAGGGCGTCCGCCACGGATAGCATAGGCCATATCAGCAACACCGATACCCCGTGTATTCTCTTGGTAGCCCGGCAGCAGCGGTGCCTCTGTCCATTCTTGCTCGCCTAACAGTCTATAGCGAACTGGCCCTCCGAATGTGTTCGGGTCAGGCACCTGCAATGTGCCATGCGTACCATAAACCTCGATTGGTGGCAGAGTGCTTCCACCAAAGATGTCAAAGCTGGTAATCAGCGAACCGACAGCTCCCTGCTTGAAGCGCAACAATCCAGCTACATGAGTCGGAATATCGACCGGGATAGTCTGGCCTCTCTTTTTCTCGCTCGTAATCGTTCGCTGATCCATCGCCTTGCTGGTCATACCCGAAATGGTGGCAATCGGTCCCAGTAATTGCACCAAAGCCGTCAAATAATAAGGGCCCATATCAAACATCGGGCCACCGCCGGCTGCATAATAAAATTCAGGATCAGGATGCCAATGTTCATGTCCACGGCTCATCATGAAGGCCGTTGCAGCTACCGGACTTCCAATGACTCCATCTTCGATCAGCTTCAATGATGTCTGTATGCCGGAGCCGAAGAAGGTCTCCGGTGCGCATCCGACAAGCAGTCCCTTGCGATGAGCAAGCTTCAAGACTGCCTGGCCCTGCTCACGGGTGACGGCAAGTGGCTTCTCCACATAGACATGCTTGCCTGCCGCAAGGGCTCTGAGACACACATCGGCGTGAACAGCCGGAATGGTCAAATTAATGATGAGTTCGATCTGCGGATCAGCCAAAATCTCATCTACTGAATATACGTTCGGAACATTGAACGCTGCCGCCTGCTCCTCTGCCCGACCTTGATCCAAATCCGCTACTGCGAACAGCTCCAGAATGCCGAAACGATGGCAATTTTCCATGTAAATTCCGCTAATTTTGCCACAACCGATAATGCCCACTTTCATTTTTTTCATGCCTGGACTCCCTTCCCCTTCAGAAAAAATGGATAACGGCATTCTTTTATTACTTCGAACCCCTGTTCACGTTACTGCTGTTGGCTGTCTGCCATACCCGTATATATGTCCGCCATGGAGCTGGCGCGGCTGGTCGCCGCCTGTTTGCCTGCCGCAGTCCACAGGAACCCACTGCGCATCATCTCGGTCACTTGAGGCATATCTATGATGTCTGCGTGGTGACCTAGCGAATTGTAGAACACGCGGCCGTTTCCCCACCGTTTTGTCCATACAACGGGCATATCCACTGCCCCATTGGCCGAATGAGGTCCCGGAACGACCGGGAAGCGCGTGGTTGCCAGCACCTCAACCGCAGGGTCTACATGGAGGTAGTACTGCTCGCTTTTGACATGAAAATCCTCAATATGGTCCAGCAACGGGCTGGAGCCACGCTTGATGTTCACCATATATTCCACCCCATCATTACCGGGATGTGCAACCCATTGCCCACCTGTCATGAATTGCCAGTCTACGTTGTTCCGAAAGGCATCGCACATGCCACCGTGACAGCCTGCCAGACCTACGCCGCTTTGAACTGCTGCTGAAACATTATTGACCAAGTCCTGCTCGATCTGGCCCATAGTCCACATTGGAATGATCAGGTCAAGGCCAAGCAGTTTCTCCGCATCCTGGTAGGCATCAAGGGTATTAGACACCCCCACCTCGAACTGCTCTTCCTTTAAAATGCGTTCAAAAATGGTCGCCACCTGCTCCGGCTCATGTCCGTTCCATCCGCCCCATACTATCAGTGCCTTGCGCATCTGTAATCCACTCACCTTTCGGAATGTGTTGTTATACTACATTTCTTCAATGGATACCCAGCGACGTTCCTGTATAGATCGTTCTACTGCTTCTAGCACGGCCTGGCAAGCGACCCCGTCGTAAAAATTCGGTGAAGGCTGCCGCCCTTCGGAGATAGCACTCAACATCTCAAGCACCTCATGAGTAAAGGTGTGCTCGAATCCAATTGTATGTCCTGCAGGCCACCAGGCTTCGGAATACTTGTGTGCAGGATCGGTGGCAAGCACGCGGCGGAAGCCCTGAACGTCTTCCTCATCCTGTGTGAAATACACTTCCAGTTCATTCATCCGCTCAAAGTCAAACCGTACACTGCCTAGACTCCCGTTGATTTCGAATGAATTTGTGCTCCGGTGTCCAGCAGCAAAGCGTGTGGCCTCGAAGCTGCCCAGCGCACCTCCAGCGAAACGTGCTAAGAACAGCGTGGCATCATCGACCGTCACTTCTCCCATCGGTGCATTGGCCTCGGTACTCCTTTTGGAGCTTAATCCGCTCATTTCCAAAGCCAGCGGGCGTTGCTTAATAAACGTCTCGCTCATGCCGATGACTTCGTGAAACTCGCCGACCAAAAACCGAGCGAGATCAATTAAATGGGCGCCAAGATCGCCATGAGAGCCAGAACCAGCCACTTCTTTTTGCAGCCGCCATACCAGCGGGAATGACGGGTGCATGATCCAGTCCTGAAGGAAAAAGGCACGAAAATGATAAATCTTGCCTAGACGACCGCTTTCGACTAGCTGTTTCGCCAGTTGGACAGCCGGTGAAAAGCGATAATTGAAGCCAATCATATGGCTGACTCCTGCTTCCTTTGCTGCCTGCAGCATGTCACGGGAATCTGCCAGTGTAAGCGCAAGCGGCTTCTCACAAAACAGATGCTTGCCGTGAAGGGCAGCTTCAATGACAATTTCCTTATGGGCATTACTCGGGGCGTTAATGTCAATGAGATCAATATCGTTACGTTTCACTAGATCACGCCAATCCGTAACACTCTCGCTCCAGCCGAATTGGCGGGCTGCCGCTTGAACCCCTTGCGCATTACGTCCACAAATAACGGACATCTCTGGCTGTAGCGGGGCGTCTGGGAAGAACATGGGCAGACTACGATAAGCATTGCTGTGAGCCTTGCCCATAAATTTGTAGCCAACCATTCCAATACGAAGACGATTAGACATGCCGTTATCCTCCTTATGGGTATGAGTTTCAACGAATTATTGATGACTGGTGTTATTGACGAATGGATGACGCCCTGATAATCAGTGCAGTGGACAGGAGTTCTCTGATTGAGTCACCCCTCGTCAGTTCCAGAGCCGGAATGAGATTCTGAGAATCGGGTATAAGCTTCGAGGCTGCAAGCTCCCCCATCTCATAAAAAGGAACGCGGACACTGCTTAACGGCGGAACAGCCATCTCAGCTGCATCCGAATCGTCATAGCCTACAAACGCTGGAAATCGGTCAACTGCCAGCCCGCGCTCACGGAGACCCTGCATTACACCGAGGGCCATCCGGTCGTTCGCCGCAAATACGGCATCAATATCATCTAATTGATCTACAATTGTAGCCGACGCTTCAAGCCCACTTCGACGACTATAATTGCCTTCCAGAATCAGTTCGTGGTCATATTCAATACCAGCCTCCTGGAGCGCGACGAGATAACCCTTTAATCGCTCATTGCTGTTAGAGTAGATATCTGGACCGTTGAGAAAGGCTATCCGCTTGCACCCTTGCTCAATCAGGTGAGTTACAGCTGCTCGGCTTCCTTCTACATGGTCTGCATCCACTTCACAGAACGACTGTCCTTCAAAATGGTGATTCATGACACAAAATGGTCGTCCCTCTTCCTGAAGTCTCATCAGAGCCTCCACCTCATCGTGGTCATCTCTTGCTCCAAGGATGATACAGCTGTCGACCTTTTGCTGGCGGAAAAGACTGCTGTAGTCCATCCGCTCCCCCGGCTTTCGAAACAATAATAGCAGATCGAGCCCGCTGTCTCTGGCCTTGTTGCCGATGCCGCTGAGCATCTCGGAAAAAAAATAGGCAGAGAACAGGTGCGCCTTCGGGACATAAGGCATAACCACACCAAGATGGCCGCTCTTGCTTCGGGCAAAGTTGCGGGCCAATGCACTGGGAACATATCCAAGTTGATTGGCAACGTCCAGGACCCTTTTTCGCGTATCTTCCTTGATAGGACCGGTCGCGTTCAATACCCGAGACACCGTCGCTTCAGACACGCCAGCGAGTTCTGCTACTTCCTTGCGCGAAACGATATTGCCCACCTCCAATCATTTTATGTACGCGCGTACATTTTCTCATGCTACCATACCTCTGTCAATCCCGAAAAGCGTGCTTTATAGGATTATCAGCTTTTTTTCTACTGAAAAAACATTAGTTACGATAGTTCAATAAAACAACGGCAGTCCTTGGACATTACTTTCTCGTCCATGACTGCCACTGTTTTCGAATTCTCTCTAGGGCTTAAGCAGGCTGATCATTCCTACTCCTATCATCAGCACCGTAATTCCCACAAGTATAGCTATCCATTCCTGAGGGCTTTTCTTTTCCTTAAATATTATAATGCTACCGACACAAGCAATCGCGATGCTCGCTTGAGAGATCGGTAAACTAGCCGCCATGCCGTTCAGACCGCTGAACATAAATAGTGCTAGACTAGCAATGCTCCAAACCAATCCTGTAGACAAATTGCGAAGCACCGGAATGAACCCCAGCCGATGCTTGCCTTTCAGATTCATAGCCAAGGCCGAGCATAACATTCCGAGCGATTGCGGCAAAATGACAGACAATGCAGATATATGAAAGTGCTGATTGATAACTATATAACTGCTTAACGCTAACCCGGAGCAAACCAGCATCAAGATAATGGGTACTGGAAAAGACATAGACAGCTCAGCAGACTTGACCTGATAGCTGGTTAATAGAACTCCCGCCAGAATACACAGAAGAGATCCAACGCCCATCACATATTGGTAGCCTGTTATCCATTCACTCAAGATAAGTGTTGCAAATAGCGTCGTCCCTATCAACTGTAAACTGCAAATGACAGGAATAGCTATAGATGCACTTATCTTTTGAAAAGAATAAAAATAGAGCAATTGTCCAGCTGCCCAGAAAATGCCGGATATAAAACTTACCACAAAAGGAAGCAGTGCAATTGAGGCTGGATGAATGATATACAAGCCCAGGGCAAACAGCACAGCACCTATAGCGGTCCCTGTCAGCCGTTCTTGGAGACTGGCTTTAGTCATATACGCCAATATCGGCATGACTCCCCAGCCGATGGCTGGAATATAAGCAATTATTATATCCACGTGCGGTTTCTCCTCCCGTAAAGGTAGTCTTCCTACATTCGTTAAAAATACCATGCAAGAAAAAACCAACAATTTTACAATAGCAAAAAAAACCGCTTTCAAAAACAAAGATTTTTATAGATTAATATAGCAAAAACAAATAAATTTCACCTAGGTATGCTAAGAAATAGGCCCATCACATTTTTTAAAGGCTCGCGCAAAAAATCAACTGATCATTATAACCAACCGAATTCCTATATAAGCTGGATGAAATAGTTTGCAAAGCGTGTTGTCTTCAGTGTCAGTTACATATAGTTCTGCCGCAGAAGTGATATGTTAGGGATTGTTAATTAATCAAATTAGTATTGTATAAGCTAAGAATGATAATTTTCAGGAAATAGGTTGAACCTAACTATAACTTTTTTGAAAAATTCTTTGTTTTCCCCATAATTCGCTTAAAAAAAGTAATGTATTTTCTATCACTGGCTTTGTTATGCTATGTTCAATAATAACGCTTTCAACAGGTCTGTTATATTTTGAAAGGGGCTATGTACATGGCTAATATACAAGTTAACCCAAAGGAACTTACATTTTACTTAACGAACAAATACTGCAGTTATCTTTTCCGCGTCATGGAGAACGGGCAATTAGAGCATTTATATTATGGCAAAAAAATAGAGTACCTGGGACAATATGACCGTTTTATTGAACGAAGCTACCGCTCTGTGTCTGTCGGTGAGTTTGATGGCGACTTGGTAACATCATTGGAAAGCATTAAACAGGAATTTCCTTCTTCGGGAAGTGGTGACTTTAGAGAACCAGCAGTTGAGATCATACAGGAGGATGGTTCTCATGTCATGGAGTTCATCTTTGATCGTTACGAGGTTATCACAGGGAAACCTAAAATCCCCCATCTCCCTGCTACGTTTTGTAAGGAAGCAGATGAAGCAGAGACACTCCTGATCACGCTGACCGATTCCCTTACAGGGGCGGTTGCCGTACTAGCTTACACCATCTTCAGTGAACTGCCTGTAATCACGAGATCCGTATCCATAACGAATTCTGGAAATAGTACTCTGAGAGTCAACCGTCTAATGAGCATGAGCCTTGATCTTCCTGACTCCGAATATGAATTTATTCATTTATCGGGGGCATGGGGTAGGGAACGACATGTGGAGCGTACACCCCTCAGACCAGGTGTTCAGTCCATTGGAAGCACACGAGGAATTAGTAGTCATATTCACAATCCATTCATGGCGCTTGCCAAACCGGGAGCTCAGGAACACCAAGGAGAAGTATATGCAGTGAATCTCGTCTACAGCGGAAACTTTCTTGCCCAAGCAGAAGTGGACAGTTATTCAACTACCCGACTGAGCCTCGGTATTCATCCTGAAAAATTCTGCTGGACTCTGAAGCCAGGAGAATGTTTTTATTCGCCTGAAGCAGTTATGGTCTATTCACAGAGCGGTTTGAACGGCATGAGTCAGGCGTTCCATCGCCTGTACAATAAACACTTAATTCGCAGTAGCTGGGCTGACCGGGAACGGCCTGTATTGATCAATAATTGGGAGGGAACCTACTTTGATTTTACCGAGAAGAAAATAGTGGATATGGCTAAAAAAGCAAGTGAACTAGGGATTGAGCTCTTTGTCCTGGATGATGGTTGGTTCGGTCAAAGAAACAATGATACCTCCTCGCTCGGTGACTGGTTTGAAAACCGTGAAAAACTACCGAACGGAATCTCGAATTTGGCAAATAAAATTAATGAGCTCGGTATGAAATTCGGTCTTTGGTTCGAGCCGGAAATGGTTAACTCCGACTCTCATATTATGAGGGAACATCCGGACTGGGTTGTGGGAGCACCTGGGCGTAAACGCAAGCATGGACGGCACCAGTTTGTCCTTGATTATTCCCAACCGCCTGTTGTGGACTACTTGTTTAAGTTAATGGATGACGTACTTTCTTCTGCTCACATCGAATATGTAAAATGGGATATGAATCGCTGCATTTCAGAAGCCTATTCATTATCTCTTGGCAAGGAAAGACAGGGCGAGTTTTTTCACCGTTACGTTCTAGGCGTATATGCTTTATATGAGAAGCTCATTACCAAGCACCCTGAGATTTTATTTGAGTCCTGTGCTTCCGGTGGGGGACGCTTTGATCCAGGAATGCTTTATTATGCTCCGCAAACATGGACAAGCGACGATAGCGAAGCTATTGAACGTCTTAAGATTCAGTATGGTACTTCCATGGCCTACCCGCTTAGCAGCATGGGTGCTCATGTGTCAACCATTCCAAACCACCAGGTAGGCAGAACCGCACCGCTGCAAACCAGATCGAATGTCGCCTACTTCGGTGTATTCGGTTATGAGCTTGATCCCTTGGCCTTGACCGAGGATGAGTGCAGTATAATCAAAAAGCAAATACAAGTGTATAAACGTCACCAACGTTTAGTTACCCAGGGAACGTTTTATCGTCTGCTAAGTCCCTTTGAAAAAAATGAGACAGCTTGGATGACCATTGATACAGAACGAGAGCATGCTCTCATCGGCTGGTACCAGACACTCTCACGACCCAACGCAGCTTATGCGCGGTTAAAGCTCATCGGACTGGACGAAAAGGCAGTATATTTCGTGGAAGAACTGGACCGACGTTTTACAGGCAGCGAGTTAATGAACATCGGACTTATACTCACCCCGCCTTATCAGGCTGACCAGGATTTTAATATTGCGGAGAAATGTGATTTTTCATCTCAATTATTCACTTTAACTAAAGAGACTTCCTCTTAAACATATCGTACCGGGTGAAATCATTTTCGTGTAAATCTGATGATTTTACCCGGTACAACTCTCTGAAAATAAGGGTTTCCTTCAATCCATTCTGCATAGCTACGAAAGATTTGAACTATTAAATCACAGACCCGTTCTTCTCTCCAACTCCTCTGTATATCTCGCGCCCATCAATGTGATTTGTGAGGCTGCGTTGCTAATGTTCCGCACATCTTCAGACGTAAGCTGAAGGGTCACGGCACCTAGATTTTCTTCCAAACGACTCAATTTCCGCGTGCCCGGAATCGGAACGATCCACGGCTTTTGGGCAAGCAGCCAGGCGAGTGCAACTTGGGCTGGTGTTGCCTTTAACTGCTCAGCCATCTCTTTAAGCAGGTCCACCAGCACCTGATTGGTCTCTAGCGCTTCTGAAGTAAAACGCGGAAGAATATTGCGCAAATCACCATGACTGAATGTCGTGTCTGCGGTAAAACTCCCCGTTAGGTAACCCTTGCCCAAAGGACTGAACGGAACGAAGCCAATGCCGAGCTCTTCAAGCGCAGGAAGGAGTTCCTCTTCGGGACGTCTCCACCACAGAGAATATTCACTCTGAATTGCAGTAAGCGGCTGAACGACGTGTGCTCGACGGATCGTCTGCACTCCTGCTTCAGATAATCCCCAGTGCTTCACCTTTCCTTCTCGGATCAGATCTTGCACGGCTCCCGCTACCTCTTCAATTGGCACATCTGGATCGACCCGGTGCTGATAATACAGATCGATGGCTTCAATCTTGAGACGTTTAAGCGATGCTTCGGCAACTTTCTTGATAAGCTCAGGGCGACTGTTCATACCGAACTGCTTGCCATCCTGAATATGAAAGCCGAATTTCGTGGCAATCACGACTTGGTCGCGAACAGGAAGAAGCGCTTCGCCTAAAAGTTCCTCATTCGTATAAGGTCCGTATACTTCGGCGGTATCAAAGAAAGTTACGCCGCGCTCGACTGCTTCCCGAATGACTGAGATCATTTTCTTTGGATCAGAAGCTGGGCCATAACCGTAGCTCATTCCCATGCATCCAAGCCCCATCGCAGAAACTTCCAGACCGCTATTTCCCAATTTACGCTTTTGCATCATAATTCATCCTTCCTTAAGACGTTAATTATCTTTCTTTAGTTAATTGGCTTACGATTCTGTCAAGAGAACTATTATATAATTGTTTGAAACCTTCATGCTCTTCAAACTCTATTAATGTGATAAGCCTTTGAACCAATAAGTTCCTAAACCAACGATTCAAATGATTCATCTTCTCCCTCTGTTGAAAATTGTTCTTGTTAAATGCCGTTATCTTGAACCCACTTCCTATTCCGTTATCCACCTCCTTGCTTGATTCTGTGAGTTTAGTTTTATTATGCCAAACAGAAGAAGCAAAGCGGTATCTCATTTGTCTTAATTGATTGCCTGATCCTATCACCACTACTTTTGTTACAGGCAGTTGCGTTTTATAATGGAGCCAGACAAACTCGCAAGGAGGATTTGAATGTCGGAGAACATTCTTGAACAACAAAAAGAGCTCACCAGTTTGATCGAGCGTCATTCACTTCAAAATAGGCCGAGGGAAACAGCAATTCCTTCCCTTTTTTTCTATCAGCATTCCAGCAAAACCGAGCCTGTTTACCGGGTTTACAAACCTTCCTTTTGTTTTGTTGTTCAAGGTTTGAAAGAAATTTTGCTGGCACAGGAAAATTTCAAATATGGACCTTCCGATTATCTGATCGCGTCTATGAATCTGCCAGTGATCGGTCAAATTATAAAAGCTTCTCCAGGATCTCCTTACCTAAGTCTCAAGCTCGAATTTACCCATAATCAGATCCTTGAGGTACTGAACGATTCTAAAATCCAGGTCAAATTAAAAGAAAACGCCAAACGTGCCTTATTCGTCGGCCGAATGGAACCGTCTATTCAGGATGCTGTGCTTAGACTTGCCCGCCTGCTGGATACTCCAGAAGAAATCCCGTTTCTCGCCCCACTCTACACAAAAGAGATTCTGTATAGACTCCTTCAGGGCCCCTATGGAGCCGAATTGGCTCAGATTGCGGTCGAAGGAAGCAGCACCTATCGAATCCGGGAAGCTATCGACTATATTGTTCAACATTGGGATCAGTCTTTTCGGATCGAAGATCTTGCAGAGACCGCCAGTATGAGCATTTCCTCATTCCATCGGCATTTTAAAGAAGTAACCTCCATGAGCCCGATCCAGTTTCAGAAACAGCTGAGACTTCAGGAAGCCCGTCGCATCTTATTAGCTGAATCGGCGGACGCGGCGGACGTTGCTTACAGGATCGGTTACGGGAGTTCTTCCCAATTTAACCGTGAATACTCTCGCATGTTCGGTGCTCCCCCAAGAGCGGACATCAAGCGATTGAGGGAAAAATACGACCAGGTCCTATGATTTGCTGGATAAGCTGATCGCCACACATATTGATGAACTCCGAAGATTGTGCAATGAATCGGCCCATTTGAGCTTTACAGAAGCCGAAATGATCTGGTTTGAATATTTTGAGGCTAACTATTTATTTTTCTCCACAATGCTGGTGAGTAAGGGCGCTCCTTACTTCCGCACTCGATTCCTTGAATTTATGATGGATGAACTTCGGGAAGAGGTCGACATGAATGAAGAGAGAAATCGAGGATTAAACAAAGAAGTAGTTGTCCGTTATGCAGTGTCCGCTGTAGTGGGGATCATAGAGTGGTGGTTTATGAACGAAAAACCTCTCCCACCGGTCGAGATGGCCGAGCAAATTGGCATGCTTTTAGACCGAAAATTGTGAATCTGGGCGAAAAAAGAGTAGCAGACGTATCTATCTGCTACTCTCACATCAATGAGTCAGAAGCAGCTCAAGCGAGTTGCTTCTTCAATTTTAGGTACAAGTATTTTAAAGATTATGTTTATCAGGACCAAACACAAGATTCGCCGACTGTTTGGCCTCCTCAATGACATTCATGACCTTTTCACTATGTTCAAGCATATCCCAAACTTTTTCCAAATCGTTGTCTCGGATGATACGGTCAAACTCAACGAATTCATCATACATACGATGCGAATGATCCTTCAGATCCACGTGGATGGGCGTTTCCTTATTAGGCGTGTATTCAAAATAGTCGCATATATTAGCTGAGCTGGCCATGTGTATATAGCCTTTGTTGCCTTGAATGTTCACTGCATTGGGTGCCGTACTGTCTTTTGAACCTATGCAAACACACTTGAAATCGCCGTAATCGAGCAGCAGTATGCCTGAAGTGTCAATTCCACGTTCCATGTTCGCCAAATATTCTGTCTTCTTAGGGCTCCCGAAGAGGCCAACAACAAAATGAATATTGTACAAATTGATATCCATCAAGGCTCCGCCAGACATTTCCGGATTAAACGCAGGCTGGATTACTCCTGATTTAAAAGCCTCATACCGGGATGAATATTGAGAATAGTTGCATTCAACTATTTTAATCTCACCAAGTTTAGGCAGATACTCCTTCATGGACAAATAGTTTTTCAAATATTGATTTGTGATGGCTTCCACCAATACCAATTTTCTTTGCTGAGCAATTTCTTTTAGCTCTAGAAATTCATGCACATTGGATGTAAACGGTTTCTCACAAATGACATGTTTACCGCTCAATAACGCTTCTTTGGCATATGAATAATGAAGGTGATTAGGCAACCCAATGTAGACAGTATCCACGTCATTATTCATCAGCATTGTGCTGTAATCCGAATAAATTTGAGAGATGCCATATCTACGTTGCCAATCCAGTAACTTCTCTTCATGACTAGGTCTAGAACAAATGGCCTTTAATAAAATGGTCGGGATTTCCTGAATAAAGCTCAACAGATCCCCTACGATCATTCCTGCTCCGACAATTCCTAATTTCATTTAGTTACACCCCTCTATACCCTTCTCAAGTATTTCCATTGAAGTTATTGTTTCTTCATCTGTGATCATCTTTTCTTTGCCGTGTATGATCGTATGATAGAGATCGTCATACACCCGGGCATAATCTCCTTTTTCAGAAACGACTTTTTCTTCATGATACTGACCATCATCGTCTAGGTACGTTAAAATGCCATAATGCTCAGGCTGATCCATGCCGAAATTAGGGTGCCCCTTGGGCAGATAGTATAATTTGAGATGCTCTTCCTGGCGATCCTTTGTCTGCTTTATAAAAACGCCCTTTTTGCCGTATACAACAAAACTCGGCCGCTCCTTTAAACGAAAAAAGCTGGATTTGATGGATACCTTAAGTGAGGGATAATAAAAATCCAGATCAAAATAGTCATTCATTCTTCCAGAACCGAGCAATTGGCGCACATCATAATGGATCGTGTCAGGCTTCCCAAAATAGGAAAGAGCCTGGTCAATGGTATGAGAGCCATGTCCATAGAGGTAACTGTTATATTTGGAAAAATGAGAGGTGGCGTTGGGAGTTTCAGGGCGATAATAATCGAAATGCATCTCCACCTCCAACAAATCCCCGAGTTTTCCTGATTCAATAACCTTCTTGGTCGTAAGGAAATCCGAATCGTAACGTCTATTTTGATAGCACTGTATTATCAGATTTTTCTCTTTGGCATATTGAAAGATGGAGACAGCTTCTTCTTTCGTTAACATAAAGGGTTTCTCAACAAGAACATTTTTTCCGTGATCGAGTGCCATTTTTGCATAGGTGTAGTGGGATTCTACAGGTGTACAGATTACAATCAACTGAATTTCCTTATCGTTCATTACAGATTCAAGATGATCTGTATACTGCACGCCAGCGATTTTGTCCCACTCTGCTTTATCTGGATTACGGGCATAGATCTTCTTTACGTTCAAATGATCTCTGGTCAATGAAAAAGGAAGATGATATCGATTGGTGCTTTTGCCATTCCCAATATAACCGATGGTAAGCATATTAATTCCCCCTAGGCTCTTTTTCATTTATTATAGTAAAAGGACGTCGCTCGTAAAGAATTTGCCATCAAAATGGTACATTCAACCGAATATTTGTAAGCAAGACGGTTAGTTTTTAAACAAAATGTTTATTTTACGTCTTTTATTTGATGTTATTTTCATTGAACCGGGGGGAACCTGTTGAAAATATTGATACAATTATCAGAAATGCACAACTTTACACCAAATGAAAAAAGCATTGCTTCCTATATTTTGGTCCATAAGGAAAAAATCCTGCACTTTAATATTCAGGAGCTTGCCAAAGCTACGTATACTTCGCATTCTGCCATTAACCGATTAATTCACAAGCTGGGGCTATCTGGCTTCAAGGAGTTTACAATTAAACTTGCTCGGGAATTTCAACAGAATACCCAGAACATTTCCAATGTGGACCCCAATTATCCATTCGGTTTCGATGAACCCCCACTTCAAGTGGCCAAGGAAATTGCTGAATTAATGAAGGAAACGATTGAAAAAAACTTTACGTTCATGGATGATAACTTGCTGTCACAAACGGCCCAGTTGCTGGATCAAGCGAACAGGATCTTTATATATGCATTAGGAGATTCACAAATCCGAGCGAAAAGTTTTCAGAATAAATTAGTAAAAATCAACAAATACGTGGTTATAGCCACGGAGCTGTCTGAATGGGCTTATCATACGGCTAATCTAACGTCGCAGGATTGCGCTATTTTCTTAACTTACCACGGTAAGTCGCCTATTTTTTTAAAAGCAGCACGACATTTTACACGTGAGAATATCCCTTTTATCACCATTACAGCTACCAATCAAAGTGAATTGGCCAAACTAAGCAATATCTGTATTCAGGTACCGAATGACGAGGTAAAACATGCCAAGATTGGTACATTTTCATCACAAATTGCCTTTGACTATGTATTAAACGTGATCTACTCCTGTATCTATAAAATCGACTACTTGAAAAATATGCAAACCCTAACACAATCGTTGGAGAATTCGCATCTCAATGACATGATGAATGAATGACGTATAGAGAGATTTGCTTCTCTCTAACTGCAAAATAAAAGGTAACTTATAAGTATATATAGTTGTCCTTCGACAACTAAGCTCTAGTTAGTGTTTTGCTAACTAGACCTTTATTTTTCATCGTTTGCTAAAAAGCCGCCAGTATGGCGGCTTCTTATGCTTTTCTACTATTGCTTTTCAACTATTGTCCACAATCAAGGATCAACTTTCATCAATTGCATTTCGAATATCATAATCATCGATGTTAATATCCAAAGTCATCCCAAGTGCCAACTTTGCCAGTTGATCTCCAATAAAGGGACCCATGGTCAGCCCGGATGCTCCAAGCCCATTGGCAGCTATAAGGCCGTTCCAGCCAGGGACAGCTCCGATCACCGGTAGAAAACCGGGCGTAAACGGACGGAAACCGACTCTTACCTCCTGAAAAGTGCTGTTTGCTAAACCAGGTGCTAATTCTAAACCTTTATTTAGAATTTCCTGCATCCCGCCTGCTGTTATTCTTGTATCGTAGCCTTCGATTTCATTTTCGTGAGTCGCACCTATTACGATCTTCTGTTGATCGAACGCCAACAAATATTGATCAGAAGGCGGCATAATTACAGGCCAGGTGCCTGTATCTTGCTCAGTAGGAACCTGCAAATGCATGATTTGTGCTTTTTGAAAACTAACCTTAAAGCAAATGCCCAAAGGCAGCATCAGTTGATTGGCCCATGCACCTGCACAAACAATGACTTTATCAGATGAGTAGCTGCTTGCGCCGACCGTTACTCCGGTTACATGGTCGGCATCATGCATAATCACAGCATCCCCATGGATAAGGGTTGCCCCATTTCTTTGGGCTGATCGGATCAACGCATCGCGTAGCGCACGACCATCTATACGGGCGGCACCGCTAATATGAACAGAATGATAACGATCTACTAGCAAAGGAAAACGTTCATGGGTTTCCTTTTCATTTAATTGCGTAATTTCACCAATCTCCGGTGCATCTGTATGCCGCAAGTGTGCCCGTTCCTGCATTTTTTTGATTTTCTCCAAATCATCATGAATACTAAGAGCTCCAACCTGAGCATAGCCAGTTTCTGTTTCCCCCTCGCTCTTAAGTTCCTCAACCAACCCGGGGTAAAAACGTGCGCCCGCTTTGGCTAGCTGGTACCAAGCTTGATTGCGTCGCTGTGATAGCCAGGGACAGATAATGCCAGCAGCTGCATCCGTAGCCTGTCCTTTATCTTTGCGGTCTACAAGAATGACATCAGCGCCCATTTTTGCTAACTGGTATGCTGTCGATGCCCCCAGAATTCCTGCTCCGATTACGATAACCTTCTTCATGAATACATCCCTTTCCTAAATCACTGTATCCATTATAGCGAATACTGTATGAATGCATAAAGTTTGAAACATTAATATTTCAATCCTTATAAAGTTCTTAGAATTGATCTGTAAAGTAATTGTCAGAACGAATGAAAAGGATGAATTGATATGGATAACATTATTGTACAGACTAAAAATCTCTGCAAAACCTTTGGACGACAGCAGGCAGTGAACAACGTCGCGTTGTCTATTCATGAGAATTCCGTGTATGGACTGCTTGGCCCGAATGGGGCAGGAAAATCAACTACTTTAAAAATGTTAACTGGCATGCTACGGCCGACATCAGGTGAGATTTTGTTTCAAGGAAAACCATGGTCGCGAAAAGATCTCGCTCAGATCGGCGCACTGATCGAATCCCCTCCACTCTATGAGAATTTGACAGCTAGAGAGAACCTGAAGGTTCGTACAACGTTGCTAGGGCTACCTGATTCGCGGATTGATGAAGTATTAAACATTGTTGATTTGACCCATACCGGGAAAAAGCGCTCCGGTCAATTCTCGATGGGTATGAAACAACGGCTGGGCATTGCCCTTGCACTCCTCAACCATCCTAAGCTATTAATTTTAGATGAACCCACCAACGGACTAGACCCCATTGGTATTCAGGAGCAACGCGAGCTGATTCGTTCCTTCCCGAAGCAAGGAATTACCGTCATTCTATCCAGTCATATCCTATCCGAAGTCGAACAAATCGTTGACCATGTCGGTATCATTGCCGGCGGCGTATTAGCTTATCAAGAGGCGGTCATCCCAGGACAAAACCTGGAATCGTTGTTCATGCAGATTGCTCAGGAACATCGGAAGGGAGATGAGTAAGATGCAGCAATACATAACAGCAGAATATTTAAAATTAAAGCGCACCTTCACGAAAAAACTGATCTGGCTGGCCCCCATCGTTACTCTTCTTCTATGTACCGGACTTATGGGAGGACATATGTTCCAAAGCGCCAGCTACAATTGGTGGTATGTCATGCTGCTTCCAGGCGCTCTCACCTTAATGTGTTCAGGAGTGATCCAAAAGGATGGCAAAAAACTGAAATACCGTGCTATCCTCGGCATGTCTGTGGATTCGGCTCAGGTATGGTACGGTAAAATCGGGGTTTGTGTAAGGCTCTTAATAATTTCCTCTATTATTCTATTTATAGGAATAACTCTTGGCGGTTTCATATTCTCAACTTCCGTGATACTAGCAGGAAGCGTCGCTGCAACGCTGATACTTTTCATTACCTTTTTGTGGCAAATCCCACTTTGTCTGTTCCTAACGGACCGAATAGGCATGTTTGCCACCCTAATCATCAACATGCTGGGCAATGTAGCCTGCACCATCTTGTTCGCAACGTCTTCTATATGGTGGGCGGTACCCTATGCTATTCCAGCGCGATTGATGTGCGCCGTCATTCAAGTGCTGCCTAATGGGCTTGCGGTTCCTTCAGGAGATCCGCTTTTGGATCGAGGTGTAATTGTGCCTGGCCTAGGGATCACAGTTAGTCTATTCATGATTCTGTCCGTACTGACGGCCCTATCTTTCCGCAAGCGGGAGGCTAAGTAAGATGACATCTTTTCTTCGCAATCTGAAATCTGATGCGCTTAAACTTAGAAGGCAACCCTTATTGCTAGTACAGCTGCTTGTGCCACTCCTGGGCATAGCAATCTTTCTAGCCTATTATTCCTTCACTCCGTACTCACCGACTTCGAAGGTGGACGGCTATTTGCAGGTCCTGGCCGTGGCTCTTCCTATCATGATTGGTATTGTCTGCTCGATTGCTGTTGAGCAGGAATCAGTCGCTGGAAATTTCCAGCACCTCTTAACCTCGCCAGTGAAACTGTTGCCTTTTTTGAGCAAGCTTAGCCTGCTCCTATGCTTGGGATTTGGCAGTGTGCTGCTTGCCTCAGGTGGCTTTGGGGCTGCCTATATATATCTTATGAAAGAGTCCCCGTATGGCTTGAAGTTCTATGTGTTGGCTGCCTGCATCCTGTTTATGTCTTGTGTGTTCCTTTATTTTCTGCATTTTTTCATTAGTTTGCGGTTCGGCAAGGGGGCTTCTATCGGTCTGGGCATCATGGAGAGTCTATTGTCTGCTTTGCTCCTCACAGGGCTGGGTGATCATAATTGGATATTCATCCCCCCTGCTTGGGCGGCCCGGTTCATCACCATCTGGGTGCAATACGGCGTAAGCCCGGCAGATTCTATCCCTGAAACTATACAGCTTGATTGGGGAATCAGATATTGCGTAGTAGGGACCTTCGTCATCATGGTATTATTAGGGTTATGGATTTGTCGTTGGGAAGGACAAAACTCATCGGAGTAAAGATTAGAGTAAAGAAAGCAAAGGGAAGTGAATTAAGCATGGCAAACTTGTTGGCCGTTGATGATGAACCTGCCGTTTTGGCACTCCTTCAAAATATTTTGCAGAAAGATGGCCATGTTGTCACGGTGGTCTCCGCCTCCCCACAGGTTCTCACCATGCAGCTTGGAGCTTTTGATCTCATCCTGCTTGACGTGATGATGCCTAACATGGACGGGTTCGCACTCTGTCGGGAAATTCGCAGCAAGGTAGATTGTCCGATCCTGTTCCTCACAGCAAAATCCATGGAGAACGATGTAATGTTGGGTCTTGGGGAAGGAGCTGACGATTATATTGTCAAGCCGTTTGGGGCTGGAGAGCTGCGCGCTCGAATCAACGCTCATCTTAGACGGGAGCATCGTGAACGCCGGAATGTATTCTGCATTGGGGAAGTTCATTTCAATCTGTCGGGTAAGGAAATCACTGTTCAAAATGCTGTAATCCCATTTACCAAAAGTGAATATGAGATATGTAAGTTTCTAGCTCTGAACTGGGGCCAGGTATTCTCTAAAGAACAGATTTACGAATCCGTCTTCGGCTTTGATGGGGACAGCGATTCCTCCACCATTGTGGAGCATATCAAAAATATCCGGGCCAAGCTTGGCAAAGTAGAGGTTTCGCCAGTGGAGACAGTTTGGGGGATCGGGTACCGATGGAAGTAGCAAAAGTACAGCGAGCACGCAAGACAACCAAACTACGAACCATTTTCCTGGGTTATTTAGTTATGTTCTGTATCGGAACGATTGCGCTTGCTCTGTTTCTCGTCCTCATCTTCTATATCCTGATGTCTTGTGGGGCCATTCTTCCCGCGAACTATGCTGAGAACCAGGTACGGGAGGACAAGACAATCATCGAAGCTGGCAAGACCCTACAGTCGGATTCTCGGCAGAAACTGTATAAATACGCATTATTCACCTCGGAAGGCCTCCTCATTGAAGGAAACCTTTCTGAAAAGCAGGCTCAAGCCGCTTGGAGTGTTACGCAGCAGAACGATACGGCTTATCAATTTCCCTATAACTATGTAAAAGTCTCACATCATAATAAAGTTACTGTGATGCGCTATTCTGTCTCGGCTCAGTTTGAACCTCCTATCCTGCGTCAGTATTTGCCGAATGCAGAATTGACTTTTTTTGCCGTGTTCTGCATCGCCTTTCTGGGAGGAGGCACCTTACTGGCTTCCTCCTTCGGACGAAAGCTTACACGCAAAATGAGTGGATTGCAGCAAGCTACAAAGCAAATTCAAGCACAGGACCTGGACTTCTCAATTCAGCTCAGTGGTGTGATGGAGATCGATCAGGTCCTCCATTCTATGGATACAATGAAAGAAACGTTAAAGACTTCGCTTCAGAAACAATGGAATCTCGAAAGATCACGTCGTGAGCAAATATCCGCCCTAGCACACGATATCAAAACACCTCTCACTATCGTTCGCGGAAACGTAGAGCTTTTGTCCGAAACCGAGCAATCTGAGGAGCAAAAGAACTATACCGATTATATATCGGAGAGCATCAGGCAAATGGAGCAGTATATAAAGACGCTTATTGAAATGTCAAAAGCAGAAACTGTAGCCACCCTACAAGCGGAAACAATGGATACTGACTTCTATCTATCGAAGATGAAAGATCAGGTAATGGCTCTGGCTGCTGTCAAAAAAATATCTGTAGCATTAGCTGCATTTAACCTTCCAAAGACGTTGTATATAGACCCAGTTCTGCTTGATCGGGCCATCATGAATGTTGCTTCTAATGCGGTAGATCAAGCACCAGAAAATAGCGAAATCCGGCTGACTGTAGAGTCTGTGGAAGAATGTATGCGGTTCAGCATCGTAGACGAAGGCCCGGGCTTCTCTCCTGAAGGCCTCAAACAAGCAGCGGAGCAATTTTATATGGGTGATTCGTCCAGAAGATTAAGTGGACATTACGGTATGGGCCTATATATAACAAAATCCATTGTGAACCTACATGGCGGACAGTTGATCATCGCCAACTCTACCCAGACAGGCGGCGGACAAGTAAGCATTGAGATACCATCGGTGCATTGATGACCTAAAGTTAAAACCACCCAAATAAGTAGTAGCTATTAGGTTGGATCGATTTCCTAAGTTCCCCCCTCTTCCTCGTTTGTTATTGAAACGATATAAAACGCTACTGACATACGAAGGTCAGTAGCGTTTTATCATTTTGCCATCGGAATGAAAACACTCCTGGCACAGGCTATGGCGATTATTATAAGGAACGTGGTTATTGGATTACTGTATGTGTTGCTAAACGAATGTTGCTTTTTTACGGAAAACTGAAAAATAAAGAATGGCAAATCCTATGATCCATATGCCCATAATCCAAAAAATAGAGCTGAACACACTTTGACTTTGTGCTCCTTGATCAAGTACGGATCCTAAAATAGACGTCCCGATAGCCCCCGCCATAAAGCTTCCCATCATATAGATACCCATACCAACTCCGGTTTGCTTACCGCTTAATGTTCGAGAAATGGTGTTTGCCATTGTAATCTGAGCGAACGTTAACCCAGTATTCGCTAGGATTAAAATGATCGCAATAACTGCTGGGGCCGCCTCTGTAAAAATACCTAATATAAGATATGCTATCACTTGGAATAGGAAAGCCAACGAGAATACAAAGCGGTTGCCCTTTGCATCCGCGATTTTCCCACCTACCAGCCCAAGCAATGCAGCAATCAAAGCACCGGGAAACATTACGAGCCCTATGTTTATAGAGGACAAGTGATGTAATGAACTCAGCACCTGCGGTATCAAATACGGAACACATAAATTAAGGGTAAGAACCATACAAGCGATAATCAACCCTATCGTATATCTTGTATTTTTAAAGAGTGTCGGTTCAATAAAGGGTTCATCTGTTTTGTTAATACGAATAATGAACAATACGAATATGAGGATCGTAGCCGCGAAATAGCTCCAGCTGTGACCAGTAATGGAGAGCAGCAGCAGCGTAATGGAAGCGGCAAGCAAAATACCTCCTATGAGGTCAGCTTTTCCTTTTGAAGGTGCTTCATTGATTAAATACCTTCTGAAAAAAGGAATGATAACAATTATTAAAAATGAGATTAAAAATAGGTAACGCCAGCTTGCGAATCCAATAACAAAACCAGCAATAATTGGACCTATTGCCGTCCCTAAAGCCATTCCGGCAGAAGTAATCCCCAAAGCCTTGCCACGATTTGCGATAGATATATAGCGAATCGGGATCAACATGGATGAGGCCGGAACAACAGATGCTCCAATGGATTGGAAAATTCTGCTTACAATAACCATCCAATAATTAGAAGAAAAGAAGCCAACTATAGATCCTAGCGCAAAGCAACATAATCCAAAGGTAATTAGGTTCTTCAACCTAAACATGTCCGCCAATTTTCCGTAAGCCACTGATCCAATAGCATAAATAATGATATATGCTGTTACAACCCAGCTTACTTGGGAAGAGGATAATTGAAATTCTTCGCGTAGTGAAGGTAGCGCAACATTAAACATGGTAGAATTCATCACTGAAATCACCATTGCAAATGCGAGTATCCAGATAATAGCATAGGACTCAGATTGTTTGGTGCGATTGTTAACTGACACTGCGTCCTCCCTACTTACGATCGAGCGGAGATTTAGCCACCACGTTCAGATCAAGTTCGTCGATAATAGCCATCACACGATCCATACGGAGCGGGCCTGGTTCTGTTGGAAAGGTGTATGTTTCGTGCGGTTCACCCAATGCCCGGAAGAAAGGTTCGAACAATCCAGACACCAACATACCTACGACTTTCGTATAATGAGAGTCCAGTCTATACGAATGAAGTGTTCCTGCAGGTACATGAAGAAAATCTCCAGGGAATAGTTTTACTTCTTCTCCGTTTGCCCACATCGTCATTTGTCCCTGCACACAGAAGAAAGTTTCCGTATGGTGGTTATGAAAATGTTCAACAATGGGGTCTCCTTTCGGGCCATCAGAAGCTACAAAAATGTATTCCCCGTTCGTATTTTCTTGAGTAGCTAGAATCCTGTGAAGCTGGTCTCCTGTGAGCAACCGGTCTCCCTCTCCATTTTCCAGAACATAAGGAGCTACGCTTCTTGGATTATGGCTTTCTTCAGGCGAGTTATACTCCCCCCATTGAACAGCATCTTGAAGGAATACAATGTCTGCTCTATTGGAAGCTTCCGTCAATTGATTCTCAGAATACGAATTCATCGCTGTGGTTGGATGTTCAAAGTAAGGATACGGCTCTCCTAAAAGCTCATAGATTGCTGTGAGATTACCTTTAATCGAATAGGAAGCAAAGCGATTTCGATGTCCAGCCATTCGATACGCATGTGCGATTCCAGGAGGGATATGAACATAGTCTCCGGCAGTCAACAAATAGTTCACTCCATCGAGCATAAATTCAATTTTACCTTCCATTACATAGATAGATTCAAAAGCATCTTTATGTCTGTGTAGCGGAAAGGTCTCTCCTTTCCCACCTGAAATCGTCGTTAATTCGAGTACATCCCCAGTGCTTTTAAAATCGGCAATAACAGTAGCTACCTGTTGACCAAATACATACTTTCTTCCATCCCCGCTACGCAGCAAATATGGCATTTTTTCTTCTGGAAGCTCTGTAATTAAACTAACACTCATCATGTTATCCTCCTTTGTATTTATATTTAAAATTTTAATGGTTTCGATTTTTCACTTAAATGGTCATGAGCGACAGCTTATGGGCAATTACGACCTGTACCAATTGAATACATCTTAAAAATTGATATAATAAAATTTATGACTAAAAAATGGTGTGCTTTCTACCAACAAAGGAGGGGATCGCATTGGTTAGCGAAGAGGCATATTATCTAGACCATAATTTCACAAATGGGACTCCAATTTCTCTTTGTCCTATTCAAATAGAGGGAAATATTCAAAAACACGCTCATGATTTTTACGAAATATCTTATATCAAGGAAGGTATCGGCACACTAAAATTTTCTACACAAACGTTGCCCGTCTCCAAGGGAGATATTATTTTTATCCCTTATGGAAAAGAACATCTCTTTGTTCAGAGTAATACAACAGATCATACACCGCTTGAGGTTATGAACTGTCTTTTTGACAAGCAAATACTAACATTGCCCGGAGAGCCTGCTGATAGCCAAATTCAAGAGGATTTCTATCGTTTGGCTCTTCTTTTTCGGGAATGTACTGACTATATTCAAGTTCGAGAAAACGCAAAAGAATTTGCTAAAATTATGTACACTATTGAAATGGAGCAAAAATGTAAATCCACCGGATTTAGATATAAACTTTATTTATACTTAATTGATTTATTAGAACATATCAGCCATGCCATGCAACAAGTAGCTCATGTTTCCAAGCCAACCATAATCGATCCCATTCAATATGCGATTGATGATATAACCAGAAATTATAAAAATCCGTTGTCTGTTGACCAAATTTGCAAGCAATTCTTAATTAGCTCACGGCAATTTCAACGCAAATTTAAACAAGCCAGCGGAATGACCTACACCAAAATGCTGCAGGATATTCGTATTCACGAGAGTTGTAGCTTACTATTAGATACTCATTGGAGCGTTCAAACGATCGCACTTGAAGTTGGTATTCATGATATGAAATATTTCTATCGAATCTTCAAGGAACGATGTGGATTAACCCCTCATGAATTTCGCTTTCATGCCTGTTCGAATATTCAGTAATGCGTAGATCTTACGGGCGTCTAAAAGCGCCTTTTTCGCATGTCCATATACATTTCCTAATAAAAAAAGTTCTAAAGCTTTTTACTTTAGAACTCTTTTTGCAGAAGTATTTATTTGGCAATCGTAATTTGTTTGGATGTAGCATTATAGTTTACCTGATAACCCGAAAGCTCGCTGATGACTCGTAATGGAACCAGCGTGTAGCCGTTAACAATAACCGGAGCAGTGATGTTCGTCGAATAATTCCGGGAGTTGTTTAACTCATATACAGCAAGTGTGGAATTCTTGACTTGAAGTACTATTTGTTTGCCGTCTGTAGGACGATTCAGAATGATCTTTTTGGTGCCTTTTTCATAGTTTACATCGTAACCCACCCGTTCACTGATAAAGCGTAACGGGACCATCGTTACCCCATTTATGATTTTTGGCGCCTGAGCTATCGTTGTAGCCCGACCATCAACATAAGCTGTTTTAGCTCCTGGTGTTAGGGTGAACGATGTTGAATATGAAGCAACCGCATTGTTCGTGTAACTCGTCGTAGTACCGGAAGTGGTTGTAGTAGAGCTAGTGCCAGACGATGAACTGCTGGTGCCTAGTGCCCTATTGCGAATAGCCTCTAGTCGATCCAGCAGATCGCTTTTACGTGTACCGGTTGGCAGATCACTAATCGCATCTCTTGCAGAACGCCAGTCGGACGCATTGAGACTGTTCTCCGCAATTCGCATCAAATCTCTCGCTTTCTCATAGTTTGATGAACTTGAAGACGAAGAATAGTAACCATCCGAATTCGTGCGTTCGGATATCTTTACACCACTAGATTCCCTTCCACTACTATTTACGGTTATGACCTTAATCTCATACCAGCGTCCCTCTCGTAAATCCGTAATTTTATAGGATTCTGAGGATGTAGTTCCCTTATAATCGCCATCAACATATATCTTCACCTTCTCTGCTCTGCTCGGCATATCGTAGGTGATTTTGATCCAAGTGTCACTTTTGCTATCGACTTCAAGATTGGACACTTCTGACGAATTGGAGGACGTACTGTCCGTTGTGGCAGTCAGTTTTACACCGGAAGACAACGTACCTGTGCTTCGCTTAGATTTTATCGTAAACGTGTATGTCTGGCTTGCCGAAAGATTGTTAAATGTATAGGATGATCCTGTTGAATCCGTAATCAGTTGCCCATCCTTATACAGACTAACCGTACTAATTCCGCTGGGTCTTGTCCAGGAAACAGTAACACTATAGTTATTGACTGATGTCACTGAAGCACCTGTCACATCGGGCACGATATCGGTAGAAACTGAAGACGTTGTAACGGGAATACTAACTCCCTGAGACAGGTTTCCGGATTTGTCTATCGTTTTGACCGTTACATTGTAGGCTGTAGCAGCATTTAAGACATTAAACGTGTAAGACGTGCCTGTGGTTTTCTGAATTTCAGTACCATTTAAATAAATAATCGCTTGGCTTAAATCAGCATCCTTAGGCAATATGTAATTGATGGTAAATCCATTATATCCTATATTCGTCGCTGTCAGCCCGCTTACTTCTCCTGGGGGTGTCTTATCCACAGGCCCATCAACGGAAGCCGTTTTAGCCTGTATTGTCGTACCTAGAGATTCGTCTCCACTCTTGTTCACCGTTTTCACGCGAAAGGTATATGTCGTATTCGGCTGTAAACCGCTCATCATATACGAGTTGCTTCGAATGTTATCCACATATACATCGTTAGTGACATTAACTACTTTTATGTGGTCAAAATTAATGTCCGTGGGATTAGACCAGGTCAAATTTACTTTTGTTGTTTCGGTAGGAGTCGCAGCCAGATTGCTTACATCTGCTGGCGCAATATTCGAAGCAACCAATTGGCTCGACATTACTTTTATCATTTGGTTAAGATTGGTCTTCTGACCAGTTAACGAAGTCAATTTCGTGCCAGAAGTGATCGGCATTTGGCGCCCTTGAACGGTTGCTAATTTGGTATGTGACTGTGCACTATTCAAACCTGTCAGATTTGAGTTATGCCTTTCAGCCGGCAACGCGCTAGCCACTGCATCGGGTCCCAAAATGCCGTATCCCGTATTCAAAATCAGTGTGGCGGTTGCGAACGGAGCCATCCATTGACGCAAACGTTTTTTATTCATAGCTATACTCTCCTTGATACCAGTATGGAAATTTTATTTGTCAAAACGAATTAGTAAACTTACAAACCCTTCTGCTGTAATCCAGCTTTTGAAATATACACCATAACGTACAGACGTTCATTTAACTGTTATCGGAATTTCCATACCAAATGTTTAGACCTCAGTTTTTTCTTGCCCTCAGTCTAACAGTTCGGGCGTTGTAACCCGGGAATCACAGGAAATATTAAGAGCTAGCTGTAAATATTCGATATATCGTAACTTTCTACCGTTTAATCGCTTTGCATTTTAGGATATATTAAATTTTAAGTAATAGAAAAAGGAGATGTATTATGTTCAAAAATGCTTTTAAGATATTTGGTGTCGTTGGTAATATTGAAGCGATTTCTTATCTGCTGCTTGTATGTATTGCTATGCCACTTAAATACGCAGCTGGAATGCCACAAATGGTCAGCTGGGTGGGAATGATCCATGGGGTACTGTTTGTGGCTTATGTGGTTGCAACTGTAGTCATGCTGATTTTTCGTAAAATTACGCTGCTGCAAGGGCTTGCAGCCTTGATTGCCTCGCTGTTGCCGTTCGGCCCTTTCATTTTCGATCGTAAGGTGCTTAAGAAAGCCGAAGCCCGTACCAGTCATGCCAGCCCGGTAAAAGCTACATAAACATTTACGAGGCCTAGGTCAACGCAGCCATGCGGTGTTCTCTTTACCACTTATATAGCAGAATATAAAAAAACAACCGATGGCTGTAAACCACTCGGTTGTTTTTTTATTCATGAATAATAATTATTAGTTCCTGACATTTTCCAAAAATTCATAATAGCCATCATTTGACGGATCATCCTGGTTATTACGTTTGAGATATCCTGCTATAGCTAGATAAGCAAAAAGTCCGAACATAGCAGCAGAAACAACTATATATACTTTAAAACCGAAAATCATTGAAAAGATGATCATAAAAATACCGATTGTAAGGGAGACGCCTAACTTTGACATTCTTTCATCCCTTTCTGCTATATTTATGTAATCACAACTAATCTCTCGGGTAATTTACACTCATGATATCCATAAAAGGAACTTTATCCGTTTCTCCATTGCTCTCTACATGAACCTTGCCTGTTCTCGGGTCCATTTTAACGATTTGTCCGCGGGTTGTTTCCTCGCGTCCCCATACAGTCAATACAACCTCGGATTGCTCTTGTTGTGCTTCGACAAGTTGATTCCCGATTTCTTCTAATACGAATTCATCCCGAGTAGGTCGTTTGGGTACCTTCGCTTTCGCCACTTGCTATCACTCTTCCTTTCGTGAAAAATCAAAATTCATTCCATTTTACCATACTTTTCATCATTTGGTACTGGTAATGTGAGTAAAATTAAGTACCAAGATGCACCAAAAAGCCGAGTTCTCAATAATGAAAACATCGACTCTATAAAGTCACTTGTTGGAGCTCGTTTGGGCGCTTGAAAATTGAACAGCTAAGTCATTTGACCAACTGCGGAATGTAATCCACAATGTTATAAATAGGAGCACTACTCTGTTGCGTAACGGCCAAAATTAATGCACCTTCAAGCATCGAAATGATCAGTACCGCCAGACTGTGTGCCTTCTCCTCATCCAAGCCTGATTCCTGAAGGCGTTCCATATAGATGTGCTGCCAATCTGTAAATGTATTCACACAGGCATGACGTAGTGATTCACTAATACAGGAAGTTTCCGCAGCAGCCCAGAAGCCAATTGGCATGAAGCTGTCAAAGCCGAGACGGTCTGCCTCCTCAGCTGTATGACGAATAAAATCCTGAATGGCTACTACAGGATTTTCGTTTCCGCACAGTGCCTCTTTTAATTTTTGCTTAATATGCTCATTCCCTCTTCTTATGCACTCCAAAGCCAACTCTTCTTTACCGTGTGGAAAATAATAATAAAGTGATCCCTTCGGTGATCCACTCTCCGCAAGAATCTGACTCAGACCGGTCGCATGATACCCTTGGTGAAAAAAGAGCCTCGACGCCGTTTGTACGATATTTTCATATGATTCGGGTTTAGCAGCCATACACAGCATCCTTCATTATATAATATTTAAACTTTTACTTTGACAAAAAAATAATAACATGTTTATTATATATAGACCGATCGCTATAATTCAATACCCATTAATTTATTGGAGGAACAAAAACAACATGAGTACAATGAGTCAAACAAGTTCACCCTCTGAACCCAAAACGTTCAAGGTGCTACCTATTATGATTGCCCTGCTCCTTAGTGGCTTTATTGGAATGTTCAGTGAAACGGCACTTAACATTGCGTTGAATGATTTGATGCAGATTTTGCATATTACAACAGCAACAGCTCAATGGCTGACTACCGCTTATCTGCTGACACTTGGTATTTTGGTGCCTGTATCGGGATTGCTGCTTCAAACCTTTACTACAAGACAGCTGTTTGTGGCATCGTTGCTGTTCTCAATAGCTGGTTGTCTCGTTGCGGCGCTTGCCCCTACCTTTTCAGTGTTATTGATCGCACGCATTTTGCAGGCCATTGGTACAGCACTGTTATTGCCGTTAATGTTTAACACCATCTTAATTATCTTCCCTGCTGAAAAAAGAGGCGCGGCTATGGGAATTATCGGATTGGTTATTATGTTTGCACCTGCAGTAGGGCCTACGATTGCAGGGTTGGTACTGCAAAATTTATCTTGGCACTGGATCTTCTGGATCTCTCTTCCGTTCCTGGTACTCTCGCTGATCTGCGGTATTTTGTTTATGCAGAACGTCTCAGAACCGACCAAGCCCAAGATTGATCTTTTATCTATTATCCTATCTTCCATTGGTTTCGGCGGTGTCGTGTTTGGTTTCAGTAAATCCGGAGAAGGTGGCGAAGGCTGGACCAGCTTGGTTGTTTTGCTTCCTGTGATTGTCGGTGTGGTATCGTTGATTTTGTTCTCTGTACGACAGTTGAAAATGAAGGCACCTATGCTAAATTTGCGTGTATTTAAATATCCAATGTTTGTGATCGGCGTTATCATGGTGTTCTTATGTATGATGACGATCCTTTCTACGATGCTGATTCTTCCACTGTTCTTGCAAAAAGGGCTGGCCTTGTCCGCTTTAACAGCAGGTTTGGTGCTTCTGCCCGGTGGGATTATCAACGGTCTCTTGTCGCCTATTATGGGCTCCTTATTCGATAAATTCGGTCCCAAATGGCTTGTGATTCCAGGACTTGTAATCGTAGCTGCTGTGTTGTTTTTCCTGTCAGGCATTACAACGACATCCACTCTCGTACTCATTATTGTGCTTCATAGTTGCTTGATGATCGGTATTTCTATGATTATGATGCCAGCTCAAACAAACGGCCTAAATCAGCTGCCTATGGATCTATATCCAGATGGAACGGCTATTATGAGTACACTCCAGCAAGTCGCTGGTGCAATCGGTACTGCCGTAGCGGTAAGTATTCTCTCCAAAGGCATGGACAGCTATTTGAGCCAATCCAGCATGCCTCAATCCGTTAATGAAATGGCTAAAGCCATGGTAATCGGATCTCAGAATTCATTTTTCTTTGCAATGGTCATCAGCGTGATCGGTCTGATCCTTGCGTTTTTCATTCGCAGAGTTCATGTTGAGCATGGCACTGCTAAAGCACCCATGCACTAATTAACCATTATTTTTATTCCAAATATAATAGCTGAATAAATTTAAAGGCTGCTAACCATCTCATTTATGGTTAAGCAGCCTTTTTTTACGAATCTAGATAGGTATTCATATAATTACATATTTACAAATCCTCCTCATTTGGTTACGATATGACTCACGGAGTAAAGCGTAAAAATTACGATTACTATTAAGGAGGACTCCCTGTTGTTTAAACGTTCATATTTCAAACTATGTATCCCTGCGGTAATGGCGGTGATGATGACAGCCTGTGCTTCATCTCCATCCACTACATCCACATCCTCTACGGCACCACAAGATAAAAGTGTCACCTTATTGTTCAACGTGCAAAGCCCTTCTATTGATCCTCATACAGATATTAATTACACAGCCGTTCGTGCTGGAGTAAATGAAACACTGATCAAAGTGAATAAGGATCTCAAGCTGGAAGCTTGGCTTGCAGAGAAATGGGATAGTAAGGACGGGCGACACTGGACCTTTAGCATCCGACCAGGCGTGAAATTCCATAGCGGTAAAGCCGTAGATGCCGCAGCTGTCAAAGCCTCTCTGGAAAGAGCGATAAAGCTCAATCCATCGGTCAAAAATGCACTACATATCCGTGATATTCATGCAGAAGGGCAGACCTTGAGCATTACGACGGACAAGCCCTTCCCGGAATTTGTATCTGAGCTGGTTCATCCGAATACCGCAATTATGGACACCGCAGCCACAGGTGACTTCCCATCGGGAACGGGGCCGTTCCAGGTTGCCAGTTTCCGTGCCGGAAGTGAACTGGATTTGGAGCGCAACGACCACTATTGGAACGGTGAAGTAAAGCTGAAACATGCCAAGTTCATGTTTAACGAAGACGCCAATGCACGTCAGCTTGCTTTTCAAGCTCAAACAGCAGATATTGTGTATCGTCCGCCTATTGAAAGTTTGAAGCTCTTGAAAGCTGATGCTACCGTTAAGGTTGACTCTCTTCCTAGCCTGCGAACGCACCAGCTTATTTTCAATATGGACAATCATGATCTGAAAAAAACAGCTGTGCGTAAAGCATTCGATAATCTAATCAACCGGGATGAGATTGCGAACGGTATCATGTCTGGTCAGGGAACCCCTGCTCAAGGTCCGTTCTTGCCGGACTTTCCTTTTTCACCGGAATATATCACGAAAAAGTTCGATTTGAATGCGGCGCGAGAAGGCTTTAAAGAGGCTGGATATGCAGTACAGAACGGAAAAGTTACGAATCCTGATGGTTCACCCCTTCATTTTACATTGTTAACCTACCAGTCCAGAGCGGAGCTCCCACTCATTTCACAGCTAATTCAGGCTAACGCTAAAGAGCTTGGCATCACGATTGATATCCGTCAGGTTGATAATATCGATGAATATCTGGCCGCTCATCAGGATTGGGATTTGGCGACTTACAGCAACATTACAGCTCCGCGTGGCGATGCAAGCTATTTCCTGAATGCGGCTTATATGCCGGAGGGAGCACTGAATTACGGTCGTGTGCATGTACCAGAACTGGAGCGTATGATTACGCAATTGAACACAACCGTCAATGAAGAGCAGCGCAACAAGTTGGCGCTAAAGGCTATCACGCTAATTGATCAAGAAAATTTGCAATCCTTTCTCGTTCATCCAAACAACGTAGTGGCCTATCGTAGTTACGTACATAACTGGGTAACTAGCCAAAGTGAATACTATCTGCTGACCCAGGATCTGGATGTGAACTAGCATGTTTCAATCCATTGCCAAAAAGTTTCTGAAGCTTATGTTGTTTTTTCTTATTCTTTCCTTTGTGAGCTTCTGTCTGCTTAAGCTTGTACCGGGTGATCCCGTCCGGAGCATTCTTCGAGTAGATGACGTAGCTGTGTCCAATCAACAAATTACGGATATGCGGAGCCAGCTGGGACTGGATCAGCCATTACCTGTGCAATATGGTAAGTGGCTGGTTCAGTTGCTACAGTTGGATTTTGGACAATCTTATTTAACCCATCGTCCGGTCCTGACAGAGTTTATAGAAAAACTGCCCTACACACTCCTCCTGACTGGAGGCTCCCTGTTCATTATGTTGCTAATAGCTCTCCCGCTGGGAACCATGTCCGCGCTGTACCGTAACCGCTGGATCGACAGTGCCAGTCGTGTGTTTGCCTTAGTCGGCTCATCCATTCCCAGCTTTTGGTTAGGGCTTTTGTTTATCGAATGGTTTGCGGTTAAATTGCGTATTTTGCCGTCTATGGGTAATGGAACCGTCTTTCATCTAGTGCTCCCTTCCCTTACCCTCGGATTGGCAATGGCGGCTGTTTATGTACGAATGATTCGCGCAAGTCTGATTGAAAGCTCAGGACAGGATTTTATCAAGGCGGCGCAAGCCCGTGGAATCAGTCCGGTTCGCATTTTTTTCAGACACATGTTCCGCCACAGCTTAGTTCCACTCATTACGGTATTCAGCGAGAGCATAGGCAGCCTACTGGGAGGTACGGTGGTGATCGAAGTGCTATTCGCCTATCCGGGGCTTGGCAAATGGATTGTGGATGCGATTGCCGCAAGAGACTATCCCATCATACAGGGCTATACAATCTTTATGGCCATATTCATTATATGTCTCAATATCTTAGTAGAGCTGTCCTACCGTTGGGTCAACCCTGAAATTGCTTTGAAGGAGAAACGTTTATCATGATAAAATCCGTACATGCGGAAAACAGGCCGTTTACCAGGACGCAATTGTCCAAAGCGTGGATCGGATCACTCTCCATCCTGTTCATTTTTACAGCCATTACAGTCATACCCTTCCTAGCTCCGCAAGACCCGTATCATATTCAGATGGGAAGTCGACTTCAACCGATCAGCACGATGCACTGGCTGGGAACTGATCATTTGGGTAGAGATGTGTTGTCGAGAGTCATAGCAGGACTACGGACGACAGTCGGAACCAGTTTGTTGATTTTGATCGTTTCACTGGTTGTCGGGGTCCCCCTCGGTCTGCTGTCAGGATTTATTGGAGGCTGGGTGGATCGTGTATTCCAACGTGTGGTCGATGCCTTCATGACTTTGCCGGATTATATGTTTGCCATTGTACTAAGCGGCCTGCTTGGACCAGGCTTAGGGAATCTTATATTCGCGGTGTCTGCAGTAAAATGGGTTGGTTATGCCCGACTGGTACGCAGTACCGTTCTCGCTGAAAAGCAAAAGGATTACATTGCGCTGTCCATCTTGGCAGGTACCTCCTCCCTGCGAATTGTCATGCGGCATATTCTGCCCCATGCCATTGGGAATGTACTGGTGCTGTCTACGCTGGATATCGGCAAAATCATTTTAATGATCGCCTCTCTATCTTTTTTGGGCTTAGGCCCTCAGCCGCCCATTCCCGAATGGGGCACGATGTTGAATGAAGGGCGTGCATATTTTCAAATGGCTCCCCATTTAATGCTGGGTCCCGGCATAGCTGTCGTGCTCACGGTGCTACTAGCAAACGTGTGTGGAGACAAACTGCGCGACCGTTATGATGTTAAAACCCGGACAGAGGAGTGAACTACATGCTGACTATTGAAGGCTTAACGATTCGGACGAAAGCAAAAACGATTGTAGAGCAACTGGAGCTTGCCATTCGTCCGGGAGAGTGGTGTGCTCTGGCAGGCGAAAGCGGCAGCGGCAAAAGCATGACTGCGTTCGCTATTGGCGGTCTCCTCCCCGCTTCTGTTAGCGCTGAAGGAATCATCATGTGGAATGGCGAGAATTTGCTTGCCCTATCTGCTAAACGAAGACGTTCCTTGCTTGGCAGTGAAATATCTTACATTTTTCAAGATTATCATGGGGCTTTTACCCCTTTTTTGCGTGTGGGCAGCCAACTCGACGAGCTGATGCGTGCTCACAGTAAACAAGACCGTAAAGCGCGTAAGCAGCGCTGTATCGAAGTGCTGGAGCACGTCCAGCTTCCCGCCGAGCGAGTATACCGTAGCTATCCATTCGAGCTCAGTGGTGGTCAATTACAGCGAGCGGCTATTGCAGCTGCACTGCTTCTAGAGCCGAAGCTGCTTATTGCCGACGAGCCCACAACTGCGCTGGATACGCTCACTGCACATCGAGTCCTCCAGCTCATTGACCAAATCCGGATGGAAACAGGAATCTCCATCTTGTGGATTACTCATGATCTACGGCATGTACGGAAGTATGCGGATCGAATCGCAATAATGCGTACAGGTGTTTTGGTAGAAACTGGCCAAACGCAAGCGGTGCTGGACCATCCAGCCCATCCATATACACGTCGCTTACTGGCGGCTATTCCGCCGCTGTCTCCAGGCGCTCCTTCACGTTTGCCATGCAATAACACCGATGAGCAGTTTGCACCGGAAAGGAGCATATTACATGGATAATCAGGCCGCCTTCGCTCAGTGGCAAGACAGCCCCAATCCTGTTGTTACCGTCTCCGGGTTGACGAAGGCTTACACTGGAGGCAAAACTGTGCTGCATGATGTTGCTCTGTCGGTCTCGTCCGGAGAATGTCTGGGGGTTGTCGGAGAAAGCGGCAGTGGGAAAAGCACACTCGCTCGCTGTATTTTAACATTGGACCCATTTGATCAAGGTGAGCTTACACTGCATGGACAGTCCACTCGAGGATTAAAGCGAAGTGAATTAAATCGGATTCGCAGCAGACTGGGGGCGGTATTTCAGCATCCGTCCGCAGCTTTGAACCCTAGGCTAACCATTCTGCAATCCCTACTGGAGCCACTGGATCAGCTCAAATGCTATATTCCTTCCTTTATGGCGGGTATGCCCTCTGGACGTCGGAATATAGCAGAACAACTGCTAGGTATGGTGAAGCTTCCGGCGAGTTATCTGGATAAGTTTCCACATCAGCTCAGTGGTGGGGAAAAGCAGCGTGTAACCATCGCACGTGCTATCAGCACAGAGCCGGATTTTATCGTATTGGACGAGCCGACTGCAAGTTTGGATGTAACCACACAAGCCATCATTTTGAATCTGCTCAAAGATTTGCAGGATGAGTTTGAACTGGCTTATCTGTTTATCTCGCATGATTTGGCATCTGTGCACTTTATGAGTGACCGGATCATGGTGATGAAAGAGGGCCGTGTGCTTGAGCATTTTTCTAAGGAAGCATTATTTCATTCGGATCGGCATCCCTATACACAATCGTTACTGGAGGTTTTTTCAACATGCTGCCTTCCCACCGAGCCTATCTTGCGTTAGCGATCCCTTTAATTATTTCGACGATTACGACCCCGCTACTCGGTGCGGTGGATACAGCAGTAATCGGTCATTTGAGCCACTCTGCCTATTTAGGCGGCGTGGCAGTCGGTACTCTTATTTTCAACACTTTATATTGGCTATTTGGTTTTCTGCGAGTCAGTACTTCAGCTTTCACAGCACAAGCCGCGGGCGCACAAAATAACGATCAAGGCATAGCTGCTCTTATGCGCCCACTGGCCATAGCTCTACTCATTGGTGCAGTATTTATTGTATTGCAAAAGCCCATTCTGCTAGCTTCTCTCCAGCTTATTCATCCAGCTCAGGATGTGGCAGAGCAAGCAGCTATTTATTTTAACATTCGTATTTGGGGAGCTCCTCTTACATTAGTAAACTATGTACTGCTCGGGTGGCTGATGGGATTGTCCCGTGTGAAGGCCACATTATTTTTACAAATATCCATGAATGTGATTAATATGCTATTAGCTATTGTATTTACACAGATCATGCATTGGAATGTCGCCGGGGTGGCAAGCGCTACTCTAATTGCAGAAGCTCTTGCGTGTGTATTGGGTCTTGTGCTAGTGTTCCGCTCATCGATTTGGAGAGAATGGAAGCGCAGCGAACAGATAAATTGGCGAGAATGGTTTGGTGCCTCAGAGTTGAAAAGTGTCATGACAACAAACCTTGATCTTATGATTCGTACAGCCTGCCTGTTGACGATGTTTAATCTGTTTACGGCGCGCAGTGCGAGTTTTGGAACCGATCAGTTGGCGGCAAATGCTATTTTGTTGCAGATCCATTACATTATGGCTTACTTTTTTGACGGGTTCGCCAACGCCAGTAGCATCATGACGGGTCAAGCTCGTGGTGCTGGAAATCGTAAAATGTTGCAAAGAGTTATTCGCTTGTCCTGGTTCTGGACACTGGTTACCAGCGTAGTGACGGGAGGATTGTATTTCGCCCTGAAAGAGCCACTGATCTCGCTATTTACGGGAAATGCTACTGTAGTTAGTCTGACAACACCTTACAATGGGTGGCTCGTGGTCTTTCCCCTAGCAGCTGGACTGGGATTGGTATTCTATGGTGTGTTTACAGGGATGACGGTAACGTATCCCATCCGTAATTCGATGCTGATTTCACTGGTCTGCTTTTTGATCGCTCTCTTCTGGTGCGTTCCCTATTATGGGAATCATGGACTTTGGTTATCCTTTATCATCTTTGCCCTGGGACGGTCACTGTTTCTGGTGGTCTACTTACCTCGGTTGAAGAGGATTTAGCAGCCCCTGCTTTACATTGCTCTCAAAAACAAAGGATGTCCCATTCACCATGTACGTGGTGTGGGGACATCCTTTTATTATTTATTCATACGGCTTTCAGGTTATGAGTTTGCTAATCCTTCTACTCACCTTGTGGAACGGTCAAACCCAGACCATCTGCTACACGACGTCCGTATTCAGGATCAGCTTTATAGAAATGACCGATCTGACGCAGTTTGATTTCATCACTTTCTACAGGCTTCATAGCATTTACAATGTTTCGGACCAGACGTGAGCGCTCTTCTTCACTCAGCAAGCGATACAGGTCCCCTGGTTGTGTGTAGTGATCGTTATGGTCGTAGGCTACACTTTGTGCTTCGCCCGATATCTCAAAAGGAGCGATTTTGTGAGCTGGTGATTCTTTCGGTCCACCAAGACTATTCGGCTCGTAATAGACAGATCCTCCGCCATTACCGTCACTGCGCAATGCGCCGTCGCGTTGGTAGTTGTGTACTTCCGCATGCGGCCGGTTGATGGGCAACGCATTATGATTTGCACCAACACGGTAGCGATGTGCGTCACCATAGGCAAACAGACGACCTTGCAGCATCTTATCCGGGGAAGCCTCAATACCAGGAACAAATGAACCCGGCGAGAATGTTGCCTGCTCCACCTCAGCGAAGTAGTTCTCAGGATTGCGATTCAACACCATGCGCCCTACCTCAATCAGCGGATAATCCTTTTGAGACCATACTTTGGTCACATCGAACGGATCAAAACGGTACGTATCCGCATCTTCTACAGGCATAATCTGCACATAAAGCTTCCATGCCGGGAAATCACCCTTTTTAATCGCATTAAACAAATCTTGTATATGATAATCCGGGTTTTCACCGGCAATTTTCGCAGCTAAATCCACATCGAGATTTTGTATACCTTGTTCCGTTTTAAAATGGTATTTTACCCATACAGCCTGCCCCTCGGCGTTTACCCACTTGAACGTGTGGCTACCGAAACCATGCATATGTCTAAGTGTAGCTGGAATACCGCGGTCAGACATGAGAATACTTACCTGATGCAGCGATTCAGGAGACAAGGACCAGAAATCCCAGACCGCATTCGGGTTTTTCAGATGCGTTTGAGGATGACGTTTTTGCGTATGAATAAAGTCAGGAAATTTAATGGCATCCCGAATAAAAAAGACAGGTGTATTATTCCCTACGAGATCATAGTTTCCTTCTTCTGTATAAAACTTTACCGCAAATCCACGTGGATCGCGTACAGTATCGGACGAGCCTAGCTCACCTGCCACAGTAGAAAAACGAATAAACATCGGTGTACGCTTGCCCACTTCGGACAAGAAGTTTGCTTTGGTATATGAAGACAAGTCATGAGTGACTTCAAAATATCCGTGCGCCCCCGCGCCTTTGGCATGAACAACGCGTTCCGGCACACGCTCCCGGTTAAAATGCGCCAGCTTCTCCAGCAGATGCACATCCTGAATTAATGTGGGACCACGTGAGCCTGCTGTAATCGAATTCTGATTATCTCCAACAGGAGCGCCCCAGCTTGTAGTCAGGTTCGTTGGTTGGTTACTCATAATTGAAATCACCTCTTAAATGAATTGGTTGACTATGTGCCTTTCACTATAAATTGTGCACAAATAAAAATCAATACTTTTTTATAATTATTACAATTTAGGATTTAGAATTAGTTTAAAATCACAAATAAAAAAGCAAGCCCCATAAGGCTTGCCGTAATATAGTGCTGTATTTATTTACAATAAAATGATTTCAATTTTTTATGTTCTGTAACAATTACATTGATCAATTCCCAGGTTTTGTTATGGAGACTTTCAGACAATATTCATATGGAATTCATCATAAAATCATAATAAGAGCTGCTTGCTATCGAGAAAATCCAGAATATCCTGTACCGATTGATTTACCTCCCGGCCTTCCGTGGAGACGATTAAATCAGGTTGCAGCGGTACTTCATAAGGAGCATCAATCCCCGTAAAATGATGAATTTCTCCAGCTCGTGCTTTTTTGTACATTCCTTTTGGATCACGACGCTCACATTCCTCTAGACTGCATTGTATATAAATCTCGTAGCAGCCTTCCTGTTCTAAAATATCCTTTACCATTTCACGATCCTCACGATATGGTGAAATAGTGGCGCAAATCGTTAGAACCCCCGCATGTGCCATTAGCTTGGATACTTCCGCTATACGACGAATATTTTCTTTGCGGTCAGCGGGCAGGAAACCCAAATTGCGATTCAAACCATGCCGAACATTATCCCCATCCAAAATAAACGTACGTATACCTCGTGCATATAACGCTTTTTCGAGTGTGGAGGATACCGTTGACTTTCCCGAGCCAGATAGCCCTGTAAACCAAAGCACGGGACTCTGATGTCCGTTCAGAAGCTGTCGAGCTTGCTTATCCACTTCTGATACATGCCAGGTAATGTTGGAAGATGGGTTCATTCAGCACTCTCCTATTTCATCAATATTAATGTGTTTAAGATGTCTCTGTTATTAGGATAGAGCATTTTTAAAGCTGTTTAAAGTACGCTGCTCTGCTTTGTGGTCCAAAACTGCAAAGGCGATCCGTTCAAACAGCAATCCATATCCTTCAGCTACAAGCACTTGTCTAAACCAGTCGGCAACCTCTTCCGGTTTATTGCGGAATACCCCGCAACCATAAGCACCAAGCACAAGATGTTCTACACCGTTTTGCATGGCCATTCCAAAAACATAACGGATGCGCTCCAACATGACCTCTTCAATCCGGTGCACTTGCTCTGGCTCCCGCTCATGTACGACTCCAGCATTCACAGCAGGCGCGGTCAGGAAATCGACTAGATACGGATTTTCCAGCAATGTTCCTTGATCATCCCGAAAAACAGGAACTTGAGGAGAATAAATCATATAATCTGAGTAAAAACAGCTTCGCAGCTTCCGATTATGTTGGTACATTTCCACCATTTGTGAAATACAAGGATATAGCGCTGACGAACGAGCCAAGCTTTCCTCTTGAGCCTGACTGCCTCCGAGGAATCCACCTCCTGGGTTTTTGGCTGATGCAAAATTCAAACATGCTACGTGTTCCCGCTTCTCCTCGACCCGGAGTCTATGTGCGGCCTGCAACGTACTTTCTCCCGTAACTTCCAACTTCCCAATGATCGCCTGTTCGTCAACATGGGAAGAAGCTCCTAATATACTTTTTATTCTTTGCTCTGCCTCTTGCTTTACAGCTACCAGTTGAGAAGGTCTATATAGTTTCGAACCTGTGACCGCATTCCCTACCTCTTTAGCAATATTTACTTGTACCTGTTTGGTATTCGTGTAATGCCCATTTTCCATAATGGATAATGTTTCATGCGCCATATGTGACCTGGCATCCCGCTTACTCCGGGAATTCATTGTGTGATTCATGATAACTACTCCTCCTTTTGCAATAGATCCTCACGTAAATTCGTCAATATTTCCCCGAGCCAGTTCGTACCCCGCCATTGTTTCCGATGCCGTATACGAGCGTCATTTTCAGCTAAACCTACACCCCAGATGGTGTCGGTCGGACTAGCCTCAACCAGAGTAGTTCCTTTCGTTTTAAGCAGATGCTTGAGCAAATTCGTATTTTGGGTGAACTTGGCATAATTTCCGTCATACACGAATTGCTGACAATTTGCTTCCCATAAGGATTGGTCAAATCCGCGCACACTGCGACCACGGGCTTTTTGCTCCCTTGGGGTAGGAGCTTGCATAATTTTCAGGGCTGCCTCTTCATCCCCAAAAAGCTGCGCTTTTTTCAGCATCATATATTGCTCAGCACAGTTAAATTCCAATCCATCCACGACAAATTCACAAGGGTACCATTGCGAAAATGGTGAATGACTGCGATAAAAAAATGTAAACTTCTCCATGACTAATCCTCATTTCTTCTTCCTTTTATGCTATATAAAACGTGACCGTGGCTTAAATCGGTATAACTTGGACGGACGATGTCCGGCCGCCTTACTGTATTCATTGGTTTCTTCCACAAGATCTGCTATTTTACGACGAAAAGCCGCGGCCAACAGTTCTTTACCTAAAATAATTTCATACACCTGCTGAAGTTCACTCAGTGTAAATAGAGCTGGCATTAGGTGAAATGCGATATCGGTATATTCAATTTTGCTGCGTAGACGCTCAATACCGTACGCAACAATTTTAGCATGATCAAAAGCAATTCCCTGTGACTCCAAAACTTCTCGCTTGATTTCTATGGTTTTACCCTTAAGAATTTCAGTTACTTTCACTTTGGCTGACAGAAGGATGTCCGCATGCTTCAATGTAATGTCAATGTTTTGCTCCCATGTGTAACCTTCCGGTTGATTCGTCCGCGTCTCCTGAGCCACACTGTAATCCAGTTCGAACCATTGAGCATCTGCTGCATCATCCCCTGCCTGCACCTCCAAGGATTCATGGTCTACTAACGCCATGTAAGCGCAGCTAATTACCCGCATACGCGGATCACGTGCTACATCTCCCCAAGTGTACAGCTGCTCCATATAAATCTGATCCACATTGGTTTCAGTTTTAAGCTCACGGCGTGCAGCCTCTTCCAGGCTTTCATTCATGCCTACAAAACCGCCGGGCAACGCCCATTGCCCTATAAAAGGATGCTCTCCTCTTTGGATCAATAGGAGCTGAAGTGTTTTCTCCGGTAGCTTACGGTAATTCTGCTGGAGCTGATCCATTACAGTAAATAACAGCATATCTACCGTTACGGATGGACGCTCATATTGATTCGCATCATAAAGGGCCAAAAATTGCTCCTCCGTCAAGCCACTGTCGTTGTATCTCGATCTATCTGTCACTTGTGTCACCTACCTGCTCATATTTGGGACATCATCGCTTTTCCTTCAAAAGCAACGAATGCTCTATGTAAATTTTAATTTAAATCATTATGATAAAAACAAAATGTTAATATCAATACATTAATATATAATTAGCGCTTCGTCAATAGGGTGTATAGACCTATTTTTGGTCATGTGATAGTACTATTAGACTGTTTACTGAATTTTACTTGTTGCTTATTGTCATATCATGTATGATGTTTTGGACAATATAGGAAACACAACATACTAAACACGTAAGGAGAAGATTCAATTGTCTAACCCGTCTAACCCGTTTAATCCGCAATACAATCAACAAGGAGCACCGTCCAGACCAGCCCCTGTTTACCCGCCACCTGTTTCATTCAAGGAGTGGATGATCAGCTTACTCCTGATGGCAATACCCGTAGTTGGAATTGTTATGCTGTTTGTGTGGGCTTTTAGCGGCTCGACAAATCCGAGCAAAGCGAACTACGCTAAGGCAGGCCTGCTATGGGCCGCTATTGTAATTGTTATCTATATCATTATGGCTGTTGCTCTATTGCCTGCGATCATAAGCTCATTGAATTCCAGCAGCTACTATTGATTTCAAGTACATAGCAAAATAACCTTCCGATGAATTCAATTGAATCATCAGAAGGCCTTTAAACTAAAACTGTCGACGCTGTCGGCAGTTTTTTTACTTCACTTTACTTGTACCAAAGGTCATCGGTTTCAAGCTCTTGTAGACTGTGCAAAAACGATTTTGAGTTATCGACATAAAGTTCGATATCGATATAGTCAATGAGCATTCGACCATGATCCCGACGGGCTCGTCCTTATCTACACCTTTGACCCGCAAAGCATGTGCAAGCTGATTGGCCTGTTTGTTCAGATCAGCATACGTCAAGTGCTTGTCCCCAAGTACAACCGCCACATGGTCCGGTGTGCGCTCAACCTGCTCCTCAAACAACTGATGAATCGTTTTCTCCCGTGGGTAATCCGCTAACATACCATGTAACATGCTCAACTTCATCTCCTTCTCCTGTAAGCCATAATCCAGATATTACAATAGTTGGGGATTTAACTGGAGAAAAAGAAATGACATCAGAGCTTGTTTTTCGACTGAACATTTCTTTAAAATAAGTATATAGCTACTTCTTGCTCTACAATAAATACCACAGATTGGTTACTCGACTGGAGGAAAAGAAATGACATCGGAGTGGCAGAGACTACAGACCAAACTGCCGGAATGGGTAGAACAAAGCCGTCATGAGTATATTCATGGCAAGGTAGCAGCGTATATTCCCGAACTGTCCAAGGCCCCGGCCGACGCGCTGGGTATTGTGGTCATGAACGGTGCGGGTGAGACCGTGGTAGCCGGAGATACGGAAATCCAGTTTACGATGCAAAGCATCTCAAAGGTATTTACGCTCATTCTGGCCTTGATGGATAATGGAGAGGACGTTGTCTTCTCTAAGGTAGGTATGGAGCCTACCGGAGACCGTTTTAATTCCATGCTAAAGCTAGAACTAGTCGAGCCGGGGATTCCATTTAACCCACTGATTAATGCCGGAGCAATCGCGGTCTCCTCTCTGATTCGGGGAAACAGTCCAGAAGAGAGATTTGCCCGTGTTCTTCAGTTTTTCCGTCTGCTTACTCATAATGACACATTGGAATATGATCAGGATGTCTACGACTCAGAATCAGCCACAGGCCATTTGAACCGTTCCCTTGCTTATTTTCTAATGGAAAAGGGGATTTTAAGAGGTCATGTGGAGGATGTGCTTGACGTCTATTTCAGACATTGTGCTGTCAAATTAAACTGTACAGATTTAGCACGTATGGGACTTATACTAGCCTACAACGGCCGTGATCCGGTCACAGGTATACCTTTGATCCCCCGTCGCTATGTACAGATCGCCAAAACATTTATGACAACATGCGGTATGTATGACGCCTCTGGTGAATTTGCCATTCAAGTCGGACTCCCTGCCAAAAGCGGCGTATCTGGCAGTATAATGACGATGGTACCTGGACGATACGGCATCGGGTTAGTGGGGCCTTCATTGAATCGTATGGGCAACAGTACAGCGGGGGTACACTTGCTGGAGACAATGTCCCGCGATTTGGATTGGAGTTTGTTTTAGGATATAAAAAAAGGGTATTCCCAGCCAGTACGGCTCATAGGAATACCCTTTTCTGTTACGTTCTTGCTATGTTAAATGGTTTGACCCTGAACCAATTTGATTTGAATACGGAACGGGTCAGCCACATACAAGGCCCCATCACGTTCTTGTAATCGATAACCTGCCGCAGTCAAACGAGCAGTAATGGCATCCAATTCTTGTTGGTCTGGAACATTCAGTTCAAAATAATCCAATCCAGCAGCCTGCTCGGGAGCTGGTGGCGCTCCTTCACCTGCCCATATATTTAAGCCCATATGGTGGTGGTAACCACCTGCGGAAACGAACAAGGCTGAAGATCCATATCGGCATGTAATGTCAAAGCCAAGCACATCGCAATAAAATTGCTGTGCTGTGAGCAAATTAGACACATGGAAGTGAACATGCCCAATTACCGTTCCCTGTGGCAGTCCCTGCCAAGGTAAGTTTTCAGAAATGGCAATCAGGTCTTCTGCATCCACAGGTCCAGTTCCCATCATGTAAAATCCATTTGCATCTTTTTTCCATTGATTACGAGGACGATCCGCATAGATTTCAATTCCGTTATTATCGGGATCATGGATGTATAATGCTTCACTTACATCATGGTCTCCCTGTCCGATTTCAATCTCATGAGCCAGCAGATTACGCAAAGACAAACCCAGAGCTATACGATCTGGTAGAAGAATAGCAAAGTGATACAATCCGGTTGCAGACTGGCGCGGCAGAATAACTGCATTTTCAATATAGTTAAGAATCAGTAGCGCATGCTTTCCGTCAACAGTCAATTCAGCGGTATCCGCTGTTTGACGTAGAAGCTGTAAACCAATGACCTCAGTGTAAAATTGAATAGAGCGCTCCAAGTTACTAACTTTTAATGAAACCTGCCCGATTTTAGTGTTGTCATGAATATGTGCTATCATGAGATTTCCCTCTTTCTACATGGATTGGAGGACTAAGGCTTAATCAAATTTATTGTTCTGTTGACCCACGACGGCTGAACAAAGAATCCAGAGACCAGCGAGTTGTCGGCGCAAATACGAGATGAAGAGCTACCAGAATAAAAGCAATATCCAGCTCATAGCCAGCGCCTTGACCATTCCCCATCAGCCCGCCGGACAATTTGGCCGTGAAAATAGCGCCGATCAATACAATAACTAAAAGTCCGGATACATAGCGAGTAAGCAATCCAAGAATTAATGCAATCCCGCCGACCAACTCAATCACCGCAACGACATAACCTAAAAATCCTGGAACACCAATACTGGAAAACCAGCCTGCTACATTACCCAATCCCATTTGGAATTTAGCAATTCCGTGTGCCAGAAACAAAATGCCCAGCGCCACCCGCATAATTGTAGAAATGTTTCTGCTTGCTGAACTCATGTTTATCTCTCCATTCTGTTTGTTTTAATACACTCATACAAGCGTATATGAATAATTAATTTATATTACTAATAATTTAGCCAAAAAAATAATGACGTCCGAATCTATACTGCAACACATAAGTATGAATTACACTTAAATTATTAGTAATAGTAATAATTATTTTGTAATGTGAATTTAGCATAAGAAACTATAGTCTGTCAACAAATTATTTGTTATGATAAATAATAAATTAGTATATATTATATTTCCCTAAAAGGAGGAACGCTCTATGGGTATAGGATGCAACATTCGTGCAGCTCGTAAACGTAAAAATTTATCCATCCAGCAAATCTGCGAACGAACCGGTCTATCTCAAGGATTTATGAGTCAAGTCGAAAATAATAAAACCTCCCCTTCCATCGCCACATTGGACAGCATCGCTAATGCGCTGAACGTACCTCTCGCTTTTCTGCTTCTTAAAGAAGAAGAAAGGATGCAAGTGATTCGTAAGGACGAGCGTCGTAAAACATTGTATGGTAAAAACAAACTCCAGGTCGATCATTTGGGTGGTCAGGGTAATGTCAAAATGATGCTGGTGGACATGCCGCCAGGCTCATCTACAGAAGAAGAACATGCTCATGCAGGGGATGAGATTCATTTTATTTTGGAGGGTACGGTATACGTGGAGCAGGGTGAGGATTCAGCTACGCTGGAAGCAGGAGATTCCTTTAGCTGGAGAGCAGCCATCCCCCACTATGCCAAAAATGTTGGAGAAAACAACGCGCGTATTCTGATCTCCGTGTTTCTCGAAGCAGAAAATGACGCCTAAACAAGATTTGAGCATATCACAATATTCATTACCCATTTCATTGTAAAAAGCGTGTACCGGGAAGTTAAATTAACTTCAACGATACACGCTTTTTTGTAGTATCTGCTCTACTAAACTTATCCCATCGCCTGCTGGGCATCTGTACGCGATTCCCACGGCAGCTTGAAGGTTTTCATGATCTGCTTGGCATCGGTTCGGAGTCCGCTTACCGGATCGCCCGTCGTACCCAGCAGCTCTTCTTTTTTATCTATAGTAACACGCCCATAAAAAGTAGTGCTGCTGTCTCCCCATCCTGTAGTATACTCGTAGATCAGCGGCTTATTTAATTTCGGATAGGTTCCCCACTGATCTTTGGCTTTATTAGCCAAAAACAGCTCCAGTGGATCGTATTCCATCGTAAAGGTTTTATCAAAGGGAGCTCCCACATACCCTTCATAGGCAACAATCGGAAAACCGTCCTTCACTTCAACCAGACTCAGCACATCCCCGTTCACTGTAAAATACCGCAATGCTTCGCCTTGGGGGAACATATAGACACTGGACAGCAGCTCAGTGTTAGGACGATGTTCTTCTATATAAGGATGGACAGAACGTCTTTCTAAGTGGATTAATGCTTCACGTGCTGCCACGAGATCTCCCTCATATATTTGTTCTTTTAGTTTACCGTGAATCGGTGGCTGGATCTGAATCTGTGTATTTGTCTTCTCCAACGTATAACCTAACTCAAGCGATACATCTCTAAGAGGCACATAAACGTCTTTACCTACAACCTCAAATGTAAGCTGCTGCTTGTTCTTTCGTAATCGCTCCTTAAGAACTAAGGGCTCTGCCCACTTTTGCAGCGTGACCTGCTTTTTTTTAGCATCCCAATGGTAGCTTGCACCTACAGCTTCAGCCAAAGGTTTAAGCGGTACCATGAGCTTACCGTCAATCAATAGAGATTTGGTCTTGTTGTTTAAGGGTTGACCGGCTATAACAATATCTGTTAGTTGTGTTGATTGAGGTGCTGTGGTTCCCTGTTCAGCCGCTTCGACTTCTCCTTGGTGCATTGTTGTCAAGAGCAATGGTAGCATCAGCAAGGCGACAAACAATCGCTGAAATCCTGTTCGATCTAGCTTCATTATGAGTCTCCGTTCACTTAATAGACTTGTTTTATTCCCGTTCTATCTCTTTTTGGCTGCGTCAATATCTACGGGTCTCATCCCTTCCCATATGTTCGGGATACTGACGGTCTCTGGATGCTCAAATACGAGAAACGCAGTTGGCAAATATCGCTCTCCGTATTCAGAAGAAGGTTTGTTGACAATAGTGTTATCCTTGACGAGCACCGTGGACGAACCTCCATCCAGATTAGCACCGATAACTGCTCCATGTTTAAGTAAAATATTTTGCATATCATACAAGTTGGCACCAATGCTGTACCCAGGCTGGCGACCGTCGACGGTTACGAAAATAATTGCCCCGTCTGCTCTCTGTCCCATCGCAGTACGGGGAGCAATGCCCCACCCCTCGCTTGCATTGCGAATCAGACCTTTTCCATTCACGATTAGTCGTGGCTGAAAGGTAACCGCTTCTTGTACATTCATTTTGGATAATTCAGACAATGAATAGTGACCGGCTATCATTTTTCCCTGTTTATCAATGCCTACGATTTGAACAGAGGCATTTTTACCCATATCGTTGTAGTATATCTGACCCTGAGAAATGACAACACCAATCGGTTTAAAACCATTTCCGTTCCAGTTGGGATCAGCGAATCCGCCGCCATTTACGCCAGCAACGGCCCCCAAACGCTCGACCATACTAGATACCCGTTCTCCCCGACCGACTTTAGCAGGAACCCCGAGCCTAATTTTAGTAGGGTCATGCACTGTCATAACATAGCCATGATAATTGCGTCCCGATACCTCCTCCACTTCAACCAACGGCGTTTGTTGTACCTTGGTTGGTACCAGATCAGGCAAATTGATTGTATGTCTGTCCTTCTCCTCGCCCATCTCCTCGAATCGGGCCGAATATTCAGCCACGCGTTTCTTCGCTTCTGCTTCTCCGATAAAATATTTCGCCCAGTGCCGATGCTGAGTTGTAATCAGTGTGTCCGCAGCCAAATAGCGCATATCCTTGCCGGATGGGGTTAAAAACAACCATGCACCACCCCCAATTCCCGCTAACAGGAATACAATAAAAAGTCGCAGTATAAAGCGACCAAATCTACCTTTTCGTTTCTTTTTCTTATTTTTCTGCCTGCGAGCTGCTGCACGCTGTGGCAAGACTTCCGGTTTCATTCATCATCTCTCCTGTTTGGTGGCTTCTATCGTATTTCATCACTATTGCCCATCAAATGATCAGTAACGATAGGCTGCGACATCTAACGACAATATCATAAACTAATTTTGTAGAATGATAGTGTCAATTTTTTAACAGATTCATCCACTCTGAAAAAGAACGCAACAAAAAGCCCTTCACATAAATAAATGCGAAGGACTGTAACGATAAGAACAAAACTCATTTACGGAGCCGCCTCTGGTTCGAGCAGCATGAACAGCTCTTTCATCTGCTGGCGTTTGAGTTTGGGACTAAGCACGTACAAAGTATCGCCAGGTTCAATCACAGTTGTGCCTCTCGGGGCAATAATTTGTTCGTTCCGAATAATAGCTGTGAATAAAATGTCTTCAGGCAGCTGTATATCCTGAATCGCCTTGCCCGCGATCGACATCCCCTTTTGTACCTGAATGTGATTGATTTCCGAAGTGGTTTTTCCCAGAGAAACTAATTCTAGCAGTGAAGGCGACGACGTCTCGTTAGGGTCCATCAAGCCAAGCTTCACTGCTAGCCAAGAGATCGTGGTACCTTGAATAATCGCTGAAGTAAGTACTACGAAAAAAACAACATTAAAAAACAAGGGTCCTACATCCATTTCATCCAGCAATGGATAGGTTGCTAGTACAATGGGTACCGCCCCACGCAGCCCTGCCCAGGATAGCAGTGTCTTCTCTCGAACAGAGTACCTGGAAAAAAGCAAGCTTAGGAACACACCTATTGGACGAGCCACGAGCATGAGGATAAAGGAAAGCGCCAAACTTTGCCACGCAATGCCCAGCAATTGATCGGGAAAGACCAATAGCCCAAGCAGGACAAACATCATAATCTGCACCATCCAGGCGAAACCATTGTTAAAATGAATAATGGATCGCTTGTAAGTCAAGTCGGAATTACCCAATACAATGGCCATGACATACACCGCCAGCAATCCGCTCGCCTCTAATAACGATGCCGCCGCATACGTCAAAACCGCAAATGCCAATGCCATTACAGGGTACAAACCGGATGAATCAAAATTCATTTTATTAATCGCATATACTCCTAAGCGTCCTAGTACAAAACCAACGATTAAACCAAAACCCATTTCCCACAAAAACAATAAAATATGTATCCAAATGGATTGCTCAGGGTGATGTATCAGCTCAATCAATGTGACTGTGAGAAATACAGCCATCGGATCATTACTGCCGGATTCCGCTTCGAGCGTCGAGGTAATTCGTTTTTTGATGTTTTTACCCCCCAAAACGGAAAACACGGCTGCCGCATCTGTCGATCCGACAATTGCGCCGAACAACATCGATTCCATCCAGCCTACGCCCAAAATAAACTTGGCGCACACGCCAATGACTACAGTCGTTATGATGACCCCGAGGGTTGATAATGACAATGCAGGTCGAATAACTGGCTTAATATGGGTAAACTTTGTCTGCATCCCACCTTCAAACAGAATTACAATAAGCGCGAGAATGCCTACCAGCTGTGTGATAAAGGCATTATCAAAATAAATAAACTGGCTGAGCACCATGCCTACAGCAATAAACAAAACAAGTGCAGGCATACCAAAACGGCTGGAAAATTTGGTAGTCAGCACACCGACCAGCAGCAAGCCGGACAGCAAAAGCACAATCAAATTAATCACGGTTGTCTGTTCCATACGGCTTCTCCTATCTTGAAATTAAATGTTCATTTTTTCGCCTTCTAACTATATACCCTCAAATCACACAGAATACTAATCTTAAGTAAAAAAATTATGGGAAAATTAAAAAATCCAGCTCATGGTCTGTGCTGGATCGGCACTCCACAAGCTGGTTTGTACATTTTTTAAATTTCTCAAGCTGTACCCGTTCGTCGTGCTTAGACTTTGGGCTGAATCATATGTGCTGGCACAACATATTGGTCGAACTGCTCTTCCGTCAGCAGTCCGCTACGAAGTGCCGCTTCCTTTAGAGACAGCCCTTCTGCATGTGCAAGTTTAGCAATTTTAGCAGCATTTTCATATCCAATATATGGATTCAATGCCGTCACCAACATCAGAGAATTATTCAGATTGTGCTCAATCTTGGCGAGATCAGGCTCAATGCCAACAGCACAGTTATCATTAAAAGCAATAATGGAATCAGCCAGCAGATGAACAGATTGCAAAAAATTGTATATGATTACTGGCTTAAACACATTCAGCTCAAAATTACCTTGACTTGCTGCAAAGCCGATGGCTGCATCATTACCCATGACTTGCGTAACGACCATCGTCAGTGCTTCACTCTGGGTCGGATTCACCTTACCAGGCATAATGGAGCTTCCCGGCTCGTTCGCAGGAATCGTGATTTCTCCCAAGCCGCTACGCGGGCCACTAGCCAGCCAGCGAACATCATTGGCGATTTTCATCAAATCTGCAGCTAGTGCTTTGATTGCTCCATGTACAGCCACCACTTCATCATGACTGGTCAGCGCATGGAATTTATTAGGTGCAGATGTGAATGTTTTTCCAGTGAAGCCGGAAATTTCTGCAGAGGTTCGGGAACCAAACTCTGGATGAGCATTAATTCCTGTGCCCACTGCTGTTCCGCCAATCGCCAGCTCCTTCATATATTGAACCGTGTCGACGATCATCCGCTTGCTTTTATCCAGCATGGCATACCAGCCGCTAATTTCCTGACCCAGTGTAAGTGGTGTAGCATCCTGTAAATGGGTTCGGCCAATTTTGATGATATCCTTGAATTGTTCCGACTTCTGTTGAAAAGTCTCTTTCAGCTTATCAATAGCAGGCAACAAGCGGTCCTCGACGGCAATGACACCCGCTACATGAAGCGCTGTGGGAAACGTATCATTTGAGCTTTGCGACATATTCACATCGTCATTTGGATGCAGCTTCGCATCTTTTCCCTGTTTTTGTAACCATTCACTGCCCAGATGAGCAATCACTTCATTGACATTCATATTGGATTGCGTGCCGCTCCCTGTCTGCCATACAACCAACGGGAAATGGTCATCCACTCGTCCAGCCAGAATTTCGTCCGCTGCATAAATAATGGCGTCCTGCTTCTCCTGAGATAGCTTACCCAACTTATAATTGCTGATCGCCGCACTCTTTTTGAGTACCGCGAATGCCTGAATGACCTCTAATGGCATTTTCTCCGAGCCAATCGGGAAATTTTCCTTACTGCGCTGTGTTTGTGCTCCCCACAAACGATCTGCCGGTACTTTGATTTCGCCCAACGTATCCTTTTCAATGCGGTAGTTCAACTCATTTCCTCCTCTTGGCCTATGTAATTCAGACAAAATATGGTGATCTTCTCTCGCCTATTATACATTAAATTTCAAATGTTATCACATATTTTGCAAGCGCTTTTTTATGATAAGGTCAGAGGAGTGAGAAGGAAAATTCAGCTATAAGCTTGATTTACTAATCTCAGCTAATCGTGATATTGCTTTTGGCATGCACTTCTTTTCTGCCTACTAGCTTGTTTAGCGCGTCGATATAAGCTTTAGCACTAGCTTCCAAAATATCTGTACTTGTACCTCTTCCCAGTGCTGTGTGCTCACCTTGCCTCAAAATAGCGTGGACTTCCCCCAACGCATCTTTGCCATATGTTACAGACTGAATGGAGTAATCCTCCAACTCCACCACTTCACCACTAGCCTTGTCTATCGCATGAAAAATCGCATCTACAGAACCATTCCCCATCGCAACTTCATCAATTACTGTACCATCCTGTTTATTCAAGCGTATGGAGGCGACTGGGACCGACTGATTACCATAGGACACCTGAATGGAGCTTAGTGTGTAAATTTGAGGCGATACATTGCGGCTTTCATCCATAAGGACGTGTAAATCCTCATCCAGCACCTGTTTTTTCTTATCCGCCAAGGCTTTAAATTTGCGAAACGCATCCTGAAGCTGTTCCTCTGTCAAAGCATTAAATCCCATGTCCGCCAGTTTTTCCTTAAACGCATGACGTCCCGAATGCTTGCCTAATACAAGCTTACTCGTCTTCAGACCAATGCGCTCAGGGGATACGATCTCATATGTTGTGCGCTCCTTCAGCATTCCGTCTTGGTGTATACCAGACTCATGTGCAAATGCATTGGCCCCGACAATGGCCTTGTTCCCCGGTACTGGCATTCCAGTGCGTTTGCTTACCAGTCTACTGGTAGCATACAGCTCCTCCAAAACGAGACTCGTTTGTGCACCATAGAGCTCGGCTCTCGTGTCAAGGGCTAGTGCAACCTCCTCGATAGGTGTATTTCCCGCTCGCTCACCGATGCCATTAATGGTGCCTTCAAATTGATCTACACCGTTACGGATAGCTGCCAGCGTATTAGCTGTTGCCATACCAAGATCATCGTGACAGTGTGTGCTCAGCTGTATTTTTTCAATACCAGGTACTTGCTGCTTTACGATTCTAAACATTTCTCCAAACTGTTCTGGCGAGGCATATCCCACCGTGTCCGGTAAATTAACGACTGTCGCCCCAGCGCGAATTGCCATATCTACAACTTCACAAATAAATTCCAGCTCGGTACGACTGGCATCCTCTGCTGAAAATTCTACTTTGCTGAAGTACTTGCGTCCATAACGAATAGCAGCGGCAGCGGTCTCTAATACTTTCGCTTTATCCATTCGCAGCTTATGCTGACGATGAATAGGCGAGGTAGCCAGGAACAAGTGAAGACAAGCGTCCTCCGCTCCCCGTAGAGCTTCTCTGACCGCATCTATGTCCTGCTCTTTCGAGCGTGCAAAACCAACCAGTGTTGCTTGGGTGACTTGTTTGGCAATCTCCTGCATGCTGGTGATCTCACCAGGTGAGGTTGCTGGAAAGCCAGTCTCAATCCGATCTACGCCTAGCTTTTGCAGCTGAAGAGCGATTTCTACCTTTTCTGAGCTAGTTAAGCTAACTCCTGGTGACTGTTCTCCATCTCTTAACGTTGTGTCCAACACCCATATTTTGCGCATACAGATACCACCTTTGGTTTGATTTTAGGAGATGCTCGAAGTAGAAGGTTTGTACAGTACATTCATTCATATGATCATCTGATGTTTAAGAATAAAAAAATTAAGAACTTCCCATATGCTTTTGCAGCTCCAGCTTGGTCCCATCCAAATGCTGAATACTATATAGCTCGGCAGCCTTGCCATCCTGGTCCAAGATCGCTTCATAAATTTTTTCATGCTGAAGTGTAAAATGATTTTGCATCGCTGGATCGGTAATCAGATTGCTCAGCGCCTTGCGGATAGCCTCTACAAAGCTGCGGTATACATCCGTAAGCACCTTATTGCCTGTAGCTGCTGCAACAGCCAAGTGAAAAGTGATATCCGCATCCAAGTACCCATTCATATCACCAGCGGCCAATGTCGCAGCTCGACGGTCCAGCGCCTCCCGCATCAAGCGTAAATCTTCGTCATTACGACGTAACGCAGCTAATCTGGCAATCTCCAGTTCCAACACGCTCCGTACTTCATAAACCTCAATAATTTCGGCGCGGCTTAGTCGGTAATCCAATGGTTCCTGAGAAGTGGTCGGTTGGCAGACAAAGGTTCCGTGTCCTTGCTTTTTCTCTAATAGACCGGCATGCACCAAAACGCTAACCGCCTCACGAACTGTAGAGCGCCCGACTCCAAATAGCTTCATGAGCTCAGGCTCGGTTGGAATCTTAGTGCCTACATTCCATTCACCAGCAGCAATTTTTCGTTGCAACTGCTCAGCCACTTCATCTGCAATTTGCTTGCGTTTAACAGCTTGAAAAGGCATCATTCCATGATTCATCTGATCATCTCCTGTTTCGTATCATACTATGGCACATTGCTTCTCTGCAACCTTTTTCATAATTCTTCTTAGTCGTCTTGTAACTACAGCCTTAGCAATCGAAAAAGCTTGAACCGTTCATCACGATGCAAGCTTATGAGATAAAGAAATATTAAGATTTCGTTTGATTAGGAGTAACACAGTACAGACGACTGGTTGTTTCAAAAATATGACCCGGAGCCAGTGCAATTAACCCGATGTCTTCCGCAGGCAAGTCCGGTCGATTCGGTGCATTGATCATGTTCATTTGCGGTTCAGGACAGATGAACTCCTGGTTCGCTTTGTTGTTCCAGATCATCCAATGCTTATAAGCAGTGCCTACATCATATACAAGAGTAGCGCCTGTCTTACTGTGTGTGAGTTCCATGTAGTTACGTCCATTTTGCGGAGCCGCCGTATAATGATTATCCATAGAGGCAAAATAAGGGCTAACTCCTGTTGTCTTCATCAATTCCTCTTCTGGGGATAGCGGTTGGAACTGCCCAGTGGCCAACAACCGATCCGTCAGCTCACGCCGCTCACCGATCGTAACCTTAATCTTGTAATCCTCAGGCGAGCTATCAGGTACAAAAGGTACCCGAATGGCTGTATGAAAGGCAAACAAGTTGGGAATCGGTTGATCCCCCTCGTTATGGATCACATAACGCTGATGCAGGCCAAATTCGTCAAGGCTGTACGTTAACTTCATCGTAAAGGTGAAAGGCAGATAACGGAACATAGGATGCCCTTCCTTTACATGCTGATTCATTACCACATAACTACCTTGCTCCCCGGAACCGTAGTCCTCAACCTCCCACCGAACGGTATGTAAAAAGCCGTGCAAATGGTTATGGGTAGCCTCTTCATTAATTGGCAGCTCATATGTAACACCATTCCACAGGAATTTTCCATCCTCATAACGGTTTGGAGGGAACAAAAACGGAATTCCGTAAACGGATGGGCTTTGTTTGAAAGCCTCTATGCTCTCAGCATCCGGCTCACGTAGAAAAGAATATCCCGTCTCATTGTCACGAAAAGAAATCAGATTTGCACCGTTTCCTGGTAGGGCAACCGCTTCATATCGCCCAAATTTAAGACGAATCGCCGGTATTCCATAATAAAGATCACCAATTGCAGTATGCTGTTGTGTCATCAAAAATCCTCCTTGATGAAATGACGATGTTTAATGAAAGCGTTTAGCTTTTGGCTTGACTATACCATGTCCAGCAAAAAAATTCCACGTCAACACAAAAAAACGATGCCCCGCAAGGCATCGTCCTTCACACATACTACACATAACGCCCCTGTTTGGGGACTGCCATGTGTTCAAAATTTCCTGCTAGTCGCTCCAACTGATCGGTTAGCTCGGTACCTTGCATGTAATGTCCATGCCCTGTAACTGCGATCGCGGGTTTTAAACCCGCTAGCTTTTTCACTGACTGATGCGCAGCTTGCCAATCAGTTGTAAAATACGCAGGCGGTCCGTGAATTTCTTTTTCCTGTAGAAGCACAGCCAGTGCTGACTCCTGCTTAACCGTGATAAAAGCGTCACCGGCCACCATTAGGCGCCTCCGCTCATGAAATAGCGATACATGACCAGGCGTATGGCCTGGGGTATGAAGCCATTTCCAACCAGGAGCGCCAGGGATACTGCCATCTTGGGGCAGGGAGGTGATGCGATCATCGAGATCTATAGCATCATTGGGGTACAAAAAGGAAATCCCCGACATCAAACCTCCCCCCACACTAGGGTCAGGTTTTTGATAATCCTTCATACCCGTCAGATAAGGTAGTTCCAAAGGGTGTGCATAAACCGGTGTACCCCAATGCTGTACCAACTCAATAACCGAACCTACATGGTCAAAATGACCATGAGTAAGCACAATAGCAATCGGAGGACCCGTGAATCGTTCCTCAGCCAGGCGTATAATCGAGTCTGTGAATCCTGCCATCCCCGTATCCACCAGTACCCAGGATCGGCTTCCCGGCTCTCCGATAAAACACACATTTACAAACAGCGTCCGTAAGCTCAGGAGATCGGGAGCAGCCTCTTCATTTGCCGTCATTCCTTCGGTGAACAGATGATTTGCCAAAAGCTTCACCCTCCTATTCACATGGAATTTCCTGTTATACTCGACCTATAGGCTTCCCCCATGTCAGCAGATTATGCGGACACTGCTAAATATAATCCGCTTGTCACGAAAATAGACCATGTTTACATTACTCGGGTAATTTACTCCATGCCGCATCCAGCAAATAGTAGAAAAGATCATCGTTCTCTTCAATCCAGCTATCCATCTGTAGCATTTCTTCTTCCAAGCGCGGCTCTCCAGCAAAATGGAGACTATAATCCCATTCCTTTCCCTTTTTACTGTGGAAGGTAATTTCATAAATAGAACTCTGTCCGTCCACTCCAAATACCACTTGGCCTAAATATGCACCATTCTCATCTCTTGTCATTTGTGCCTGCTGAATATGTACTTCCTTCAATTCCTGAGAAGAATTTTCCTCTGTCATTTATTTATCCGCCCTTTCATTTTCACTAAAAAGTACCAAAACTGATTTGTGAACCTTTTCGTTACATTGTACAATATATAAGCTATGTGTGGAATTTGCAAAAAAACTGTGCAAGTTACCCTATTCTTATTTGAAGCTTTTTCGTGAAATGGAGGAAAGTTACATGTCAGATTTTCAACAAAAATTGCAGAAATATGCGGAGTTAGCCGTTCGAGTGGGCGCCAATGTCCAACCTGGGCAGACACTTATCGTTCATGCACCAATCTTGTCCGCCGAGCTCGTACGACTTATCGTTAAATCAGCATATACTGTCGGAGCCAAGCTGGTTAAAGTAAAATGGAGTGATGAAACGGTTACCCGATTACAGTATGAACTAGCTCCTGATGAAACTTTTAATATTGCTCCCAAATGGTACGCAGCTGAAATGACTGAAGAGGTCGAAAATGGCGCTGCGGTACTTCATGTTATTGCCGAGAATCCAGATTTGCTCCAAGGGATTCCGTCCAGCAGAATTACGGCTGCTCAGCGCGTGCGTTCACATGAATTACGCCAATACCGTGAATACCAAATGGCTGACAAATTCAGCTGGTCTCTGATTGCTTATCCTTCAGCAGAATGGGCGGCCAAAGTGTTCCCTAATCTGCCAGCTTCCGAGCAAATGGATAAACTGTGGGAAGCCATTTTCAGCACTGTACGTGTGGATCTGGACAACCCTGTGGAGGCGTGGAATGAGCATTTAGAAACCCTTTCAAGCAAAGCTGATATTTTGAACTCCAAACGCTATAAAAAGCTGCATTATCTGGCTCCTGGGACAGACCTCACTATCGAACTGGCAAAAGACCATCTGTGGGTAGCAGCGGAAAGCGTCAACCAACAGGGACATACTTTTGTAGCCAATATGCCTACGGAGGAAGTATTTACTGCTCCACTTAAAACAGGAGTAAACGGTAAAGTCAGCAGCACTAAGCCACTCAGCTACAGTGGCAATATTATCGACAACTTCTCACTGACCTTTGAAAATGGACGTATTGTCGATGTACAGGCCGAAACCGGCTTGGAGACACTCCAGCATCTCGTAGAAATGGACGAAGGCTCACACTACCTGGGCGAGGTCGCACTCGTGCCTCACAAGTCACCCATCTCTGACAAAAATATTTTATTCTACAATACATTGTTTGATGAAAATGCCTCTAATCACCTGGCTATCGGTAATGCCTATGCATTCAACCTTAAAGGTGGTAAGGATATGAATCAGGAGCAGTTGGCTGCCAATGGCCTGAACTCGAGTCTGACTCACGTCGACTTTATGATTGGTTCAGGTGAAATGGATATCAACGGCGTTACCGAAGACGGTACCGAGGAACCGATCTTCCGCAAAGGTAATTGGGCAATCTAACACGGCAAAAAAGGCTCTCGTCGCTTTATGCGGGAGAGCCTTCTTGCTTCTTCCTTTTAAGTTATGCTACATACATTTACAGTGTATTAATCCAATAATTCGCTGCAAGTCCAAATACGATTTGTACAACACTAATGATGAAGAAGACAATAAAGCAGCTTACAACTCTTCGATTAATGGTTTGATGTAAGGATAAAGAAGATTTCACATAAAACATACTGCCTAATATCCCCAAAAACAGACCAAAGATGCCTGCAAACAACCACCCTATAACCAAACTAATTACGACAAAGGCCCAGCTCCAGCCCGGAGCTTTACTTACTGGAACATAAGGCTGATTGGACCCAAGGTATACTCCGTCCACAGCTAAATCTGCTTTATTGCCAATGACCACAACATTTACAGCTTTCTCCTTCAATCTAATCGGAAAATCGATCAAGTTCAAAAATGCGTTCTGGCTTTTCACCTTCTGCTCGCTACCATTCACAATGATTTTTCCTCCGGTAAAGCCGCGCTTGTACTCAATACTATATTGAATACCCTGATCTTCTACATTCCATTTTGGCATCGCTAAACCCCTTTCAAATTTTAGGGGAGCCATAAATTTACTCCCGGCATTTCCTAATTATGTACCATGAAAATCATATCATAAGCCGCAAGTTAAATAATGGGAAAAAGGCCGCTAATCAGCGACCTCAGAATCTACTATTTCTTTGTATAGGTTAGTTTCTATGTCCAATTTTAGCCTTGTAGGCAACTGAGTACTGGTCAGCCGCTAAAATGGCATCAAGTACATCATCCGCTGTAACAGCAAATGGTAAATTGTGAGCGGTTTCGCCTTCTTTGGTAGCAGCCTGAGCTACACGATACAAATCCTCCCGGGAGGCTTCCTGCAGCTTAATGTCTTCCAGCGTAACAGGTAGTTCCAGTTTTAAATAAAAATCAATATACCGCTCCACCTCAGTCAATGGTCTTTTTTCCAAGGCAAGCTGTACTAAGGTGCCAAAGGCTACTTTTTGGCCATGCGTCAGATGATGAATGTCTCCCTCCAGTACGGTAAAGCCATTGTGAATGGCATGTGCGCCCGCCAAGCCACCACTTTCAAAGCCCAGACCGCTTAGTAGCGTATTGGCTTCCACTACCGCTTTAAGCGCCGGTGTAACGACTTTGCGTTTCACAGATTCATAAGCTTGCAGTCCGTAATCGAAAAGCACTTCCTCGCACTTGGACGCAATGGCTTCTGCCGCCAAGGTTGGCAAGCCGCCGGCCATAGTTGTAGCACGTGCTTCAATGACTGCGCGAGCTTCAATCCACGTTGCCATGGCATCTGCAATGCCTGAGGAGAGGAACAGAGGCGGTGCTTGAGATATGACTTTCGTATCAACCAAGATTAAGCTCGGATTTTTACTGAAAAAGGAATACGTATCAAATGCACCCTCATCCGTGTACAAAACAGATAGTGCACTGGTGGGTGCATCTGTAGAGGCGGTCGTTGGAACAATCACAACTGAGGAGCCAAGTAGCTCATTAACAGCTTTAGCGGTATCCAGCGTTTTGCCGCCACCTACACCAATGACAATATCAACTTGGGCACTTCGTCCCTGATCAGCAATACGATTGACTTCATTCTTGGATGCTTCCCCTTGAAACTCAACCTTTACTGCAGTAATATCAGCCTGTTCCAGACTTTTGACTACTCGATCGGCTGCAATTTCCCAAACCAGCTTGTCCGCAATAACCAAGGCTATATGGCCTAAAGGCTTAACATATTCACCTGTTTTATCAATCACGTTTTTCCCTTGCACATATTTACCTGGACTAATAAATACTTTTTCGCTCATTGTTCGACTCTCCCTTCCATGTTTGTACAATCCCTATTATACCGCTGAAAGGGCACACATCTCAATTTCAAAGCCAAGATCTTCTATCATTTGATGATCAGCGGTTACCTCTTGGCCTTCGGTCGTTAAATAATCTCCTACAAAAATCGAATTTGCTGCATACAGGCATAACGGTTGTAATGAGCGCAGATTTAATTCCCTTCCGCCTGCGACGCGTAATTCTTTAGATGGACAGATGAATCGGAACAGTGCCAGCACCTTCAAAGCTTGAATCGGCGAGATTCGCTGTGCTTCTTCTAGTGGGGTTCCCGGGATTGGATTCAGGAAATTAACCGGAATCGAGTCGGCATCTAACTCTCGGAGAGCAAAAGCCATTTGAACGATTTCCTCATTCGTCTCCCCCATACCGATAATAACGCCAGAGCATGGAGACATCCCGTGTGATTGAGCCATTTTCACAGTTTCGATGCGTTGGTCATATGTATGTGTAGTCGTAATCGAGGGATAGTTAGCCTTGCTTGTATTTAAATTATGATTGTAACGGTGTACTCCGGCATCTGCTAATCGCCGTGCTTGATCTTCCTTGAGAATTCCCAAACAAGCGCAAATTTTGAGCGGCATGGTACGACTAATTTCTTGCACAGCATCGACTACCTGATCCAGCTCACGATCTGTCGGACCTTTGCCAGAAGCAACAATGCAATATGTCCCTGCTTTTCGTGCCATGGCTTCCCTCGCTCCAGCCAATAGCGATTCCTTGTCCAGCATACTATACTTGCTGACAGGTGCCGTGGAAACGATGGATTGCGAGCAATAACCACAATCCTCTGGGCACAGACCACTTTTGGCGTTCATAATCATATTGAGCTTTACTTTTTTTCCGTAAAAATGGTGCCGCACCTGAAATGCAGCTTGCATAATCGGTAATAATTCCACATCGTCCGCTTCCAGTATCGCCATGCCTTCTTCCAGCGTCAGATTGCTGAAACGGATCGCTTTCTCAGCTAATAAGCCCCAATCTACTTCCTTTTTGAATAAATTCATACTTTATCCTCCCTCATTTAAATGTTTATGTAACCAGACAAGATGATCAGCTTTAAGGAAATTTCATCTATTGTCAACTTGGTGAAGTTCAATAAGGTTGACAATAACATGAATATCATATCAATTCATATTCTTTATGTAAAGAAGACAAAATAAAAAGCGACCCCACATCATTGAAGGTCGCTTGCTCTATTTATTTTATTATGAGACTCCTGCTTCCTCCACGACGATAGGCTGTTTAATTAGCCGAATACGTGAAATCCGCTTGTTTTCAACTTCTTCTACAATGAACATACATCCTTCAAACACTACAGACTGACCTGGTTGTGGAGGAATAACTTCGACATGCGAGTATAGCCAGCCCCCCACGGTGTCATAATCCTCATGATCAAGATCCAGTCCAAAACGATCGTTCACTTCATCAATTAATAACATACCGTCAATGGAAAATTCCTCGTCATTAATCTGTTCACAACTCGGACGTTCCTGATCGAACTCATCCTGAATTTCACCGACGATTTCCTCCATAATATCTTCCAGTGTTACCATACCCGATGTACCACCGTATTCATCAATCAAAATTGCAATTTGTGTCTTGCTACGTTGCATGCGTTTGAGCAGATCACTAATTTGCGTTGATTCAGGAACAGCAAGAATCGGTCGTATCATTGTACGGGTATCCAGCGTGTTCGCACGTAGAAGATCTTTAATATGGATAAAGCCAATAATATGGTCCTTATCTTCGGCGCAGATTGGATAACGGGTTCTCATGCTTTCCGTTGCGATCGCGAGATTTTCTTCTGTGGACTCATTACTGTATAAACAGATCATCTCCGTGCGCGGAATCATGATTTCCCTGGCGGTCGTGTCGGCAAAATCAAATATATTATCAACAAGCGCCAATTCCGTATTATCAATTAGTCCGCTCTTATTGCTTTCTTTCATCAGAATGCGTATTTCATCCCCTGTATGCGCGGAATCATCGTATTCAGATACCGGCTCCAGACGGAATAAACGCAGCAGGCTGTTCGCCATTCCATTCAACGCCCATATGAATGGATACATCAGCTTGTAAAACCAAGTCATCAGCATGGCCGAGTACAGCGTAATAGTCTCAGATTTACGAATAGCTATCGTTTTGGGTGCCAATTCACCCAGCACAATATGCAAAATCGTAATGACAATAAATGCAATGACCACGGCAGTACCGTGCACGTATACCGCTCCTAAGCCAGCGGCTGTAAATACAGGTTCGATCAAATGTGCGATGGCCGGCTCTCCGATCCATCCCAGTCCCAACGATGCTAAGGTAATACCCAATTGGCAGGCAGACAAGTAAGCGTCCAAATTGCGTATCATATTGGCGGCGTATACGGCCTTTTTATTGCCCGCCTCCACCAAAGTTTCTATACGGCTGCCTCTAACCTTCACCATGGCAAATTCCGCAGATACAAAAAAACCATTCAATAATACTAATGCAAAAACAATAAATAAGTTAAACATACTCGGTAAAGGGTCACTCAATATGCTCCCCATCAGCCGTCATTACGGCAGACAGGCGCACCTCCTTCGGATAGTTTCATCATAGACAGAACGATAACACATCATAAGCAGCGTCAACTTCCCAACACATTCACCCCTTCCGGCCTTCATAAGCCATATTCCGCATAAATGATTCAATCATTCATCAGCTTATATTTAATTATATAACTATACTCTATACAGTCAAACCACAAGCAATGTCAGAAAAATCAACTCGCCTATCATTTAGGTCAGAAAGCTCTCGTTTTCGCCTCTTACCACCAAGAAAGCAACTATATTTGAGAAAGAATATAAACAAAATACATCCCCTGCCGTCTGGCAGAGGATGTAAAATCATATATATGAAGGCATCAGCGAACCGGGGATCCGCCCGGGTTCCCGATGACGCCGGGATATTGGTACAACAACGGCTCATCAAAAGTTGCATAGTCCAGGTTTAGCATCAATAAAATGGTCCGCTTGCCTGTTGCCGGATCACTAATAATAATGTGATCCCGACCTGCTGCTTCCAGAATACCTTTGAATATTTTCGCATTCCATTCGCGGTTATTTTCATAGGTCATATAGAAAGTTCCCGTTTTGCCCAAGTTCAAGCGTAAAATATTTTCGATGTATGATTGCTCGTATTGCGGAGTCTGAACCTGAACTACCGTACCCGTTGGTGTCATGGCGCTGCCACTACTTACTGAAGGCGGAAAGCCAGTCATAGGTTGCATGGTTCCGCTTGGAGCCATCCCTCTTGGCCATTCGGGATATCCATTGCTGGAAGCATAAGATACGGGACGGTAAGCTTGCTGTGAAATCATTTAAATTCCTCCTATAAATGGTTTTAATTTTGATTCTTCAAGCCATTCTGAAAGGTGTCTAATATACATTAGGACAGTCCTGTTCAGTCGGGCTAAAAAAGCAGTGGGCTTTAAAGCGTCCGGTATTAGTCTGGTTATACCAGGTATCCGGACAATCTCCAGCCGGTCTGAAAAACCACAATGCATTGGATGCCGGACGTATTTTCTCACCATTGATTACACGCTGGGCAAGTCGAATGTCCCGATCACGGGCCCTCTGATAAAAATACCCTTTCTGTGTAGCTTCAAAACCTCCGGGGCTTTGAAACACCATGTCATTCATGAGGCGTATCCCTTGGAAATCCAGGCAATTGGCTAAAATCCGGTTCACTCCGACATTGCCAACCATGAGCATCCCCATCTCGCCTTCACCCTCAGCCTCAGCCCGCATCAGCCGGGCGAGGGTCCTTACATCCTCTGAGTTGGTCTTGATTACAGCCACCGCGTCCCCTCCTTGCTTCTCCTTCACATACCCTATCTTATGGTACAAATGCCCAATAGGTGACAGTCCAGAAAATAAAAAAAGTAGCCCCCGATTGGGACTACTCATTTAAGCTTTTATCATGGCTCATAGATCATCTTACGCGTCATGCCACCATCGACCACTAAATTCGTACCTGTCACAAAATCATTTCCAGGTTGTGTCAGATACAAACAGGCACGTGCGATATCTTTAGGGGTCCCTACTCTTCCAGCCGGATGCTGCTGATGGTCTTCCGCACGCAATTGCTCATAATCTCCGGTTTCAATCCACCCTGGACTAATACAATTAACCTGAATCCGATCCTTTCCTAGCGATATGGCCATCGCGTGTGTAAGGGCGGCTATGGCTCCTTTGGATGCCGCGTAGGCTTCCGTGTCCGGCTCTGACATGAAAGCTCGTGTAGAGGTCATATTAACCACTGAGCCCCCTTCTGCGTTTCGCTTCATTACCTTAGCCGCTTCCCTGGTTGCAATAAAACAGCTGCGTACGTTGGTATTCAGAATGTCATCCCATTCTGCTACTGTTAACTCATATGGAGATTTCCATTTGGATACGCCTGCATTGTTAATCAACGTATGAATCGTACCGTATTCTTCTTCTGTAGCACGGATCAGTGCTACTATGTCTTCTTCCTTACGCACATCACAAGGAATAAAAATGGCCTGATAGCCCTCGTTCCGGGCTGCTGCAGCAGCTGCGGCGCCCTCTTCCTCATTGTGGTCAGCAAACACGACTCTGGCACCCTGAGCAGCGTAGGTCAAAGCGACCTCTTTCCCAATGCCATGCGCCGCTCCTGTTACAATAACAACTTGTCCTTCAAATAACACGATTCATTCCTCCTCTGAACTACTCTGTTTTAGTATATATGTACCAAAATGTGCCGTACAAGAAACATTCACAGCCTCCTACCCTGGTTCCTCGCAGAAGGCTGTTAAATGACCTTTGACATTTTGACTGCTACATTTTAACCTGCTCCAAGCTATAGCGATTAAGACGCTGAAACCCAATATATTTTGTACCTTGAAAAGTAAGTCGTCCCTCATCCCCTTCAGCGCATTGACCATATTCTTCCCCAGATACCTTGAACTCCATCCTGTCGCCGCTCTCCACTTCAAAGGTTACATAATAGAAAGTATAAGTACGAGTTCCTTGTTCCTCCTGGCGCCTCTGCTGGAGATGTGTCCTTCTGGCTGTAATCCGGGAACCCACCGTCAAAACTGGCTGCCGTTTGTTCCGGTTCCATTCCATGACTTCCTTGCCCGCAGACAACACGACAATACCCAACACAACTACGAAAAATACGGGCAATACCGTACCCAGCCAATCGAACATCCATAATGACTCAAATCCCATGCACCGCACTCCTCTCCGCCAGGTTCCATAGGGAAACCACCAGGCATCCTGACCTGCTTCAAGCCTTCTATAATAGTATATGTATGTTGCCGCCCAAATTTGATAGCAACCCTCAAGAACGCCAAGAGCCTCCACGGAATAGGTCCGGGAGGCTCAAGATATGGCGATATCAGAATAACTCATTGATTTACACATGTACAAGCTGGAGATAACGTTGTGTTTCATCCAGAACTTCATGATCTTCTTCTTGGGCGTAACGCTCTGCGCATTGCTTGCAGTCCTCTTCAGTTGTGCAACCATAGGCATCTTGACAAGTGTAGCAAAATTGAAGGTAGTATTGGGTTAACATATGATCCTGATTCGCTCTCATGATTATCACTCCTATCGTTGTTTACAGGTTTAGTATAACAGTGGCTCATCTGTTAGTTTGTGATTTTTTTCACATGTTGTCGTATAAAATTTAAATTTTTTAAAAATAAAACGCCCTGGGAACCATCCCAGGGCAAGATCCTTTATTGAAATTATAAAATTTTCCAGTTTAATCCGCCATCCGTTGTCTTTAATAGCAATGATTTCTTGTCGTCGAGCCGTTCCAAAAGCAGCCAACCTACCGATGAAGAAGCAAAGCGAAGCTTGACTGATCGCGGGTAGTCTTTTAGCTTCGAAGGCAACACTTTGTTGCCTTTGAGACTTATCCACGTCTTGCCTCCATCCATTGTACGGCTCATACCGTTTTCGGTTATGACCCAGCCTTCCTTATCACTGAGAAAGGTACGTCCAGGAGTTATAGAATTACTATTGCTACTCAGACCCAAAGGCACATTGTTCCATTGTGTTCCTGTATTATTCGTAAACAGTCCGTTGTATTTTGTACCTTTATCCCCATAGCAGAGAATCGGAATCCAATATGAGGAACTGTTACCTTCAAGGGACTGCTGTGCTTCTGCCTTGGCCTGAGGGCACCCCTGCAGACTGTTAGCTACCGGAGTCCACGTTTTCCCTTGATTCGGAGTTTTATACAATTTCACCCTACTGTCCAGATTGATCGCCACAAAGCCTTGATTGTTGGAAGAAAAGCTCATTCCCGCTACACTGCCCTGATCGGGTAAACCGGAGCCTGATTTGTAGGATGTCATACCGGAACTTTGCGCAACTTTATTCCAGGTAGCTCCTCCGTCCGTGGTGTGATACAACATTTTTTGTTGATCCTGCTCATTCAGTTTTGTATAAGCCATAATCCAGCCTGTAGTTGGATTTACATATTGAATCGAGCTTACATGATCTCCGCTTGGTAACGCTGAAACATCCCAGCTCTGTCCGCCATCTGCCGTTCTTAGAATGACTGTTGCTGTTTGGTCGAGATTTTGACGGACAACCCAACCGTGACGGGAATCCGTGAAGCTAATATCCTTGCCATATTCAAGCTTGTCTTGAAATTGGACGTTTTCGGAGGGAGAAATATTATTCCATGTTTTTCCGCCATCATGAGTATAATACAGTCGAAGCTCATTACGGGTAACTCCCCAAACCAACCCTTTATTGTTATCGATTAAATGAAAATCCGCAATTCGTGTCTGTACTACATATTTGGCGTTTGGATCGCCCTCCTTCGGGGCCACTGGCGGATTAATAGTCATCGTCTGTCCCTGGTCATCTGGTTCCTCAATCGGAGGTTTAGTTACAGTTTTTTGGGGTTCAGCAGTACAAGCAGTTAACAAGATGCCCGTCAACAGCACTACTCCTCCCAAGAGCGCACGCCAGCGCAGTTTCATATCAAAATCCTCCCTCGATGGCATGCGGTAATCACGTGCCAAAAGCTTATCTGAAACAGAATTATACCATAAACACCCCTATGTGACACTTTTCGCGTAATGACAAAAAAAACCGGCTCCTTCACAAAAGTGAAGGATACCGGCTTTTTTATACTCATATTGTTTAGGCTTTATGGTTCAACAAACTTTTGTGATACCCATAGAAGAAATAAATCAGCAGTCCAAGCAAAAGCCACACGATAAATCCAATCCATGTGCTGATATGAAGCTGAAGCATCAGTCCGATGCAAACCAAAGCACTCAGTAGCGGGAGTAACGGAACCCATGGTACCGTAAACCCTCTTTTCAATTCTGGGCGTGTCTTACGCAAAACGATGACCCCAACCGAAACTACAGCAAAAGCGAACAGGGTTCCAATACTCGTCAGGTTGGTCAGTGCATGTAACGGGAACAAACCACTTGCCAACGCGATAATGCTGCCCACCAGCCATGTGCTTCGAATCGGTGTTTGAGTCTTGGCATTTACCTTAGATAAAAAAACGGGTAAAAGACCATCACGTGACATGGAAAAAATTAATCGTGTCTGCCCGTATAACAGCACCAGTAAAACGGTCGTCATCCCCGCAATCGCACCGACTGAAATTAATCCGGCTACGAAATCCTGATGAATAAAGCGGAGAGCAAACGCAACCGGATCACTAACGCCCAATTGTGTATAAGGCACCATTCCTGTCAGCACAATCGAAACGGCAATATACAATATCGTACAGATTGCTAGAGAGGAAATAATACCGATGGGCATGTTCCGCTGCGGATTACGTACCTCTTCGGCTGCAGTTGAGATAGCATCGAAACCCAGGTAAGCGAAAAATACGATTGCCGCAGCACTCAAAACACCAGAAAATCCATAAGGCAAAAATGGTGTCCAGTTGGCAGGCTTAACATAAAAGATTCCAATCCCGATAAATAGCAGTACAACTCCGACTTTAACACAAACCATGATGAAATTGAATCGGACTGTTTCCTTGGCTCCAAGACTTAGTAGCAGTGTAATGAGCATGATAATGCACACGGCTGGTAGATCAATGATGGTCCCCTTGGCCTGATCAAAGGCTGCAGTTAAAGCTAACGGTAGATGTATATCAAATCCGGCCAGTAAGCCTTGAAAGTAAGCAGACCAGCCACTACTTACAGAGGCGGCCGCCACTCCATATTCCAAAATCAAGTCCCACCCCAGTACCCAGGCCAGAACTTCTCCAAACACAATATAACTATATGCATAAGCGCTCCCAGCTGCGGGAACTGTAGATGAAAGCTCTGCATAACACAAGGCTGCCAATACGCAGGCAATCCCTGCAATAACAAAAGAAAGCATTAAGCCGGGACCAGCATTTTCTGCTGCTGCCTTGCCAGTAATAACAAAAATCCCTGTTCCGATGATGCACCCCACTCCTAGCATGGTGAGATCAAAAGGTCCCATGGTTCTCTTTAAGCGACCTGTAGATCCGCTTTCCTCATGTGGGAGCAATCCGGTTTTTTTTCGAAATAAGTCCATATTTCTAATCCTCTTTCCATAATTTCTTACGTCAATATCGGTACTGCAACGCTTTAGTGCATGTTCCTATTGCTCGATTAATTATTAGCGAGCTCGCCTTTGAAGTCAAGGAAAAATGTCATATTTCTTTACGGTGGGTAATTATATACGGTACACTAAGTTGGAAAGATAAATTTTGAAGTAATATGCCAAAATGAAAAGGTATACAACCCGAGAAGGAGATGAGGATTTAATGAGCTTAAAACCTTACAAACGAAGTAGAGTGGCTATTGTCGGCATGGGAGCGGTCGGCACAACAACTGGCTATACTCTACTGCTGCGCCAACGCATGTCAGAACTTGTCTTTATTGATGTTAACGTCAAGAAGGCGAAGGGGGAAATGCTCGATATGAATCATGGGCTTCCCTTTCTCGGCGGTGTAAAAGTGTGGGCGGGTGATTATGAAGACTGTCGTGATGCAGATATCATCATTGTTACGGCAGGCGCTTCACAAAAACCTGGAGAGACGCGCATCGATCTGCTCAAGCGTAATGCCGAAATTTTCGAAAGTATTATTGATAATATCGTCAAAGTTAATAACCATGGCATTTTGTTGATCGCAACCAACCCAGTGGATATTCTCTCCTACATCTCTTGGAAACGCAGTGGATGGCCTTCAAGCAGAGTTATTGGATCGGGTACATTGCTGGACAGCGCACGCTTCCGCTATCTGATCGGTAAGGAAAAGGGGATCGACCCACGAAGCATCCACGCTCACATTATTGGTGAACACGGTGATTCCGAATTACCTGTATGGAGCACAGCTAACGTTGCTGGAACACCACTGGAACTTGGCGAAGAAACGAAAAATGAAATTTTTGAAAATACAAAAAATGCTGCCTATGAAATTATAGATGCCAAAGGCGCAACATCTTATGCCATTGGGCTGGCTCTCGACCGCATCGTAGCGGCTATCCTTGGGGACGAGGGGTCGGTACTTAATGTGTCCACTCTGCTGGAAGATTATAACGGTGTATCTGACGTTTATTTAGGTGTACCGAGTATCGTCGATCACAATGGAGTGCGTGAAATTTTGGATCTTCCGCTCAATGACGAAGAACGTGCAAGGTTGATTCAATCTGCGGACAAGCTGAGAGATCAAATTAGTAAAGTACATGTGTAATTCAGTAAGTTAGGAACATAAAGGATAAACAAAAACGGGCCTACACAGCGGATATATCCGTTGTGAGGTCCGTTTTTTTAATATAACTCCGTTTCTTGCCCTGCTATGCGTTCTAAATTACCAAGGTGGCGTATCGCCACCCATACCTTCATCTTCATGTTGACGTTTCTCTTTGAGCCGCTCAGCCACCGTTTCAAATGATTCAGGTTGCAGCAGCTCAATCGGTGAAAATCCCTTTTCAAACGTAAATGCATCACCTTCAATAATAAGGGCGTATCTATCATGAAGCTTTGTGATATGCAGCTTGGCACCAAAGTCGGATAATAACCCGCGCACAGCCGTATCATCCAGTTTGAAACGAACTTCAATTTCCGGTTTTAGCTCAACAATATGCTGCGCAGCCTCTACAACCTGAAGAGGCTCCCACTTCCCTTGCAAATCCCGTTTTTCACTGGCCGCCCACAGCTCCAGATCGCGCTCTTCCTGCTGTCTTTCCTCGTTAGAGGCATCCGGCCATTTGGTTTCTACATAGTTCTGAACGAAGCCCATAACATGCTCATTAACGATTTCCGGCATGGATTGCTCATAGGTCACGAATTTCAAAAAGTCTTCAAAATACCGCGCATGCGAAGACTGATGAATTTTAAGCTCCCACTCATCGTTCATCCCCTCTTCCAGCATGTAAGGATACATAATGGATTTCATATTCCGGGCTGAAATGGCCATTTCGACCTCACTGACCAGGCTGCTTTCAGTAATTCGTGCAATTTTAGGTTCGAAATCACATTTGAGTACAAAAATAAACGGGTCGTCAGAATGGGTATTCAATGTAGCCTGCACAATGATCAGTGCACCACCGCGTACCGCGCTTGTATCCAGATACATCCGCACCAGATCATCACATGCATTTTTAAAATCTTCCTTATCCTCTGCTGCACGTAGTCGGGCGAACATATTAAAATTCGGATTGCTGCTCAATTCATGTTCCGGTTCGACGATAAAGCGGCCAATTTTTGTTGGTGCTTGCTCTGTGCTGGGATTTTTTTCAACCTTTCGCTTGCTAATACGAGCAAATTCCCCGTCCAGAAATTTTTTGACATCACTCTCGTCGTAATCATAGTCATCCATTGTAGCATAATGCTTATAGGACTTACCACCTTGTCCTTCTTTCCCGTCTACCTGAATAACAAAAAAAGATAAAAAGTCCACTTGAAAGTTCATTTACGTTCTATACGCTCCTTTTCAGGCATGTACGCGTAATTATATCACTATGATTTTAAAAGGTACATCGGATTCAGATTCTGATAGATAAGAGACATGAATTAGTTAACATAATATTTATTATGTAGTTTTGTTTTTTTATTTGGATATCCCATTCAATTTATAAATATGTAGTGATCCCCCTCTTCTATTCTAATCCGCTTTTTTGCATGATTGACTATTTCCTTTTATTCCCTATGTTTTATTCAGGATTATAAAAAAACATTTGACTGAATAACAGTATATTTATTATATTATCTATTATTATATAGACAAAATATTATTTTGTTTATAAAATCATTCAAGAGCTAATGATCTGACAATAAGAAAGGAGAGTTTGTTGTTGTTTAAAAATCCATATATAAGGACCATTATCGCCTCCAACGCACTGCTAAATTTGGGCATCTGGGTGCGAAACTTTGCCATACTGTTGTATGTAACGGATTTGACTCGTAATGATCCCATATACGTATCGCTCATTTCGGTTGCTGAATTTGCACCTATCTTTCTGTTTGCCATCATTGGAGGTACATTTGCGGATCGTTGGCGGCCTAAACGGACAATGGTTAGTTGCGATCTGCTGTCGGCCGCGTCTATTTTTATCGTGTTGCTCGCATTGTGGTACGGGTCGTGGCAGGTGCTATTGCTATCCACTTTCTTTTCGGCCATTCTATCTCAATTTTCTCAGCCCTCTGCGATGAAAATATTAAAGCAGCATGTAGCCCCAGAACAGCTTCAGGGAGTTATGGCTCTTTTTCAGTCGCTTATGGCATTATTTATGGTTATCGGTCCTGTGATCGGGACATTTATTTATCAACACTTTGGAATTTTCATTTCTTTGTCCATAACAGGAATATTGTTTCTCATCTCGGCGCTTGTTCTGACTCGTATCCCACAAGATGAACAAGTAATTCAGGTTGATGATCGACCCACTCATTTCACTGAAGAACTCAAAGAAGGAATACGCTATGTATGGAATAACCGTACACTTCGCACGCTTGGGGGGACATTTACCATAATTGGGCTAGCGGTCGGACTTATTCAACCATTAATGATTTTTGTCGCCATCGAGAACCTTGGGCAAAACAAGGAATTTCTGCAGTGGCCACTAATGGCGAACGGAGCAGCTATGCTGGTAGGAGGTGGCCTGATTATGGGGGTTGCAAAAAAAGTACAGCCGCAATTGCTGCTCGTGATCGGACTTTTGGTCAGCACACTGGCCACCTTCGGAGTCGGATGGTCACATAATATTGTGTTGACAATGGCATTACAAGTATTCAGCGGCCTCTTTTATCCTTGCATTCATATTGGTATCAACACGATGATGATGAAAAATGCCGAAGCTGCTTTTATCGGCCGCGTCGGCGGTGCCCTCTCTCCCCTTTTCTCCGGGATGATGGTCGTCGGTATGAGCATCGGCGGAACACTCAAAGGCGCATCCTCTTTGATCACTGTATATACCGTGAGTGCTGGTTTATTTTTACTTGGAGCGATGCTGTTGTTACCATTGCTACGTGACAAGCTACGTGACAAGCAGCCTGTACAAGCTGTCATAGTCGATGATTCTGACTAACACGACAAGAAACCGCCTCTGGTAGATATGACATCTTCTCCCGGGGCGGTTTCTTAATGTTTGTATCCTGAGTTCATACAGACTATTACTCTCTTACCTCATGCTGCCTGTTCCACAATCGTGCATATAGGCCGGTGTTATCCAACAGTTCATCATGTCTTCCCTGCTCCACGATCCTTCCCTTGTCCAACACTACAATGCGGTCTGCGTTCCGAATGGTTTTGAGCCTATGAGCAATCGCTATAACCGTTCGACCTTGTACAAGACGATTAATAGCCTGCTGAATATCCCTTTCATTTTCAGGGTCCAGCGAGGATGTAGCCTCATCCAGCAAAACAATCGGTGAATTTTTAAGAATAGCACGGGCAATGGAGATCCGTTGTTTCTCGCCGCCCGATAATGTACTACCTCCCTCACCTACCCGGGTATCATATCCCTTGGGCAGCCTGGATATAAAATCGTGGCAACAAGCTTGACGAGCAGCCGCTTCGATTTCTTCCTGTGTAGCATCGCTTTTGCCAAATCGAATATTATTCGCTATGGTATCTTGAAACAGATATACATCCTGGAATACCATAGATACCTTGCGCAGCAGTGCTTCAGGGTTCATCTCTTGGATGTTGTTTCCACCTAATAGCACACGGCCCCGATCCGGATCGTAAAAGCGAGCAATCATACGCAATACCGTACTTTTCCCGCTGCCGGAGGGTCCTACGAGTGCTGTAAAAGAACAGAACGGCATAGTCATGCTTACATCCCGCAATACAGGCTGATCACCATATCCAAAACTTACGTTCCTTAGCTCAATATCGTATCTTTCCGAAGGCAATTGGTCACCCGCCATCACTGGCTCGTTCAGCAATTGGACGATACGTTCACCTGCCTGCTCGTGGTATTTAAACTCAGCGAAGTTTACAAGCGCAGCGGTCAGGGGATCATAAATACGCGTGCCTACAATTAGAAAAGAAACAAACACAATAACGTCCATTTGGCCCGCTAGCAGTAGATATACCCCGATCATAACCATCCACGTCAAGCCAGACCGCATGAAAGCAATGGCAGCCAGCACAATCGGTCCTAATAATCCTTCAATACGGATGCTGTGCCGCATCAGTTCTCTAAATGCAAGCTCCAGCCGGACAAAACGCTCACCAGTTAGCTGGTAGGCTTTAATCACCCGAATACCATTTAAATACTCCTGTAGACGATTCGCAGCATTGATTTTGGCGCGCATATGATTGGCCCCCAGCCGCCGCTGGATACGGGAAGTAAGCAATACCAACAAAATGGCCACCGGAAAAGCTGCAAACAATGCCAGCGCCATCCGCCAATCTAAAAAGGATAATCCGATTAATGCCAGCAGTGGCATTGTCACCGCCCCGATCATCTGTGGCACCAAATGGGAAATCCCATGCTCCACCATTGTAAAATCACCCATCATCATATTGGCCAAGTCACCGGGATCGCGCTTGTTCAGAAATCCAAGAGACAGTTTACGTAAGTGCTCAGCCAGACGCGACCTCCCGGTTACCGAGGCATCATAGGCTCCACGGTATTGGGAACGATAGGCAGGAATCTCACACAGAAACAACAGAAGTAGCGACAGGAGCAGTCCCCCACTAATCCACCATAAGCCAGCAGCATGGAGCGAAGCTCCCGGATGAATAAAAGGCTCGAAAATCAGGCGGGCCGCTCCTACCAGCAAGGCAAAAGGAATCAGGCCTGCGATATTGGCTAAGGTCGTGTATACTACCGGTTTTAACAGTACTCTTGGATTTCCAGCCGTGATATTTTGCAACATTCTCATCGTTGAGCCGCCTCCTCATCCCGTGCACTAATCTGCCATTGTCCGGCATCCGTATAGGCTTGCCACAAGTGGGCGTATAGGCCTTTTTGTTCCAGCAACTCACTGTGCTGCCCCCGTTCAGCAATATGCCCATCCTGAAGCACCAGAATCTGGTCTGCATGCTGAATAGTAGATAAACGGTGTGCTATAACAATAACCGTCTTGTTTTTCATTAGTTCTTTTAATGCCAGCTGCATTTCATATTCATTTTCAGGATCAGCAAATGCCGTAGCTTCATCCAATACGAGAATAGGTGCGTTTTTGAGAATGGCACGTGCTACCGCAAGTCGCTGCTCTTCTCCGCCTGATAGGTATACCCCGCCAGCCCCGATGAGCGTATCATAGCCGTTCGGCAGCTTACAAATGAACTCATGACACTGTGCTGCCTTTGCAGCCGCTATAACCTGCTCCATAGAAGCCTGCGCATCACCTACAGCAATATTGTTAAATACGGAGTCATAGAACAAAAAAGTTTCCTGAAATACAAAGGCAACCGTATCCATCAGGTTAGATGTGCTCATCTGGCGGATATCTGCGCCACCAATACGGATTGCACCTTTCTGTACATCCCAAAAACGCGGCACCAAATTAGCGATCGTCGATTTGCCGGAACCAGACGGGCCGACTAAGGCGGTCATTTCCCCTTGTCTTGCCATAAAAGTAATATCAGACAGTACATGAGCCGATTGATTATCATCTCCGTCCTCATGCTTATTAACTTCTTCTGTATTTCCATAGGAAAAGAAAACTTGCTCAAATTGCACATCATAAGTAGTCGGCTGCTGCGGATGCGCTGGCTCTTGTATTGCAGGTTCGTTAAAAATACGGTCTATCCGACTAACACCTTCATTAATATCACGCATTGAAGACATCAGGTGCATAATTTTAAACATGGGTGCTGACACTCCGGGAGCCATTACCAGAAAAAATAGTAACACCGAGGCAAATGCAACATTTTGCGGATTACCACTTAACAGGTATACACCGACAGGAAGTACAAAAGCAGCAAATGAGCCAATGATTACCTTAAATACGAGAAAACCCGTTTCAAATTGGTCAGTGAATCTCATGCAATACTCACGATAATGCACCATATCGGAATAAAACCTACGGAACGAATGCACCGTCTGCCCAAACACCTTGATTGCGGGTATACCACGGACATACTGCACGGCCGACCCATTCAGGCGTTCTAATGAGTTGTAATATTCCTTGATGTTATCCTGTGTTTTGGAGCCACCGATCAGTGTCATCTGAACAGTGAAAGCAAGCAGAATCGGCACGATGCAAGCGAGCGCCAGCCATATATTCAAGCTAAACATGGCGGCAATCATCACGGCTGCTGTCACAACAACCTGCACTAGATCCGGTAATTGGTGAGCGACAAACGTCTCTACTTTCTCCACATTTTGCTCCAAGGTTTTTTTGACAGCCCCCGTGGAAGTACCATTTAGCCATCCTAGGGGGAGTTTACCGATGTGCGCTGAAAGCTTGACGCGTAAGCCGTACAAAATACGGAAAGCCGCTATATGTGAGATAAGCCCGCCGACGTACATGGTAATAAGGCTGGCTAACAAACCTGCTAAAGCGATGAGCCCCCATTGAATCATCCATGGCCCGTCTGCGGTTGCAGGTTGTGCAGCATGCTCAAGTAGCTCCTTGAGCACAAAATAAACTGAAGCATAAGGCACCAACATGAAAATGGCGCTTAAACCAGAAAATAAAGCGGAAAAAGCAAGTAATCCGCGTTTTTCCCCAGCGATTTGGAGTAATCGGGCGATGCCCGTTTTTGGTTGCATGAATCATTTCTCCTTTCCGAGTACGGCAGTTACAGAATGCTTGAGCCTATGTCATTGTAGGACCCGCAATCTGCCTTCTACCGCCAATTCCGGGAGAAACATCACCGCTGGAGGGAGAATTTTAGGAAGATGAACGTTTTATAAGGAGCATAAATTTTTATTTTTTCGGTAGGCACTGGGATTGTAGCCATATGTTTTTCGGAATAGTGCGGCAAAATGGCTAAAGTTGCTATAGCCAACCATCGCCGATGCTTCACTGACTGAAATCTGCTCCTGCTCCAGCAGTTGCTTGGCTCTTTCCAGTCTCTGCTGACGCACAAAGCCGAATACTGTTGTTCCGAATAGCTCTTTAAAGCCATTTTTCAGTTTTTGCTCATTAATATGTACCATCTGTGCCAACCGAATCAGACTGGGAGGCTGAACCAGTGTACGGAGTAAAATGTCTCGCGCCTCGTGAATACATTGCACATCAGTGGGTTTAATCGTCATGGAAAGTTTAGGTGGAGATATACGTATTTCTTGCAAAAACAGAGCCATCAATTCCAGCGTTTTGCTCTCCAAGAAAAGCTGACGGGTTATGCCCACGTAAGAATGAGATGACAATTCTTGAGCAATAGCACGCATATCAGGAGTAATCAACGTTTCCATGCAAGCAAAAGACTGCTCCAAACGAATACCCAGCTCTTGTAGTAACTCTTGCCATAGCAATGGCTTAAAACGCAGCTCTAGATGATTCATCGCCTTACTAGCTGCTATCTCTGCGTGAATCTTCACATCATTCATGTAGACGAGCTGTACATGTCCCCCGTGCTCACGATCTGAACGAAAATCATCCACAGACCAAGTGGCGGAATAATCAATGTTTAGTGCCAACTCCAGATAAGGCCTATCAATTCTTTTTGATATCTGGACTGGCTCATGAAATAACATTTTGCTAAGTGATAGCTCAAGGCCATTGCGTAAAAAATGTGTTCGATGTATTCCGTCTCCCCACTTTTCGGGTATCTGATAAAAATGTTCGTGCTGCATTCCTAATGGAGTGGAGCTATTATCATGAATCATTAGGTTGGAATCGATTATCTGATTAAAATATTCATTAAAAGTAGACGGAGAAGTTTGTATCTTCATCTTGTCATCACTTCCTTCTTATAGCTGGATTTGCAGTACATACGAATTCAGTTTATCACTATAATTATAATGATTATCATTCTCAATTAAAAGATAATTAACATTCAGTGCAAAAGTCGACCTTGACTTCAATACCTGTCTGATCGTATATTATGGATATATCTTCAATTAAGGGAGAGATTTTAATGTCGGTGAACGTTCTTAACTAAGCAATTGCATATTCAGGGAAGACCATCAGGCGCTTGTATCCTTTAGGGACAGGTTTGTTTCTTGCTGAGTTATCACCCTGGTATTAGTTAAGAACATGCGGATATCATAAATCGCCTTTGGGATTATTTTCATTTAGGCCTTAATCCGTGCTGTGTTCAGCACGGTTTTTTTGTTTTCAGCTTTGTGAACTCCTTTTACACGTTTTTCTATTCATAAGCCAATAAGCTGTTATGTTGGTTGGCCTGTAGATTAAAACACAAAATTGGGAGAGCATATGCTGGATTACAGGCTTATTTGATCATACATTCCCTCTCCCTTAAAGGGCGGAGAATGAACGTTTTGTTCATTCTCCGCCCTTTTTTGTTTTCCAGAAAGGTTTTAAAAAATCCTGTCAATACACAACTAAAGGAGAGATTTATTCATGAACGAAACTACAATGCTGCGTTTGGATTATGATCAGATTAAAACAAGAGTATCTGAATGTGCTTTTTCGTACCTAGGTAAGCATCATGCCGCTTCCATGCAGCCAATTACAGATATTCGTACAATCACAAACCGTCTTAACGAAACGAGCGAAGCTGTACAGCTCATTCGCCACGGAGCTAGCGTACCCGTTCCTTCATTGGAAGGAATGGAGCACATCCTGCACCTCTTGGGGACCGGCTATATGTTCAGCGAGCGTGATTTTTCTCATTTGGCCCAATTCATCAGAAGCTGCATGCAGCTAATGAAATATATGCATGCCAAGGCGGATGCAGCTCCAACCGTCAGTGCTTATGCCTCTTCTATGTATGGTATGGAGTCACTCCTATCCGAAATCGAGAGATGCATTTATTCGGGTCGAGTAACGGATAACGCCAGTAAAGAGCTAGCTAAAATTCGCAAAAAAATTGCTGTTACTGAAGAACGTATCAAGAGAAAATTAGACTCTCTCACCGACCGTCATCGATCCATCATGCAGGAAAATATGATCAGTCAGCGCAATGGCCGTTACGTGCTTCCGATCAAAAAGGAATTCCGCAAACAGGTGAAAGGCAATGTACTGGATGAATCAGGAAGCGGTCAAACTGTCTATGTTGAACCTGCAGAGATCGTAAATCTACAATTCGAACAGAGCGCAAACATGGCAGAAGAATCAAAAGAAGAAATGAAAGTACTGGGAGACTTGACCGCAATGGCTGAGTCATACAGCCAGGAATTAAGCATTAATACAGAGGCGGTAGGCATACTGGATTTTTTATTGGCTAAAGCCAAATATGCCATGACACTGGATGCGGTCTCTGTCGAGCTTAACGATGCTGGAATTATAGATATCCATGGTGCACGTCACCCATTGATGGCGAACACGATGGTGCCGCTCGATTTTTCAATTGGTGAAGGTTATTCCTCGCTTATTATTACCGGGCCGAATACAGGCGGAAAAACGATGGCTCTCAAAAGCGTCGGACTGTTAACACTCATGGTACAATCTGGCCTGTTGGTACCTGTTTTGCAAGGCAGCCGCATGGCTGTATTCGAGGACATTGTAGTAGACATCGGGGATGGCCAAAGTATTGAACATGCTTTGAGCACCTTTTCTGCACATATCCGCAACATGATTGGCATTTTGGAAACGGCAGGCAGCTCTACTTTGATCCTGATTGATGAAATGGCATCCGGTACCGATCCGGGAGAAGGCGTAGGTCTCTCTATCGCCCTGCTGGAAGAATTCCATCGTCGACGGGCGACAGTAGTGGCTACCACCCACTTTAGCGAAATCAAGCATTTTGCTGAAAACACACCGGGATTTCAAAATGCTCGTATGGAGTTTGATACCGAAACGTTGCAACCCTTGTACCGACTTCGCATCGGCGAGGCCGGGGAAAGCTACGCATACGCAATAGCTTTGAAGCTAGGCATGTGGACTCGCATTATCGAGCGTTCGGAGGTCATTTCTGCTGGAAGAGCATCTCAGGATACACAAAAATCCTTGGTTATTCCCCCTTCTCTTGATGATAAAAAGTCTGACGATGTATATAAACCTGCCTCTAAAAAAGCATCTACAGACCGCTTAGTCGCAAAACAGGAAAAACAAGAGCACCCACTCAAAGCCAAGCCATTTGCTCTTGGAGATAGTGTTTATGCCGGCTATCTAGATCGAACCGGTATTGTTTACAAGACCGAGGATGAGCGAGGTAATGTTGGAATTTTGATTCAAGGACAAAAGCTGATCATCAACAAAAAGAGGCTCACTCTTCACATCGCTGCAACAGAATTGTATCCTGACGACTATGATCTGGATATTGTTTTAGAAACAAAGGAAAACCGCAAAAAACGAAAGCTTCTAACGCGCAAACATGTTCAGGGGCTAATAATTGAATCACCCCCGGATAATGAAAAGTAAGCGTACGTGTATATTCTTCATTGAAAATAGGTTGCTGCGGAATTTCGTATACACTAAGTGAACATAATAAACATTATGTAAACTAAATAAAAGCAAAAAGGCGTGTCCTAAGCTAAAGACACGCTCTTTTGCTTTTATTTTAACTTATACCTCAAGATGGTGTGACTTCATGTAATTGTATATAGCACCTAACAAATTCGCTTCATTGCCTAATTTACTTTGCTCAATATCTGCACGCACAAAATTTAAGATTGAATGCAGGTAAAGCTTCTCTAATTCTTCTTTAATGGTAACAACCAACAAAGGATTGGCAGATATGCCTCCCCCAATTACAAACTTTTGAGGGTCAAGAATTGTTTGCAAATTAATAATTTGTGTTGCGATGTTCCTACAGTATTCTTGAAAAATCCTTTGTACCGTATGATCCCCTTCTTCAATGAGCTTGAATACTTTTTCACCTGTTATAGCATCTTCAGGAAGTCCTTTAGCCTTGGCAACCGTTTTAGCTAAAACAGAACTACTTCCTTGCATACCAAGCAGATAATCAACATCGTCTGCATGTTCGTTGTTCGTTCTGATAAAGGAGAATTCCCCTGCCGATAAATGATGGCCTTTCAGCAATTTACCTTGAGAGATAATTCCACCGCCCATCCCTGTTCCAACTACCAAAACAACACCATCAGCAATACCCTGTAGAGATCCGCGCCATACTTCTCCAAGAGCAGCACACTTTCCATCATTTTCAATAGCTACAGGTAAACCAAACGTTTCCTTAAAAACTTCAATCATATTGATATCGTTTATATACCTTAATGAACCACCATGCACCATATGACCAGTGACCGAGTCCACAATACCTGGCATACTGACGGCTATACCTTCACATTCATCTATAAACTGATTGTGAATTTGCTGCAAGGTTATAAGCAGATTCTCTAGTGAATCTAATGGTGTAGCAACTTTGCCCTTCGTCATAAATTCACCTTGAAAATATAAACTGAATTTAATAAAAGAGCCGCCAATATCAAAAACCAGTATTTTATTTTTCATGCTGCGTATAGTCCTTCCATTCGGTAGTGTGGAATCTGAAGTCTATCTTTTAATAACGATAATTAATATTAGTGCTTTTGTAAATCCATCATTTTCTTTATCGTTAACAATACACCGTTTTCTTCATTGGATTTAGTAATAAAACTTGCTGCATTTTTTGTGTTCTCACAAGCATTTTTTACAGCAAAACTGTATTTGGCAATACTCATAAGCTCTACATCATTTTCACCATCTCCAAAAGACATCGTTTCGTCCACAGTAACATTCAGTATCTCTTGGAGTTTTCTTACCGTCTCTCCTTTATGGGTATGAAGGGCTGTAATATCCAACCAATTCGCTTCAGAATCCACAATATAAATTTGATCTAGCAGTGATTTTTCAACATGTTTTCTTAATAAGGAACTTCTCCCGGATGGATCATAAACAGTTATTTTAAGAAAGTTGCTATTTATTTGATCAAATGAATCAATCTTCAGCACTTCCTTGTAGGAGCCCTTCACAATTTTGTAATATTCCTCTTCAATATGAGAGTGAACATAAGCTGCTTCTGTTGTACATGCAATAATAATAAAATCCTTAGCGAAAGCTTCAATTTGATGGATTGCTTGTAACGCTAAATTACGCTCGATTGTAAACTCTTTTACAACGACTCCATCCTTTTTAATACGAGTAGCGCTATCCCCCAAAATCCAGATTCCTTTTCCGTGCTCACCAAATAATTCCTCTACTCGTTCACATTGCTTACCTGTACAAGCAACAAAGGAAATATTATTTTTTTTCATCTCTTCGTATACCTGATTAAATAATTCAATATCAAAAATACCACTATTGTTCAGAAAAGTGCCATCCAAATCACTTACTACCAGTTTAAACATAAATAAGCCTCCCTTAGTTGTTAAAGCTTTCTAGCTGTCAGTTCATACTTATGGTTTTTTATGTTCTTTCCAGGGATCAACATTAAAGTCTCTATTGAAATCCTCAAACATACGTGCTGCAAGCTTTAGTACAAAAGAAGAATGAGCCAAACTACGAATTATGAAATATATAATGAATAAAACAGCAAGGCATAAGACGCCTTCAATTCCCACATTGTCGCACTCCCTAGTGTTCGTATCTCCAACTTTTACGCAACATGTAATCCATTTAATGAGCACGGAACAAATCTAGTTCACTTCATAAACCATTTAATTAAACATATTAATAAAGTAAGTAAAAAAAGTACCTTTATTAAGTGGCTACAAAGCTACTCGAAAAAATCATCAAAAGAGCGGTAAGGTTTTACTTCCATAGGCTGTCTTGATAATGCTAAGCACCAATAAGCACCACCCCATACAACTAAACATAAACAAATGAGTGAAATCATAGAGGCTCTCCTTTCAGTTTTAGATTATATATTTACTTTAGCCGATGAAACGCGTTTCAGGTCAAGTTGTAATTTGTTTTACCCCTTCAAAATTCTCTTTTTGAATATACGATTCACTTGTTCTGAACTGAGCAGCATAAAAAGAAGGAAAACAAGAACTGCAACCGGAAAAAAGTGAATACTTACCTGTGTAGCTATAATCCCAAAAATGGGCGGGAGCAAAGTTGTTCCTGTATAAGCCACTGCCATCTGATAACCCATGAGTTTGGCGGAATTTTCCTTACCAAACCGTGTTGGCGTTTCATGAAGAAGTCCTGGGTAAATCGGTGCGAGCCCTAAACCAATAAGAATGAAGCCAGGTAATAAAAAGATGACTCGTAACGGAAGCAACAAAATAAGTCCTCCTGCAACAGCAGTAAGTTGACCAAGCCGGATTAACATACGATTATTTATTTTTAAAGTTACAAACCCTGTAATAAACCTGCCTACCGTGATTCCACCATAGTACATAGAAATCCAACCAGCAGCAGTATCAGCTGTGATATTTCTTGCCCCTACCAAATAGCTGGCTCCCCATAAGCCCACCGTGGCTTCCACACCACAATAAAACAAAAAAGCAATGAGCGTGTATTTAACTCCTTTCATTCGAATTAGATTTGGTTTAGGTGTGTTCTCAACTTGTACGATATTGTGATCCATATGTGAGTAGTCTGATTGAGCTTCAGAAGTAAGGGGATTTTGTATCGCGGTCACACGTTTCCATAATGGGAGTGTAATAAGCAAAATAATAACCAGCCCCCACTGAATCATGGATACGGCTGTGTAGCCACTTCTCCATGAGCTGTAGTTTGAAATGTAGAAAGACATAATCATCGGTCCCATCGTAGCTCCGACACCCCAAAAGCAATGTAGCCAACTCATATGATATGCCTTATAATGAGTAGCCACATACTGATTGAGTGCTGCGTCTACGGCTCCCCCGCCTAGCCCAAGAGGAATTGCCAACAGTACAAGCCACAATACTGAAGGCGCAAAAGAAAACCCGAGTAACGCGCCGGCTGTCAACAAGCAGCTCATTAGAGTAATTTTTGCCTGTACCTATTTTTTCAATGATACTTCCACTAGCTAGACTTGATACAATGGTTCCACCTGCGACGACCATGGATATTATTCCGGCTGATCCAAATGCAGTCCCAAGTTCCGGCCACATCACAGGCCATGCTGCCCCAAGCAGGGAATCGGGGATTCCCAAGCTAATAAACGCTAGATAAATAATAACCAGAAACCAGGTTGCCATCATTTCTTCGCTCCTCTGCTCATACGATAGATGTCATTATTTAAATACAATAATAGGACGTTCCAACTCTTTAAGGGTTAGTCCTCTCAGCCCTGTTTTAAAATCTTCATAAAATAAATCCGAGACAATAATGTCAGGATACAAAGGCATCTCATGCTTGGCTTTGTAGTTTTCCACAAAATGAAAGAAAGATTCTTCTTCCATATGCTCTCTATAAACCACAATTTGATCTGGATCAAATACAGATTGTAATATCTGAATAACTTCACATATACTATTGAAAATAACTTCTCTTCCCTTGCTTTCATCCCAAACTATAGACGGGAGGAATTTGATTTCACCAGCCAATCCATGTTTACCTTTTAAAACCCCATCACGCAAGTAAATGCCCATCCCTGGTGGAGAATTTTCAGGAAAATAGATGGCCAGCACACATTGATCTCTATCAATTTGTTCTCTATAAACGTATCCACACACAGCCGCATTTACATCATTCTCCACAATAACGGGCAAACCAAATGTGCTCTGCACATCCTCCGCTAACCGAATTCCATTCAATCTTTCATGACTGCTGACCGTAATCTCTCCATTTACAGATTGTCCTGGTATTCCAATACCAATAACTTTAATAGAAGGATACAGAGAAATGATGTTTTGAATTATAGAATAAAATTGTGCTGCATCAAAAATTTGAAAGGGGTGTTCTTCTTTCATAAGAGCATACTCGTTTAGATTAACCACTGTGGCCGATACTACGTCCATTCCTTGTTTTTCATTAATATGTATAATCAGTGCCAGACTATACTCATAATTAAAACGATAGGTTAGCGCATGTCTACCTCCGTTTGAAGGAACAATCTCATCTTCAAAAATTTCTCCATTATTAAGTAATTCCTGCATAAGAGTATTGATAGTCACCACACTTAAATCTGTTAGCGCAGCCAGTTGGGGCTTTGTGGCCTTGCTGATCTGCTTTAATACTTTACGAACCAGATTCAGATTTATTTCTTTAATTAAATTTGTATTGGCTTTTTCCATATCGTACTCCTTCTTGGTACAAAATTAGTGGAACTACTTCATAAACCATATTTATAAAGTGGCACCACTAATATTGTAGCAAAATATGACCTTTGTCAAGGACATCGTATTCTGGCTATTAAATAAGCAAAACAATCAAAATCAAGACAAAATGCATGATAAAGGATACAACGTCCATAGTGTTAATGGCTTAATATTATGGATAAAATTTGTAAGTCAGGTTCAATTCTTTTTAGTTGGTTTACATAATTATAATTATGTAAACCAACTTCAGATTAACTATACAATATAAGCGTGGAATATACTTACAATCCCGTTATAGGTATCTGAATATCCAGCTTATCCATCGCTTTTTCTTTTTCCCGATCAGTGACGTGTGTATATACTGTGGTTGTTTGGATGGATGAATGCCCTAATAGCTCCTGCACTGTACGCAGATCTGCTCCCTTGCGTAATAGCATCGTGGCAAATGTATGTCTCAGCTTATGGCTGGAATAAGCCTCCCGACGCTCTATGCCCTTATCCTGCTGGAATCGTTCGAATGTTTCTGTAGCAATCTGTTGGATAGAGCGCACTGCTAGACGGCGGCCTTTTTGGGATACGAACATCGCGTCCTCTTTACCTCTCCACGGCGTCAATCTTTCCTCCAATGCTTGCTCTATAAAATCACATACGGCCGCCGGTACTGGCAGGGTACGCCACTTACGCCCTTTACCGAACACATCTAATGTGCGTCTTTCTCGACTGTAATCTGAGACATTCAAAGAATGAACTTCCCCCACCCGTAATCCCATGTACACCATGAGCAGAAAGATAGCCATATTACGATTGGCATATTTTCCTTCCACCGCAAGCAAAAACGGCTGAATGTCCTTCTCATCCAGATAGACAGGCATACGATTCTTTTCAGTCTTTGCTTTTTTGATTCCCGCTGCCGGATTTGTGCTGCATAACTCAAATTCCTGTAGCGCTCTAAAAAAACTGTTCACCGCTGCATGCTTTCGGTTCCGTGTACTATCGCCGGCGCCTCCCTCCCGCGCTTTAGATAAATACGACATCACATGAATCTTTTTCACCTGGTCGAGTGGTTTATCACGCAACGTACGTAAAAACTGTTTTACATCCCCCGTGTAATTTTTTTGCGTATGTATCGTATACCCCGCATCCTTCATCCAAATCAAAAAAGCTTCCAGCTCCTCAGTATATACTTCATCAATTTCTTCTATCGTATCGAGCTCCACATGACGCAAATCTTTTTTCATTCCGCTTGCCTCCATTTCAGTTCAAATTCAAAATATGCTGCAAAACGATCATTTTCGTCCGGTTTTTATCGACAAACCGATCGACATCTTATGCAGGAGGGCATCTAAAAGTCGTTTTAAACCTAAAATGCGTATAATTTATATTATACGCAATTTTTTTGAGCGCTTTTTAAGTATAAATAAAGCTCGTCCCTCTTGTCCAGTCTGGTATCCTCTCTAAATAGATGACGGCTCTGAAGCTCCAGTATCTACTTGATCGAGTTCCAACGAGCGACTTGTTGAATCTACTGAACGACGAGCGTGTACGTATTTTTACCCATCCGATTATATTTCAGCATGAACTGGCCTGCTTGACGGTAAATTCCTGCTGGACGCCTGTATGTCTTATCATTTAAACTATTAAAAATCAATTTTCAAAAGAGTGATATAAACTACATAATATTTATTATGTAAACTATGATTGGAGGATGATTGGATGATTAACAAATTGTATTGGTTACCGGTCGGACAGCTTGATATTGATCGCTCCTCACTCAACCACCATGCACAGCCAGGTGAACTGGTACGCCTGCAAATCTGGTCGTATCTGCTGGAGACAGATCATGGTCCGATCCTCATTGATACCGGTATGCCGGATTCGTTTATCGACAACCCGGATTACTTTAAAAGCACACCGTTTGAAGGACGCTTCATTCCCCATATGTCAGCCAATGACAGTATCGTGGCTGTACTGGATCGGATCGGCTATCAACCGGACGATATCCATGCCATCGTAATCTCTCATATGCATATGGATCATGCCGGCGGCAATCCACATTTTCCGAATACACCGATTTATGTACAGCAGAGCGAAGCAGACGCTGCGATCGGTAATCTGGAGTATGCGCCACCGGAATGCGTGCAGACGGACTTGAATTATCGACTGCTCCAAGGGGACCATGAGCTCATTCCGGGCTTGCAACTGCTCTATACTCCCGGTCATTCGCCGGGTCATCAGTCCGCGCTGGTCACAACAAAGGAATCGGGCCCGGTCATGCTGACGATTGATGTTGCCTACACACAGGAGAATTACGCAAACGACGTGCCGTTTGACGGCTTTGACCGTGAACAGGCACGCCAGTCAATCGCGCGTATTCAGCAGATTGTACAGGAGATCAAACCGAATCTGTTATTCTTTGGTCATGATCCTGAGCAAGTAGCCGTTCGTCCAGTATATCCACAATACAAATAATGATGGTAAAAACAACTCCTCCTCATTGTCCAAGCAGTCCAACCATCATCTTCCACATAAGAACGTCAACTGCCCAATGTCAGCTTAGGCCGTAATAGTTAGAACCATTCCTTTCTTCAAACGTATTCCCTTGCCTTTATACTCATATGGAAACCGCGCTCCTTTTCCATTGCGTTCAGCAACTGATAGGTGAATCCATATAAATGAAGCTAATTGTCCCTAATCTCCTGTTATCGCCAGCATAAGGAAGTATATCTAAGAACTCATGGGGTGAGTAGCTGTCGATACGGTATGGATGATGAGGATAAGTATTTTGCCGTCTCGCTCTGTTTTCCCTTGATCATCCAGCACGATATACTTAAAGAAGTCGAAAGGCAACCTTATTCAGTCTATGCTTATTTCTAAAATGTTGATTTATTCATGACAAAGGGAGTGTTCATTTATTTATGAGTACCGAAATGCTGGAACGTCGAAGTGAGATTTTAAAACGAAATATCCATCAGTTGCTGGTTCAGGAAAATCAACACGGCGTGACACGGCAGGAAAATTACACGTTGCATAAAATGATCAGAGAGCTACATCAAACCTCTCATGCCTTGAATGCTTCCCGTTGAAATGAAAGGCTGCTACACCAAATAAAAATAACCTTCAACACCACTAAAAAAGTGGAGCTGAAGGTTATTTTTTATGTTATCCTTTTGAGCGACTAAGCAGATATAAGAAGTATGGCGCACCTATGATAGCAACGATTAACCCTGTCGGAATTTCTTTCTGTAAAGGTAGGGCACGTGTGATCGTATCCGCTACGAGTACCAAAAGTGCTCCGACCAAAGCACAAGTTACCAGCAGCATTCTATGCTTTGGCCCCACCAGCTTTCTTGCCAAATGCGGAGCCACCAATCCGACAAAACCGATCCCGCCACTAACTGACACACTTGAACTGGCCAGTCCAACCGCAGCAGCAAGGAGAAGAATACGTTCCTTTTCGATAGGTGTACCTAACCCGGATGCTGTCTGATCCCCTAAATTAAGCACATTCATCACGTTTGCTTTATAGAACGCAAAAGGAAGCAATATAATCAGCCAAGGTAGCAGAGCCATAACGAATTTCCAGTTTGAACCCCATATGCTTCCTGCTAACCAATTAGCTACAAACGTGTAGCTTTCGGGTGTCAATTTAAGAGTCATAATGATCATGGCAGCACTGATACCCGCCGCTACCCCAATTCCACTTAGCAATAGCCTTGTCGGAGAAATACCTTCGCCTTTCTTGTAAGAAAGAGCATAGATCAGAATAGCAGCCGCTCCCGATCCAATTAGTGCCAGAGCGGGAAGTAAAAATAATGAATTCATAGTTTGCATAGATGGGAACAGCAGTACAAACAGCATAACCATCAGCCCAGCGCCTGCATTAATCCCCAGAATACCAGGGTCCGCTAGACTGTTGCGCGATACCCCTTGCATAATACAACCGGAGACGGCCAACCCTGCACCGATCAGAATGGAAATAACCATTCGCGGTAACCGGAATTCAAACAGAATTAATTCCTGCTGTGGAGTCCCTTGTCCGAACAAGGTTCTAAAAAGCTCCATTGGCGAAAGCCGGATCGTTCCCGTGTTTGCGCTCACGGTGAATGCAGCAATGAGTAATACAAGCAAAATGATAACAACGATCCAATCATGGATTTTTTTACGGTGACTTGCTTTGGCAATAGCCCCATTCATTACGTTACTCATCTTACAGTGCCCTCCTTTCTTTACGTGCCAGATAAAGGAAGAACGGGACACCAATTAAGGCAATAAGTACACCCACTGGTGTTTCCTCAGGTGCGTTAATCATACGGGCCGCCAGATCGGCAAACACGATAAGTAAAGCTCCCATTATAGCTGAACAAGGAATAATCCAGCGATAATCGACCCCAACCAGTTTGCGCGTAATATGGGGAATAATCAACCCCACGAAGCCTATAGAACCAACCAGCGATACCGCGGCACCTGCTAGAATCAATACGAGAATCATCCCGGCGATCTTTACCATCCCAGTTCGCTGACCAAGACTCAACGCAATTTCATCGCCTAGACTAAGTAACGTAATAGAGCGTGATAACATGAGAGCACCGATAAAAGCTGCCACAACCCACGGAACGACAATGCCTAGCTGAACCCACTTGGTACCACTAAGCCCTCCAGCATACCAAAAGGCCAAGTCCTGTCCAACATTAAAGTATAAACTGATCGTATCTCCTAAGGCAGACAGCAACGCCGTAACAGCTGCACCTGCCAATACAAGACGAACTGGCGTAATGCCTGATTTGGATATAGCACTTGTACCATAGACCATTACAACCGCCAACGCTGCACCCACAAAGGAATACAACATTAATTTCAAAAAGGAAGTACCTGGAAATAGAGCAAAGCAAATCGCCATCGTCAAGCTGGCGCCCGAATTCAGACCAAGCAGGCCAGAGTCTGCAAGCGGATTGCGCGTCATTCCCTGCATAATGGCCCCAGCTACAGCAAAACAAACTCCAATTAGCACACCACCCAGAATCCGAGGTAGACGGATTTCCCATATAATTTGATGGTTTTGCAGCTCAGGATTAAAATGAAAGACGGCGTTCCAAACCTCCTCCAGTCTGATTGAAGCTGCACCAAATGATAAAGACAGAGCAATGCCGAATGCTAACAGTGCTAACCCGGCTGTCAAAATAAGAGAAGCCGCCCATGGCCGCGAGTGAAATTGAGTCGACGGCTGATTTTGATTACTTTGAGCAGGACTATCCGAAGATTCTGATAATTTCATAACTATGGTTCACCCTTACTGTTGAATAGTATGTAGGCTATCATGAAAACCTGTAGTGAAGATATTGCATGATAATGAGAATTATTATCATGCAATCTTTACTATTGTAAATTAATGCGGCAACGGCTTCAATAGCAAAATTTCGACGATTCTCTTATACTCAGCTGTTTGTGAAAAAATAAAGCCCTCTGGCATAAATACCAAAGGGCTGCCAACATTACCGAAACAACTACTTCTGTGAAGTGTTTTCTTTATTCCGCTGGACGATCATATCTGCCAATTCTTCAGCTTGCCCCACAATAGCGATAGGATCAAAGTACCAGTATCGATCCTCCTGAAGCTCAAAAACCTTCCCATTACGGACTGCACTTAGTGATTTCCATATGCTGTCTCCTTCATAACCGCTCAAATCCTTGTTAACCGTCAGGAAAATGTAAGAGCCAGCATATTGATTAATAACTTCCTTCGAAATCGACTTCCATTGTGTCTCACCTAATAGTTCTTTTTGGACAAGCGGTGGAGGTGTCAAATTCAATCCTCTGTAAACCGCCTGTCCTCCTCTGCCAAAATTATCACCGTATACATAGTACTCCTTTTCCGAAGCTTCCATTACCGTGAATGTATCTCCGGGTTGAACAATTCCCTTCAACTTGTCACGTGCAGCCTGCATCCGCTGATCATATTGGGCAAGCCACGTTTTGGCTTCCTGTTCTTTTCCCAGCAGTTCACCAAAAGCCGTCAGTTCCTCATGTACATCCTTGTACGTTCCATAAGGAATAACGAGAGTCGGAGCAATCTTACTGTATTTCTCATATTCAGAAGCATCCTTGGAAGCAATCAGAATCAAATCCGGCTGCAGAGTCAATACTTTTTCCACGGATACGCTACTGCGGTCTCCTATGCTTTCAATGCCCTGTACAAGATCCTTCGAGTATGGATTGTCTAGAAAATACTTCACACTTCCGACAGGTTTGATACCTAGTGCTAATAAATCATTTTGGTATAAATCTACTACAATCCGTTGAGGATGGACAGGTATCTGAATATCTCCATGAATCGTGTTGACTGTTTTGGTTACAGCCGACTTTGGTTCATCAGAAGCTTGATTCTGCTTTTCTTCTGGCTGATTTACCTTTCCACCACAGGCGCTAAGAATGACAATGACTGACAAAAGCATCGTCACAATCCACATTTTCTTTGTCAAATCCATTCATTCCTCTCTCGATTTACGAAGTCGCAATCGACTCTTACGTTCCATACTGAGCTTGGTGCAGGCGGCTATATGCACCTTTTACGGCCATTAATTCTTCATGTTTTCCTTGCTCGGCAATCCCTTGATCTGCAACTACAATAATGCGGTCAGCATTTTTAATCGTTGCCAGACGATGGGCAATCACAAGTGTCGTGCGACCTTGAGATAGCTCTGTCAAAGCTTGCTGAATTGCAGCTTCTGTCTCTGTATCCAATGCTGATGTCGCTTCATCCAAAATGAGAATTGGTGGATTTTTCAGAAACATCCTGGCAATGGATAAACGTTGCTTTTGACCACCGGACAGCTTTACGCCTCGCTCACCGATCATCGTATCCAGTCCTTCTGGATACGATCGAACAAGTTCTTCAATCTGAGCTCGACGGGCAGCATCCCAGATTTCATCCTCTGAAGCATCAAGTTTGCCGTAAGCGATATTTTCACGTATCGTTCCATCAAAGAGGAATACATCCTGCTGTACGATTCCAATCATGGATCGCAGCGAATCCAGCTTCATTTCGCGGATATCCATGCCGTCAATCTTAATGCTGCCTTCCTCGACATCATAGAAGCGTGGCAGCAAGCTGCAGAGTGTCGTTTTACCTGCTCCTGAAGGACCCACAAGGGCTACGGTTTCTCCCGCATGAATAGCAAGGTCCACTTTGCGCAGTACCTTGTCTTTGTTTTCATACCCAAATGTTACACCTTCAAATTGAATATCTCCATTAAGATGCTTAACGGTCTTTGCACCTGGCACATCCTCTACGTCAGATTCACTTTCCAGCAAATCCAAGTAACGTCGGAAGCCGGCAATCCCTTTGGGATACGTTTCAATGACAGAGTTAATTTGTTTGATAGGTGCAAGGAATACATTGGACAACATTACAAATGCGATAAATTCCCCATAAGACATCTGCCCCTCAATAACAAACCACGTTCCACATACAAGCACAAACAATGAGACCAGCTTCATCAGGATAAAGCTAATTGAAGAATTCCATGCCATAATGCGATAAGCGATCAGCTTTGTTTTACGAAACCGTCCATTATTTTCAGCAAAACGCTCCATTTCATGTGCTTCGTTGGAGAATGCTTGAACAACACGGATACCACTAACGTTATTTTCAATCCGGGCGTTGTAGTCCGCAATATCAGAAAACATACGATGGAAGGCGGCATTCATTTTACGACTAAAGTACAAGGACAGGTAAATCATTAGTGGAACGATAACAAACGTCAGGACTGCTAGTTTCCAGTTAATGCTGAGCATGATACCGAAAGCCCCGCCCAGAGTCATCAGTGCGATGAACAAATCCTCAGGTCCGTGGTGGGCAATCTCTCCGATATCCATTAGATCGTTCGTCATACGGGAGACCAGATGGCCTGTCTTGTTATTGTCGAAAAAGCGAAAGGACTGCTTTTGTACACGATCAAACAGCTTTTTGCGCATATCTGATTCAATGTTAATTCCCAGCTTATGTCCCCAATAGGTAACGACGTAATTCAACCCGGCACTCACAACATAAATTCCTAGCAGAGCTAGACAGGCAAATAATATCCATTTCCAGTTTCCGCTGGGCAGCAAATCATCAACTACTCGATTGACTGCAAGTGGAAAAGCCAGCTCCAGCAGTGCAGCTAGTATAGCGCAAGTAAAATCAATGATAAACAAAGTCCGGTATGGACGGTAATATTCAAAAAATCGTTTCAGCAATATGACTTCTCCCTTCTTATTTAAATAAACTGATTATTTAGGATCGACGGAAAACATTTTAATAGCCTCATCCAGTGATTGATCGATAGCGAGTGGTGAGTAGGTAAACCAAGGATCGGCCTTGATGAAATACACTTTGTGATTTTTGACAGCCGGGAGATTTCTCCATAGCGCACTTTGCTCAATCTCCTTCAACATTCCGTCCTTAGTCGCTTCATCGTAAACCAGCATAATAATACGATCTCCTGACAGTTCAGGCAGTTTTTCCATCGAAATGCTATCGTATACAAAGTTATACTTCGGGTCCTTTGCGAGCTTCTGACGTATGTACTCTGGAGGATTCAATTCCAGTGAACGGTAGATGACATGCCCTACATTTCGTGCCCCGTACACTCTTAGCACGTCCTTACCGTAGGTCATATAAATGGTAATCGTTTCATCTTTTTTGAATTTTCCAGCCAGCTGCTTTCGGCCTTCTTCAGCCTTTTTGTCAAAACTAGCGATCCATTGCTCGGCTTCTTTGTCCTTACCTAGCACGGCTGCGACATCCCGCAGTTGCTTAAATACATCCCCATCTCCAAACGAGACGGCTACAGTTGGAGCAATTTTTTCCAGCTGCTCTTTCACTTCCGGCGAGGTATCTTCTGTTGTTATGATCAGGTCAGGTTGTAGCTCCAGTACCTTTTCCACATTCGTCGGGTTCCCAATATCAGCAATCCCGTCAATCTTTCCTTTCAAATAGTCGCCTTCCAACACATGAGAAGCAGCCCCTACTGGCTTAACACCTAAGGCCAGCATCGCATCCAAATATTGTGTCGTGACGACTCGCTGTGGATTTGCAGGGATGTTGATTTTTTGGCCAGTGGCATCAACATATTCGCGCATGACAACTGATTTGGATTGCCCGTTAAGGGCATCCGTTCCACTCTTTTCATTGGTCTGATTGGTACTAGCTGCATTTCCGCATGCAGCCAATACAACCATCAAAAAAACGACAAGACCAAGCATGGTTCCCCTCTTTAAGCTGTACTTTTGTTGCATAATATACGTCCTCCTTAGATATATGCCTTCATAAAATGATAGTGATTCTCATTATCACACAATTGTTATTCTATCTTTTACCGCCTCTTCTTACAATACAAAAATTAAAAACTTCCATTTATGTGTACATGTCATCTTGGTAAAATATCAAAAAAAAGAACCGATGCGTATTCTTGCATCAGTTCGAAAGTTTAATATATTGGTTCCGTACCCACTCTTATTTGGATTGATCCACTAGCTCCAGTTTGGCGGGAATGGATTTTTTCACGGTCTTACCTTGTAGTACATCCTTGGCTGCTTGCACTGCCAATTGTCCAATCAACTCAGGTTGCTGAGCCACAGTGGCTGTCAGCTTCCCTTCCTTAATTGATTTAAGCGCATCCTCGTTACCATCAAAACCGATGACTGGAATTTTCTTACCAGAACTTTGAATGGCTTCAATCGCTCCCAACGCCATTTCATCATTATGAGCAAATACAGCCTGAACGTCCGGGTTGCCTTGCAGCAGATTTTCCATCACATTCAAACCTTTGGTCCGATCAAAATCAGCCGACTGCTTGGCAATAACCTTCAGGTCCTTATCTGCTACTTCATGGAAGCCTTTCCCGCGTTCGCGGGTAGCCGATGCGCCTGGGACGCCTTCCAGCTCAATGACCTTGGCACCTTTTCCGACTTGATCAATCACGTATCTGGCTGCCATCCGTCCTCCCTCGACGTTGTCCGAAGCGACAAGCGCTTTCACATCTCCTTTGTCAGCAGAACGGTCCAGCGTAATTACCGGAATGTTCAATGCATTCGCTGACTGCACCACCGTGGAGATAGCCGATGAATCTGTCGGATTGATAAGTAACGCATTCACTCCCTGTTGAATCAGATCATCCACGTCATTACTTTGTTTCGCAGAATCATTTTGTGCATCGACCACAATAACCTGCAATCCTTGTTTTTTGGCCTCTGCAACAACTCCGTCTTTGAGAGAAACGAAGAATGGATTATTCAGCGTTGAGATCGACAAACCGATTTTAATGTCCTTCAGGTCTGCAGCCGCTTTAGGCTTCGCCCATTCGGGCGGTTCCAGGGAACACCCTGTCATGAGCAGGAGCAGCAAGGCAGTCATAATTAATGTAAGCTTTTTCATATTTGTGTGTCTCCTTCTACGCAGATTAGGTGTATTATGCGGATTTTTTACGGTCAATCAATACAGCAATAGCAATGACAATCCCTTTTACGACCATTTGGTAAAAAGAGTTAACCCCCAGCAAATTCAAACCGTTGTTTAGAGTACCGATAATAAGCACACCAATTAACGTACCTACAATTCGTCCTCGTCCTCCCGAAAGGCTTGTTCCACCTAATACGACAGCCGCAATGGCATCCAATTCATAAGAAGTACCCGCTGTCGGCTGCGCCGAATTCAGGCGTGAGGTCAAGATAGCACCCGCCAACGCGGAAAGCATTCCAGCCAAAGAGTAGATCCAGATTTTTACACGTGGTACTTTAATACCAGATACAATCGAAGCTTTCTCGTTGCCGCCGATGGCATACGTTTTACGTCCGAATGGTGTTTTATGCAAAATGGTCCACAGGACTGCAAAGGTAATAAGCATCGTAATCGCCGGGACCGGAATACCAAACTGGTAACCACGACCAAACAATTGAAATACTAGACTGTCACCGAGTCCCGTAATAGGGTTACCGTTGGTATAAACTAAGGTTAATCCTCTAAAAATAGTCATAGTTGCGAGTGTGGCAATAAACGGAGCCATTTTACCTTTGGTAATCATTAAGCCGTTGACCATGCCCATTACGCCACCCAATGCACAACCAATGATAATCGCCAAAATTGGGTCAAAGCCAGCCAGCATCATATTGGCCACAAACGCACTAGATAGTGCTAATATGGAGCCGACGGACAAATCTATTCCGCCTGTAAGAATAACAAAAGTCATACCGAACGCGATCAATGCATTAATAGATACCTGACGTAACAAATTCAAAATATTAAGCGGTTCCAAAAAGCTGGGATTTAAGACCGATACAATAATTACCAAAATAATGAGTCCCAACAATGGACCAAGCTTCTGGGTGATTTGTGATATTTGGATGCCTTTGCTACCTTTTGCTTCATTCATAGTTGTCATATTACTGTCCTCCTGTAGCTAGCGTCATTATATTTTCTTGTGTAGCTTCTTTCCTGCTCAGCTCTCCACTGATCTTTCCCTCGTGCACCACAACAATACGATCACTCATGCCGAGTATTTCGGGAAGTTCTGAGGATACCATGATAATCGCGACTCCACGTTCGGTCAGTTCGTTCATCAACTGGTAGATTTCCCGTTTGGCTCCCACATCCACGCCTCTCGTCGGTTCGTCCAGAATGAGCACATTGGGTCCGATTCCCACCCATTTGGCAATAACCACCTTTTGCTGATTGCCGCCTGACAAACTACCAACCCTTGCTTCGGCCGATTGTGTTTTTATTTGTAAGCGCTTAATTAATGTATTAACAAAATCCATTTCTTTTTTGCCTGAAATAAATCCCTTTGATGTAAAACTGAACAGATTCGTCAGCACCATGTTTTCCCGAATGGAAAAATCCAGCACTAAGCCCTCATCTTTTCGGTCCTCTGTAATAAAGCCAATCCCTAGTTTCACTGCATCATCCGGCTTGCGAATAGACACCTTTTTCCCACGGACGTGGATCTCACCACTATCCAAGGCATCAAGTCCAAATAACGACCGCATGATCTCAGTGCGTCCCGAGCCCATCAAGCCTGAAAAGCCTACGATTTCCCCTGAGCGTACAGTAAAATTCACATTTTCAAATAGACCTTGATGTGATGCGTTTTTGACCTCTAGCACCACTTCCCCCAAAGCAGGCGTTCTTACCGGGTAGCGTTCAGTCAGTTCTCTACCAACCATTTTCCGTACAACCTCATCAAAATTCGTATCAGGGATCGCTTGAGTATCTACGGTTTTCCCGTCACGCATAATGGTAATCCGATCACAGATCGCGAATATCTCCTCCATCCGATGGGAAATATACACAATTGAAACACCATTTTTTTTCAAGGAAGTAATAACCTCGAACAGCTTTTGAATTTCCCGTTCGGTTAAGGCTGCTGTGGGTTCATCCATTACGATCACTTTAGCATCCGTCATGAGTGCCTTGGCTATTTCAATCATTTGTTGCTGACCCACTGAGCACTCGCCTGCTTCACCGCTCAAAGGAAGGTTTACTGAAAGCTTGCTAAATTGCTCATTTGCTAGCGCTTTCATTTTAGAGCTATCTAGTAATCCCCACTTGGAAGTCATTTCCTTGCCGATAAACAGATTTTCCAGTACCGTCATCTCCGGCCACACATTCAGTTCCTGGTGAATAAAAGCAATTCCTTGTTGCTCCGCTTCCTTGGGGTTGGCAAAGTAGGTTTCCTGACCGTCAATGGTGATCGTTCCCTCATCTCGCCGATGTAGCCCGATTAAAATATTCATAAGCGTTGATTTGCCTGCACCATTTTCACCCATGAGGGCATGTACTTCTCCTTCACGGAGATCAAAGTCAACGCCACTCAGTACCTGATTGGTTCCAAATGCTTTGTGAATTCCTTTCATTTGAATCTGCATACTGTCCCCCCCTTTTCATTCCACACTAATTTATCCAAAATGAACTCCTGACTGTAAAATACAATTGGCAAACGGTGTAGCCTCTCCTGTACGGATGACAACTTTGGCTTGCTTGGTTAATTCCTTGAATTGTTCATGCGAGCAAAACTCAATGACGGCAGTCGGCTGAATAATTTGTGAATCCTCTAGTTGCTCTCCTGCAAAGGTGCGCATAATATACTGGAGTGCTTGTTCATTTTCTTGTTTGATTTCTTCGGCCAGTGTTACTTTTTCAATCACCATATCCGAAGCAATAACATCAACAACGTCTTGAAAGGACGGAACGCCCAGTTTCAGCGCCAAATCAATTTTGGTAACGCCTTCAGGAACAGGTAAGCCGGCATCAGCCACGACAATAAAGTCCGTGTGGCCGAGATCCGTTAGTATTTTGGATATATGACTGTTTAGAATTCCATGTTTCTTCATTATAATTGCTCCTCCACTTCGCGACGGGTTGGCATTCCACCTTGCGCTCCAAATTTGGTAACAGACAAGGACGCAGCACGATTAGCAAATTTCACACTATCTGCCACCGATTTTCCTTCAGCCAGTGCCACCGCAAAAGCAGCGTTGAAAGTATCTCCTGCACCTGTTGTATCGACAGCTTCCACCTTGTAAGTGGGAACCACAACTTCCTGTTCTCCGTCGAAAAACCGTACACCGTTGCTGCCTTCCGTTACAAACAACTTGTTCGGATATTTGCGCAAGGCTTCTTGAAGACTCATATCCTTAAATAGGATGGCAGCTTCATGCTCATTAGGCGTAATGTAGGTTGCATGAGCAATTACACTTTCTTCCACTTCACGAGCCGGGGCTGGATTCAGCAACAAGGGTACCTGGTACTTCGCACAAACTTCGCTTACATAAACGATTGTCTCCGCCGGTATTTCCTGTTGAATTAACACAATATCCGAACTTCGAATAACATCAAGCGCTTCTTCCACATAAGCGGGTGTGACCTCATTATTTGCTGCTTTTACTACAACAATACTGTTATCACCCTCGGCCAGTATAATATGTGCTGTACCGCTTTCCATATGTGTAACCGGTTTCACATGGCTAATATGAACATAATTCTCTTCAAAATTGCGTAAAATATGTTGTCCAAAATGGTCATCTCCTACACGTCCAATCATCGTAACGTCCGCACCGAGTCGTGCTGCGGCTACTGCCTGATTGGCTCCTTTACCTCCAGGTACGGTTGTAAAGCTGTCTCCCAATACGGTTTCACCAGCACCGGGACGCTTGGACGAAGTAACTACGAGGTCCATCGAACTGCTTCCGATAACGGTAATTTTAGCCATGATGATCCACCCTTCTCGTTGTTTCCCGTTCGATAAATTTGACGGGTAATTGTATGCTTGAATAGGTAAGTACTTTCGAATGAAGATTAGGTACACTTGATTTCGTTGCTTGCGCCTGCTCGATCAACTGAATGAGCAGACCTGCCGCCTCCCAGCCCATTTCATAAGCAGGCTGCCGGATCGTTGATAATGGCGGAAATAACAAGCTGCTTAATGGTATATCATCAAACCCGATAATTTGAACATCTTCCGGGATTTTCTTTCCTAATCTATGTGCTTCATGCATCACCGCTGTAGCTACAATATCGTTACTGGCAATCACTCCGTCCGTATCCGGATACTTGCTGAACAGCTCTTTGGCCCACAATTCAGCCTCCTTGAACGAAAAGGATGTTGTCTCGACGACATGGTAAGCAATACCGGATTGCTGAAGCTCTTCCACCGCCCCGCGAAAACGATCTTGTGCTGGACGAATATGAGCAGGACCCTGCATGACTGTAATTTGTCTGCTGCCACGGACAACCATGGCCTGCGCAGCCAAGCGACCGCCATGAGCTCCATCCGCATAAACGGATAAACTGTCACTGGAAGTCCGATCGAGAAAAACGACTGGGATTTTCAGTTTGGCGTAGCAATCAGCAGCAGGGTCATTGGTAGATGAAATAACCCCAACAACATTATTCTGAATAAAAGTATCCATGTAATCTAATTCTTTTTGGCGATCCTCATCACTATTACCGAAAATGATCCGAAAATCATTTTCCTGCATTCGATCCTCCACCCCACGAGCCAACAAGGGAAAGTAAGGGTTCGTAATATCCGGCAGCAGCAGACCGATTAATCTGGATTTCTTTTTATACAGAGAACGTGCAACTTCATTAGGCTTGTAATTTAGCTGCTTTACCGCAGCTTCAACCTTTCGCCGTGTATCTTCGTGGACATATCCGGTTTCATTAATAACTCGGGATACGGTCGCCACGGAAACACCTGCAAAACTTGCTACCTGCTTAATTGTTGTCATAATGTAAGTTCAACTCCAATTGTGTAACCGGTTACACATATAAAATATCATAGCATTTATTTTTTGACAAGCATTAATTATTTGCACATCGAAAGCATTAGCCGTATAATCTTTTTTGTAACTGATGAAGTTCCACCTTTTTACTTACTCTAGAATAGACAGATTTTCTACCAGCTGCTCAATAAAATATGTATACTTGGAGGCATTTCCCTAATGAATATCGAAGTTTGGTCTGACTATATGTGTCCGTTTTGTTATATTGGCAAACGCCGCTTGGAGCAGGTCCTACAGCAGTTCCCACACCGCAATGAGGTTCAATTGACATTCAAGAGTTTTGAATTAAACCCGAATGCTGTGAAAGATAGTGGCAAAACGATTAATGAGGAACTATCAGCAAAATATGGCGTCAGTCTGCAAGAGGCTCATGCCATGAATGATCGTATGACCGAAAACGCACGTTCTGCGGGTCTAGAGTACAATATTCATGCCATGGTGCCGACAAACTCTCTCGATGCTCACCGTCTAACGCATTGGGCTCAAACACAAGGCAAAATGCTGGAACTAAGCGAGCGTTTATTTCAGGCTGTCTTTATGGAAGGCAAGCACACTGGGGATCAGGGAGTGCTGGCAGCGTTGGCAGCCGAGGTTGGCTTGGATCATAACGAAGCCGTTGCCATATTAGCCGGTGACCGCTTTACCGACGAAGTTAGAGCTGATGAAGCTGAAGGGGCTAAGTTAGGTGTTCAGGGTGTGCCATTCTTTGTATTTGATCGAAAATTTGCTGTTTCTGGTGCTCAGCCGGAGGAGGTATTTCACGACGCGCTTCAAAAAGCATGGGATGAACGTTCACCTTTCACTATGATTAGTGGTAACTCGTCCAAACAGGATGCAGCGGGTGTATGTACCGATGATGGTTGCGAGCTTCCAAGCCGCGAGAACTGATCAGTCAATGAACTAAACCTCTCTTTAAATAACTTATGAAAAAGCGTGCCAGCATCCATTAAATCTGATGCGGCACGCTTCTTTATTTTTTTATAATGATTTAATCATACCGCCGTCCACAAGAATGGTGCTGCCTGTCAAATAGGATGAAGCCGATGACGCCAGAAAAGCCACGACTTTACCAAACTCTTCTGGCTCTCCATACCGTCCTAACGGAATCCCCTCTTCTGCTTGTTTGCGAACTTGATCCGTCGTTTGGTGGGATTTTTCGGCCCGATGCTCGTCCAAGCTACGTACGCGATCGGTTGCAATTCTCCCTGGTGCTACAGTATGTACCAGAATATTATAAGGAGCTAATTCCATGGACAATGTTTTCGCCAATCCGGCAACTCCAGTACGTAGTGTATTGGAAATAATCAGGCCTGGAATCGGTTGCTTCACTGATGATGAGGCGATATTTAAAATTCTACCGCTTTGTTGTTTTTTCATATAGGGTAACGCTTCACGGATCAACCGGATATGACTAAGTAAATTTTGCTCAAAGGCCTGCATCCATACTTCATCTGTAAAATCATCAAAGGTGCCCGCAGGGGGCCCGCCCGCATTGTTAACCAAAATATCGACGGTGCCAAACCAATCAACTGTACGGCGGATAGCCTGGGAAATATGTTCAGGTTTGGTTACATCACAAACTACATATTCAACGCGACCACTCGCAGTTTCCTGCAATTCGGCTTGTGTTCGCTGAAGCTCTGCTTCGTTACGTCCCGAAATAACAACATTCGCACCCTCACGTGCCAATTCGCGTGCACTTGCTTTGCCAAGCCCTTTACTGGAGCCTGCAACAAAGGCTGCTTTTCCTGTTAATCCTAAATCCATCTATGACACTCCCTTTTCTAAGATTTCTCTATTTAATTGTACACATGACCACTACATAATGCGAATAGTTCGGTACAAATTAACAAGACAACACAAAAAAGGGCCTGACATTCAGTCAGCGCCTTTTCTGCTATACACTATTTTCTTGGTTTATAGCACTATAATGCTTCAGATATTGTTGACTTCTCATATACAACAACGGACTGGCTCTCAGGCTCCCATTTAACATTTGCTCCCAAAGCCTCTCCGATTACCCTTACAGGTACCATTGTCGTTCCATCCACTATGGATGCTGGCTGCTCGATAGAATACGATTGGCCGTTAATATATGCTTTTGCGCTATTCACGAATAATTTGACGGACACACCGTTACGACTGACAGTAACAGCCTTTTCTTTCGGATCCCAGGAAACCTTGGCATTCAGAGCTTCGGAAGCTGTTCTAAACGGAACAAGTGTGGTGCCATTGCGGTTAATCGGTTCGGCATCATATTTTTCACCATTCACGAACAGCTTCATACCTGACGACCGTCCAGCCTTCCTCAAGAATACATCCAGTTTTTTGTAGCTATCCAGATTGGACACATCAGCCAATACTGCCTCCTCCTGCATGTAAACCGCATCTGTTACATTTCCGTTTTCAGCCAGTAGCTCAGCAGCCTTAGTTAGTGCTTTGTCAGAATTTCGGATCAATTCAAGTTCAGTTACCTGCTCCGGGGTCAAACGCTCCGGGTATTTTGTAAGCAGCAGATCCGCAATAACCGCTCCTGCCGGCTTATCTTTTGTATTTTTTACTGCTTGTAGCAGACCATTGTACCCGTTGTGTCCCTTGTGACCTTTATGGTCTTTGGACTCCCCGTATGTATCATCCGTTACTGCAACAGGGGTGTTCTTTTTGATTTCGTCGTGTTTATCTTTTTTGCTGCTCTTTTCATTCCGGTCTTTATCAGACGTATTTGCTTCCTGTTTGTTCTCCTGATCATTTCGGTGCCCCTGCTTAGCTTCAGCAGTTCCCGCTGCCAGTCCCAAGACCAGTATACACGCTAATAATGCTGTCCAAGTGTTTCTCATGATGCGATTCCTCCTTATAGTAAAAGACCAGGTTTAAATGTAACCTACATATATTAACGGCTACTATAAGCTGAATATGAAGCCCTTTTTTACTAGTGTTGCATTTGTAGGGGCTGATGGTAGAATCATTATAATAAATTTTATTATGCGTCAACCTATTTCCACAGTATAATGGGAAATGCATGTGCATTTTAAGGATTAACGTTTACATTCGCATATTAGAAAGAAGAGGAGACAGACATGTTCGGCACCATTCTTTTAGACGTTGTTTTACCTATTTTTGTCCTTATCGGGTTTGGCTGTATCATGCAATATTATTTCCGACTGGATTTGTATACCTTAGCTAAAATTAATTTTTACTATATCACCCCTGCAGTTGTGTTTACCGGTCTTTATAACTCTGAAATTTCTTTAATCCTCATGGGTGAGGTTTCACTTTTTTATGCTCTGTACATAGCGATTTTGTACCTAATTAGCACTACTGTTGCCAGGTCCCTAAAATACAGCCCCGGAATGCGTGGAGCTTTTACAAACAGTGTAATGCTAGATAATTCAGGGAATTATGGCTTACCAATTAATCAGTTGGTGTTTAAAGGTGATCCGCTGGCTATTTCTGTCCAAGCTCTGATTATGACTTTTCAAAGCTTTGTTACATTTACATACGGTACCTTTGTTGTACAGAGTGGTAAGGCTAATACACGAAAAATTTTAATTAATTTTTTGAAAATGCCCGTCCCCTATGCGCTTGTGCTGGGCTTGCTCCTCAATCTCCTACACAGCCCATTGCCTAATTTGCTGGCTGAGCCTCTAAATTATATTAGCCATTCGATGGTCGCAGTGGCTCTGCTTACTTTGGGAGCACAAATTGTGCAGTATCCTTTTCATTTGCGCCGGACAGCCGTGTACATCAGTATGGTGTTACGTCTGATTGCGGGGCCAATAGTTGGTTTTATGCTCGTGTTTTTCTTAGGCCTTAAAGGAATTCCCGCTCAAGCACTGCTCATTGCATCAGGTATGCCTACTGGTGTTAATACGAGTATTTTGGCGGAAGAATATAAAAATGAACCTGACTTTGCGGCACAAACAGTATTACTTTCTACGATTGTGAATGTCATTACGATGACCTTATTAATTTCAATATCCCGTCATCTTACTTGAGGTGTATGATAAATATAAAACTTTATTTGTAACGCTTTTTGTCTGAGGACAGGAGCGTTTCTTTTTCAATTAAAACAGGAACACACGTTCGTGATTGTACCCCTTTTTCTGTTTAAAGTGGTCTGTTTGTTTAACGGTGATAGTATGCGAGAAGGAATATTTTTCTATTATGAATTTTTCATATAGTGAAATAGTTATATATTTGAATTTTAACCTCTGATTCCTCCAAAAATAAAGCCAGCTCACTCATTAGAGTGGCTGACTCAAGATTATTTTTATAAATATTTAAGGCTCAATTCCCCATTGCTTGTTCCCAGACAGGTAAGCGGTTATTTTAGTGGAATCTTGTAAGCTATTTGCTGTGGGATTAAAGGAATAATCATCAGTTTGTGTATAATTGCTCCAATCCGCTTTGGATATCCGAGTTTGTAGCTCAACACTCTGACCAGGCTCTAAAGAACCAGCTGCCGACTTAAAACCAATTTCTGCATAAGAATCTGCACCTGGCTTCGCATTGGTTAATGTTTTGAAGTTAGCAATGACATTCCCTGTACCGATGCTTGACCAATCCGTAAAGAAGTTTTGTGATTTTTCCCCGTTAATGGTGTAATAGTAACGCAATGTCACGTCTGCGAGGGGAACAGGTGAGCTTCCTGTATTAGTTATTTTAAACTTGGAACTGATCGTATTACTTGTTGCAGATACATTCCCATTGAAGGACTGCACCTTCAGAACGCCTTCGCCTGTTCCCGGCTCACTTGGCGTATCACCTTTCACCGTAATCGTGAACAACGCATCATTGCCTGTACTAAAATGGAAGTTGAGCGTTGTCTCTCCTTTAGGAAGTTTAGATAAATACTTGTTGGTAAAAAAGACTGTTTCTTCACTAACCGTATAATCTTCACCTTCCTTCAGTGCCACACTCCCCTGCTTGATCGCTTCTAGAGTATTACCGTTAAGTGTAAGCTTGACAGTAATATTGTTATTATTTTTAGCCACTTCATAGGTTGCAGCCGTCGGCGTAATACTTGCTTGCCCGGTAGTCGGCTGGTCACCACCCACACGATCTGCCACCAGAATGCCGCGCCCATTCGTTCCCAGATAAGCACGTCCGTAAACCCGAGGGTCCCCAATAATGGTGGTCACTCGAGCATATTGATGCTTGTCATCATTAATGCGCACCCAGCTTGCGCCAGCATCGTCCGAACGATAAAATCCACGAGTTCCGTCAATCTTACCAACGATAAACACTGCTGCATTCGTACGATTGGGTGCTGCTTTACCAAAGCCTACAAAATCCGCCTCCTGCACTTGATCAAGCTGGTTGAATGTAACACCTGAATCCTTGGAATGCCATAAGCCGTATGGCCCTCCGTCCTCGGAGCCTCCAGCAAACCACACATCTCCTTCCGCTCCTCGTACTGCACCAATATCTGCATTCCCTACACTTGGTAAACCAGTAATTGTGGATGCAGTGAAGGATACTCCTCCATTAACACTGATATATATTTTTCCATCAGCAAACGCGTAGTATTTGTTAGAGTTTATTCGGTCAGAGGCGATTTTTGCATTGGCTGGAATCCCCGTGCTTGCTGTCCATGAGTTGCCTCCGGTTTTGGAATAAAATACACCTTTGTCCGACGTACTCCACAGCAGGCCATTACCATCTGCCGCAACGGCGATGCTTCCTCCTCCTACTGTACCGGAAGGCTCGCTATTTGCTTTGTACCAGTTCGCTCCGCCATCATTGGAAAATCCGATAGATTTGGCATTGGGGTCTTTTTTATAGTCTGCTTTACCCACCCTAGCCATAAAAGCAGGGTTCAACTCGGCATAATCAATGCTTTCGCTGCTTGTAAAGGTTGGATTATCCAGCATTTTAGCAGGAGCCTTGAACAAATCGTCATGTCTGAATCCGGATACATCACCCACTGCACTCACCAGAGGAGCTCCTGCTGGAGGGCTGACCAGATCCAAAATCGCTGTTTCCTCTATCCCTTTAGCGGCTACCGAAATGTCCAGCTTACCTCCCTTGTCCCAATTGGTTAGATTTTTAGAGCCATATATCGTAGCCCCTGTGCCATACAGCATATGATCTGAATTGAATGGATCTATTTCCAGATCTCCAATCATCCAGCCCAGCTTGGGCGATACTTCCGGCGGTGCAGGATTGACATTGAAAGTCAGCCAAGGTGCACCGGATATATCCAGCTTGTACTTCAGCTTGCGAGTCGGATAACCATCAAATTCCCAAATAGGGCTCCAGGTTGCTCCACTATCAGTACTGCGGTAAATTGTCTCATCCGGCCACCAGGCATTTAACGTTGCAACCATAAGGGTACCGGGCTTCTGGACATCCACTGTCAGTCCGCCATATCCAAAATGATTGTCCGCACTGCTACTCGCAACGGGGCTGATGTTAGTCCATTGTCCGCTGGCTGTATTCAATTTCCATAGCTCACCCTTTGTTCCATCATACGGTCCAGCTCCATCACTGTAAGAAATATACAGATTTCCATCTGGAGATAAAACACCGTGATGTGGCAAATAGCCTGTAGGCTGCCCCGCTACAGCAGACCAGGTTGTGCCACCATCTGTACTGCGATAGACACTTTGCTTTTTATCTGCGACACCTACATAGATGGTCTGTGTTGCTTTGCTGGAGGAGCCCGTTTTTTTGTCAAAGGTGATCCAGGCTAAGCCGACAATATCACTGGTATATTCATTTGAAGGGTCCTGTACATAAGTCCCCGGATTCGGAAAACTACTCACCTTGCTCCAGGTCGCCCCGTAATCGGAGCTTTTCCACAGTCCATTGCCACTTCGAGCTCCGAAGAATAATATATTGTTTTTATTCGGATCAATGGTCAGTCGTTCACCCATCGAGCGCCCCGGCATATTGCCTCCTACCTTGAAGGGGAGCTTCGTCGTCTGCCACGTATTCCCCTTGTCGGTGGAGCGCATAATTTGCCCGTTTTGTTTATCCCAGGAATTAGTATACGTGCCTGTAGCTATATATACACGATTCGGATCCACAGGGTCGGTGGCTAGTGCATCGACACCATTTTTGTTCCAATCCTCCCAACCCACAGAATCCGTCAGTGGAATCCAGCTCTCATTGGCAGGATTCCAGCGGTAAGCTCCCCCGATATCTGTACGAGCATAGATTAGATCTTTTTCCGTTTCATTAAAAATGATACCAGGTACAAAACCACCTCCACCACCTGTAACGACACTTTTCCAAGTATAATCATCACTTGAAGCAGCATGGGTGGGTGCTATCATGCCTGTCCAGGAAGCACTCGCTATTACAAGCGCCAAACACGCAACTTTCAACCTGCTTTTGGCCTTAGTCAATGAATTCAACCTCCTTATCCGTATTCATTTGAATAGAAAAGCCATTTTGAGCTAAAAGTAATCAGACAATTGCAGATTCGTTCCTATCGTTATCATTTCATCTCACTAATCCAACAAATGTTCCCTCAAACTCACCTCCAGTAGATGTAATCCAATACAGACATAATATTTTTTGTTAGCGCTTACATCGTTGTCTGCTCAATAGATTCGTCATCTTTTTCTCATTTCCTTGTGTGAAAAATCAAGATATTGCAATCTGATCTCCTGCTTGACAACTTGTAATATAAGAGTCAACTTCCCCTTGCAGTTGATACCTTTTATAATTTACTTTTATGAATTTTTCATATAGTGAATTATTTCCTTTAATTATCATTCTGGTTAGATGTCAAAATACTTTGATTTACAGCAAAAAACCGCGCTATGCGCGGTTCGGGCTTTCATTCATCCTATGGCTAATCATTAAATAATAAAGTTATTGCAAATATTCAAGCACCAACGCTAAAAAAATATGTCCTGAAATGAGCAACGCGCGCTCATCAAAATCAAAGTGAGGATGGTGATGAGCAAAATGCGTTCGTTCATCCTCATTACGGGCACCCACATGAATAAAAGCTCCAGGTCGTTGCTCTAGATAATAGGCAAAATCCTCTGCTCCCATGACCGGTTTTAAATCCATAAAAGCATCTGCTCCATACAGCTTGCTAACTAGCTCACGCACCCGTTCCGTTTCAGCCTCGGCATTCACCAGAGCAGGATAGCCATTCAAATAATTCATTTCGTATCCGGCATGATAAGCATCCGTCAGACCTTTTACGATACTCCGAATTTCGTTCTCGACTTCCTTGCGTATTTCCTTATTAAACGTACGTACGGTCCCTTCAATTTTGGCCTTATCTGCAATTACATTAAAGGCAGTACCCGCTTGAAATACCCCAATCGTTAGCACCGCTGATTCAATAGGGTCCACTCTGCGACTTACCACCTGCTGCAATCCGTTCACAATCTGACTGCCAATCACGATGGAATCCACTGTCTGATGCGGTCTGGCGCCATGTCCACCCTTACCATTGATCTGAATTGTAAAAGCATCGACTGCCGCCATTGCCGGACCACTCTTTAAACCGATTTTACCCAGTGGGATTTCCGAGGAAAGGTGAATACCATATACTGCTTCCACCCCATCCAGACAACCATCCTCGATCATGAATTGGGCTCCGCCAGGCGGCTTTTCTTCGGCATGTTGAAAAATAAACACAAGCTTTCCCTTCAGTGTCTGACGATGATGGCTTAACACTCGTGCCACGCCTAGCAGCGCAGCGGTATGTCCATCATGTCCACAAGCATGCATAACACCGGGAACGGTTGATTTATAAGGCGCATCCTTTTCATCCTGAATAGGAAGTGCGTCAAAATCAGCACGAAATGCAATCGTTCTACCTGGCTGGCCGCCTTCTAAAAAACCGAGCACACCATTTCCACCAACATTCGTTCTTACTTCGATACCAAAAGAGCGTAATTGATCGGCGATAAATGCAGATGTATTCGTTTCTTCAAAAGAAAGCTCTGGATGCTGATGCAGATGTCTTCTCCATGCAATCAGTTCTTGTTCACCATCTTTTAGTTCCCCAAACCATTTCTCTAGCATAATACCCTCTTTTCCTATTGAATTTATATACTTCTATCCTTATCTTACCATAAATGATTCCCTTAAGTTATATATGAATTGTACAAATATAAATGACAAAAAAAGCCGACAGGATATTCTCCTCGGCTCTTTCTGCTGATTTTTCTATTATGAATTTTTCATGTATTGAAAAACTGACTTATATTCCCTCGTACTGGATGTGTTTGTTCCCTATACTCACCGTTCGTATAGCTTCCAATTACCTTACGCCAAAAGGATTGTGCTGGTCTATTCGTGCCCATCTGAGTCACCTTCCAGCGTCCGTTAAAACGTCCAAACAGCTCATGCGCCGCCCAAGTGCCCACACCATTGTGCCGATAAGGACGAAGTACAAAGAACTCAGCCATGTAGTAGTCAGCTTCTCGACTGCTAGACATTCGATCGACGAGTGCAAAGCCCACGGGAACACTCTGTCTCCAGATTAGAAAAGGCAGCTTCTGTTCACCGCTCGTCCAGTATTGATATAAGTCTGGATAAGCCGGAAATGTCCCTTTCTCCGTGACATCAATTCGCAGATAGGCTGTAAAATCATATAAATAAAATTGCATGAGCTGCACAATAATGTCCTTTTGCGACTCCGGCACACTCTTTAGGGACAGCTTCAATTCTGATTTAATATTATACCCCATAAATTCACCTCTCTTGGCGATTCAACTCGTTCTTTACTTCGATGACTTCCCATCCAGTGCTGCTCAAAATATGCTAAAATACATATATTATGACCGGACGAGGTGGAACCTATGAACATACAAAAGATCATCGACCGGCGCAAACTGGATGAGAAGATGCCGGATCTACCATGGTACGTACAGCAATTTATGGACTACAAGCTCCCCGACCTATCCCCCTCAACTTTGCTGGAATATGTACGGGATTACGAAGCTTTTTTTTCATGGCTTCGCTCGGAAGGCTTGTCTGCTGGAGAAACGAATGCCCAAGTTACGCTGGAGGAATTAGAGACACTTCATATGGATAGCATTACAGGCTTTCGCTTGTTCCTATCTACCAAACGCGAAGGCTCCAATTCTCGCATTACCATTTCACGTAAGCTATCGTCCCTGCGTTCACTCTTTCATTATTTGAGCCAAATCGCTGAGGATGAAAACTTTTACCCGCTGCTTAAGCGCAATATTATGGCCAAAGTCGAAATTAAGCGTGTACATAAACCCAAGGATACGGCCGCCAAGCTTAAGGGAAAAATACTGGAAGAGGAAGAACTGCTTGAATTTATCGGCTATATTTATGAAGGCTATGGACAAGATTTGGCTGATAACAAGCAAGCTCTATATTCCTATGAATTAAACAAGGAGCGGGACGCTTGTATCGCAAGCCTCATTTTGAACTCGGGACTGCGTGTATCCGAAATCGTCAACTTGAACATGGATGATCTGGACATAAACAATAAATTACTATATGTGTACCGAAAAGGAAATAACGATGAAACTTTTAAAACACCAGTATATTTTCGCGAGCAGTCCAAAGATGATCTCACACTTTATTTATCCTTAAGACATACCCGTTATCGCGCTCCAAAAAAAGAAAAAGCTCTCTTTGTCGCGCGTCCCAACGGTAGTACGGAGGGCAAACGGATGACCAAAAGAGCAATCCAAGCTATGATCATCAAATACGCCAAACGGTTCGGCAAGCCCTATTTGACCGTTCACAAGCTCCGTCATTCCTTTGCAACTGATTATTATTTACAAAATGATATTTACAAAACCAAGGAACAACTGGGGCACGCTTCGACAGAAACAACAGAAGTCTATGCCCATCTGACAGACAAAACGATGTCTCAGGCGATCGAACGGCGGATCGAGAATCTGACTGATTCAGCCGATTAATGGTCATCTCAGCTCTGTTCTGTCTGGAATCCTGCTTTGTGCTTCTGAATTTGTTCGAGTAACCAGCGGCCTGCCGGGCCGCTGGCATCGGCAGGAAATATCTGTATCGTTTTTTCATCTACGTAGTGACTCCGAGCCCAATCTATATGATATTTCCAAACTGCTACTCCCTGTACATTGGTCAGTTCTTGAACAAGCTGAGCATCCGATTGTTCTCGCACCATGACCAGCTTCGGATAATTTTCCTGCTTGAAACCTTCCAGCAACACACAGTCATATGCCTGAAAATGCCGAATGAGTCCGATCACTGGCCGACTGTGTTCCTCCAAAATGGCTGTTCTTCCTGCTGAAACAATCGCTACGCCTTCAGCGCCTGCCTGTCGGTGCTTGTAAGTATCAGTTCCCTCATGATCCATCTCAAACTCATGTCCATCATGCTTGATCACCGCTACACGCAGTCCTGACTGCTGAACATAACGAATCAAACCTCCAAGAAAGGTTGTTTTTCCTGTATTTTTGAATCCAACGATCTGACATACAAATGGATGTTTCGTATTCACGTCGCTTGTCCGCCTTGAAGCACCAGTACTTGTACCTCTTCACCTTCGCGCAAGCTTTCTGTTGTGGGAGGAACCACGATCAGACAATCGCTGTCCTTAATCGTAACCATGACACTGGATTCATCTACTCGCGCAGGAATCGCATATACTTGCCCACCCCGTATCTCCAAAGAACTGCGTACAAAGCGGGTATAGTTGTTTACCTTTGTATAATCTGCGCCTAGTTTTGCCGTCCAGGTTTGCAAATAAGGATGTTCCGAAGACAACATCATTTGAACAGTCGGTCGTACAAACAGTTCACAGCCTACAAAGCATGCTCCGGGATTACCTGAGAGCGCAAATAACAGCTTGCCGTCAATCACTGCAGCTGTGGTTACACTACCTGGACGCATTGTAACCTTGTTGAACAGCATATTCACATCTTCCTGTCTTACGAGGTCACCCATAATATCAAAGTCACCCACCGACACTCCACCACTCGTAACCACGATATCGTAGGCAGCTATCGCTTCTCTTACAGAAGCGCGGGCAAGATTCAAATCATCATGAATGGCTTGCAGAATGAACGGTTCTCCTCCTGCCTCTCTAATTTGAGAAGCCAGCATATATGTATTACTGTTTCGAATTTTCCCCGGTTGTAATGGCTCATCCACTGCGAGCAATTCTGACCCTGTAGAAAAAACAGCCACCCTTGGCTTCCTGTAAACAGGCACCCGATGTACACCAAAAGTAGCCAATACTGACATGTGGCCCGCTCCCAAGCAAGTTCCCTTACTGAGCAATAGCTGACCTGCCTTAATCTCATGACCAATTTGGGTCACATTTTTTCCAACTTCCATACGCTTCTTCAAACCAACGTATATCTGCCCATTCTCCTCACGCAATTGCGTCGCTTCCAGCATAACTACTGTGTCTGCTCCTTCAGGTAACTGTGCTCCTGTCATGATGCGAGCTGCCATTCCCGTCTCCACCCGCTTGTCCGACACGGTGCCACAAGGAATTTCATCAATCACATGGAGCCAGATTTCCTGACCGGTTGAACAGACTTCAGTGTCCGAAGCTAGGATCGCATAACCGTCCATACCAGAGCGACGAAAACGGGGATACGGATGTGGCGCGTTCATATCCATTGCCAGATAGCGACCATGTGCTTGCTCGAGCCCTACATCCTCCCTTTCGCCCTGTTGAACATAGCTAACTATCCTGCTTTGTGCTTCTTCCACTTTAATTGCTTTACGTTGAAATTTTTCCGTGTTTAGTGGGGTTTGATTCATGTTCTCACTCCGTTCTTCTAAAAATACCCTCTTTCTGTTATAACGCTAAAAGCGTTTTCTGGCAAATCCGAACAGAGTTTAGTGGATTGTGGCATACCTCTACCCACAAAAACAGCCTGAATATCATATCCCGACTGTTTTTGGCAGATTTCAATTTATATTAATTTTGCCGAAATAGATTGAATCTATTGGAACATTATACAACAAGGACATTTGCTGTGCTCGAGCTATTGTTAAGTCGGATGAATCTTCCTCTATATGTTTTAATTCATTCATAGACATACCAAGCATATTACAAGCTATTAACTCACTATATCCAGAAGCAAGGCGTGCCATCTTTATTGTATAAAAGCTGGTACAAGTTATATTTTCATTTTTATCTGCAACCATCCAATCAACTCCACAATATAATTGATAAAAAAGTAATTTACCTGTATACTCTGAACGAAACACTTTCCCCTGTTAGGAGCAAGTAAGGTGCAAAAACTTACTCGGGGGAAATGCCTTTTGAAAGAGGAGCTCAGATCTCATGGACGCACTCAATCTTGGCTCGCCCGACGAACTGGATATTCGCGGCAACAAATATCCAACTGGATCGCAGGACGTGACAAAATGTCATTCGAGGCGGCAGTCCTCATTTCTAGGATATTGGAGTGTAAAGCAGAGGACTTATATGAGTGGGAACTTGCCTGACAAACAGGCATTTCCTTCGGGCATTTTGTACATGCCGGCATTTACATTGTATCCCCTAATTCCACCCTCCTATTCTTTTATGTAGAATGTTTATACTTTGATTTAAAAGATTGTTATTTTTTTCATAATCAAATTTTATCATACAGAAAATGATTAAAAACGGGAAATATGTCGAAATAAATCGAATTCGTCCGGCTTATCCTAGTCTAACTGATTATTGACTTATTCATTTAAATATGATAGCAAAAATGACCCATGAATTCACAGGTCATTTCCACAATCTTTTAAGTGCTTTAAGCTTATTATGGGACATAGCGCAAGTAAAGTCAGATCCCTCAAATCGTACCAGACCTCCAAATGCGGTAGACTCAATCTCACAAATCAGGTCGAGATTTATCAGGGTATCTTTATAAGCTGGATACAGATATGAAAAAGCTTCCCTGCAAGCCTGCGCAGTTAGCCCGATCGTATAAGAGCGATCTCCAGAGTTGAAACGCGGCACATAATAATTTTTTTTAGGTTCCCACATGTCCACACTAAGCATATTCATTACCTTAAAAAAACCGCTTACTGCTGCCTTGCCCACTCCCTTAATTTCCGATCCGAAAATATAACGAATTTCCTTATCGGCGTGCATTGCATTCGCATATATTTGTTTCCACCGAGATAGATTAGCTGAATTTATACTTTCCTTATTATCATGATTTTTAAAAACAACCTGACCCCCTCCATAATCTCCCGTAATGATCTTATCCACTTGTGTTATGTTAACCAGATTAGATCCGTCCAAATTGGAAAAAGTGGGTAAGCCGTCAGAACATTCATGGAGGGTGGTGGGAACAGTAAATCTTCCATGTGAAGTATGAAAAAGCGGGATGTGATAATTGCTTTTAGGCTTCCACAATTCAATTGCAACAAGGTGATTTTCACAAAAAAAAGAGCAATCTCCAAGTGAATTGTCATCAAGCAACTTAGTAGCAAGGATTCGCTTTCCCTCTTCCATATAATCAGTTGTTTTCTTTTTTCTTCAGCTCTGCCGGTACCGGTTTAGCACCAAATATTGTTTTTTCATTTTTGGTAGACTCGTTAGCGTATTTCCCAAGGCTTATATTTAAAGCTCTCGCCAATTTCTTATCCATTTTCGCTCACCTCCTTTCCATAAAGGAAGAATACTAAATGCTTGTACAGCTAAAGCTAAACATATGATGTGTGATTGTATAAAAAAATTTAATGTGCAAACCAAAATACATATCGTTTTATAATATTTGTGGTATTTGGTCTTACGAATAAAAATAAAATGATTAGGAGCATAAACTACAAATACTAATGCTGAGCAAGCGTTAACAATTAAAACCGTATCTAAATTTAAAGAAACGAAAGGTATAGCTACACATATTGCCGTTGTAACACAGACACAAAGTGTAAGGCTGCTGAAGTGTGCTCCCCCTGAAAATCTCCTCACAAGCATGATCGTAACCAGGGCTAATAATGCCCCAAAAAAATGGCCTGTTATCCAACCCATAACTGCAATCATGAACACTGCTGAAATTTCAGTGATTTTTATACCAATCGCATACTCCATCACTTCTACACTTGTGGGTCCATCAGGATCCGCTTTCTTTATTTCTGATGCGATGTGCCTCGATAGCGCTTCTAGCATCCTCGTAATCCCCTTTCTCTGAAAAGAAATACGATATTCCGAAAGTTAGCAACGAAATGGAAAGTAAGCCTATCGTATTGGAGTTATAGAGCATATACAAAGTAACAAAAATAGTAGTACATGAGATTAGGGAGCCTATAATAAACAATTTATTAAGAGAGGATAGGTAATTTTCACCTTTTAAAAAATCATGCGGGGGCTGAATGATGAATGAGAAACCAAAGTTGTATTTCCCCATAACAAAAGAAATGAAGTACGCAGTAAAAATAGAGACTAGCTGTATAACGTAAATAGAAGAGCCAGAAGTATTATTAATAACGCCAGGTTGTGCTACTCCGAAAAAATTTGCAAATATATATACAAATAGCTGTAGGTTGATGTAAGCTGTTAGACCGGAACCAGCAGAAAAAGCCGCAAGATATGTTTTGATCCCTAAACCAAATCTTAGAAAGAGAACCATTAACAAATACTGAAGTGGAAAATCGAATTTAGGCATGCCTATTACTTCTCTCATGAGAAAGGAAAATAAAGCTATGCCAATTGCATAGAAAAGTATTTTTCTTCGCTTTTCCCATACGGGGAGCATATAAAGCTTCAAAACCAAGGTAACTGCCGCTAGAGCATCGAAAAAACCAAGTAAAATATACAAAAAAGCAGATAACACAGTTACATCATCCTCCTATTTCTCCTGATGTAATTGTATATTTTACTAATAGATGTGGCAATGAAATAATCTAGTAAATTGGTAATCTTTGTATGAATATAGAATAAAAATTTTTATCACACGATTTTCTTCTTCAAATCAACATTCACTCGTGATAAAAAAATCATCCTGAAGAGAAAATTGTTTTTGCTAATGTATTATGTTGGTTTTTTTTCGATATCAAGGTTATAATCTACTTAATTTGGGGTGGAGGGATTAAAGTGGCTTTAAGTGACAACTTTAAAAAATTACGTATAAAATATCATTTGTCTCAACAAGAGCTGGCTGAGATTGCTGGGGTTACCAATAAAGCAATTTCAGCTTGGGAGAGCGGGCTTTCTGAGCCACGGATGGGTGCTATAGAAAAGATAGCTCGTCATTTCTGTATCAAAAAAAGCAACATCATTGAGGAAAATGGCATTGAGGACATAAGCCTTGATCAAGAACAGGTCAAAGTAGATGGTAATAAATCGAAGTGAGGGAGCAGCTGTTCAATTCACATAAGGTTCATCAAACAACAAAAAAGGGAACTGTGCTACAGTTCCACAGTTCCGCAAATAAATTTTAGAAGAAAATAGAAATGGACGAAAAAGAAACGGCGAAGTACATAACCAGCATTTTAGCATTCCCTACAGCACGACAAAATTACTATCAGCGTCGACTTCGCCGGCTAATTTTACCTGAACCGCTGCGTGTTTTAGGCTTACTATAAGATTTACGCGGCGAATCAAATATGCTGGAGCCGCCGCTGCTGCCTCGGTCACGTGAAATCGAACCTCTGCTTGGTGAACTGCTGGTGCCTCTATCAAATAGACTGCCGCTTGATCCAACGCTGGAATCCGAGTTTTTTCCTCTACGGGTAACTGAACCCTTTCGTTCCACTGTTATCGGTGGGATCGCTTTTTTCTCTTGTGCTGTTGGAGCACGATATTGCCCCTGTGAAGGTCGGTATACATCTCTGCTTGAATAACCTCGATAGGAGCCAGACCCCCGCAACGAATCGAACAGAGCATTCAGCACAGTGGCGGTTAAGTATCCTTTTAGAAAGCTGGAACTGTAATTTTGCTCGACATACTTTTTACTGTCAATTTCAATGAGTGTATCTTCCTTCTTGGCTGGATCTTGCTGCAAATGGTACCACTCATCGCTATACACCAGAAACATCCGCTCATTGCTCTGAGGTGACATTTGTTCCGGTGTACGCTGTTCCTTCAATTCCTCCGCTACTTCGGGAACTGTTTTGCCTGCCGCCCGATACACGTATGAGGTCGAGTTTCCACTACCACTAACGGATTCCAGCGGATACGTATCTTTTACATTTGGCGCGCCGCAGCCGCTCAGCACGGATACGAACAAGCTCAGCGCCACAATGACCTTTAATGCATATTGCCAGGTGCGTTTGCTCATGTGTAACCCTCTCCTAGCTTGCTCGAATAACCTTGACGTCTCCGGTAATCACTTCTTCTCCTTCATAAAGCATAAAGCGACCGTCCTGCCATTCTACCCGCAATAGATGGTAATCATCAGACTGGTACTGCCAAACATACTGCTCTCCACCCTGTCGGAAAGGAGCACGGCCCATAACGGTAACATGCCCAAAATACTGTTCTTCCAAATGATACATCGTATCGTCCAGTTCTAAAATGGTCGGTACTTCCTCCGGGTTGTCCAGTCTGCCGTCAATGGCCTGATATAGTCCGAATTGCAGTGTTTCCCGTTCCTCAATATGAAGATAACTTACTTGATTCCCATCCTGAAGCGTCAAAACAACGGCATTCCGGGCACGATTATGTACACGCCCTACCACCTCATAGGTGACAAGCGACACTTCACATATATCACCTGGATTTAAGTGAAGCATGCTTTTTTCCGCTTTCGGCGGCTCCGGCTTGGCAAATAGATTCGAAATTCGTTTCCATACACTCATCGTCATATTCGTCCTTTCTTTGCCTAGAAGCATGCTGTAATGATCAAGGCCCCCACCAGATGCAGGGTTCCAGAAAATAGACCAAAACCGATTTTGCCTTCCTGGGTACCTTTATCCAGATCAAACTGTGCCCAATACCGTAACAGCAGACGCACAATCACTTCCAGAACAAGCAAGATGATAAAGGCAATTACAGAATACACAAGCGCTTCGAGCAAATTATTAGCAGTAGCAATTGAACCTGATAAAATATATCCTTGTGCAATCAGCTTCATAATCATCCGTATCGTGACAGCCATATTTCCAGCTTTTACTTCGGCAAAATCCTTATACTTTGTAAATAAAGAATCAACATACATTAATACGAACAGCAAAATAGCACCCGCGCCCGTCCATACCAGCATCGCTTTCATCGTTTCCAAAAAATGCATTTTCTACCATCCTCCACATCTTCTTGACTACATAAATTGATTTGCGGCCTCCAGGCAGGGAAAAGCGAAGGAGAAAACCTTTCTCCTTCGCTTCCTGAGCCATCACACCAGCGGTAATGCATCAAAGTTCTTATTTGTTTTCGTATTGTTTAAGCAAAGCAGCAAGCTCGTCGTCCACAGCGCTTTTCTTATCCAGCTCTTTAAATTCTTCATCCAGCGATTTTTCCTTGGAAGCCATTTCGTTGCTTGCTTCAGCGCGAGCTTCTGCTTGCAGCATTTTTTCCTCCATACGCTTCAATCCGGCAGTTGCCGTATCTGAGCTAAAACCGTTCATCGCTTTGTTAATTTCAGTTTGTGCTTTAGCTGCGTTATAACGGGCAACCAGTGTCTCGCGCTTATTTTTCATTTCAGTCAGCTGTCTACGCATTTCATCCAGCTTACCACGCAGGTTGTCAGCTGCAGCTTTGTTTTGCTCATAACCAGCTTGAAACTCGTTCATTTTTTGTTCGGCAGATTTCCTTTCTTCCAGCGCACGACGAGCAAGATCCACATTTTGTGCTTTTGCTGCCGTATGAGCCTGTTCTTCGCGTTTTTTCACCAAAGCTGCCTGTTCTTCGTATTGCTGTTTAAATCTCTTTTCAATAGCAATTTGAGCGGCTACCGCCTTCTCTGCGTCTTCCAGATCCTCTTGCATATCACGAATGTATTGATCCGTCATTTTAACTGGGTCTTCTGCCTTGTCGATAATGGCGTTAATGTTGGACATTGTAAGATCTCTTAATCGTTTGAAAATAGACATGTGAAGTTTCCTCCTAGAGTTGAATGCTTAAATTTTAAGCTCTGTACACATGTTTACGCAAGCTTTGCAAAGAGGTTTCAAAAATATCTAAAAACCGCGTAAATAAGGCACTGGGATATCTGCCTGTACTTTTAGCGCCCGTGATGCATGCAGCGCCCAATAGGGATCACGCAGCATGGCACGCCCTACGGCTACCAGATCAGCTTCATTCTGCTGAACAACTCGGCGGGCATCCTCATAATCATCCAACAAGCCGACAGCAATGACAGGTACATTCAGTTTTTCACGGATCGTACGAGCCAAATCCACCTGATAGCCGGCACGTGCAGATGGACCTCCACTGGAGCCAATCGGACCCTCGCCACCAGAAGAAATATGGAAAATGTCCACACCCGCATCACGATATCGTTCCCCTATAGCTGCTATGTATTCAATATCATATCCGTCTTGGACATACTCTTTGGCAGATATCCGCATAAGCAGAGGCATATCAGCAGGAAGTACCTCTTTAACTGCACGTATAACCTCAACACCAAACAGGGATAGATCCTGCCCATACTCATCTTCTCGGGTATTTGTTAAAGGGGAATGAAATTGATGAATTAGGTAGCCGTGAGCGCCGTGAATCTCTATCGTGTCAAAGCCAGCTTCTACCGCCCGGCGCGCCCCCTCTTTGTAGGACTGAACCAATTCCTTGACTTCTGCTCTCGTTAAAGCGTGCGGCTCTTTAAAGCGTTCACTAAAGGGAATTGAGGACGGGCCAACAGGTGGATCAGCATCTTCAGCCTTGCGTCCAGCATGGCCTAATTGAATGGCAATTTTCGCACCATATTTGTGGACTTCCTCTACAATTTTACGATATGCAGGAATATGTTCGTCACTCCAAAGGCCCAAATCGCGATCCGTAATGCGTCCATCGGGATGAACCGCTGTCATTTCCATAATGATGAGCCCAGTCCCTCCTACCGCGCGACTCACATAATGGACATAATGCCAATTCGTCGGTTTGCCGTCCTTGGCTTCTACGCTATATTGACACATCGGGGGCATGACAATCCGATTTTTCAAAGATAGCCCCTTTAATTGATAAGGAGTAAACAAGTCGGTCACTTTTATCCATCCTTCCCTCAATTCCAAGTCTGTAACATTATGAATAGCATCCCCATTATACACCAGCTGTCACAGTATACCGAATCCTGTGTAAGGCTAAAACTTGCGAAAATACTCCTGTTTTCGTTCGTGTTTAAGAGAATGTGTGCATTTACTTCGTCATCTTCACGGATATTCACTTCATGATGCGCTTCTCTTCAGTTGTACAGGGCTTCACTCAGTAGTCACCGGCATAATTTTAACAGGACAGGTACATAATAGCTGAGAGCACCATTAGGTACCACTGCACGGAAAGGGGGAATACAAATGCGGTACAGGGGAATGTTGCCATGTTTAGCACTGCTACTAGCATTTCCAAGTTTTCCAGTTCACGCGGACACGCCTCCTAATATCGGAACGCCCCATCCCAAGGAAACTGCTGTCGCTACGTCTGTATATCAAAGTAAAGAACAAGCTACTCCTACATTAGCGATGCTGCGAAAAAAGCATGCGGACATTTTTAAAATGTGCGGCCCGCACACCCGCCAAATCGCTTTAACCTTTGATGATGTACCCGATTCAAGATATACGCCCCAGGTTTTGGACGTATTACACGCGAACGGTATCAAAGCTACCTTTTTTATCGTCGGTCATCGTGCGGAAAAGCATCCAGGGATCATACGCCGCATCATCCGTGAGGGGCATGCTATAGGTAACCATTCCTATACTCATCCAGATTTCAGGAAGGCTACACCAGAGCGCTTTCGCCATCAGATTACAAAAACAGAACGCATTTTAGAAGCTAGCGCAGGTTTTCGACCCAGGTTGATACGACCACCCTATGGTGAAATCACGGAGCCGCAAATCCAGTGGGCACGTCGTCATGGGTACATGATTGTCAATTGGAATGTGGACTCTCTAGACTGGAAGGGATTAAGCAGAACACAAATTCAGCGCAACGTGATCCCGGCTACCGGTCCTGGTTCCATAATTTTAATGCATGCGGGTGGAGGGCAAAGTTCCAACCTGCAAGGTACTGTCCAAGCCTTGCCGGGTCTCATCCACTCTTTAAAAGCCAAGGGCTACAAATTTGTCACAGTCCCCCGGCTCCTTCACACCTCTGAACGGAAATGACACTGTGCCAAGCTTCAGCAATAAAATCTAAGAACGTAAAAAGGCCGTCTTGACGAGCAGAAAGTTTCTGCTTTTCAAGACGGCCTTTTAAGTTTACATAATGTACATTATGTTTAATTTAATAATGTCTATGCTTAATGCTATTTATCAATGACGTACAGTTTCACATTTTGGAAGCCAAAGTCATTCACGTATGATTTGTTGCCAGGGATAAAGATATCAATCCGTTTTCCGGTAATGGCGCTCCCCTGATCACGGGCAACAGCTACAAAAGAATGGTCTGGCAAGCCGGGATGGGAATAGCCTGTAACTAGCACCTTTGTTCCCATAGGGATGACTTTCGGGTCTACAGCAATTGTACCTAGCTTAAGCGGATTGCCGTAATAATCGACTGCACCCCATTTGCCATTTTCATCAGCTGCGGCAGAATATGCTGTAGCTTTAACATCAATTACTTTGTTGTAATTGAATGTTTTTCCCCATGCTTCAATTGTCGGCCTTTCACTTGCTGATTCTTTCTCAGTCAAAAGCTGTGGTTTCGAATCCGCAGCCGCCTTCACACTTTTTTCGTCTGGTACCTTAATTTGCAAGCCTGCATATATGTTTTGGGACGCAATATTCGGATTTGCTTTCGTCAATTCATCTACCGATACTCCATAACGTTGAGCAAGAAGAAAGAAGGTATCCCCTTCTTTGGCAGTATGAAGCGAAGCAGCATCTGCTACTCCAGCTGTCTGTGCCAGCCCTGCAATTGCTGCGGCAAGCACCGCAAATTTCATAGTTTTTCCAATATGTTTTAAATGTTTCAAAGATATGTACCTCCTCTGTTATGCCTGCGAAGTTAGCTGTCGGATTCGGGCTTAGGAGAAGCCCTATGCTTGTGCAATTCACCCCTAGGCATATTCCCCACATCTAACGACGTCTTGGAATAATTGCCGTTGTTACGTCCCCCGCACTTCCCATGGTTTGGAGCACAGCATTGAGCACTTGTCATCATTGCTACTGCCCCGGTAAGTTTTGGCTTACTGCATAATATCACAATTTTGTAACCATATCTGCATGAAAATGTTGGGAACCTTGAATATCATACTATACTCATTACAATTTTGTCACCAAGAATCCGTTTTATATTACGAAAATGTGGAGATATGGTGACAAAAAAAGAAAAGCCCTTCGTGAAAAATTATCACAGCGGGCTTTGTCAAACAATTTATAAAAGCACATCTTACAGTACTTTAGCTAGAAAATCACGAGTACGATCATGGCTTGGAGTACCAAAAACTTGCTCCGGTGTACCTTGCTCTATAATTTGACCGTTGTCCATAAAAATGATTCGGTCTCCTACCTCACGGGCAAAGCCCATTTCATGCGTCACGATCACCATCGTCATGCCGCCTTCAGCGAGCTTCTTCATTACATCTAGTACCTCCCCAACCATTTCAGGGTCCAGGGCAGAAGTAGGCTCATCGAACAGCATTACGTGCGGCTGCATGGCCAAAGCACGTGCTATCGCAATACGCTGCTTTTGACCACCAGATAACTGGTTTGGATAGGTATCCTTTTTATCCTCAAGACCCACGGTCCGCAGGAGTTCCAGTGCAATTTTTTCCGCTTCTTTCCCTGACTGCTTTTTCACCTGCGTTGGTGCCAGCGTCAGATTCTGCAATATTGTTTTGTGCGGAAACAGATTAAAATGCTGGAACACCATCCCCATTTTCTCCCGAGTCGCATTAATATTATGACCACGAGCCGTAATTGGCTCACCCTCAAACAGAATCTCCCCTTCTGTTGGCTGTTCCAACAGATTCATACAACGCAAAAACGTACTTTTTCCCGAACCACTCGGGCCGATAATGACGACTACTTCACCTCTGGCAATATCTATATCGATGCCTTTTAGAATTTCATTTTTTCCGAACGATTTACGCAGTTGTTTAACGGTGATCACTGGCTCTCAACTTCCTTTCCCATAAACCCAGCAGCTTAGATAAGCTGAATGTCATTACAAAATAAATAGCGGCTGCGATTACGAACGGACTCAAACCTTCGTACGTAATATTCTTAATGACCTGGGCTTGATACATAATATCCACCATCCCAATGGTCGAAATAATAGATGATTCTTTAATGATGGTAATGAACTCATTACCGATAGCAGGCAATATAGATTTAAAGGCTTGCGGTAAAATAACGTGACGCATCGCTTTGCCTCGTCCCATCCCGAGCGAGCGGGCAGCTTCCATTTGTCCACGGTCTACGGCCTGAATACCGGCACGGAAAATTTCTGCCAAATATGCTGAACTATTTAGGGACAATGTTATTATACCGGACTGGAGTGGCGTAAAATTAACACCCAATGTCAAAGCAACACCATAATGAATGATCATGAGCTGCACTAGCATTGGTGTACCGCGCAATATTTCTACATATGCGGTGCCCAGCCACTCGATAATACGGATACCACTCATCCGTAGCAAGGAAATGATCAGGCCAATAATGAATCCGAACAGTACTCCGAGCGCAGACAGCAGTAGGGTGTAGCCGATACCCGTAGCGTAAAAACTGCGATATTTCATAAATATATCCACAATGCTGTTTGAAGAAACCTGTCTGTCTGCAGACAGTGCACTCGCTTCTGTAGAAAACTTCTCAATCGACCCGTCAGCTTTCAGGCGAGCCAACGTTTTATTTACTGAAGCAAGCAATTCTGCATTTCCTTTACGGATGCCTACAGCAGTTTCTGCTCCTTCATCTTCAGGTACTGCCTTGGCAAGGGTTACGGTACCGTCTAGCGTGTATCCTTTAGCAACGGTATCTTCGATTACAACTGCGTTAATACGCTTAGTCCGAAGCTGGAGTACCAAATCGGATATTTTATCCAAAGAGGTTACAGAAGCATTAGGCACTTTTTGTGCAATTTCTTCCTGGATACTCCCCTTTTGAGCGCCAAGCTTCTCTCCTTTCAGAGCAGCCATCGTTGAGTATTTGTCCTTATCCTCTGGACGTACCATAATGACTTGCTTGGAGCGATAGTATACATCCGAGAAATCAATGCTCTTTCTGCGTTCATCCGTCGGTGTCATACCGGATAATACCAAGTCTACACGACCACTTTGCAGAGCAGGCAGCAAAGAGTCAAAACTCATGTCCTCTGGGACCATCTCCGCATTCAGATCCTTGGCGATTTCCTTGGCGATTTCAACATCAAACCCGACAATGGTATCCTGACCGTTAATCACTTTATGAAACTCATACGGCGGGAAGTCAGCACTCATACCCACTACAAGTTTTTTCTGTGGCTTTCCTTCCGATCCGTATGCAGTAAGCATAGGAAGACCAGCCAACAGCAAGATAACCGCCGACAAAACCAGGGCGGTAAAACGATATGCCTTTTTCAATCTTTTTTTCTCTCCTTAAATTCTTTATAATAAATAAGATTGTGTCATTATAAATGAATATGCATGAATATGCAATGAATGTTATAGTACAATTTTAGTGCACCTATCGCAGTACCTATATTACAGATTATATAAAGGAGTTTTCAGCATGGATTTTAAACAGACCATTCAACACACAATTGAGCAGCATGCCCAACGGTTTAAGGATATTTCGTTATATATTGGCGCAAATCCTGAACTTGGAAACGAGGAATTCCTTGCCTCTGCCCGTCTAAAAGAAGAGCTCGCTTTTCACGGATTTGAGGTTCAATCGTCCGTATTGGGTATAGAAACCGCTTTTATTGCTACCTACAAAGCAGACAAGCCTGGGCCAGTCATTGCTTTTCTGGCAGAATACGATGCTCTGAAAGGGCTAGGACACGCCTGTGGGCACCATTTGATATGTATGATGAGTACAGGTGCTGCTGTCGGCCTCAAGTCGATCATCGACGAAACGGGTGGAGAGATACGTGTATACGGCACGCCTGCGGAAGAAACACGTGGTGCAAAGGTGCCGATGGCGGCGGCTGGGTTGTTTGATGATTGCGACATAGCCATGATGACACACCCCTTTGACCGCTACGAAAAATCGGGCAAATCGCTGGCGATTGATGCTGTGCAATTCGAATTTTTTGGTCAATCTGCTCATGCTGCGGCTAGTCCACACGAAGGGATTAATGCTTTAGACGCTGTGATTCAAACGTTTAACGGGATCAACGCGTTTCGGCAACAGGTGAAAAGTTCAGTGCGTATCCATGGCATCATTAATCAGGGGGGGCAGGCTGCCAATATTATTCCTGATTACGCCTCTGCCCAATTTTACGTGAGAGCTGCTACTCGCCAAGAGCTGAACCCGCTTACCCGCCGTGTTATTCAAATCGCTGAGGGAGCTGCTTTACAGGCTGGGTGTCGTTTGGAACCCTCCAATTATGAGACTTCTTACGATGAAATGGTGACTAACCGTGTTCTCTCCGACACCTTTACCGCAAATTTAGTACAGGCTGGCATTGCGCATGAAGATATTACGGAAGGCGACGATCATGGCTCAATGGATATCGGAAATGTATCGCTTCATTGCCCTGCGATCCATCCGTACATTCAAGTTATTGACGAGAAGCATGCCTTGCATACACCAGAATTCCGTGATCTGGCAATGCAGGACCGTGCAATGGAAGGAATGCTCTTGGCCGCGAGAACCTTGGCATGGACTGCTTGCGATGTAATCACAAATTCTGAGCTGCTGGCACAGATTAAAAAAGAATTCGCTCTACTGAATAGCAAAAGCTAAAATCGGAAATGCCGTCTTCTTGGAGAAAGGAGTGCCATTATGGATAGTATGAGTAGCTTTTGGACGTTGTTTATTGTGGTTGACCTCATCATTTTTTGGTTTATATTCCGTGCAATACGTAGGAAACGTGGAAACAGAAGCACGCGCCGCCGGAATGCATTTTTCCTTAGCTCCCCGTCTCCTTCGTCACTCACGCAGGAGCGTCATCCAGAGATTACGGAGCTGAAGGAGCTGCTGGAGCGATCCATTCCAGCCTTCTATGCTCACAACGTAAAGCAACGTGTCATGGAAGCCCATCCTAATCTGACGGAGCAAGAATATGATTGGCGCTGGCATGAGCTAAAACGATACTTCATGCTATGTGCGATTATGAACCGAGTGCCTATGTTCAGTAGTGCTGTGGATGAACTATGGCACGAAATGTTAATGTTTACTCGCGAATACCAGCAGTTCTCGGAAGCTTTTTTTGGTCGTATGCTTCACCATGCCCCCCATTCAGGTGGCTCTCAGCCGATGCCTGAGGAGCGGGCGTGGTTTGACTGGTTGTATGTGGAGTGCTTTGGCTGGAACCGCTACAGCGCCAGTTTGTGGGGGACTTTTTTTAATCATCCTCTACCGAACGATGAGCTTTCGCACTATTACAAACGGACAGCTTCGGCGCAGCCAGAAGGTGACCGATGGAATTCACAGGACAATGCAGGCATTTCACAGCAAGCAGCACATGCTGTTCATAAGATAGTCGAACACCTCCGTGAACGGGTAAATAAAGCTGTAAGTGATCCTGAGGGCAAGCAGCTGCCTAAGGTCAACTATTTACAGATTGACTATCTGCTCTTGGCTGTTGTGTGGTATTCATGGTATCAGCCTGACCAGTTTGCCATACTCATGCACCCAGATTCTACAAACAGTGCCGCACTAGCCAGCTCATCCGGCTGTAGCTCCGCAAGCGGCTGCTCAAACTGGGATACACACCATTCGCATCATCATTCCTCCCATGATAGTTCTCACTGCGGAGAATCTTCTCACCATGACTCAGGTGATTCAGGGAGTCATTCCTCGTGTAGCAGTTGTTCTTCGTGTAGCAGCAGCTCTTCGTGCGGAAGCAGCTGTGGTGGTGGCGGAGACTGACCGCAGCAAAAAGGGGAATTCCTCAGCCCAACAGTGGCTAAAGGGATTCCCTTTTTATTAGCATAATTATTGTATTTCTACCCTGTTTAATCAGTTTTTACTAGCGAACGGTAAATCTCCATATACGCCTCAGCCGATACATTCCAACTGTACTCTCCTGCAAAGGCCGTCTGTGTGAGTTTATTCCAATGCTCAGGTTGGCGGTAGAAATGAACAGCACGACGAATGGTATGCAGCATATCATGTGCATTGTAGTTTGTGAAGCTAAAACCGTTGCCTTCTCCTGTGGATTCATTGTAGGCCTGCACAGTATCGTTCAGACCGCCAGTTTCTCGTACTATGGGGATGCTTCCATAGCGAAGCGCCAGCAGCTGACTAATCCCACAAGGCTCAAACTTCGACGGCATAAGATACATATCACTTGCCGCATATATTTTTCGTGACAGTGGTTCGCTAAAAGTAAGCTGCGCTGACATTTTCAGAGGATATCTTCCCACTGCTTCCCGGAACCAGTGCTCAAAAGCCAGGTCCCCTGTTCCCAGCACGACAAACTGAATATCATCATAATATAAGATTTCGTCAAGCACTCTCGTTACCAGATCTAGCCCCTTCATATCCACAAGCCGGGTTACCATGGCAATCATAGGTACGTCTGGACGTACCGGCAGCCCCAGCTCCTTTTGTAAAGCAATTTTATTTTCCTTTTTCTTTGCCAGACTCGTGCGATACTTCGTATAAATTCGATCGTCTGTGGCAGGATTGTAGCTTTGAGTGTCAATCCCGTTCACAATTCCCGTCAGGCGCCCCTGATCTCCTAATTTACGAAGCAGGCCCTCCAGTCCGTATCCATAAAAATCAGTTTGAATCTCTTCTGCATAGGTTGGACTCACAGTCGTGACATGATCCGAGTAAGTAAGCCCGCCTTTCATAAAATTCAGTCTGCCATAATACTCCACACCTTCGGGGGTAAAGTAGCTTCCATCCAAGTTAAGCAACTCCGTTAAAACCTCATAAGGAAAATCACCCTGATACAACAGATTATGTATCGTAAATACCGTGCGAATATCGCTGTAAAAGGGCAAATGTCGATAATCGGCATTCAGAAGCAGCGGAACCATCGCCGTATGCCAGTCATGACAGTGCACAATATCTGGCCGAAAATTCAGTTCAGGCAGTACTTCTAATATGGCCCGGTTGAAGAAGGAGAAGCGTTCGCCATCATCCATATAACCGTAAATACCATCACGACCGAAGTAATATTCATTGTCTATAAAATAAACCCTGATCCCGTCCAATGTCATTTCCTCTACCCCACAATACTGATCACGCCAGCCTACAGCCACATGCTTGACTGTTACCAAACGCAGAGACTTCTTATACGTATCAGGAATGCCTGCATATTTAGGTAGGATGATTCGGACGTCGCACCCCGCCTGACGAAGTGCCTTTGGCAGTGCACCAATAACATCAGCCAACCCGCCTGTTTTGATAAATGGATGTGCCTCTGCTGCCGCGAATAAAATGTTCATATGTGCTTCCTCCTTATATGGTTAATCCGCTTTTTAGACCTACGTGGTGTTTTTTTGAGTATAACGATGCTTAGGGGAGGAATTGTCACCTCCAGGCTGTAAAGCTGTCCGTGGTATGGAATCTTGGAAGTACGTATCACTTCAGAGTTTAGCTGACCACTCCCCCCAAAGTTCTTATGATCGCTGTTCAGCAATTCCATATAGCTCCCTGGCTTTTGCAATCCAATTCGGTAATTTTCTCTTTGTACAGGCTGAAAATTAATGAGGACAACCAGCGTATCTCCCGCTTTTTTACCTTTACGTAAATACGTAATCACACTCTGCCCACGGTCCTCAGCTTCAATCCATTGATAACCATCCCACGAATGGTCCAATTCCCATAATGCCTTCTCCTGGAGATATAAATGATTCAGTGCTTTCGTATATGCATGCAGGGACCGATGACTGTCATAGTCCAACAAAAACCAGTCCAGCTGCTCCTCATCCTTCCATTCAATAAATTGGCCAAATTCCCCTCCCATGAATAAGAGCTTTTTACCTGGTGAGGTCATTTGGTAGCCAAGAAGCGCCCGTAGTCCAGCAAACTTTTGTTCATAGGTGCCCGGCATTTTATCAAGCAGTGACTTTTTACCATGAACAACCTCATCATGCGATAAAGGGAGTGTAAAATTTTCACTGTACGCATAGGCTATGGGGAATGTCAGCAAATTATGGCGCTCCGGTCGTTGATCAAACTCCGATTCCATATAATCAAGTGTATCGTTCATCCAACCCATATTCCATTTGTAATTAAAACCGAGCCCTCCATCGCTTACGGGAGAGGTTACCATTGGCCATGCACTGGACTCCTCTGCCATCATGAGTGCGTATGGATAATAGCGGAATACCGTCTCATTCAGCTGCTGAAGAAAGGCGATAGCCTCCTCATTTTCTATTCCTCCCTTGGAGTTGAGACAATATTGTCCTTCCTGCTTTTCAAAATCCAGCCGTAGCATACTCGTCACTGCATCTACACGCAGACCGTCAATATGATACACATCCATCCAAAACAAAGCATTGGAGATCAGGAAAGAACGAACTTCTGGCTTGCTATAATCAAATGTTAGCGTTCCCCAGCCAGGCTTTTCCGCAATAAGCGGGTCCGCGTATTCGAACAGCGGTGATCCGTCAAATCGTCTTAATCCATGAGCATCCTTGGCAAAATGAGCCGGAACCCAGTCCATAATCACCCCAATTCCCGCCTGATGGCAGCGATCCACCAAATACATAAAATCATGTGGTTCACCGTAACGGCTTGTCAGTGCGAAATATCCAGTAAGTTGGTAGCCCCAGGAAAGATCATACGGATGCTCACTCAACGGCATCAGTTCAATATGTGTATACCCCATATCAACCACATAAGGCACAAGAAGCTCAGCCATCTCCCTGTATGTATAAAACGTACCGTCTGCTTTTTGCTTCCAAGTGCCTAAATGAAGCTCGTATATATGTAGAGGCTTGCCATAAGGTGCTCTTCGTTTACGGCGCCAAGCCGCATCATTCCAAACATAACCATCCAGGGATGCTACTACTGAAGCTGTCGCTGGTCTCACTTCAGCACGTACAGCGTAAGGATCTGCTTTTAGAAATCGTTCACCAGTTGGACCTGTAATGTCGTATTTGTAAAATGTTCCTTGGGATATCCCCGGAAAAAAACGACTCCAAAAACCGGATTTGGGAACCCTATATAAGGAATCCTGTTCCCCATTCCAGTTGTTGCTATCTGTAGCAAGCCCGACATGGAGAGCATGAGGAGCCCAGACCGTAAAACGAACGCCCTGTTCTCCGTTCTCCACAGTAAGGTGGGAACCCAAAGATCGGTAGCTGTAATAAAGCGTTCCTTCATGAAACAAATAAATATCTTCCGGTGATATAGCCTGTTGCGGAAGTGTTTGGTCTGTCATCACGTCACCACCCTTATATGTTTTGTGAGTAAAAATGTATGAGTCGGTAATGCATTCGCTTTTGGGTCAAAGCTGACCTGAGTTATTACCCCATTCTAGCCACAATGAACAGAAAAATGACTAGGAAAAAAATAAACCTTAGTTTTTGGGGAATCTTATATACCTGATGGTTTCAAGAGTACCCCATACCGTTTATGTATGTACTACAACAGACAACTAAACCGGGAGGGAAACGAAATGTTTAATAAAGAATGCATTGCCATGCTGCTGGCAGGCGGAGAGGGACGCCGTCTTGCTCCCCTTACTTCAACAATTGCAAAACCCGCCGTACCTTTTGGCGGTCATTACCGAATCATCGATTTTCCTCTCAGTAATTGCGTAAATTCAAACATTGATACTGTAGGTGTACTGACGCAATATGAGGCAGAATCCTTGCACGAGCATATTGGGGATGGAACGCCCTGGGGCCTGACAAAAACGGATGACAAAGGAATTACCCTGCTTCCATCTTATAATACAGGTAACGCTGAATACTTGGGTACGGCAGATGCTATTCATAAGAATATCGAATATATTGACAGCCAAAATCCAGAGCATGTGCTTATTTTATCCGGTGATCATATTTACTATATGAATTATCGCGAGATGCTGAACTACCATAAAGAAAAAGGAGCTGCGGCAACTATTTCTGTCATGGAGGTTCCATGGGATGAAGCGCATCGTTTTGGTGTTATGAGCGCCGATGAAGATCTACGCGTCACTGAATTTGCGGAGAAGCCTGAGAAGCCTGAAAGTAATTTGGCCTCAATGGGGATTTATCTTTTCAAATGGGATTACTTAAGGAATTACCTGTTGGAAGACGCACAAGATCCTCAATCCAGCCATGATTTTGGCAAAGATATCATACCTAAAATGCTGGCGGACCAAGAATCTCTATACGTTTATGAATTCCAGGGCTACTGGAAAGACGTAGGCACAGTGAAAAGCCTATGGGACTCCCATATGGACTTGCTGCAAGAAAATTGTGCGATTGACCTTCAGCGTCAAGACTGGCCGATGTATACGCGTGAACGCCGCACACGGTTGAGTGCACAAAAGATGCCAAGTCGTAAAACGCAGTCATTGGGTAGCCTCCTGCATGATTCCTGCCAAGTCGAAGGCCAAATTGAGCGCTCCGTTGTGTTTAGTGGCGTCGAGGTGGGAAAAGGCTCATCCATCAAGGAAAGTATCGTTATGCCTGACACACGTATTGGGCGCAACGTGCATATTGAGCACGCAATTATCGGTGAAGGTGCTGTGATTCGTGACGGCGCTGTGATTAAAGGTAATTCGAGCGAGATTATGGTCATTGGGCCTAATGAAACGGTATTTGGTAAAATGGCAGTACGGCCGCAAACTACACGTATGCTGAAAGAAGTTTATGAGCGAAACACACGCTTGCGTGCAGAAGGCTTTACTTCATAACACTCTCCTGAAATTTCAAACAGCCAGCCCTCCCATAAGAGAGGACTGGCTGTTTTTTTATAATGGCTATCTTAACATTTGACTTTACAACTGCCCTTCCGAGAGTTGTGGTGGTTCCACAGACGTCTCTGCTTGCAGAGCTGGTAATGAAACTGTAATAGTGGTTCCAGCGCCCAGTTCACTTCTGATGAGCATCTGACCGTGATGTCGCTCCACAAACTGTTGCGAGATTGCCAAACCCAGACCAGTCCCGCCATTTTGATGGTCTACCTGGAAAAAGCGATCTCTTACTCTGGCAAGATTTTCTTCACTAATCCCAATCCCTGTATCCTGTACCGATATCTCGATATTGCCCTTAACACGTTGAAGAGACAGATAAATAATCGAACTCTCATGCGAAAATTTAATGGCATTATCCACAATGTTCAAAAATACCTGTTTCAGACGGTTACCGTCTCCATGAACGAGATAAGCCGTTTCCTCGGAATCCAGTTGAAGCTTGATCTGCTTCATTTCTGCCTTGGCCCACACGTTCAACATAATTTCCTGTAAAAGTTCTCGAAGATCAACTGTTCCCATTACAAGCTTCATGGCATTTTGCTCCAGTTTGGAAAAATCGAGGATTTCCTCCACCAAGCCAATCAGCCGATCCGTTTCCTTGGAAATAATCTGCATCCCAATTTTCGTCTCATCCGGATCATAACCACCAGAATTTAACGTTTCACTCCAGCCCTTAATGGAAGTAAGCGGAGTTCGCAGCTCATGAGAAATCGAAGAAATAAAATCATCCTTGATTTGGTTTGTTCTCACAATCTCCTGTGCCATGTAGTTCAACGTCGATGCCAATTCACCCAATTCATAGCGATAATCGCCTTTGATACGTGCATCGAATCGCCCCTGCGCCATCTGAGCAGATACATCGCGAATATTGTTAATCGGTCTGACGATGGAATTGGCAAGCCCTGTACTCACTACAAAGACAATAATCAGTACGGCTGCCATGATTCCCACCGAAAATAATGTAATGATGAACAACTTGTCATTTACTAATTCCAGCGAAGTCGTATATCGGATAATATACACTTGGTCTCCGACGATATTGTCCAGTTTTTGAGATACCGCCATTACCTGTTGCCCCGTACTCGGTTGTTTTCCGATCCATTTGCCCGTATCTCCAGCTAAAGCTTGTGTCACATCACTGGTTTGCACACTTAGATCTGCAGCGAAATTTGTCGAGTTATCAATTACATTTCCCTGTTCATCTAGCAATTGCAATTCAGTGTTGGGCAGTGAAAATGTATCCAACAAATACGATTGTAATGATTGTTCCGGCTCCTTGAATTTGGATGCAAATTCACTTACCGATTGGATACGGTTCTCGATCTTTTTATAAATAGTGTCATAATAATATGACCGGAGTGCAAACATAAAAATGACTTCTACTAACAGAAGCGCCAAGAACACTACGAAAAAATAGTGAAGCACAATCTGTCGGCGAATCCCCTTTTTGATCATTGAGACTGACCTTTCCATTTATATCCATGTCCCCATACGGTTTGTAAGAAAGCCGGCTCGGATGGATTGTTTTCAATTTTCTGCCGCAGACGTCGGATGTTCACATCTACAATTTTCGGATCGCCCATATATTCCTTGCCCCATACGTGGTCAAGCAGAACATCCCGGCTGAGCGGCGTATTTTCCTTTTCGAGAAAAAACTGAATCAGGGAAAACTCTGTCGGTGTCAGCTCGATCAGCTGCCCGTTTTTCTTAAATTGCTTAGCTATCAAATCCAGCGTGAACGGACCGGACTGGAAGGACACCTTGGCTGCTGTTTCACGATGCACATTCACCCGGCGCAATAACGACTGTATACGTGCAATCAGCTCCGTTGGGCTAAAGGGTTTGCTCACATGATCATCAGCCCCTACAGACAAGGCATACACCTTATCCTGTTCCTGTACCTTGGCCGTGAGAAAGATAATGCCGATGCGCTCATTCGTTTCCCGAATTCTCCGACAAACCTCAAAACCATCCATGCCCGGCACCATCACGTCAAGCAACGCAATATCGATATCCCGCACCGTATTCAAAATATTCAAAGCCTCGTGTCCTTCTGACGCCTCCAACACCTCAAAGCCATTACGTTTCAAGTTAATAACGATAAAGCTACGGATAGATTCCTCGTCTTCCATGATTAAAACTTTACTCACTCTACTCTACCTGCCTTTCCCCCAGCTTGTTTTTAATAGTTTTACGTGGCTCCAGCTCGCTGGATCGTTTAATACCAACTACCTGTGCATTCGTTCGCCACAGTTGGCTATAGCCTTCGTTATTTCGCTCCCATTGTGATAATGAGAAAAATTTGATTTCAGCTATCGTTTTGTCTGTATCATCCAGAATAAACCGTAAATAGCTGTCCTTCCTGGAAACTTTCGGGTCAATGGTCACCTTGCCATGCAGTTCTTTAGGCAACCTGAAGTAGACCTGTTCATTAGAATCTCGATACTGCTGCTGTTTGAAAATTGTCCCTTTAGCTCCGTCCCACTGATAGAACGATACAAAATACGGAACTTCATCAAGCGGCCTGTTGCTCCAGCCTTTGGGCTTCTCCAAATTTCCAAATTCAAGAATACCGTCACCGTCCACATCACCACTAGCGATGGTAGCATCCTTGAAGGTAACATCCATAAGATTGAGCTTTCTAAGTTTGCCGTGATCCATCACGATAACATTGGATACCGTAGTCGTCTGAGCAATCTTTGTATCTATAATGATTCCCTGCCTACCCTGGGCTACCTTACCAGCGACGACATTATATACACCTAAAGCCTGACTGTCCAAATCCAACGATCCGATCTCCTTAAAGGTTCCTCCGCTGAACTGGAACGTTTTTACAGTAAAAAATTCATTGCGACGGAGCAAGATAATCGTCAAGTCATTCAGATTATCCCCGTTCAAATCCATCTTTTTATGGTTAAAATCGTCTACAACGAAATCCGTATAGCCTGTTGCATATATTTTTTCCAACGTCCCTCCAGTATAAGAGTAAACGATAAGACCCTTCTGGTCCCCATTCTCGCCACTGTCTCCGCTCGAAAAGCCTGCTACAATATCAAGCGTACCGTCATTCGTTAAATCAACAAGCTTGAATGATTCCAACACAGTGCCTTCCCCATCAAACGTAAGCTTCTTTACCCACGTTCCGCCCTGATCTTCAAACAAGGCACCATGTATTTTTACGCTCTCATCTGGTGTTTCATAAAAAAGCACCGCTTCATCTATACCATCATTATTCAAATCTCCCGTCCGAATTGGCGTAGGATCGTCCGGATCATTCGGCCTTAAAGGCTGTACCGCCCCTAACTGCGTATTCACTGCACCATTCAGCTGTTGTTTCTCATCAGACATCGTTGGTGTCTGCATCAGCGAAATCGGGTCGCTAATCACGTTACAGCCGCTTAAAAATCCAACAAGGAGCAGCAAGGAGCAGCAGCCAGCCACCATTTTCAACAGCGTTTTTTTCAATTCTATTGCCGTCCCCTTCACAATTTGTTCTTTTCTGCCTGTGTCAAACGTCTTCCCTGGATATCAAACACCAGTTCGCCCTCATTCAGCCCCCAGATTCGGGAAGCAAAACGTTCAGCCATTTCCAGCGGCAGTACAGTAATGATTGTTACACGCTCGTCTGAACACAGCTTGCGAAAGGTTTCCAGTACATGCGCCGCTGAAGCAGGATCTAGTCCATTTACAGGCTCATCAGCTAAAATAACCTTGGCTCCGTGAACGAGAGCACGTGCAGTAGCTACCCGTTGCCGTTCGCCACCACTGAGCTTGTCGCATTTATCATGCGCCTTATCCAGCAGACCCAGATCCTCCAGGACGTCCATCGCTCCCATATAATCGTCGGAACGCACCATGCCAGTCGCCATTCTCCACCAGGGTGTTTGACCGGATCTGCCAATGAGAACATTTTTAAGAGCAGTCCGATTCATATTAAGATGCGGATTTTGCTCCAGATATGCCCATTCCCGCTTTATTTTCATCTTGCCCGTCCACCCGGATTTCAGTACATCATGGCCGCCCACAATCAAACTGCCATCTTCCCAAGGCTCTTGTAGAGCAAGGCAGCGAAGAAGTGTCGTTTTACCACTTCCACTCGGCCCTACTACAGCAATGAATTCACCTTGATGAATTTCAGCATCAATCCCTCGAAGCAACGGGGTACGTTCAGGTCCCACTTGCTTGGTTAGCTTCCGAATTTTAATCATCTATGATTCCCCTTTGTCCGCCATCAATACATGTTTATATTTTATAGTAATTGTGAAACAAATACTATGCAAACCGCAGTTTTAAACGGCCGGCACTCTTTTTCGGGAAAACAGACCTAACAATCCGAAAACAATGTAACTACCTCCAAGTACTAGAAACATACTTCCTTGTGTTCCAATGTCTAGCAATCCTCCACTAATATTAGGTCCGACCACACTTCCTAGATTAAAATGAAAGGATGCCAGAACATTGGCAGCTGCTAAAAATGATTTGGGCAGCAGGTCAGCCGCATAGGCCAAACCAAGCGAGAAAAAGGAGCCTACCAATCCACCTGCGATGGTCAGCAACACCAAAGTAGACATAAAATGATTACCACTCCATGGTAGTAACATAAAGGTCAACCCTCCAGCTATGCCTACGCTCATTAGCACTTTTTTACGTCCCCAACGGTCACTTAATATACCTAAAGGCAGTTGCAGCACTAAGCCCCCCAAACTGACAAAAGGCAGCAAAGCAGCGATTTCGTCGGTATGAAAGCCAATACGCAGGCCATAGACTGGAAAATTACTGTTCAGGCTTGCTTCCATATAACCGTATAAAAATGCAGGCAACAGCGCGTACCATGCCCAGCTATAGCTGCGCCGGAATCTTCGTGCGGGGCGCGCCTCGGTCTCCTGTTTCTCCGGCCTGGAGTCAGGCAGCTTGATTAACACTAACAGCAACACAAGCAGGCACAGTAACGCCAACGCAGCAAATGGAACCAGCATTCCATAATCGAGCAGCCATAGGCCCAATGGTCCTAATGCAAAACCAAGACCGTAAGACATACCATAAAAGGAAATGTTGCGACCTCGATTCTCTGGCGGAGTTACGAGCAATATCCACAACTGCGCTGAATAGTGCAGGGCACTGTCACCAATACCTACCAGCAGACGCAGTATGAACCAAACTCGAATATCAGGGATCAGCGGAAACAGCAGCAACGTAATGAGCACAAGCACAAGCCCTCCGGCCATCAGCTTTTTGAAGCCCAACCATCCCAAAGTCCGTTCGGCCACCAGTGTCATTGCAAATGAGCCAATATACAGCGCAGCTGCATTCATTCCGTTTAGCGAAGATGACACTCCCATTTGTTCCAAAGAGATTGACAAAATAGGTAATAATAAACCTTGACATAATCCGGCAACAATAATAACTGCAATTAAGATAAAATAATGAACACGTAACGACGACGACATCCTAGCTCCTCCTGCTCGAACAAATAAAATATCAACATTATAAAATGAATGCTAAGAAATGATTTGCATTTGATATCATAATCAATAATAATTCTTATCACTATTTGTATCATGGATTATAAAAAATCAGTATATTACATATTAGGATGTTTTTAATGTATTAAATTTAGTGTATTAAAGAGAGAAAGAAAAAAATCGCCATCGGAGATGACGATTTTACGGATAGAGCTTGTCTGGTATGTATCCGACTCCCATTCGGTTAAGGAGTCTCATATATTCAATCCGACGAAGTTCACGTCACAACGCACTATTTCATATTATAGTGGACAATGTCCGGCAGAACAAGCCATAATAAATAAGTGGGCAATTACAAAATGCTCATGTTTTGCTTATGGACGGGCTTAATTACGTTCACCGCTCTGGGCTAGAAGACAGAATAGGAGGCATTTGGTTCCATGAGTTATCAAATAAAAATAGACACTTCTCCAATTTATGAATTGCTCGGCAGCTTCATGGCCTATGTAACTAAAAAGTGGGTTCAAGATATGGACTTGGGTCATGAATGGATTGACAAGGTGGATGCACGACTACAACATGAAGTTCGTACTGAGCTTGCTACAGCTCAGAGTTGCCCTTTTAGCGATTATGACGCGCTCTATGCCTGGGCGGTACTTCGACCGGAATCAGATGAAATATCCGATTATATCTCTTATTTGGATCACGGACCGGATAAAGATATGTTTGAACTGCTTGTTCCACATATTCCTTTCTTGACCTTCGAGGAATCTATACGCATCCGTAAGGTATATGCACCTCTCCTCAGATTGTGGGATCGTGATTATTTCCGGGCTTTGGAAGGCGAACTGCGTGTATTGGCAGAAGAAGACGCTGCTGAAAAGCGCATGCTGTTAAGTAAGATGGAACCCGAAGCCCTTGTAGAATATGCGACAGCTGGACTAGTCGTGCCGAATATGGAAGATCTCGATACAGTAGTGCTGTTTCCGGTCGTCCATAATCGCCCAATTAATTCATACTGCTTTTATACCCGTACACTGCTGATCCAATATCCAGTAGATATTCCTGAGGAGAGTGAGGAAGAGCCACCAACGCTTCTACTACGACTCACTCGTGCGGTCAGTGATCCGCAACGGCTGCGCATTCTGCGTTATGTAGCTCAAGGTCCCAAGTCTCTCGAAGACATGCGCCATGATTTAAGCCGATTGGAAGATACACTTATGTCTGATATGATGATTTTGCGAGTGGCTGGCCTGCTCCGTATTCACATTGGACGGTATCATAAGGAAAAATTCAGCATCCGCCCCGACGGTGCGGCTGATTTACAAATATTTTTGGAATCCTATATTGGATTATAGTTTGTATTGCAACTGTAGTTATAAACCGAACGCCGTTAAAGCTTTGGCTTGGAAGGAGTATGCATCATGTCGTATCCGAAGCAACACATTTTGTTTGATCTTGATGACACTTTGGTCCATTGCAACAAGTATTTCGACCTTATTCTCAACCACTTTTTCGATTTGCTTCAGGAATGGTTTGCAGCTCATAACCTGACGAGAAATGCAATCCGTGAAAAACAAATTGAAATTGATGTGGCTGGGGTTCATCAGGTGGGTTTTGCCAGCGAGCATTTTCCACAATCTCTAATAGATACGTACCAGTTTTTCTCGGAACAATTCGGACGCCGAACAGATTCTCAAGAAGAGCAGGAGCTTCGCTCGCTTGGTCGAAGTGTGTACGAGCAGGAAATCGAACCTTATCCAGGTATGGCCGAAACGTTAAATTCACTCCAAAAAGCAGGTCATTCCCTCCACCTTTATACTGGCGGTGAGCAGGTTATTCAAGAAAAAAAGATTAAGCAAATGAAGCTGGCTAATTACTTTGATGACCGCATCTACATTCGCCAGCACAAAAATGTCGAAGCACTGGAAGAAATCATCCAAATGAAGCGCTTGGACCGAAACATTACCTGGATGATTGGAAACTCTCTGCGCACCGATGTCTCTCCAGCCCTTGCAGCAGGTATTCATGCTGTGTATCTAAAGCAGCCAAAAGAATGGATTTACAATATGGTTGAATTGCAAAAGAACGTGAACTCTGTGATGTATACGATACAGAAGCTGACAGAAGTGCCACGAGTAATCCACGAAAGCATACAGTTACATCAACAAAAAAGGACCCTCGGATAGGGTCCTTTTTCGTATCTAAAAAAATCATTCAACCTTCGCATTCTGCTATAATAGATGGTCTATCTCAGGAATCCTCACGAACACTAAGTTGTCCTGTTCCTGGTTCATCCAGAACAATCCGCGCTTTGACGTTCGATCCATCTTTACGCTTAAAAGACAACAATTGCGTCTGCCCCTTCACCAGTAGGGACTTGAGCATTGTTTCGGTAATCTGCTTGCCAGCATATTCTTTCCAAATAACAAAGCCACAGCCCTGCTTATAGTGACTGCAACCATACCCTTTGCGGCCTTCAATAATGCTTCCACCACAATTGGAGCACGGACAGCTACCCAGCGTCTGTCTTTGGCTCGCTGAATTATCTGACTGTCCATCAGACGAGCTTCGCACTGCTTTTGTAGTCGAACTGCGTCTTGTTGGCGATGCTACTTGCTTTAGTGCAGCACTTCCTGCACCGCTACTACCTCCTAATGCTGTGCGATCCATTCCTTTGGTGGTGGCACGTCCACTCGCACCTGCACTGCGGACATTTCCCTTCCCTCCTGAGCGATTGCTCCTTGCCTCCTCGCCAAAGGCATTTGCGGGAGCAGGTGGCTGCTGCCTTACCTTATCAATGATGGACAAGGTAAACCTTTTAACGTTGTCCATAAACTTCTCCTGAGCCGCCTCACCCTTGGAGATTTGATGAAGACGACGTTCCCATTGACCTGTCATCTCCGGCGAGGCTAATAGATCTACCCCGGCATGACGGATCAGGTTAATAGCCATCTTTCCCTTATCCGTAATCAGAATCTTTTTACCCTTCATTTCAATGTAGCCGACCTTCTTCAATCGTTCAATTGTGGCAGCTCGGGTCGCAGGTGTTCCCAAGCCAGCATCCTTCATAACCTCGCGTAATTCCTCATTTTCCATTTGCTTACCCGCGCTTTCCATCGCTTTAAGCAATGTGCCCTCCGTGTAGCTTTTAGGAGGCTGAGTCGCCTTTTCTTTCATCTCAGCGCGAACACAATCCACCGGACGCCCTGCATCAATTTCGAACTTCTTGTCCGTCCATTCGTCCGTTTCCTCCTCATCCTCTTTTTTAGAGGATTTGCTCTTTTTGCCTTTATCCTGATCAGCCTTGCTCAAAACCACTTTCCATCCTAAGGACAGAAGCTCCTTAATATTGGTTTTAAACAGATGCTTGTCCACCTGCGTCATTACAGTATGCATTTTATATTCAGCTGGCGGGAAAAAATGCGACAAAAACCTTCGAATAACCAGGTCATATACATTTTGTTCCTCTTTGCTCAGCGTACCTGGCCTTTTTAACGTCGGCAAAATTGCATGGTGGTCCTCAACACGAGACGGATTGCAGACCGATTTATTCTGTTTATGCACCAAATTAGGGTTGGCTTGTTGTACCAGATCCGCATAAGGACCTGTCCCCAGCATCCTTAATGCTTTATGCATACCGTCTATATTCTGCTCTGTCACATAGTTAGAGTTGGTACGCGGATAGGAAATGACTTTGTGACGCTCATATAGCGCTTGTGCCACATCCAGCGTTTTTTTAGCTGAATAACCGTACTTGGCATTCGCCTCGCGTTGAAGCAGCGTCAAATCGTACAATTTAAAAGGATACTCCTTTGTCTGTTTCGTATCATATTTGGTAATCTTCCCCTCTTTTCCGCGAACCGCCGCAGCTATCTCCTCAGCTACTTCTGGTTTCGTCAGCCGGTCTCCCTGCCATGCCCCTTTGTACTTAATCTGATCTTGCTTGAACTCAGCCCACACGTCATAAAAGGTTTGAGACTGAAATGCTTCAATTTCCTTTTCTCGATCATGAATTAGTGCGAGCACGGGAGTCTGCACCCGTCCTACCGACAGTAAGGTGTTATGTCGTGTAGTGAATGCTCTGGAGGCGTTCATGCCAATCAGCCAATCCGCTTCGCTTCGTGCCCGCGCAGCTTGAGTCAGGAATTCAAACTCCGAAGCATCTCGCAATCTTTCAAAACCTGTCGCAATACTTTCCGCCGTCAAGTCCGAAATCCACAATCGCTTAACTGGCTGTCGTAACTTCAATTGCTGCTGGATTAACGCAAAAATATATTGCCCTTCCCGTCCAGCGTCACAAGCATTCACGATGGCATTGCAGCGTTTGGCCAGTTCACCAATGATTTTAAGCTGATCTTTTGTTTTCGGATTGGGTACAATTTTGAACTGTTCAGGGATAATCGGAAGATCTTGAATATTCCATCGTTTGTACTTAGCATCGTAAGCATCCGGCTCAGCCAGCCCCAACAAATGGCCGATCGCCCAGGTTACAATGTATCTCTCCCCTTCCAAATAGGTACGGTTATTTTTAGCACGTGGCTCCATAACAGCGGCAATCGTCCGTCCCATATCTGGTTTCTCAGCAATAATCAACGTCTTCATTCATTCCATTCCTTCCTGACGGCCTTCTGTTTCTCTCCCATGAATCATAGATATCATGGAACGCAAATAAAAAACAGGTATCCCGGCCTCATGCAAAAGGAGCCTTCTCCCGGCGAAAGCTCCTTTGTAAATTCATTTAGTCTAGCGCTTCAACAATGTACGTCTATTATACCATAGATAGCATGGTTCTCTCAGGTCATGATTTTATGCGATTAAACGAAGTTATATTCGAGTTAGTTTATATTACATAAATTTAAGGGTGTTATTTAATTTTCTTGTTAAAAATCTATTTTTCTATAAAAAAGCTACACACTCCCCTTCTTTTTATGTTATGATCACTATAGATAACAATAAAATGATTGGAAATTCGATTTTAAGTCATATTATATAACAAAAACTTCACAACATATGTATAGCTCTCTAGAAAAATTAATTGAGCAACCAGTTAAAAAGTTTAAAATATAAATAAAGCCCCATCCTAAGATGGAGCTTACTAAATTCATAATATAAAATTTATAACTACACCAAAACAGTAGCACCCATGAGGTATTTATCAACCTCACGTGCAGCTTCTCGGCCTTCATTAATAGCCCACACGACAAGACTCTGCCCGCGGCGCATGTCACCTGCAGCAAAAACCTTATCCACATTTGTCACATATTTCCCATAACGCGCCTTAACATTGGAACGACGGTCTGTTTCCAAACCGATTTCCTTCACAATCGTTTGCTCAGGTCCGTCAAACCCAATCGCAATCAGCGCAATTTGTGCCGGAAATACGCGTTCTGTACCTGGAATCGGCTGATAGATTTTACGTCCTGTTTCATCGACAATACGTTGAATTTGAATGGTGTGCAGTTCTTTCAGATTGCCATTCTCATCACCCACGAATTTGGTTGTCATGATGGAAAACTCACGCGGATCATCCCCAAACAATGCTTTAGCTTCCTCCTGTGCATAGTCGAGAGAGTACACATTCGGAAACTGCGGCCAAGGATTCGCAATCGGATCACGCTCCAGTGGAGCTTTGGTGTGCGTGCCAAATTGAGTGACACTCCGGCAACCATGCCGCAAAGAAGTAGCTACACAGTCCGAACCCGTATCCCCGCCACCGATAACAATAACATCCTTACCTTTGGAGGACAAATAGTTGCCATCTTCGAGGTTAGAATCCAGATAACTCTTGATGGTGCCATTCAAATAATCCATAGCATAATGGACACCATTCAAATCGCTGCCTTCAATATTGAATTCTCTCGGCTTTGTAGATCCACCGCATAGCACAACTGCATCATAGTCAGCAATCAACTGCTCAGTAGGGATATCCTTGCCGATTTCCGTATTCGTGATAAATTGGATACCTTCAGCCTCCAGCAAATCTACACGACGCTGTACAACCTTCTTATCCAGCTTCATGGACGGGATTCCGTACATTAGCAACCCACCTATACGATCTGCACGCTCGTACACAGTGACGCTATGTCCTGCTTTGTTAAGCTGTGCTGCCGCAGCCAATCCCGCAGGACCCGAGCCGACAACAGCCACTCGTTTGCCTGTACGTTTTTCTGGCGGGTTAGGAACAACCCAACCTTCTTCAAAGCCTTTTTCGATAATTGCTTCCTCAATTGTCTTAATGGTAACAGATTGGCCGATAAGGCCAACTGTACATGAACCTTCACATGGCGCAGGACAGATACGGCCCGTAAATTCAGGAAAGTTATTCGTTTTGTGCAACCGATCTAACGCTTCCTTCCATAAACCACGATATACGAGATTGTTCCATTCCGGGATAAGATTATGAACCGGGCAGCCTAAAGTTGCTCCCATGAGATCCATCCCCGTATGACAATAAGGAGTTCCGCAGTCCATACAACGCGCCCCTTGGGTACGCAGCTCTTCTTCAGACATATGCTTATGGAATTCTTCCCAATCCTTAATACGCTCTGCCGGGTCCCGGTCTGCAGGAAGCTGTCGTGTGTATTCCATAAATCCAGTTGGTGTAGACATGTTACGTTCCCCCATCTCTTCGCTTATGAACCCCGATCATCCATTCAGAATTCTGATCAAATTCGAACTTGTCTGTTTGTGTTATGAAAGGGTCTGTTCTCGTTGAATTTGATTTATTGTATCACAATACAGCGTAAAAGTAATGAAAACTTATGCAACTTTCTGCATCTACAGCCAAAAGGATTTTTTATATGGTTTATTAATTTTTCAAATGAGCTATGCCGAATTCATCTATCGTTATTCTGTTCTCTCGTAAACAACAAAACGGTAGTCATACAAGTTTTTGTCATCCTTGATACCCGGCGTCTCACTGACAATAGTCCAGTCGCTCCAATCCAGGTCGGGAAACGTTGTATCGCCTTCAAAAGTCTCCTCAATTCGAGTCACAATCAGTCGATCCGCATGTGGCCAAAACAGTGAGTAAATCTCCGCTCCGCCAATGACCATTAGTTCTTCTTGCTGTGCAAGTTTGAGCCCCTCCTCCAGTGTATGGATCACTTCTGCTCCTTCCGCCTGATAGCTCTCATCTCGAGTCAAAACGACGTTGCGGCGGTTTGGTAGGCTTCTCCCACCAAACGATTCCCACGTCTTGCGTCCCATGAGTACCGTTTTATTAATCGTCTGCTCTTTGAAGAAAGCCATGTCTCTGGGAAGGCGCCAAGGAAGACTGTTATCCCGGCCAATCACACCATTTTGTGCCATAGCCCATATCATTGAAATGCTCATCTCTCCACCTCCTCTACTCAGATGGCGACAGGCGCCTTGATCCCTGGGTGATGTTCGTAATTCTCAAAAACAAAATCATCATAAGTGTAATCAAAAATGGATTCCGGTTTACGCAGAATTTTTAACTGTGGCAAGGGATACGGGTCGCGTTCCAGCTGCGTATGCACTTGTTGTATATGATTTGAATAAATATGCACATCACCGCCTGACCAAATAAACTCTCCGGGCTCCAAACCGCATTGCTGTGCAACCATATGCGTCAACAATGCATAACTGGCAATGTTAAACGGCAGTCCAAGGAAAGAATCTACTGAACGCATCGTCAGCATACAGGATAGCTTTCCTCCAGCTACGTAGAACTGGAATACAAAGTGACATGGCGGCAACTTCATGGATTCAATCTCAGCCACATTCCAAGCACTGACGATATGTCGACGTGAATCCGGATTATTTTTAATAGCCTCAATGACATTCGCGATTTGATCAATGTGTTGCCCGTCCGTTGTTTCCCATGCGCGCCATTGCGATCCATACACAGGCCCCAGATTCCCCTGCTCGTCTGCCCATTCATCCCAAATGCTAACGCCATTCTCCTTGAGATAAGCAATATTGGTATCCCCGCGCAAAAACCATAACAGCTCATGTACAACGGATCTCAAATGCACTCTTTTAGTGGTTACTAGCGGGAAGCCCTTGGCCAAATCAAAACGGAGTTGTCTTCCGAAAACAGATAATGTTCCCGTTCCTGTCCGATCCTCTTTCTTTACTCCGTTCTCTAAAATGTCCTCCAGCAATTCCAAGTAGTTGCGCATGTTTATTTCTCTCCTTTGAGCACGGCTAAAAAAACAGCATCGTCAATTTTTAATTTTTAAAAATTCTCGATCTGCCCTATATCTATATTTAGTTTATCATGTACGGTGCTTTGTTGACCATGACTGTGTGAATTTTCATGTTAACCCTATAATTCTAAAGCTTGAAAAAAAAAGAGACAGAGAACGCAGATATAGCGCTCTTTGCCTCTTTTTTTCATGTATGAAAACCAAAAACAAGATAATGAAATGGAATTAGCGACGTGGTGCCAATGCGTGGATCGGATGACCCATTACGACTTCTGCTGCTTCCATTACAAGTTCGCCCAGTGTAGGGTGAGCATGGATAGTCAGGGAGATATCTTCGAGTGTAGCACCCATTTCAATCGCCAGACCCAGCTCAGCAATCAGGTTGGAAGCTTCCAAACCTACAATTTGCGTACCCAATACCAGACCTGTATCTGCGTCAGCTACGATTTTTACAAAGCCTTCAGCAGCGTTCAGGGAAACGGCACGACCGTTTGCTCCATAAGAGAACTTGCCAACTTTGACATTGTAGCCTTTTTCTTTAGCTTGTGTTTCTGTGTAACCTACGCTAGAGCATTCTGGATCTGTGAACACAACAGCCGGAATACATTTGTAGTCTACAACAGATGGTTGGCCAGCAATTACTTCAGCAGCTACTTTACCTTCGTAAGAAGCTTTGTGAGCCAGAGCAAGACCTGGAACAATATCGCCGATTGCAAAGATGTGAGGAATGCTTGTGCGTCCTTGGTGGTCAACTTTCACCATTCCGCGTTCATCCAGTTCTACACCGATCAAATCCAGACCCAGTTCACCGTCTGTATTTGGACGACGTCCAACAGTTACAAGCAGGTACTCAGCAGTTACTTCTTTGCTTTCACCGTTAACAGAGAATTTCACTGTTACATCTTTATCAGTTTGTTCCGCACTTTCCGCTTTAGCGCCAGTGAAGATTTCGATACCTGTTTTCTTCATGCTTTTCGAAACGATGGAAGTCATATCTTTGTCGAAACCAGGAAGAACAGTATCCATACCTTCAATGATCGTTACTTTGGAACCGAATTTGGAATACATTTGTCCAAGCTCTGCACCAATGTATCCACCACCGATAACGATCAGGCTTTTCGGAATTTCAGGCAGGTTCAATGCTTCAGTAGAAGACAGAATGCGTCCGCCAAACGGGAATGGCTTCAATTCGATAGGACGGGAGCCTGTTGCGATAATCGCATTTTTAAAACGGTAACGTGGTGATTCATGTTCGTTGAATACACGCGCTTCGTTTTCGTTGATGAACATGCACTCACCGTTGAAAACTTCGACTTTGTTGCCTTTGAGCAAGCCGCTTACGCCGCCAGTCATTTTCTTAACAACACCGTTTTTGAATTCTTGTGTTTTAGCAAAATCTACTTTTACATTTTCAGCCGTAATACCGAAAGTTTCGCCATGTTTAGCTGCTTCGTATTGATGAGCTGCAGAGATCAAAGCTTTGGATGGAATACATCCACGGTTCAAGCAGACACCGCCCAGCTCAGATTTGTCAACGATCAATACGCTTTGTCCCAATTGTGCGGCACGGATGGCAGCTACATAGCCGCCAGGACCCGCACCGATAACCAATGTGTCAATATCCAGAGAAGCGTCTCCTACTACCATTGATTACACCTCCATTACAAGCAGCTCAGGGTTAGCGAGCAGCTGTTTAATATAGTTCATGAAGTTTTGCGCAGTTGCACCGTCAATAATACGGTGGTCAAAGCTCAAGGAAAGAGCCATTACTGGAGCGGCAACAATTTCGCCGTTTTTCACGACTGCTTTTTCACTGATACGGCCAGTACCCAAAATTGCAACCTCTGGGAAGTTGATGATTGGAGTAAAGAACATACCGCCAGCAGAACCAATGTTAGTGATGGAAATTGTGCTTCCTCTCATCTCATTGGCAGCCAGTTTTCCATCACGGCCGCGTACAGCCAAATCACGGATGGAATCAGCAATCATCCAGATGCTCTTACGATCAGCATCTTTGATAACTGGAACGATCAAGCCGTTGTCTGTATCTGTAGCGATACCGATGTTGTAGTATTTTTTGTAGACAATTTCGTTAGCATCTTCGTCGATCGAAGCATTCAGAGCCGGGAATTGACGGGAAGCAGCAACCAAAGCTTTTACGATGAATGGCAGGTAAGTAACTTTTGTGCCTTTCTTCTCTGCAATTGGTTTGATGCGAGTACGGAAAGCAACCAGCTCGGTTACATCCACTTCGTCCATAATTGTAACGTGTGGAGCTGTGTAAGCCGATTTAACCATCGCATTGGAAATCGCTTTACGGATACCTTTAAATGGTACGCGTTCTTCCTCAGCACGCGGATCTGCAGCTGGTGCGGATGGTGCTGCAGCTTTCGCTTCTTTTTTAGCAGGCTCTTGTGCTTTTGCAGCTTCTTTCGCTACTGGTGCAGCTACTTGGCCGCCACCATTTTTGAAAGCTTCTACATCTTCTTTAGTGATTTTACCATTTTTGCCGGAGCCACTCACTTGAGCGATGTTAACACCTTGCTCACGTGCAAATTTACGTACGCTAGGAGTAGCCAGTACGTCTTTATTCGAAGCAGCTGGTGTTGCACCTGGTTGAGTGTTCGCTCCGCCTTGTGCAGCATCCTGTTCTTGTTTAACAGCAGCTGGTGCTTCTTCTTGCTCTGGCAGTTCACCTTCAGCAGCAATGACAGCCACAACTTGACCTACGTTAAAGATGTCTCCGTCTTTGGCAAATACTTCTTGCACTGTACCATTAACTGGACATGGAACTTCAACTACAGCCTTGTCGTTTTGTACTTCCATGATGATGTCATCATCAGTTACTTTGTCGCCGGGCTTAATGTGCATCTTGATGATTTCGCCTTCGTGAAGACCTTCACCCAGCTCTGGGAATTTATATTCAAATCTAGCCGCACCTGCAGCTCCGCCTTGTGCAGCAGCACTTGGCTCAGGGCTAGCAGCCGGTGCTTCCGGTGCATCTTCTTGTTCAGGAAGTTCGCCTTCTGCGTCGATGACAGCCACAACTTGACCTACGTTAAAGATGTCTCCGTCTTTGGCAAATACTTCTTGCACTGTACCATTAACTGGACATGGAACTTCAACTACAGCCTTGTCGTTTTGTACTTCCATGATGATATCATCATCAGTTACTTTGTCGCCGGGCTTAATGTGCATCTTGATGATTTCGCCTTCGTGAAGACCTTCACCCAGCTCCGGGAATTTATATTCAAATTTTGCCACGTTTAAAACCTCCCAAATTTACGGTGTGCTTTAATTAAAATTCCAATACTTTATTAACCGCATCAATGATACGTGTTGGTGTTGGCAACCAAGTATCTTCAATTTGAGCAAATGGATAAACGGTATCTGGACCTGCTACACGCAGAACTGGTGCTTCCAAATGCAGGATTGCTTTTTCGTTAATTTGTGCAATAACTTCAGCAGCAACACCGGCACTCTTTTGTGCTTCTTGAACAACGATAGCACGATTGGTTTTTTGAACGGAAGCAACAATAGTATCAATGTCAATCGGGCTGATTGTACGCAAATCAATGATTTCCACTTTAATACCCTTTGTTTTTTCCAGCTCTTCAGCAGCCTTAACCGAAGTGTGTACCATCATACCGTAAGTAATGATTGTTACATCAGAGCCTTCACGAACTACATTAGCTTTGCCCAGCTCAACTGTGTAATCATTTTCAGGAACTTCAGCACGGAATGCATGGTACAGGTTCAAATGCTCCATGAAAAATACTGGATCGTTATCGCGAATAGACGCGATCATAAGACCTTTTGCATCGTAAGGGTTGGAAGGAACAACAACCTTAATACCTGGTGTTTGAGTCAAAAGACCTTCCAAGGAATCTGTATGCAGCTCGGCTGCCTTAACGCCGCCACCAAAAGGTGTACGGAACACGATTGGGGAATTGTAACGTCCACCGGAACGGTAACGCATACGGGATGCTTGAATTGCCATTTGATCGAGGGCTTCAAAGATAAAGCCTACGAACTGGATTTCAGCTACAGGGCGGAAGCCTTGGATACCCAGACCGACAGCAAGACCCCCGATTGCGGATTCCGCCAGCGGAGTATCGAATACACGTTCTTCGCCAAATTCTTTTTGCAGACCTTCTGTAGCGCGGAATACGCCACCTACATGACCTACGTCTTCACCGAAAAGCAGGACGTTAGGGTCGCGTTTCAACTCTACGCGCAGTGCGTCACGAATCGCTTCTTTCATGTTCATTTGTGCCATTTGCTTCATTTCCTCCTTAAACATTGACAGATCAGTTTCAGTTCAGGTCAATCGAAAAGCAGACCGGATCGGGTTGCCGCCCGGTCTCTTTTAAGTTCAATTATTTAAAATCGGCTTTTTGTTCTTCCAAGTGCTTAGGCGTAGTTTCGAACATGCTATCAATCAAGCCAGGAATTGTCATTTTCTCTGTTTTCTCGGCTTTTTTGATTTCTTCGTTCACTTTTGCCTTAGCCTCTTCTTTTACGCGAGCAGTATCTTCTTCAGTCCAAAGACCTTTTTTCTCAAGGTATTTCGCAAAACGGGCAATTGGATCTTTTGCATTCCATTCGCCTTCTTCTTCTTTAGAACGATATTTCGTTGCATCATCAGAAAGGGAATGCGGACGGAAACGGTAAGTAACGGCTTCAATCAATGTTGCACCTTCGCCATTACGTCCACGCTCTGCAGCTTCTTGAACAGCTTTAATAACTGCCAGCACATCCATGCCGTCAATTTTCACGCCTTTAATACCAGCAGCTACTGCTTTATGAGCGATCGAAAGAGCAGCTGTTTGTTTCGAAAATGGCGTTGTGATCGCGTAACCATTATTTTGCACAAAGAAAATAACTGGCAACTTGTACACACCAGCATAGTTCAGACCTTCGTAGAAATCACCTTCGGAAGAACCGCCGTCGCCTGTATATGTAATGACGACTTGTTTTTGTTTTTTCAATTTGTAGCCCATTGCAATACCCATAGCGTGCAGAATTTGCGCACCAATGATGATTTGCGGCATCAATACGTTAACGCCGTCCGGAATTTGACCACCGTGTTGATGACCACGGGAATACAAGAAAGCTTGGTATAATGGCAGGCCATGCCAAACGAGTTGCGGAATATCTCGGTAGCCTGGTGCAATAAAGTCTTCTTTTTGGAGAGCGAATTCGCTACCAACCATGGTTGCTTCTTGTCCGGATACTGGAGCGTAGAAGCCTAGACGTCCTTGACGGCCCAAGTTAACAGCACGGTCATCCCAAGTACGTGTAAATACCATACGATACATAATTTCTTTCAATTGATCATCTGTAAGTTTAGGCAATTTATCTTTATTGATAATTTCACCATCCGGAGAAAGCACGGATAGAGCCTCAACTTCCTCTGTGTAAACTTCATAAGGAACCTTGCTCATTTTCTTCACCTCAACAAAAAAATTTGAATATCAAGTTCCGCTGTTATAGGATTATTATACACCTGTTATATCGCTCGCGTCAAAGATTTAGTTATTTTTTTTGAGTTTACCACATTTTTGTGTATGTAACAGGGTATGTTTTTTACTATAACAGCTTAGTACATGATTGAAATTTTAAACATCTATTGCAATCAGGGTAATCTTAACTTATTGTGATCCTTAATGCAAAATAATACCCAAGAAAGGTGACGAAAAATGACGGATTCTCGGTATTTAAAACGAACCATCCTTAAAGACGAAGTAGACAGCCGCTTACTTGGCGAAACCCGAACTCTTCGGATTTATTTGCCGCCCGGCTATAATGAAATATTGAGCTACCCGGTCGTCTACTGTCAGGATGGAGAGGAATTTTTCAACTTTGGACGCATTGCAACACACGCCAACCGTCTCATACTGGATGAAGGCGTCGAACCCTTCATTATTGTAGGTGTAGAAGTGAACACCAAAATCAGAACTCAGGAGTACGCTCCCTTCGGCAATCGTTTTGAGGCATACACTGCCTGTTTTGCAGAAGAGATTATTCCCTATGTGGAACAAAAGTATCCTATAAGAAAAGATGCAGCTTCCCGTATTCTTGCTGGAGATTCACTGGGAGGCAGTGTGTCTCTGCATTTGGCGCTATTGTATCCTGAGCTGTTTAATCGCATTATCAGCCTCTCAGGTGCCTACTATGAAGCTTCGCAAGAAATTATTGCCCGTGAGAAAGAACTGTCGCATCTAAATGTATGGATGACAGTTGGCCTTCAGGAAGATGCTTTTGAGAGCGATACCGGCATTTACAACTTTGTAGAGCTGAACCGTCAATGCGCAGATTTGCTGCGCGAGCGGAACGCCGAAGTTTCTTACCGTGAAAAGGATGGCAAACATTTGTGGGGCTTTTGGCAAAACGAGCTGCCTGACGCGCTAATGTATTTTTTGGATCGCGCCTGAGTAATAAACATCCCAGGAACAATGAGGAATGGAGCGTTGACCTACGAGGCTATAAGGCTCCCTCCTCTTTTATATTATTTTGGTTACGCTTTCAAAAATGAATAATGAAAAACGGCAATGATTGCCGTCATCTGTCGTTCACATTATAGCTTTTCTTCTATGATCTTGTCCAGCAAGGCCTCGCATCCCGCGTCCATTAATCGATAGGTCTCTTCAAAATTCCCAGTAAAATATGGGTCAGGTACTTCTCTTAGCTTTTCTTGAGGAAGCAAATCCATAAATTTTAGAATATCAGCATCCGCTCCACCTACAAGTTTACGCATGTTTCGTTCATTAGAGTCATCCATGCACACAATATAGTCAAACGCTTCAAAATCGCGATCTGTTATTTGCCGTGCTTGTATGCCCTGTTCGCTGATTCCGTGTAGTTTAAGTTGCTTTAGCGTTCCTTCATGCGGGGGATTCCCAATATGCCAGTCACCTGTTCCTGCCGAGTCCACCCGGATTTCTGCGTCTAGTCCCCGTCTCTTTGCTTTATGCCTCAGTACGGCCTCTCCCATGGGAGAGCGGCAGATGTTGCCCAAACACACAAATAAAACGTTTATCATTTCGTTCCCCTTCCTATTCACGTTACACTTCGTTTTTTTCTGTTCCATTGTAGCCAGGTCCTCCAAAATTGTGCAAGCCATATTTAACGCGGTATACTTAAAATGATCGTATATATGGGACCGTATACAGAAAGAAAGGATGTTGGACATGACGAGAAAACGAGCCATTGTATTTTCAGGCGGTCGTCTTCATGAAGAAGATCTACAACAAATACACCCTGATGATTTTATTATAGGTGCAGATAAAGGTGCTCTTTTCCTGATAGAACACGGTGTTACACCACATGTCTCTGTAGGAGATTTTGATTCAATTTCACCAGAGGAACAAGCACAGGTAAGATCAGCAAGTCAACGCATGATTGCGTGCGATCCAGTACTTAAGGACCTAACTGACACGGAGCTTGCTTTAGAAATTGCTATGGATGAACATGCAGATCATGTACTCATGCTCGGTGTTACTGGCACTCGGATGGACCACACATTAGCCAATATTCAAATATTAGTACGGGCCATGCAGCATCACATTAGATGCGCTATCATGGACGCACATAACTATATTGAGCTCACCGGATCAACGCTTGAGATTCAGCCTATGGGCTATACATATACATCTCTGATTCCTTTGACCGCCGAGGTAACAGGTATAGAACTGGAAGGATTTATGTATCCACTTCACAATGCCACTCTCAAAATGGGACAATCACGTGGTGTCAGCAATAAGCTAACAGCTACAAAAGGGACGATTTCTATTAGAAGTGGTCTACTACTCGTTATTCAAAGCAAGGATTAATTATGACATTGTTGTAACTTTTATAAGAGTTGTTTACACACTCAAAACCCTTGATTAACAAGGGTTTTTCCATTTTTACAGGCTCTAAAATTATTTTATTTTTTACAAATTGTAATTTTTAATCGTTTTTTAATAATTACGACGTAAGCCTTGTCCCTCAAGCATTTGAGAGTAGTTTTCCAACTATTAGGTGGCTTCAAAACTGTTATACTCAACGCTGTCAGTAAGTTAGCAACTCAGCAAAATATTGCACAAATCAATTTTTGGAGGTACTTACAACATGAATATGCATAAAATCATAAAAAAGGTAATTATCGCAGGAGTCGCTGCCACGATCGGCTTTGGTACTTTTGCCATTGAGGGAACAAATACAGTACAAGCTGCTACTGCTACTACTACTGTAGGTCAAAAAGTAATTAACTATGGCAAACAATATATGGGTACTCCTTATAAGTTTGGAGCTTCCACAAGCACCACACGTAATTTTGACTGTTCTTCTTTCATGAAGCACATATTCAAGAAATACGGAGTCGATTTACCGCGTACTTCTGTCGAACAGTCTAAAGTCGGACATGCCGTATCCAAGTCTAATTTGAAAAAAGGAGACCTAGTGTTCTTTTCAAGCGGTAGCCGTGCCACAGGACGTAACATTACTCACGTAGCAGTCTATATGGGCGGGGGTAAAATTTTACACACTTATGGTGCACCTGGGGTGACCATCTCTGATTTGAACTCTGGCAACTGGAAAAGAACATACATTAAAGCACGTCGCGTGCTGTAATGTAAAACTCATAGTATAAAAACCTATACTAAATCGGTGAGCCGGGACGAAAAGTTCCGGCTTTTTTTATTGCTCATGCTAACTAATTTGCTTCGGTTGGTGTTCTCAGTGAATAGCCAATGCCTCGTTCAGTTCGAATCATTTTAAACTTTTGCCCCTTATCTACTTTAACCCTCAAATGCCTGATGTACACGTCTACTACGTTCGTATCAACGATGTAATCATGTTTCCAGACATCCTTCAGAATTTGCTGCCTACTGCAAACTTGATTAAGATGTATTGCCAGATGCAGCAATAGATCAAATTCCTTCGGAGTTAATTCCAATTTTCGCTCTCCTCTGCTCACCATCCTGCTTGCAGTGTCTATATGTAAATCCCCTGCCTCGATTGCTCTTGTCATATCACGTTCAATACCAAAAATGCGTAACAAATTAGCTACTCTAGCCTGAAGAACTCTGGGATAAAAGGGCACTACCATTACATCATGTGCTCCTTGTTCAAAGCAGGAAACCATAGGCGCCTCCTCATCTGATGAAATCATGGCAAGTATCGGAACATGAGGATGGTTCTGCTGCAATATGCGAATCAAGCCTTGAGCGCCCGCCTGTTCATCATTAATGCTCAGGAGTAGCAAGCTCACAGGATTCTGAACTGCATAAGAGCTTGCTTCTGACGTATTGCGAACATGAACCACACGATAACCTGCTTGCTCCAATGGACGAACGAATACAACGGGCGCTTCATTTTCATCCACAAGTACAATTAACGGGCTCATCTTTTCACCCACCTGGTTTGGACATCGCATTACATATTGAATACGAACAAGTTTGTTATAAGCCATTAAAACATATTTGTATTAGTGTAACAAAAAAGCAGAAAATCATTCTTTAAAGAATGGCTTTCTGCTTTTATAGTTTTCAGCCCAAGTAGCGATGATATAGACTTCTTGCCTTTGCCACGTCCTTTGTCCCATGGATCAATGCTCTGCCATCTGCAAAAACAACCAAGCGATGCTCGCCCACACTAAGGGAAACCAGATATGAATTCCACTCTACGTTTCCCTCGCTTAATGTCGCAAATCGATCTGCTATCTCTGTGAGATTCAGATGTGTCGGGTTTGCGGGTCTGATCTGAACGGTATCCCTACCGCACAAAACTTCTGTTTTCTGCCGAGAAGAGACCGATAAATACGGATATGTCGGTTGGCTTCCGCAAGAAGGACAATCCACCTTTTTAAGTCGATCTACTCCGATTGCTACGTACTCATTTTTCCACAAATCAAACGAAAGTAACTTTCCTCTCAAATCGTCAGGATATCCACCAAGAAGTTTGAAAGCTTCCGTAGTCTGGTTAGCGGTGACCATTTGTACTGCCTGCGGAATAATCCCGGCCGTTTCGCAGGTCTCCCCTCCAAGCGGTACAGTTCCCATCAGACAGTGTAGACAAGGCGTTTGATTCGGTAAAATAGTGTAAGTTACACCGTAGCTACCCACGCATCCTCCATAAATCCAAGGAATGTGATACTTGAGTGCCATGTCATTCATAAGAAGTCGGGTATCGAAATTATCGGTTGCATCCATCATGAGATCCACCCCCTGGATCAACTCTTCCAGCTCCTCCACCCCAACATCCAAGACATGTGCATGTATGACTGTTTGCGAATTAATATCCTTTAATCTTCGCTGGGCAGCAACTGCTTTGGGCCATCTTTGCACAGCGTCACTTTCCTGAAACAGCTGCTGGCGCTGCAAATTGCTCCATTCCACATAATCGCGGTCTACAAGACTTACCGTACCCACGCCTCCACGAACTAGCGTCTCCGCAATCCCCGTACCCAGCGCTCCTACACCTACGATCAGTACATGAGAGGAAGCAAGCCGGCGTTGTCCTATTAGCCCAAAAGGTGCGAACCTTTCCTGTCTGGAATAACGGTCACTTGGTGGTGCTTCAGCACCGGATTTTCCAGTTAGCCTCATCCTTGAACCAAACCTTCTGTCGGACTGCTTGCTGAAGCATAACGTTTTATAGGAATCATCCCTGCCTCAAAACCATATCTGCCTGCACGTACAGCCAGCTTCATGGCCTCAGCCATTTTCACAGGGTTCTTCGCCCCCGAGACGGCTGTATTTAACAGAACACCATCTGCTCCCAACTGCATCGCCATTGCTGCGTCACCAGGTGAGCGAATACCAGCATCGACAATGACCGGAACTTCTGCTTGCTCAATAATCAGCTCTAATGAAAACGGATTGAGCAAGCCATGTCCTGTACCAATCGGTGACGCCCCAGGCATAACGGCATGTACTCCAAGCTCTTGCAACCTCTTCGCTAGTATCACATCATCCGATATGTAGGGCAGCACGACAAAGCCTTCCTCTAGCAGCTTTTCACTGGCCTTCAACGTTTCAAAAGGGTCAGGCAACAGCGTCTTGCTGTCCCCAATGACTTCCACCTTAATCATATCGCACAAACCGGAGGCTTTTGCCAACTTGGCAATACGGATTGCCTCTTCTGCTGTTGTTGCTCCTGCTGTGTTGGGAAGAAGTGTATACTGGCTCAAATCCAGTGTATCGAGAAAATGCTGCTTGTCCCGTTCCTCCAAATTTAGTCTGCGCACAGCAAACGTTAATATTTCTGTCTCAGCAGCCTCTACAGCTTGGGATTGGATGTCCAGATCCGTGAATTTGCCTGTTCCCAGCAACAGCCTTGAGGTAAACGATGCTTTTCCAATGGTTAACACGATCAACCGCCTCCTACAAAATGTACAATTTCCAGGCAATCTCCATCCTTCAGTACCGCTTCATGATGATCTTCACAGGTCAATATATGTCGATTCAGCTCTACTACTACAGTTTTCACCTTTAAATCAAGTTCATGGAGTAACTGGTCCACACAAGTGATTCGATTAGAAATGATCATGCTCTGTCCGTTAATGGTCAGCTTCATAAGCTTTCCTCCTTGAGGAGTTCAGAAGAAAATTTGCTTATTCCAAGTCCAGCCGCATCAGACCCTTTAAGCAATGCTGCCATCGCTCGCCCAGTCGCATCACTAAGCAGGACACCGTTGCGATAATGCCCGACCGCAGCATAAACGCCCTTTACTCCAGGAACAGGGCCTATGAAAGGGCGTTCTGCTGCTGCCTGGGGACGCAAGCCCGCCCAGGCACGTATAAAAGAAGCTTCATGCACACGCGGCAACCAGGCAGATGCACGTTTCAGTAGCCCCTCTATACCTCCTACAGTCACCTTTTTGTCATATTGATGCGGAAGACTTGTGGCCCCAATCCAAAGCTCGTTATTCTGTTTAGGTACGAGGTAAACATCGTCGGCATAAATGGTATAATCCAACGGATAATCCTTCAAGGAGACGGCTACCGCTTCGCCCTTGACCGGATAAAGCGGATAATCAAACCCAATCTGCTCCAGCAATTTCAGGCTATCCAAGCCTGCGGCAATCACGACCTGATCGCAGGAAAAAAATCCACTATTCGTTCGTACACCGCAAACTCGGCCTTCCTGTATGACCAATTCCTCAGCTTGAGTTCCAGTCCATATTGTTGCTCCCAGTACCGCAGCTGCTCCTGCGTAAGCACGGCAAAGCTGGACAGGGGCCACTTGCGTCTCCTTTGATCGGTAGATAGCCCCAATTACTTGATCCGTCAAGCCCGGAATCCGTCGGGCCACTTCCCTGACATCCCACCAAATGGGACAATCATCTTCTCGCATCTTAGCAGCATTCCAGCGTTTTTGGCCCTCTGCTTCTGAACGAAAAGGGGTCACGAAGCCTTCGGTATGAAACTCCACTGAAATACCTGATAACCGCTCCAAATCACAGACAAGTTCAGGGAATGCATCCCGACTTGAGCGAGCAAATCGTGCCAGCTCAAGGTCTGTGAACTCTTCACTTTCCGCTGCCAGCATTCCCACCGCTGCTCCTGATGCTCCCTCACCGGGAATCCATCGTTCCAGCAGGATTGTACTTCGTCCCTCCTTGGCCACATGATAAGCAGTGGAACTGCCGATCACGCCTCCACCTATGACCAAGCATTCAGCGTGTGCTATCGCTTTGGTCTCTGTATGTGTATGTGTCTCTGACATTTGCTCCCTGTCTCCTCTCCGGTGATTATTCCACTTTCTTTAGTTTCATTTTCTTGGTACAGATTCGTAAACTACAAGATCCACCATTCGTCTATATTCCATCGCTGCTGCTACGGGTGACTCAGCTTCCCATATACCAGACATCACCGCAATTCCGCTTGCTCCAGCATGATAAAGCTCTGGAATATGGCGGGGTTGTATGCCGCCGAGCGCTATCACCGGAATGTCCGACAATCTACATATGCGTTCAAGCTCTGCTATACCCCGCGGTGCAAGACCAGCCTTACAATGGGTCTCATATACATGACCAAATAGTACATAATCCGCTCCTGCCTGCTGGGCAGTCTGTACCTCCTCCAAGGAATGTACAGACACTCCACAGCGTGTGCCCTCTGAAAGTAGGCTTTTGGCATCTGCCACAGATAACCCATTAGCTGGTAGCTGGACAGTTCCTGCCAAGGTAAGTAAAGCTACATCCACACGGTCATTTACTACAATTTTCTGCAAAGGAACTTCCTGCTCGATCATACTTCGAGTCAATGAAAGCAAAGCAGAGGCACCCTTTTGTTTCAAACGTACATGTAAATGATGAATATAAGGACAAATAGCGGCGGCCACTTGAGGCACATTCACACAAGTGACACTTTCCATCGTAATTACGTGGATTTCGATTTCATTTTCACCTCACTTGGACTAAAAAATATGAACAAATGTTAAAAAAATCGATTTAGCTAAACTTATATTGTTCCAGCTCCATATTGGGGGATACCATATGAAGCTAGCCACATGTGCCAGCAATAATGAAAGGAGATCATATGTAAATTCGCCTACGGGAGCTTGAATAATTGAGAACGAAACGCAAAAAACCACTTCCCAAAGGAAGTGGTTTGACGAACGTTCAAAATTATACGGACTATATATCCGTAAACATATATCGTTCCCCGCGCAAACAAAAGTAAATAAACAGCTACCTTGTTTGTACGGTGCTCACTTCCCTACGCTGGCATAACCCAGATCAGGTACAAAGGGTCCGAAATCCATTTATTCCGTCTCAGCCGCATGGGCGGCTCCCCTAGTGTGACTATTCTATTGTTTCAGCTAAAGATAGCTTAGCATATTTTCCTAATTCTGCAAACCCCACGTCATGTGAAATATGTCAGAATTGGATTTTATTTGACTTTACTAGACCACTCTTCCACATTCCACGTTTTGGTTACCCAATCCTCGTAAAAGTCTGGTTCGTGAGATACAAGCAGCACAGTCCCTTTGTATTCCTTCAAAGCTCGTTTCAGTTCATCCTTTGCTTTGACATCCAAGTGGTTGGTAGGCTCATCAAACAGTACCCAGTTGCTTTCACGCATTAACAGTTTGCAAAGGCGGACTTTAGCCTGCTCTCCACCGCTAAGCGCAGATAAAGGTCGCGTGATATGCTCATTCTTCAAACCGCAGCGCGCCAAATGCGCACGTACTTCATGCTGATTCAAATGGGGGAATTCATTCCACACATCGTCAATCGGTGTAATTTTACCAGCCTTTACTTCCTGCTCAAAATAAGCGGGCTGCAAGAAATCCCCTTGATAGGTTTTCCCGCTAATTGGGGATATTTTCCCTAGAATGGTTTTGAGCAACGTAGACTTACCAACACCGTTGCAGCCGACAATTGCAATTTTTTCACCACGTTCGATCGTCATAGACATTTTAGGCAGAAGGGCATGTGTGTAGCCAATTTCAAAATCAATCCCCTCAAAAACCGTTTTCCCGCTCGCACGGGCTTCTTTGAACTGAAAGGTTGGCTTTGCAGCTTCCTCAGGCTTATCAATACGTTCGATCCGATCAAGCTGCTTTTCACGGCTTTTTGCTCGGCCTGAGGTAGAGGCGCGCGCTTTATTACGCTGAATAAAATCTTCCTGTTTCTTAATATATTCCTGCTGCTTCTCATATGCATCAATATGCTGAGCTTTATTCAGATCCGCCATCTCAAGAAACTTTTCATAGTTAGCTGAATAACGAGTCATTTTAGCAAATTCAAGATGATAGATGACATTAACGACCTGGTTCATAAATTCAGTATCATGTGAAATTAGAATAAAAGCATAAGGATAGTCCTTCAAATATCGCGTCAGCCATTCAATATGCTCCACATCCAAATAGTTGGTAGGCTCATCCAGCAGCAGTACATTCGGCTTTTCCAACAGCAATTTAGCAAGCAGCACCTTAGTCCGTTGTCCACCACTAAGTGCAGCTACATCCCGATCCAGTCCGATGGCGGAGAGACCTAATCCATTGGCCATTTCTTCAACCTTCACATCAATGAGGTAAAAATCCCCCATATCCAGTTGCTCTTGAATTTCTCCCATCTGTTCCAGCAGGACTTCCAACTCTTCAGGAGAAGCCTCTCCCATTTTGTCCGTAATCTGCATCATTTCCTTTTCCAGCTCCAACAAAGGAAGAAAAGCATCTTTTAGTACATCACGTACTGTTTTACCTGGTGTCAGCTTGGTGTGCTGATCCAGATAACCGTAACGCACACGTGGAGTCCATTCCACTTTACCTTCATCTTTAAGCAATTTTCCAGTCAGAATGTTCATAAGTGTCGATTTACCAACACCATTAGCCCCAACCAGTCCTACACGTTCCCCCGCAAGCAATCGAAAGGAAACATTTTTAAATAATGCACGGTCCCCAAAGTTGTGTGATACATTTTCTACAGTCAATAAACTCATAAGCTGTTTTTGGCTCCTTATTGTCATCGGCGCTGCCGACTGTTCTTATATAATACATTTCGTTTCTTTCAAAGCTTTATTGTAGCACATCTGGCAACCTTATCGGAATATTGAAAACAGCGAATTTAAAGGTTTTTTATATGGATTGGCCTAAAAAGAAAACTAGCTAATGTTTGTCAAGAGGTACCTCGTCTATTTCTCAGTAGCTTATAGCTTGCGTACCCGATCACCTCGAAACAAGCAGTTTGAGTATTAATTGATTATCTGGAAGCAATAGATGCAGCACCCTCAACTATGACACAAATCGCAATTGATTTTTTAAAAATGAATTCTTCCCCGGTGTTAGCTATTATCAGTATAATCAACCCAGTATGTTTGTAAGTCAAATCGTCGCCAGCATTACTTCACAATAAAAAGGCGACTAGTGTGGAACATCCATTTTTCTGATGTGGGAACCATCATGGGCAGATGTGCATATACTTTCTAAAAACTAACATTGGGAGGAATAAACTTGTATCAAGTGCCTTCTTACTGGGGAAATTCATATTATATGCGGGCCGATTTTGTACCGATCTGGAACACAGACTTTTCAAAAGCAGTACAAATGATAAAGGAAGCGGTACAAGGGGAACGTAACGATGAGTTGTTCTACAGTGAATTGATTAATTTGGCTCCCTCACAAGAGCAGGTGGCTATTATTGAAAGCATCCGTAACGATGAGCGCGCCCATAATAAAATGTTCAGAGACATGTACCGGGCTTTGACAGGACAGGAGATTACGGGCATCAGTAATGAGAAATATGAGAAGGTGCACTCCTATGTCGAAGGTCTGCAGCGCGCCTTAATGGGAGAACTGGGTGCAGTAGAACGATACCGCAACATCTGGTTTGGATTACCCACTGGTATCTATAAGGACACGGTGTACGGTATCATCTTGGATGAGCTTAAGCACGCTGCCAAATACAATTATCTGATTACATTGAATCTCAAGTAGCTATTTTCTGAAAATCAATACTATTCCATATCAATTGGATGCTGAATATTATCCTTATATTCATCCACATAAAGTTGGCCGTTGCTGCCTTTAACGGCGTAGAATACATCCTCTAACTTTTTGCCGCGTGCTTTGAGTTGGGAGTTCATCCAGGATTCAGAAATATGGTTGGAGTTTAAATTACCATGCAAAAGCTGTCCGTCGATTACAAGCTCAATTGGGAACTGTGGGACATTGCCTGCATTCAACTGTAGGTCTTTTAATGTCACGGCTTGCAGTTCCTTTTTCTTTTGGGCAGACAGTTTTCCGTTAATCTCAAGTAGAGCGTACTCCACTTCTTCTATATTAAAAATATCTTTCTCGCGAAGCTGCTGGTTTAAAGAATCCAATGTCATATTATTTTTTTTCAAGTTATCTTCGAGAATGCGCCCTCCTTCGATGAGAACGGTGGGAGTTCCTTCTGTCCACATCTTAAAGCTTCTGAATTTCAAAAAAACCTTGGCTAAAACATAAGAAGTAACTGTAAAAACGGACAGGGCTATTAATAGGTGGATAACTTCTATTTTTTCGTTAAATGCAAAGTTAGCCGCCATCGCTCCTAATATAACTGCCGTTACGAATTCATGAAAGTTCATATTGGAAAGGGTTTGCTTCCCTAATATTCTCCCAATTATCATTAGGATAAAGAATGCTGAAAAACTTCTGATTAAAATAATGAGATGGTCATTCATGCAAAAGCCTCCTTGTTTAAAAATTGCAGATAATTAGTATATATACTCCCCCCTTCACTAGAGTAATATACCTATGGAATTAATGCTAAATGTTTTGGAACTGTTAACTGCTAATCCTATCAAAACAACCCTGTTGTCAGCAGAAAATAAAGTTTTAGACTGATCCAATAAAAGAAACAGCGGCAGTCTAAGACTTGATAAATAAAGTCTTAGACTGCCGCTGTTGTCATTCATTCAACTATCTTCTTCCGATAGCGTAATCATTCATTGTAGCCACTATTGAACCTTTAATCTCCGCTTATTGGACAATATTACATAGCCTAATGAAATAGAGAAATCCAGGCGACCTTCAATGCAGATCCCAATCGCAATTATAAGCGTTCATTAATTCTGATCAACAATCCCTTCAAGGTTTGCTTCTCCTCTTCAGTAAGGACTTGAACGATTTCTTCCTCCACCTTTTGAAAAGAGTCATTAAAGTCTTCAATCAATTCAATGGCCTTTGGTAAAACATAAATATTTTTTTGCCGTTCATTATTGGCTGGGATTTTACGCTCGATAAATCCTCTTTGCTCAAGACCTTGAAGCATACTTGTAATGCTAGCCCCACGCAGATGAAACCGATCAGCAAGATCCCTCTGAATCAATCCGGTTTCTTGATTCTCGTAGATATAGCAAAGTATTTTTCCTTGTTGAGCGTTTAATCCTAGTTCTTTTATGCTACCGTCCGCTTTTTTCTTTAACTTAAGGCCAATAACCTGAAACAAATCCAGATAAGGCGTATACTTGCGAGGCTTCATGATCGTACCTCCTCATATTGTTAGAAAACTAACTGTAAGTAAATAAACTATACAGATATATAGCTTTCGTGTCAAAGGAATATTAGTTTGTTGACAGTTAGATGTCTAACAGTTATACTCCGAATTGTTTACGGCAAACACTTGGGAGGAATTCAAATGGAGAAGGTAGCTCAAAATGCTGCGTTAGAACAAGTTACAGCAATTACAAATGTACGTATCTTTGATGGAGATCAAATTATTACCCCCAGATATGTTGTCCTTAAAGGGGAGTTCATTATTTCAGTCGGTGGAGACATTCCTGCCGATGCAACGATTATCGATGGAGAAAATGCGACTCTCATGCCTGGTCTGATTGATGCACATGTCCATACCTCAATTGGAGGATTACGAGATGCCTTAAAATTTGGCGTTACAACAGAACTCGAAATGAACGGCGATTTTACTAAAAGAGGGCGCGAAATTCAGTTAAAAAATGTGAATGACATCGCAGACGTCCGTTCTGCTGGCATGGCGATCACCGCTCCGGGCGGACACCCAGATGAATTAATCCCAGATGAAGATGAAATACCGGAATTCGTATTAAAGGAGCTAGAGAAGTTATCGAAGGAAGACCAGGAAGCGATGTTGGCTGCATACGCTCACGATCACGAAGAAATACCACAAGTGACGACGGTAAAAGAGGCGATTAAACATGTGCATACTCAAGTGGAAAATGGAGCCGACTATATTAAGATCATGATTGAAGAAGGAACAGTCATGGGTGCACCTGGCTTACCTGTACTAAACGACGAGATTCTAAAAACAGCTGTGACAGAAGCCCACAAGTTCGATAAGTTGGTCATCGCCCACGTCTTGACGGCTCGTTCATCGCAAGAAGCCATCAATTTTGGAGTCGACGGTTTGGGCCACTTGTTTATCGACAGACCCGGGTACACATCCGAGTTAGTGAAATCCATAGCGAGTTCAGGCGCTTTTGTTATACCGTGCTTGGTGTTGAATTCATCTATCATTGGAAATACGGCATTGGAATTGGCGAATGATCCGCGTGTTCATTCCAAATTAAGCCCGGACTGGATCGATATCTTGAACTCCAGTTTCAATACGTTTCCACAAGGCAATATGGAGGACAGCTTTAAGAATGTGATGGACCTACACCGTGCCGGAGTTGATATTCTAGTAGGAACGGATGTCGCTCCGGTTCCCATTCCAAATCTTGGCGGTCTCGCTCATGGAGCCAGCGTCCATCATGAAATGCAATTGCTGGTGAAGGCCGGGTTCACTCCGATAGAAGCGCTTCAGTCGGCTACCTCGAAACCAGCCCGTTGCTTTGGTCTTATCGATCGCGGCCGTATTTCCGAGGGTGCGCGCGCTGACCTTATACTAGTAAACGGTGATCCGATAACCAACATCTCGGATGCCTTGTCCATTAAAGCCGTATGGTTCAAAGGTGTACAGAAACTAAACTAATCATTTTACTCTCATAATAATATGTTATATGTAATGAAAACATTTTTGTGGTAGGGCACTCTATTTCGAGGAATGCCCTGCTATTCGTTTCTGTAATTAAACTCCTTCCCTGCTCGTTACTTCAATGAAATCCTCAGCCGTTCATAGCCAACTGCCGTCGATTCATGATTGACTAAAATTTTTCGTTAGCTTAATCGTACGTTGCCAGTCTAATACTTTATTTCATTGAACACCCGCCAAAAACCCTGAAGGCAAGCATGTAGATATTTCAGAGTGGGCTATTTTATGCCATTATCATATGGATATTCGAAATATCCCGCAGCTGCAGCAGATTGTTCATCTGTAAAACGTTCAACTGCTTTGAAGGGAACTGGACATGAAGCTCTATAAAAATATTTTATTCCAGTATCCGGTTCTTCACCACCGATAATAGGCTGCTTTCTGACGACTCTCCCACCACCAAACCCATAGTTATTGTAATACCTATCTCCAACTGGAATGCCTTGGATAAATGCAATCATACCCACATCATCTATCGTGTTATACCACTCCTCTTGTGGAATGAGCGGTAGCGTGAACGTATAGGAAATGCCGTTACGCGCTGTTTTATCGTTGTGGATATTAATCAGTCGAACCAAGTCCTCCTGAACACTGCGAACGATGGTAGAACGGCGTATTTGCTCAAATGTCTTTGAATCATTCAGTAACGAAATGGGGGTCTGGCCCTCAAGCTCCTTCTGAAAACCCTCCACCCATCTGTGATTCTGCACATCATAGGCATGTAGATAATGATCCAGAGTAAATCCTACACTATTGCCTGTGGAATCAACATAGGCATAGGGCTTTTTTTCGCTCCACTTGTGGTCTATAATCGCTTGTCCATGCATATCTTTGTAGGTTGCTGAAGCGAATGTATAATAACCATCATAATCTAGAACCACTATAACAGGTATGTAATCCAATAATGCACGCTGTGCGGCTGTATCCCCATCAATGTCCATATTAAGGTATAGAGTGTGCAGGAACGTGGTCAGCGCTTCCTCTTTATCTACACGAAAAAACTTATCTGACCCATATCCGGCCTCGCGTTCCTGGCGTTCATTCTGTGAGAGCACCACACCTGCATCCTGAACTGCGGTACGGAGAGCAGATGTATATTTCATTTCTAACCGCTGCACTTCTCGCTGATTCTGGACTCGTAAATCGCTAACCACACCAAAAGGTAAAAAAATCAGTATAAATATAACTGCAAAATCAGTAATCTTCATTTAAAACCATGCCCCCGTAAGAAGCTTCAACTGCTGGCTTACCATTATCTATTCCACCCAGAAGCCATGATTTGTACAAATCCGCAGGAGTCCGATTCGTATTATGTAGTCGCACTGTAAAATAATCACCGGCCATCAAGGTATAACGACGTGTCTGTTCCGACTTAGGCTGGGGATGATCAGGAAACAATACAGGTAAGATTTGCGGGTTATAGTAACCATCGTATACAACTTCATAACTACCCAAAAAGCTGTCTGGATTCACTGCGTCTGCGTAGTTTGGTACATATTTTTTGTGCATATGCTCCAAGTTAACTTCGTACGTATTGCCTGTTAGCTCCAGGTCATGCATAAAATCGTTATACATCGTCGGTGTAATGTAGCCTTTGGTTCTTACCATATCAACAAAATGTACAGTCGAATGATATGTATTTAACCCGGATATATCATCCTGCCGTTCAGCAGCTTGAGCTGCGGGTACGATATACAAAAGCAATACAGCGAGTAGCGCCCCCAACAGCTTGGATATTGTTTGAACCACTTCAATCCTCCCCCAATTTCTCAAAACGTACAGATGTTATGTCTCCGTTCCCATTACGCTGTGGGTATATGGCATACATTGAGGAAGCATCCAGGGTAGCTACATCAGGCTCAAATGGTTCAGAGTACACATCGTATTTTGAACCGTCAACTTGAACCGGAATCCCCTCCTGCAAGTTCATACGAATGGTCTGGATGATTTGTGTTCCTTTAATCCGTTGCGGCGTTTCCACCCCTATAGTTCGGAATAGCCGTCCCTCAGATTGCTCCTCCTGCTGCGACCTTAATTCCAATGTACTACCCAGTTGACTAGACAAGTTTGCTGTCATTACACATGCGGTTATGAATAGAATAACTGACACACCAAGCCGCAGCATACTTGAAGCGTGATCAGACATACTTACATCTCCCTTATGACTATTATCATTGCTGTACTATTAAGACTGGGTAAACAGCAACCCACGTACCACGTTCGATTTGTCTTTCACGATTTCAGCTTTGAATTTCCCGCTTGGATTTACGTATTCATTCTCTTTCTCATTCAGTGTATTCGCAATTTTTCCCGTCTTATCACTGCCGCCATTCACGGCGCCATACTGCTCACTGTCTGGACTAATATTCAGAGCATTTCCGTACCACTGTCCTGACATATTTTTGCCAGTTTTAATTTGAATACCAAACTGGTCCTTTCCCTGAAACTTTCGCAGCGCATTGGTTACCTGGGAGCCGCTAATCGTTGTTCCGTCGTATACCGTAAAAGAGGCTTGTGACAATTCGGTCTGGATATCAGCGAAATTGTTTTGTGCCGTTTTGGTGGCCTCCTGTGCTGAGATAAATAGTATGACTACAATCGTAATTAGAGCGATGGTTAAAAATATCCCAGCGGCTACCTTTAATGCTGTTGATGCATTATTCATTTTTTTCTCTCCTCAACTTGTAATATTGGATTTACATCAAAAAACCTACTTACTGGATCTTTTGTATTTGCTCATAATAGCTATCCATTTGAACAAAGCTCATACCGATCAACGGAATCACCAAATATAAAAAGATAAGCCCATACATCGGTGCAAAACCAATCATTCTTCCCCAGATCGCCTTACTGTCTATTATTTTTTCGTACTCCTGTTTTCTTTGTTCAAAATAGTAGGACATATGGGATTCCAAATCATCAAATGCCTCTCTTATCGTAATTTTTCCCAAAGACAAATGGAGCTTGTCCACCAAACGTTGGAATTCCGGCAAAGGTGCTTCTTCTTTCAACAAATCGAGAGCTGACTCTGGCCCATGTTCATAATGAAGCAGACACTTTTGCAAAGGCCTTTTGAAGATAACTGAGAATCTGTTCAGCCACTCCAGTATTTCCTCGACAGACATTCGTTCCATAACCCGTAAAATGGAAATAACCGTTTGAAACTGATACACCTCATGCCTCATATCCAGACGACGCATTTTCCTTTGCAAATATAATAAAAGCATGGGCATTTGATAGGCTACATACCCAGCAACTATACTGATCAATACTTCCCACCACTTGATATACTCATCATTCCAATCTTTCAGCTTTTGGAGGATTCGATGAGTATTCCTGGATAGCTGCTCTGGAGTAGCTGTGCCATTAGCATAATGTTCTAAAACAGCGTACGTTCGCTCGTATGTGCTGTCCGCTTTCATGTTTAACATTTGCATGATTTTGCGGTCAATCTCACTCTGCTTCAAAGCTTCCTTTTCCTCTGTTGGACTTAAACGTCCAAACATTTGCCCCGATTGTACTGGCGCGTGAAGGATATGCGTCTTTTCAGCTCCATGTAAAACAAATATAGTACTGATACTGAGCCCTAAACCTAAGATAAAAAGAGCAATTCTGCGTATGTAGAGCCACTCGAGCTTTACCTCCGCACCACTTTCCTTTAATAGCCGAGTTATCTGAAAATAAGATGACATATGCTGCCGTGGAATTAAAGAATCCACCATATTACGAAGGATAGGCATGCGGTATAGCTTCTGCTCCCACACTCTCCGCCCTTTACCTGCACGATATCCTGTCTCGTCGGACTGTTGCAGTTTTTGTAGCAGAAAATAGGATAAGATGATAACAATATAAACAGTCAATTTCGTGATATAACCTAATTTCCCCAGATAAAACTCTTCCATGGATGGAAAGCTGGATCTCGCCCATCTCTCAATTGGAGTAGTAAAGAAAACGGGTGCCAGTGCGATCAGGTTTAAACTTTTTAGCAGATAGTCCAGTTTATTTCTCCGCAGCAACTCCAACTGAATTTCACGTGCAAGACTGCTTATCCCCTTTAAATAAATGGAACCACCTTCTTCAATCCGATCACCAAACTCCATTACCATATACGAGATACCAGTAAAGGCTTTTAAAAACCGATTTGGAGCCGATTCATAATATCTTTCGAGTGCCTCGTGCGGATCAGCATCTGTCAGCGCCTCATGGATGAGTCGTGCATGTCTTCCAGCCTCTGCCCCTGCTAAATCGGCCGCTTCGGATATGGCTTCTTCCACCATACCGTGCTGATGATAGTGATGACGTACATTGGCAAACAATTCGATCATTTGTGCCAGCAGCCTTTTTTCCATTCGGCTAGTGGCCACATCGATAATGAGACTGTTGATTACCACTCCGCATAAAACGGCCAGTATAGCAAACTCTATTCCTGGTTTCATCATCAACAGCACAACGCTGCTGCAAGCAAAAGCACCCCAGATGAACAGTATCATCTTCATAGTCTGTAGACGAAGCTTATACTCATCATATGCATGCTGACCAGCTAGTCGCTTACGTACACTCGTGATGTATCCAGATGTGATAGGGACTTTCATGCATAGCGTGTACAATTTGTGCATTAGAGTTTGCAGTTCTCGTGAAAGTACCGCTTTTCCCTTCCGCCCTTCCTGTACAGAATGAATTCTACCTCCGCGTACTGCAAAGCTTTTATGCTTGTGAAACCAATACAAAGCTATATATAGAACAGTAAATCCCCCACCTGATATAAGCAAAACCCACAATAAAATTTCTTTAAGACTCATAGTCTTCCTCCCAGTAACGGGTCAAAAAGCTGCGGAAATCTGCAGCATCCTTTGCATTCATCTGTTCACACATTTCTTCTACACTTTTAGATGTTAAGGGCTCCATTGGTACATAGCCTCCATTTCGATATTCCATAACATGGCGATAGCTATAGCTTGATGAAGCATTGAGATCTACATCCGTATGCCCTAAATTACGCGGCACACATTCTGTAATCCGTTCAATATAACGCCGTCCTTCCGCATCACGCTTGAGATGCACATCAAAATTAATGACATGTACCACCTGTTCTTCGGCAATGCCTTCATGCTGAAACACTCCGGTTTTGAGCAGTGAATTACGAAGTGAAAATACAAGATCACGAAATGTTTTAGCATGGTGAGTAAAAATAGTGAACAGACTAGCAACCTGCGACATTTGAATCATCCAAGCAGCTACTTCATCACTCGCTACTTCGCCTAGAATATTGACGGTCCCATCTGTTTTTTTCTGCAAGTCGAGACCTTGTTGACCTGAAATATGATCTGTTTCTCGAAAGGTAAGAATATTACGGCGACTATAAATACTACGTAAATGCAGCTCAAAGGCCATTTCCTGAACGCGAAGCGTATACGAAGCGTAAATATGCTTGACCATCGCCATCAGCAATGTCGTTTTACCTGAACCCTGTGCACCTGTAATTGCAGTTATACGACTGCCTTTCATTAAATAGGAAAGCAGTTGGATTGGAAAATTAGCGTTTTGTCCCCTAATTAACTGTTCCAGTGATGTACTTTGAATATCAAATTTACGGACAAAGAAGGCCCAAGATTCAGAGAAAGGAGGACGCACTACTACTACCCGTGATCCATCCTTCATTTCGTTGACCTTATAACCATTCGCTTCAGAAAGCTGTCCCGGGTAATTGTATTTGTAAATATTTTGACATACCCTTTTAAGCTCACGCTCCGACCCAAAGGAAAGGAATGAAAGGTGAATAGTTTTACCCTTATAGAAAATCCATACGCTCTCATATCCATTCGTCGTAGGCGCAGAGCTTTGTTCAAACATATACCTATCCGAAGACCAATGTAGAGATGAAGAAATTCCACCATCCGGTATGCCACTAACGCCTCCACTTACACCGTCGATTCTCTGATCACGGATATCATCAATGACAGAAAATCCTTTGTAATGCTGATAAATTCGCTGCACAATAATATCCACTTTCTCCATAAAGGAAAGGGGACGGTATTCACAGTCATAGATATAGCGGACATCCTCTGTCGTTACGAAATAACTTCCATCCTCCTCCCCTTGCTGTGAATACCTCATTTCGGCTAGGTCATAAGTATCCAATAAACGTGATAATGCATTCGCACCAAACTTCTGCTGGTATTGGTAAAAAATAATTTCGAATTGATCCTGGGTGCTAAACAACTCAGGTCTGGAGAACGGCATAATAGTATCAATGATTTTCTCGTTTAAACCATAACCGTTAATCAGAAGCTCACTCATCAGGTTTTTAACAAAACGTTTATCTCCACTGCTGCCATTGGCACAGTCTTTTAACGCCCTTCGTAGTTCCGCTCTTTGATGGATACGCCGCCTATACTCCTCTTCATGTAATCCGGCATCCGCCATCTGGCTATGACTTAGTTCATGAAGCGCATTTTTGATATACTCTATCAATGTTTCGAATGTGGCATCCTCGCTCTTTGGTTCTACCCGGAGAGCTAGATGTTGCGAGTGAAGATTCCCACGATACTTAATAATAATCAGTACGATGCACAACAGCACAATGCAGGTAATGATCAATCCGTTAATCACATGAGCAGACAGCATTAAGCGCCCCTCTCCAAAGCCTTAAGTCGAAGATCGGACTCTGCCGCCTCCAAAATAGCTTTGCTAATCTGCTGTACACTCTGCGCCCAACCTACAGATATAAAAAGCTTACGTTGCTGCGCTTTTCCACTCCGCACCTCGCGCTGCACATGGCCAATCACATCCCTGCGGTTCCATGCATCCATGAATTCGGTGCTGTAAGGAACTGTATGCAAAGTACCCTTGTAGCCATATCTCCTGCGGATATTCGCTTCATTTGCTTGTGAATGCACATCATATTTTCCAAGCACAATTAATAAGGGTAATGACGAATATGTAGACAACGGAGACACAGATTCAAAATAAGCATCCAACTCACGCATGTTCTGAGTGAGCGAAAGAACGGCCAGCTTGGCTTGAGCACACGCTTCATGCTGCACAGCCCCCCAGCCTACTCCACTCCCTGCATCAATCAGCGTTAAATCATAATATTGATTCGCTGTATCGATTACCCTCCTTACAAGATCAGGGGAAAGTAACGGCGATGTAGCTCCAAAACCGGAGGTTCCCTCAAGTACATCCAAAGTGTGTTCCAGTACAGGTGTTGTATAGTTACGAATATTTTCTCTAGATAGCGTCCCTCTCAGGATTAAACGTGAAACAGCATCCCAGCCCCCTTCATGAATCTGTAGACTTGGATCGTCCATACCATACTCCTGTATAGGAAATCCTGATTCAATACCCGTATGCCTACGACCCAAATGAGTCAGCAATAGTCTTCCTCTATATAAATTACCTAGGGTAATTGCTGTTGCTGCTGCTAATGAGCTACTTCCACTCGCCCCCTTAATGGGGCTCCAAAACAAAATGGTGCTCATGCTCTCCTCCTTTCAGCACGCTTTAGCGCACGTCGACTCTCTTTTATCTCCCAACTCATCCATTCTCCAACGCAACGGCACAACTCCCTCTTATACCTTCTGGATAGAGGTTTGAGCAGAAGCTGTTTTTTATGCTCATTTTCCAGCTTTAAAGCAAGCTGCCCTTCATCCCATGGCAGTACATACGGCTCTTGCTCCCATAAGGCAGGGAAGCGATTCATATATTCCCACAAATACGCCTCCTCCACAGCGCAATCCACTGCCTGTATAAATAGCTTATGAAATACTAGGTCTTTCGGAAATCCAGGTTGGTCAAACAAATGCTCAAGCCAATTCTGTCCGTTGTGCATAAGCATACGGCTATAATCACTGACCCAAACTCGCAGTTCTGCCCTTTTCCAAGTAGAAATTGGACAAAAATCAGGCAACTCTACATCCAAAATAACAATGTCATAAGTCTGTTCTGTATTTGGACCAGCCATCATACCGATATGCAGATCTTCCCATGCTGTAAATCCAATCGCCACGTCAAATCCGCAAAACTGCGTAATGGGTAGTGGTTTATCAAGCATCCCTACGCTATAGCGATACCGTCCCTGCCGTGTAGCGTCTACAATCAGTACCTGTTGGCCGGAAGCTGCCAATACGCTGCTGATGTATAATAAGGTATCGCTTTTGTCACAAAGACCGGCAAATATCCATGTTTTCATACTACCGTTCCTTTTCTCTCATTTATTTGGCATACGGATCAGAGCTACCGCCCTGTGTTAGAATTTTCGTTTGTTCTTTGTGGTCCTGTTCTTCACTCCCTGTGTCATCAATCCCGCTTGTTACGTCCTCAATAGTTGCACCTGCATGCTGAGCTGCAATCTCCTCACTTAGACTTCTTTCCACAGGTGTTGATATCACATTGTTTGATGAACTAATTGCATTTTCTAGAGAATCTCGTAGTTGCTTAGACAGCTTTTGTTCAGCAACACGTACTAAATTCGGATCACTATTCATTAACGCTAGCACCTGTGAATTAGGAGGATAGGTCGGGATTGCCTTGGGTTGAAATTGGGGGTCTACATATGTCAGAGCATAGATGGATGCTTTATGCAGATAGGCATCTACAATAGCACTCGAAAGCGAGAGTATTTCCTGCTCGTTCATAGTGACCCATGCGATTGAACCTTCTAGCCGGGAAATCTTTTTTTTGGATAATAGGATGTAATCCTGACCAGTTGGAAATTGAATACGGATATCTACCTCTTCCCCTGGCTTTAAGCTGCTGGGCAGTACCACCACTTTTAACTCACGGTTGCGTAGATCCTTAGGTGTAGGTTCCTCAGCAGTAATCATAGCCGATGTAAGCACAGCTCCTTTTTTAAGTTCTATCTTGGCTGTTGTGCCAGAAACTTCACTTTTATTGGCCAATAAATTGGACGGAGCTTGAGAACCAGGGACCTTAATTCCCTTAAGATCATTAGATGTAATCTGCTCGCCTGGTGAAATGTCACGAACAACCGCCCAGCCTGCTTTCGCGGTCCGTTGCTCTTGTTCATACAGTTTCCATTTTTGCTCTGCCTTCATTTCTGCCTGTTTCCTGATCTCACTCATTTGATGGGTATTTACTATAAGGTAGCCTGCAAAAATAATGCCTACAATTCCTGCCCCAATACAACCTGCGTATAATTTTTGCTTGCTGCTTTTTCTTAGCTTGGACACACAGCTTCTCCCCCACCTCTATTTGATATATGCCTTTGTCTATTTAGTGCTGCCGTTTAAGGAATCCGAAACGTTTTTTCCGGGTTTCTGTAATAACTCCACGAAAAAGCTTGTCCAATACCTGGTCCATTTCATCCTCACGCTCGAAGGGGTCTGAGTGGAACGGCAACGCAAATACTTTATCGTGATCTAGCTCCTTACGCAGCCTGTAGACAGCCTCCGAGGACGCCAATGGCAAGCAGTAATTCCATTTGTGTTGCGGATGGCGCTGAAGAGATCGGGCTAGGCCCGTTATATCCTGAACTTTCCATTCGGCACCTGAGCCAACAACTAGCGGATAATCAGCTCTCAAAAATTCTTCCAGTCGTTCATTGTCTTGTCCACTCCCCAAGTCCAGCACGATAAACCTGTAGGAGCCGCCCAGCAAAGAAATGACATCCGCACGAGATGTTTGCCGCCAATAATGGACTCCATCGACTTCAAAACGCCGACTTGAACTCGCTTGGCCAGCAGGCATTCCTTCCACAACTTCTTGAAGTCGGGCAAATGCCTTAGCTGTACTATGCAGTTCAACCAAAGCTACAGAGCGTGCCCTTCGGGCCAAATAGTGACTCACCGCAATTGCCGTGTGCGTAGCACCGGAGCCAGAGGACACGCCCAGCACAGCCACTACCCTTGTACCTGCATAATCCATTGAAGCGTTACTAACTGATTTTCCTGGTTGGGCAGACTGAAAATCAGCACTACGCCGTAGTTCTTTAATGACCTCCTCAGCAGACTGAAACCGTTCCTGAGGATGATGCCGCAGTAGCTTTCGAATTATTGGTATCAAGTGTCGAGGTATTTCCCCGCGAATATACCCTTCAACTCCTGCTGTCCACTCGCTATATTTACCACCCGTACATAGATACAATAGCAATGCCCCCAGACTGTACAGATCCGAGCGAGCATCCGTCTGTCCTGTTCCATATTGCTCTGGGGCAGCAAAGCCCACTGTGCCCAGCTTTATCGTATCCTGATCCAACTCAGCCTTATAACTCCTTGCTATCCCAAAATCGATCAGCTTAAATTCCATTTCTGGTGTCAGCATAATATTCGCCGGTTTAAGATCCCGATAGATGACTGGCAATTGACGTGTATGCAAATAATCAAGTACATCCAGTACCTGCAAAGCGAAAGGGATGATTTGCTCCTGTGGAATACAGCCTTGGTATCCCCTCATGTATGCTTCCAGTGTAATTCCTTCGATGTAGTCCATAACCAGATATACCGCAACAGATGAAGGATGTTCAAAAAAATCAACAATTCTCGGCAAACGTGGATGGCTTAGCGAAATCAACGTTTCGGCTTCCTTCCGTACAATCTTCATTACTTTGGGATCGGCAACCGACTCCTTCACTGCCCAATGTTTACCCGGCAGCTTTAAATCTTCGGCCATGAACACGCGGCTCATCCCCCCCGAACCCAACGTGCGAATAATTCGGTAACGCTCACCAACAATTGACCCAAACTCTAATTGTGATGGCTGGTTCACTATTCTTTTACCTCCCTTCTATAAGCAGACAACGCAAAAAAGGAAAAGCTACCGCTAAATAAATTTTCATGATGTCATGAAAACAATTTTCGCGGGATGCTTTCCCTCGATTTAACACAATTATTTTTTTAAAGGAACAATTTGGATCTATTATATAGCACACCTGTATCTATTGTAAAGTATTATTTTCCATACTTGATCATATACAGGGTAATCTCATCTCGGTTATGGAAAAGCTGCTTTGCTCGCTGAATCTGCATGCCCGACTCCTCGAATGAAGCAATCACATCGTGAATGAGCGCCAAGGGCTTTTTATGCATTAGCTTGACTGTTACGATAGCAGTACCACCACTCCGCAAACTATATAGTAAATCAGTAACAAGCCTTGCCATCTGTTTCGGACTCCAGCTCATATCACAAACCAGCAGATCGAATGAATTCTCTTTAAATTTAACTTCGCTTGCATTTTTACGCAAAAATGTAAGATTCGCGTACTTCATCAGCGATGGCTCCATTTTGGCCGGATCAACCGCTGTAACTTTCAGTCCCCGCTCAAGCAAGAAGGAAGTCCATCCGCCCGGAGCTGCCCCAATATCCAATCCCTGATGAAAAGTGCTAAAATCAATGCCGAACGTAGCTTCTGCTTCCAATAGCTTGAATTTGGCACGAGAGATCTGTCCGTCTTCCTTCTGAAAACGAACTGCACCTCCGCTCCAATCCGATAGGTTGTCCTGGGGATGTGATACACCTGCGTACCACGTATCCGTATCTGCAAAAACGGACACAATAACATCGGCGCCTTGTACTACTAACTCCATAGGTAGATCACTTAATTGTTCACTCAAAGCCAGCTTGAGCGCACCTGCGCTTTCAGCCCAACTACTATTAGATCCTTTGCGTACTTGTAACGAAACACGTTGATCTATCAATTCCCTGCGGTTACGGATAAAAGCAACCAGGCGCTCTTGCACTTGAAGCAGATCCGTTCCTTCTTCCTGAAAATGAACCGGAAACAAGTGACGCAGAAACATCGGTGGCTGACCTGTGATCATCCTCACTGCCTCAATTTCTTGCGCGGGTAATGTTGCTAGGAACATTTCACCAGGTAGAAGCATCGTGCTTTTCACAGAGCCAAATAATCTTCTAAGCTCCTCCTGAGCATAAGGTGCAAAACCATGGTTAGCCGTACAAACAAATCTCGATGTCGACAAAGTGGACTCACTCTGTTCATCTGTTTTCATGTATAGTTCCTCCAAAATAACGTTACCCTCCAGTGCACACTCGAATCCAGGGACGTTCTCCATCCCATTCCAGCTCAACTGGAACTTCATAAGTGTGCATAATCAATTCTTTCGTTAAAACTTCTTTTTTCGAACCAGCAGCTGCAACCTTGCCATCCCGAATCAACGCAACATGTGTAAAGAGGGGGACAATCTCCTCAATGTGATGTGTTACATAGACCACTGATAAGTCCCGCTTACGAAGCCGATCAATCTCGACCAACATTTTTTCCCGTTCAAATAAATCTAACCCAGCACAAGGCTCATCCATAATCAGCAGACGAGGTTCAGCCATCAGCGAGCGGGCCAGCATTACCTTTTTACGTTCTCCTTGCGACAAGGTGCCCAGCGGGTGATGAATCAGATCGCCTAAATTCATACCTTCCAGCAGAGATACGGCTTTTTCTTTTGCCTCCGTCGGAATCTCCTGATAAAAACGCAAAAAAGCATACGCACCTGTAGCCACTACTTCCCAAACAGGATCTTTTAGCGCCAGCTTTTCAAGTAACGTCTGACTAATGTATCCGATCTGCTTGCGAACTTCCCGCACATCACATTGACCATACGTTTGCCCAAGCACCTCAATCGTACCACGACTTGGAAACATATACCCTGTCATCATTTCCAACAATGTTGTTTTGCCGGAACCATTTCGACCCAGAATAGCCCAATGTTCACCTTCTCGTATTTCTAGGCTTACATCGTCCAAGATACGTCTTTCTTCGCGCTGTAATGTAATGTTTTTCATGGATATCATTCCATCACGCTCCTTATCCTGCTTAGCAAATGTTCTACAGATTCCATTTTGTAGATGATTTCAGGATTTTTATTTTTACCATCATATATAAGAAGCGCGGGGACGCTCGAAATGCGGTACTCCTGCACCAGTTCAGGAATATAGTTAATATTAATCTGCATCACTGCTCCTTCGGGGAGCAAATGCTCTGCTACCTCCAGCATTCTACGGGCAGCCGCGCATGTTCCGCACATGGGAGTGTATACAAACAGCGCCAGCTTGCATCCCTCCCATATGGCACGACACGCCTCCTTTTGACCGATCTCTTTCATCGCTTAGACTCGCCTTGAATCTCTCGCATGCGCACCTCAGGAACGGGTCCGTTATGCACAGTGACTCCCTCCGGCTTATTCGCATATAGCAGTTCATACATAGCTCGCCGCCCCTGCGGACTGGAGGAATGCAAGTAAATTTCACGTGGATATAATTGCTTACTAACAATAGCAGCAGCTACATCCTTTCCCGTCGGTTGACCTGGCCCCAAATCATAATCCAACGAGAGGATCGAAATAGGGTACTCATGAAGCAGAAGCAGACACTCATCCGCGTCCCTTGCTAGCTTAAAACCTGGAGGACAAGGTCGATAATCGTCCATAAACAAATTCATCAGCTTCTCCTCCTTCTTCCCAAAAAAGTAAGCTTACATAAGCCTTTTAGTACAATTATCAACTGAATAATTTACTGCCAGCTTTGAATCATTTGAATATCCTCCTGATGTGTCCCATCAGGCCCCGCCTCACTCTCCAAAACAACGGGAATACCTCTTACAGCTTCTTGTTCTGTTATCCAGCGCATGCCTTCAGTACCAATGTAACCTTGCCCCACGCGCGCATGTCTGTCTTTTTTAGAGCCGTACGGGTATTTGGAATCGTTCAAATGAACTCCGCAAAGTGCTGACCAATAGCCGAGATGATCCCCTTTTTCAATCAAAGCTTCGTCAATTCCACCGTTCCACAAACCTGCTGCAAACGCATGACAAGTATCCAGGCAAAATCCGATGCTGCCAGGTTCTCGACACAATTGACGAATTTGGACCATTTCCTCGAGCGTGGTTCCCATAGGACCGTGATCCCCAGCTTGATTTTCAATTAATATCTTAGCATTTCCCTGCCAGCCTTCCAGCACATCATTAAGGCAGTTAATAATGTTATGATAGCCCTCCAGCGGGTCAGTCGAATGCAAATGCCCAAAATGAACAACAATACCCTTCGATCCACAAGCCTCAGCAATATCCAGATCATTGCGTAATGAAGCAACCATCAGTTCATAAAGTTCCTGACCACGTTCGCGACTATGAGCTGGATTAACCGGATATGGCGTATGAGCAATGGATTGAAGCTGGTGCTCTAAGCAGTAAGCTTTGCAAGCAGCAGCATCTTTAGAGCTCCATTCCTTCAGCCTGAGACTACGGGGATTTTTCGGAAAATATTGAAATGAACGTCCTCCCTGCTCTCGTGCACGTATAGCAGCTTTGGAAAATCCACCACGCGTGCTCACATGGGAGCCGATGAGCAATTTAGGCATCATGCTGCTGCACCGGGCAATAAAATGCTTTTTTTCCCGCCAGCTCGACTCTTACAATTTTCCCACCGCTTGGAGATTCTTCTCCTTCACGGTCATACACTCGACACTGCTGATCAAAGCCACCTGTTAGCGTGTCTCCCTCCATTAGAGGCATTTCTATATAGCCACCCTCCGCAGTAGCTTCACGAAGTACGGATTGAGTAGCATGATATAGCTTCTCCACTTTTTCTGGGGATTGCACAATATTTTGTACCTTGGAGCCCGGTGTAAATCCGGCGATATAAGCAATTTCATCCGAATAGCAATTGCCAATCCCCGAAAAGATCTGTTGATTCACCAATGTTGTTTTCAAAATCCCGCGTCTTCCTTTTAAACGTGCAGTAAAATTCTCCAATGTCATACGGCGATCTAACGGATCAGGTCCCAGGTCTGACAAAGCCTCGTCTGTTTCTTTAGCCGTCAGCAAGTGCAGATAACCTAAACGCAATCCGATAAAATAAAGCTTCACTCCGCTAAAATCTAATTCGATCTGAACCGTACGGTCTGGACGCTGCTCCTCTGTTCCCAGATACAACAGTCCTCCCAACATCAGATGAAGCACAAGCCGTTTGCCCGTATTTAAGTGAAAAATCAAATGCTTGCCACGACGCTCCAAATATACAACGGTCGCACCCAGCAATTGGTTTTTAAAAGTTTCCACTTCAGTATTAATAGACTTTTCACGGCTTACCGTTACTCCAGTAATTGGGATGTCCAAAATTTGTTTTGACAATAAGATTCTGTAGTTTTCCATTTCAGGAAGTTCCGGCATATCAACATCTTTCCTTTCGTAGCTACATAGCTTTGAATTCTCATGTATTTCTAAGACATATCCTTTTATGATTTCAGCTCTTTTTGCATCCATTCCTGCAGTTCATCCAAATTTTCAAACATCAGGTCAGGCTTCACCCCAACGGCACGAATATGTTCATCCATATTAGCGCGAGTCGTTACACCCGTCAGAATCAGAGCTGTTTTACAACCTGCTGCTGCACCTGCCGCAATATCTGTAAGCATATTATCGCCCACAACCAACGCTTCATCCGCTTTAATGTTCAAGCGATTCAGTGCATAATTCATTAGCACGCTTGAAGGCTTGCCGATGACGATCGGTTTGACCTGTGAAGCAGCTTCAATGGCAGCTCCAATTGTACCCGCACCTGGTGTAAGTCCGTCATGCGAAGGCAATTGTAGATCCGGATTTGTCAAAATAAATGTAGCTCCCTCCCGAATCCAGCGCATGGCAGCTGCCAGCGTTTCATATGTAAATTGACGATCTATCCCCTGTACCACATAATCAGGATGGCTTTGAACAAGCTGCAAGCCAGCCCCTGTGAGTGCCTCGCGTAATCCCGTTTCACCAATACAATACACATGAGCTCCAGGGCTTTGCTGTGCAACATATTGTGCAGCTGCTAACGCTGAAGTATATACTTCATGACTAGCTGCTTCAATTCCCATACCAACCAAATGCTCTGCCACCGATTCGGGTGTGCGTGAAGCATTGTTTGTGACATATGCATAAGGTATTTGCTCTGAACGCAATCGCGAAATGAACAGATCCGCACCCTCGATCATCCGATTGCCATGATAAAGTGTTCCATCCAGATCAATTAGTAACGATTTTATCGCAATCCCCTCCCCCACTTCAATTTCATCCATCATAACATTGAAAATAATAATTCACCCCATGAATGGTGTTCTCCTTTTTATTTAACCACCTGAATGACTTAGGTCATTAAATAATCGGTCCGATCCTTCCCATTCATCTCATCTATCTTAAGTCAAAGATGCATATGAAGTCCATGAATTGCTGGTAAACCATCCAAAATACCGTCATTCCTCGCTAAAAGCTGTCGCTTCCACATAGCATAAGATCATTTCTTCGTCGAATTCCATCGAAGATGCTACGTCGTCAAAGGAACTTCCCTGTATTTCCTGTGCATACTCAAGCAACTAAATCCTTTAAATTCGATATATAGAAACTCAAATATGACACGCCTCCATATGTGGTAGAATCATTTCGTCTCCCGCATTCTCTTGCCATCTCACCTCTTGTCGCATCCTGCGCTTTCCCGGAAAATAATTTCTGTAGAAAAAGAAAAGCACCGGAGCAAGCCCCGGCACCTATGCACATATCTTGTCTCCAATTGTTTATTGACCGATATCTGGTATCGGTAACAACACATGCTGCTCCGCAAGCAATGAATTGGGGAATAGGCTTCTCGCTTCCTCAAGCAAAGGCTGAAGCTGCTCTTGATCTTTATACCTAGAACTAAAATGCGTCATAACTAACTGTCCCGCGCCTGCAGCTTTTGCCGCTTCCGCTGCCTGGAGCGCCGTACTATGATGATACTCGTACGCTGTATCCGCCAGATCATGCAGAAAAGTGGCTTCGTGAACGACAACAGTTGCCTCTCGTGCCAGCACTACTGTATTCGGACAAGGTCTCGTGTCACCTAAAATAGTGACGATACGCCCCTTTTTGGGTGAGCCCAATACATCCTGAGGATGCAGAATAACTCCACCCTCTACTTCGACGCTTTCCCCACGCTTTAATTTACCGTACACCGGACCAGGCTTGATCCCATATCGCTCCAGCAACTCTTGGTTGAGCTTTCCAGGCTTATCCATCTCTATGATTCGGTAGCCATAACTGTCGATCCGATGATCCAGCAAAGCTGATTCCACACGAAATTGACCGTCATCAAACAGAACTCCACCTGTATGCTCCACAATATGTAGTTGGTAATTGATCCGAGATTGGCTGATCCCTAATGATAGCTCGATATATTGCTGGAGCCCAGGCGGTCCATATACCGTCAGAGGTGCAGTACCTCCTTGATATGCCCTGCTCGATAAAAGGCCCGGCAGACCAAAAAGATGATCCCCATGCAAATGAGTGATAAATATCTTTTCAAGTTTGCTCAGCTTGAGCGGCGAACGCAATACTTCCTGTTGTGTCCCTTCGCCGCAATCAAATAACCACATGCTTCTCCGTTCCTCTAATAAACGAAGAGCAATGGACGTTACATTTCGCTGAATTGTAGGTACCCCTGCATTTGTACCGAGAAAATATAATTCCATGACATTTACCTTCTTCCTGCTGACCAGCAAAAAACCTCCGAAGCTCGGAGGGTATTTGCTATCCCATCTGATAAAGGTGTTAAACCTTTTCGACGTTAAAATACTGCGCCTGAGGGTGGCTGAACACCATGGCTGATACTGAAGCCTCTGGTTCCATCATAAACCCTTCGGTTAGCTCAACGCCAATGTCCTCAGGTTTTAACAATTGGAACAACGGTCCCTGATCCTCCAGATCTGGGCATGCCGGATAGCCAAAGGAGACCCGTATGCCTTGATATCTGGCGCCATGCCGCTGTTTCATCGTCATATCGGCAGGGTCCGGGAAGCCCCAGCTATCCCTGATAATATGATGAAGCCGTTCTGCTAGCCCTTCTGCTACTTCGAGCGCTACCGCTTGAAGTGCATGCGAGCGCAGATAATCTCCTTTTTCTTTCCACTGGGTAGATAGCTGCTGAATGCCATGACCAGCAGTAACAACCATGAAACCTACATAGTCCATAATCCCTGATTCCACTGGTTTCAAGAAGTCAGCCAGACACAGATAAGGCTCTACCTGCTGACGCGGGAACGTAAATGTGTGCAGTACCTTGCTTACATCCGACGGATCATAGATTAGAATTTGATTTCCCTGGGACTGCGCCGGGAAGAACCGATACATAGCACTCGCCTGAATAATTCCATCTGTAACAGCTTCAAACATAATGCTGTCCACAGTTTCCTTCAACTGAATCGCTTTCGGGTCCCCCGAAGCTAACAATTGCTCAACATTCCCTTTTAAGCCAAGATGATGCCCCATCAGCATCTGCATATTCACATAAGGGAGAATATAATTCAGCGGATAGTTGCGCAGTACGTGGCGATCCGTATCCGGTGGGATATAGACGGGCAAATCCTGAGCAATGTTAGAGCGTACAGCCCGAGTTAGCTTAGGGAGCGGCTTGGCCTCCACGACCGTTGCCGCTTCCGCCTCCTGCTCAGCCTTCATGTCCTCGGCCATTTTTTTGCGGGACTCAGGGTCCATAAGCTTATTGGCAATATCCAGTCCATCCATAGCATCTTTTGCGTAGGCTACCAGTCCATCATACTCAGGACGAATACGATTTTTAGTAAACTTACGCGTTAAGGCAGCTCCACCAACCATTATTGGAATATCAATGTTCGCATTTTTCAGATCCTGCGCGGTTAGTACCATTTGTTGTGCCGATTTAACAAGCAGACCGGACAGGCCGATCATGTCAGCCTTTTCTTCACGATAAGCTTCAATGATGCGTTCTGGTGGTACTTTTATACCCAGATTTACAATATGGTAACCATTGTTGGACAGAATAATCTCCACCAAATTCTTACCTATATCATGCACATCACCTTTGACCGTGGCTAACAAAATCTTACCTTTTACCGAGGATTCATTCTTCTCCATGAACGGCTCTAAATAGGCTACTGATGCTTTCATCACTTCAGCGCTTTGCAGTACCTCAGCAACAATTAGCTCATTATTGTTAAACAGCCGTCCTACTTCCTCCATCCCTTTCATCAGCGGTCCGTTAATAATCTCCAGCGAAGAATATTTGGCGAGCGCCTGCTCCAGATCTGGAATCAATCCTTCCTTACTTCCCTCCACGACATAGGAAGCCAGTCGTTCTTCGAGCGAAAGGTTGGATATCTTCTCTTTTTTCTCCACTTTCTTGTTACGGAAAGCTGCTACAAATGCAGATAACGTATCGTCGTTTGTATTGTAGATCAGATCTTCTGCCAATTTCCGTTCATGCTCGGGAATAGATGCATAGCGTTCAAGCTTCTCGGTGTTTACAATTGCGTAATCCAGTCCGGCTTTGGTGCATTCATATAAATAGACAGAATTGAGCACTTCACGACCCGCTTCAGGTAAACCAAAGGATACGTTACTGATGCCCAATATGGTATGAACCCCGGGAAGAGCTTCTTTAATAATACGTATGCCCTCAATCGTTTCCTTAGCTGAACCGATATATTGCTCATCCCCTGTTCCTACTGGGAATACGAGCGTATCAAAAATAATATCCTCCGCTGCCAGACCATAACGGTTCACCAGCAGGTCATAAGAACGTTTGGCTACCTCAAGCTTATCCTCACGCGTAATCGCCTGTCCCCGTTCATCAATCGTTCCGACAACAACAGCTGCGCCGTATTTATGAATAATAGGTGCCATTTTCTCGAATTTTTCTTCACCATCCTCCAAGTTAATGGAGTTAATAATTGCCTTACCTTGCGAGTATTGAAGTGCTTTATCAATCACTTTAATATCCGTGGTATCAATCACCAATGGTACTTTTACCTTGTTTACGACCAGTTTCAAAAACGCTTCCATATCCATCATCTCATCGCGATCTGGATCTTGCACACAGATATCAATGACATGTGCGCCGCTTTTTACCTGAGCACGGGCAATTTCAGATGCCTCTTCATATTTGCCCTCTACGATCAACCGCTTGAATTTCCGGGAGCCAAGAACATTTGTTCGCTCACCAACCATATACGGACGATTGTCCTGTTCAATATACACAGGCTCAATACCCGATACGGCAGGAGGATGATGACCTACGAGCTGACGAGGCTCAAACTTTGCCATACTTTCACTCATAACCCTTATATGCTCTGGTGTAGTACCGCAACAGCCTCCTGCAATATTCAACCAGCCTTTTTCAGCGAAAGCAGCCATTTTACGAGCTAATGAATCCGGCGATTCATGATATTGACCATTTTCATCAGGCAAGCCTGCATTTGGATAACAGCTAATAGCTGCAGAGGACATTTCAGACAATGAACGAATATGATCACGCATAAACTCTGGACCCGTAGCACAATTCAGTCCAATCGAGATTGGCTTTAAGTGTTCCAGTGATATGCAAAAGGATTCGATATTTTGTCCGGCCAACGTTGTTCCCATCGGCTCAATCGTACCAGAAATCATTAACGGAAGCTCAATGCCTGTCTGCTCAAAAGCCTGCCGAATTCCAATGCTTCCTGCTTTAACGTTAAGAGTATCCTGTGAGGTCTCCAATAAAAGAACATCCACCCCACCTTCAATAAGCGCCAAAGCCTGCTCCTGATAGCTTTCAATCAGCTCTGCAAATGTAACACCGCCTGTGACAGACAAGGTTTTCGTGGTTGGACCCATAGCTCCTACAACAAAACGAGGCTTGTCCGCAGTGCTGTATTTATCCACCGCGTTACGCGCCAGTTTGGCAGCCACCAGATTAATTTCACGGGCACGTTCCGGTATATCGTAATCCGCCAAAACGACGGATGTCGCTCCAAATGTATTCGTTTCAATCAGGTCTGCTCCAGCCTCCAAGTACGCTTCATGAATCCCTTGAATGACATCAGGTCTTGTTAAGACCAACATCTCGTTGCAGCCTTCCAACTCTTCCCCACCAAAATCAACGGGGGAAAGGTCCTCCTGCTGAATCATAGTGCCCATAGCCCCATCAAGAAGGAGTATTCTTCGTTGTAACACATCATGCAAGCTAACTTTATCCAAAATATCTTCACCCCCGCAAAACGTTAAATCCTAGTTTAGCAGAAACCGTACCATTTAGATAGATTGAAGTAAAAACATACGTTTTATGCAGGCTGTTCTTCGTCTCATACGACTTAGCTGATCTATTTTTGTAGTGTGCATCGCTATAGACGAACGTCTTTAACCTGAATCTTTTAGCTATAGTCGCTCCCAGATAAAATGTTTCAACCTGTATTGTACAACAGTTCAAGACATGGTATTCTTTATACAATATTAATCCAAGTGGAAAAGAGGGGATTCTATATGGCAGAAATTTTAATCCGCAATACAAATGAACGAATTAGCGGTGAGGAACAAGTACGTGAATTTTTAGAGAGTCATCAGGTATTGTATGAACACTGGGATGCTTCCAAGCTGTCAGGAGAGTTGAAAGAAAACTTTACTCTGACAGATGATCAAAAAGCCGCTGTTCTTAACACATTTGAACCTGAAATCAAAGATTTAGCCGCACGTCGCGGTTATAAAATCTGGGACGTTATCACTTTATCTGAAGCAACACCGAATCTGGACGAGCTGCTGGCCAAGTTCGAGCAAATTCACACCCATACAGAGGATGAAATCCGTGCCATTGTTGCTGGTAAAGGCATTTTCATCATTAAAGGCTCTGAAGAGACCGGCTATTTCAATGTAGAGCTTTCACCAGGTGACGTTATTTCCGTACCTGAAAATACACCGCACTTCTTCACTTTAATGGACAATCAAAAGATCGTAGCAGTCCGTTTGTTCATCGAAGAAAACGGCTGGATTGCCGAACCGTTCGAAGATCCAACATTCACTACAGCATAATTACGATGTATTGTGTCCATAAGAAAACTCCCTCTGCTCTGTAGTATATCGAGCGAAGGGAGTTTTCTTGATACTTGTTTAGAAGACTGTAGATTTCTTACTTTAAAGATTGAATAATTCCATGCAACTCAGACAAATGCTTGATTTGAAACTTCGGATTGATTTCTGTAGCATTGGTTTTAGCGTTCCGATTCAACCACACCGAATGTACCCCGGCTGCCAAAGCCCCTTGGATATCAGTCGTCAGCTTATCTCCTACCATTAAAGCTTGATCAGGTTCAATCCCGAGAAGTCCCAAAGCATGCTCAAATATTGAAGGGTCAGGCTTACCCCGACCAAATGAACCCGAAATGACAATATGATCAAAGAAAGGAGCTAATTGAGGAACCCCATCTAATTTCTCCTGCTGTAAATCAGGGGAACCATTTGTTAGCAATAACAGCTTGTATTGCCCCTTCAATTGTTCCAGAATCTCAAACGTTTCTTCATATACATGTGGACGTGCACGTCTTTCCGAAGCAAATTGGGCAGCTAGCTTTTCCGCCAACTCCTCATTCTCTATCCCCAGTTGCTGAAGCCCTCTGCGCCATGATTCCTTGCGATAAACAGGAGCCAACTGTTCCAATTGGCGGAATTCAGGCTGCTCACCTGCTGTAAAATTGGCCCACAGTCCTTCAAATGGATTGATGCCAATCATTTGAGTAAAACTAAAGGTTTCATAGGATTCATATAAAGCGCGCGCTTCCTTGCGTACGGCTTCTTCGAGCGTTTTTGGATCAGCGCCTGTTTCTCGGGAGCCTGTTTGACAAGCTGCATCAAATGCCTCTTCTACACTACGTTCATCCCACAGAAGGGTGTCATCAAGATCAAACATTATCGCCTGAATTGTCATCTGAATATCCACTCTCTTTCCACTATATATGTAAGTCTGTCCGTTAGGCCGCGTATCAGATCGTTATGTGTGCTCATATTAAGCAAGTGGCCGCACCATGTTATAGGAAATAACATCATACGGCCTTACTTACAGAGCTACAGGCTAAATCCGTTATTTCTTATTTACCTGTATCTGATTGGAATGTGCAAACTTCTCAAGGCGCTCGGCAATGGCATCCGTGTCATAGCGTCCCAGTGATTTTGTGAGAATGAAATTACCGCCCTTCCCTTTTCTTTCAACGGTAACGTAACCCTTTTCAATTTTGATGGCTTTCATGTCTCCTGCCGTCATTGGCCGTTCTCTGCCACCTTTTAACATATAGAGGGTATCTTTTCCCACTTTTAAATAAGGACGGCGAATAAAGAAGATCACAGCCAGCATCAAATACAAGCCAAATACAAGCCAGTCCATTCCCCGCATGCCAGTCTTAGTCAAAAAGTAACTCATAAGCATGTACAGTACAGCAAGACCAGCCAGCATAATTGGCACAGTAATATTACGGCCACGGAAAATGTCCATTGCAGAACCTGCGCCATTAATAGTTTGAATGCCTTGTTTCTTGCGCGTTTTATTTAAATGCGCTGTGTTTTTACGTACTTTTCTTTCAAATGATCGGGCCATCTCTCAATTCCCTTCCCATAAATATTACATTAAAACAATTGCCTTAAAGCTGATCTATATAGATACCAGAAAAGATACCTAAAAACAAAAGGCAAATGATACAGGCTTTGACGACGTTAATGCTTCAGCCCGCCATTTCCCTTCGACGTATCATCGTCCACAAATTCAATGGTTTCAAGCTGCTGCCGAAAATTACGGCGAATGTTGCCTAAATAAATTTCCCGAAGGTTGGCGCGCTCTGTGGTTTCCTCTTCCGTTAACCCTTCGGCTTTTGCTTTGCGCGCTAATTCATTAATGCGCTGTACCAAGCTGTCTATATCCAAATTGTGTCCCCTCCATAAAAGCAAAGATATAATACACTTTGACATGTAGAAAAGAGCTTGTCAAGGCACTCGCATTGCGCCTCTAACAAGCTCTATAGTATATAGATTAGAAATGTGGAAGCTTAAGCACCTGACCTGCCTGCACTCCCCGATCCTCCAAACCGTTAATTCGCTCAATTCCTTCAATATATACCCGTGTATCCATTCGCTCCGGTTTATGATTCACGGCAATCTCCCATAACGTATCTCCAGGTTGTACGGTCAGCTTAGTCACTTCTTCCTTGGAAACTGAAGGAGCTGCGAAAACCGTAAGTACCCCTGCCCCTGCAACCCAAACGACAATTACTACAATAAGAAGCTTAAGCAAAAGAGTATTGGTAATCATCTGTAGCATACGCGCCTTACCCTCTTTTCGGGTCTCCTGTAAACTCTCTAAATTCATCGGTAAAATACTTTGATAAGTGCTATATTTCATAATTGGCTGCGTCCTCCAAACGTTTGTTCTTATGTTTCTCACAATATAACACGAACATTTGTTTTGTTCAATAGAAAAGAGAACAAAAGTTCGCAAATATTTTTGTGAATTACTTAGAACTTATGTTTGTACGAACGGAGGTTCTATGCTATAATTTTCCCAAACGTTACTAAATGGGGTTGATACGGTATGTCTAAGATTTCGAGCCGCCAGCAGGCCATTCTTGAATTTATCCGCAATGAAGTGCGTCTAAAGGGCTATCCCCCTTCTGTACGCGAGATAGGCGAGGCAGTCGGATTGGCCTCCAGCTCTACGGTTCACGGTCATTTGGATCGTTTGGAGAAAAAAGGACTCATTCGCCGCGATCCTACGAAACCACGGGCTATTGAATTACTCGGCCAAGACGAATCGGATAACAGCAACTTGATTAATTATTCCATTAGCCGTGTTCCCGTCGTCGGCAAAGTAACCGCTGGTCTTCCTATTACGGCGACAGAAAATATTGAAGATTACTTTCCTCTTCCCCAACACTTTGTTGGTGAGGATAAAATATTCATGTTATCTGTTGTAGGCGAAAGCATGATTGAAGCTGGTATTGCTAACGGAGACTATGTAATCGTACGTCAGCAGCAAACCGCTGATAACGGAGACATTGTTGTAGCCATGACAGATGAAGATGAGGCTACAGTTAAGACCTTTTACAAAGAAAAAGATCATATTCGACTTCAACCTGAAAATCCAGCCTTTGAACCGCTTCGCCTAACACACGTCAGCATTTTAGGCAAGGTTGTTGGACTCTTCCGGGACTTCCACTGATTTATTGCGCATTCTTCCCCGTTATACTACCACCAATATAAAACCGGCTGCTTAGGTGAGCCGGTTTTATATTGGTTTTATGTTACTCTATATAAGTATCCCACAATCACTCTTCCCTCTTCAGCAACCTAGCAACCTACATTGCTTCTACCATGAAATCCGCCCACTATTCCATAATCCCGCCTTATTCTTAAGTTGCTATCCTTTTATTAGCCAATACATAGAAACTCGACTCATGTGTACGAACTGTACCTTCCTCTATAACGTAAAGTTAGGAAATTAAGTGTAGGCTAGCATGAACTTTTTTAGTCCTTCATTTAGGAACATAGGTACTAGCTTCTTTTTGCCTTTAATAGATTTATGCTGACGCATTACTAGCACAATTGACATATGTATATAGCAGACTTAAAAGCAAAGGAGATATGCAGATGATCAAGAATAGAGTTAAAACGTATAAGCATCGCATCGGGAAAAACAGATATCTGATCGTTAAAGTCTTTCAAGCCGCAGCTGCTAAAGCAGGAAGCGGAAATGCACTCGCAACTAATGCATTGAATATCAAAATTTCCAAGCGTAAGCATAGACATCACTAACATTCAACCGCACCTTCATTCTTTGAAGGGAGGTGATAATATGAGCAGAAGACACTGCAACCGCGAATTGAGAAGAAGAAGATTAAACATTCGTTCCAACCAAAGAGCTAATGCACGTGCTAGAGGTAACGCACTGGCTGTTAATCTGTTTAGCGTGAATGATAGACAACGCAGACGTTAATAATTTATTTACAAGCAAAAAGCAGGAATAATTATTCCTGCTTTTTTTGACTTCTATTTTATTTAATTTAAAACTTTTTTATAAGGCCCTACTTGCTCATTTTTCTTTATAAATTTTATAAATATGGCTCGAACAGCCGGTCCCATAACCAATAATTGTAACGGATAAGCCATAACAAAGTTCTTCATGAAAATTTCTAAATATGCTTTAAATAAAGAATAATCTCCAATATCATGATTTAGAATTGAGGTGAATAAACCATAGAAGGACATAGAAAAGGCCATTCCCAGCACCATACATGTTGAAATCGTGATTACTAATATTATTTTTTTGGATTTATCAAAAGGTAGACTTAAGGCAACCTTTTTTGCTATAGGTCCCACGATGTATAAATCTAATACGAGCGCTATACTAAACCCAACTAAAAATTCAACAGCAACGGTAAGCAAGCTAATTTTTCCGATTAATCCGTTAATCAAAAGATTATAGAAGGTCATAATAATGACCATTCCGAAACACATCATAATTCCAAAGTAAAAACTTTCTTTTTTAGTTGTTGGCATTCAATTCAACCTTTCATTTATGGATGTGATCATTTTAGCTGTAATAAATTTTTCATGTAAGTGAACTTTGTATGAACATATGTCATTTATGTAACTGCCACACTCAATGAAGATTTTGAGCAAGGAGGTTCTGATACAACAAGAATTAGCACCAGCAACCTTGGTGACATCAGAAAACTTACGATTAGAACTGATGGATCTAGAACTTTTTTCATTTGCAGGTCCTAACCGTTGGCTCGGCGATGGCGGTTCTGTAGACTCCGAAACACTCTTCCCTTCTTAAAATCGTCGCTTTCAACAATTGCTCTAATAGACCAGTGAAGTCTTACTTTAATATGAAAAATCCCCACTACCTTAGCAGGTCGATGGGGATTTCGTTTATTTAGAGTATTCACATAAGCTATACATTAAGACTTTTCTAATGTTTAATTATAACTGATCCCGTTTTATCCCAATCTTTGGATTCTAATTAAGCCCATTAAATTGTCTGAGCATTTGGATGAAATCATGAAGCTCCGCATCTTTCCAGTCTGAAATTCGTTCATAGAAAACAGACTCTTTCTCCTTAAGCGCATCAATTAATTTTTGCTGTCCCTGCTCGGTAAGAGACAATATAATTCCCCTTCCATCACTTTGAGATGTCTCTCTGTTCAAATACCCCAAAGACTCAAGCTGTTTGACAAGACGACTCACCGAACTTCGATCCATCGCAGTTGACTCCGCTAAAGTGGCGGCGTTAGCTGGACCATAAGAATATAGCCAACGAACAATATGAAAGGCAGCAGGTTGTATAGAGGAATCAAATTCCGCTGCTGCTCTGACATTCAGGGCATGTGAAGCACTGATGAGTGCATTAAGCTGCTCTCCCAACTCAATCTCCAATTTCTTCCTTGGTTCACCTTTGGCTTCATTATATTTCATCCTCAATCACCTTTCTCTCGATCAAAAAACACAACTCAAATTTAGTTGACATATATCAATTAAATAATTATAGTGGACATATATCAATCATATGCATTAATCACTGAATTACTACTCCAATGAAATTGTAACACATGAAGGAGAAATGACGATGCCTAAAAATACAACTGTTGTCATAACAGGTGCCACCAGCGGTCTTGGACAGCTAGTCGCAGTTGAATTGGGAAGACGCGGCTGTTTTGACCTTGTATTGACTGCTAGAAGTAAGGAACGTGCTGAAGCTACAAGAAAACAGATTGAGGCGGTTAGTCCATCAGCGAAGGTTGACTTTTTTTATGGAGATTTATCGATACTGCAGGAAGTTAAACGGATCGGAGGTGAAATAGCCGCCGCATACCCTAAAATTGATGTGCTGTTAAACAATGCGGGAATCCATGCTTTTGAGCAACGTATCACTCCCGAGGGATTGCCTGAAATGATTGCCATAAATTATTTATCGCCGTGGCTGTTAACACATACATTAAAGCCTTGCCTGCAGAACGTAGACAAGGCCAGAGTTGTCAATGTTGCCTCCGAAGCTTCACGCCGCCACGGAGTTTTGAGACTCCCCGAGGATTTAACGGATACAACTTCCTTTACCGCTCGTGGCTCATCGCCCATCTATGGAAAAACCAAATTATTGAATATTATGTTCACTGTTGAACTGGCAAGACAGTGGTCGAATCCAGGAATCAGTGTAAATGCACTAAATCCTGGATTCAATGTTACGGGACTGGGACGAGAACTTTGGTTTGCCCCTCTATTAGAACGATTGTTGAAAATCCTACGTCTTGGAGATCCGCGAAGAGGAGCAGATATCATCACCCGATTAATTGTGGAGCCGGAGTATCATATAAAAACAGGTGGATATTTTAACGTCGGAAACGGGAAATCTATTGAACCAGTCTCACCTGGAGGAGATCCCAAGATGCAGCAAAAACTATGGAAGGCCACAGAGAATTTGCTGGAACAGAAGGGATTCCTATCATAATCTATTAATAAGGAAGATGGGATATGCATCGTGAAAACGCCATGTTTAGTAGCTCCTGGTTATAAACCAAATACTTACTGTTTTGGGCTAGCACCCAGTTAGCAAAACCTAAGGCCCTATTGTAGCTATTGTGATCGTAGGGATTAATTTTAAATCCAAGAATGTCCAGCATAATCTGGTTTTCTTCATCTGATAATTCTAAGCCTAACTGACTAAACTGTCTTTGACGAATTCTCCGAGCAGTAGCATCTTGTATAGCTCTATGCTGATTTGACACTTGTCCATTATGCTGACGATAATACAATACGTTTATGGGCAAGTTCACCATTTGTACCTGGAAAGCTAGTCGGTTCCAAAGCTCATAGTCTTCGGCATGAGGATAATTACTATCATATTGAACGCCAAGCCGGTGAATCATATTATTGCGCATTATTATAGCTGGATGGCAGATACAGCAGTGAAATAGCAACCATGTTTTAATTTCTTCATGACTGGCCGGGTTTATTTTCATTGTTCCCCCATCAGACGTAGTAAAAGCAGCACCGCACACATCAACCAACGGATTTTGATCCATATATGCTATTTGTATAGCTAGTCGATCTGGCGTAGAAATATCATCGCTATCCATACGAACGATATATTCACCACTGGCCTTTTTTAATCCTTCATTTAAAGAAGCAATCAAGCCTCGATTGGTGTTATGAAAGATTTTTACCACTCTAGGATCTGCTATTTGTGAAATCAGAAAAGTAGATCCATCTGTCGAACCATCATCAATAACAATTAATTCAAAATCTGAATAAGTTTGAGTCAAAATACTCTGTATTGCTTCCAAAACAAAAGCTGCATTATTATAAACTGGCAGTATAACCGAAGCACGTGGCACATTATTCTCCTCCCTTTCATCTTTAAAAATGAAACAGTAATGGTAATCAAAAAACAATTTTCTTATTTTTTAAAAGCTACCCCTTCTATTTGTTCATATACTAAGATATGATCTGAAATACATTTCGAAGCGGCTTCTCGGTAATATACTATGCCCTTTTGAGAAGGGGATAATCATGCACAAAGTCAAGTTAATCCAGAAAAGATTGACAAAATAAGTAATAAATTTGTACAATTAGGAAAACTATTCTCTGGGTTCCCTTCTCCACCGTAATAAATATATTGGGACTAGCGGTAAGATATCATAGTAATGATATCTTATCTCATTTTTGTCTCTCCTTTTTTCAAATACCCTCGCATTCCATTTATCGTAAGGCATCTGTCACATTACAGCTGTATGTACTACTGTTATATCTAGTGGAAAACGGACTGTGAGATTCAACAAAAGATAATATCTGTATCTTAAAAAGGGAGATAGAATGATGGAACGAAATGTAACTTCTGTTGACCACTACACTCCAATTTTGATTGTTGGTACGGGCATCGCGGGGCTCACTGTTGCTTATTATTTATCAAAAAATAATATCAAGTACACGATTACAACAAAAAAGAATGCGCCCAAACAAAGCAATTCTTTTCTTGCAGCTGCTAATACCCGTATTCCAGCGGAAAATGATATTAATCATATTATTAATCTTACTATCGATAAATGTGGAGCAGATCGATCAGTTATTGAAGCCTTATATAGAAACTCAGACACAATTATAAATTTTTTTGAGGAATTAGGAATCTCTTATGAGAAGACAAGCATTGGTGTCATGCCCGAATGTTTGATTAAATCACAAGGGGGAAAGAAATTAATTAATTGTTTGCTTCAACATATTGAACAACCGCTGTGTAATAAAATTTTGATTCATTTGGAAAAGTCTGATCAAGGAATTATCGCATTATTTTATGACATACAATTAGACCAATTTATTCGAATGTATACCAATTATTTGGTATTAGCTACCGGCGGATATGCGGGACAATTTAACTACAACGATAATTCGCCAGGTTCGACTGGAGAAACACTTATCTTAGCTAAAAAAATAGGTGCACGATTAAAGGGAATGTCTACAGTAATGTGTCATCCTTGGTCAATATACAATGGAAGACAAATTTTACTGGGCGGAGTAGTATCTTTAAGTCAAGGAAAAATAGTTGATGAGAAAGGAGTTCAACTATTAAAGGATGAGGATCTCTGTGATGCCATTGCTCGAGATGATTATCACGAAATGATTGACGAAATTCTACATTTTCAACTAGATTGCGTCAGCCAAAAAAAGGATATGTACTTAGATATGAGACATGCTGATGAAAATGTATTGAATGAAAGATTTAAAAAATATGGCTTTAGCACTAATGTGGTTAAAAATAAAAAAATCAAAATTACACCAACGATGCATTATTCTTCAGGAGGAATCGAAATTAATGCCCATGCTGAAGTGTTAAACTTGAATCGTGTTTTTGCTACTGGTGAAGCCCAATTTAATGGTGATCTTGGTACGGGAAGAATCCCTGGGCAAGCATTCGCATCGGGAATCGTTTTCGGTAAATTAATTGCTGATAAAATAGCTAATGAAGGTGTCTTCAATACTCAATACCCAATTTCATTTAAAGCACCACCTGAATCTATGCAGATGTACTCCAAAGAAAATAATAACTTTCCAATTGCTGAATATCAGAAAAAGTTGTCCACTCTAATGATGGCTCTACTCGCTCCCAATTCATCTGTGGTTTCTCTATCTCTCCAAAAAAAAAACATACAAGAAAGCCAAAAGACAATACTAAATAAAGCAAGAGGGTCAGGAAAACGGTATGAGGATATTTTAACGTTATTTTTTGGATATTTTGTTGCATTAGAAATGATAGAAGATCTTGAAGAAAAAGCATTCCGCAAAGGTTAATCAATCTTTTAATGAGACAATTTTAAAAAGCCAATAAGCGCAAAACGATATGGCAGTTTATGCGCTTGTTGGGGTCATTTTTTTGGAGTCTATAAGTTACATGATATTATCCGTCATTTTTTTACAAATTTAAACCCAAAAGGATTTAGTGATGATAACTAAGAGAATAAAGAGCACTAGAATTGCTGCTGTAGAAGTCCATGCACTGCCGCCACCATTACCTTCATATGCTCCCATGCCTTTTAACCTCCTTTATTTTGTATATATCCACTCTTATTCCCTATCACAATAGCACTAAAAAAACACCCCACCAGCATAGCCAGTAGGGTATTTTCCTTTTTTCATAACATTAAACCCAAAATGATTTAGTGATGATTACCAGCAGAATAAAGAGTACCAATATTGCAGCTGTAGAAGTCCCCAAACCTGCAACTGGAGGTGTATTATCACATCCACCCATAGTTCAAACCCCCTTTGCCACGTTGTACATTCAATATATGTAAAAATACCTTGAGTGACAGGGCATTTAGGTAAGTTAAGCTATCCTACATATAATTTTTAGTATCCCCTTTCAAAATGAATGTATAGATACTCAAGATCGTGGAATAGAGTACACTTCTTCATGGCAGACTAACCTAAAAATCGTTAGAACGGAGATTAGGCCCGATGAAAAACATTCGACTGGTGTCTTCTGCTATCGCTGCTTTTTTGCTGTGCGCCAGCTCCTTCCCTACTCCATATGTGACTGCACAGTCCACATCATACGTCTCCCCTGCACATACAAAGGGCAGATCCTATTATGAAGAACGTGGCGATATTGTATGGGAAGTTCCTACTCAGCATCGTAAGGTAATTGCTTTGACATTCGATGATGGACCGGATGAAGGCAAAACGCCTGTTATTCTGGATTTACTTAAGCAATATGATGCTAAAGCGACCTTCTTCGTGGTGGGTACTCGCGTAGAAAAATTCCCTGGTATTGTAAAAAGAGAACTTGAAGAAGGGCATGATGTTGGCAACCATACCTTCCATCATCCATCTTTCCATCGTATTTCCCCCAATAAAGCTCTGTCTGAAATTGACCAGGGCCAAGCCAGTATTGTTCTGGCAACAGGTATAGAAGCCCATCTTTTCCGTCCACCTGGTGGTTCCTACACCGATTCACTCGTCAAAATATCAAAAGAAAAGGGACTAAAAATGATTTTATGGTCTTGGCATCAGGATACCTTGGATTGGCGAAAACCTGGTGTACACCGCATCGTCAACAAAGTACTTCGTAATGCTCGCAACGGCGATATTGTTCTTATGCACGATTATGTATATAAAAGCAAACAAACTATTGAAGCCTTGAAAATCATTTTGCCTGAGCTGAAAAAAAGAGGTTTTACCTTTGTTACTGTTTCCGAACTGCTTGCTGCTCGCAAGACTCCTGAAGGACTTATTGAAGTGAACAAATGACCTTTTTTATGTAAAATGCCAATATATTTTTTTAGGAAATACTTGGCTACATGAAATGTTCTTAGTACGGAAATTATATTGAGGATTTAAAATTAACAACTATTCAAGGAGGCAATATCATGAAAAAAGCAATATTGGCTGTTACGTCCCTGGCTGTATTTATGTCTGTAGGATCGATGGTGTCTGCATCTGCACCTGCAACCGAAAAACATGAACACAAATTGCATCAACAAGAGGTTAAGACTCATGCGAAACATGAGCACAAAATGCACGCTAAGAGCAAGCATGAGAAAGCTCACAAGCTACATGCACGTGAAGCTGCACCTGCCAAAATTATTGGTGGGAAAACTATCCATACGAAAAGCATTAAAGCAAAGGCAACTAAATTACCAAAAACAGGATTTGGTGGCGCAAGCGAGCAAATGAATTAGGAGGGACAAAAGAGAGAGGTTAACTAAAGCCCTCTCTCTTTCTTCATATGAACAAAAAGTGGATCATTTATTTTTTGGTGCTATTGATTTTGTTGGGAACCACATCCTGTTCGCCTAAAGCTAAGGATCAAAGAGGAAGCTCTGCTAATAAGCCAGTTAAGCTTGAAATTCAAAAAAATAAAATAACAACAAATTCGCTACCTGATCCAAACAAATCTTTTCCTGGGATCATTCCACATAAAATCGATATTCCAGCGGTTCGTATTCATTCCATTATAGAACCGGTAACCTATCTAGAAAATGGCCAGATGGGTGTTCCAGGTAAGACTGATCGAGTAGGATATTTATCTAGCAATGTATTACCCGGCGCAGCAGGCAATGCGATTATGGACGGGCATGTCGATACATACACGGGCCCGGCAGTTTTTTATCCTCTTAAGAAACTAAACAAAGGCGATTATGTGTATGTGACTGGCACTGATGGTTGCAAGCTTCAATTTGTAGTGGAATCCGTAAAATTTTACCTAACCCCCGATGCACCGATCCAAACGATTTTCGGCCCTACAAAAGAACGCCGTTTAAACCTGATTACCTGTGCTGGACGCTACAGCCGAAGCAAAAAGGAGCATGAAGGACGACTCGTCGTCTTTACCAAATTAGCACACATGAATTCAGCCTGTGAGAAACTTACGATACAAAAATAGGACAGTTTCAAAAACAATTACCTTTTCAAGGAGAATGAATGCAGGTGCTTAGAATCAAAAAATTACAATTGTTGCGCATGATCTTGCTTGTATTTCCCGCTTGTACCCTCTTTTTTTCTCATGCACAAGCCAAGCCAGTTCAACAGGATAACGTTGTCCCTTTTCTCCAAGAATTGTTTGAAGATCGGACCAAATTGTTGATGGATCTGGATAAAAAGCATATCGAGGATCATTACTTATTAACAGACAAACGAAGTAACTACGCATATCTTCATGAAATTAATAGGGCCGAATACATTCAAGAATGGGCCAAGCATCGTAAAATAAAATTTGTGGATGTGAAAAGTTCAATTAGAATAGCTCGTTTAGAGGTATCTGGCAACATGGCAAGAGTGTCGCTTGTTCAGTCTTTGAAATTGAGTTACGAGTATGTAAATAACCATTCCGGTCGGCATGATTTTGGAATTGGAACACGTCATGGTATCACATTAAGAAAAAAGGATAATCGTTGGTACGTAGAAAAAGAATGGTATTCAGATCCCTTGGAAGAAAATCCAAAAAAAATCGAAAAAAGCGATTTGCTTTTTACTCCCCATAAAGGTCTATTAAAGCCAGTAAAGATTGTTCATAAATACAACCGAGCACGAGCCGTTGACTATGCAAACAAGTATGCAGGAATAACTTGGGGGGCAGGAAATGGTCAGCGATACAACCAAAAATACCTGGATTACAACTCCAAGGGAGGAGACTGCACCAACTTTTCTTCTCAAGTCATCGGAGACATGGAAGAAGGTGGAGGACTTCCTATGAGATCTGGGTGGCGTTATTCTTATGGCAGCGGAGGAAGCCAAACATGGGTTCAGACGGACGCATTTAAAAATTTTTTGATACGTTCCGGCTATGGCAGAATGATTGGACAAGGAAGCTTTTCGGATATCGTGCAATCAGTCAATAATTTACAGCAGCAACCTGAAAAACCTCAGTTACTTCCAGGTGACTTGATTGCTTATGTATTAAAAGGAGATGTAGATCATTTCTCTGTTGTAGTAGGATTTGATCAGAATGGCTATCCATTAGTCAATTCTCATACTGCGGACCGTTTTAAAGTACCTTTTGATTTGGGATGGGATAAAAACACAAAGTATTTGTTGATTCACATCCAAGATTAAGAATCATGCTCATACCCCCATGGTTGCTGTCATAAAATGATAATGGACAACTTCTAATGGGGGAAAAAAATTTGAAATTACCTCTTATCTTAAAACAAACCCTGGTAAGAGCTAATGCCATGATTATTGTGAAAGCTATAGGTTTGGTAGGAAAGATATTTATGACACGGCTTGTTGGAGCTGAAGGAATGGGGCTTTACCAGCTTGCCTATTCTTTCTATAGCTTAATACTAATGATTATTTCTGGAGGATTGCCGACAGCTCTAGGCATGTTTACAGCCAAGTATACAGCCAGAGGCTGGCGGCTGTTTAAAGTTTTTTCAATATTCATGATTCTGGCGGGGTTAGCATGTAGTGTCTTAATCTTCCGCCTTTCAACCCCGATAGCTAATTTGCTTGGTTATCCGCAGCTTAACTTTGTGATTCGTTGCCTCTCTCCTGCTATACTGGCCGTTCCCTTGTTAAGTTTACTGCGCGGTTATTTACAAGGACTTGAAAGATACACCGCGATTGCCCTTTCAGAAATTATAGAGCAAACGGTCAGAATTGGTACACTAATGTGTGTGGTACCGCTATTTATTCAATCCGGCATTGAGTTTGCTGTAGGTGGAGCAGTACTTGGGACTTTTACAGGCGCGATAGTATCATTTGCTATTCTTTCTGCCTTTTTTATATATAATCGTCCCGTGTTAGGTTTATCCTCCTCTCCCCTTCCATCCATTCGAACAGATTTGCCCTTGTTAGTACAAGCTTCAATTGCTATCGCACTTACACGCTTACTCATTCCTGCTTCCGACTTTATTGATGCCATTATCATCCCTCAGCGATTACAGGTTGCTGGGGTTTCGCCCAAAGAATCAGCCGAGATGTTCGGCATTGTTACTGGCATTGCACTTGTCGTCGCTTATATGCCTACCTTAATAACAGGCTCTCTGACACATACGCTCACGATGAAGATAACTGCAGATTGGCAAAATAGACTATATAATTTATTTTACAAAAAGAGCTATACTGCCATTCAAATAGCATGGGTCTGGGGATTAGCCTCAGGATTTTTCATTTTTAAATATGCCTCAGAAATTTCCTTATATATTTTTGGCATACAAAATGCTGAGTTTCCGATTAAAACGTTGGCCATGTTGCCATTACTTGTCGGATTGAGGGAAATCACTACAAGTATTTTATGGGCACAAAATCGGAAGAAGACTCCCTTTATTGGCCTCTGTGCAGGCGTCCTTTCCAATCTCATTATTCTCTACATTTTAGTGGCTATTCCCCAATTAGGCTATATCGGCATGTGCTTGGGAGTCATTATGTTGGAGATAATTTCCACAGCTTGGAATTTCCAAGCTCTGCAACTTCTTCAAAAGCCCAGATCACGTACAATTATTTTTTTATTATTGGATATTTTGATTTTTGAAGCTATTCTTATGGTTTGCACACTTTGTTCCAAAGTCTTATCCACCATGCTTAACTGGCCAGAATCGATCATTATTGTTGTGGAGATTATTCATTATTGCTGTTGGTGCATTCTATACTTAAAGGTAAAATTAAAGGCCCATGTATAGACTGTGGAATTACAATTGACTCACGATATATCGCGTGTTAGTATGACTTTAGCCAATAACTGAATAAGAATGTTTTCTAGGGTTCCGCAATCGCAAGTTTGGTCTGGTCCGAGAGAAAACGCACAGCCAAGTGGCTGTGACACGGAGGGATAAAAGCCTGGGAGATAAACGCATTGTGCGGTTTATTTCCCAGGCTTTTATCTTTTTCTTTTATGGCCAAATTTTTATTAAGAAGATTAAGGGGGAACGTGGTATGAACAAAACGTGGATTTCTGTCATTGTCGCGGCTATTTTCGAGGTTGCTTGGGTTAGTGGCTTGAAGCATGCGGATAGCTTTTGGGAATGGGCTGGTACAGTAATCGCTATTTACATCAGCTTTTATTTGATGATAAAGGCGGCGCGTTCATTAGCGGTTGGAACTGTATACGCTGTATTTGTCGGTCTGGGAACAGCTGGAACTGTAGTAACTGAGATCCTTTGGTTTGGCGCAGACATAAGTGTTTCAAAAGTTGTTTGGATCGTGTTGCTGCTTGTTGGAGTGATTGGCCTGAAAATGCTTAGTAAGAAGAAAGAGGAGGTAAGCGGAATATGAATTGGGTGTATTTGATTTTGGCGGGTATTTTTGAAATGATCGGGGTGCTGCTTATAAACAAGTTCAATCAAACCCGCAGTTGGAAATCGCTGACTCTTTTGATTACAGGTTTTGGTCTTAGTTTTATATTTTTATCATTGGCCATGAAAACACTCCCGATGGGAACGGCTTACGCTGTATGGACTGGAATTGGCGCTTCTGGAGGTGCTATCCTCGGTATGATCTTTTATGGTGAGCCGCGCAGTTTAATGCGTATTTTATGTATAGCGTTGGTCCTTAGCTCTGCTGTAGGACTGAAACTAGCCAGTTAAAAATACAATCGATGAAAAAAACTCTGCCTACCACATTAAGGTTAGCAGAGTTTTTTGAGGCTTAACTATCTTAATAAAGCATGTCTTTAAAAAAGCTATCCAACCAAATAAATTGATTCACTCGATTGCTGACCTTTGAACAACGTAAATCCATGCCCAATGGCTGGAAAGACAAGTTGTAAGGCTACGATCATCTAGAGGTTTTCAGGCTGTGAACCAGCTACTCCCCATGTTTCTCCGTTCACTTTATAATCGCTACCTCTCCACTGAAGTATGTAGTCTCCTGAACGCAAACCGTCACTGAAACCTTGGTCAGTGGATTTCCAAGTCGCTGTGTCATGAGGCGCGATTACTAGTGCTTCAATATATAGTTTGTTTGAACCGCTGTGAGTTAAGCTTACCCTAACTGGATGATCAGAATGATTCTTCAAACGAAGTTTAACATGACCCCATCCTTTCGGGACACTAAAGGCTTCTTTTACAGTTGAGCTTCCGCCCGATCTTTGAGAAATTATGATGTTTTCGCTTTTAATGACGTTTTTGCTACTTGGTGTAGCCGAAGCAATCCCTACTGTAGTTGTCAGGGCTAAAGATAATATTGAGCAAAGAAATATTTTTTTCTTCATAATTTTACCCTCCCAATGACTAAACAATGTATACTCTTACTTGGCTTAATTCAGATTCAATTAGTTTGCTATCAGAGTCATGGCTTTATATGTATGATTCAGGCTGATCACCTCAAATTTAGCCATTCGATTTATTACTTAATAAAATTTCTTCAAAGTAATAAATCCCCATCGACCAGCCAAGGTTAGCGGGGATTTACTGTACTGACGTTTAGGAACCTCCAACTTGTACAAGAATCTGGATACCAGCTACAGTCATGAAAACTAAAAAGCTACTCGCTACAATTAACAGTCCCGTTTTTTTCAACATTACCTATCCACACCTTTTCAATTAGATTAGAGAACTCTGTTTTGATTTCAGGAGTCGCATGGACTTGGAAACGCATAAACAGACCAATACAATTTATAAAATAAGTCTCATTATTTATTATATGTGACTTTACCATTGCAAATAACAATTGTTTAAAACCATCACTGTAATTATCTCTATTTAAATAATAGTAGGCCATTTCATAACCAAACCATGCATTGTTGTCGGGAACTACTTGTTGGCTGTACATATCAGTAGATGTAGAAAGCTGAGTCATGGCATCAATGTCTAGTTTAAACCTTGAAAGTATATCATCAACGTCCAAATTATATTGGTTAGCAGCTATCATAACGTTTAACAGCTTCGAAAGTTTCTCACTTTCCATAGTATTTGCTGTGTCGGCTATGTATTCAACATAATCTGGAAGCGCACTTATATCACCAGACAAGAGTTTATTAACGTAAATATTGCATCGCGCCCAATCTTGATACATTTTAACCCAATATAAAGTATTTTCATCAGTCTCTTTGACCCAATCTAAGTCTGCGTAGGCATATGTATATTGTAGAGCTTGCTGGTAATCGCCTTGAGCATCACAGACACTGGCACACAACAGGTCAGCATAGGACATATAAACAAACATCGGACGACTTAACTTCATAACAGTATCATTGTGTTCTATATCCTTCTGTTGATGTTTCCAAGTATATTGGATTTCCGCTTTAGCTTTCATTACCCTTGCTATTTCATCAACCTTGTCCCATTTACGCAAAGACCTGTATACGTTTGCTAAATCCTTTAAAGCATCAAGTTGTTCTAGCTCACCTAGACGCTCGACATAGGGCTCAAACAGTATTGCTACCAACGTGGCAGAAGTGGAGAGATATCAGCACTCCGAACGTTTGGCGATTTGTCAGTATCGTATGTTCACAATTCAGATTGGGGACGATCAAAGTCGAAACCTAAGTCATAGAGTATCAACGCGGCTTCAGGTCGTCCCTGTGCCAATAATTCCTCTGCAATGTCAAATAGCTTGGGTGAATACAGTAGATTGTCCATGATGGCTCCCACTACTCGACGGATCGCACCCAGCTTGTTCAGCTTTGCACAGCGATATAAAAATGGCTCGATCGCCTCATATTCGGAGGGGTATGATGATATAATTCTCTATAAATAACTCGTAAAAATAGCCCTCTGGTAAACCCATAGCTTCAGTAATGAGGTCAAGCTAGCTAACAGACATAGACTTATTCCCTGACACAATAGAACTTACGATTCCCCTATTCATGCCTGCAATTTGCCCAAATTGTGCTATGCTCAACCCCTCTTGGTGTAGATATCTATCTAATTCAGCTCGAATCGTAGGTGTATGCTTCATCCCATATCCACCCTTCGAATAAATATTCCATAATTTTTTAAAAACACACTTCATTTTTCACCTTAATTAACCATCTGTCAATATATTATGCAACTAATGTAATCATTTAATTTTTCGCATAAGATGAAACAAAAAACACATACCGCTAATCTTTGCTGCCAACGGAGAGTATGATTCTCTTCGCTATATTTTTGTTTTATCGCCCCATAAATAAGTAAATCTAGCCTGTATATCCCTTGATGAATCACCAATTTCTCCTTTAAGTTGAACAAGCATAGTGTCCACTGCTTCAAATCCAAAGCTACTCCTTTTTGTCTAAGGTCCTGCGAATGCCCCGATCAATAAGTTCAAATGCTGAACCACTTTGAACTGACAAGTATTAATCTGACCGATGAAAGAAGTCTTGAAGCTTGTAGAAATTTTTAAAAAGTACCCAGCTATGGAGTAAAAACATTAAAAAGCTCTGCCGACCATTAAGATTAGCAGAGCATTCTAATTATTTTGAATATTCACTTACTTCAAAAGTTAGGATACGATCATATAGCATGTAATCCTTACGGCTACTAAATGGGCCTTTGTTGTTCTCGTGCTTATTGACGGCGTATGAAGCCGCTCCAGAACCAGCCTGCTTGCTTTCGTACCAAGAGATAAAATCATTTACCTCTTTCATACTTAGGTCAAATTCCTTTTCCAAACCATTTGTCATGGTGACTACAAAAATTGCACGGTCTCCCACCGGGTTTTCGGGTTGAGAGGTGCCCGGATCTCCCGGTTTGCTTGGAGAGGTCCCATTATCGCCAGGCGTATATTTCTCAAAGACTGAATAGTAATTGGAGCTATTAGATCCACCTGCAACATATATTGCATTATTTAAGCTAACTGCGGACAAAAGCCCTCTTGCAGTTGGCATACTAGTTACGGTGGACCAAGTATCTGTCTTAGGATTGTATTTTTCAACTTCAGCCGTTGCTGGCCCGCTTAAAGTTGCAGTGGCAGTATTACCTCCAATAACATATATTTCATCGTTTAACACTGCAGCTGTCAGCCCCATACGTTTGGTGGACATAGGGGATTTTGTTGTCCAGGTATTAGCTTTTGGATCATATTCTTCGATAGAAGAAAGCAAGCCTTTCGATTCATCGTAACCACCTATTGCATATACTTTTCCATTAACTAAAGCAGATGTGATATATCTACGTGGAGTGGATAAGCTAGCCCTTGTGGTCCAGCTGTCGGTACTTGGATCATATTCGTAAACATCTGCAGAAGCATTGTTATACAAATTGAATCCACCTATGACAAGAAGCTTTCCATTTACAAACTGAGAGGCATAGCCAGCTACAACCTTGGGAAGTGATTTACCCTTCTTCCACTCATTTGTCACGGGGTCGTAGATATCCAGTTTGTCATTAATAGGCTCGCCGCCTGTAATGTATATCTTCCCATCATATACAGCTGCACTTACCGTTCCTCTTGCTGTCGGGAGTTTTCCTTTTTGCGTCCATGTTTTAGTTTCGGGATCATAAACATCAATTGTGTCATAAAATTTATTTGGATCATGTCCACCAATTGAATATATCTTTCCATTAATGGTTACCAGACTCACCCTGTCGATTTTATTTGTCAGATTGGTCTCGCTTGTCCATACATTCTGTTCAGCAAATATTTGTGTTTCTGTTGAAAATAAAGCTATGCAAATAATTAACAATAGAAATATTTTTTTCAAAACAATTTCTTCCCTTCGTGTTTTTGTATGCATAAGATTACTTGATTCCGTCTAAAGAGTCTAAACATAAACTTGCTAATCTATAAATATAATCTAAATATTTGCATATTTATTTTTTATTGGGTATACGAAATGACTCATAGCAGTTCTATACTGCTTGAGTCCTTATCTTTATTTAACTATGAATCTTACCTTTGTGTCATCCACACACTTATCAAATTGATGACTTCCCTATGATGCTGCTCCCCGATTATTACTAAGGGCTACAAAGTATCGCACATGTTGTCACATAATAAAAAAGACTCATACCAGTTTTCTGACAGAGCACATTACTTCAGAAATTAAAAACTACATCTAAATTTAAATCTTAATTTGAATATATATACATAATTGTTTAGATACAGGATTATTTTTTGTGTATTTTTATTGTTGAATTTATAACCAATAAGGAGTGCTAAATATGAAAAAGGTATTGTTCAAAATTTATCTTTCACTAAGCATAGGTCTTACAGCACTATCAACTTCAAATGCTCACGCCGCAGATTTAGAATCAAAAAATCTTGTGCCAAAAATGACAAGTAACACAGCACCAAGTGGTGAGGCTTTTGCAAGTTCAAGTATAGGTAGACAAGCATATATGCTTTTTGATCGAGTTAATACTAGTTTTGATTATGATTGGGCAACCTCAGATCAACTTCCAGCCTATGTAGGATATGACTTTAAGGAGAACGCAGTAGTTACAAAATATACTTTAAATCCCACTGATTCAGATACATATGTAAACGGCATACCTAAAACTTGGACTTTTCAAGGTTGGGATGGAACTCAATGGATAGATTTAGATAAACAGCAAGATCAAATAAACTGGAAAAGAGGAGAAATTAGAGAGTTCGCTATCATAAATAACAAAGGCTATTCAAAATATCGTTTATATATAACAGCGGATAATGGCAGAACTGCTGGATATACTTGTATTGGTGAACTGCAGTTATTCGGTTATAAAGAACTAGTAACTCCTTATATACCCGAAATGGGGAATCGTGCAATACTTACAGTGACCATGATTACTGGTCTTGAAAAAGAATTTGATCTCTCAATGGATGAAGTAATAGCATTTATCAACTGGTATGATACTAAGGATACTGGTACTGGGCCATCCAAGTATGCCATTGATAAGCACAATAATAACAAAGGGCCATTCAGCAGTCGTAAAGACTACGTAATCTTCAATAAAATACTCACATTTGAAGTAAGTGAGTATTCAACTAATTAAACAATAAAAAGGGCTCCATACTGGTTACATACCAGAGGAGTCCTTTTTCACATCTACTCTAAATTCAAACTGACTCCTCATGAAGTAGCTTCCTTTAATCTTAATCGACTCCGTGTAGTCTTCTTCACTACTCCCCGTAATCCACAATATCTATTAAATCCTCACCCAACGACTGGACCACATATACTCTTACCTAGTTTAATGCAGTAGTAAACAGTTCTATATCCTGCTTTAACACTTTATATGTATGATTCGTGCTGGTCACCTCATATTGTAAAACATTCCACCTTTTCTGAAGTACCTTGCGTTATTACTTTAACCTCATTCCCAATGTTTAAAATGCCATATTCATTTTCCTGTCCTCTAACTTCTGTGATCTTGTATTTCTTGCGTTTTCGCGTTCTATAGATATAATAGCAGGCACTAAAACTGCAATTTATAAACAGATCATTGTCAGTACAATTAGAAATCCTTCGAGCATGTATTATTCACTCCTTAAAATTCCATAAAAACTACTATGTTACAAAACAGAAAAACACCTCACCAGTACAGTTAGTAGGGTGTTTACACGTTTTTAGGAGTTATACTGAGTAAGTGAAAGAAGTGGTGGCCCAACAGCTTTATTTCGCAAAATTAAACCCACAATGCTCTAGTGATTATAACCAATAGAATAAAGAGTACTAAAATCGCTCCTGTAGAAGTCCACATACCACCAACTGGAGCTGGTGTTGTATTGTCACATCCGCACATAGCTTAAACCTCCTTTACTTGTTGAACACCTTAATATATGTATCAAAGGCTCACACCAGATAAACCGGCAGAGCCTAAAAACTTTTATAAAAGGGTTAATGTCAAGATAACTACTAACAAAATAAATAGTGCCAGGATCACAGTAATCGACGTCCAATCTTTCCAGTCAGTCTTTCCGCCACCTCTTTCAGCTCCCCTCACACATAACGCCTCCCTTGTTTATTCCACAGGTTATGTGAGACATTGATTAGGGAATGGACTTCTAGGTAACGAAAAACATCCCTTATCCAATTTGCTTCCCCATCTCTCCGTTCAGGAAACTTTTCCTGAGCTATCATCCTGAGGAGCATTCGACCTGCGCGAGGCATCAGCCTAAACGGAACTACATAGGTTGTAGTTAAATTACTATTGTGATAAACTGGATGTAATTTGATGACAGGAGTTGAACGGATACATGTAGGACTTTCTTGCTTTGAGATCACGAAAAGAACGAACTCAGCGATTGGCTAGGATCGTTTTATTTCGCCTCTGCAAGAAAGCTCTGCGTTTCGTTTGCGCTCCCTCTCCGGACAGTCATACGGCCCCTTAGAATGGGGTCTTATTTCCTCGTATGGATTAGAGTCGCAAGAAAGCATCTTTCTTGCGACTCTTTTTTTTATTTCCAAACGAAAGGATGATTACCATGCCCGCCATTCAGGTAACCAATCTCACTTTTGCCTATCCAGGCAGCTATGACCCTATATTCGAAAATGTTCATTTTCAAATTGATACAGACTGGAAGTTGGGCTTTACAGGACGAAACGGTCGGGGTAAAACGACGTTTTTAAACCTGCTGCAGGGGAAGTACGAATATAGCGGTACAATCTCCACCCCAGTCGCTTTTGATTATTTTCCGTTTCCGGTCGAACATCCGGAGTATTTGACCTTAGATGTCGTCGAAGAGATCGTGCCAAGCTATGAGAGTTGGAAACTGATGCGTGAATTGAACCTGCTTAAGGTTTCAGAAGACGTGTTGTATCGGCCATTCGAATCGCTGTCCCAAGGAGAACAGACGAAGGTATTGCTGGCTGTGCTCTTCATTCAAGACAATCGATTTCTGCTTATTGACGAGCCGACCAATCATCTCGACTTGCATGCACGTAAGCTTGTCGCCGATTATCTGAATACAAAGCGCGGTTTTATTCTTGTTTCACACGATCGGGCTTTTCTCGACCGCTGTGTGGACCATATTCTATCGATCAACAAAACGAATATCGAAATCCAAAAAGGCAACTTCTCCAGTTGGTGGACGAACAAAACTCGCCAGGATACATTCGAAATGGCACAGAACGAAAAGCTCTACAAAGACATACAGCGTTTATCAGCTTCTGCTAAACGTACAAGTAGCTGGTCTTTCGAGACCGAAAAATCGAAAAACGGCACACGAAATTCAGGTTCTAAACTTGACAAGGGGTATGTCGGGCATAAGGCAGCCAAAATGATGAAGCGCTCGAAATCCATCGAACAGCGGCAACACGCCGCTTTAGAGGAAAAATCGAAATTGCTCCGAAATATCGAACAGTCAGAAAGCCTTGCGTTCTCTCAGCTCGTGTATCCCAAATCAGAACTGGCGATACTGGATCACGTCACGATTTACTACGGGGAAAGAGCAGTTTGCAAGAACATTAGTCTGACGATTGAACCAGGAGATCGGATTGCCATTTCAGGTCCGAATGGTTCAGGTAAATCTAGCTTGCTCCATCTGCTTAACGCTGAGGCGCTGCATTATACAGGTACGTTTCAAAGGGATCCGCAGCTTCGCGTTTCCTATGTATCCCAGAATACTTCTCATCTGCGCGGAACGCTTTCCGATTATGCAGCAGAGCACAGAATTGACGAAAGCTTATTTAAGGCCGTGTTGCGTAAGCTCGATTTTGCCCGCATTCAGTTTGAGAAGGATATATCAGCGTTTAGCGGCGGGCAAAAGAAGAAGGTGCTGATCGCGAGAAGCCTATGTGAGGAGGCTCATCTGCATATTTGGGACGAACCGCTTAACTTTGTCGATGTCATTTCCCGGATGCAAATTGAGGAGCTGCTGCTTGAGTATACGCCGACCATTGTATTTGTAGAGCATGACCGGGAATTTCATGACCATGTCGCCACGAAAACGATTGAACTCGGTAGGGATTAGAATTTTATAAAATGACTTGAAGTAAGTCATAATATTTCAATGGTAGAAAGCTTGGCACAACAGCTTTTGTGAAAAGGGAAGAGATTGAACTAAAAGCACATAATAGTTTAACCAAACATCGGCAGTCTAGGATTTTATTTTTTCGTCCATGGCTGCCGATGTTTTTATTGAAGGCAGTTAGTTTAACGGTTTGGTCGGGTTCATCTCTTGTGGGAACGTATCTTCAAAGCAATCCTTTTTCTCATACAAGTTGTACCAAGCCTCAGCAATAAGATCTGGATCTCCAGCTGTACCTGCTTGTATGACAGTGCCGATTGAAAGATGACCGACATATATGCCTTTTTCTTTCAACTCAGAATGCAAATTTGTAGCATAATTACGAACACCAGTCATTACCATGCCAACATTTCCAACAGACGGGTAGGAAACCATAGCGGATATTCCTGTGGTCAATAGAATTGCACCCGAAGCATTATTTATCATACCAGGTAATACTTCATTCACAGAAAAAACAGCGGGGAGTAAGTAACCTTTTACCTGTTCTAACACATCGTCTGGTGTTGTTTCTAATACATGCTTGAAATGCGTTGGTCCTGCATAGGGGCTGAATTCCAAAACATCAATATGACCAAAATCTTGTTTAGCAGCATCTAAGGCTTGTTTTAGAGCAGTCAAATCCCTGACATCCGCTACATAAGATTTAGCTTCAATTTTTAGCTTGTTTAGTTCACTCACGATAATGGCCAATTTCTTAGGGTTACGTGAAATGACAGCAACGCTAAATCCCTTTTCCCCGAACTTTTTTGCAAGGGACAATCCTAATCCAGGTCCTGCACCAATAATTGCAATAGTCTTCATTTTATACAAACTCCTTTTTTTGTGGTATACATATATCAACACGTGTTGTTTTAATATCTTAAATTCAATACACAAAACGAACAACCAACAATATAGCTACCAATGTTGCTATAGCAACAATATTAAAGAATTATTGGGTTAGGAGTGAAGCAATTGGGGACAAAAGTAAGAAATTTACGAACAACTTATACTAAGGAATCTTTAGTTAACGCTTTTTTTAGTTTAGCAAATAAGAAAGATTTCGAAAAAATAACAGTGGCAGATTTAACAGAGAAAGCGCAAGTAAATAGAGCTACCTTTTATGCACATTTTAACGATAAGTACGATTTATTGGATTACATTATGGGAAATTCCGCTTCAAATGCGATTGCTACACGCACAAGAGGATCAATAAAATTGGACCAAGAAAGTATAATCCAACTTGTTTTAGCTGTGTGTGACTTTTACCAGCAACCGAGATTACAATGTCGCCAAAGTAATATAAGTTTAGTAATACCCCAATTAAAAGAAAAAATATTGAGCGAGTTGAATTTGTATTTGCTTAAGAGCGTAGAAAGCTTATGTACAGATATGGAAAAAGATTTATTTGTATCTATTTATGCGAACGTAATCCATGAAGCCGGTTTTTTATGGGCTTCCGGAAAAGTAAAATTAAATAAAGAAGAAATAGCTAAGAAAATTTCGTTATTCGTATTAGGTGGGCAGAACTCTCTTTAATGCTGGCTTTTGCCCACTTGCTTGATTTTGTTCATCCTCTCTCCCACCTGATAAAAAACAAAAAAAACACAATCTTTGCGCTTGTGTTTTGATGCATCCTTTATCAGATCACTCTTGAATTTTCTTTGCAATTTCAACTCATTCGTCAAGAGTGGAGTTGAAAGAAGAAACCGTATCAAAATGATCTCTCGTAATTAGATGAATGACTTTTTTATATCAGATAAACTCTCGAAAGGGCAGCTCGTTTCTAGTAATCATAAACATCTATTAAGACGCATAGCAGAATCGAACCATCGCATAATCTCCTTTTCAAAATAAAAAGAGTAACGGTTACCCATTACCCTCTCTGTACAGATATCCTTTTTGCTGTGAACAGGATTCGAACCTGTATTACGCCAGTCTTCTGTTTTGTGCCATTTGCGTCTGGCTCTGCCTTTAGATTTTTAGCGTGTCCCGTTAGTTTAATGGATTAATATACAATTAAAATCCGAACTCCGTTACTCTTTCAAGCCACTCACGCATAAGTGCCTCAAACAATAGAGCCTGCTCAATCTGAAGATTATGACCTGCTCGATCTAAAATAGCAAAGGTTGCTCTAGGATAATTGTTTAAAATTCTAAAAGCATCTATGTAACCAACAACTGCATCTTGCCGCCCAAGAGTAAATACTGTTGGTTTATCGAACACTAATTCATCTATATTTGTGGAAAATCCATAGTTTCTTTGAATCTTGCTAAGAAAATCGTAGTCAGCGATTTTACAACCCGCCACTATCTCTTCTGAATACCTTTTCCAATTATATTCATTGAGAACGACTTGATTTGCGCTAAAATCACTTCTTTGCTCTTCACTTAAGGTGTCCATAAAATCGCGATCATAATGAACAACAAAATGCTCGGGAAGTATTCTTCTTTTGTGTTCAGGAATAATTAATGGACAAATCAGTGCAGCTCCACCAATACGATCTTTGTGTCTATTAATAATTCCTCTTGTAATATATCCACCATATGATTCGCCTGCTATGAGATAATCTTGGTTTGGGACAAGAGTTTCAATAAAATTTATTACTGCTTCCAGCATATCATCTGAATTACATATTTGATCGTAATCCTTTGTTTGTCCCATTCCAGGCAGGTCAAGATAGATACGATGCCAACCGGGGATATCTTTAAATATCGGTTCCATACACCCACTCATTAATCGATGGTCTGGTGTAAAACCATGGATCATTATAATCGGTTTGCCTTTACCCATTTCCTCGTAATATATATTGGCATTCTTGACTTTACAATATGGCATACAGACTCCTCCAACTGAGTTATTTATAACGTGCTAGGACTAAACAAACATCCACATGCTTTATCATGCCCACTAGATCTTCGTTTTCGTTTCGTTTTGATTATATACTTATATAAAATATATGTAAAGAACACCTGTTCCTATTCTTATTTTCAGAGTTAAGCTAACCTGCCCGCTAGGTTAATGAAGCATCGCCAAGACTATTATCTCTACACATTTGATCGTCATTCATTGTTTATCATTCCTTTATATAATGTGATAATTTGGTGAAATCGTTATTTTTGGTAGATAAGTGTAAATCAAAACACTATAATAACCTTACACCATAGTTTGCATACGAAGATAAACAAACTAAGGAGGCTTTACTTTTGAAAAAATCTATTATTGCTTTGGCTGCTGGCACAATTCTTCTTGGGGCACTGTCTGTACCGTCTTTAGGTTTTGCACAACAAGCCCAAACTTCAGCAAATATTTCTTCAGAGAAATCACACACTTCCACTGCTAGCGCAAAAATGGTGCGGGGCATCAAAGGCGCAACGGTCAAAGAGTCTATGAAATGGATAGTTCCAACCTCAATATTTTACAGGCAAGGAGACTATTCAGGAGAGATTTTATTGTATAAATGGGTTAAAAAGGGAAAGGATAGTGTGTATCCATTATATCAAGGTTTAATTTATAAAAACCTACCTTAATAATAAAAATAATTTTAAAGTAAGCACCTTTTTTCCATAGGTGCTTACTTTTTCCATCATTATTATCTGCCAAACTTCATCCTACCTCGCTTGGATCTTCCCGTTCTAAAAGCGCGTACCTATCTATACTGACTACATCCACATATAACGATACAGTGTATAATATAGAGGTATAGGCTCTTATCATCAGCGATCACGCTCCACAGAATAACTTATCTTCTGTTGTTCTTCAGGGCTGAAGAAACTATTCTCCTCTTCATCCTAAGGAGAGCTTTTAGCCTCGCTATCTCTGCATCCTTGTTCTATTACTGCCTTCTATCTGTTGATTCTTGGTATAATTTTCTTAAAGGAGCTGATCAAATGGGATTCATGCTTATTCTTATTGCCATTACTTTTTTCTCGCTTGGTATTTTAAGCAAACGCCATCCCACTTGGGGATGGCGTGCCAACGAAGCCTGGAAGATCAAGGGTGACTCAGAACCAAGCGACGCTTACATTGATGACGTGAAATTTAGGGGCTCTGTATCTATACTCTTTGGTTTCTTCTTCTTAGCATGTGGACTTTTAGTTATCTTCCTGTAAGCTTGACTATCTGTTATTAGCCATTCCCCTCAAACAAAAAAATCCCTCAAAGCTATGAGCGCCATTTTAGTAAAGTTTCAGATATTGTTCACGTTCCCATTGATGTACTTGGGTGCGGTTTATGTACGACTACATCATTTTGTTTCTTCTCTTCATAACTATAAAGTATTCAGGGTATTACAATCACAAGTAATAGCCTGTTTCCTACAGCGCCTGAGCATACCCTTCTCAATTAACATTTCATTCAACATCTTATCTCCAACCCATACATATCCAAGTAGACGACCATACTTACTCGTTCTGAAAGATCAAACTCTAGGGAAAGCTTACCCTGTTTTAATGATTTTGAGTATGCTTCCTTGTGTACTGGTATGATAATCGGCTGCTTTTTCAGACAAAGAAATGTAATGATCTTTTGGTCACCATCCCAGCCCTCCATGATTACAATATAGAGCGTATCCGTCTTTAGCTCGCAGTTCGTACCAGCCTCAAACGGCAGGTCATTCACCGTATTGGTGCCAAGATGCCAAAGGCTGAGAATAGCTGCGAGATCCAAAAAACAGCTTTCAATAAAGCGTACAATCTCAGCACGTTAGATACATTCAGACTAATCAGGAAATTATCCAAGTAGGAGGAAATAACCATGGCATTTGAAGGTTATGGAGAAGAAAAGCGAGAACATTGGTTTAACTGGCCATTCCCCTTGTCGGTATCAATACTGTATGTAGACGAAACAGAAACAAAATGGTATCTCATTGACGAACAAGAAAAACACTTGATCAGAATTAGGGATGAAACGCAAATTGAACTGCTTCATCATTGCATGTATGGAGTCTTGATAAATGACGAGAAGATCAACTGGATTATTGATAAAAATGGCGGTAGATTTACCTATCACGATAGTGTGCAAGATTTTATCAAATTCCAGAAAGAATACCTTGATACACTATAAGAGGCGTGAATAGTTAAAGCTCTACCGACCAATTAAGGTCAGCAGAGCCTTTTACTAATTAATAATAAATCTCACCTTTGTGCCATCAGCATATTTATCTAACTGGTGACTTACCCATGATCCTGCTCCACGGTTATCACTAGGGGTTATGTATCGAAGCTCAGCGCCTGCATCATCTTCGGCGCACATTGCCATTGGCCACTCATCGCGGTCATATCCTTTTTTTAGTTGGATGGCCCTTCAGTGACTCCTTCCTGTTTTCCTGATTAAGTTCAATATTTAATTAATTTTATTTTTAAAATTCTTTCTTTACTCTCTTAACATTTGATATTTTAACGCTGACACATGTAATCATTTTGTTCATCCTCTAATTGAAACTTCATTTTCAACACTACTCGATTCCGAAAATGATTAAAGAGAGCATAATCCGTTAAATATATGCTCTCTTTAATCGTGCTTGGCGGCGTCCTACTCTCCTAGGACCCTTCAATCCAAATTCCATCGGCGCTGGAGGGTATAACGGTCATGTTCGGGATGGATACGTGTAGAACCCCTCTGATATCGCCACCAAACATGTATTTGATTCATAAACACCTTTTTTCAGGAATAGCTTCGCCAAATGCAGTGTGTTCACTCATCTCATTTAGTCTTGATGTAGTATTCTTTTAACGACAAAATAAGACTCGCCACTTATCTAGCCAGTCTTAATTTTAAGTTTAATGAAACGGAGCCTGATCCCACCGAACTGTCTTATTGCCTCTTTAGCAGCAAAAGGTAGAAGTCTTGTTGGGAACCATAAAAATTCAGCTTATATAGTGTACTGGAGTCAAGTTCTTCCCAGCTTAACTCATAAAGATCTTTCTCAAATAGGAGTAAAAGCCCTTTAAACTTTCTAAGGGAAATTGCGAAGTTCCTTCAATATAATTCTTAAGTGTGATATTTGTCTATTCAAAATCAAAATCATATATCTTTTATTTGTTTAAAAGTAATTGTATTGAGCTGACACCCTCTATTTTCACCTGGGAACCAACGTTTTTCACATTTACTCGTTAATTAATAGTATCCTTACTATTATCGCTATAAACAACACGAGTTCTGGATATTAACATTTTTTTAACTGCTCGCTATTTTACTTATTATTATCGTTTCAATTGCCTTGAAAAATGATGTTGATTTAAAATCTAAAGAAGAAGTATGCCACTTGTTCCTTCAGGCACTTATACAGGACTATTTACGGTGGAAAAGGTCTACCAAATGGACAAGTTCTTCTTACACAGTCAAACGTACCATATTGAAGAGGTAGAATTTGTTCTGATCAATAGTCGAGTTGTCGAGGGAAAAGAACTTATACCGATTGCCGATTAGATATATATTTAATAAGTCACTCTAGCTCATTAAGCTAACGGGCAGAATAGGCTAATGCCAGAAGAGGAAAATTGTTAGAAGGGGTTTGGAGTATTCCTAATGTGGTAGAGATACATTATCAATTTGCTTGGGGCTCGATGGCTGCCTAGGTTGTCAGTATTGGTGACATTAATGAACATTCTTAATGCAGAGTACAGTAATTAATTTCTTGAAAGTAGTTAACCAAGCTGTTAATTCAAAACTCCACTACCGATCACTTTGACTGTAACCTCTGGATGAAAATGAACCTGAGAATATTCTGTATTCCAGTTTAGCTTTTTCCATAACTCTGAGTGATGAGCAATTAGATGTCTACCAATACCAAGTGAGTCACATCCACTTTGCTGAAGTGTTCTGATAATTTTCTCAGCATCTACAGTCATAGCTTCAGATAGTTTACGGTTTAGCTGCTCAATGGTATCTTTTTCCTGGAGTTGATTCATTGCATATTCAACAATAGTTACAGGAAGTACGACATTGAGGTTGACATCAATCTGACTGTCATCGCTGACTCTCACAGAAAGTTTTCTTTTTATTTTATCTGTATTCACTTCGTATGTGACATAATTTCTCGGATCATTGAGAGGCCCATCATTTACCTTTTTGACAAAGCGCGCCGTCTTACCCCATTTCCCACTCAATATTACGTATAGCGGCCCTTGTTCAGCATCCAGACTCCCAGTAAACCTTTGTTCGTGAAATAGTGCGATCCCTCGGGCAGAAATCTCTTCCCCATCTTTAACAAGATAAGGGAGAGTGAAATCTTGCCCTGGATCAAGCATGGGGGAAAGCAGTGATTCCAAAGCCATTTCTGGAAAAACACACAGTTCCTCAAGACTCTTTATTTTCTCCGTTATGAATTCACCAATCTGAATACTGCCGACTTTTCTTTGATATAACAGATCTCCGGCCTCCCCATCAACAATGGCTATTTTCACATGCGAGGTCGGATTATCTGGGTTTCGATATAAGACATCCAGATATGGATATATATCATTTTGAGCAAGTTTGTTACTAAATAAAACTAATCCATACTTAAAAAAACGAATATTTCCGGTCACTCTATCCCGAATTCGATCAGAGCTTTGACGAATAGATCTACCCATGCCTGAATGGATTTCATTAACACTGCGATTTTCATAATCATTAACGATTTCAAGAGTTTGCCTGATTTCACCTTTTGTGGTTATATCAATTGCTGTAGCATTAACCAGTCTTGCATCCTTTAAACTGTCTTGGTCCCAGCAAGCCGTTGTAAACACGAACAAAGTTAACACTCCGAATAACATAACTTGTTTTCTCAGATCATCTCCTCCTTTGTTCAGAAATATAAGTGAGAAGCAATACCATTAGCGGTAGAAAAATAATGAAGATATAAGCATATTTGTTTGGAATCGTACTAATCATCTCAACATCGCTTACTCTTGCGGCTAACAAGTAATAATTCACGAGGTAATTATGAAACAAGGAACTATGACTATTTAGTTTAAATATATAACTTGTGTCGAAGGGCCTGATTAGGAACCTGGGTCCATCAGGTAGTTTTTTTGAATGTGATATGAGTACTGTGTACTACATTCAGGTATTTTATCCAAAATTCATTAATAATATGGCGGGGGGAAGATAACATTTATTACGCTAACGGGAAACAATAGTTCAATAGAACATTGACAGTTTTGAATTTTATTTTCTCGTCCTGCCGTTTATTCTATTTTGAGTGCAGTCTATACTTATCCCTACTTATTTATTTCATTTCTAGCAAATTGTTTTTATGAACTTTGATTAAGAATTATACATCTCAGAAAATATTTTACAATAAACCTCACTTTCACTTTAGTTACATCAGCATAAAGTATGTTATAGGCAATTGCCAATTTTTCTGATACATGATGTGTATCTAGTCCAACTCATTAAGTAGTACATATCTTATCTATGAAAGGAGATGTTTAACATGCCAGCTAGGTTTGTAGATTCTAAAACTTCACAAAATGCTAGTTATGCCAACTCAATATCAATTCCCATAACAGTAATAAATGCGCCGCAATTGGTTGCTCAGCAAACTTTGGATCTATCTGGAGGTACGACAAATTTAACTAGAGTTGAATTTACTGGAGTTATTGCTCTTCAATTACCGTTACTGCCAGTGGCAACAACGGCAACGGTAACAGTTGTCCGGGGCTCAACTCCTTCCGGTGTAACTGTATTTTCTGCGGCACAAAACTTAGAGCTTTCCCTCTTGGGACCACAACTCATTTCGTTTGCCGGTTCTGATTTCAATGCCCCTAATATATCAGGAGTCGTATACACTGTTTTTGTGCAAACATCGGCATTGGGAACCATTCGGGTGGGACCGGAAAGCTTTAATTTCACAGCAGTATCTGATTAACATATTACGGAAACCAATCAAAATAAAGACTCTAGCAATACTGCTTGAGTCTTCTTTTCATTACTTCTCTAGAAATTCACTTAGCTTTTATCATTAATGGGAGAGAGAATACAATCTACATTCTGATAGGCCCTTTCAGATTTACGCTAAATTGAAATTGATTCAACATATAATACACTCCGGCAATCTTAATTAATTCAGGCGAAAACTTTTTTATGGTACCTCCATAATCTACAACCGATACCCAATCCTCACCCAACGACTGAACAACGTACGCCTTTACCTGGCTTAATGTAGCTGCAAATAGTTCTATATCTGACTTTAACACTTTATATGTATGGTTCAAGCTGACCACCTCAGATAGTCATTCTGCTGTATGTGTGGTAATTCCTACACTAAAGAAAGCCCTACCAACTATAAGGTTGGCAGAGCTTTAGCTTTAAAATCCTCCAATGGTAACGTTAGGCTGAATACTATGGTGGTGGTTAAAGGCTTGATCTGGCACAGTAACAATTAACAAAAAGCTAGCTGCAATGATTTAGAAGCAAGCTGGTTAACAGACATAGATTTATTGCCAGTTACAATACTACTTATTATTCCCCTATTCATTCCTGTAATATGTCCAAATTGCGATAAGCTCATGCCTTCTTGTTTTAGATATTGTTCCAATTCTGCTCGAATCGTAGGTGTATGCTTCATGCCATAGCCACCTTTCACGCAAAAATTCCAAGAATTATATATTATTGCATTCTATTGTTGTTCATAATTTAACAGTTGTCAATAAGTTTTGAAATATTTGTAATGCAATATTCAAATGAAATATGCATTTTCGAATATTAATATCTTTACCATTTTGTTAATATAAATGTACATTTTATTCCTTTTTATGTGATATGATTGGTCAGTGGTACAAATTATACCATTCGAGAGGACGGTTTTTGATGAAGTTTAAAAACACAGCAATCATTCCTACAGGTCTATTGGCTCTCATGGCAGTAGCTTCGCTGGCTGCTTCCGCCACACCAGCTATGGGGGTTGAAGTACCAAAGGGGCATGGAGGTATAGTTATCCAATCAACTGGTCAAGAGGTACATGAGGTTCTTGGTGGGACAAGTCCGACGATGGACTTAACTGTTAAAAAAGGTTATGGACATGTAAAGATTAAAGTTCGGAATGAAGGAACATCAAATCTCACTTGGAGCTTGCAGGGGAACGGGAAAGAATATATATATAAAACTGTCGGCAAAGGAGACACATTAACATGGACTAGTCTTAGTTCATTCCCTAATGGGATGCCTTCAGGGGAATACGTAATTCAGTTCCGAGCCGGCGGTAACAAAGTTGAAGGCGAAGCTTGGGATACTACCGGTCAGTACCCATCAGACATTAACTAACCAACCTCAAGCAGGGGAGCATCTTGGAGTTATTTCCGAGACGTTTTATGAATTCAATGTTGCCATACTTAGTGTCTAGCAAAAGCCCAGCTAACCTTAATGGATTAGCTGGGCTTTTCACTATTTAACGATAAATTCAACTTTCGTTCCATCTTTATATTTATCCAATCTGTGACCTACCCACGATCCAGCTCCACGATTATCCTTGGACTTATGTACTTAATGCCTGCACCTTCGGAACACATCACCATAGGCCATTCATTACGATCCTTGCCCCTCTTGGTAGGTACACACTTTAGGGACAGGTCGCGTTTATGATCAGCTCTATCACGTTCAATGGTACAAGGGTGTCACTGATGCTTCTATATAATACCGATTCTTTCTAAAAATGTACATAATAAAATGCTAAATAGGGCCTTTTCTACTATATGAAATTCACCTTTCATTCTTTATAATTACAAATATAGTTAATATATTACAGGAGGTGACCTCTCTAATAAGGAATTAATTAGATTTAGTAACAAAGTCAGTAACCGTCGAGACACTGCTTTGACGCTTCAGACAGTGACATGGCTCACTACACTTATCTGTTCAGTTGCGATGGTTTAGAGTAATAATAACCCGGTTGATAAATAGACTTGCCTTTTAAAAATAGGATAAAAAAACTAGATATCTAATGCGGGAACAACTTGAGAGGATGAAATTTAATGAGAAATAAATGGTTTTCAATTTTATTAATGGCAATGATTACTTTAGTCACCATTCTTCCTAGTTATCCTGAAACAGTTTCAGCAGATACCTACCATGTAGGCCAAACTTGGGAAGTTAAAGATGGAGGTATGTCTTACACCTTTGACCTAGGAAATCCTGGAGTTCCAAGAAATATGTATAGCATAAAGAGTGTTTTCAATGCAAAAACGGAAGATCGTGGAGCTAGTCCTGAATGGGTTTATCTGTATTATTCTCAGGATGGAGTAAACTGGTACTTAGAGGATTCGACCCCGTTGCATTATGACAGATATGATGGTGTTTACACTATTCCTTGGACAATATTCAAGAGTAAACACCCAGAAGTGAGCCATATCCGGTACGTTAAGATAGAAACTGAACATACGCTGGTATCCATTAAAAACATTCGCTTAGAAGTAGTGGACAGATCGGTTGCTTACTAGTACGCGTTTAATTGTCTGATGACGAAAAGGAGCGTTTAGTGTTTCAAAGTATACTACTGAAAAACGGTTGCTGAGAGGATTTGTTACAGGCCCGAGTTGGCTAGTCAACAACAATGAAAAAAGTAACAATAACATAATAGGTAGTTGTACTGTTAATTATAAAAAATGTAAATATAAAGCGCCTCTTTGAATTCATTGTAAATGATCAGGAGGCGCTATATTCTTAAGGAAAGCTGCCAGCTGATTCAGCAAATTAACTGACCCTACTAATGGTTACGATTATTCAAGCTAGTCAGTCCCCGTAACTCCAGCCGACTTCCCATCCACACAAGCCTCGACCAAGATATACGAAATCACCGCCTCAAATACACCAATTACACCAGTTACTTAGATAACCATATTGCTATCCACTCCAAAAATAATGTGCACAGTAGCTCTTCACATTTCAGATTATGCAACAGTTCATTGCTCTATTCAGTGGATGGGTGCACTTGAACATCTCCTATCGATGTTGGAATAACCTCAGCTTCATATTGCGCCTTAACAGGAACGGTATTGGATACCTCCGCCGTAGCCTGTGCCAAGAAATCATTAAGCTTTGCAGCAAGACCCGATACAGCTTCCTTAGCTGCGGCCTGTGCTGCCTCCTCGTTTGGCTGTGCTTCAGTAGCCAGTACCGACTTCGTTTTAGCTTTATACTCCAGATATGCCTTCTCAATCGCAGATCTTAACTCTGCTTGGGATACTACAATGCCTTGACTGGAAAGAGTAAGTGAAGCATACTGCAAAGCCTCCTGAAGCTTACGTTCTCCTCCAGCTTCTTTAAATGCTGTTTGAGCAAGTGCAAATGCCTCCCCTGCTACTTTATGGATTACCTCGCGTTGTGCTGCCGTTGTACGCGCTTCTAGCCACACGTTAACCTTATGTCAGACCTCTTAAAATAAATGCTGTAAGCACACCCGCAGCGGCTGTGACAAATGGTATTTACGTAAGGGTGTACAGTTTCGATAATTGTTTGCATGATTACTTTTCTCCTTTCGTTTTCAGACCAGCAATTCTATTTTTAGAATCCCATGAAACTTCGGCTCCATAAGATTCTGTAATTGGCCGAAGTTGTACATAAGCGACACCCTCCACAAGTTGCACAGATTGCAATTTGCGATTGTTCAAATATGCGACCTTTTTGGCATTATCCCAGCGTAAAGGGATACCGAGAGCATTCGCCAGCACGCGCAACGGAACGTGAGTCTTTCCATCAGACAGCAGAGCTTTACCCACATTCTCTCCGTTGATCTGGAATGATCCATCCGCAACAGTCGCAGGCTCTTCTTTGGGTACGGATGTCTTGTTCCTAAACCGTGTCCGAAGCTCTTCTATGGATTACCCACAAAACTAAAAATCCCTCAACGCTTAGAGCGCCAAGGGATTTTCATTTTAGTAAAGCGTCAGATATTGATCACGTTCCCACTGATGTACTTGGGTGCGATACATATCCCATTCAATTTCCTTAAGCTCATAGAAGTAAGCCAGAGCATGATCACCAAGGGCATCAGAGATTACTTCGCTGCGAATTAGCTCAGACAAGGCTTCTTTCAGGTCTGCAGGCAGACTTGGAATGCCTTCTTCAATCCGCTCTTCCTCGGACATCACGTAGATGTTGCGATCGATTGGGGCAGACAGAGCCATCTGACGTTTAATACCATCCAAACCTGCTCTCAGCATTACAGCCAAGGCTAAATAAGGATTCGCTGCCGGGTCAGGGTTTCGAACCTCAACGCGTGTGCTCAGACCACGAGATGCAGGGATTCGAATCATCGGACTCCGGTTGCTTGCAGACCAAGCAACATAACAAGGTGCTTCATAACCTGGTACAAGACGCTTGTAGGAGTTTACTGTCGGATTCGTGATCGCTGCCATTGCACGTGCGTGTTTAAGAATACCAGCCATATAGTGGCGAGCTGTCTGGCTCAATCCGAGTTCATCTGTCTCATCATAGAATACATTTTCATTGTCCTTGAACAACGATTGGTTACAGTGCATACCGGAGCCATTCACGCCGAATAAAGGTTTTGGCATAAAGGTAGCATGCAAACCATGCTGACGAGCAATCGTCTTAACAACGAGCTTGAACGTTTGAATCTGATCGGCAGCTTTTACTGCATCTGCATACTTAAAGTCAATCTCATGCTGACCAGGTGCAACCTCATGGTGGGATGCTTCAATTTCGAAGCCCATTTCTTCAAGCTTAAGAACAATTTCACGACGGCAGTTCTCACCCAGATCCATTGGAGCCAGGTCAAAATATCCACCTTGGTCATTCAGTTCTGTGGTCGGGTCGCCTTTTTCATCGGTTTTAAACAAGAAGAATTCAGGTTCTGGTCCGACATTCATCGAAGTGTAGCCCAGTTCTTCAGCTTCTTTAAGTACACGTTTCAAGATTCCCCGCGGGTCACCTGCAAATGGAGAGCCGTCTGGCTTGTAAATATCGCAGATCAAACGAGCTACACGATCCGAAGTTACCCAAGGGAAAACAACCCAGGTGTCCAAATCCGGATATAAGTACATGTCAGATTCTTCGATGCGTACGTAGCCTTCTATCGAAGAACCGTCAAACATCATTTTGTTATCTAGCGCTTTTTCCAGCTGGCTAACAGGGATTTCAACGTTCTTAATGGTGCCCAGCAAATCTGTGAACTGCAAACGAATAAAACGAACATTTTCTTCTTTCGCAATTCTAAGGATATCTTCTCTGGTATAACTCACACTAACCTCTCCCTTTCTGTAACGACTATATGCAAATCAGCTGTTTCATAAATGAATTAAATAATGAGAACGTTTTTTAAGCAATGCAACTTTATGCCAAAAAGTAAAAACTCAATATTATCTATTATTGAAAAACCGTGATAATTCGCCTTGGATCAAAGATACCTGTCCTGGTCGTTTTCCTGCAACGAGTTGTTGTTTCAGCAAACGATGAAGCTGAGTATCAGACATTTCGCGGCGTTTGACTTCCGTATCTGCAGTAATAACTGTAGCTTCCTCCGACTCCTTGGTAACCGGATTCATGACTTGTTTAATTCCAGCAATGTTAACACCTTTCTCGATCAACGCCTTAATTTCAAGCAGACGCTCTACGTCATTAAATGAGAAAAGACGCTGGTTGCCCGATGTACGGGCAGGAACTATCAAATTATGCTGCTCATAATAACGAATCTGACGCGCTGACAAGTCCGTTAGCTTCATGACAATACCTATTGGAAATAAGGCCATATTTCTGCGAATTTCGTCGCCCATTTGTCATCAACCTTCCAGTGATCTATTATTCACCTTATTGTACATTTAGCTGATGCAAAGTGTCAATGATATGTTAGAAAAACTCACAATAATTTACGTTCTTTCATCGTTTGCAAAGCCATAAGCACTCCATATTTGACATGAGAGTAGGTTAAGCCCCCTTGCATGTAACCAATATAAGGCTCTCGAATCGGAGCATCTGCAGATAATTCCAAACTTCCACCTTGTATGAACGTACCTGCAGCCATAATAACTGGATGCTCATAGCCTGGCATATCCCACGGTTCTGGAACGACATGGCTATCCACGGCGGCTGCGCGCTGAATCCCCTGTACAAAAGCAATTAGATGTTCCGGGCCGCTAAAAGAAATGGCTTGAATTAAATCCGTACGCTCTTCATGCCAGGCAGGCTTGGTCTCAAATCCCATTTCTTCAAAGACAGCAGCTGCGAATATGCTTCCTTTAACCGCTTGCCCCACCAATGTAGGAGCAAGGAATAGTCCCTGGTATATGCCGCGTGTAGTCCCCAGCATAGCTCCTACTTCTCCACCAATTCCTGGTGCTGTTAATCGGTAGGATGCCAGCTCTACATATTGATGTTTGCCACAGATATATCCACCCGTTTCTGCAATGCCACCACCGGGATTTTTAATCAATGAACCTGCCATCAAATCGACACCAACCTGGGTAGGTTCTAGCTTCTCTGTAAATTCACCGTAGCAATTGTCCACAAAGACAATAACGTCAGGCTTTATCTTCTTCACACGTGCTGTCATTTCTTCAATATCTGCTACACTAAAGGAAGCTCTCCAATCATAGCCGCGTGAACGCTGGATACCGATCACCTTGGTATTGGCATGGATTGCGGACTCCACCGCTTTCCAGTCCACTTTGCCGTCTGCTGTCAGCGCAGTTTCTCCATAAGTAACACCAAAATCCTGTAATGACCCTGTTCCGTCTCCGGGCTTACCAATCACTTTGTGTAAGGTATCATAAGGTCGCCCTGTAATGTATAACAACTCATCTCCTGGACGCAATACTCCAAATAAAGCCGTAGCGATGGTATGCGTTCCCGAAGCAAAATGCGGACGCACCAATGCTGCCTCCGCACCGAACACATCTGCATAGACTTCTTCCAGCACTTCACGCCCCCGGTCATTGTAAGCATATCCCGTTGAACCCGCAAAATGAAAATCGCTCACTTGCTTGCTCTGGAAGGCCTGAATGACCTTCCACTGATTTGCATCTACGATATGATCTATGCGCTGTATACGTTCTTGTATTTTATGTTCTACTGTTTCCTGAATTTGCTGAATTTCCGGACTAAAAGCTACCATTTACCTTCTTAACCCTCTCTCTTCCACAGCCTTAGGCTAAATCATGTTATATTGTTGTTCATTTGAAGGACGAGCATTATCATTTTATTAACCCAACAACGTCATTAGATGTTAACTTTCTGTGAACTCACTGAGTGCATGACCGTACTTTTCGTATTCGCCTCTTTGAATTTCCACCACATAGATGACATCATTGCCATCATACTCTGTCAGCAGTACATCTCCAATTCGATAAAGCACCGATGTTAAATCCCCGCGTTCCGCAGGAATACGAAATCTCAGTGTGTCACCGCTCAGGTGCTCCTGTACCAGTTCACGAATGCGTAACAAATCCGTTTCATCAAAAGCGCTGATTTTCAAATAGCCCTCCCCGGAAGGAAGCATTTCCAATTGCTCAGGAGTGCAAGCATCTTTTTTGTTAAACAATACGATCTGAGGCTTGTCCGCAGCCCCCAGCTGTTGCAGAATTGACTCTACAACTTTCATTTGTTCGTCACGCATGTCCGATGAGGCATCTACGACATGTAAAATGAGATGAGCCTCATTGACCTCCTCTAAGGTGGCCCGGAAAGAGGCTACCAAATCATGAGGAAGATTTTGAATAAATCCTACTGTATCTGTAAGAATAACTTCTTTGCCACTCGGCAGCTCCATGGTTCTGGAGGTAGGATCGAGCGTCGCAAACAATTGGTTCTCAATATATACATCGGCAGCTGTCAGTTGCTTCAACAGTGTTGATTTGCCAGCATTAGTGTAGCCAACGAGCGCCACCTGCACAATGCCAGCCTTTTGTCTGCGTTCCCTATGTAAATATCGATGACGCGTCACTTCCTCAAGCTGACGTTTCAGATCACTGATCCGATCACGAATGTGACGACGGTCCGTCTCCAACTTGCTTTCACCAGGACCACGTGTTCCGATTCCGCCACCGAGCCGTGAGAGATTTTTACCGTGTCCAGACAGCCGAGGGAGTAAATATGACAACTGTGCCAGTTCAACCTGAATAATGCCTTCCCGTGTTTTTGCACGCTGAGCAAAAATGTCCAGAATCAACTGTGTCCGGTCAATGATTTTGAGATCCAGACTTTCTTCCAAATTTCGTACCTGGGCTCCCGAGAGTTCCTGATCAAAAATAGCTGTATTTGCTCCCAATTCTTCAGCAACGGCACGCAATTCATCTACTTTACCTTTGCCAATGAACCATTTTGAATCCTTGGATTCCCTATTCTGTGTGAGGACACTCAGCACTTCAACACCCGCTGTTTCAGCCAGCTTCACCAGTTCCTCCAACGAATATTCCGTATTGATGCCGGATCGTTTGACTTCATCCGTAATTAGACTGACTAGTATCGCCTTATCCTGCATTTCGGTTTGTGTATCATGAGTGGAGTTCGCCATATTGTTTGCTCCTTTATTTTCATGTCAACTCTCGAACAGAAACCGACCTGATGTCAGGCCGGCCCAAGTTCGATGTCATACAATTCGATGTGATTCAGATTCCTATTATCGCCTATCTTTTGTCCATTTTCAAATCCTCTGGTCGCAAGGTCATCAATTCCTGCTTGCCAGGTTGCCCGCTCCTGTACTGATTAAGCAACCTAACAGCTTGGTGCCGAATCGCTTTTTCAATCACATTACGAACATAACGTGCATTACTAAATGCGTGGAGACTGTCATTTCGCTCATTTAGCAAATGCTCCTTCATTTTAAGTATAAACTGAGGCATGAGGATATAATCCCGTTCCTTTGCCATCATCTCCGAGATTTGGATGAGCTGATCCACAGTATAGTCGGGAAAATCCAACTGGATTGGAAAACGGGAAGGAAGACCAGGATTAGTCCGTAAAAAAAAGTCCATTTCTCCCGAATACCCGGCAAGGATCAAAATAAACTGATTTTTTTGGTCCTCCATGGACTTTACCAGAGTATCAATCGCCTCTTTTCCAAAATCCTTTTCCCCTCCGCGTGCCAGACTGTAAGCCTCATCAATGAACAACACGCCGCCAAGAGATTTTTTTACCAGGTCCCGCGTTTTTTGTGCGGTGTGACCAATATACTCGCCTACCAGATCAGCCCTCTCCACCTCAATCAGATGACCCTTGCTCAGCACCCCCATTTTCTGTAGCATTTTAGCGATAATGCGGGCTACTGTTGTTTTCCCCGTACCTGGATTACCTTTGAAAATCATGTGATATACGTGTGCGTTGCTCAACAGACCCGCATCAGTGCGCATATGAGCGATTTGCAAAAAGGCATATACCTCAAATACCAGCTCTTTGATGTTATCCAAGCCGACGAGATGATCGAGCTCTTTCTGAATTTCCTGATAAAGACTGAGATACTGCGGTAGCGCCTGCGACTTGGTCGAAGCCACGGCTTCCGTCTCGTCCACAGTCACCGAAGCGATCGGCTCCGGGCTACGCAGCACGACATTGATTTGTCTGGAAGGTCTCTCCTCCGACCGCTTGCCCGCGGCGATTCCCCGTCCGTTCATGCATCCATCACCTCAACATTTCTTCAGGCACAGCTTACCCTATTAATGTATTCGGTCCGGCATGTCCTTATTAGCATAAAAGCAATGAGAACATACACAAAGCTCTCCCTCAATTCAGGCAATCCAAGCTTGAGCACTGATCCACCACCGTTGCAGTGTCCATTTGGCGTAAGCCAATACTTCTCTTGATTGATGAATTGGCATATTCAGTACTTTGGATTCGGTCAGAGCCATCTGGGGGTGATCAAAATTTAAAAATTGAGCGATCTCCATGGCCCGAGGTCCATGATAGCTATGTGTGATGATTACAGTGGACGTCCAGCCATACTCCTCCATGATATGCTGGCTATAGAGCAGATTTTCGTAGGTACTGGTCGCCTGGTTTTCCAACACAATATGCTGTATTGGGACTCCTCTATCTACCAAGTAGCGTTGCATGCCCTCGGCCTCTGTATACGGAAAATCAGGTTGATCCAGTCCACCACTAACAATGAAACGCTGTACCGTCCCGTTGCGATATAGCCGCAAGGCTTCATCTAGCCTTTCTCTTAAACCAGGACTCGGCTCAGCTCCCCACATAGAGGCACCTAGTACGATACCTATTTGCGCATGCTGGAGCGGAGTGGTAGAGACAGCTGTATTCATATTCCATACTCGGACACCCGCCCATACCAAACCAGCCAAAATGAGAATCATCAAACCAAGTGTAAAACGCTTCGATCGCATAAATATTTTCCCAGAGCGAATCTGCCTGCTTTTTGGCTTATGGGGTTGGGACCCAGTGCTTTTAATCCGCTGCAAAACTCTCACCGTTCTCTCTTGAAATCACCGTTGTGAAACCATTCTGCCCGGTGTTTCAGCGACATTTTAAAATAGGGAAACATGTGAGCATCGATCTGATGTAACAGATCAGCCGCCGTTCGGTTAGCCAATTCTGCTTCTTGGGTTGAAATATGCCCTCGTTGTAGCGCCTCCTCCAGTTCATCCTCATCGACCAGAAAGATTTCGCCGTTTTTAAGCACGACAACATCCAAATACAAATCGTCAAACCAAGGAACTCCTTGATCGGTTACTCCCTGATTTCGGCAGGTATCAATGTACCATTCGACGATTTGCTCTCGATTGTCAAACATAGCAGTCACCACATAATGCTTACCTTTTGGATAATACTGCAACCAGGAATAACCTTTATCGGCTATGCAAAACGTATGACCACCATAACTTTTCCATAATGGCTCCTTGAGACTCAAAATAGTATACAGGGTCACATATCCTGTAAACGCATCACTTTCTACATACCGGCAAGCAAACTTGCGATTGGTGATTCTGCGCCAGTTGGCCCGGTCTCCGAATTTGCGCTTCATAAATGATGTTCCTCTCCAACATTGGTAAAACCAGCTTACCATATTTAAACTGTACACTCAAAAATAAGCCCTGTATTACAGCAAAAAAGGTATTTTCAGACTGTCAAAACAGTCCGAAAATACCTTTGCGTTGAAGCTGATGCAACTTACATAAAACCATACTTTCTAATTTCGATTGTGACGTCCACGGTTGGAGTTAGAATGACCGTTGGAATTGCCTTCCTGACTTCCATCCATTACAGCTCCTGTGGTAGATGTATCCGTATTTACTGAATTTGTCATAGTATCTTCACCAGTAACACCTGAATCCGGTGTAGTTGTCTGACCATTCCCCCGGTTTGTATCGTTTCCGGTACCAAAATTGTCGTTACTGTTACCTGTACCTCCAGTACCATTCCCATTATTAACTCCAGGAGACGTTGGAACTTGGTCAGTACCAGTACCGTTATCAGTACCCCCAGGAGACGTATTCTCCTGGTCTGTGCCATTCTGACCGTCTATGGTCTCGCCATTATCCGGTACTGTTCCATTCTGATTAGGATCGGTCCCTGGCTGTGGATCTACCGGAGTGGTCTCTGCCGGAATTTCTACACTAATCGTATTGGAAGCTGCGGATTCTTTACCGTCCGCTCCATAAGCTACGACATAGTATTGATACGTTTTTCCAGCTACAGGAGATGTATCTTCACCACTCGTGCCCCTCATCGCCTCCATAATCGTCCTGAAGCTTGCTTCGGAGGACTCTTTACGATACACACGGTATTGTACATTATCGCCCTCGGCCGCATTCCAAGACAACGATACAATTTGGGTATCCTGGCTATAAGATCCGCTCAGCCCGCTCGGTGCGGTGGCCTGAACTGGCTCTTCCGGCTTCTCCTCTACTGGTGGTGCATATCCCTTTGGCTCGCTAAATTGTGTTACCGGGTGCCCCTTGAGAGCTTCGCCCATGACCCTTCCGAAAAAGGCTGCCGACTGTCCGCTATAGTTTCTCAACATATGCTTGCTGTCCGGCTTGTCATACCCCATCCATACCGCTCCGGTATATTCCGGCGTATAACCGACAAACCAAATGTCCCGGTTACCACTGTTGCCGCTGATTCCACTTTGGGTCGTACCCGTTTTACCAGCTACAGGCCAGTCAATACGTGCTTTGCGGCCTGTGCCGCTATTGACCACATTTTGCATCATTTTCGTCATTTCATAAGCGGTTTTCTCACTCATAACCGATTTGGATTCCTCATCATGAGTATACACCACTTGATCATCACTATTATTAATTTGCTTAATGGAGTAGGCTTTTTGGAATTGTCCTTTATTGGCAAAAGCGCTATAAGCCTGTGCCATTTCAAGGGTATTTGTTCCTCTGCTTAATCCCCCCAATGCGATAGCAAGCGAGTGATCATTTTTGTCCATTGGTATGCCTACGCTCTCGGCGAATTGCACCCCTTTTTCCACGCCGATTTGGTTCAACAACCATACAGGTGGTATATTTTCAGACTTCGTAATGGCCTCGATCATGCTAATCGTCGAAGAGTAACCGTGCAAGTTTTTCGGACTGTATCCGTTAAAACTCTGCCGTTCGTTACTTAAAGGAGTATCTATCGTAAATTTACCTGATTCAAGAGCTGGCGCATAGGCTACAATCGGCTTAAAGGCCGAACCTGGCTGTCTGCGGCTCTGTGTCGCACGATTGAAGGTTCCCTTTTTGTAATCCCGTCCAGGTGCCATCGCGGCAATCCCGCCTGTTTGGTTGTTAATAATAACCATAGAGGCTTGGACAGGCTGATCATCTGGACTTTTTTCGAACATGTCATCATCTGCCATCGCCTGATCCAGCGCATTTTGAGCCTGAGCATCCATGGTCGTATGAATTTTATAACCGCCAATAATCAGGTCATTGCCACTGACTCCTGGCAGCGCATCCTCTGCCTCATCCATAACATATTCCATGAAATTTTGATATTTTTGTACTTTTTCCGGTTGTTTGTAATCGTAATTTACCGCCTTGGCCTCTTCCATCTCTTGCTTGCCAATCATTCCCTGCTCAAACATCAGCTGGAGAACCACAGCACGCCGGACCTTTGAGTTTTCCGGGTTACTGATCGGATTATACTTAGATGGCCCTTTCGGAATAGCTGCCAGTGTAGCAATTTGCCACAATTTTAATTGGTTTAAGTCTGACACGCCAAAATAACCTTCCGACGCTGCTTTAATGCCCGAATATGAGCGCCCAAACCAAATTCGGTTCAGGTAGAGTGTAATAATTTCATCTTTAGTCAAATTCCGCTCCAGCGCCATTGCGATGGATACCTCTGTCGCTTTACGGAAAAAGGTTTTGTCACGTGTCAAAAACAAGTTTTTGGCCAACTGCTGAGTCAGCGTACTACCGCCCTCCACCGCAGAACGAGCCACGATATCCTTGACGGCCGCTCGCCCGATAGACCAAATATCTACACCCTGATGCTCCATAAATCGTTTATCCTCAGTTGCGATAAAAGCTTTTTTGAGCAACGGTGGAATTTCTTCACTTTTCACAGGATCACTTTTTTGCACAGACAGCTCACCCATAAGCACACCATTGCGGTCATAAACCTTTGATGTCTCGTTCACGGTAATTTTGTCCTTGTTGGCTTTGTAGATTTTTTCGCCATTAACCATGACAAATAAATAGCCACCAAGTGCGCAAAATATGGCTAATGCTGCTGTAATAAACAGCGTCCACCCAACTCGCTTACCTGTTATTTTCTTTTTCTTGCCCTTCGGCTTCTCTTTAGATGTGTTTCTATTGCGATTGCCGGATCTGGACAATGAATCGTTTGGCATTCCCCTGACTCCCTTTCGCTATTAATCATAATGTCGCCGAGCTTAAGCTCAAGGCTGGCTGTTGGCAACATGAAAGTAAACGGAATGAAAAGAACAACCCTGATCAGGTTGCTCCCGGTCACATTCCTATACGGTTAGACGAGACGGACGCCTGAAAAGTTTCATAATCCGGGCGACCGTCACGACGTAATCAGTTATCGCTAGCGTTATCTTGTTGTACAAGCGATACATTGCGTTGCGGTGTAAAGGTGGAGATGGCATGCTTGTAGATCAACTGTTGCTTCCCATCCGAGTCGATAACAATTGTAAAATTGTCAAACGCTTTAATCGTTCCTCGCACCTGGAATCCATTGATGAGGTATACCGTTACAGGTATAGAATCCTTGCGCAATTGGTTCAGAAACGTATCTTGGATATTAATAGACTTGTTCATTTTAGCCGTACCCCCAATAATCATTTGGATTGTTTTGAAGTATATTCAAGGTCTGTCCGGAACTTTCCTGCTATAATTTCGTGTATTCGGGCTGCATGAGCAGAAAAATTTTCGAAATCAGTGACATCTACCCACTGGATATCCTTCATATGGCGAAACCACGAGAGCTGTCGCTTCGCAAAATGACGCGTATCCCGTTTTAGCCAAGTCACCGCCTCCTCCAAAGACACCTCTCCCCGCAGGTAGGAGGATATCTCTTTATAGCCTAGACCTTGCATGGAGATGGCATCGCTTCGCACTCCCCGTTCCATTAAGGAGGTTACCTCAGCAACAAGCCCTTGATCGAGCATCCCGTCAATTCGGTCTTCAATACGTTTATATAGCATTTGCCTATCCATTGTCAAACCTACGATGCAGAGTTGGTAGGGAGATTCCTTTTTTTGACTGGCAAGCTGAGAGCTAAGTGTTGTTCCGCTAACATGGTAAATTTCCAGCGCTCTCACGACTCGACGACGATCATTAGGATGCAGACGAAGCGCACTTTCGGGATCAACTGCCTGAAGTCGCGCATGAAGCGCATCGGCTCCAAACTGTTCAGCGTAGTCAAGCTGTTCCTGACGAAAAGCTTCATCTGCCCCGACCTCGGAAAACTTATATTCATAGCAAACGGATTCTACATATAAACCCGTTCCGCCTACGATAAATGGCAGCTTTCCTCTAGATTGAATATCTGGTATGAGACGACGACAGTCTTCCTGAAATTGGGCTACTGAATATGGGTATTCAGGCTCATGAATATCAATTAAATGGTGCTTGATTCCTTTCATTTCCTGCTCGGAAATTTTGGCAGTTCCAATGTCCATATGACGGTATACCTGCATGGAATCCCCGGAAATAATTTCCGCGTCAAATTGTTGAGCCATCTCGATGCTTAATTTCGTCTTGCCAACCGCAGTCGGGCCCACAAGAACAAGTAGTTTAGGCTTAGATGCCACTGTCAATATCAATCACTCCGTACACTGTTTTCGTTGTGCCTCGTTGCTCTACACGGAAGCCGAGACGGGAAAACTCTCCGCTACCCCTTTTTTCTTTCAATACAATTGTCTTTCGTGCAACCCTTTTTGCTTGAACAATACTTTCTTCATCTAATGCATCTGGATTGGCCAATCCTCTCAATGGACCGATTGCACTGGAATCGAGCAACGGATCACGGAACATCGGGTCAAAATAAATAATATCGACACTACGGTTTGGCAAGCTACGCAAATAGTCCAGATGATGACCAAAACGAACGTCAATGCCGGAAAAAGCTCTATCTACTTCAGCGTTACCGGAGCGGTAATGTCTCATTCCATCCTTGATTAGTGCATAGACGGGGAATGAACTCTCCACAGCTGTGACTTGTCCAGAACTTCCTGTTCCAATGGAAAATAAAAGTGAATCCGTACCTAATCCTGCCGTGCAATCCAGTACAGTATCTCCCGGGACAAGTCGGGCAGCCGTCAACATGGGGTCAGGCTCGCCCTTCAATACCCTTTTGGCTCGAATGAAGCCCATGCTTGGATGAAAAGCCATCGGTGCTTGTTCCAGACCAATCAGCCTCACTTCGCCCTGTACCAGCACCAGAGCCTGACGGACTTTATGAGCCGCGATTAGCTTAGCTACGGATATGCCACGACGTGGGGCGTACAGCACCCCGAGCTCTACTGCAAGCAACTTCGCGCGCTCTACAACCTCGGCCGAGGGAGAATCTCCTGTCGTGACCAGTAGTTCAGCTTGCTTCTCACGAAGCATCCTCTGCTTTGTTTCTTCACGGTTTTCCCAATCCTGCAACATATTTATACTCCCTTACATTACTCTTTTAAACAACTTTTCCAAATAATATGTGGAAAAGGAAACAACGATGGGACGCCCATGGGGACAGGTATATGGCTGTTTGCAGGCTGCCAAACGCTCTAGCAGCACGACAGCCTGCCGGTCGGTCAGCTTCTGATTTGCTTTAATCGAAGCCCGGCACGAGCACATGATTGAAGCAGCTTCCCGCAGTTTAGCAAGATCAATGGCTTTTTCCTCCAGCACCCATCCAGCCATTTCCTCAATGACATCTGCTTCTTCCCCTTTGGGGAGCCAATACGGATAAGAGCTGACACGGAAGGTTTGCCCACCAAAATGCTCCAAATACACCCCCGCCTGTTCAAACCAGTGTAGTCTTGTTTTCAATTTTTCCGTCTCGGAAGGCGTAAAATCCAACGTAATTGGCAATAGCAGTTCCTGTGAGACTGATTCAGGATTGCCAAATTTTTCGTAATAAAATTCGTAGTTAACCCGCTCATGCGCAGCATGCTGATCAATTAAATATAAGCCCTGATCGTTCTGCGCAATCAGATAGGTTCCATGGTGCTGACCGATTAAATTCAGCTCAGGAAAAGTAGGCACCTCAGGAGCTGCCCCCGACAACGCTGCCAATTGCTCCGTATTCAGACGTTCCTGACGCGGCTTCGGATTTGTGAAATTAGAAGCGTTGTCTGCGACTGTCGAAGCAGAAGACCGGTAAGCAGCAGAAGCGGCCGTTTCATGTATTCCTTCGATGTACAAGGAAGAAGTGTCTGTTTTTTCTGCATGATCTCCTGTAGACGCCCGTGTAGTCGTCCGATCAGGAAGTGACACGTCTCCTCTAACATCACTCCCGTTGTTTTCTTCCACGAAATCTGCATCCAGTTCATCATCACTTATACTTTGACGAGCGGGTGTGTTGGCCTGTCCAATGACTGAATGGCTCCCCCTATTCGGAAGTTGCTCACGTTCCTGGCGAATCCTCTTGCTCTTTTCATTACTTTCATTGCTGTCTATATGATCGGATTGCAGCGATTCTTGGACCTGCAGCGAAGCCATAGAAAGAGGTAGCGTTCTATTGTGAACATCTGTTGAAGAAGCATCTACTTCTGCACCGTTTCCTTTCGAGAAATGAAACTGCTCCTGCACAAATGAGCCGCTATCCTTGCCACCAATTTCGCGCTTAACTGCCTTCGGAATGAGCACTTGCTGCCCTAAAACAGCTTTTACCGAATCTTCAACCAGTTGAAACAGCTCAGCTTCCTTGCTAAACCTCACCTCAAGCTTGGCTGGATGGACGTTAACATCCACCAAAGAAGGATGCATGTCCAGTTGGATCACAGCCAGCGGATAACGATTGATTGGCAACAAAGTATGATACGCTTTGAGCAGTGCCTGATTGAGCCCAAAGCTCCGCACAAATCGCCCATTCACTACTGTCGAGATTGCATTTCGATTCGATCTGGTCCACTCTGGACGGCTGACATAGCCACTAATTCGGTAATCAAGGCTTTCTCCTTCCAGCATCAACATCGATTTCGCCGCAGAAGTTCCATAAATAGCAGCTATTACCTGTAGTAAATCGCCATTTCCCAGCGTTTGCAGCAATGTATTGCCATTATGCCGCAATGTGAAGGCCACTTCCGGGTGTGAAAGCGCCATCCGGTACAATACGTCCGAAATGTGTCCCAGCTCCGTCTGGATCGTTTTCATATATTTTAGCCGTGCTGGCGTATTATAAAACAGATCGCGTACGGTAAAATCCGTCCCCTGCCTACCAGCAGCATCTTCGTGAAGCACCAGTTTGCCGCCCTCAATCACCAATTTACGGGCACGGCCGTCATCTCCGGCTGCTGTGAGCAGTTCTACTTTCGATACAGCCGCTATACTTGGCAATGCCTCTCCTCGAAAGCCGAGACTTGTGATCTGGAACAGGTCACGGCCATGTCCGATTTTGCTTGTCGCATGCCGATAAAATGCCGTTTCTACGTCTTCAGGCTCAATCCCACTCCCATTATCCGTCACCCGAATACTTTGTAGGCCACCCTCTTCTACCCATACGTCCACCCGTGTACCACCAGCATCAATCGCATTTTCCACCAGTTCCTTCACGACGGAGGCTGGACGTTCCACAACCTCACCGGCAGCAATCTGGTTCGCAATATGCTCATCCAGCACTTTAATTTTAGACATCCTGTTAACCTCCTCCTGATTGCAAAGTGTGATGAAAAAAAGCAAAAAAGTATAATATTTTTAATTACAGACCATTAGCCTTATTTTTTAGATCATTTAACAGCTGCATCGCCTGTAAGGGTGTCATGTTCATGACATCCGCATTTTTAACCTTCCGCAAAATTTGGTCTACGATCGGATTAGCTTCTACCCTCTCTGAGTGTGGCTTCGAGGGAGCGAGGTCCTGCTCTCCGAAAATGGACAGCTGTATCACTTCAGATGCTGCTTGCTCCAGCTTGCTTGAGTCTTCCACAATCTCCAGAGTATCTTCTTTTACCAGAGTAGCTTGCTGTGACCCAGACTGGAATTGCGGTGCGTTTTCTCCGTTTGCTCGCAGTGTCGTGTCTGCATGTTTTGCGGTCATTGGAGAAATCTCTTCTGTCTTTGAAACTGAACGAAGATCAGTCGCTTCCTTCGTTTCTCCTACTATCTCGGTGCCTGCCGTTACCTGAGCCGCCGCCTGCTCAAAACCATATAACAGACCATTCGCCCGCTCAATAATGTTATTAGGCAAGCCTGCAAGCCGTGCACAATAAATACCATAGCTACTACTAGCCGCACCTGGTATGAGCTTACGCAGGAAATTCACCTTATCACCGCTTTCCTGCACGGCCATGGAGTAATTTCGCAGCGACAGCAGACCTTGCTCCAAATGGGCCAGCTCATGGAAATGGGTCGATACCAGCGCCTTACAGCCAATCGTATCATGCACAAATTCGATGACCGCTTGTGCAATGGCCATTCCTTCACTGGTGGACGTCCCACGTCCCAATTCATCTATAATAATCAAGCTTCGCGGAGTTGCCTTGTCTGTCATAACTTGAATATCTGCCATTTCAACCATAAACGTACTCTGCCCCCCGATGAGATCATCGGCTGCGCCAATCCGTGTGAAAATACGGTCCAGCATTGGTACTTTAGCACGTGCAGCCGGGACAAAGCAGCCAATTTGAGCCATAATGGCGATGAGTGCAACTTGACGCATATACGTACTTTTCCCAGCCATATTGGGACCGGTAATGAGTAGAATATGCGCATCGGCTTCTTCCAGCACTGTACTGTTGGCGATAAAGCCGCCATCTTTCATGACGGCTTCCACTACGGGATGCCGCCCCTGTTCCACTACAAAATCATATCCTGATGTCAGTTCAGGCTTTACAAATCCTCGTTCTGCGCTAACCGTTGCCAGTGACTGATACACGTCAATTTCAGCAACTTGCTCTGCCAGCTTTTGCAGACGGGGAATTTCAGCGTTCAGTTTACTACGAAGCTCGGAGAAAAGTGTGTACTCCAGATCAACCATCTTATCCTCAGCTTCCAGAATCAACGATTCCTTCTCCTTCAATTCCGGTGTGATATACCGTTCGGCATTTGCTAACGTCTGTTTGCGTTCATATCGCCCTTCTGGCAATGAAGCCAAATTGGATTTGGTCACCTCGATGTAATAACCAAATACTTTGTTGTATCCGATTTTGAGCGACCGAATGCCGGTTGCTACACGTTCCTTAGCCTCCAGTTCAGCGATCCAACGCTTCCCGTTCACACTCGCCTCGCGCAGCTCGTCCAGACGCTGATGGTAGCCTTCTTTGATAAGCCCTCCATCTCTTACGGAAATCGGAGGCTCATCAGCGACTGCTTCCTCAATCAACGTACACAGGTCTGTACAGCTGTCCAATGTTTGGGCAATTCGTCGCAGCGTATTCGACGGGGATTCAGCGCACAATTCGCGCAAAGACGGAATTTGGGCCAGAGACAGCTTGAGAGCGATCAAATCTCGTGCATTAGCACTACCAAAAGCGATCCGTCCTACCAAACGCTCCAGGTCGTAAATCTCTTTGAGCTGAGCACGTACATCCTCGCGGAAAATAAACTGGTGATACAGCTTGTCTACCGCTTCTAACCGTTCCTCTATTAAATTGCTGCTCAACAGCGGCTTGTCGATCCAACGACGCAACAAACGTGCGCCCATGGATGTCTCTGTCTGATCCAGCAGCCACAGCAGCGAGCCTTTCTTGGAGCGTTCACGTACTGTCTCCACCAGCTCCAGATTCCGGCGGGTAAATGGATCCAAAATCATAAAATGATTGGGCTCATAAACCGAAATTTGGGTCAGTTGGCCTAACGACCTTTTTTGCGTTTCATTTAAATAGGAAATCAGGCGCGATACACACCGTCTGCGCTCCTCCGTAAGCCTTGCCCACGTGGCTTCACCGAATTGATCCCGCACTAGATCATCCTTGGATTTGTCCCAAGCCGTATACACAACACGCCGTCCGATGGGAGACATGCGGGAGGTCACGAAATCGAGCAAATGACCATCCCCTAACATTTCGGACGGCTCATAAATGTTGATTTCATCTAATAGCCATTCTTTGGAGTCAGGTACGGATGTCACATAAAGTTCACCTGTCGACAAGTCACACGCCGCCAATGCCAGCATCCCGTCCGTCTCTGTGACACATACCATGTAGTTGTTGGATTTGTCACCCAGCACCTTGCCCTCCATGACCGTACCCGGAGTTACAACACGGACAATGTCCCGTCGCACCATTCCCTTCGTAGCTGAGGCTTCCTCCATTTGCTCGCAGATGGCTACCTTATACCCCTTCTCAATGAGGCGTTGTATGTAATTTTCTGCTGAATGATAAGGCACGCCGCACATCGGAATTTTCTCCGCGACGCCTCCCTCGCGACCCGTCAGTGTAATTTCCAGCTCCTTGGATGCAAGAATCGCATCATCAAAAAACATCTCGTAAAAATCTCCCAGGCGGAAAAACAAAAATGCATCTTTAGCCTGCTCTTTTATAGATAAATATTGCTCAATCATCGGTGTATATTTAGACATACCGTTACCTAACCCCCACACTTTGTTCCGTTTAAACTTGTAATTACCTTTCATTATATCAAAAATGACAGTCGATAACATGAAACCATCTCAGGTGTTGACACTAGATTTTATGAAAGTTTCCAGTATGGACGCAAATCCCGTGTCTCATCCCATTGCTTTCCCTTGCGGAGGCTGTCCAGCAGCGGCGCGATATAAGCTTCATATTGAGAATAGATCTCTAGGGAAACCAAATCTAAAATAAGTGGTTCCATATACTCTCTAAGCACAATTCGGTTTCCCTCATAAAAGGCCCTGTGAGCCTCTTCCTCCCCCAGCGGCCTACGGTGCAAACGCGAGTATTGAGAAGCGATCAGAAACGCCATTCCGATCACACCTTTCGCCAGCTGTGGCGAGATTAGAAAACTGGGCAGGGTACGATATTCAAAGCCTCCATACGATTGACGGCGAAAATCGCCTAAATTTCCATAATGCGGTCTGCGCCGAGCTGAGCGCTTGTCTTCCAGTAGGGCCAGAGGCAGCGCCAAATAGTTATCTAGCACCCGTAGCAAGGCACCATTTAGCGGAACCCCGCTAAAATGCAGGTGACCGCCTAGGGGAAAACCCGGTTGCGGCATTCCGCCTGCCTGCCAGATGAGTGTGCGGTCGTCTATGCGCCGAGCTGCTGTAGCAAAAGCTTGACGCAGGTGCCTCAACAGAAGGACCGGATCTTCACTTGGTGCAGGACGAAGCTCAGCGACGGGATACAACGTTCGTCCTCGGCGGGTAACGGCATCGCAGCCAGCTACACCTAGTCGGCCCAAATATCTAGAGGCCGGAACGACCCGTCCTTCTGGCATACGAACCAGCACAAATTCAGGGTCCATTCCGATTAGTAGTCGAGTTTTCCCTCGTTCCTCTGAAAAATCCTCTCCCGGAGCATCATCTTCACGAGCAGCAACTTCGTATAGCGCAGCCAAACGTCTATCGTTCAGCCATGGTTGTGCCAAAATTTGACGAACCTGACAATTACGTTCTCCCAGCGGCACGAGCACTACCTCACCACTGTCCAAACCAAGTGTATACAGCGCCCGTACAGCCAGCCGCTCCATCCGGACATAGAGCGGTGACTGGTGATCTAGTACAGACAGATCATATACGCTGACTTTAGTAGAGCGTTCGAGGGGGCTTCTACGGATTTCTAGCACCCGCAGTTGATGAATTTGCACCGCATAACCTATCGCAAAATCTGCTGTACTATCATCCAGCCAACGAACCGATATACCTGAACGCTCCAGTCTGCGCATTTTTTCATCGTCCGTCATCTGTCTGAAACGTCTGAGCGCCTGTCCCGGTTGCAGCATCCTACTCCTCCTTATCGATTCTACGTATGGACTAAAATGATCCAAAACGACAAAAAAGGAGGGCCTTTCCCCCTTGCGCAATATCAGCCAGCGCAAAGAGTAAAGTGGCCCTCTTCTTGGTCACTCCTGTCAGAGCTCGTCGTCAATGAGGTCGGGGTCGAGCTCCTCATAGTCCCCCTCTTCCGCTCCAAAATCAAAGTCCTTGTCAAAATCTTCACTGCTGCCATACGGGAATACTTCTACAACAATCTTCGTTTCCGCCACCAGCTCCACCGCAAATTCCCGCTCGACCCGGATCATTACGCTGCCACCTCCAGAAGACACACTGGCCTCAACGCAACTTGGCTCCTGTGTAGCTTCGGCGGATACTTCCACTGTAGACGCCCGGTGCTTCGGATCAAGATACGAGAGCGGCACATTTTCGACGTACGATACCGTTTCCTTAGCCACATCGGTCTGCGAGTTTTTATCGTATGAATACCAGATATTGATATCATACGTCCCGACGACCTCAATGCCGTCCCCAGCCGCCATAGCTTCATACTGGTGGTTAATAATCCATGCCCCCAAAATACTGGTCGGATTATTCGGCGGAGTTACGGTATGGGTTACGGTAGAGAATCTGCGACCTTTACCACAGATCGCTTTGGTAATAATCTCTCTACGATTTTTATGACTTAATGCCATTCTTGAACCTCCTCCATACAATCAATCATTCCATACATATGTATGCAGGTTGTGGGCGAATGTTGAGTGAATAGGCGAAAAGGAAAAAATATTATTTGTATAAGCATATGCCGCAATGGCTTGAACTCATGCACGCCAATGTGTTACATGCTGCTCAACGATCTGTAAAAATTCACTGAGAGCTGGCGATTTCCACTTTTTCGTATGATAAGCAACCTGAGTAGCCACCTGCTGTTCACTGTCATCCCAGGCTAGACGCGCCATTTTCCCTTCTCGCAGTTCATTTTGTACTGTAACCAGCGGAAGCAGCGCAATACCTAGTCCAGCCATGACACATTGCTTGATGGCTTCTATGCTCCAAAATTCCAGACTAGGGTCTGCAAAGATACCATGTTTGTTCAAATACTGCTCAAAAAGGATACGGTACGTACATCCAGCCTCTGTATGCAATATGGTTTCATCCTTCAAGTCGGCAGGTTCTACCTGTGTATAGGCAACCAGCGAATGCTTCAGTGGTGCAACCAGCGCCATGGGCTCATGAATAAGCGTGGTGATATTCAGCTCCCTATCCTCCGTCTCAGGCTGAAGCAAAAAAGCCAAATCCAGTTCACCGGAACGGATCAAATCACGTAATTCCCAGCATTCGCCGGGTTTAAGTACAATTTTGACCTTTGGGTACCGCTCCCTGTACTCACGAATCAGACTCGGCAAACGAAAAGCAGCCAGTGACTCTGGCGCCCCTATTTTTAGCGTACCCGCCAATTCTGTTTCTGAGCGAAGCGCATCCTTAGCCATAGCATGCATTTTGGAAATTTCCTGCGCATATGGCAGCAGACGTCGTCCGGCATCGGTCAACATAATTTTCTTACCAATGCGATCAAACAGCGGCGTACCCAATTCCGTCTCCAGTGTTTGAATTTGGGCAGTGATACTCGACTGTGCATAATCCAGTATACGCGCTGCTCGCGTGAAACTGCCTGCCTCAACCACATTTAAAAAGGTAAACAAATGCCGCGATTCCATAACTCGCTCCTTCAATCGTTTTTTTCGATGCAAATCATCGTTATATTCCGTTTTTCCGATAGATTGATTATCTGATAAGCTGGAGGAAATAACAAGCGAAAGAAGGCTTTTCTGCATGACGAATGAAAATAAGCTTCAATCCACTATTGGTCTTCCACAGGCCATTGCGCTCTATATCGGAGCTGTACTGGGTTCGGGGATATTGATTGTGCCTGGCCTTGCCGCCCAAATGGCGGGTCCAGCCTCGCTGCTGGCATGGGGCTTCATGACCCTGCTCATTCTACCAATGGCGCTTTCCATGGGACTTCTATCTGCCAAATTTCCGAATGCGGGCGGGGTATCACATTTTGTGACGTTGGCCTTTTCTCCACGTGCCGGTGCTTATATTGGGTGGTTTTTTCTCATGTCGGTTCCAATTGGGGCCCCTGTTGCCGCACTTACCGGAGCCGGCTATATGACCGCTGCTATGGGCTGGGGAGAAGAAAGCCGCATAATGTTGGCCGCTGCTATGTTGGCGGTGGGCCTGATCATCAACTGGATCGGTATGAAGGTCGCCGGACGTATTCAGATTGCTGTCGTTATAGCCATCGTTGCCGTCCTGATATTCACTATTGCCGCAGCACTCCCTCAAATGAAAACTGTTCACTTCACGCCGTTTGTTCCACATGGCTGGCTTTCTGTCGGCCAAGCCGCTGCGATCCTGTTCTGGTGCTTTATCGGCTGGGAAGCCGTGTCCCATATGTCAGAGGAATTTACCAATCCCCAGCGGTCTGCCGTTAGAGGTGTGACCATTGCAGCCGTCATTGTCGGTTTGCTTTATTTCCTTACTGCGCTTGCTACAGTAGGTACGCAAAGTTACCTTGCAGGGGGTTCGGATGCTTCGCTCATATGGGTGATTAGTCAGGCTATTGGGCCGTGGGGCGCGATCATTGCAGGCCTGACAGGTATTTTTATTTGTACTGCTACTATTATTGCTTATGTGGGGGCCGCTTCACGTGTCGCTTATGCTTTATCCCGGCAAGGACAGGCCTTTGGCTGGATGGGTATGTTATCACAACGCTTTCATACTCCCATCGGGGGCATTGCTTTTCTTAGCGCCTGCTTCATAATCATTATGGTGTTGTACGGTAGCGGTGCTGTTTCACTCACCAACCTAATCCAGTTCCCGAATGCTACCTTCATTCTGACCTATCTGGGGGGGTGTGCAGCAGGAATCAAGCTCCTACGCGGGAGTCGATGGGGAGTTTCCATTAGCTGGATTTCCTTCATCTCCACGGCAATTGTCTTTCCCTTTGTTGGGTGGGCTATGCTTTACCCTTGCCTGATCACTGCTGTCTTATGGATTACAGATCGAATCCGGCATAAAAGAACTTTCGCGCATGCGGATTCTGCCGTCACTGAACAAGAAAAGGCTACTGTCCGTCATGGATAGTAGCCGCTCAAGGTCTTTACTCTAATTTTTCACTGGAGTAGGAGCCTTGTCCTTTTTAGCGATTTTCAAATACAGGTGAAGCTCATGTGTAAGCTGCAACAATGCCGAACGAATCTCGAACTCCTCCCGTGTTGCAGGAAGCTCCATCGCTTTAAATTCTTCACGAACCTGTTCCAGTAGCTTCTCGGTCTGCCCGGTATAATGCCCAGCCAAAACGTCATTGCTAAGCTGATCGAACAGCTCGGCCAGGAGCTTGGCCTGCGGCATGTGCTGATACATTTGTGCAATCAATTGCATCATGTTTTGAATTGAATCCAGCTGTTCTTTGCGCATATAAAAATACACATTCCAGCTCTCTTGGGGACGGAGCATCTGATTTTCTAATGAACGCCCCGCCTCGGTGACCCCTTTGGAGATTACGCTGTCCGCTTCAATAACTTCCTTGCCATCCCATATGTATGCCGGATTACGCAGTGTATTGGCCATATTTCTGAATATAACTGAAAAGGTACGGTCCACCTCCTGCCGGATTTGTTGCATGGTATTATCAGAACGCGGCATATAGGCTAAATTGACAACCATCGCAGAACCCAGTCCAATCACCAGTAGAGCCAGCTGAGTCAGCAATACTTCCATATCAATCACACCGCCGCTGAATACTCGGAAAACCACGACTGAACCTGTAACGATGCCTTCCTTAAAACCCACCCGTACAATGACCGGAAACGCCGTTAAAATATATAATGCAAGTACCCAATCATGAAATCCAAATACGACAAACAAAACACAAGCAAAAAGAAGTCCCACGACGGATGCAAAAAATCTCGCCGAAATGGTACGGAGACTTCTCTTGCGTGTGACATCCACTCCCAAAATTGCTAAAAGCCCTGCCGAAGTGGCTCCATGAATGCCTACTCCCTCCGCAATAAGTACGGCCATTAATGCGGCAATAGCCGTTTTAATCGTACGAAAGCCCATGAAAAAATTCTGTCCCCTCTAGATGAAATCTGTTTTCTCATTTTCATAAATATTAAGTATTTCATTTTCATGGTACTTTATTTTCACGTTATGCACAAATATTCAGAAATTTAATAATTACCGATGAGGACGGCCCGAAAGCAGGCGGCGCTCCACATACACAACTGCCTGATACATCAATGTAGCTACGACAGCAATGATCAACAGACTAGACATGACCAGCGTGAAATTGAATACCTGAAAACCATAAATAATTAAATAACCTAAACCGTTTTTAGCGACCAAAAATTCACCCACAATCACGCCAACCCATGCCATGCCGACATTTACTTTCAGCGTAGAGACAATTGCGGGGAAGGATGCGGGCAAAATTACCTTTTGAAACGTATCACGCCGTGAGCCTCCAAACGTGCGAACCACTTTGATCAAATTCGAATCGACTTCCTGAAAGCTGTTGTACACCACAAGTGTCGTAATGATAACTGTAATGGAGAGGGTCGTCATCAGAATCGCGGTAAAACCCGCCCCAAACATAACGATAAAAATCGGACCCAGCGCTACCTTGGGCATGCTGTTAAACACGACCATATATGGGTCAAGCACCCTCGATAAAAACGGCGACCACCAAATAAGCACCGCCAGCAATGTACCGAGCAGTGTGCCGAGCAAAAAACCTGCCATCGTTTCTCCAACAGTGATGCCTACATGCCCCCATAATTCACCACTGACCGCGTCCTTGCCGATCTGAGTAAAAATTTTGCTAGGATAGCTAAACAACAATACATCAATCCACTTCAAACGGCCGGCAATTTCCCACAATACAAATAAAAGCAACAAAATAGCTGCCTGCACACCTGTTACTAACCATTGTTGCACACGTCTGTTACGTAAATACGCCTGATGCATTCCTTGAATCCAGCGTTGCTCAAGCTGATCAGCTTCGTGCTTCATACGTTAACTCACTCCTTTGCTCCCGAAGCCTCCAGTTCCCCCCATATCTCATGGAAAAGTTCATTAAAGCCCGGCTGCTCGCGTGCATAAAAAGGCTGAGCCTCCCGGATAGAATCCGAAATCTCGAAGGTACGCCGGATATGACCAGGATTTCGCCCCATCACTATAACCCGGTCACTAACTGCGATAGCCTCGGCCAAATCATGCGTGACTAAAATCGCCGTTTTCTCTCGCTCGCGCAAGGTCTGCACAACGAGGTCTTCCAGTTGGAGCTTGGTTTGATAATCCAGCGCGGAAAACGGCTCATCCAGCAGCAGCAGTCCAGGGTTAGTCGCCAACGTCCGTACCAGCGCCACACGCTGGCGCATTCCTCCAGACAACTGGGATGGATGCAAATGCTCCTTTCCTCCCAGGCCCATGCTTTCCAGCAATAATCGTGTCCGTTCACGAGCAGCTTCATCTACTCTATTGCTTAGTTCCAGACCTAACAATGCGTTGTCCATGATCGTCCGCCACGGGAAGAGATAATCCTGCTGCAGCATATAACCGACCTCAGGGCTCGGGCCATTTACCGGCTGACCTTGTAGCATGACTTGACCTGCCGCTGGGCGCAGCAGCCCGGCGATCATGGACAGGATCGTCGTTTTGCCGCAACCGCTTGGACCGACCAAACTGACAAACTCCCCTGCATTAACGGAAAAATCGATATTCTCAACCGCCAGTGAAGCTTCGCGCTCCGTTACATACACGTGTGTCACTTGCTCCATACTCACCATCGGGATCGTCACATTGGCATCAAGACCATTCCGTTCCTCCATCATGGTGAACCTCCAGCGTCGACAGCTGCATTTGTAGCTTCCGTTGTGCTCTTTTTCACATCTGTCTTAGTATTCCTGATAGAATTGGAGGAGATCGCCTGTTTTGCAAAGCTTGGGTTTACTAGCTTATCTAGTGCGACCGGGCTTTTCAGCTCACCTGCCGAAGCCATGACATCCTGTAAGTTTTTCCATTCCTTTTCCTCAATGATCGGATTCGTTGCATAGGTACCTTGTTCCTTATAGCGCTTGATACTACTCGTCAGAACAGCTAATTCTGTATCTTTAAAATAAGGAGTAATCGCTTCAGCGATCTGCTCAGGTGAATGCGTAGCAATCCACTGCTGAGCCCGGTATACGGCATTTGTAAACTTCTGAGCAGCTTCGCTATTCGTCTTTAGATAGCTTTGCTTTGCCATATATACCGTATACGGCAACTCGCCACTCTCTACACCAATCGAGGCAACTACCCGCCCCCGACCTTCCTTTTCAAAAATAGAAGCCTGTGGCTCAAACAGCTGCACGTAATCCCCTGTCCCCGAACCAAAAGCAGAGGCGACATTGGCAAAATCAATATTTTGAATCAGCTTCAGATCCTTATGAGGATCAATGCCGTGTTTGCGAAGCGTAAATTCAAGTGACATTTGTGGCATTCCGCCCTTGCGTTGTCCCAAAAAATTTTGTTGCTTCAGCTTTTCCCAGTCAAAGCTATCCTGCGTCTGCCGTGCAAACAAAAAGGTTCCGTCCTTCTGTGTCAACTGGGCGAAATTAATGATAGGGTCCTCTGCTCCTTGCTGATACACATAAATAGATGTTTCTGCGCCGATCAGCGCGATATCTGCCTGATTGGACAACAACGCTGTCATCGCCTTGTCTCCACCAGGGATCGTAGCCAGCTGAACATCCAGTCCCTCCTGAGCAAACATCCCCTGGCTCAAGGCTACATACTGCGGCGCATAAAAGACTGTACGGGCTACCTCGCCAAGTCTGATCTCAATCGTCTGATCCCCTTTAGGGGCACAACCACTGAGCAACAGTAATCCGAGTAGTGCCGCAGCCACCACTGCTTTAAAACGAGCGCCGTTTTTCATCCTTGTTCCCTCCCCACCTTTACATCATTGACTTCATATATTGTTATGCGGCTGTCGATATAATGGTTAATCGCACATAAAAACCCCGCATTCGCCTAAGAACGCAGGGCTTTATGTGCGATTATGCGGGGTCTTCTAAATCACAGCTTGTATATGGATGTATATTTCTGTTCGAGATAGTCGGCGAGATAATCGGGGTTTAGATCCTCGCCCGTAATGGCTACAATCAACTCAGACGGCGTGCGGCTCTTGCCGTAACGGTAAATTCGTTCAGTCAGCCATTGCTTGATCGGCTCCAACTCACCAGCAGCAATTAGCTCGTCCAGGTTCGGCAGCTCCTTGCGCAGAGTCGCCAAAATTTGAGCTGCATACATATTGCCAAGCGAGTAAGAAGCAAAATAACCAAAATCACCACCGGACCAGTGAACGTCTTGAAGTACGCCCAGCCCGTCGTTCGGGGGAAGAAGCCCCAGGTATTCTTTATATTTTGCGTTCCACACCTCAGGAAGACGCTTTACATCCAGCTTTTCATTAAACAACATTTTTTCAATTTCATAACGGACAATGATGTGTAGATTATATGTCAGCTCATCCGCTTCAATACGAATCAATGAATTTTCCACACGGTTGACTGCCCGGTAAAATTGCTCTGCCGTGACCTGCGCCAAACGGTCAGGAAAATGCTTCTGCAGATCAACGTAATACCGTTCCCAGAAAGCACGACTGCGTCCGATTTTATTTTCCCACAAGCGGGACTGGGATTCATGAATACCCATAGAGGTGCCTCCGGATAGTAGTGATCCTGCCAGTTCAGGGGCAATATTTTGTTCGTACAGTGCATGCCCTCCTTCATGCAGCGAACTGAAAATAGCACTGGTTACATCATCTTGCAAATAATGTGTTGTTATACGCACATCACCTGGATTTAACCCTGTCGCAAAGGGATGCACACTTTCATCCAAACGACCTGCGTCAAAGTCATAACCCATCTGTCCTAAAATAAATAGGCTGAACTTTTCCTGCTGCTTCACATCAAATACACCGTCTAAAAAGCTTTTATCCGGCTGATTAGGTGAGGCCTGAATTTTAGACAGTAGAGGTACAAGGCGCTTTTTGAGACGATCAAAAACCGCATCCAGCTTTTCAACGGTCATCCCTGGCTCATATTGATCCAAAAGCGTGTCGTACTCTGTATCCTTAACACCCCAGTAGCCGATAAATTCACGCTTCATGTCTACGATTTTAGACAAGTACGGTTCGAATCCGGCAAAGTCGCTATGTTCCTTTGCTTCCTCCCACTTGCTTTCCGCCTGGGCCGCTAAAATGCTGTATTCCCGATAGCGGTCTGCCGGAACCGAACGGTTCAGGTCATAATTTTTGCGACATTCCTCTACCAGTCTGCGATCATTGTCTTCCAGTTGCTTCAGCCTATCTTCTGCGGCAAAAAATTGCAGCAACTGCCCCATTTCATCCGAGATCATCAGCTTGAACATTTCCGTGGACAGCATGCCCAACGTCTCCGACCGGATGTCAACGCCCTTGCGTGGAGCGCCTGTCCGTAAATCCCAGTGCAGCAAGCCGACTGCTTCGCCGTAACCACTGATTTTGTGTGCAATTTCCTTTAAAGCCGTCCATTGATCCAACGTTTGTTGCTCCATAATTAGGGACACCTCTTTAACTTAAAATGGTTAAAATTTTTAGATACCTATACTTGATGATAATTATATTAAAAAGTATAATCAACACACAACATGTACGACCAGCTCCTAATACCTGGATCAAACGTTGGGCTGTACATCATATTAAACTTTATTAGAATCTGGAGGGAACAATCGTGGATCACATCCAAGAAATTTTAGAGTACAATCGCGTTTTCGTGGAAAACAAAGAATACGAGGCCTATAGAACAGGCAAGTTCCCTAACAAAAAAATGGTCATCATTACCTGCATGGATACGCGGCTAACGGAGCTGCTCCCCAAAGCCATGAATCTACGTAACGGGGATGTCAAAATCATTAAAAATGCAGGAGCAATTATTTCACAGCCTTTTGGAAGCGTAATGCGCAGTGTGCTAGTCGCTCTTTACGAGCTGGGAGCAGACGAAGTGCTCGTTGTAGGTCATTATGAATGCGGTATGGCTGCATTAAACGCTGACCACATGGTCAATGAAATGCTTGATCGCGGAATCTCGCAGGAAGTGCTGAGTACACTGGAGAATTCAGGTATTAAGCTAAATAAATGGTTGAAAGGTTTTGACAACATTGAAGAAGGGGTACAGACTACAGTGAAGCTTATTAAAAACCACCCCCTTCTCCCTCCTAATACGCCCGTTCATGGCATGGTAATTCATCCAGATACAGGGGCGCTAACCCTGGTCGTTGATGGGCATAATCAGTAAACAGTAGCCTTTTGGCAGACAGTACACAGGGTAGTTCAGGCTCGTACATACGTGCTTAGACTACCCTGTTTTCTATGAAAAAAAGCACATATACATACAGAATGACCTCAACTAATTTTGGCTAACCTGTGAACGACCAGTGTGAAAGTTGTCAAACCATACAGTTTCAGTGTACACTTTTCATGAAGCAGCAGATTACCTGCCGCAGAGCTGTTTCAACCGTTACTATGGATGAAGGAGATAAGATAAATGAATTTACTATCGTATGGTCTGTTGGGGCTTCTCGCCAGAGAGGAATCCTCCGGCTATGATCTGATGCTGCGTATTCAGCCTTTTTGGCAGGCTAAGCACAGTCAGATCTATCCGCTACTGGCCCGTATGGAGAGCAAGGAATTACTAGCCTCCCGTTGGATTCAGCAGTCCGACAAGCCTGATAAAAAAATGTACACCATAACTGACAAGGGAATCCACATGCTTCAGCAATGGTCTCAGGAAGCATTAGCTGCTCCGGTTACGCGGGACGAATTAAGCCTTCGATTATTCTGTCTCTGGTTGACGGACAAAACTAGCGCCAATCGTATGCTGGAAGAACGGAAACGTTATTTTATTCAGAAAATCCGGCATCTGGAGGATATACTGAACGATATCCCTGCAGAAGATTTACACTTTGGCAGTAAAAACTTCGGTGACTATATCCTGGTGCAAAAAGGGCTGATGAATGCTAAAGCAGGCCTGGAATGGTGCCAAATGGTTCTGCGCATGCTGCTTGCTGGTGATGTTAGAGCGGACACTAATCCGTTTTTACTTAAACCGTAAAGCTAAATCCTTTTATCAGTCTATGCATAGGATTTATGTACATCATCGTGTTATTTTTTAAAATTTAAAATTCTTTGAAACCCTTTTCCATACTATAACGTATTACAGGTAAGCGGTTGTTTGACCTATAACACAAATTACTAAGGGGGATTATATTTACATGAAAAAGACATTCACTTTAAAAAATATGATGATGCTGATGATGGCTTTCACCCTTCTCATTGCTATGATCGCACCATCTACAGCTGATGCAAGGCGGGGCGGCGGATTTAAATCCGGACCTAAATCATACCAATCTACACCAAGCAAGGCGAATGACAGCAGCGGCATCAATAAGTCTGATAGTGGAACTAAATCTAGCGCAGCTACAGGCAGCACCAGCAGAACTGGTGGATTCCTCGGCGGTGGCGGCGGATTCCTCAAAGGTATGATGCTGGGCGGCTTGGCAGGTATGCTCTTCGGCGGATTGTTTGGCAACATGGGCGCATTGGGTAGCTTGCTTGGCCTAGCTGTTAACGTTCTAGCGATTTATGTCCTGATTATGGTGGGTGTAGGTATTTACCGAGCCATCAAAAATCGCCGTAGACCAGATGACTCCCGTGGAGGACGTAACTAAGCTATGATTTTGAGTATGGATGAGATTGTAAATGCCATTTGCCTGCATATAGCTGAGCGCAAGGGTGTACAGCCCACCGATGTGGTTGTGGAGCTAAGCTGGGATGAGGATACAGGCTATACAGCCGAAGTTCATGTCCAAGGCCGCAGTCAATACCTGGTGGAAGCCAATATGATTGAAGCTATTCTGAGATATCTTTATTCCGAATACAATATTCGTGCCTATCGCGAGCAGGTCAGATTGGACCTAGATGAAGAAATTACCGCTATTGTCCAGAACTAACTCTGCATATCGCATTGATTTGTCGTGATAAGTACGTTATATAACAGTAGAACCGACCTTGCTTGATGAAAAGGTCGGTTTTTTTACATTTCTTGTTACAGCATCATCGAAGATTGCTTAGGATAAGTCATAACTTTTGGGAGCGTTAAGGAAAAGCCCATCACAGATTTGTTAGGAAATATATCAACTTCCAAACCATCTGTGATGGGCTCATTTGCATTAGTCAAATCAATATATCAGAATACACTTCTGTATTTTAACAACCATTAGAAGTGTGAATACATCTACTTGTTCGGCACCCTTTCCAGCAAGCCGCTACCGTACATTTCCCGAAACGGCTGCTCCTCCATATGGATATAACCGATGTAACAGCCACATGCTTTCATCCGGCACGGACGCTGGGCGCTCAGTCCCTCCAGACCGTCTCTATACAGGTGCCCAATCACACGTCGATCCTGATAGCAATGTTTTACTCGTCCGTCACCTTGGACATAAAACACATCCTCTCCCGCGCGACATGCTCGTCCCTGGCTGCTATAGTCTTTTAAATTCCATTGAAAATAGGGATCTATCGCAGTTAATTCAGCCACCTCGGCAGCCTCATAATAATGTGGTCGGTCCTTGTAGGCGTTAACCCACATATAAATTTCTTTTGGAAGCTGCGCCCGCAAGGAGCGAATAGCCGGAAATGCCTGTCTTAACCCGACTGTGCCAACACTATAGGAAATACCACGCTCATATAACTTCATAGCCTGCGATATAAAAGCTTGCTCTTTCGTTTCTCCAGGGTGATATGTTGCCCACAGCGCAGCCGTATCTGGATTTAGCTCCTTTGTCCAATCCAGCTTAGCTGATAAATTTGTCTGTATCGCCACTTTTTCCACATGCGCCATATGAGAAAACTCAATCATGGTTTTACGATACCAGGAATGGATCAAGGCCTCTCCATAGGGATTAAAAAAAATGGATAGCTGATGCCCCAAAGCCCCCTGCTCCCGTATCCAATCAGCAAAATGCTCCAGTTGTTTCCGATCCTGGTTTAACGTTTCCCGACTATCGACGTTTTTACTGAATGGGCAGTAAGGACAGGCATAGTTGCACGAGGTCAACGAACCACGATAATATAGGGTCGCTCTCATGCACCTTCATATCCTTCCATACGCTCGCGTACTGGCGTAGAGATCATCCAATCTCCAATCGCATCGGAATAGGCCATCCCTTCCTCCGTAAGTCGAAGTGTACCCTCCTCGACCACAGCCATACCCGATTCCAGCAGCAACGATATCCCTGTAAAATCGTCCGTCAGAGATACGCCGAAGCGCTCTGCATAGGCACAAAGCTCCAAACCCTCCCGATGAAGCAGCGCCTTCAGGATAAAGCGCCGCTTACGCTCATCCTCATCTAAAATAAAGCCGTAGTCAGCCAGATCATGACGCTCCGCCGCCACATAATCTGCAATAATACTGCGTGTAGCTGCTGTACTAACACCATACCGGCTGGCATAGTGCACATCCCGTGTATAAGAGCGCGCCCCACACCCCAGTCCAGCCATACCCTCCTCCTGGCAACTGTAGGGTAAAAGCTCCTTGCTAGATGAATCCTCATTTTTAGCAAAACGGCGCATGGAATATTGTACATATCCTGCCTGCTTGAGTCGCTCGCTCGCTACTTCGTACAAACTAAGCCGAATATCAAGATCCAGCCCGGTATAACCCGGCTTTAAAATTGTATTTTCACGAATGTATAACGGGTAAAGAAAGATCTCTCCTGGCGAATAAGACAGGGCTTCCTCAAGAGAATACAACCAGGTTTCCACCGTTTGACCAGGCAGACCATAGATCAGATCCACGTTGAGCAAAGGAAAATTGTATTCTACCAGCCTTTCAAGCGCCTCTCTAACAAGCTTGGGCTTCTGAGGTCGGTATATGGCGGCACTTTCTGATTCTACAAAGCTCTGGATTCCCATGCTGACACGATCTGTACCGCGGCGCTTGAGCACTTCCAGCCTATCCTCGGTTACAGTGTCGGGAGAGGTTTCGACTGAAATAGAAGCTCGCTGTGGGTCCAATCCCATAATATTTTCTGCAATGTCAAATAAACGCTCCACCAGAGGAGCCTCCAGTAAGGTCGGTGTACCGCCGCCAATCGCAAAACGTGAAAAAGGGCGACCGCCCATAATGGGCGCCCATTGCCGAGCCTGTCTTTCTAGCGCATCTACATACTCTTTGTGCACATCCTGTCGCTTGTCCGGCAAAGTGAACAGGTTACAAAACCCACAGCGAGCTGCGCAAAACGGTATATGCATATACAAAAAATAGCTTTCCAACTCTTCTTTCTCCCACAATTCCTGCAATGAGATCGGTGTATCAAACGAACGATAGGCCGTTTTATGCGGATAAGAGTACAGATAGGAGCGATAAGGAGCTTCCCGGATCGTGCGTGCCCATTCAACAGGAGTATCCGGCCACTGATATCTTGAATTCACTAAATTTGTATCCATGCCCGGAGAAGTCGGGTTTGCTGCGCCCGTTGGATGCAGGTGGTTCACATTCATAGCTTTCATTTCTGCTCCTTCCTCGCGCTGGATTAGTTCTTGGTTCTTTACCAGTGCAATCTACTTTCCATTTGTTCTACAGTATAAATTCGCGGTAAGGTACATTCCATACTACCTCATGTGCCAGGCGATGCCCTTCGTAGCCGTCTTCGCCATAAGCTGTGCCATGATCGGAAAAAGCCATGCAAAACGTCTTGCCCCGCTTCCGTAAAGCATCAAACAAGCGTCCAAGCTCACCATCCACATACCGTAAAGCTGCTCGTTGAGACTCCACTGAATCTTTTGTAGAGCCCTTTACAAAATAATGATTAGGCCCATGAATTGCTGATACATTCATAAACAAAAACAAGCGCTGAGCAGGGTCTGTCTTCTCCAGCAACTTCAAGGCATGATTCACCTGATGCTCGGTTGAACGAGGGTTGGTAACGCCAAAGTTCATGCGCCAGTAGCTCTCTTGAAAATATCCGGGCAATACCTTCGCCAGCTTGTTTTTCTTTGTGAAAAAAATAACGCCGCCGATACAGATGGTCCGATAGCCCTCGTTCTCTAGCCCGGACACAATATCCGGAGCATCAAACAACCAGGTATGTGGATGCGTACGCAATCCCGTATCCTTTGTGTGAAACAGCCTGATATGTGAAGCCTTATCCGTATTGGCCGGAGTCGGCAAAAATCCGCCAAAAAAAGCATGGTGTGCAGCATACGTAAAGCTCCCCGGTGTATGACGCTTTTCCCATGACCCGGAGCCGCACAAATTCGGACAGTTTTCTTCTTCCAGCTTTGCTACATCATAACGCAAGGTATCAAGCGTAATCATGACAATGTCATGAGAGCCGACAATTTGATTCATGTCAAACATCATCTGTCTTTCCTTTCCAAAATCACGCCTCTATTAGCAAGGTGCAGCATTTCCCATTCATATGGATTCCAACCCTGATGTTCAACCCGGTACAGTAAATCACCGAACGGATTAACATCCAATATATAGGGACGGCCCCCGTGAGCTGGAACCAATACATCCAGTCCAGCAACCATGGACGCCGGAAAAACTCTCATGGCTGCTTTTGCAGTGTACTGGACCGATTCTACCGTACTCTGTGGTAGTCCGGCATCCATTAGCAAAAGTCGCTCATTACGCAAATGTAGATTTGTAATAGGGCTGTGGCTCAGCCGTAAAACCGCATGACAAGCTTCTGATCCACACACAAGTTGACGCACATCATAAACACGTCCGTTCAGGGCCGCTTTGGGGATCCAGCGCTCCACATGCACCCCTTCCAAGCATAGCCAATTAAGGATGGTATGAATGTCCTGCTTGTCTGTATAACGACGCAATCGTCCGGCATTATAAAACACGCGCTGTCCGTGTATGATCTCTGTTCCAATCGTGGTTACTGCCAGTTCTGCATGTGTCTGGGGATGTACTTGATAAGCCATAACACCCGAAGCACCTGATCCGCAAAATATTTTCACAAATACGCGGTGAAACCCACTCTCTCTCATAGCTGTATGCAGATCAACAGCATCACGAAAAGCACCGCCTGAAGCTGTAAGCACAGGCGGGACCCTGATGTCTGCCTGGTCTAATACGGCGCTACAACGTCGTTTGTCAAACATTACGGCTACTTCCGCCGGGTCGTTCATCCAGCGTGATGAGGGCCAAAGCTGAGCTGCTTCATACCGCAGCCAAGCCAATAGACGGCAATAGCCCCGGAACCATTGTGCCGGGTGCCAAATGCGACCATGCTGCTCCTGTAAGAGGCGAGCCTCTGCCGCCAATATACCTATGCCATGTGCCCATTCTGGCCATGGCAACAGCGAGTCGTCTCCCTCGGCATCCGGGGCGCCCAGAGCAATCAACTCCCGCTCTACTTCAAAGTTTTCGCCCGGTGCATCCAGACGAAGCAACGGGCCGCTGTCCACCCGCCCTGCCAGTAATTGATTAACGCTCTCTTGTACATGCATACTGCCATTTACGCTCTCTTGCGTAGCTTGTGCAGCTATCCTGACCATCAGCTCGCCCAGACTGTGCTTCTCCCGAATGGCACCCAATACATCTGTATAAGAAATCTCCAAAGCGGACGGAAGCTTTAATCTGCTTCGCGCCTCCTGCAGTCCCATAGTTCGACGATTCCCCGAATTACCAAACAAGATAAACGGCTCGTTGACTTTACTATCCCACATCATCATCATAGAGCCGCCTCACTTTAATTCATTTTAATATTAAAATCAACCCGTTCTGGAAATCCATTAAGACAGATTACTCAGTCAGTGATGGATAACGCCAATCATCTTCTTCATCTGCTTCTTGTTGATCCTCTATGTTCACAGATAAACCTGAACTTTTCCAGCGCTCCATCATTTCACTAGACATATAATGATAGCTTAAATCCAGATGCTTCAGTCCTTTTATACTTTCACTCGCCAGCAGCGCTTCTGCACCTTGATCAGACAAAGTACCTTGTGAGAGATCGAGCACTTCCAGTTGTTCAATCACAGGAGCATTCGCAGCAGCAATTGCAATTTCATCCTGTAGCTCACTGTCTTTAAGTCCCAAGTATGTAAGCTTGGGAAAAGGATTGCTGTTCAAGAACGGTAAAATATCTTCTAGATTACCGTCAAAGCCATAATCCTCGACACCTAAATACAACTCCAACTTGCGCAGTTCAGGCAGCTCGGCAGTACGGATTTGCTGAAGAACGCTCACAGGCAGACCGCCACAAATAATAACTAATTCTTGAAGATGATTATGGCGAAGTGGTTCCAAGCTCAGATCCTGGCTTCCTTTAATATGTAAGGATTCAAGCTTTGGAAACGCTTCTAACAGCGGTGACAGATTCGTTTGGTTAATCCATGATACCTCACACTCATCATATTCCATATCACCAATAAACAGCTTGCGTACCGCAGGGAATTGATCTTTTAGCTTCACTAATACCGGTATAAAATCATCTGGTGAATTTTCATAGGCGCCGCCCCAATCTCCAATGATTAGATCCGTAACTTGGGCACTCTCCGGCTTGGAGGCCAGTTCCTCAATAAACTTAGCCATCGTTTGGCCATCCTCATAAGCTTCATAGTCCACTACCAATTTCACTTCCATCTTACAATTCCTCCGATCGCTTGTCTGAGATCTCGCAAACTATCTATTTCCAATTTAGTCTATCCTATTCTACCAATGTTCGTCAAAAAAAGTCCCAGATCGACATTAAGCCTATGTAAAATGTGCTCACTGAAATAAAACAAGACAGCCCGCAAGCGAGCTGTCTTGGAACGTATCCATAATAAACTTCTACTATTATAAGGAATGCAAATTTAGAACCAAGTTATTGGGTAATTGTAATTGGTGAGTTATCGGACAGCAATGCCAGATTATTCACGATCACATTCTCTTCCTTGCTCAAGCCACTGGTAATGAGCGTTTGTGAACCTGTCGTTTGAACAGTCTTCACTTCCTTGCGTTGCGCATGGTCGCCGTTTACTACATATACATATTCTTTACCTTGATCCTTTTGAACTGCCGCAGTAGGAACAACAATACCTTCTTGCGCATTGGCAGCGACAAAGCTGATATCAGCCAACATGCCGGATTTCAGTTTCATGTCTGGATTGGCTACTGAGATTTTTACAGGATAACCTTTTCCGCTTGCATCCAATGGGCTTACATTTTTTACTGTACCTGTTGTTACAATGTTGGAAGCTGCAACACGAACCTGTACCTTGTCACCTGCTTTTACATTGTTAATCTGTTCCGCAGGGACATAGATCAATGTATTGACCGTACTCAGGTTAGCAATGACCAGCGCAGGAGATTGAGCGGATACCATTTCGCCCACTTCTGCATTTTTTGTACCCACAATACCGTTGATCGGCGATGTAACAACAGTGTCATCCAAAGCATCCTGAGCAATGTTTACATTCAGTTGTGCCTGCTTAAGAGATTGTTGGCTAGACTCAACACCGGCAGTATTTTGAGATACTTTGAGTTGATTTTGCGCATTGCTGTAGCCGCTATTGGCATTACTGTAGCTATTTTTTGCTGAATCATAGCTGTTGCGGGCTGTAGTTAAAGCCTTTTGAGCAGCTTCCAATTGATCCTTTGCATTCGCCTGCGCATTTTGTGCGTTGTTGTAAGCCGCTTCCGCATTCACAACCGCAGTCTTTGCTTGTTCTAATTGTGCTTGGGTGCTCGCACCTGCATCAAACAGGCTTTGTGTACGTGTTACATTTTTCTGTGCATCTGCCAAAGCTTGCTGCGTTTGTTTCACCGTGTTGGCTGCCGAAGAGACACCATGTGTCGCTTGCTCTACAGCTGTAGTAGCTTGATTGATCGCACCCTGTGCCTGATTGATCGCACTTTGGGATTGAATCACACCACTCTTGGACTGCACTAAGCCAGAAGTTGCTTGAACCATAGATGATTCGTGTGATGCTTGAGCAGTACTTACGCCGGCTGCTGCCGCAGCTGCTGCGGCGCGAGCTTTAGCAACATTATTCCGCATATCCTTGTCATCAAGCTTGAACAGGACTTGACCCTTTTTAACCTCAGAACCAATATCTACAGGCAGTTCAATCACTTTACCGCCCATTTTTGGCACAATGTTCACTGTCTCGGAAGGTGTCACTGTCCCTGTATAAATATTTCCTTGTCCGATGATCCCCTGCTGTGCTTGGCTGATTTTAACCGGAACGACCATATCCTGAGCCGCTCCGCTATTACTGGAGCAGCCTGCCAGCACTGCGCCGCCGAGCACCAAAGCCGCTAATGTACTTTCTACTCTCAATATTTTCATGATAATTCCCTTTCTTTCTGTCCGTGGAAATAATGTAAGCCATCCAGTCGATATTTTGTAGTTCCCTTTATTAAGCTTCCGGCTGTGTCTTTGCTTTCTTCCTCTGAATAAACAAAAAGATGAGTGGAATCGTGCAAAACAGCGGTATAGATGAAATGAGGAACGTATCCCCAATTCCTCTCGATGTAGCATCCAGTGTAATTAAACTACTTATGGATGACATCCATGAGCTACCCATTGTCGCTTGTAGCGTATGAGCCGAGTCTTGTGTAATGGACTCCGAAATTTGCTGGGCATGAGCAGCCGAACGGCTTTGCATAATGGCTGTCAGCACCGCAATCGCCATAGATGCAGCCACGGTACGTACCAGATTGGACGCTGTAGACGCATTGGCTACCTTGCTCGGATGAACAGCATTCATGCCGACCGTGGACAATGGCATCATGCAAATACCAATTCCCAGACCCCGTAATGCCATTACGGTTTCCAACCAGGCATGCGAAGTATCTGGTGTAAGCTGATGAAGATGATAGGTCATAAAGCTGGTTAATGTCAGGCCCACAAGCCCCAGAGGCACAATACCGAACTTATCAAACAGCTTACCAGCAATAGGCATCATGGCCGCCATGGCAATGGCCTGCGGGATGAGAATAATACCCGTATCAATCGGTGACACGCGCTGAATGTTTTGCAAAAACAACGGTGTAAGGAACGTTCCTCCGTACATCCCCATCATGACCAGACTGGAGGCGATAACACTAATCGTATATTTTGAATTTTTGAATAATGAAATTTCAATTACAGCATTATCCTTGCCGCTTTCTACATAGATGAGAAAGACAAGAGCCCAGAAAGAAATAAACAGCAGAGATACAATCCCAAAAGAAGTCCAGCCATCACGCTGGCCGTTTGTCAGTGCGTACAAGAGTGTTCCTGCACAGGTTGCCGCTAGTAAAAATCCTGGCAGATCAAACGGTTTCGGCGTAACCTTAGGTGGCTCCTTGATGAGAAGGATGACCATTAAAATGGCAAATAAAGCAACCGGCAGACTGACAATAAACAAGAAACGCCAGTTAAACCATTCAATTAAGTAGCCACTCAGCGTAGGCCCTACAGCTGGTGCGGCCATTGCGGCGATCCCCCATATACCAAGGGACATCCCGATTTGTTCACGCGGCATGATTTTGTAAATAATCGTCATACTCAGCGGCATAATGACACCGCCGCCCAGACCAGCCAGTACACGCGCTGCAATCAGGGAAGAATCACTCCATGCAAAAATACATATTCCTGTTCCCAGCGAGAACACGCTAAGCGCAAGAATCAAAAACTTTTTGTACCCGATACGCTGCTCCATATATCCGGTAATCGGGACGATTACGCCGGATGCAAGCGTGTAACCTGTAATAACCCACTGAATACGTGTCGTCGTTGACCCTAAATCCGTCGTCAATCGTGGAATGGCGACGTTGATCAGACTGTTGTTCAGAATGGCGACAAAGGCGCCTAAAACGATAGCAAAAAAGGCAAGCCAGCGTTCTTTGGAAGAATCTGTCGAAGGAGCAGCAGCAGTTTCATTGGCAGCCACATGGACCCCTCCTTTTTAAGATGTATGAATTTTCACTTCCACGTTCGTCCCAGGGATAAGCTTCATGTCCTTCGGCTTGTTCACAGCAATTTCTACAGGTACACGTTGAGTCACCTTATTAAAGTTACCACTTGTGTTCACAGCAGGAACGAGCGAAAACACTGCATTGGAAGCTTCGCCCACTTTACGAACCTTACCCTGAATGACCTGATCGCCTGCTGCATCAAGCGTAATGTCAACAAGCTGTCCTGGTTTAATACGGTTAATATCGGTTTCTTCAATATTCGTGGATACATACAGGTTGTTCATATCAACCATAGTCGCTACAGCACTACCCGGTGTTCCGATTTCATGTTCCTTCGAATAAATCTTAATAACAGTTCCGTTAATCGGCGCACGCAATACAGACTTGCTAATCATGCTTGCATCCAGTCCCGAAACATCCTGCTCAGCAATGGGTTCATTACGTTGAAGCACATCGCCTTCTTCTACATCAATGTGACTAATCTCGCCCGAGATTTGCGGCATCACCTTATACTGATCGGCTTGAATGCGTGCATCGTCACTTTTAACAAAGTGTGTTGCCTGATACCAATAATAGTAGCCAATAGCTCCACCGCTCAGAATGAGCAGTACGATGAGAATCGGCAATACAGTTTTCTTACTCACTTGTTCCACCCCTGTTGTCCAAAAAATTTTTATTATTCAACGCTAATATTTTAAAATTGAAATATTAGGCCATTAAACCAATTGTAGAGCATAAATAAACGCATAGCAGTAAGCCATGCAAAAGACAGGACTTATTTATGTACGTAGGACAAGCTGATCCATAGTCCACAAACCGTCTTCATTATATTTAAATATTTTCATATAACTATTGTACATTGAAATATTATAGATATATTTATCTATTCAGGCAATATAAATTTTCAGTTTTTTCAGAATTTTTTTTCATAAAAAAGAACCTTGTTTCCAAGGCTCTTTCACGAGAAGGGATCGTTTACAAGTAAAGGGGGGCACAATAAGCCTAAGAGAAAAGCGTAGATCCAACTGACCGATCCTTACTGTTATTCGCCTCCCGCCCTTCCTTTTTGTCCTTATGGCCTCTGTTCTGCTCAGAACTTTGCTGTCCCATACATCCTCTGCAACAACAATGTTCTACCGTCCTCTGCATATCCTCTCTGGAGTCTTTCAATAGTCGCACGTAATCCAGAGATTGCTGTAAAGAAGTCGACCCAGGAAGAAAACGAACCTTCTTGCCTTCTAACAGAGAGTATACTTCAATAAGCTGAGGAAGAGCGCCAAATGCATAATAACAAAATACATTTGTTAAATGTTGAAATGTACTAATAACGTTGGGATTATAGTCCACCATATACTTTTGAATCAGCAATGAATCCGCTTGTTCTGATTGTTGCCAGGCAGCCTGAACAATCAGCGAAATATCGACCTCTAACTCAGGCACTGCTGTACAAAATTGTTCATACAGCATCACAGGCACCAATAAGTCATTGTTTAATGCACATATTTTTGACAACTCACCTGACACTTTATTTTTGACATCCCAGTAATGGAATAAGGATTCAAAACCGTTCGATTGCTTAGGCCACCACTTCTCCAGCACATACTGGACAGGGACTTCTCGCCGTATCTCTACTTCCATTCCAAAGTATTCATTCAGCGCATGCCCTATCGCATATTGAACCCGTTGCCGCCAATTCCAACCCTCACGCCCTCGTTTTCTGTGTGATTGACGGATTGGCTGCGGAGTTCTCCACATCTCCTCAAGCTGGTAGTCGTGCAGAAGAGGAAAACCACTTAAGCTATCGCTATTGCGCATATCTATCCCTCACTCTCTTCTCAGGACACTCCGATACCAGCCTGCGCAAATTGTCTTCCGTAAGCCCGGCAATTCTCCTTCTCATCATCGAGTGGATTGAATTCAATTTTGAGACTCTCCTGAATGACCGATGCGCCGCGTTCTTTGACTTTTTCCTCTACCAGGTCCACTGCTCCACAGAATTGTGTGTAAGATGTATCTCCACTGCCAAATACAGCAGTCTTTTTACCTGACAGATCAAGTTCGTCTAATTCCTCGTAAAAATCTAAAAATTCATCAGGAAGCTCACCGTCTCCCCATGTATATACACCCAAGAGGAATCCATCATATGCGAGCAGTTCTTGCGCGCTGCAATCATACGAAGCCTTCAACTCTGCCTCATGTCCTGCCTGACGAACGCCCTCGGCGATCAATTCCGCGATTTCCTCTGTATTACCGGTCATACTTGCATAAGCAATCATGATTTTACCCAAGTTCATCCCTCACCTTTATTTGAAATATGGGATGCTTTCACTCCCTATTAATCAAATAATATTTGATAATGATTCTCATTGTCAAATACAAATTTCAAGCATGAAGTGTATTTAGGTAAACATATACACAAAAAAGCCGCATTATATGCGACTGTTCACTATTAAAAGCTATGGATAGATATAAAAATATTATGTACGTACAACATAATCCATTTTTCTTAAATAGAATGGAAATAAGATAGTTGTACGTACAAGTGGGATTGATTTCATTTTAATATGGAAGCGCTCTAATTACAAGTGTATTCGAAAAAAATATTTTTACACCTTCTAACTACTTACTTATTCATTTACTTATTCATCGAATCATTCGATTGTTGCTAAGGTTTGTTGTACAATAGACTCCATGTGGGGATTTTACGCAGCTTGCTGCCTAAATCCTGAATTGACTGCTGAAGGATGGATTGTACATGTATGTAGCACAAGAGTGGAAAGACTATGAAGTAATGGATACAGGCGGTGGTGAAAAGCTGGAACGTTGGGGCAATATTGTCCTGCGTCGCCCCGATCCGCAAATCATATGGCCGTTGGCTCAGGAAACAGCGGAATGGCGTAATGTTCATGGGCATTATCACCGCAGCTCTTCCGGTGGCGGTCAATGGGATATGAAAAAGCCTATCCCTGAGCGCTGGACGATTAGCTATGGACCGCTAAAATTCCACATCAAACCGACCAGCTTCAAACATACTGGTCTTTTCCCAGAACAAGCCGCCAACTGGAGCTGGATGATGGATAAAATTAAAGGCGCAGGCAGACCCATTTCCGTACTGAACCTGTTTGCATACACGGGAGGAGCCACTACTGCCGCAGCGTATGCCGGAGCCAGTGTAGTTCACGTGGATGCCGCCAAAGGTATGGTACAGTGGGCAAAGGAAAACGTTCAATTGTCCGGCCTGGCTGACCGTCCGGTACGCTTCATTACGGACGACGTGTTCAAGTTTGTACAACGGGAACAACGTCGGGGCAACCGTTATGATGCCATTATTATGGACCCTCCTTCTTACGGACGCGGACCTAACGGAGAAACCTGGAAGCTTGAAGAAAGCTTGTATCCGTTTCTCGAATCCTGCATGAGCATCATTTCGGATCAACCATTGTTCATGCTGATCAACTCCTACACGACAGGTATCTCGCCTACTGTATTGCGCAACATGCTCAGCATGACAATGCAACAAAAGTATGGCGGCCAAATTAGCGCTGGTGAAATCGGATTGCCGATCACACGCTCAGGATTGAATTTGCCTTGCGGTATTCTCGGACGCTGGGAGGCTTAATTCCTCTTATGAATCAAGATGAACTTACCCAGCAAGGACATGCACAGCCGCATATCCCTGTTTTATATGAAGATAATCATGTTCTGGCGGTCGTAAAGCCTGTCAATGTTCCGACACAGGAGGACGCCAGCGGTGATCCTGATCTGTTGTCTCTACTCAAGGAAGATCTGAAAATTAGACACAATAAGCCTGGTAACGTCTTTTTGGGTTTAGTTCACAGGCTGGATCGGCCTGTAGGCGGAGCCATGATTTTTGCTAAGACGTCCAAAGCGGCTTCTCGCCTGTCGGAGTCGGTCCGAAGCCGCCATTTTCACAAGCTGTATACAGCTGTTCTGAATGGCGTTCCTGAGGCTCTCCAAGGACGTCTAACCCATTACCTGTTAAAGGACAGCCGTACCAACACGGTCAAAGCAGTTCGCCCCGGCACGGCTGGTGCCAAGGAAGCCATCTTGGAATACCAGGTTGTCGGACAAGCTGCTGGGCTCAGTCTTGTTGAAATTAAGCTGCATACTGGTCGCTCACACCAGATTCGCGTACAGATGCAGGCAATCGGCTGTCCTCTCTACGGGGACCAAAAATATGGCGGTAGTCTGAGCCGTCCCGGTCAACAGCTGGCCCTTTGGTCCTTGCTCGCTGGAGCACCGCATCCGATCAGCAAGGAAGCGATGTGCTTCCACTCACTGCCTCCTGTCCAATTTCCTTGGAGTGAGTGGCCCTTGTCGCTTTATGAGAAAATGATTACGTCGGAAAATTGAGCAGACTTACGACAAAGAACCCGCACTGCATGTAAACAAACATGCAGTGCGGGTTCTCTTTTTTGCACAAGAGCAAATGAAAATGTATCCATGCTTATGATGAGGAAACCACGGTCTTCCCCTTTTTACTGTTGGCCAGTTGCTGACGGGGACGAGCGTTTTGTGCATTCGTATTTTTGATAAAAAACGCCAAAACCAAAGCGGTCACGCTCAATAGTGTTGCAATGATAAAAGCCGAGTTAATCCCGTAAATCGTAGCTTGATTGCCGGCAGCCATCATTCCTGCTTTGTCCGTAACGCTCAGTCCCTCAGATGCAACTATCGTGCTCAAACGGTTACTGGTTTGAGTAGACATCACCGTCACCAGAATTGCAGTCCCAATCGAGCCGGAAATCATCCGCAGCGTATTGCCCATCGCCGTACCATGTGCATTCAAGCGTTGCGGAAGCTGATTCAGTCCGGCCGTTTGGATCGGCATCATCAGCAATGACATCCCGAACATCCGTACCGTATAATTGATTAACAGTGTCATATAAGTGGTTGATTCGGTCAAACGTGTAAATTCCCATGTCGTTACAGTCATAATCAACAACCCAATTACAGACAACCAGCGTGCCCCAATTCGGTCAAAAATAGCGCCCGTCACAGGAGACATGATCCCCATTAGAATCGCTCCCGGTAACATTAGCATACCAGACTGGAGCGGTGTAAAACCGCGAATATTTTGCAAGTAAATCGGAAGCAATATCATACCGGCATACAAAGCCATCGTCACAATAACATTAATGATTGTCGTCAAGCTGTACACATCGTATTTAAAGATGCGGAACTCCAGCATAGGCTCATCTACCGTCAGTTGGCGGACAATAAATAAAATAAGCGCAATTGTCCCAACGATGAGTGTAGACAGGACCGGAACACTTCCCCAGCCCGATGTTCCAGCATCACTAAAGCCATATAACAGCCCACCGAAACCAAGTGTAGATAAAATGACGCCGAGAATGTCCAGCTTAGGCTTCGATTGCTCGGTTACATTTTTCAGAAAAATAAATCCAATCACAATCGAAATCACTGAAATTGGCAGGATGATCCAGAACAATACTCGCCAGTCATAATGCTGGACTATATAACCGGATAAGGTTGGTCCAATGGCTGGAGCAAAACCCATCGCAAGCCCCAGCGTTCCCATTGCACGGCCACGTTGCTCTATTGGGTAGATGTTCAAGATAACGACCATCATTAAAGGCATCATAATCCCTGCACCCGCAGCCTGAATAAGCCGACCGATCAGCAATATGCTAAAACTTGGCGCTATAGCACATAACAATGTCCCAACTGAAAAAATAGTCATTGCACTCATAAACAATGTACGAGTGGAGAAGCGGGCAATCAAGAATGCAGTCACCGGAATCAGTACCCCGTTCACGAGCATAAAGCCTGTGCTAAGCCACTGAGCTATGTTGGCATCTACATTCAGATCACTCATCATTTTTGGTAAAGCCACACTTATTAACGTTTGGTTTAGTATCGCAACAATTGCTCCAATCAACAGAGCGGCCACAATGGGGGCTCTGCGGACATTACCTGGTAGTGTCATTTGAGGACTGCTCAAGTTGATTCATTCCCTTCGGTGTTAATTTCATGATCATTTGTTTATGGATATCCAGAACCATCTCTAGCTGCTCCTTCGGGATCTCCAAAATAGGCAAGACGCGCTCCATCCACATGGCGTCTACCTTTTCCATAATATCCTTTCCTTCCGGCGTAAGCGTCAGTACTAGAGATCTGCGATCATGCTCATGTCGTCCACGAGCGATATATCCCGCTTTGGTCAAGCGGTCAACCACCCCGCTCATTGAGCTGCTTCCCACATGAGCCATCTCTGCCAGCTCGGATAATCCAATATGGGGGCGTTTATTCAGAATTGACAAAGCCATGTGCTGTATGGCCGTCAGATCCATATGCTGCTCCTCATTCCAGAACGCATAGAATATTGTCTTGTTAACCTCCCTTACGGATTGAATAATTCGGTACACCTCAAGTCTGTCTTCCTCTCTGTTACTCACTAGAACCATCCTTCTTCCTATTACCCAATTCGCTATCCATATACATAAATCATTAACTATTTGCATGCGGATTGTTATTAATTTATAACTATTATTTTATCATCTCTTATGTAAATGTCAACATTCCCCCAAATCTACTTATGAATGAACACAAAAAAACGCGGATGATACCACGATCGGTATTTATCCGCGCATTTCTATTCACCTTAGAAAGCTAATCTGCTGTGTACAACTGCATTTCATGTATCCACTATCTAATTATTTTGCTTGCTCTATTTGTTCCTTTATTCCCTCATTTTCACTGGCCGATACAGCCGTTTTCGTCTTCGTTGTAATTTTCCCCAACAAATAAACTAGCAAATTCTGATTGTGCTGAGATATTCGGTTTAGTGCAGAACCCAGAAAATCGTCGCGTATTTGCAATCCGCGCTCTACTTCTTCTCTGCCTTGATCTGAAATAACAATCCATACAATTCTGCGGTCCTTTACATCTCTGAACCGGGTGACCAGTCGATTCCGCTCCATCCGATCCAGTAGCATCGTAACTGCCGCAGGTGTGGTGGCGAGATATGGAATTAGCTGAGACGGCTTCATACGGCCGTATTCGTTCAGTACCTCCAGCACCGTGAGTTGAGCCTCCGTTAGTGATGGAGCTAGTTGCTGCTCCATATGAACCTTGTAGTCCTTAGCCATTCTGGACCAGATTTTTGCAAATTCGGTTGTTTGCATTTTGCCTCACTCCTTTGAATAACAGGGTCAGTAAAAGCATCAAAGTTACCGTATGGGCCACCGTCCGGATTGTATTTCATCACATTAAATTTTCGCCATTTCCCCTCAGTTTCCTGCCGTTTTTGGAGTATCAAATGAAAAGGGGAAGGAAGTCTCACTTCGGATTTGGAGGCTGGTCAAGGTTCGACAGCATGACGGCAAAAAGGTCCTCATTCGTGCCGGAATGGCACGTGAGAACCTCTCTTTTTCGAGCTAAAAAACGCTTGACTTTTAATTATTCTACTGTCTGTGAACTCTGCGGCTCACTACGCGGCAGCACATTTATAATTTGGTCCTTCTTCTCCACCGGAGCCAGCAGCTTGCCCGTATCCTTGCGATCGGTTAAAGGAGCTTTTTCCGAAAGGAAGGACATCGTCTGCCCTTCTGATGTGATGACAAATAATTGAACAGCTTCACGGCAATAGAAGGCTGCCACGATTCGAGTTCCGTTCGAACGTACTCGCTTGCCTTCCTTGAATTCGAAGGTGCTGATTCCTTTACCGCCTCTTCCCTGAGAAGGATAATCCAGCAGAAGCGTACGCTTACCGTAACCGGATTCGGTCAGTACCAGCACCTCTCCTTCGTCCTCCTCTACCCATAGTGCTGCGATAATTTCATCGCCTTCCGCCAATTGTATACCTTTGACCCCCGCTGAAACGCGGCCCATGGCATTAACCTCTTGCTCCTTAAAGCGTATGCTCATCCCCGCACGGGTAATCAACATAATATCCTTGCTATTGTCGCTTAATGTTACTGATAATATCTCATCGTCGCCAGCCACCTTGCAGGCTGCTACCGCACTGGAGCGTTTTGTAGCATATTCTGTAAGTTCCGTTCGTTTGACTTGCCCCTTCTTCGTTACAAACACCAGGCTTTTGCCGATTTCCTCTATATTTTTGATCGGAATAACGCTTACGATACGATCTTCCTTCGATAGCGAAATGACATTGACGATTGGAGTGCCTGGCTCTTTCCACTTATACTCTGGTACCTGATGCACAGGCAGCAAAAAGTATTGTCCACGCTGAGTGAAGACGAGCAACACATCAAGTGTATTCACGTCAAGGAATTGGGTAATGTAGTCCCCCTCTTTAACACCGGAGCTTGAACGTTCCCCACCAGAGCGAGTAAATGACAGCATACTCGTACGTTTTACATAGCCATCTTTCGAGAGGGTCAGCAATACATCCTCTGCCGCAACCATGACCTCCAGATTTACCTTGATCTCTTCTACCTCACCCTGTATCTCCGAGCGACGATCAATGCCGTACTTTTCACGAATTTCAAGCAACTCCTTGCGGATCAGACTGATCAACTTGCGGTCACTTTCGAGAATAGAACGGTATTGAGTAATTTTCTTCTGAATGTCAGCCAACTCTTTTTCGAGGGTGGTAATTTCCAGATTCGTAAGACGATACAATTGCAAAGTCAAAATAGAATCCGCCTGCCGTTCACTAAAGCCAAACATCCATTGCAAATTATTTTGTGCATCCTGGCGATTTTTGGAAGCTTTAATAGCTGCGATGACCTCATCTAGAATGTTCAGTGCCTTGACTAAACCTTCCAATACGTGTGCGCGGTCCTCCGCCTTTTCCAGTTCAAACTTGATACGGTTTGTGACAACTTCGCGCTGGTGTGCAATATACGCTTCCAAAATGGATTTTAATCCAAGCTGATGCGGCGCTTTGTTTACGATGGCTACCATATTGAAGTTATAAGCTACCTGGAGATCGGTTTTTTTCAGCAGATACGCTAAAATTCCTTCCGCATCCGCTTCCTTCTTCAGCTCGACAACAATACGCAGGCCATTCCGACCGCTCTCGTCACGAACCTCGGCAATCCCTTCTACCTTTTTCTCCAGACGGATATTTTCCATAGCAGTTACGAGTCTAGATTTGACAACCTGGTATGGGATTTCCGTAATGACCAGTTGCTGCTTGCCTCCACGCAAAGACTGAATTTCCGTTTTGGAACGGATATAAATGCGTCCTTTGCCTGTTCTGTATGCATCCTTTATGCCTTCGCCACCCATAATGAGTCCGCCAGTCGGGAAATCCGGACCTTTAATAAAGGTCATAATTTCTTCAAGCTCAATTTGCGGTTTTTCCATCACTGCGATGGTGGCGTCAATCACCTCACGCAAACTGTGCGTTGGAATTTCCGTTGCAAATCCTGCTGAAATCCCGCTGGAGCCGTTTACCAACAAATTAGGATAACGGGAGGGCAGTACAACAGGCTCCTTTGCTGAGTTATCAAAGTTATCCTTGAACAAAACCGTCCGTTTTTCGATATCACGCAGCATTTCCATTGCGATCGGAGACAAGCGCGCCTCCGTGTAACGCATAGCTGCCGCAGGATCGTCATCCTGTGAGCCCCAGTTACCATGACCATCCACTAGTACGTGGCTCATTTTCCATGGTTGCGCCATCCGTACCATTCCATCGTAAATAGATGAATCACCGTGCGGATGATAATTTCCCATAACGTCCCCAACGGTTTTGGCGGATTTACGATACGCTTTTTCCGGGGTATTGCCTGAATCATACATCGCATACAGAATTCGGCGTTGTACAGGCTTTAATCCGTCCCGTACATCAGGTATCGCCCGATCCTGAATTATATATTTGGAATATCGGCCAAAGCGGTCACCGACCATTTCCTCCAGATACGCTGGCAAAAACTGCTCCGATAAGCTCATGTCTACACCTCATTTAATAGCACTACTCTACGTATTCCGTGAAATCCACGTTTTCCACGATCCAACGCTTACGTGGATCCACCTTATCACCCATCAATGTGGACACACGGCGTTCAGCTTTGGCAGCATCCTCAATCTGAACGCGCAACAGGGTGCGTGACTCGGGGTTCATTGTCGTTTCCCATAACTGATCCGGGTTCATCTCCCCGAGTCCTTTATAACGCTGAAGTTCAAAATTCCGTCCAAATTCTTTTAAGTAATTATCAAGCTGCTCGTCAGTCCAGGCATAACGAACTGTTTCGAGCTTACCCGACTTGCGGGTTATTTTATACAATGGCGGTTGAGCGATAAATATGCGTCCTGCATCAATGAGTTCTTTCATGTACCGATAAAAAAACGTTAATAACAGTACTTGAATGTGCGCGCCATCCGTATCTGCATCAGTCATAATGATGATTTTGGAATAATTGCTGTCTTCCAGCGTGAACTCTGTTCCTACCCCCGCACCAATCGCTGCCGTAATAGCACGGTATTCATCATTTTTCATAATATCCGCCAGCTTTGATTTTTCCGGGTTCATCGGCTTGCCCTTTAATGGCAAAATGGCCTGGATTTTGGAATCCCGTCCCTGTTTGGCCGATCCGCCAGCCGAATCACCTTCCACAATAAATAACTCATTACGTGTAAAATCTTTAGACTGCGCAGGCGACAGTTTACCATTCAAATTAGAACTTTCACTGCGCTTCTTGCCAGAACGCATTTCGTCCCGAGCCTTACGTGCAGCTTCACGCGCTTTGGACGCTTGAACTGCCTTTCTGATTAAAGTTTGCGCTATCTGTGGATTTTCTTCCAAAAAGCGCTGCATTTGCTCAGATACGATGGCATCCACTGTGCTCCGTGCCGAAGCACTGCCCAGCTGATCTTTTGTCTGACCGACAAATTCAACCTCGGCCATCTTGACACTGATTACAGCCATCATACCCTCACGCAGATCGTTGCCCTCCAGGTTTTTATCCTTTTCCTTCAACATCGCTGCTTTGCGTGCATAATCGTTCATAACGCGAGTGTAAGCGGTTTTGAAGCCTGTTTCATGCGTTCCCCCGCCACGTGTTGGAATGGAGTTAACGAACGAAGCAATCGTCTCTGTGTAGCCAGCATTGTATTGGATGGCAATCTCCACTTCAATATCTTCTTTCTCGGCGTTAAAGTGAATAACATCATGCAGTACATCCTTGCCCTCATTCAAAAAAGCAACAAACTGGCTTGCTCCACCCTCATAAAAATATTCATCTGACTTTCCGCTGCGTTCGTCTTTAAGCTGAATACGAAGACCGGAATTTAGAAAAGCAATTTCCTGAAGGCGCTCAGCCAACGTATCGTAGTTAAAATGAATACCTGACTGAAAAACGCGAATATCCGGTTTAAATGTAATTTTCGAGCCCGTCTTGTTAGTATTGCCCAGCACTTCAAGGCCTGTGGTCGGCTCACCGACATGTTCCACGCCCTTCTTGTCCTGCCAATATTCAAACCGCTGACGGTGAATTTTGCCGTCCCGGTAGATTTCCACCTCAAGCCATTCCGAAAGAGCGTTCGTTACAGACGCACCTACTCCATGCAGACCTCCGGACTTTTTATATCCCGAACCGCCAAATTTACCTCCGGCGTGCAAAATGGTGAATACAACCTGAGGCGTAGGAATTCCCATTTTGTGCATTCCCGTAGGAATACCGCGCCCGTTGTCTGATACTGTAACAGATCCGTCCTTATGCATTGTAATCTCAATGCGAGAGCAAAACTTGGCGAGATGTTCATCCACCGCGTTGTCTACAATTTCCCATACCAAATGATGCAGTCCCGAAGAACTGGTGCTCCCAATGTACATGCCCGGCCGTTTGCGAACTGCCACAAGCCCTTCGAGCACTTGAATGTCGTCCGCGCCATATTCTGAAGCTCCGCTCTGTGTACCGGAAGCTCCCGCAGACAAGTCGATTTTGTCGACCATTCATGCTCCCCCTTTGTCTAATCGTAACCGTGTTTTGCCTTATTCTTGATGGTTTTCACCAAAAATGCAAACAGATGTTTTCTTTTACCTTGTCCATTTTAATTCAATATATCCCGTTTCGTAAAGACGGCGAATGAAACAATCAACGCCGCAGCCCCCCAAATGCCCAGTACAGCTAAAGAAAACGGCAGGGTCATTCCTTCAATCGGAGCAGGGCTTCCAGATAAATAATCGGTTAATCCGAGGTTAACCATAAATAAATATTTGGCACTCTGCCAAGATGAGGCCATGTTGGTTAGTATAGTACCCGAAATGAGCGCAGCCATCATGACCACGATGCTTGCGGCTGTACTACGTAACAGAACTGATACCATAAACGCTAACGAAGCAACCACCAGACTGACAAACCAGATCAATCCTGCTTGCAGCATTAGGTATTGCCATTGTGGAATTGCATGTACAGCAGACAAATCCACCGTCGATCCAACAATTTGAAAGCCGGTAAATACCGGAACGTTAAAACCACGAAAACCAAAAAACAAGCCTGATATGAGATAACTAATGACAAATACGGCCAAAATGATGAGTGAAACGAACATATACAGCGTCAGCAGCTTGCTCAGCAGTATTTTCCACCGTCTCACAGGTCGAGTCAGCAACATTTTTATCGTACCTGTCGTCCGTTCTCCTGAAACTAAGTCAGAGGCAATAGCCATAATTAGCAGGGGAACGAACAGATTTATGGAATTATCCATAAACTCTCTGGTAAAAGTCACGCCACTCGGTTCATTAGGATTCACGTCATTTTCCAAATAATATTCCATCTGCTGCACAAAGACCCGGCGGTAAGTCTTCCATTCTTCAGGCACCCGATCGCTGCCCAGCGAGTTTTGGTTATCGGTAATCGCCTGACGCAGCTCAAGCCGCCAATCATTGCCGAATTTTTCGCGATTATTTTCTGCCACTTTCATCTGAGCGTACGTAAAAATCGGTACAAGCACAAGCAAAACAAGTAAAATGACATAAAATCGTTTCTTCTTGATAATTTTAAGGGTTTCATTTTGTACGAGCGGTAAAATATTATTCAAGTATCTCACCTTCCGTCATTTTCAGGAATAGTTGCTCCAGTGTAGGATTGATTTTGGTTACACCTTTAACGGAAATACCGGTAGCTGTCATGTGGGCGACCAGCTCCGCAATATGCTCTTCATCCATTTCTGTAAAAATAGCATCGACTCCACTACCTGCAACAATGCTGTCATCAATTAATTCATCGACGTTCGTAATTATGTGCACATATGGAGATTTTTGCAATAGGGCAAGGCCCTGATTGCGAGGTTCCAGCTGCCATACAGCCATATGTGAGTGGGTCTCAACCAGCTCTTGCACACCACCAACAGCCAGCACCTTGCCCCGACTTATAATTGCCACCCGATCGCATAATAACTGGATTTCGCTAAGCAAATGACTGGAAACAAATACAGCCATGCCTTCTGCCGCTAGCAAACGGATAAACGCTCTCATCTCCTTGATTCCCTTGGGGTCTAGCCCGTTCGTTGGTTCATCCAAAATGAGCAATTTCGGTCTGCCGAGCAAGGCTTGGGCTATACCAAGACGCTGTCGCATTCCGAGAGAATACGTACTTACCTTATCATGGATACGGCGATCGAGCCGAACCAACTCAACGACTTCGCGGATACGTTGTTCGTCTACTCCAGGCTGCATACGGGCAAAATGCTCTAGATTTTCCCAACCTGTCAGATAGCTGTATACCTCTGGATTTTCCACAATAGAACCAATATGCCGTAAAGCCTGCTCAGGGTCACGATTTACATTATGACCGCATACGGTAATTGTCCCCTCTGTAGGCTTAATTAAATCGACCAGCATACGTATGGTTGTCGTTTTTCCAGCCCCATTGGGGCCAAGAAATCCGAAAATTTCACCTGCGCGTACGTCGAACGTTACATCATGAATGATCATTTTGCGTTTAATGCGTTTCTTAACATGTTGAACAGAGAGTACGATTTCATTGTTACTGCTGTTTCTGTCTGCACTACCAACCTGACTGGAGGAATGAAGACTGGACATCGCATCCATGGTGGATGCCGAATCTTTGGTCACCCCAGCATCGGTCTTGTCAGCAGATTGGATGCTCATTACTTATTCCCTCCCTTGTTCACTTCTGCGGGTTGGCTACTTGTAGACTGTTGCTTTTGGTCTGCATGGGCGGAATCTTTCGTCGTGGCCACAGTAAACCCTTGTGCGATACGTTCAGCGATTGCCTGATAGCCCTGTCCGTTTGGATGAAAATGATCGGATGATAGATAAACCGGCAAATTTTGTTGAAATAAGTCGAATGTTGGGATCAGTGTCATGTTACTGTTTTGGTTGGTAATTGCCATAGCAGCCAGATTCCATTCTGTAACCACGAGATTACCTGGAATTTTCATTTCCTTCAGGTCACTAAATGGATTATATAATCCAACATAAATAATTTTAGCATTCGGATTAATTTTCCCTACCTTTGTCAGTACCTTTTGCAAACGTTTGGCTGCATCAGGCAAAGCTTTGCGCAGACCACTGAGGGTAGGTGGCTCTTTGCCGGTTTGCGCAGCCTGCGCGCCCTGAAATAAATCATTTCCGCCAATCGAAACTATAATAACATTAGCCTTCTTCAGTACGTAAGTCACACCAGGCTCATCTAGCTTGGTTAATAGCCCTTGGGTCGTCAGTCCATTAATCCCCAAATTATTTATGAGCTGTGCCTTATGTCCTTCCTGATCATTTAACAAAGTCACCGACCGACGTACAAAACCACTTCCGGAGTCATCCCCCGTTCCTTTGGCTAGCGAATCTCCAATGGCAGCTACGCGAAACTCTCCCGTCTGGGCAGTAGCCGGTGGTGCAGTTTGTGTCTGCGATGAACCGGAATGTACAGGCTGATTACTTATCAATGGCTCTGGAGCCGTGATACTTCGGACTGCAGAAATAAATCCGTACATTAATAGCAGTGTGGCGGCAATGGAAACGGAACCGACAGACCGCCAAATCCATTTTGATGAATTCACTCGTGTTCCCTCCTGATAGCTTAGTGAAATAAACATAAAGCTTCTCATATCATTTTGCAAATAAACCGTTCGGATTCAAGCGAAAAATCACAATTAGAACCACATATAATTTTCCATGAACATAATAAAAAAGGATGGCTCATTGCCACCCTTTTATTATAGTTTTTAGTACAAACAGCTTCCCTCTCATCAGCAGTCAGACGAAAGAAACTATTTGCTATCAGGAATAAAACTTCTGATCCATTGTCCAAAACTGCCTGGATTTCGGCTTTGAATCAGTACTGTTCCTTCACCACGAAAACGACATACAAGGGCTTCTCCACTCGTTACGCTGGACAACCAGCCTTTAGATGCTTTTTCAATTCTATAATCCATATAATCCGGCCATGCCACTAGATGAGCATTATCAATAATACGCTCCTCTCCTGGCGCGATATAAATGGGATGAATGGCGCCATAAGAGGATAGGAACACTGTGCCTCGACCACTGATTTCTACAATAAAAAAACCTTCACCAGAGAATAAGCCTTTCATCAGGTTTTGCATTTTGGTGCTAACCTCAATCCCCTCCGTACAGGCCAAAAAACCATCCTTTTGCACCAATAGCCTATACGTGCCGTCCAGTTCTACTGCTTGTACATCACCTATGCTTGCGGGGGCTAGCAGCACTTCAGCCGGGCCCCGGGCTGCCCTCAGTTCTTGAAAAAAGAATTTTTCACCGCTCAGCATTCTGCCTAAACCACGTAGCAATCCTCCGTCTACCGTCCCCTTTATATCTACACTGGAAGACATGGAAACCATTGCTCCCATTTCCGCTTTAATGGTTTCTCCAGGGTTCAGCTGTACCTTGAGCATAGCAAAGGCACCTTCATGCACGATTTCGTAGCTCATTTGTTCACCTAGCTTTCCAAAAGTAGTCTGCTATCCATCCAGCTTACTGCTTATCATACTATAACCACGTTCCCTATGTCTTTTCTGGTATAAAACAATGATTTAATGGTTTATGCCTGAAGAGACATGATCGACATAAAAAGACCCGCTGAACGTTGTCAGCGGGCCTCGCAATTAAAGTTACGTCACTAGCTATTCCTACACAGCCAAATGAGGTTTAAAATGTTTGTTAATCAGCTTAGTTACGTGTGAACTCCTGCACCCAATATCCATTGTAGTAAGCCACACCGATTTGTGTATATTCTGCTTTCAAAATATTTTCACGATGTCCCTGACTATTCATCCAGGCCGTCATTACTTCTTGTGGTGTCTTTTGTCCCATTGCAATATTTTCACCTGCATACGTATAAGTTACACCAAATTTTTTCATCATATCAAATGGTGAACCGTACGTCGGAGAGGTGTGGGAAAAGTAATTATTCGTGCTCATGTCCTTCGCCTTCGCTAAAGCTACTTCTGTAAGCTTCGCATCAGAAGTGAGAGGCTTAAGCCCCTTTTGGCTGCGCTCGTTGTTTACAAGCTTTACAACCTCGGCTGCAAACTGAGACTTGCTGAGCTGCGCGTTAGAATCGGAAGACTGACCTGCGCCTGTGTTCGTGTTCTGTGTTTGGGTCTGTTGCTTAGACTTTGAAGTCTGTTGGCTGCCCTGATTCGTCGTTTGCTTGCCAGATGAAGGATTCGCTGTTTTGGTTGTAGCCTTGTCTTTATCCGTAAAATCCTTAATGACAGATTTCGTTATTGTCGTTGTCCCATTGGATATATTGACTGTGTATCCGTTATTTTGTAACCATTGTTGTAATTGAACAGACAAATCGTCAGCTGGTGAAGCTGATGCCGGAACGATGAATCCTGCGGATAAAACGGCGCTTAGGCTTCCCATCACCAGTGTTTTTTTCAACATATTCTTCATTTCGTCATCTCCTTGTTGTATAAATGCCTTGGTGTGAACGTCTCAGGTTACAACTTTGTAATCTTTACTCTAGCAGTATATCATGTTTTATAGCATCAGCAAGCGTATAAAAATTGGAAAAAAAATAGCCCGCTCGGCAAAGACCAGCGGGACTAAGTAAAATAGTGAGGCTTTAAGTATTAGATTATTTGTGACTGGCTGATTATCTAAGCTTTTTGCTGAAACGGTAGCCTTGCTTCTCAAAGCCGATTCGGTTGTAGAAAGCTCGGGCCTCTACTTGTTTGATGCGGTTATTCGCTCCAGTAATGAATAAATGATAGCAACCTTGCGCACGTCCCCACTCCTCACCACAAGCAACCAATCGTTTGCCAATACCTTCGCCGCGATACTCCCCGTTCACGACCAGCATGGTGATTTGTACGGCAGGATCAGGATAAGCCAAGCTTTGAGCCGTATGCATGCCAATTACTCCGACTACACGACCATCCATTTCTGCAACCATCATATTCGCTTGACTGTCCTCCTGCGCTGTCCCCATAACTTCTTTCATAACACCACAAGTCATCGGGTATCCGACTTCTCTAAGTAGTCCAGTTACGGCTTCGCAATCGCCAAGCTCTACGGAACGAATTGTCAGTACTGGAACCATCACACTGTTAGACATGATTTCCCTCCACTTTCAGCATATTGGCAGCTTCTTTGGCTGTCTTCCGTGCTGTCTCCACATCTTCTGCAGCGCTAAGCGCTACAGCCATCCGGCGTCCCGGCTTGGTTTCAGGCTTCCCGAACACTCGCACCTGTGTCCGGGGTAGCAATAATGCATCATGCAGACCGCTTATTGCAAAATCACGCGTAGCCACTTCTGCCTTCAAGGTAGCTGAAGCTCCAGGTGTAAGCAACGTGACTGTTGGCACCGGGAACCCGAGAATTGCCCGTACATGAAGCGCAAATTCAGACAAATCCTGCGTGATCATGGTCACCATACCTGTATCATGCGGACGCGGGGATACTTCACTGAAAATGACGCTATCAGCTGTTAAAAACAGCTCTACGCCAAACAATCCGTAACCACCCAGTTCATCCGTAATCGTACGGGCAATTTCCTGTGCCTCTGAAAGCTGCTTGTCCGTCATGCCATGGGGCTGCCAGGATTCGACATAATCCCCATCTTTCTGAATGTGGCCAATCGGTGGGCAAAAAGTCGTGCCCGATTCCGATCTGACGGTTAATAAGGTGATTTCGCTCTCAAACGGAACAAAAGCTTCTACAATGACACGTGTCGTTTTGGCACGTGCGCCTTCCAGCGCCGTATTCCAGCAGGATTCTGCGTCCTCGAGTGTCCGGCATATAGACTGCCCTTTACCCGATGAGCTCATCAAGGGCTTGATCACGCATGGCGTGCCCAATTCTTGAACTGCTGACCGTAACTGCTCAAAATGATCTGCAAAACGGTAGGCGGCAGTCGGAAGCTGTAATTTCTCGGCAGCCAGCCTGCGGATGCCCTCTCGGTCCATCGTAAGCCGGGCGGCCCGGGCCGTTGGTACTACGTGAAATCCCTCTTGCTCTAATTCTTCCAAAGCACCCGTAGCAATAGCTTCGATTTCAGGTACAATTATGTCGGGCTGTTCCTTGCGAATTAGTGACTTCAGCGCCTCAGCATCCTGCATATCCAGACAGTGAGAGCGATGGGCCACCTGCATTGCTGGAGCCAACTCATAGCGATCTACAGCAATACATTCCACGCCAAGCCGCTGAGCTTCAACAATGACTTCTTTTCCCAATTCCCCGCTACCCAGCAGTAACATCTTCTTAGCGTTGGCAGAAAAAGGAGCACCCCACATCTTGAACTCTTCCCCCTCTGATGATATTGCTCTGATCTCTTTTCATCTTTATTTTCAGGGTTTAGCTCCAAGAATGCAATAGTGCTCGGCATTAAAATTTACAAAAAACGCGATTTTTTGATCTTTTTTTTACAAAAATCTGAACTGTGCTTCCACCAGCCCCCGATATATTCCATGTTTTTTCATCAATTGTTCATGATTACCACTTTCTTGGATTTCTCCATGGTCCAGTACAACGATATGATCAGCATTTCGGATGGTGGACAAGCGGTGAGCGACCATAAAAGAAGTTCTGCCTTTCAATAGCACCTGAAGAGCCTCCTGAATTTTCAACTCCGTTTCCGTATCAATGCTGGCTGTAGCCTCATCGAGGATCAGAATTCGTGGATTAGCCAGTAAGGCACGAGCAAAGGACAAGAGCTGGCGCTGGCCCATGGACAGCATCCCCCCACGCTCCTCTACCTCTGTCTCATAGCCATCTGGCAACTGAACAATGAATTCATGAGCATTGACCGCCTTCGCAGCCGCTTCAATTTCCTCATCTGTCGCATCCAAGCGGCCAAAACGGATATTATCCCGTATCGTCCCCGAAAAAATAAATGTGTCCTGAAGCACAATGCTAATCTGGCTGCGCAAACTCTCGACCGTGACATCACGCACATCATAACCGTCAATGGTAAGTCGCCCTGACGTAATGTCATAAAAACGGCTGAGCAAATTAATAATTGTACTTTTACCTGATCCAGTATGACCCACAAGCGCTATAGATTGACCTGCCTCGACAGATAAATTAATACCTTTTAGCGCCTGGCGTCCCTTTTCATATTCAAAAATGACTTTCTCGAATTGGATATCCCCCCGAATAGGCGGCAAGGCTTTTGCTCCAGGTTTGCTCGCAATATTCGGTTGTTCATCCATGAATTCAAAAATTCTTTCTGACGAAGCCATCGCGACCAGTAGCTGATTATACATTTGACCCAGCCGATTAATCGGCTCCCAAAAGTTCCCTACATAATTGGCGAATGCAACCAAAAGCCCTACCGTAAGCTGATCTGTCTGAATTAAATGTGCTCCAAACCAGAATAGCACCAGCGTACCTAATCCTCCGGTAATATCAATAAGTGGGCCAAAAACCTGATTCATGGCAGAAGCCTTATCCCACGACTTTTTGCTAGAGCTGTTCATATCGTCGAAATAAGCCATGTTTTCCTGCTCCTGCGTATATGCTTGTGTCACGCGAATTCCCTGAATGGATTCATTCAAATGTGAGTTGATCCGCGAGTTCTTCATCCGTACTTCTTGCCAAGCGCGACGGATGCGTACTCGCAGCTTGGTCGAGATCATAAACATGATCGGAACGGTCACGATGACCGCCAAACCAAGCTTCCAGTTAATAAGCAGCAAAATCACAATAATGCCGAGAAGCTGTACGCAGTCGATCAGAACATTCACTGCACCATTCGTAAATAGGTCTTGTAAAGAGTTGATGTCATTCGTCACGCGTACTAATACAGAACCTGCTGGTCTTTTATCAAAAAAGTTAAAGGAAAGCTTCTGGATATGCTTAAACAAGTCTTCACGCAAATCGTAAATAACCCGCTGACCAATAATATTGGTGAATTTAATACGGTACGTGCTGGCTGCCCATTGGATTAAATATAACAAGAGCACGGCACCCGTGATGAGCAACAATAACTTTACGCTAGGTAGTGCAGGCGATGCAGGAGCAATGGCCTTGTCAATGGCCAGACTGATCAAATATGGAACCGTCAGCTTAGTAATGGTGCCGAGAATCATCATGACCAAAAGAATTGGCAGAAGCTGACGGGCATAAGGTTTCATGTATGCTAGCAGACGTTTGAATTCTACCCAGTTAAACGGTTTGTCAATAACCTCATCATCTTGATAGACGAAACGCTCATTGGTTGGCTTTTTTAACGGTTTAGCTTGTTCTGCGGGGATATTCATGGTCCCACCTGCCCTTCGGATACACCGTCTGGAGTGTCCTCTATGTAATCGGCGTATTGAATATGATACACATCTTGATATGGACCTGGCGTAGCAATGAGCTGTTCATGCGTTCCGCGCTGGACAATGCGCCCTTCCTCAAGCACCACAATTTCATTGGCATGACGAAGCGAGGAGATTCGGTGAGCTATAATAAACGTTGTGCGTCCACGCATAACCTCTTGAAAACCGGACTGAATTTCATGCTCCGTCTCCATATCTACCGCACTGGTGGCATCATCCAGTACCAGAATTTTAGGATTTTTGAGTAGTGCACGCGCAATGGCGATCCGTTGTTTTTGCCCTCCAGACAGTCCCAATCCACGTTCACCAACGACAGTATCGTAGCCCAGCGGTAATTCAGTGATGAATTCATGTGCCTGAGCCAGCTTGGAAACGCGTATGATGTCATCCATACTGACATGACTTAATCCATATGCAATATTGTTGCGTATAGAGGATGAGAACAGAAATGTCTCCTGAAACACGGAAGAAATTTGAGCACGCAAATCGCGAATTTTCAAATGACGTATATCCGTCCCATCCAGCTTGATGCTTCCTGCATTCACATTATAGGCTCGCATAAGCAGTTGAATAATGGTCGACTTTCCGGAACCCGTTCCTCCCAAAATCCCAATGACCGACCCCGGTGGCGCATCTAAATTAATATCAACAACAGCAGGCAACTTATTTCCGTAGGCAAAGGTAACATGTTCAAACGTTACATGTCCCTTTACCTGATCGGCATTAAGTGTAAGTGCATTCGCTTCATCGGATACATCTATGGACTGATTCAGCAGTTCCAAAACCCTTTCACCGGAAGCCTTGGACTGCGTATAGTTATTGATATGAAAGCCAATGCTCCAAATGGGGCCGATAATATACCAAATTAAGCTAAAGAAGGCGACAAGCTCCCCCAAAGTCATTGACTTCTGGATCACAAGATATCCCCCCATACCTAAGAGAAGGACGACACTGACCGAAGCAATCAGTTCCATGGCAGGGAAAAATCGACTCCATAAGGAGGCAGCCTGAATTTGGTTGCTTTTGTACTGCTCATTACGTACGGAGAATTTTTCAACTTCATAGGACTCGCGAGCAAAAGATTTAACGGTCCGTACACCTGTTATATTTTCCTGTACCGCTGTTGTCAGGGCACTGAGAGCAATCCGCATTTCCTGAAAGGTGGGATGAATCCGAGATTCAAACTTGAATGTGACCAAAAGTAATAATGGCATGCTGATCATCGTAAAGAGGGTGAGCTGCCAATTAATATACAGCATCATGATAGAGCCGAATACGACCATCAGTAGCACATTGAGGAGTTGTGCAAAGCCGAACCCGATAAAGTTGCGGATCGCCTCCAAATCACCAGTCAGACGGGACATAAGATCCCCCGTTTTGGCAGTGTCATAATATCTGAAGGATAGAAATTGCAGCTTTTCGTAACAGGCATTGCGAAGTCGATATGCCAAATAGTTACCTAACCGTCCACCAAAAAAACCATGTAAAAATTGCATAAACCCTTTGATGATCACGACTCCCAGTACAGTCAAAGCCAGAACCGGAACTTTCTCGAAGTCACCGGGAATGATAGCGTTATCAATGAGCCGTTGGAGCAGGTTCGGATACACCAGTCCAAGGGCCGTCGCTATCGCAAGGCATAGAATGGAAAGAAATAGATAATGTCTCCTCTCACGAAAAAAAACTTGCAATTGCCTGAGCACTTCCATGTCAAGTCCCTCCATTAGTTGCACGACGTTGTTATATGGCTTAGTGAAGTTTACCATCCGTATTCCAAGGCGGCAAAGAGGATAACAGGCCGTTTTCAGGCAGGTTCGCAATTGGGAGGTGATTAGACAAAATAAATCGCTTTCTTATCATTGAATATGGCTATTTCCTCAGTTTTCCTGTCTTTTTGAAAAATGCTTAAAACACCGGATTGTCCCACAACCCGGTGTTCTGTCCTTACAGCAATCGTAAACATATTTAGATTGCTTCCAAACTAGCGAGCTGACCAGCAAGCTTTTCCCAAACCTGTGGCTCCTCACCGCCCTTAAGTGCGTGCTCCATGCCACGAATCGTCTCCAGCATTTGCTCTCGGAGCTGTTCTTTTTGCCATGATTGTTCCTCTTGCATCATAGCAACGTAAAAAGAAGACATTCGGTCTCGTTGCTGATCCACAGCTTCCCCGATTAGCTGGCGTAATATGGGCTCCAATCTAATTTGTAAATTCGCACGACCCGTCCCTTCGAAAAATAGCTTTGGATTTTTAAAGCTGTTCCAATAATCCTTCCACTGAACGGACTCCTGCAAGGAAATATCGCTCAGCTCAGGTACAGTCCATTCTCTAAATTCAGGAACTGTGCAATCTAGCCCATTCAACTGATGATTCATGTGTTCTACGCACTGTTGTATAGCTTTGCGCACCAAGGCTTGCCCCGTTTTTTCCAGTCTGAGTGTGGTTGCCAACAATTCCTGAGACAATTCCAGTTCGATCAATCGCATTAGCTCACGACCACAAGAGGCAAAGGCCAAACGAAGATCACCCACTCCTTCACGCAGAACAGATGGATGAAACGCTTCTGCCATAAATTCACCCGTCCGATAGGATAGTCTTTGACGAACATGATACAGCAGTTCATCATTTTCGTCTGACAACACAGATCCACCATTATTGTCAGTCAAACCAAGAAGCATATCCTCCAGTTCCCCACGGATGCGAGTTAGTTGCTCTAATCGGATCTCACGCTCTTCAGCGCTATACCGAGCATCAGCAGCATATTGTTCTATTCGGCTCCGCAACCGTCCCAGCTCCTGCATAGCAGATGCAATAGACAAACCCGCCAGCTCTTCGGCTGCAAATGCCGAAAAATCATTCTCAAACGCATCAAACCGTGAGGCTGAACGCAGCGAGGCTTCTCCCTGTTCGGCTGCTTCCAACGCCAACATGCTGGAAAGCGGATAAATACGAGGCTTGCGGATTCCGTTGGATTGAAGTTGTTCCTGTACATGCCGAGTCACAGAATGTAGTTCTTCTTCAGAAGAAGCCAAATCGGATGCGTTGACGATAAAAAATGTCTGATCCAGCGCCAATGTCTCCTTGACTCGGCCCAATTGATTCAAGAACTGCCGGTCCCCTTGTGTAAACGCATGGTTATAATATGTCACAAATACAAGGGCGTCTGCATGCTTCATATAATTAAAAGTTACACCCGTGTGCCGCGCATTCACAGAATCGGCACCTGGCGTATCTACTAGCACGATGCCCTGACGGGTCAAAGCGCAATCATAGTAAAGGTCGATATGCTCTACGAAGCATGATTTACGCTCGGATGCGACAAAATCCCGATACTGCTCTAAATTTACCTGAAGCTGTTGCCCTAGCAAGCTTTCAGCTTCTTCCCATCCAGCGGCAGCAGCTTTCAAAAAACTGTAATGAGGTCTTCCCGCAGGATGAATGCCTTCCGGTGATAGTGCATATACGGCTTCTTGCCAACCCACAGCCGCTGGCTCTCCCAATCCTAATAACCGAAATGAGTATTTAAGGTCTTCCCGCAATGCGTCCACTGATTTCATGTGGACGTCAGCCGTGGCATGGCGCTCATGACTTGTAGGCGCCATAATGCGGTTAATCGCCGCTGTCGTCGGATGCGGCGATACGGGTAGCACAGCTTCGCCTAGCAAAGCGTTGGCAAAGCTGGATTTACCAGCGCTAAACGCTCCGAATAGCGCCAGTGTAAACCGCCCTCCCTCCAGTGCGGCGGCACGCGCATGCAAATCCCGAACAGCCGCCTGCATGGCAGGGTACGGGCTTACCAATGCAGCGGCGGCCTTCAATCGTGCCGCTGCTGCATCCAGCCGCGTACGGCGCCCCCCGGCGGCAGGCTGCGCTGTCGTCGTGCCTGCTTGTGGCTGCTCCGATGCGTCGCGCAAGCTTGCGATGTCTGAACGGACGGCACCCGTTGATGTCGCAGCTAGCGAGGTAGCTGCGATCATATCAGGCGCAGGAGCAGGCGTGTCCGCATGGGGCAACCTGTCAGGCTTGGAGGCCTGTGGCAGCAGGCTACGCAGTAGGTCGGCGTGCGACGCTAAGGCTTGCATGCGAGTACTGTAGCGGCTTGCCGCGTCCGCCTGCGCTAGCAACGCAGTGCGTGCGTCCGCGAGAGCCTCACGGCGAGCTTCGGTCCGCACCGCAAGCTGGACCAGCAGGCGGTCTACCAAGGCCAACGCCTTGCGGCGGCAGTCAGCGGTCACCGCAGACCGTAGGTCCTTGCAATAATTCAGCGTATACTCTGGAGACAAAGCGTTTTCGTTTACAATCTGCTCTATCAGTTGCCGATCCATCACAGGGCGGATGTCGTCCAGTTCCTGATCCATCGCAGTGGTCCACAAACCTTGGCTATCTCCCCAAGACCTCAGTAACTCACGTACATGAGGCAACAGCTGACCCTCCACCTGGTCAGTCAACATCCCTGCCAACCGATCCAAACGACGCTCCTTCTCTCGCTCTGTCTTTCCTCCGGCAAACCATAGTCCTGCTTTAAAGCCCGGCTTGCGGCTCTCTAAATATTCGCCTGCCGCTTCACGTAGCTCCGCAGGCGTGAGGTGTGCGTGTTCTAAAAGATGATCCAGCTCTTGACGCAGCCGTTTGTGCTCCTGTTCCGGCAGCATCCTCCAGTGGTCATCTTCTTGCTGCAAGTTTTTCTGCTCTATGTCCAGGCGCAAAATAGCTTCTTCTCCACCCGCTTCTTTTAGCAGTGCATTCAATTCCTCTTCTTCAGCGGCCTGCACCGTCTCCACATGCTGTTCTACCAAATGGTGCATAGAGGATACCAAACTATAAGCCAAAAGCTCTGTTTTACGCTCCAGCAATTTTGGAATCAAGTGCATCAACTGTTCCCACTGGTTCCAAGGGTGAGTCTGCTCCTTTAAGGAAGTAAACAGGATGTCTGTGTAATGTACCTGCCAGGCATGAAAGCTGCTTTCCACCTCATTGCGATAATGTGTAAATGATAGCTCCCGCTCACGGTGCTTATCGATTTGATTGATGATCAAATATAAAGGCTTGCCCCAATCCGACAAACTTTTGGCAAAGGACAAATTGTTTTCAGATTGAACATGATTGTAATCCATCACATAAAAAACAACATCAGCCCAATGTAAAGCTGAATGTGTTGCCATCGCATGTCCGTGGTCTGTGGAATCTACACCGGGTGTATCCAGCAGCACTCCTCCGCCAGATATTATCGGAATATCCTCCCATACTGCAACTGATTCATAGGCTCCACCATTTTTACAATACTCAGCAAGCTTGGACAAGGAAGCTTTCACGATTTCCGGCTCTGGGTTTTCCGCCGATTTGGCCGGATGAATAAGCGCTCTCGAACGTCCATGACGGATGGACACTACATTAGCGCTTGTAGGCACCGGTCCAGACGGCAGCACGGTTTTACCGCACAGGCTGTTAATCAAGCTTGATTTACCTGCTGAAAAATGCCCACAAAAGGCAATGGTCAGCTCTTGAGCATGCGCTTTTTCCAGCAAATCTCCTACCGCCCTTGCTCCTGTTGCATCCCCCGCTTTACGCAAGATATCCTGTATCTGTTCTATCGTATTCAACCACTTTTCCTCATCTTCTGTAATCGTTTGCATCATAAGCTACAGTTTCACTCCTTGTTTCTTATCTGCACCAAATAGCTATATTGTAGCACTCCTAAGCCACTGTGAGAATCATCACATTAAAAAAACTAAAAAAGCGCTCCCTGCCTGTACCTGGCTTTAGGGAACGCTGTTCTTGCAAATGACAACATTAAGTTATTTTATAATGTCCAAGCAAATCATTACAGTAATGCTTCAATATATTCTTCCATATCCAGAGGGTCTGTTGTTGCTTCAAATCGTTTGATCACTTTCCCGCCCCGATCAATTAGAAATTTCGTGAAATTCCATTTGATCGAATCTCCTGGTAAGTATTCAGGATGACGCTCATGAATTAAAGGAATAAGTATTTTGGCAACTGAATGCGTCTCATCAAAGCCCTCAAAGGGCAACGACGAAGCAAGATATGTAAACAACGGATGAGCCTGCTCATCGCGTACATTCACCTTTTGGAACATGGGGAATGCGACACCATAATTCAGGGTACAAAATGTATGTACACTTTCATTGGAATCCGGCTCTTGATCGGCAAATTGATTGCACGGAAACCCGAGAATCATCAAACCTCTATCCTTATATTGATCATACAGACGCTGCAAATCCTGATATTGAAATGTAAACCCGCACTGGCTGGCTGTGTTTACGATCAACACTACTTTATCTTTATAATCACTAAGGGCGATTTCCTTGCCGTTCATCGCAATGGCTGAATAATCATAAATGCTCATTTAAGAAACTCCTCTGAAAATGTATATGAAGATTTCATATTTAAATATGCGAAATCGTCCATATCCAGCGTTTTATGATGGTCTTCAAGTTCGTGTAAATATGCGCCTTCGGGCTGGTTAGACCAGCCGAGCCGCCTACACCGGAACATGCACCGCATGTCGTCCGCTAATTGCACTTAATTCGTTGCAGCCTCAAGCACTGGCAGCAAAATTTCAAATACTTGACCATGCTGTAAAATCGTAATTCCACGGGATTTGTCTTTCATTACGACCACTTCTGGCTTCTGTGACATACGCTCCAGGTAATGTTCAGGTACATCACCAGAATGACTAACTGTGATTCCCTCTAGCTCGCGTTCTTCGTTTTCAGCAAACTCTGTTGTTACAATTTGCTCAAAAATATCAGAGAATGCTTCAAAATTGTCAGTATATACCGAAATGCACTTCATACTCTTCATCCTTTTCTACACATAAATGGTTAAACCCTCTATTACCTGTATAGGCCTATCGGGTCTTTAAGCTCTACGCTTCTTATCTTTTCTGATAAGAGACGTTTTCATACGTTTTTTGCCTTCCCTGCACACATCAAGCAATGGACATACCTGACATTGAGGGTTTTGAGCTTTGCAATGGTAGCGCCCGAAAAAAATGAGCCTATGATGGGTCACAGACCATTCATCCCTAGGTACCCTTTTCATCAGCTTTTTTTCCACCTCAAGCACTGAATCATCCCAACCTGCAAAGCCGAGCCGTTTGGAAACGCGCTCTACATGCGTATCTACCGCAATAGCTGGTACATCAAAAGCAGTAGATACTACGACATTAGCCGTCTTGCGGCCAACACCGGGTAGCTTGACCAGTTGATCATGCTCCGAAGGTATCTCTCCCCCGTACTGGTCTATTAAAATACGGCAGAGATTATGGATATGCTTGGCCTTGTTTCGATACAAGCCGATTCTACGAATATCCTGCTCTAGTTCCTCAAGAGGAACTGCCAGATAATCTTCAGGTGACTTGTATTTTTGAAACAGGTCTGCCGTTACTTTATTGACCATCTGATCGGAGCATTGAGCAGACAATAACACGGCAATCGTTAATTCAAAAGCATTGTCATGGTTCAGCTCGCAATGGGCATCCGGAAACATCGTACCGATGGTGTCCAATATATGACGTGCGGTTGCTGCATTCACGGAAATCCTACCTCCTAGCAAAAAAAACGTCTTGATACGGGATAGCCCGCATCAAGACGGTCACTCTAAATAATCATCCGGAAAGAAACGAATACTATTTGTGCATGACTGCCTGCATAGGCGAGAAATACACTCCTATATTATCATTATCTGTCACAGATTGCACGTGAAAAGTGTGTAAATTCCCAAGAAATTTTCATACAGCCTGATCGGTTAGCGGCTCATTGGATGCTCCAAATCTACATGGCCCATTAAGGACTCCAGAGATTGACCATCTACAAGCAAATCCAACGTTTTGACTTCCTTGAATTGGAACATGGTTTGCTTCAAGGCATCGATAGCCAATTCTTCGCCGCCAGCTCCCAATCGAGCCTCATCCGGCAGGGAAATATCAAAAGTCAATGCACCGTTATCCAATTTGATCTTATGCACATTAATTTTCTCGGACCACAATGGAATGAGAGCAGAATTACCACTTTTTTGTAGAGCTTCAAACGCTTTTTGGAATTTTTCCAGCTCGCTTGGGTAAGTAATTTCCCTTTTCTGTTCTTTCAAGCCGTTCTCTTGTGTATCCGTGTAGTATACTGTGATCTGCTGTGTTTGTTGATCTCCTGATTTTTCCGTCTCCGTCTTGGTCTTTGTAGGCTCCGTCGACGGAGAAGCAGGTGTTTGACTCGCTCCGTTATTTTCAGCAGACTGAGCTGATGGATCAGGGGTCGTCTGGTCAGGTGTACTATTTTGTGCAGCTGAAGTTTGTGTTTCCTGAGATGGAGTCGCAGGAGCCGATGTTTGCTTAGAGGCACACCCTGCACCTGCAATGGCAAACAGCGCCAGCAGACCTGCAATTACAATTTTCTTGTTCATATGTCTGTCCCCCTCCTTGCTTGACGTTGGCAAGCGATTTGTTGAAGATTTATTTTACCCCGAGATACGCTGTGATTCCATCTGCAATCCCTTGAGCTACCCGGTTTTGAAAATCTTCATCAAACAGTGTTGCTTCCTCTTTGGCATTACTCAGATACCCTACTTCAAGCAAAACAGCCGGCATGGTCGTTTCCCGAATCACATGGAAATTGCCATAACGAATGCCTCGGTCCGTCAGACCTGTCGCAGGAGCAAAGTACTTATGCATAACGTCGGCGAACGCTTTGCTTGCACTACGCTGGTAATACGTCTCTGTACCGTTGGAAGCTGAGCTGCCGCTGCTGTTAGCATGAATGGATACAAATACGTTAGCTTTGAGATTTTCAGCCACTTTTACACGCTGTTTAAGCTCTAAAAATGTATCATCGCTACGTGTCAACACAACCTCAATATTCGGGTTCTGCTTTAATATGCTTTCTACTTTCAGAGCCATCGCCAAGTTGAAAGTCTTTTCATAATTTTTTCTCGAAGCACCAACTGCTCCGGAATCTTTTGCTCCATGTCCAGCATCAATAACAACGATCTTTTTACCATTGCTGTTCACTGGAGATGTCTGCGTATCATCCGGCTGTGAACCATCCGGTAACGTTGCATCTGGCGTTGTATTCACCGAATCCTTGGAAGCCAGATCGACGATAACACGATTTGATCCATCATTATACGCGGTAAAATTCATGGCATGTTTCAAATCAATAACAACACGCACCGTTGATGGTTCTTTTTGAAATAAAGCATAACGGATCCCGGACACATCCGCTTCATTTTCAATGTCCAACGAGCCGTTTAAGTTGCTATCCAGCTTTTGCTGGTCTCCAAAATTATCAGCAAACGCAGTCGCTGGCAAATCCACCACTACCCGATCGGGGCCTGTCATCGTAAACGCTTTCGGCTTGACGGCACTTGCTGTTGTGATGGTTAAGCGGTTTTGACTGAAACTAACTCCCTGCACCTCCGTCACACCTGAACTCGCATTATTGGTTGGCGCAGTTACACTGCCTGTACCTGTACTGCTATTTCCGGACTTGGGAGGTGTAAATTCCCCGTTTCCAGACCCGCTACTGCGGGTATATAATTTTACGGACTTGGAGCTACTGTCCCATTTTACGTCCAGTCCCATTTGCTCGCCGATAAAGCGAAGCGGTACAAGGGCATAATCAGAACGCAGCAGAGGCGAAGCATCCAGACTAATATCGCTTCCATTGACAGTCGCCGTCTTACTTCCGATTATCATTCGGATCGAGGTACTGTCCTTCTCAATCGTTATGGTTCGCGCCTGCTGCTTCCATGTCACGTCATATCCCAAATTTTCAGAAATTACGCGTAGCGGAACCATAGTGCTTCCGCCAATGACTTGTGTCTTAGCCCCACTAGGGACACTTAATTGTTGATCGTCGAGATAGATTGGTGTCCCACTCGAAGCCGCATGTCCATAACCCGGAACCGCCCACATGAAGACAAATAATAACAACAAAAAACCAAATTTCTTCATTCGTCACCCTTCCATTCATAATTTTTTTGCCACATGCTCCGGTGCGGCGACCTGATATACGCGCTTATGTAATATCAGACAACCTTATAGACGTTATCTCACACCAAAAGTTGCGAATATATTCCATCATAACAGAAATATACGTGCCTAAGAACTATTTTTGTCGAATTTTGACTAAAAATATAGACCATTCGCTTTCCGTCAAAAGTCACTGCCAAAATTAAAAAAAAGCTACTTTTCACCCCCATGAATTTTCATCAAAAGGTGAAAAAGTAGCTTTTCTATTGTAAGCATTTTTAGTTGAGCGATTCAGTTATTCCTGTGCCTGTTCCAAGGTACTCCTTCAGGCCATCGACAATACCTTCGGCAATCTTCTGCTGTGTTTCTTCTGTGAACATGGCTGCTTCGTTGGAAGGATTACTAAGGTAGCCGCATTCCAGTAATACAGCGGGCATTTGTGATTTTCTTGTCACCACATGGTTTGCCACCTTAATACCGTTATCCTTAAACTCGGTTGCTGCTACAAGATGCTTGTGCATAATCGTGGCCAGGCTCAAACTTTCCTGACGTGCATAATAGGTTTCCGACCCATTTGCTTTTCCGTTATTGGAAGTAGGCATGCTGTTACCATGAATAGAAACAAACACGCTAGCCTGCTGATTGTTAGCGAGCTGTGGTCGTTCATCTAGCGTGGGATACGTATCTCCATTGCGAGTCAAAACAATTTGAATATCAGGATCATTTTGGGCAAGCTGCTGAACCTTTAACGCTACCGCCAATGTAAATTCCTTCTCATGTCGTCCAGTCACACTGCCTGCTCCAGGGTCCTTACCACCATGTCCTGGATCAATTACGACGATTCGCCGGCCATCGACATTCGTTGGTGCTACCATCTCCGGATTCGCACTCCGTTCACGCAACTGAAGGGTGATATCGCCTATCCCGTTTGTAGAAAGATCGTAATCACGCACCTGATTCAAGGCAATAACGATACGTGCGCCCCCCTTTGTTCCATCCGCAGGAGCAAATCTGATTTCCTGTACATCCCCACTGTCGCTATTCGTCAATGCTCGTGTGCCATCCTTGCGAACTGGGAAGGACAGAAGAAGATCAGTTGACAGTGTAGCCTCCGGTAAATCAACAACTATCCGGTCAGGTCCCGTCATTTTGGTTACTTTAGGAGTTATGTCTTTGTTCAGAGAAATCTTTAGCGTTTCACCCTCAAAAGCAATGTTTTGTACAAGCAACGCATTTGTCGTAGTTTGTTCTGCATTCTGCTCCTTGGATGTTGGGGATGCAGCTTCCGTATGCTTGTCTGCTTCAACTGGAGTTATTGTCGCCGCTGTGGCTGTAGACGTTTTATGTGTGCTTTTTGTACTCTGTGTTGGCGTTTGCGACGATTGTTGGGACTGAGGCTGTTTATCCGCTTGTTGAGTTGTAGCCTTTTGAATTAGATTTACAGATTTATTTTGATTATTCCAATCTACTTTTAACCCCATTTGCTCCCCGACAAAACGCAATGGAACCATGGTCGAACTGCCCCGCAGTACCGGTGGTGCATCCAAACTAACGGTTTTTCCGTTCACATCAGCCGATGTACGGCCTACATACATAGACATATCGGTACTATTTTTTTGAATTGAAATTTTATAGGCTTGTGGTTCCCACTTAAACTGATATCCAAGCTGCTCGCCAACCACCCTGAGCGGTACCATAACTTTACCATTGACCATTTCAGGCTTGGCATCTGCAGGCGCTTCCACCCTTTTGCCATCCAAAAACAATTCTGCTCCAGCCGCATTTGCATGGGGGGAGGACGGCCACAACCAAATCATAATAGCCGCTAGTATCACCCAACCATATTTCTTCATCCTCATTCCCCTAACTTATATATGTATTTTTTATGCTACTCACCGACATATTGCTTCAACCATTTTACATTTACAATACCATGCTGAGTCGAACCGTCAACCCCTTATTTACCAATTTATTTTCTAAACATATAAAAGCCCGCAGGCAAAAGAGCTGCCAGTACGGGCTATCTGTCTATCCAATAAATTCAATATCATTCATCAAATTAAAATTGGGCTGGAAATGAACATTATGCGCCTTGTTTCGCAGCACGTTTTTGTTCATAAGCCAGAATTTCAGACTCATGCTGGAGTGTCAAGCCAATATCATCCAAGCCTTGCAGCAGGAATTGACGACGATGTTCATCCAGATCAAATTCAATACGCAGACCGTAATCGTCAGTGATCGTTTTTTCATTCAGGTCTACGTTTAATTGGTAATTCTCATACTTCGCTGTGCGCTGGAACAATTCCTCTACTTGCTCTTCAGACAGCTTGATCGGCAAAATACCGTTCTTAAAACAGTTATTATAGAAGATATCCGCAAAAGAAGGTGCAATTACACAACGGTACCCGTAGTCCATAATTGCCCACGGCGCATGCTCACGGGAGGAGCCACAGCCAAAGTTAGCGCGAGAAATCAGCACAGACGCCCCTGCATAACGAGGCTTGTTCGGTTCAAACTCAGGATTAATATTACCCGCCTCATCAAACCGCCACTCGTAGAACAAAAACTGTCCAAAGCCTGTACGCTCGATTCGTTTCAAAAATTGCTTAGGAATAATAGCGTCCGTATCCACGTTCACCCGATCTACAGGCGCTACAATTCCTTTTAAAGTTGTGAAAGCTTCCATCGTAAATTCCTCCCCCGTATCCTAGCGGACTACTTCTTCCTGCTTGAATTTCCAATCCCGTACGTCAACAAAATGTCCATGAATCGCCGCAGCGGCTGCCATTGCCGGAGATACAAGGTGAGTACGTCCTCCGCGTCCCTGACGACCTTCAAAGTTGCGATTAGAAGTTGACGCACAACGCTGTCCCGGTTGAAGTACATCTGGATTCATCGCAAGACACATACTGCAACCCGCTTCGCGCCACTCAAATCCTGCTTCTTGAAAAATGACGTCCAGTCCTTCTTCTTCAGCCTGAATTTTCACACGACCCGAACCTGGTACGACGATTGCCGTCACTTTGTCAGAGACCTTGTAGCCCTTGGCTACTTCGGCCGCAGCGCGCAAATCTTCAATCCGACCGTTGGTACAGGAGCCGATAAACACATAGTCAATCGCAATATCCGTGATCGGTGTACCTGGCTTCAAATCCATATATTCAAGCGCTTTTTCAGCTGCTTTACGTTCGTTTTCTGTCGGCAATTCTGCCGGAATCGGTACAGTTGAGGAAATATCTGTTCCCATCCCCGGACTGGTGCCCCAGGTTACTTGCGGTATCAAAGCATCTACGTCAAACTCCAGCACAACATCAAACTCAGCGCCTTCATCGGTGACAAGCTCTTTCCATTCAGCAACTGCTTGCTCGAAAGCATCACCTTGGGCTACATGTTGACGTCCACGCAAGTAGTTGAAAGTCGTTTCGTCCGGTGCAATCATACCTGCTCTGGCTCCGCCTTCAATGGACATGTTACACACTGTCATGCGCTCTTCCATGCTCAACTCGCGGATGGACTCACCCGTGTACTCAATAACATATCCTGTAGCAAAATCTGTACCGTATTTGGCGATGACACCCAAAATCATGTCCTTGGCCGTCACACCAGGTTTGCGACGCCCTACAAAACGAACTTCCATCGTTTTTGCTTTTGCTTGCTGGAGACATTGCGTTGCCAATACGTGCTCTACCTCACTGGTTCCGATACCAAAAGCGAGTGCTCCGAACGCCCCGTGTGTGGAGGTGTGGCTATCACCACAAACAATCGTTTTTCCCGGATGAGTTAGACCCAGTTCAGGCCCCATAACGTGAACGACACCTTGATCCACCGTATCCAGATCATATAGTGTGACACCGAAATCGCGGCAATTTTGAGTTAATGTATCAATCTGCTGCTTGGAAATCGGGTCCGTAATGTTGTAACGATCTTTTGTCGGTACGTTATGATCCATTGTGGCAAACGTGAGCTCTGGACGGCGTACCTTGCGCCCGCTAAGACGTAGTCCCTCAAACGCCTGCGGCGAAGTTACCTCATGTACAAGGTGAAGATCAATGTACAAAATACTCGGCTTGCCCACTTCCTGATAGATGACATGGTTATCCCAAATTTTCTCGAACATGGTCTTTTTACTCATCAATATTCACCCCTGTGTTTTTCGAACCTAGTGGAGAGAAGCTGTACGGATCTCTCTTGGATGTCAACAATATACCACGGCGTGTCTGATTGGTCTAAGATATGATATCTATAAAAGTAATAGTCTTGACCTATAAGCATAGTTAAGAAGACCCCCTTGCGGATCGGAGTAAACAACTTCTCGAATTACATGTCGCTTTACTGATAATGACACGCTATTAGTGATTGCCGAAAAAAATGAATCCCAAAACGAATAACCCGGAGATAAAAATCACCGAGTCATCCAAAAATAGGATCGGGACGTTTATATAATAGCCCTTAACAAGAGATTACAATACCAAAGGCCGAAGACTATTTTGTGCTCGGCCTTTGGTGTTACACTATTTTTATTTCAGATAAGTTCCCGTTTCACCAATTCCGCCTTTGCCATTCAGAACATATACTCTTGCATTTCCTTTGCCAGAGCAAGTCAGGGTGATTTTTCCATCAGTAACGGTTTTGGAGTCACCGGTCACCGCATCCACATAGACTCCGTTCGGAATTCCGGAGAACGAGGCGTTTCCAGATATCGTGACCAAGGCAAAGCTGTCAATGCCTTTGGCGCTGTCGGTATATCTTCTCTTAAACGCAAGATTGCCCGTTACATTCTCTGTAGAATACTGACCTTTTTGCAAGGCAGGAACAGCTCTTCTAATTAAATTTAGCTGTCTGATATGTTTTGCAAGAGGATGGTTGAGTGATTCCGCAAGCGTCCCAGTAGCATTGGTATATTTACCGTAATCTTGTACCACAACACTGCCCTCTATGTGATCGCCGTAATAAGCTCGTCCCGTTTTGCTCAGCGGTGCGTTGGGACCCGGATCAATGACTGCCCCCTTTTGAAATTCGATTTCGGAGCCATAGAAGATGGCGGGTATTCCGCGGAATGTAAACATCAGATCGAGATTCTCGGCCCAAGTGTCTTGTGTGCCTGCAAATCTTTGATTTTCCGGAGCTTGGTCGGGTGCATAGTCATGTGAGTCGACATAGGTTACATTCCAGGTAGCATCATTATAGTATTGGTCCCCACTTCTCATATTGAATGCTTCATGCGCAGACTTGAATGCCCAATGCATTGGAAAATCAATCACATCCATGCCCGATTTCTTTGAATAGTCAGGCGTATGATAGGTATTGCCGATTAAGAAAGCATTGTTCGAGGTTGGCTGTCCTGCTGTAGTAGAGTTATCCGCCCATTCTTGTTCAACCGACACTTTATTGGAGGCATAGTCATTTTTCCCATCACCCGGATACGACTTCGAAGCCTTCCAAGTATAGAATGGCGTTGAGATTGCTGGAATTCCGCTATTCCAAACATCTCTGTACCGGGTGGCTACTTCTCCAAAAATATAGAAATCCGAGCCGCCTCTTGCCTTCCAGGCAGGGATATAGTATTTATTAAAAATATACCGGCTTACATGCTTCACAGTATCGACACGAAAAGCGTCAACCCCCATGTCAATATAGTGATTGTAGGTATCAATTAAATATTGGTTTACTGCAGGATTTTCCGTGTTCAAATCCACGCAATCTCCCGCTATCTGTCCAGTCTGAACAGTATAGGACTCCCAGGAAAGACTTTTCTCTGTATGATAAACGTTATTATTCGTTTCCGTGTTCTTCATTAAAGCGAGTCTTGCCTGGTACTGCTGATCGGGGGTCATGGAATCATAGTTTGACGGTAGCTTATCCGTTGTCTTCACCAAGTTGTTAGCAGTATCCGCTTTAGTCGGATCTTTCTTGAACATGGGATACAAATTTTCTTCCCCGAAATTACCCGTATGATTGACAACGATGTCCTGAATAACCTTCAGCCCTTTGGCATGGGCCGCATTGATTAAATCCTGATAAGAAGCCCCCGCAGATTCATATCTTGGGTCTACTTTGGCAAAATTTATGGCATGGTAACCATGATAATCATAGCCGCTCGCATTCTGCACAACAGGTGTAATCCAGATGGCACTGAATCCGAGGGCTTTGATATAATCGAGCTTTTGAATCAGCCCCTTAAAGTCTCCTCTCCAAGCCGGGTCCGAATCTGGATTTCGCGCCTTGGCATCATCCCATGCGTGCACGTTGTTGCTTGAATCTCCGTCATAGAACCGGGAAGTAATCACGAAATAAATAGTGTCTTCCCGAAAATCACTCTTATCTCCAATATTATAAACAAAGCTCTGTTTGGTTTGATTGCCAGCGCCGTCTACAACAAGAAACTTTAGTGTCGTGGTCTTGGAGATAAGGATGGACGGTCCGGTCAATCCGGCCAATGCGTTACCGATAATATAGACTTTTGAGTTTGTGGTCGGTTCCGTACCATCCTCCGTGTAATATGCTTTGGTCGTTGCCGCCTTGTTATCTTTCAGGTTGAAGGATACAGTCACTGAGGAATTGGAGTGTCCAGCAGGCAAATTCGCTGTAATAGTCGGAGCTTGCAGATCAGCATTCAGGTCAATTACATACTCGAAAGAGGATGCATTTCCAGTTTGACCGATTGAATTAACGGCGATAGCCTTGATAGTCAAAGAGGAAGCAACCTGGAAAGGAGCGGTATACAAGGTCGAGGAGGTCGTAGGTGTCGAACCGTCTATCGTATAATAAATCTTATCGTCTTTGTTGGTGCTGGAGAGCGTCACCGTTTGAGCCGAATCATAGGTTTTCGGCACGGGAGAGATGGAAACCACCGGATTTTTAGGCATTTCCGGGTTGGCATCATACCATGTGTTATCCGTGTAATACCAGCCCTCTTTCACACTGCGCGACAAGTCAGCCGTCTGTTTGCCATGACCGTCATTAAAGATGAGACTTGAGCCTGTGGCATCAGCAATGGTATAGCTATACCAGTCGTTTCCGTCCGACTTCATCAGAATTCCTGGCCATGCCCCACTAATCGGGACGGTGGCCGGATTCAAATTCCAGTAATGGATTCGAATTGCTGAATTCCAGCTTGATGGCTTCTTGAAATGAACCGTTAATCCAATCTGAGTTGATGCAGGTGTTGCGGTAGGGGCATACGTTGCAGTAACGGTAGACGTAGCCGACGCGGTTGGCGATGGAAGAGCATTCACTGTCGAATTCGTATAGGCGGCTGTATAATCGGTGTTACTGGCCGAAGCACCACCAGGTAAACCGAAGAAGTTTAAACAAAGCGACAATATAATCAACCAAGAAATAAAACTCCCTGTTTTTTTTCTTAGCAAGTTAACACCCTCCTGATAAAATTTAGTGGGTAGATCATGCAACCGGTTGCATTGAAAATAAAAAAAAAGAAAGACATTTATTTTGATAAAATGAATCCATGGATCGCCCCCTCTGTGATATGTACGGAAAATAATCATTGTACGCGCTTACAAAACTAATGCTTAGCAAAGCCTATTAAAATATACACAATAATACTCAATGATTTTTTTCCTTTTTTGATTATATCATCCATACTTTTCCTCGGTCAATGTATTTGCTAGATGGTTTTTTTTCGGAACTCCCTCGCTCGCTAACTTCCCAGCACACCTACCTCCAATCTAATCCATGTAAAATTTTGGTTAGGTGTAATGAATTTCACATCTTTCAAGGTCAACCTGTTCTACCATAGAAGAGTGGTACGCCGTGCTGGGCAGACCATTTTGGTCGGGACATTTACTTCCTGTTTTAAATCAGCTGCAGAGGCTGTCTGGCATGCGCGACAATTACGCCTATTTTGTTTCGAAGCGGAGTGTCCAAATGTTGAATACCGAATTGGAATACCGTGAGCGCATCAGGAAGCTGGCCATATGTATTGTAAAACATTATCGGGGAAAAGGACCGGACAACGTTAAGGTTTCTCTGGATTCACCACTCCGAGTGACCGTAGAGATCCAGGGTACTTTGTCGAATTTGTCCGAAATCCTCGTTCATGAAGGTGCTGTGGAAAAGGTCAGTGATTACTGGAACGTTCTTCGTCCTTATCTGGAAAAGGAGTTTATGAGGGAAGCCGAAAAAACACTTGGCAGTCCCTTCACTTACACTTGGGAGGTCTGCCCCTCCGTCCATGGAGACGGACATATTATCATTACTCTTGAACTACAACACATACACCGGTTGGATTAGCGGGAAGGAGATTATTGCCTCGCTCGCGGATAAGCCAGTACAGGATGCAGCGTAAAGCGGCATTTTTGTATTGGCTTTTTTTATGCTACGAGTTCCATCTATTTTATATAAAAAGAGGTGCTACACACATGGCAGACAAGGTGTTAACAGTATGTCCTTACTGCGGAAGCGGTTGTCAGCTTCATTTGCTAGTGGACAACGGACAGGTAATTGGCGCAGAGCCAGCTAACGGTCGTACAAATGAAGGAACATTATGTCTGAAAGGACATTATGGGTGGGATTTTCTGAATGATCCACAGATTCTGACTGCACGCTTGCGCAAGCCCATGATTCGTAAAAATGGAGTCATGGAGGAAGTGGAATGGAATGAAGCCATTCAATATACTGCCGAACGGCTGTCAGCAATTAAGGAAAAGTATGGACCTGACTCTATTATGGGAACGGGCTCCGCACGCGGTCCGGGCAATGAAGCCAATTATGTGATGCAAAAGTTCATGCGGGCAGTCATTGGTACCAACAATATCGATCATTGCGCTCGGGTATGCCACGGCCCTTCTGTGGCAGGTTTGACTTACTCGCTTGGAGATGGGGCTATGTCCAATTCAATTCCTGAAATTGAACACTCTGATCTCCTTTTCGTATTTGGCTACAACGCGCCCGCGACACATCCTATCGTCGCAAGACGCATTGTAGCTGCCAAGCAAAGAGGTGCCAAAATTATTGTATGTGATCCACGCATGACTGAAACGGGACGCATCTCAGATATGTGGCTACCTCTAAAAGGCGGCTCGAACATGGCATTGGTGAACGCTTTTGGTCATGTGCTTGTGCATGAAGAGCTGTACGACAAACGATATGTGGAAGCAAACACGGAAGGCTTTGCCGAATACGTAGAAAGCATTAAAAAATATACGCCCGAGTATGCGGAAGGCATTACAGGTGTCAAGGCGGCTGACATTCGGGCGGCTATGAGGGAATATGCCAAGGCCCCTACTGCTACAATTTTGTACGGAATGGGCGTATGTCAATTTTCACAGGCCGTTGATGTAGTAAAAGGACTCGCTTCCCTTGCCCTGCTGACCGGAAATCTGGGTAAACCGAATGTAGGTATTGGACCTGTACGTGGACAAAACAATGTTCAGGGCTCCTGCGACATGGGTGCCTTACCCAATGTATATCCTGGTTACCAGGATGTCACCGATACCGCAATTCGCAAAAAGTTTGAAAAAGCATGGGGTGTTGAGCTGCCGCGTAAAAAAGGATATCCACTTACGGAGGTACCGCATCTCATCCTGAAAGAGAACAAGCTGAAGGCTTATTATATTTTCGGCGAAGACCCTGTACAAAGTGATCCGAACGCCGCCGAGCTGCGTGAGGCACTGGATCAACTGGAATTTGTCGTGGTACAGGATATTTTCATGAATAAAACAGCACTGCATGCGGATGTCATCCTCCCTTCTACTTCATGGGGCGAGCATGACGGCGTGTATTCTTCGGCAGACCGTGGCTTTCAGCGCATCCGCAAGGCCGTTGAACCTCAAGGTGATGTAAAGCCAGACTGGGCCATTATTAGCGAGGTTGCTACCGCCATGGGCTACCCTATGTCCTATGCGAACACAGAGGAAATTTGGGATGAAATGCGCAGCCTCAGTCCCTTATTCGCTGGTGCCAGCTACCAGAAAATGGAGGAACAAGGCGGCGTACAATGGCCCTGCCCTACAGACGATCATCCAGGTACACCATATTTATACAAGGGCAATCAATTTTCCACACCTAGTGGTAAAGGCCGATTATTCGCCTGCGAATGGCGTCCGCCGCAAGAACAGCCGGATGCAAAATTCCCGCTTGTCTTATCTACAGTCCGTGAGGTAGGTCATTATTCCGTACGTACTATGACTGGCAATTGCCGTGCATTACGACAGTTGTCTGATGAGCCTGGATTTATTCAGATTAGCCCAGAAGACGGAGCAGAACTGAATATTCTGGATGGCGAAATTGTTGCCATCTCCTCCCGTCGAGGACGCATCATGGCTCGGGCACAAATCAGTGACCGTGTACAACAAGGTGCGACCTACATGACCTATCACTGGTGGGTTGGAGCATGTAATGAGTTGACCGCCGATTTTCTCGATCCGGTATCCAAAACCCCGGAATTGAAATACTGTGCCATCCGGTTGGAACGGATTGCCGACCAAGCGCAGGCTGAACGTGATGTCCATGAATCGTACCAAAAGATTCGCAGACAGATGAACGTCCAGGAAGCTATTCTAGCTGACAAGGTGACAAGATGAGCGGCGCACGAAACACGCTGAACCGCTCGACGAGCAGAATGGGTTCAGCGAATAGAACAAGTGCGGTCGCCTCCTCTTTCGTCGTTGCGGATGGCGGGCAGTGTATTGGCTGCAAAGCCTGTGAATTGGCGTGCTTTGCTGTCCACGGTCAGGCGGGCGGCATAGGCGCTTCGGTTGGAACCGTTAGTATGCCTGTAGTACCCAAGGTGTATGTGGTACGCGCCGGGGATACGTATGTGCCAGTGCAATGCCGGCATTGTGAAAATGCCCCCTGTGCACATGCCTGCCCGGTGCAGGCCATTCGTCAGGAGAACGGCGTAGTCATGATTGATGAGGAACGTTGTATCGGCTGCACCTCCTGTGTTTTGGCCTGTCCCTTCGGGGCTATCGAGGTGTCTCCAGTCTATCGAGCCGGGCACGTTATTACGCAACCTGGTCTGACTAACCGTGCAAATCGAACCGCGCTTCCCCGCACTGCAGCAAGCAAATGTGATCTGTGCGCGGATACAGAGAACGGACAGCCTGCCTGTATAGAGGCCTGTCCAAATCATGTGCTACGGCTGGCCAAAGGCATATCCGACTCGCCTCCAGAGCCTCGACGGGAAGTCTTTTTCCCACGCCTGTAAGGTCAAAATCAGCCGCAGAAAGGTAGAAAACCATGTCAACAACAGACAAGATCTCTTCGCCTCCTTGTATGAGGACGTCTGATTCTACAGACCCTGTCATTCATATTGACCCAACGCTCTGCACTGGATGCAGACGCTGTGCGGGTGTGTGTCCGGTAGATGCTATAGAGGGACTGCCTGGAGAACCTCAAACCGTGAACGCAGACCGCTGTGTTATTTGCGGTCAATGTGTGCAAATATGCAGCGTATACGCATCAGATTGGGCAGATTCATCTCCACAGGCAGCCGCTATCAAACGACAGGAACGTATACGTGAACGCGATATGCCTGCCGACATTGGCGAACCACTATTTGCTGCCTATTATAGCTACAGCCTGAAAAAGGTAGCTGACACGATGAAGAAGCCGGGACAGCTTCGAATCGTACAATGTGCCCCGGCTATTCGCGTATCACTCGCGGAGGAATTTGGTATGCCGTTTGGTACTCTAACGCCCGGCAAAATGGCCGCTGCCCTTCGTCGCCTCGGCTTCGATCGAGTATATGATACAAATTTTGGAGCTGACGTAACCATCATGGAAGAAGGCACTGAGCTTATTCGCCGCGTAACTGAGGGTGGACCGTTACCGATGTTTACATCCTGCTGTCCAGCGTGGGTCCGTTTTGCCGAAATTGAATACCCCGATCTGCTAGACCATCTATCCAGTTGCAAATCGCCAATGCAAATGTTGGGGGCACTGGTCAAAACCTATGGTGCACAGCTGGATGAGGTGGAGCCTGCGAATATTTACAGTGTCGCGATCATGCCATGTACTTGTAAACAATTTGAGTGCGATCGTCCCGAAATGGAATCTGACGGTTATCGTGATGTGGATGAGGTGCTGACCACCCGTGAGCTTGCATACTGGATCAAGCAACAAGGCATTGATTTTATGAACCTGCCTGATGAAGAATTTGATGCACCGCTAGGACAATACTCAGGCGCGGGCACTATTTTTGGTGTAACTGGAGGGGTTATGGAAGCTGCCATCCGCACAGGCTATGAGCTGCTGACGAATGAGAAACTGCCCAAGCTCCAGTTGGATTTTGTCCGTGGCGAGGAAGGCATTCGAGTAGCCGAGGTACAGGTCGGTGAGCTGAGGCTCAAAGTAGCGGTCGTCGCTGGACTTCAGCATGCCTATCAGCTCCTGGATCGTGTGCAGGCAGGCGAATGTGATTATCACTTTATTGAGGTCATGGGCTGTCCGGCCGGCTGTATCAGCGGAGGAGGACAACCCAAGCTCATGTTGGAAAAACAAAAAATTGAGGCTTATCGTGCGCGTAAATCATCCATCTATGGACATGATGCTGCATCTCAAGTACGCAAATCGCATGAGAACCCTTTTATCGTTAAGCTATACGATGAGTTTCTGGGAGAGCCGCTAGGTCATGTATCACACCACCTGCTGCACACGACCTTTCATAAACGTGGACCCGGCAAGCAGAGTCGCAGCAATGGTATGTCTGCCAAAGGACATAGTGATTATCCTATTCATTAGTACGTTCAACACATAAGTATAATCCTTAAAAATTATAATTTGCCGTTAGTTAGAGAGGAGTCGAGTTGTATGAATCGCTTTGTTTTAGCTGATCCCGATCAGTGTATCGGCTGTCGTACCTGTGAAATTGCATGTGTTATCGCACATTCAGCAGAGAACCCTTTTATCTCGCCAGATGATGAGTTTCATTTTCATCCTCGTCTACAGGTAATCAAGTCCTTTGGAGTCACCGCACCTGTTCAGTGTCGTCACTGTGAGGATGCTCCATGTGCTAATGCTTGCCCGAACGGCTCCATTACGAACGCAGACGGCTGCATTCTAATTAACAGCGAAAGCTGTATTGGCTGTAAAACCTGTATGATCGCCTGCCCTTACGGCGCGATTACCATGGTGCCTCAATATAGAAACGGCCAACCTGTCGTGCAAGACGGACTGTACACCAATATGTCGGGTCGTTTGCAACCCAAAGAGCGCATGATCGCCAGCAAATGCGATTTGTGCGAGGGTGTGGACGGTGGCCCGGCCTGTATTGGAAAATGTCCAACTCAAGCCCTCAAGCTGGTCGAGCCAGATCTGGTTCATGCCCGGGTTGAGGAAAAACGAGCAGCTAGTGCACGCCAACTGCTGCATATGACACGCATTCCGGCGACGGGTCTATGACATGACTCCATCTTCTCCGCTAGTCAAAGTTATGCGGACCGAACGGGACGCACTAGGAGACATGGAAATTCCTGTGGATGCCTTGTACGGTATTCACACCGCACGTGCGATGAACAATTTTGCAGTCAGCGGCAGGCCCGTTAACAGAAACCTGATCCACGCTCTTGTATTGGTAAAAAAAAGTGCCGCTCAAGTGAACGGTGAGCAGATGCGGTTGCCTGCCCACCGTGTCTCTGCCATTGTAAATGCCTGCGACGAATTACTCGCCGGACGGCATCAAAATATGTTTACCGTGGATGCCATGCAAGGCGGCGCAGGCACCAGTACCCATATGAATGTGAATGAGGTCATTGCTAATTTGGCCATTGTACAGCTGGGAGGCCAGCCAGGACAATATGAGCTTGTACATCCACTGGACGATGTGAACTGCTGCCAATCTACGAATGATGTCTATCCCACGGCACTGCGAATTGCGGCGATACGCCTGCTGCGTCCTTTATGTGATACGATGTCCTCACTCCAAGATGCACTACAACAAAAAGAAATAGAATATGCCGATCTACTTAAACTAGGCCGCACCCAGCTGATGGATGCCCTGCCCATGATGGCCGGGCAAGGCTTTGGTGCCTATGCAAAAGCTATAGCACGTGACCGCTGGCGCCTCTATAAGGCTGAAGAGAGACTGCGAGAAATCCCTATTGGGGGAACAGCTATTGGTACAGGTATGAATGCGCCTCGGGCTTATAGCTATCGGATGGTCGAAAAGCTAGCGGACGAGACGGGATTAGGATTATGTCGCAGCGACCACCCCATGGACCCCATTCAAAATATGGATGTGTTCGTGGAGGTATCAGGGCTACTCAAATCCGCCGCCGTAAATTTACTCAAAATATCTGGCGATTTTCGACTGCTGGCCTCTGGTCCTTTTGGCGGTATCGGTGAATACATGCTGCCTCCAGTCCAAGCTGGTTCCTCTATTATGCCTGGCAAGGTCAATCCGGTGATGGCTGAAATGGCCGGATTGACAGCGATGCGTGTGATGGCCGAAGATGCGGCTATAACGATGGCTGCAGCCTCTGGACAACTGGAGCTGAACGCGTTCCTACCGTTGATTGCTGAATCGCTGCTGGAATCGCTGCATATTCTCACCCATGCTGTTCAACTGTTCGAGGAACGGTGTGTGCGCGGTCTGATCGTACAGAAGGAACGCTGTTCTGCTAATCTGCACAGCTCGGCTGTGATGGCTTCCGCGCTGGTCGCAGAGCTTGGCTATGATGAGGCTGCTTCCATTGCATCAGCAGCCATTGCGCAGGGTCGCACACCAGAGGATATTGCAGAGGATCGCGGTCAGCTGACCCGTGCGCGGATTGACCAATTGTGCCATCCCTATACCGTAACCAAGCCCGGAATTCCGGGGCAGGAAGAAGGAACTCACCATGGGAATGAATGATACCCCGAGAAGTAACCGACCACATGTCGTTCTGCTTGGTCGCCGAAATGCAGGCAAATCCAGCATTCTGAACACCTTGACCGGCCAGCCCGCCGCTGTGGTATCCCCTATAGGAGGAACGACTACGGACCCCGTTTTCAAGCCGATGGAGCTACTTCCTGCGGGTCCCATTGTTCTGGTAGATACCGCCGGACTGGACGATGAGGGTGAGATCGGGGAGCTGCGCCGCAACAAAACGCTAGAAATTCTTAATAGTACAGACTTGGCTCTGCTGGTCATCGACGCCACTGTTGGCGTCGGACCATTCGAGCATGAGCTGCGCGAAAAGCTGCGTATCAAAAAGATTCCTATCATTGGGATACTAAATAAAATAGATGCCCTTGCTGAACCAGATCCAATGGTTGCTTCGCTGGAGGCCGAATTGAATCTCGCAATGATTCCTTTCAGTGCCACTATGCTTCGGGGGGACACTGAACTGAAAAAGGCCATCACGAATACACTCCCCCACAACGAAGATCGCTTCCGCATCGTAGGTGACCTGTTGTCACCTGGTGATCTGGTCGTGCTGGTGGTTCCCATCGATGAAGCTGCGCCAAAGGGCCGGTTGATTCTGCCACAGCAGCAAACCATTCGTGATACGCTAGAGAGCGATGCTATCGCTGTAGTGACCAAAGAGCATGAACTACGCTTGACATTAGAGCGACTGGGACGCAAGCCCCGCCTGGTCATTACCGATTCACAGGTCTTTATGAAAGTCGCGGCCGACACGCCTAAGGATGTACCTCTTACATCATTCTCCATTCTGTTTGCCCGTCATAAAGGCGATCTGGACGAACTGGTGCGAGGGGCAAGAGCCATTGATCGCCTCCGGGATGGAGACCGTGTACTCATTGCCGAAGCCTGCACTCACCAATGCCAATCTGACGATATTGGTCGAGTGAAAATCCCTCGATGGCTCCGTCAAACGATAGGCAAACGCCTAATTATTGAGCATGCATCCGGCTCCAGCTTCCCTGACGATTTGAGTGAATATGCTTTGGTTATTCACTGCGGCGCCTGTATGCTCAATCGGCGTACGATGCTTCACCGGATGTCTGAAACGAAAGCCGCAGGGGTGCCGATTGTGAACTATGGTGTTTTCATCGCTTATGTCCAGGGGGTCTTTCCCCGTGCCATTGAATGCTTTCCATCCGCTATGCTGGCCTGGGAGCAAGCAATTGAAGCTGGTAGTCACTCCTGAAAATCCGAAGCAAAGTATTTCATTTCTTCATATACACCAAAGCAGCCGCGTTGGAATCAACGCGGCTGCTTATTATTTTCTATTCTATTTATAATAAGAATTACTGTGATAAGAAAGGATGGCGCTAGAAATACAAATCGCGCTCGCCTGCTTCCAGTCGTTCAAGTCTGTCAAGCGTCAAACGGCGCGTCGATTCGCGTGGTATACGCTCCAAATTCTCTCGCAGAGCGGCAGCTCCCAGTTCACGTGCCTCCTCATCCCCATAATCCAGCAAATATTCTTGGAAGGTCAGCAGCGAATTGGGCTGGCACACATTGTGAATTTGTCCCGATTTGGCAAGTTCCATGAAGCGATCTCCGGTTCTTCCCTCACGGTAGCAAGCTGTACAATAGCTTGGCATATATCCGCCACGACACAAGCTTTTAATAATTTCCGACGGTGAGCGATGGTCTCCCACCTCAAATTGAGGCTTATCTTCCGTCTCTTGTTTGGCGTAGGCCCCTACGCCTGTAGCTGATCCTGCACTAATCTGTGATACGCCTAAACCAATGACTCGGTCTCTATATTCCGGCTCCTCGCGTGTAGACAGGATCATACCGGCATAAGGGACAGCCAATCGAAGAACGGATACAATTTTCATAAAATCCTCATCGTTGACCAGGTACGGATATCGCTCCAGATCTACATTTTCAGCCGGACGCAACCGTGGAACTGAGACCGTGTGAGGCCCACAGCCAAAAGCTTCTTCCAAGTGTTCGGCATGTTTCAGCATCGCTACAGTTTCATAGCGGAAATCATATAGACCGTACAACACACCAATCCCCACATCATCTATACCCGCACGCATGGCCCGGTCCATTGCGGTAGTGTGCCAATCATAATCCCGTTTGGGTCCCTGCAGATGAAATTTGCGATAGCTTTCCCGATGATACGTTTCCTGGAATAAAATATACGTACCGATGCCCACCTCTGCCAGTTTCCGATAGTCCTCCTCGGTTGTCGATGCAATATTCACGTTGATCCGCCGAATGCTGCCGTTATCTACCTTGACCTCATAGATCTGACGCAGACAATCGACGATATAGTCAATGGGACAATGAATGGGGTCTTCCCCCGCTTCCAGTACGAGTCGCTTGTGTCCCAGCTCTTGAAGCACTCTGACCTCCTCTACCAATTCCTCCGGGGTCAGGCGGCTACGTGTAAAGCTATCATTGGTATGTTTATAACCACAATATTCGCAGTTATTAACACAGTGGTTGCTTACATATAAAGGAGCGAACAACACGATCCGGTTGCCATAAATCTGCTCTTTGACTGCTCGCGAAGATTTGAACATCTCTTCCAATAATTCAGGATCATCTACATGCAATAGAGCCGCCGCTTCACTTGCACTCAGTCCGCGGCAGGCTCTACCCTTTTCTAAAATTTCCAAAATGCGTTGTCGATTTGTCGCCTCTTGTTTCCCCTGCTCCACTGCGGCCATAATCTCTGCTTCATTAATAAAATCTGCCGATACTTTCTCCCGTACTCCACTCACGTATACCCATCTCCTTATTTATGGTTACTGCAATGTTTCCGTCGCGTTCTTACACTGTCCCCTGTCTCATAAGCTGTCGTTGTACTCTCAAACTATCGCCACGCCCCATATCGACTTCAAATCCCGCTCCACGGATTCGTAGCTCCAAGCAATGTCGACATTGGGCAGACTCATCGCCCAAGCATATTTTATTCTCATAAATCGCATACTTCGGCCTCACCGCCAGTGGCGACAAATTAGGCATCACTACATTCGCTCCCGCCTGAAGCGCCTTCTCCCTTCCTTGGGGGTGAATCGTTCCCATGGCCGTGGATGCCGGAATAAGCGCATCTGGAACGACCAACCGGGATAATGAAATGATATCAAGTGCCTTTTCCATGCTCCCCTGGCTGGCCTCACGAAGCGGCGTGTTGCTATGAGGTAAGAAGGGGCCAATCCCAATCATATCTGGCGACAGGCTATGCAAATAGACCAAATCATCTGCCAATTCGCTGTTCGTTTGTCCCGGTAATCCCACCATACATCCAGCCCCGATCTGAAAGCCAATACGTTGCAAAGCCAATAGACGGCTACGCCTGCTTTCGATCGTCATGGTCGGATGCAGCTTGGCATACAAGCTGGGGGAAGCCGTCTCATGCCGCAGCAAAAAACGGTCTGCGCCCGCCTCGTATAGTTGCTCATACGTTTCGTCATCTCGTTCCCCGATGGACAATGTAACCGCCACATCTGCAAAACGGCTTTTAATTTCCCGAATCAACTTCGTCAGCCGGGCAGTCGTAAACCAGTAATCTTCCCCGCTTTGCAAAACAAAGGTCCGATAGCCCAGTTCATACCCCTCCGCACAGCAGGCGAGAATTTCTTCTGGCTGCAAACGGTAACGGTCTGCCTGTTTATTTGAAGCACGCAGCCCACAGTACATGCAATCCTGACGACATATACTTGAGAATTCAATTAACCCTCGTAAAAAAACACCTTTGCCATAACGCTCCAATTTGGTACGGGCTGCCAGTTGGCGCAGTTGAGCTCGTAGCGTCGGCTCACTATCCAAACGTGTCAGCAGCTCTGTCATTTCCGTATGCGTCCAGTCCTTGCCTTCAGCCAGACGCAGTAATAATTCGTCCGTGACTCATCCCTTCTTCCCTCGTCCATCCGGACTTTAGATCATCAGCGGCTTATATTGCATATGTATTATTCTAGCAACATCAGAGAGAATATAACGTGACTAGTTTCACAAAAAATCCCATTTTCTGAAAACTAACTTCATTCTTAATTCTAAAAATACATATTCATCTGCACATAAAAAAAGCTGCCTCCTTCTAAAGGAAAGAAACAGCTTTTGTCAATAGTTTTGTTTATTACTGAATCAAATCAATGGCCTGCTGGGGTACAAAATAATCAACGCCGTTAAACACGATTACACCGTTAAGTGTGGAATTTTTGCCATTCAGTGTAGCAATATTTTTGTATACTGGAAGCTCCAGCTTGTTACTGCCTTTGGTCACCGTGATGACTTTTGAGTCCGCAGTAAACTTGGCTCCTTTAGCTTCAAAAGCGGCTTTTGCAGGAACAAACAGCTGCTTGCTAACTGTATCCAAATCCAGTCCAAGTACACGTGTCATATATTTATTGACATCCGTATTGTCGATTACACCAGATGGACGGTCTCCGTTCGGCGCATACGTGTACAGCACAACATCGCCTCCTGTGTGTCCACCTGTAGTCCAGCCAATATTCGCGCGTTTACTAATGATCGGTCCGACGGCATAATTCATGCTGCCTTCTTTGGCAGCTTTAATTGTTTTTACTTCTTCGTCAGTCAAATCGGTAATGCCAAAATACGTGGACAGCACTTCTTTAATATTACTGCGATCTGCATTCAGCTTGGCTTCTAAACCTTCACCTGTTAGCTTGGCTTTTTTCAGCGGATCTATAAAGGAAGCCAAAGGCGTTTTGTCATAATTGCTAGTTGTATCGCTGCTACCAATCGTCAATCCACCGTTTCCGTGGTCTGTCACTGCTACGACGACAGTATTTTGGTTTTGCTTGGCATAATCGAGAGCAACCTTCACTGCATCATCAAACGAAAGCACGTCACTAATAATCCCCGTTGGATCATTAGCGTGTGCGGCCCAATCCACTTTACTACCTTCAACCATTAAGAAAAAGCCTTTTTCATTTTTGGATAACACATGAATTGCTTTTGTTGTCATTTCTGCCAGACTAGGCTCCTTGGATGCATCGCGATCCAGGTCATACGCGAGGGCTTCAGGAGAAAAGCTACCCCAGAGCTTAGTGGAGGTCGAATTTTTCAAACCCTTAGGTGTCGTGACAAAATCATAGCCCTGGTCTTTAATTTGGGCAATTAAATCTTGACCGTCCTTACGTCCTGCTGGCTCCAAAAACTTGCCTCCTCCACCTAGCACGACGTCAACTCCATTGTAGGCTTGCTGCATGCTTAGTGCATCATAATTTTTACGGTCAGGATAATGAGCGGTAAAATCAGCTGGCGTCGCATGCATAATTTCTGAGGTAGCAATAATTCCAGTCGATTTTCCTGCCAGCTTGGAAGCCTCCAGAATGGAAGCTACGGGCTTTTTGGCGTCACCTGCTGCGATCGGTTGTTGTCCAGGCATTGTCGCCTCATCTGGAAGAACACCTACATAACCAGTATGTGATTTATATCCTGTAGCAAAAGCAGTACCTGCCGGAGCAGAATCGGCAATCGGCGCATCCGCAGAATGCGTACGCACCATGCCGCTTGCCATGCTATCTAACGTTAAGGATGATCCTTTGTACCATCTAGCCAGCGCAGTCGCGTCATTGGCCATACCGTCTGGAATTAGAATAATTACATTTTTAATTGTCATGTCCTTTTCGACTGCCATTGCTGTCCCGCCACTTACTGTTAGCATCATCGTCACTACAAGTGCAGCCACCGATTTTTTGGTATGTATCCCCCAACATTTTAGCATTCATTTTCCTCCCAGACCTTTTTTTGTACAGCCAGAACTTAGATTAATTGTGTATAATCAGGAGAATGTTAACGGAATTCATTATCTATATTAAAAGACTCTATTCGTGAAAAAAACGCTTCATCTATATAAAACTTGTGACACATGAGATTTATCAGGGCTGGGCATTTAATTTTATTAATGTATAATCAGTCTATGATGTCATAGGAAAAGCTTATAAGACAAGGAGCGTAAAGTACGATGGAATTCAGACAGCTTCAGTACACCCTGCAAATTGCAGCAGAAAAAAACTTCTCACGTGCAGCGGAAAAACTGCACATTGCTCAGCCCTCTTTGAGCCAGCAATTATCCAAATTGGAAAGAGAGCTCGGGGTGCTGTTATTTCAACGCAACACCAGCACGGTGGAACTAACACATGCGGGAGCAAGTTTTGTGGAAAAGGCAAAAAAAATAGTCGATGCGGTGGAGCAGCTCCGGCAGGAAATGGACGATATTTCTCAGCTACGAAAAGGAAAAGTCGTCGTTGGCAGTATGCCTATCACGGGTTCCCATTTGCTGCCTCATGTGCTGCCTGTATTCAAAAAAGCTCATCCAGACATTGAAATCGTGTTAGTCGAAGATTCATCCATGAATCTGGAGAAAAAAACGGCCAGTGGCGATACAGATCTCAGTCTGCTCTCTCTTCCATTAGTAGAACCTACACTTTCTTATGTACCCATCGGTGAAGAATGGATTGATCTCGCCGTTCCTCCAGGTCATCCCCTAGCCCTGCGTAAAAACGGTGACCAGCCGCAACCCGTGCATATGGAAGAACTTAAAGACGAGCCTTTTGTCGTGTTGAAAAAAGGACAAGGCTTTCGCAAGCTGACGATGGATCTGTGTCATCAAGCAGGCTTTGAACCCAATGTGGTGTTTGAAAGCACTAATATGGAGACACTCCAATCGCTCGTAGCGACAGGTATGGGAGTGACGCTTGTCCCCCGTTTTATCGCCCGCGCCGCCAGCAGCGAGTTTGTTCCAGCCTTGCTGCCATTAGCCGAACCTACCCCAAGCCGTACCTTGGCGATTGCTTACCGGAACGGACGCTATTTATCTAAAGCTGCCGAAGCTTTTATTGATACCTTCCGAGAAACGGTTAAGCAACTTTCTCAAAAATAGCATTAAATATAGAAAGGACCGCTTTCCTCCCCAGCCCAGCCAGAGAGAAAAACGGTCCTGGGGCTTTGCCCCTATACTTTCATGCTGCATTTAGTTCACGGGTTCGATACACTGTTGTGAGTTACTTCCATCTGTCTTCAACGAACCACATTTCATATTTTTTGAATTTCATGTTAGCCTCGCCTGATAACTCTACGCTTGCTCGGAAACTCCACTTTATCCATCCCGCATCACTTCTTTCCTTACGGTCTCTAGTCTTGGTGTCCCAAGAATATCCTACCTCAGTTCCAATGTGCTGTGTGATCCCAAAGTGCCTGTCCTCGCCTTGTTGTGATCAGGGTCTCCCTACATACGGTGGACTTTTATCCTGATCATAGCCCATTTCATAGTTATTTCCGACAACCTGTCTATTTAAGCCTCTCGGCCGTGACAGGCCATCCCTATTCGCCAGTTCGGATCTACTTTGGTTATCCATCGTTATCAACCTCCTGGTGTCGGGATACTATTATAATACACCTATAGGCTGTATCTGAAACAGGCAGAACAATTTTTTTATCGGGAAGAACCAAATGCTTGCTGCACGTCAGCTTCACTCACTTGTGTCTTAATAACCAGTTTCGAAGGATCTTGAGGTGAATATATCACCTCTATAATATTTCCCTGTTGCAGTTTGGATAATTGGGAAGAAAAAACATCCTTTTGCGTGGTTACATTAAATGTTTCGCCATTGCTTTTCGTCACCGCTAGTGTAAATTGAAGCTTAATTTTATCGGGTCCCGCTTCCCCCATGGGTGTAACATCCAGTATCTTCGCATAGGCCTGCTCACCGGTTTTGGCAATTTCCATCAGTTCAGGCGATACGCCCTGCTTGACCATCTGCTCATTCATTAACGCTTGCAAATCCATTTGCGATACCTGACCCTTCAGGTCAAGACCTACCTTCATTTTGTCCTTTTCAGATACGATCAACGGAATAATCGAGCCTGGCTGAAATTGAGCCATGGAGGTCAAAGGAATAATCGTCGTCAAAGCAGTATCATATTTGTCTTCTCCCTGTTTGGTTACGGTCAACCCGAGCTTTACCTGTGGCTGATTGTTTACATAAGTCCCTGTTTGTTGAACACTTGTAATGATTCCCACTCCAGGGACACCCTTCTTGACTTTACCGCCTCCAAAAAATAGACCTAAAATGCCAGGTAAAAATATAAGCGCAAAACCTGTGTAAATTAACGGCCGATACCACGGGGCTTCCATAATTAAAAATGGATCATCCCATAAGTATTCAGCCAGAAAAGGCGAAAATCCTACGCCAAACACTAGAAGTACCCCGATCAGACTCAAAAATCCTTTCATCCTCCAAAACCCCTTTTTCAATCATCTGTTTAATAAATATGCTTGTAAGAAAGGCGTACCGACTCTATTCAACTTACGCTGTCACCAGTCCCATATAAATGAGTTCTGATGGATTTATCGGATTGCTACCCAGCCCCACTGTATCTCCGGGCCGTGGAATTTGCAGCTTGGAAACGAGTGTTTCCAGTGTTTTTTGGTATCGATTGCCACTAACTTCCGTTACATCTAGTACAAGCACCACAATTGGATCAAAATTTACGAGCTTCCCAGTATCTGTTACCGAAATGACAACTGCCGTCGCTGCCATCGCTAATCCGCCGTTAGCCGCTGTTTGAGCTTGTCTTGCCGAGTTTAAGCTCTGGTTGATCTGTTCCCGATGCTCTTTAGGGACCAGACCTTTCATCAATAATCCGGACAAGCCCTTATTCATCAGTTGATCGGCATGTTCTATCACATCCTGCTGTTTTTTCTTCTTACCGAAAAAGTTCATCATGTGGTTGCACCTCATATTTTGAATTGTTATACCTTATGAATTCAGTATAGAAGAAGGTATCCTTCATCACAATACGTTTTGGCGCATACAAAAGAACCGAAAAAACAACAGCTTTAATCTGTATTTTTTCGGTTTTGTTTTGGAATTGAGCGCGGTTTGCACAAAAATTTGTGCACTTTGGGGCATTCTTTCAACTCGATCGTCTAATCGTTTTGTGAAAAACGAGTGCACGCAGACTATTTTTTACGCAAAAGATAGACCAGTTTACGATAATACGCTGATGATTCTTTATAGCGACGGCTATCCTCGGACACTACAGCCAGCGTTTCATATAGCTGCTCAAGTCGTGTTGGATGCTGGATGGCTTCAAAATAAGGCAAGCATTGCTGAGCATGCACCCAAAATGCATCCTGATTTCCCTGGGCAAGCGCAAGCTGGCTTTCATAAAAATCAAGCCCCATTTGCTGATCCGTTGTCAGGTTTGTTTTACGCAGCTGATCCAGATGCTGTGAGAGCAGCCCCCAGTTTTTCCGGGCAAATGCGATCTCACAACGATATATCAGCGTAACAGGCAGCATCATTTGCTGCATTTCCTCGCGCTCCCGGCTTACCAGTGCTTCAAAACGCACCACTTCCTCCAAGGCCTTATCCAGCTCGCCAATCGACGTCAGCATAATAATCCGATTGTTCAGGATCGTCGTGAGCATATCTGCCGCATTTTCCAAATAGACCAAATTGGCCTCCGCCATAGACAACGTTAACAGTGCCTCCTGCACAGACCCCATAGCAAAACAGTATCCGCTGTAAGCCACATACAGGCCTGTCAAACGGTGAAAAAGCCGGTCATCATATACCCTGCGCATTGTTTGCTCAAACACCTGCTTTGCCTGATCAAATTGCTTGACCTGAATGCAGGCTTCCATCAGAATGTTTTGCGCATTGAGCCAGTTCTCCGTCCCCTCTTCCACTAGGCGGATGAGCTGCGTAACGCTATTTAGTACATCATAATAATGGTTTTTAGAGCGGAAATACTGAATCTTATAAAATAAAATTGCTTTTTTGAGCGGTGCGGGCAGCTCCACCTCATCCGAGCGGCCGAACTTCTCCAAATAAAAATTCAAATAGGTTTGATGCAAATATTCATAAGCTGTTGGGTCATTTACCTGCTGGAAATAAACAGCCTTCATCAAATACGTCGTCATTTCCACCACAAGCGAATCATTGCGATCCTCCAACTGATCCACATAGCTTTCCGTAGCAGGATTAGCCAGTTTGGACAGCTCTGTGAAAATTTTATCCGCTATAGCCAGCGTCTCTTCATCCTCTGCAGATGCGCGCAATAGGTAGGAAGGTTGTACACCTAGACGCTCAGCAATTTGCTCCGCCAGATCCTCAGCCAACGGGTAACGATCAGCCAATATATTCGCAAAATGGGCAGGTGTAACCAAACCGTCTACTAACTCTTTACGAGATAGGTTTGTCTTTTTACACAAAAATTCAATACGTTCCTTAAGCATGAGTTATCCTTTCTACACTGACTATCGGTCATACAGCAGGGGACGCCGATCTTCAAACACCGGAATACGCCCACGTACGTCCTGAACCAGGGCTGATTCAATTGAACCTGTGACAATCTGCTCCTGCTCTCCGCCTTCGGCAATAATTTCTCCCCATGGATCAATGATGAGCGAATGCCCGAAGAAATCGGTATCTCCGCTACGACCTACCCGATTACAAGCAATGACGTACATTTGATTTTCGATAGCTCGTGCGGTCAGCAGCGTGCGCCAGTGATGAAGCCGAGGATGGGGCCATTCCGCAGGTACGATCAGCAAATTTGCACCGGACAGGGCCAAGCTGCGGGCCAGTTCAGGAAAACGGATATCGTAACAGATTGACGCTCCAGCCTGAATCCCGCCATCCAGTGCGAATACAACCTTTTCCTCGCCAGGCTGTAAATATTTCTCTTCATCCATAAGTCGGAACAGGTGAATTTTGGAGTACGAAGCCACTTCTTTGCCTGTACGGTCAAAAATGAGCATCGTATTATACACATGACCGTTGCTTTTTTTCTCTGCGATCGATCCAGCTACTACATTCACTTGATGAGTAGCGGCAAATTCCGCTATCCACGCCCGAGTCTTCATCCCTTCCTCGTCCGCCAGCTCATGAATGCGATCCAAAGCATAGCCTGTATTCCACATTTCCGGCAGAACCATCAGATCCGGCTTCGTTTCGGCTAGTGCCGCTTGTTCCATTAAAGAATGGATATGGCTGTAGTTTTCCGTAGGATTCCCTATTTCTATATGAGCTTGTATAAGTGCAACACTGAACGGCTGAGCTTCCTGATATGTCAAAGTCCTTCATCCTCTCTGTGAGCCGGAACTTTCCGTGTCCCGTTGTCCGGTATTTTCTCCCATCATAGCCCGATTAGTCTCGATTACGCAACCATGCAAGCTTAATTCCCCCTATACAACTCGGTAAAATCGTGATAGATTGTTTCTTAAACTATTCCAAAAGGTCGTGTACATGGATGACTCATTTTTCTATTCCCTCCGCTGACGTCATGAAACAGTTACCCACTCAATTTTTTGCCACACTTGTACAAAATGTAAACCGTGAAATTGCAGCAGGGCATGATGTCATTAATCTCGGACAGGGAAACCCTGACACCCCCACTCCATCTCATATTGTAAAAGCTTTGCAGGAATCAGCGGATAATCCGCTGTATCATAAATATTCACCTTTTCGCGGCTATAGCTTTCTCAAAGAAGCCATTGTCCAGCGCTATCAGGAGGATTACGGTGTGACGCTTGACCCGGAAAGCGAGGTCGCCATCCTGTTTGGCGGAAAAACAGGCTTGGTTCAGCTACCGCAAGTTCTGCTCAATCCCGGTGATGTGTGCCTTGTTCCTGATCCCGGCTACCCCGATTACTGGTCTGGCGTAGCCTTAGCTAAAGCGGAAATGTCCTTCCTTCCCTTAAAGGAAGAGAACCGTTTTCTACCCGATTATGAGGCTATTGCCGAAGAAGATCGTCGCCGCGCCAAATTAATGTTCCTTAACTATCCGAATAATCCCACTTCGGCAACTGCTCCACTTTCCTTTTACGAGGATACGGTTAAATTTGCGCTACGTAACGGTATTGTGGTTGCCAGTGATTTTGCCTATGGCGCTATTGGGTTCGATGGCGAACGGCCAGTAAGCTTCCTTCAGGCCGAAGGGGCTAAGGACGTGGGGATTGAGTTCTATACCTTGTCCAAAACATACAATATGGCGGGCTGGCGTGTCGGTTTCGCGCTTGGTAATGCCAAAATCATCTCGCTGATTAATCTGCTGCAGGACCATATTTATGTAAGTCTATTTGGCGGCATCCAGGCAGCAGCAGCGACAGCCCTGACGTCCTCACAGGAATGCGTAACCGAACTGGTTGCTCGCTATGAATCACGCCGTAACGCTTTTTATGATGCACTTGGGCAAATAGGCTGGAAGGCGACGCGTCCAAGCGGCTCGTTCTTTAGTTGGTTACCTGTGCCACAGGGCTATACTTCGGCTTCTTTTGCCGATCTGCTCCTGCGTGAAGCCAAAGTGGCTGTCGCTCCTGGGATTGGCTTCGGTAGCGGCGGCGAAGGATATGTGCGGGCTGGGCTTCTGAGCTCAGAAGCTCGACTGACCGAGGCGGCTGATCGAATTGGCAAGCTAAACCTGTTTGGTTAAGCCGTAATTTCCAGCTACAACTTCTTTGCCAAACCTAGTCTTTTCGTGGTATTCTGTATCCAATATCATTTAGCGCGTTGAAGGGACTATTAAGAGAGGCTCGGTCCTGTTCAGAGAGTAAATTCCGATAGGCTGCAAGAATTTACCTGGACTCTCTCCCAACTCCTATCCCCGAGCGTCCTGCGCAATCAGGCGGCCCCTGCCGTTAACAGGTTTTAAGTGGGATGATCATGAATCATCAATGAAGGTGGTACCGCGGAAGCACAAACTTTCGTCCTTTGCATGCAAAGGATGGAAGTTTTTTTGCATTAAAAAGAGTAAAATTAAGGAAGTGGACGTCTTGTCAACACGTATCGTCATTAAAATCGGTAGCAGCTCTCTGACTGGAGTGGAAGGTGGACTGAATCGGGAAGCCATTGCTTATTTTGCTAGGGAAATCAGCTTGCTTCGCGCAAAAGGCCATGAAGTGCTGCTGGTTACTTCAGGCGCTGTAGCTGCCGGTTTCCGGGAGATTGGGTATCCTTTTCGGCCCAAACTGCTGCATGAAAAACAAGCGGCAGCTGCCGTAGGCCAAGCTCTGCTTATGCAAGCCTATGAGCAGGCTTTTAAAAATTTTGACCTCGTGATCGCGCAGGTTCTGCTAACCCGTAGTGACTTTTTGAGTCGCAAACGGATGAACAATGCCGGAATGACTGTAGAAGAATTGCTGCGCCAGCAGGTTATCCCGATTTTCAACGAAAATGACACCGTATCGATTGACGAATTGAAATTCGGCGATAATGATATGCTGTCTGCGCTAGTTGCCAATCTGGTCAAAGCCCAGCATTTAATTATCATTACGGATACCGACGGCGTATATACGGCTGACCCGCGCAAGCATCCAAACGCCGTACGTTTTGAACGTATCGAGGAAATTACAGAGGAGATTTATGCATTAGCCGGAGGTTCCGGATCAGCAGTAGGAACTGGCGGCATGCGATCCAAAATTGAGGCTGCAAAAGTGGCTACACGCGGCGGTGTACCTGTATATGTGGGCCGCGTAAGCGCGAATGGTGATTTGGACGCAGCCGTCGAAGGACATGGACCGGGCACTTATTTTGATACTCACCTCTCCTCACTGCCGATGAAAAAGCAATGGCTTGGATTTATGTCCACCCCTTTGGGCTCAGTGTATGTAGACCAAGGGGCCGAAGAAGCGCTAGTACACGGAGGACATAGTCTGCTTCCGGTTGGCGTGCGACGTGTCGAGGGCAGCTTTCATGCTGGAGATGTCGTTGAGGTACTGGGACCGGAAAATAAGGTATTAGGACGCGGCATCGTCAATTATGATGATGAACAGCTTAAAATGGTACAAGGTTTACCCAGCGGTGAGGTTGTGGGCAAAATTGGTCCCATCCATCGGCTTGAGGTGATCCACAGGGATGAATGGATTACATTATGTATGTAGGGAGGCCATAATATGAGTGATTTAACGACAAACACTGCGATAACAGAGGATAACCAGTTCAGCGAAGTACGATCCAAAGCAAGTCTCGCGAAAAAAAGTGCTGGGGTTATGAACCGATTGACTACAGTACAAAAAAACGAAGCATTGCTTGCTATGGCTGAAGCTCTAGTAAACCATACAGAAGAGCTGATTGCAGCGAATCATATGGACTTAAAACGTGGTCGGGAGTTGGGAACGTCGGAATCGCTGCTCGACCGCCTCAAGCTGACCGAGGAACGAATTGGAGCTATTGCCGAAGGCTTACGCCAAATTGCGGCGCTACCTGATCCGGTTGGCGACACGCTTGAGCAAATTGAACGCCCCAACGGTCTGCGAATTGAGAAAATACGTGTACCGCTGGGTGTCATCGGCATCATATATGAAGCACGTCCAAATGTAACCGTGGATGCTGCGGGTCTGTGCTTGAAAACAGGTAATCCAGTGGTGCTGCGCGGTGGTTCGGCTGCTCTCTCCTCCAACCGCAAGATTATTGAAGTGCTCCAGCAGGCGCTAGACGTAACAGCGGTGCCACGCGAGGCGCTTCAACTAATTGAAGATTCAGACCGTGCCTCCGTCAACGAAATGCTCACCTTGAACGGCTTGCTGGATGTGATTATTCCACGCGGCGGGCGTTCACTCATTCAAAATGTTGTTCAGAATGCTACCGTGCCTGTCATCGAAACAGGGGCTGGCGTATGCCACACATTCTTGGACGCTACTGCGAATGCAGAAATGTCCGAAGCCATTACACTTAATGCTAAGGTGCAAAGACCGTCTGTGTGCAACTCGATGGAAACATTGCTTGTGCACTCGGATTATGCACAGGCATATTTAACAGGATTAGCTGAACGTTTCCGTAATGCCGGGGTTGAGCTGCGCGGTTGTGCACGGACACAAGAACTGGTTCCTTGGGCTGTTTCTGCCACGGAAGAGGATTATGGCACCGAATATAATGATTACATTTTGAATGTCAAGGTCGTAAACGATTTGGACGAAGCACTGGAGCATATTGCCCGTTATGGTACGATGCATTCAGAATGTATCGTTACCGAGAATAAAGCTCATGCCGAGCGTTTTCTGCAAGAAGTGGACGCGGCAGCCGTGTACCACAATGCATCCACCCGCTTCACGGATGGCTTCGAGTTTGGATTTGGTGCCGAGATCGGAATCAGCACGCAAAAATTACATGCCCGTGGCCCGATGGGGTTGCCTGCCTTGACTTCAACCAAATATCGCGTGTACGGTACTGGACAAATCAGGAAATAATAAATCAATCCGTATTTTTGGAGGTAATGAATCCATGTGTGAATCACAAACAAAGGTGTTAATTAACGAGCAAATTACGTTTTTCGGGGCAGGTTCAATGGCTGAGGCTATTATTCGTGGGATGACGAATCGTTCTGTCGTCAAACGTGGCGGTATTACTGTCATCAATCGCAGTAATCAGGCTCGCCTTGAAGAACTCCAACAGCAATACGGAGTATTGTTCCAAACTGAGGATGCCGCCAAAACGGAATTGCTGCGTCATTCTCCAGTGATTGTGCTTGCCATGAAGCCTAAAGATGCTGCCGGAGCACTTGGACAGCTCGGTCCCCTCCTGTCAGATGAACAGCTGATCATTTCGGTCATTGCTGGGTTGTCTATTCGTACCATGCAAACGTTGCTTGGTCGTAAGCAACCCATCGCGCGGACGATGCCCAATACGTCCAGCTCGATTGGGCTGGGAGCCACAGGCATCAGCTTTTCCAAGGAGATCAGCGAAATTCAGCGTAAAAACGTGCTTACGATGTTTGAATCCGTAGGTACAGTAACGGTTATAGAAGAAGAGAAAATGGATGTATTGACTGGCATTTCTGGAAGTGGTCCTGCTTATGTCTACTACTTAATGGAGGCCATGATTGCTGGCGGAATCCGCGGCGGCTTGACTCCTGAACAAGCGCACGAATTAACGGTACAAACCGCACTTGGAGCAGCACGCATGGTACAACAAACCGGGGAGGAGCCTTCAGCCCTTCGCCACAAAATTATGTCTCCTAATGGCTCCACGGTAGCTGCATTGAAAACACTGGACAAAGGTGACTTCTACGAAACAGTGATTGCGGCGGTGCAGCGTTGCGCTGAACGATCGCGCGAAATGGGAGCTGTACTTAAGGAGGGAATTGAGTGAGCTATTGCCTGGCGACCTACCGAATATACGATGACAGAGCTGATTTTAATCAAAAGGCCCAATCTATTGCCATCGGCATGACGGTGGGCAGCTGGACTGAGCTCCCGCAGGCCAAGCGGGATGCGATGCAAAAACATCTCGGCTCTGTTCAATCTGTAGATATTCATGAGGGAGGCCCGGGTGAGCGGTACGCCGATTTGACGATCGCTTATCCGGATGTCAATTTCAGCCGCGACATTCCTGCATTGCTGGTTACAGTCTTCGGCAAAATTTCGATGGATGGCCGAATTAAGCTGACAAAGCTGAGTTTCTCGAAAGCATTCCTCTCTGCTTTTTCGGGACCGAAATTCGGTATCAGCGGCTTGCGCGAGCAGCTTGGCGTGTATGACCGACCTCTGCTCATGAGCATTTTCAAATCTGTGATTGGGCTCAATTTGGACGAACTGCGTGAACAGTTTACGCGTCAGGCTCTCGGCGGCGTCGACCTGATCAAAGACGACGAGATCTTGTTTGAAAATACGCTGACGCCGATTGAAAAACGTGTGGAAGCCTGCATTCGAACTGCCGAAGCGGCTGAGCGTGAAACTGGTAAAAAGCTGCTGTATGCCGCTAATTTAACTGGCCCAACCTCACAGCTCAGGGCGCAAGCTCTCAAGGCTATCGACGCAGGTGCGAACGCGTTACTATTTAATGTGCTGGCCTACGGTTATGATGTGCTGCATGAGCTTAGCAGCGATCCCGCCGTTTCAGTACCGATTGCAGCCCATCCTTCACTAGCAGGTGCTGCTTACCCATCGCCTCACTATGGTATATCGGCGTCGGTCCTGCTCGGTCAGCTTATGCGCCTGGCTGGCGCTGACCTTGTTCTCTTCCCTTCTCCCTACGGCTCAGTGACGATGCCGCGTGAGGAAAACATGGCGATCCGCGACGAACTGATCACTCCTGATCTACCGCTGAAGGCCAGCATGCCTGTCCCTTCCGCAGGGATTCACCCGGGGCTGGTGCCACTCATCGTACGCGACTTTGGTACCGATGTAGTGGTTAACGCTGGGGGCGGTATTCACGGACATCCACTGGGTACAGAAGCTGGTGGGCGTGCTTTTGTGCAAGCGATTGAAGCAGTGCAGCAAAATGTCCCGCTGGCACAATACGCCCTGACTCATCCCGAGCTGCAATCTGCGCTCGACACGTGGGGAGGCGAACGATGAGCATAGCCAAGAAGCCCGTCATTTTTTGCGATTTTGACGGGACCATTACAAACAGCGATAATATTGTTGCTATTATGAAGCATTTTCAGCCTGTGGGCTATGAGCCTGTCATGCATCAAATCGTGAATGGACATATGTCCATTCGTGAAGGCGTAGGTGCGATGTTCGCTTTGATGCCTTCAGAGCTTAAGGAAGACATTATTTCATATGTACTTGGACAAGCGGGTATACGTGAAGGCTTTGCACGCTTTTTGGACTTTGTGCGAGAGCAGCAGATTGAATTTTTCGTTACTAGCGGCGGCATTGATTTTTTTATTAATCCATTGCTAAAGCCATTCAATATTCCGCAGGATCATTTCTTTTGCAACGGAGCGGATTTTTCCAATCCTCACATCCTGATTACATGGCCGCATCCATGTGAGGAACCATGTAAGAATGACTGCGGCATGTGCAAAACAACCGTCATTCGTCAATACCCTCCCGAGCAATATGAACGGATTTTGATTGGCGATAGCCTGACCGATTTTGAAGGTGCCAAAATTGCCGATTTTGTGTACTCCCGCTCACACCTGACATTAAAGTGTCAAGAGCTCGGGGTACCACATGTACCCTTTGAGACATTTGACGATATTATCGAGGATTTAAAGCAAAAACAGAAGCAGGGGGTACTGTAATGAGTTTTAGCTTGGCAGACATTTCATTTGAGGAAAAACGCCGTGCTCTGGAGGAACTCGCTGATGTCAAGGAGCTATTCGCCTCTCGCAACTGGTTCCCAGGTACAAGCGGCAATTTGTCGATCCGAATTGGTGACTTTCATCCTGAACAGTTTTATTTTGCAATCACCGCTAGTGGTAAGGATAAGACCAAACGCACTCCTGAGGATTTTTTGTTCGTAGACCTATATGGAAAAGCGGCAGAAGCCACAAATCTCAAGCCAAGTGCAGAGACGCTCATCCATTGCGAAATTTATCGACTGACAGGCTGTGGAGCAGTTTTTCATGTGCATACCGTGTTTAACAACCTGATTTCCGAATATTACGGTGAGCAGGGCTCTGTACCTGTGCAAGGCATAGAGCTCATTAAGGCTTTTAACATTTGGGAGGAAAATGCCGCCATCCAGATTCCCGTGCTGCCAAATTATGCTGATATCGCCTCAATTGCCAAGCTGGTGCCAGGCGTGCTGAATGATCAGGTTCCAGGAATTTTATTGCGTAATCACGGCATTTATGCATGGGGGCGTGATGTGTTTGAAGCTAAAAAGCATCTGGAGGCGTTTGAGTTTCTGTTTGAAACGACCTATCGCTCCCTGCTACTGAAAACTTCAAAATGAATAACTTGTAAATATTATAAAGGCGTATTCCTGCGCTGCAAAAGGGGTTGTCAAATATCGAGAACGGAGCCTAGCGAAAGCACGGTACGTTCTCTTTTTTTTAAAAGTATCCTATCCTACTAGCGACAGTAAATATTAGTGAGGTGATCAGGTGAATAAAGATTTAGAAGATATAATATTAAATTTAGAAAAGCAGTTAATGCACGGTAGAAAAGAGGATTTTGGAAGACTATTAGCTGATGACTATTTTGAATATGGTTCGTCGGGCAAAAAGTACGAGAAGTCAATGCAAATTAGTTTTTTAGATGGCAAATCTTCACTGAGCAATATACCATATATGATTACTGACTTTAACATAAGGTTGTTATCTTCAGATCTTGTACATGCAACATACTGTACGAAATCGATCGATACCGGAAATAAGTCACTTAGAAGTTCCATTTGGAAATTAAATGAAGAACAATGGCAAATGATCTTTCATCAGGGCACTCCAACCCAGTAGAGACTCATTCTAAGCCTGCGATCTCCTAAATCCTATAAACATATTTGGGAAATATTGTAATTACATGGCAAGTTCCTTTTGCTTCATGTTGTAAAAAAACGCCCCCTATTGGGGACGCTCCAGCGTGAATTGCTCTCCCAGCTTTGCATAGTTGTTTCCAGCCAACCGACTCACCGGACACAACTTCTCGGCAATCACATATGTATTTTGGTACGCTTCCTCCGACAAATGATACTGCACTACACGCCCAATTAATAGATCACAGGCAGGTGTGTCCTCCTTGCCCCCGAGCGGTATCACTTTCTCCAAAATACATTCCATACGTATTTTCGCTTCAGTCACACCAGGAACTGCGATTTTTGTACTCTGGATCGGAGTGAGACCTGCCAGTGTAATCTCACTCTCCTCCGGCGATAGACGGGAAGCCGTCACATTCACCGCCCCCACGTTGTCTTCGTCTGTAATATGTACGACAAAAGCATTATGCTCCATCGCATTACGTGCTGTATCTTTGGAAACTCCATTGACACGCTGCACGGATACAGACAGTAGTGGCGGTTCGGCGGCAACGATGGAAAAATAACTGAACGGAGCACCATTCAGCACCCCTTCACTGCTCAAAGTCGTTACAAACGCTACCGGTCTGGGGATAATACTCCCAGTCAATAATTTATAATTTTCACGCTCTGTAAGTGTGTCAGGATTGAATGAAATCAATTTTTTCCCTCTTTTCCGATTACATTCACTTTTCGAATGCATATCATCAAGTTGCGCCTGGTAAGCAACTACATCTTTGAGCTAGTGACATAGCTGAAAGCTCAGGCTTCTCTAACAAGTATCGCCTGTAAGATATAAAATGTAAAGCAGGAGCTGGCAGCACTCGCTATTTTTCAATCACATTTCCCTGGCTGTCACGCACAGTAACCGCTATTCCATCAGGCACGGCAACAGTCACATCAAGCTGATGGTGGGTTTGCATAAAACGTGTGGGAACCTGACTAAGAAGCACATAGAGAGTATCTCCAATATGTTTTGTCTGATAGAGCTCCTCTCCTTTGAAATCATCTTCACTACCTGTATATACATAACTGCCGAACACATGCACCTCCGGTGAGGTGGTTGCGTCAATTTTGACCGCATAAGGATCTTCCCCCTGCACAATTACCTTGGTCACTCCAGCAGGCAGTTTTTCATGCCAGTCTGGAAGAATCCTTGTTTCCTGAACTGAACTCATTATTTCTCTGACTTGCGGAGTGATCCCCAATGAACTGACCAAGGCAAATCCGATACAACAAAACACCAATATCGCCGTAATAAACATGCTGAACACATCATAACGAATGCGCTCGCGTGTCCCTTTCCAAGCGGTATACATTAAAATTTCCAGTCCCAGTAAAACAAAAACGACCGGCCACCAGGTCAACGCCTGATCCAGTATGCCTGCTCCCCAAAACTTGGAGGCAAACGTTACGCCCCCCAACAGCACCAGGAACAGCCCCATGGACAGCCTTCCGACTTTCCATACCCCTGCTGGCGCGTTGGAGTTCTTAGAGGTACCATTTTTATGGGATGAAGCGCCCAATAAGCCTATTGCACCTGTCCCGTCGTTTGGAGAGTGATGGGCTCCCTTAAAGGAAGCCTCGCTCTTTGAAAATTCGGTATCCATGTTATCGTTTCTCCTTTGTTCGCTTAGATTTGGAATTACCAACCATCATCCAAATACCGCCGCCAATTAATAAGAAGGAGACAATAATGGTTCTTAGATACATATCAACTATGTTGTAAATTCGTCCATCCGGAAACAGACGATCCAGTGTGGGAACAAGTACGTTAATCAGGATGTAGTATGCACCCAGCAGAAGTAGTCCTAAGCCTACCCAGCGGTGATATTGAGCAAACATACCGATCACAGGCTTGTCGATTAACTGTTCCCGTCCATAACGGCTTACCTGCTGCAATGCATCAAAAAAGCTGTAAAACCAGATCACCGGAATGAGGAACAAAAAGAGTGAAAGATGCAGCACGTCCAGTATATAAATAAATCCTAAAAACAGTAGCATGAGCTGAAGTCCACGTTTTTGCAATCCAATATACATATGCCCAGCACCGGGAAATACCGATAAAATGGTAGCCAGCATTTTGCTACGACGTCCCTCAACTCTTCCATGCTCCAATTCTTCAAACAAAGTCCGATCCTGAAGAATGTCCCCAGCTTGCTTGCGATGTACATGCTGCACTGCATCAAACATGCAGTACAACCAAATAATCGGCAACACACCGGCAAACGCCAAAAATCCAGATTCGTTCGTAATGCTCGTAATAAAGACGAGGATCGCTCCAAAGCCAAAGAAGGATAACAGAAAAGACAAGCCACGCTGCATCAGCCCCAAATGAAGGTGTCCTAATCCAGGAATGAATGACAGCAAAATTGTAAAAAAGCGTTCATTGTCCGATCCTTTTTGATAATGGTTATAGCCCGGTTCGTATCCCATTGTTCCCGGTGCATTCGTGCCTGCATCTGTTGTTCCCTCTGGTACCTCTCCTGTTATACCAGCCTGTCCATAAGAACCATTTGGGGGATAAAAGCCATATGGATTAGCTCCTGCATGAGGGGGGTATGGAGCAGCGACTGCACGAGGATCATAACGTAACAAACTAATTACGATATGCAGCATACAAAGTCCCCATAAAAGGGCAGCAACAAAAATACTCACTAAAAAAGGCATTCCGTTACTTGCTATCACTGACAAAAATATTCCTCCTGCCAGACATCCGAAAAACAAAATGGTATATACAAACGCATTGGCTTTTCTGGACCAGTAATAGTGTCCTACACCCGGAATGATGTTCAATAGAAATGCCAAGAGCTTGCTTCGTTCCGTATAAGGCATTGCTACACTTCCTTTCTATTGAGGGAATCTTAATGAAATGTCCAACTGAACGTTGGTTTCAAGCTTGTTCATCTTACCCTTTCATTTATTTAGGGCTTTAATTTATCGAGCCAGGTCGTCGTGGCTTGCATGACTTCTTCACTGTAAGAAACGCGTTCATGGGGAGGTACTTGTTTTTCACCTGAATGCGGCATCATTTTGTCAAAGGCTCCACTAGATAGCAAGATCAATGTGAGGCTTGCCGCAACAACATAGTGAAACACAGGTTTTTCAAACCAACGGCGTTTTTTGAACGCAACTTGAGCCGGCACTTCTATATCGGGAAGAACGGCCATTACCTGATCTGTGAAGCGTTCCGTATCCATCCAGGCAGAGTAATCTTGCAATGTCGGCTCTAATTGCTCTAGTGCAACAAGATATAACATCAACGCTTGCTCATCTTCCAATAAAAGCTTTTCCAGCCGAGTAGATTCCTCTATCGTACAAGTTCCTGTAATGTATGCATTCCAGTCATTCGTTTGCCCTTTCATCCACGGTTTATCCTGTTGGTCAGTCATTGCCATTCCTCCTCCTTCCAGTGATTTCGAATCCATAGTCGTGCCCGATATAGTCTGGACTCTACCGTTTTTAAAGCCACCTGCGTCTCTTGTGCTATTTGGTCGTAGGTTTTGCCCTGCATATAGTAGGCTTGAATAATATCCCGATGTTGCTCGGGTAACTGGGCGATTTTTTGTGATAGTTCCACTGTTTGCTCTTCACGGATGAGACGGGCCAGTACATCCTCTTCTGGGGAAGGAAACTGCACAAGAGATTGTGCCACGTCAATAAGCTCTGCGGGCCGCCTATCTTGTTTGCGTTTGATATCCAGCGCTTTATGGAGCGCAATTCGGCTCAGCCACGTTTTAAACCCTTCGTTCCGGTACTGGGGGAGAGACTTGTACACTTGAACGAACGCCTCCTGCGCGGCATCCTCTGCTTCCTTGCTGTCATGCAGTACCGAATAGGCCACATGAAATACATGTTTGCTGTACAGCTCTACGATCTCACGGAACGCCTGCCGATCACCTGACCGGATTCGTTCAATGATTCTCTCTATATCAATGACGCTCTCCCCCTTCCCAATACTATAGACGCCAGGAAAATTCCTCCCCCTGCATATTTCAAAAAAAAAATTTAAAGGACACACCCTCCAAGCGGAAAAGTGTGTCCTCTAACATTAAAGTCTATAGTCGTTAATTACTACCTAAAAGGCTTAGTCGGCTATTTTAATTGCGACCGCCACCACGGAATCGCTGGGCATATTCTTTCGCATCCTGTGCATTACGGACCCGGTTTCGGCTCCACTCTAACAAAATGCGATCTATATACCGGAAATGTACCTTCCCAGCAAACACCGCTTCTTTCAAAGCCAGCAAAATGAGCTCCTCCGGGTACCGATCCTGATCCACCCAACTGCTGATCGTCTCATATTCCATCGGTGATAATGGTCGGCCGAATTCTTTCTCAAAAATCGTGAATAAATTTCGTTCTTCTGTAAGCGGAGATTCCGATATTCCATTCCGTAAATCCGGCTTCCCGGCAAACAAAATGTCATCTTCATCGTGCTGCTCCGAACGCTCGGCGATCATACATTCTGCCAGCTTGCGATACAGTCCCGCCAAGTTGTAACGTTCAAATTGGACGGATGAACTACGATCTTCTACGGAATCAATGCGCAAAAATCCATCTTTCATGAGCTTACTGAAATAAAGTGCGATTTCGTTTGCAGTGCACCCGATACGAGCCTGTAATTGCTCCCATGTTGGAAATTCATTACGTTCCGCTTGTTTAAAGGCAAGTAACTGCATCAGTAGCAGCATTTCACCATCTGTCAGCCGAAGCGTCCGATAATGCTTGAGCAGGGCGTAGGGAATTTGAACCATTCCGGTTTCCATAGCATAAGCTACTCCCTCCGCCCATTCTGCCGCTGATGTCCTGTCGAATGATCCGGTCATTGATTATGGGTACAAACGATACAGCATACGTGGGAATGGAATCGTTTCACGCACATGATCGAGTCCACAAATCCATGCTACTGTACGCTCCAATCCCAAACCAAAGCCAGAATGCGGAACGGTACCATAGGTGCGCAGATCCATATACCATTGATAGGCTTCACGTGCCAGGTTATGCTCGTTAAAACGTTCTTCCATCAATGCTGGATCATCAATCCGTTGCGAACCCCCGATAATTTCGCCATAACCTTCAGGAGCAATCATATCGGCACACAGAACAACCTCTGGGCGGGATGGGTCAGGTTTCATATAGAATGCTTTAATGTGAGTCGGCCAATGTGTGATGAACACAGGCTTGTTATATCTTTCGGCAATAGCCGTTTCATGAGGAGCACCAAAGTCTTCTCCCCAAGGGATGTCGAATCCTTCACCTTGAAGGAAGGCAATCGCCTCATCGTACGTAATCCGTGGGAACTCGCCTTGAATTTGCTCCAGCTTCGAAACATCGCGTCCGATAGCTTCAAGCTCCTTCGCACAATTTTTCAGAACAGACTGCACGATGTGGCTTACAAACTGCTCCTGAACGCGCAAGGATTCTTCGTGATCCACAAAAGCCATTTCAGGCTCGATCATCCAGAACTCAATCAGGTGACGACGTGTTTTGGACTTTTCCGCACGGAAGGTTGGACCAAAGGAATAAACTTTACCCAGCGCCATTGCCGCAGCTTCCATGTACAGTTGTCCGCTTTGTGTCAAATAAGCATCTTCGTCAAAATATTTGATGTGGAACAACTCTGTTGTGCCTTCTGCAGAAGATGGAGTCAAAATAGGCGGGTCTACCTTCGTAAAACCGTTACCGTTAAAAAATTCCTGTACAGCACGGATAATTTCCGCACGTATGATCAGAACCGCACGTTGCTTGGCGGAACGCAGCCACAAGTGGCGATGATCCATCAGGAAATCTACACCGTGCTCTTTAGGGGTAATCGGGTAGTTTTCAGTCAAATGAATGATTTCAATACCTGTAACCGTTAATTCATAGCCCGATTGACTGCGCGGCTCCTCTCGCACGATTCCAGTTACATAAAGGGAGCTTTCTTGGGTCAAGGATTTGGCATCATTCCAAATATCCTCAGACACTTCGCTTTTTACGATAACCCCTTGAATATACCCGCTACCATCACGTAGTTGCAGGAACTGAATTTTACCGCTAGACCGCTTATTGTTTACCCATGCGCCAATTGTAACCGTTTCCCCTACATGGCGACCCACTTGGGCAATCGTACTTTTATTTGTCATGACCGTCTCTCTCCTTAAACCGAAAATCAAACAGCCCTTCCCCTTGGGTCAGGCTGTTTGCTCTCGCTGTTTGGTACATGCGAACTCAAACCATAGTTCCACATGTATAAAGTTTACACTTATAGACCGAACTACTGAACCAAACGGAACGTGTCACGGGCAATTACCAGTTCTTCGTTCGTTGGGATAATCAGTACTTCTACCTTCGAATTTGCAGTTGTAATCCGGCGAACCTCACCAGAACGAATAGCGTTCAATGATTCATCCAGCTCGATGCCGAGGAATGTCAGTTGTTCCAGCACTCTCTTACGCAGAACAATGGAGTTCTCGCCTACGCCTGCCGTAAATACAATTACGTCTACCCCGTCCATTGCGGCAGCATATGAACCAATATATTTACGCAGACGGTATTCATACATTTCAAACGCCAATGTAGAATTAGGCTCGCCTTTTTCCATACCTTCAGTGATTTCACGCATATCACTGCTGATACCAGAAATAGCTAGCAGTCCACTATGCTTGTTCAGCATGGAATTGACCTCATTGACAGTCAATTCTTCTTTGTTCATGACATAAGGCACGATCGCTGGGTCCAAATCACCACTACGAGTACCCATCATAAGTCCTTCCAATGGAGTCATACCCATGGAAGTATCTACAGACAAACCACCTTGAACTGCTGTTACACTACCACCATTACCGATATGGCAAGTGATAATCTTCAGGTCTTCCAAAGGACGGCCGACAAATTTGGCAGCTTCCTTACTTACGAAGTCATGGGAAGTGCCGTGTGCACCATAACGACGAACCTTGTACTTATTGTACAACACTCTCGGTATCGCGTACATATAAGCTTTTTCTGGCATAGTTTGATGGAACGATGTATCAAATACCACAACTTGCGGTACTTCTGGCATATTCAATTCAGCCGCTTTAATCCCCATCATGGATGCCGGGTTATGCAGTGGAGCGAGGTCGAACAAGCGACGAATTTCACTCTTCGCTTCAGGAGTTACGAGCGCTGACTGCTTGAAGATTTCGCCTCCATGAACCACACGATGGCCCACAGCCTGAATTTCGCTAATGCTGGAGATGACCCCATGCTCTGCATCTGTGAGTGCATTCAGCACTTTACGGATGGCAGTTGTATGCTCCAAAATTTCACTAACTTCAGTGAATTCTTCCTTATTGGTTGGTTTATGCGTCAGAATCGAAGAGTCCATACCGATGCGCTCTACCAATCCTTTTGCCAGAACGGACTCGTCCGTCATATCATATAATTGGTATTTCAGGGAAGAACTCCCTGCGTTGATTACGAGAATTTTCATATCCGGTCACCATCCTTGTCATACTTAAAGAACCCTTCGCCTGATTTCACGCCCAGATTACCTGCACGCACCATTTTCTTCAGGACGATGGACGGACGGTATTTCAGTTCGCCAAATTCACGGAACATCCGCTCCAGAGCCGCCAAAACGGAATCCAGACCAAAGCGGTCAGCCATTTCCAAAGGACCGTTTTGGAAGTTGTAGCCGATGCGCATAGCATCATCAATATCTTCCGCGGAAGCTACGCCCTCTTGAAGTACATGAGCTGCTTCGTTAATCAGGAGGCAGATAATCCGGCTAGTTACAAAGCCAGGAGATTCATAAATCATGACTCCTTTTTTCTCCACGATTTCTTCCACAAACATTTTAGTGTTTTCAAATGTTTCGTCTGAAGTTTTCAAACCACGGATAATTTCTACAAGATCAATGCGGGATACTGGATAAATAAAGTGCATACCAATAACACGCTCTGGATACTTGGTCGAGCTAGCAAGCTCGGTCAGGCTCAGCGTGGATGTATTACTTGCAAGAATGATGTTGCTTGGACACACATGATCCAGCTCTTGGAAAACAACTTTCTTCTCGTCCAGATTCTCTGTAATCGTTTCAATGACCATATCACAGCTAGCAAGCTCTGCCAGATGAGATACTTTTTCAATACGAGATAAAATCAATTTTTTCTCTGCTTGGGTAATTGCCCACTTTTCCAGTTGTTTGTCTAGACTTGTTTCAATCATATTATAAGCGTAGTCTAGTTTCTCTGGTGTCTGCTCTACTAGCAGCACATCGATTCCTTTGGACGCAAGCATTTCAGAAATACCTTGTCCCATGGTGCCGCCGCCAATGACGCCGATTTTTTTAAATTGCATGGTTCTTAATTCCACCCTTTCCTGGTCACTCTCATATATTGTATCCTTCTTTGTCGAAAAATACATGTTTATGTCCCAATAGATAATAATATCTTAGCACGGACTAAAAGTAAAAAAAAATAACCAGCATAAAAAATTATGCTGGTAATAAAGCATTTTCACTAAATTGACATCTAAATTGATCTCCGGACAGGGTTTCTTCCTTCATCAAGATGTCAAGAGAATTGTCGAACACAGGACGATGCTTTTCCAACAACTCCAATGTCCGACTATGCAGGTCATTCATTATCTCGCCATTTTCCCGCATGAGTTCCTCTTTTGTAACCATTTCCATGTTAATAATCCCAAGAGAAGTCAAACCGGAAGTCATCATCGTATGAACGATGTTTAGCGCCTGCTCAAAATCGTTACTAGAGCCAGTACTTCGACCGCCGTAGTACATTTCTTCTGCCGTAGCCCCTGCGAGAGAGATCATAATCTGCTCTTCCAGATACTGCTTGGTATACAAATAATGCTCTTGCTGTGGATTGTGACGTACATAACCGAGCGCTTTCCCGCGCGGGCTGAGCGCTACTTGACTTACGCTACCAGGACGAACGATTTCAGCCATAATAGCATGCCCCAGTTCGTGAATCGCTACCCGCTTTTTCTCTTCCAATGTTGATTCTCGGTCTGTTTTTTCACCCATCATCACCTTGTCAATCGCCATGGACAGATGACTCTGCGCAATCATTTGTTGATCCTGTCTCATTGCATAGATGGCTGCTTCATTCATGACGCTCTCCAACTGTGCACCGGAAAAACCGTAAGACTCCTCTGCGATTTTGTCCAAATTTGCATCTTCCTGGATCGGTTTGTTTTTGGCATGAATTTTAAGGATATGAAGACGGCCCTTCTTATCAGGCAAATCTACTTGAATATGACGGTCAAAACGCCCTGGACGTGTTAAGGCGCTGTCCAGCATTTCTTTACGGTTTGTGGCTGCAATGAGCAATATCCGCGGAGTATCTGCTGAATAAATGCCATCCATTTCTGTCAGCAACTGATTCAAAGTTTGATCATATTCTCGTTGCTGTCCACCCTCACGCTTACCACCAATAACATCAATCTCGTCAATAAAGATAATTGCGTTTTCTTTCTTTTCCTTGGCTGCACGAGTGCGAGCCTCCCGAAACAACTCGCGAACACGACCTGCACCAACACCCACGTACATTTCAACAAATTCACTGCCTGAAGCTGCAACAAACACAGAATTAGTATAGTGTGCAGCTGCTTTTGCCATTAGTGTTTTACCTGTTCCCGGAGGGCCTGTAAGCAAAACGCCTTTTAATGGACGGATGCCAAACTTGGAAATTTCATCATGTCGATTCAAAAAATCCAAGGCTTCACGCAATTCCTGTTTTGCGCTTTCTTGCCCACCAATTTCCTCAAAAGTCAGCTTGTCCGGTCCATTTTTTTTACGTTTGCGCTCTTGCCCTGCACCTACGGCCAAGCCTCCGCGTGCGTGCATAAGCATTAACAAGCCGCTGAGCATCACGCCCGCAACCAGAAGAGGTATAATATTCACCCCAATAAAAACGAGAAATATAATGGTCACCGGCACAATACCGATTAATATTTCCTTGATCCATCTAGGCATTAGGCCATACCCCCATTTGCTGAGATTGACGTGGCAAAACGATAAATTTCGTCGCATTGCCTTCGCTGAGTCGGATATAGACATTGTTCGAATCCATATCGGTATCAGCCTTGATACCTGTCTTCTTCTTTTTCATCTGATCAACTGTAGATGAAATTTGAGTATACTTTTTATTTTCCATCGCTTCGGCTACAGGAAACATAGCATCAGACCACCATTGATCCAGTGCGGAATTGGAATGATCAGCGATATCCAGCTTAATAGTGCGACTGCCAATAATGGATTGCCCTTTTTGCTTAACCACATCAACTAACCCAGCCACATCTGCCTGCGGTTTAAGATCTAGTTTCAATACGACCTGATCCTGTTTAATATCTATTTGAGCGCTCGTCACGCCTGGATATTGAGATACCAGTTTTTCCAGAGGACTTTGCATTGTAACCTGACGGTAAATGAACCATCCTCCAAATAACAACAAGGCTGCCAAAACGGTCGCCACAACAATAGGAACTGCACGCAATTTCAAACAACATCCTCCTCTCAAAATGTAAAACCCAGAAGAAACGGGACGAATGTCAACAAACAACCAAATTGCATGATCTTATAGCGATCAGCAACTCATTTTTCTATCATTTTTGTCTATCACTTATGAAATATAGTATATCATAACGTGAATCTAATATCGAAGGCAATGTGTGGAGGAGTTGTAATGAGGCAAAATCTTTTTCTCCAGGTTCAAATCCTTTCACCCCGCTATTGCCCGCCATAAAGATGAATTTGTCTTAGGAGAAATATTAGTTAGGTAAAAGTGCTTCGCTAGCTTACAACTAAGCATCACGGCGCAGTTATAAAAAAGACGCAAATACGATTTAATTCGTATTTGCGTCTTTATTTATTAATGCTGTGTTAAAGCTCTTAAAGGAACATCATGCCGCCATCAATCAGAGGAGATTGTCCAGTCATATAGTCGGAATCTGGGCCGGCTAGGAAGGATACAAAGGCTGAAACGTCTTCAGGTGTGGAAAGACGACCGAGGGCAATTTTGCTACCAAATTCCTTGGTTGCATCACCTGCTGCTTCCCCTTTGGCAGCTGTGATTTCTTTATCAATTCCGCTCCACATCGGGGTTTGTACAATCCCGGGACAATAGGCGTTTGCTGTAATACCATATTGGGCATATTCCTGAGCAGCGGTCTGCGTTAGTGCACGCACTGCAAATTTAGTTGCGGAGTAAATCCCCAGATTAGCATTCCCGACATGACCTGCCTGTGAGGAGGCGTTTATGATTTTGCCACCGTGTCCCAGTTCCTTAAATTTAGTGGCTGCTGCCTGAATGCCCCACAGAACACTGGTTACATTGATATGAAACAGCTGGTCAAAATCAGCCAGTGTAACATCTTTCAATAGCTTGGCAGGAGCAATCCCCGCGTTATTGACTATGACATCAAAGCCTCCAAGTTTTTCAGCTGTTTCCTGAACAGCAGCAAAAACCTGATCCCGGCTCGAGACATCGACTTTAATTGCCAATGAGCGTCCTCCTGCCTCAGCAATCTCACCAGCAACACTCTGAGCTGTATCTTTATTTAAATCCACAACTGCAACGGCAAAGCCATCTTGACTTAGACGTAAACAAATAGCTCGTCCAATACCTTGACCTCCACCCGTTACCAATGCAACTTTCCCATCCATTTTTCCCATGTTCATGAATCTCCTTTTTGATATAAGTAGTCATGATAACATAGCCACAAAATTATGGGTTACGTTAGTCTGCATCTACAATTAAACCATTTTAAGGTAAAAAATATTATGATATATGTAATAGACTACATCTTTAACTATATTTAGGGAAATATAAAATACCGTCAGCTTAAGTAATATGTTTTTTAAGTTAGACTCCATAAGTCTTTTTATAAATACAAATCAAACAAAAAGGCGTAAATACGATGTAATTCGCATTTACGCCTTTAGTCTTCAATCCTTCAAAACTAGAAATTCTTTTACAGCATTACATGTTGTGAAAATGGACTACAAAACGCTCCCACACTACTTTCACCAAACCTCATACCAACTCAGTTATTAGGCAAAGTATACTTTATCCCCGTCGATCCCCCATCAGAGAAACGATAAAAGGTATAGATATGATGGCTTCCATCATCGTAAAACAACTGCCAGACATATTCGCCATTAAACACACTCGGTTGGAGTCTTACAATTTTTGTGTTTGGAAGTTGCTGCTGAATTATCGCTGTCATTTTTTGCTCGTCGACTCCGTTTTTCATCAGCTCGGTATGAACGCCGCTTGGATCTGCGGCAGGTACGTTAGGCTGTCCCTCCGTTTTTTGAAAAGGTACCCACACCATTATATCTTCATTCTGTGCGTTTTTTCCTTGAACCACCCAATATATCTGATCCCACACAGACTTCCATGTCTGAGTCGTGCTAACCAGACCACCTGATTGCTTGGCCTTAATGATAGCGGCATTTTCCTCAGCCACCTGGTCTTGAGTAGCATAGGAATAATACCAGAAAATGCTGACCAGGATCAATATTACGGCCAGAATGGCGACCGCTATCCATTTTTTCTTATTTTTCAAACCTGTGCTTCCTCTCTAAGGGGATGTGACACCTGAATTAGCGCGACAGCAGCCCTTCAAAGGCAGCTTGTGCCTCATGTTTGATACGTTCCTCGTCCATCGTCAGGCACTCGCCATTTTTCACAACCTGACGACCGTCTACCCATACATGAACCACATCTTTGGCACTTGCAGAGTAAACGGCATGGGAAATAAGATCTGTACGCGGCAAGAAATGGGCCTGATTCAGATCTAACGCGATAAAGTCAGCCTTGTTGCCTGCTGCCAGCGCACCTACCTCTTTTAAACCAATCGATTTTGCACCATACTCTGTTGCCAGACGCAACGCTTCATTTGCAGGTACTGCCGTAGGGTCGCCAGATACTCCCTTGTGAATAAGGGCCGCCAGACGCATTTCCTCGAACATGTCCAGGTTATTATTGCTGGCAGGACCATCTGTTCCAAGAGAAACGGTAACTCCTGCACGCAGCAGTTCAGGTACTCTCGCTACACCACTTGCCAGCTTCAAGTTGCTGCCCGGATTATGTGAAACCGCCACACCTCGTTCTGCTAATAATGCAATTTCCTCGTCGTTTAGGTGAACGCCATGGGCAACCAGTGAAGGACGGGAGAAAAAGCCAAGCTTATCTAAGTGTGCAACTGGACGTAAACCATAATCGCGTACGTTTTGCTCAACTTCGGCGATCGTCTCGGACATGTGCGTATGCAAAGGTAAATCAAGATCATGTGCAGCTTGGACAAATTTCTCGATGAACGCAGGTGGACAAGTGTATGGAGAATGTGGAGACATCATGGCTGTGATACGTCCGTCTGCTTTACAATGCCAGTTACGTGCAAAAGTCACGGCCTCAGCCAGCTTAATCCGCTGCTCCTCTTCCGAACATAGTCCAATGGCTCCACGCATCAGACTTGCACGAATGCCCGAGTCTTCAGCTACACGAGCCACTTCATCCATATGATCGTACATGTCCAGGAAAGTTGTGGTTCCACCTTTCAGCATTTCCAGCACTGACAAGGATGTTCCCCAGTACACATCCGTGGATGTAAATTTGGCTTCCATAGGCCACATTTTTTCCTGAAGCCATACTTGAAGTGCCAGGTCATCTCCATATCCTCTCAGCAGAGACATCGCTGCATGACCGTGAGTATTAACCAGACCAGGTAAGAATAATAGCCCTGTACCGTTGATCGTTTCCGTCTCTTCCTCACCTGCAGGCAAAGTCTCGCCAATGTAAGTAATACGACTATCCTCCACAATCATAAAACCATGGATTACGCCTGCCTCGGCTCCATTCACGGCAAAAGAACCGTTTTTAATTATCCACTTGTTCACTGTCATATTGCGCTTCTTCCTTTCCGTCCTCCAGATAATAAGCGAGGCTAAGCAAATCAGTTGTAAAGTCTGTGGCATGTATCCGAATATTAGCTGGTGCCTTAAGAATGATAGGTGCAAAATTCAGAATTGCTCCAATCCCACTCTCAATGAGCCTGTCAGCCACATGCTGTGCTTCAAAATCAGGTACAGTAATAATCCCGATTCGAATATTTTTTTCTTTCACAGTCGCTTCCAGTTCATCCATTGGCTGAACGACTAAGGTGTTGATTCTGGCCCCAACCTTGTCTGGAAATGCATCAAATACCGCCACAATCTTCATATTGTCTTTTAAATAGGCGTTATAGTTCGATAGGGCTTGACCCAGATTACCCGCTCCGACTAATACTACATTAATTTGCTGATCGATTTTCAGGATATGGCGTATTTTCTCAATTAGATAAGAAACATCATAACCAATACCCTTCCGACCAAAATCTCCAAAATAGGCAAGATCCTTACGAATTTGGGCCGGATTTAAATCTAATCTCTGTCCCAACTCTTGAGAAGAGACCGTAGCCACTTCACGTTTGTGCAGTGCATTCAGATAACGTAAATATACGGGTAACCTCCGTACGACAGCCTCTGAAATTTTATCTGATTTCATACTTGCTCCCCCTAATTGTAACGGACTTTAATTGTCCGTCCGTTGTGCCTCCGTCTACGGGGCGGATTGGAGCCATTCAGCGATGCGGGGCACCATTTGCTCCGACGGCATATGCTCCATTTTGGGTCCCGGTAACGAGTACAAAAAGTGCTTTCCGTAATAGGATTCGATCACACGCGTATCGTAGACGATCACAACTCCGTGGTCGCTCGCTGTACGTACCAATCGCCCAAATCCCTGTTTGAAGCGAATAACTGCTTGCGGTACAGACAGCTTCATAAATGGATTCTTCTTCTGTTGCTGGAGCAGCTCACTTTTTGCCTCCAGTAACGGGTGATTGGGCGGTTGAAACGGCAAGCGGACGATAGCCAGACAAGTCAAAGCCTTACCTGGAATATCGACACCTTCCCAGAAGCTGCTGGTTCCCAGCAATACAGAAGCCTTGGCTTCCTGAAAACGGCGAGTTAGCTTGCTGCGACTCCCACTGTCCACACCTTGTCCTAACACGGTAATATCACTGGATGCCAGCGCCTCTTTGAGCGGCTCATATACTTGTCGGAGCATCCGATAGGAGGTAAATAGAACGAGCATTCTCCCCCGTGTCGCCTGAGCGGTCGCTCCTAGAGAGCTAACGAGCATCTCTACAAAGTGTGCATCCCCGACACTGCCCTTCACACTCGGGAAATCCCGCGGAATGACCAACAACACCTGATCCCTGTAATTAAAAGGTGACGGGAGCTGAGAAGTCATTAAACGTCCTTGGTCCGCAGCCTCCTGCAAGCCGAGTTGTTCGGTCATGTACTGAAACGACTTATCTACCGATAAAGTAGCAGATGTCAGAATAATACTTCTTTTTTTGTCAAAAAACATTTCTTTTAACTGGCGGCTCACATCGACGGGCACCGCATAAAATTGCAACGATTTACTACGGAATTGCCCACTCGCTTCGAGCCAGTATACGGTTGTTTCATCATCGAGTCGTATAAAGAAACGTAAATTTTCCCTGATTCCCGCCAAATCCTTAAAGAGACCCGTGATATCTGTAATGAGACTATCCGCCGCATAATCGTCATGCTCTTCCTTGACATCCAGCATCAGCTTGTCGCCCTTGCGCAAAATTTCGCTCATTGTTATATAAAGCTGATTTTCCAATGCCGCCGCCTGATCCCACTTGGCAGGCTTGGCTGACGGCTTGAGACGCGAAGAAAATTGCCCTGTTTCACCTGGTGTAGCATCCGTTCGCTCCGGCAACATGCCAAACAGCTTATCGCTCAGCAGGTCCCAAGTTTCCTTAACCTCTAACACGAGCGGATACAGCTGGTCAATGGTCGAAGCCCATTCTGTTGACTTCTCATGCCCCGACTTTGCCAACTGCTGACGTAGCGAAGGCAATTGTCCATTCTTACTGTCCTTGAACAACCGAGTCAGCGTGTGCACGAGTGTGAAATATTTCATATGCATGCCTAGGTGCTTACCGGCTACTTCCTCTAGATGATGGGCCTCATCAATGACCAGATGTTCATAGCTGGGCAATAGCTGGTGACTTGCTTTGACGTCGGTGAACAGCTTGGAGTGATTCGTAATAACCACATCCGCAGTTCCTGCTTCGTGACGTGCACGATGATAGTAGCACTTGCGGAACCATGGGCAAGAACGACCAAGACAGGACTCGGAATCACTAGCTACCGTTTCCCAAAAATCCCCTCCACGGTTGCTCAGATTCAACTCCTCATCATCACCGGTTTCTGTCAGCGTCAGCCAGACGATCATTTGAGCCGCTGTAATTAAGTCTTCCTTTGGTGTCGCGAAGTCTCTTCTGTTTATTTTATGTTCAAACTTACGCAGACACAAATAATGCCCCCGACCTTTAAAGATGGCAGCCCGGAACGGGAACGGAATCACTTTTGTCAACATCGGAATATCACGCTCTCGCAATTGCTCCTGCAGATTAATAGTATGCGTGCTTACAGTGACCCTCTGCCCATATTTTACACTGTGATATAGTGACGGAAGCAAGTAGCCTAGGGACTTCCCTGTTCCTGTACCCGCCTCAACCAACAAATGTTTATCTTGGCTCAGGGCTTGATTTACACCTTCAATCATTTGTGTTTGCGCCTCGCGCTCCTCATATTGGCTCAAGGATGAACGCAAATTGTCTCGCACATCATCCATATATTCCTCAAAGGAAACGCCTGACAGTGGATTCGGATCATCTTCTCTACGCGGAGCAGCCAGCTCGGTCCAATCTTCCACTTTAAGCGCAAGCTGACGGAAAAACTGATGTTTATCCAAATCCTGAATAGGATCTAGCTCTTTCTCTTCTCGTAAGCCGTCAAGAAACCAACCCAGGTCACTGTCTTCCTCTGCGAACAAATCGCTAAGCCGCTGTATCGTTATCAGAGGGAGTGCTTGAAGCTCTCCCAGACACTTTAAAAACACCTCAGCCGTAGCCAACGCGTCGCTGTCTGCTTGATGAGGGCGGTCATGCGCCAACCCGAACTCAGAGGAAACAAAACCCAACTGATAAGAAGATAGCGATGGAAACATAATTTTTAGAAAATCCATCGTATCCAAAATTCTACCGCTAAAGGGCAAGTAACCGCATCGATCCAAAGCATTTTGCAAAAAATTAAAATCAAACGCCACATTATGACCGACCAACACGACATCGTCCAGCATAGGCACGAGTTCCATCATCATTTCTTCGAGTGCAGGTGCTTCCTTAACGTCATCGTCTGTAATTCCGGTCAATCCGGTGATAAAAGGTGGAATAGATCTGCCAGGGTTTACATAAGAGCCGTAAACACGGGAAATGCTGTTATCATGATCTATAATTGCAAGTCCGATTTGAATGATGTCATCCGCGGACTGGGTGCCTGTCGTTTCAAAATCCAATACCGCAAATTTCATTCGAGCTTAATCCTTTCTTATGACACATACAAAAATAATAACTCTGTATAATAGCATAGCAGAAGATTGTCTGTTTGGAAATTAAGACAGCCAAAAAAGACGATGCACACGCCGCCTAAGGAGGGGCATGCATCGTCTTACTGCGGTGTCTGACAACTACATCCAGGTCGACATGGAGCTGTCGTATCGAAGCTTCTCGTTACCTGACAGACAGGCTTCCATATTGTGCAGTGGCTCGGGCAATGTTGGGTCAAACTGGTGCGCGAGAGCAAAATATTTTTGCGCCTCTTTTACGTCAGCCTGCATTGCCATCAAACAGCCTAGCGTATTATAAATGACCGCCTTTAGCCCTGGTTGTTCAGTCAGGTGCAGCACCTTCTGAAAATGACCTATAGCCTTTGCTGGATCGTCCAGTTGAAAATACGCCATCCCCATATACATACAACTTTGCCAGCTGTTCGGAAATTGCTGTAGCACCTGCTCAAACTGCTGAATTGCCTCAGGGTACATAAGTAATCGATAATACCCCTGCCCCCGGTTAAAAGCTGGCAGCTCCCTTTCAGGCAGCTCAGCATCAGACATATCGCTTTCCACGGAAAAGCCGGCCGCACGCAGGCAAACCATTTTTTCCTCAAAGGCCAGCCACTCATCCATAATTCCGTCACTCATTCTCCGCAGCAGACTCCAGTGCTGTAGCAGCTCCTGCCTGCGGGGGCCCTGGGCTGATGGGTAATGCTTCACGATATCATCTAACATGCTGTTCATTTCTGCGAATACATGCTGGAACATGTGCATCCCGCCCTTACGAAAGATGGATTAATACAATCACATTTTTCGCTTAAAAGAGGGGTTTCATCCGCCTTCCCATTCATTACATGATCGTTGCGTGTACTTCCTTGTTCATCGTTTGGGCTGGTTTATTATGCTCGTCAACAAATACCACAGTTGGCTTGTATGTTTTGGCCTCTTCATTGGACATGGAAGCATAAGAGATAATTATGACTGTATCACCAGGCTGTACCAAACGGGCTGCCGCACCGTTAAGACAAATCACACCGCTCCCACGCGGTCCGGGGATCACATAGGTTTCCAGTCGAGCCCCATTGTTATTGTTTACAATTTGAACCTTTTCATTCTCCAGCAGATCTGATGTCTCCATCAAATCTTCATCGATGGTAATACTCCCCACATAATTCAGGTTGGCTTCGGTAACCGTCGCACGGTGAATTTTAGATTTCATCATGGTTCTAAACATGGGAAAGCACCCCCACTTTCTGTATTCTTGTATTGTCAATCAGTCGGGTATTCCCAAATTTCACAGCCAGTGCAACAATAACGTCTTCCTGCACATCACACAGGCGCTGCTCAGGGCGAAGGGCCTCCAGACCAGGAAATGTTAATATTTCAATGTAATCAATATCTGCCAAAGGAGATGAGGCGATGGTCGACTCCACCATTTGATGTAACTGCTCAATCGTAACGGTGTTCTGTACAACATCTTCGCTCACTTCTTGCACCTTGCGCAGCGACTGGGACAGCACCAACGCCTGCTCACGCTGTTCCGCACTCAAATACACATTGCGGGAGCTAAGGGCCAAACCATCGGTCTCTCTGACGATAGGACAAGGTATGAGGGTCACATTCATATTAAGATCGGTCACCATCTGTTGAAGCACAGCAACCTGCTGCGCATCCTTCATTCCAAAAAAGGCCAAATCAGGACCTACCATGTTAAACAGCTTGGCTACTACTGTAGTTACACCATCAAAATGGCCAGGACGAGAAGCACCGCACAAGCGATCTGTTAACGCGGATACACGAATTTTGGTTTGGGTTGGCTGTGGATACATTTCTGCCACAGTCGGCAAAAATACTATGTCCACGCCTTCGCGTCGCGCTACCTCCAGATCACGAGCCTCATCGCGAGGATAGCTGTCCAAATCTTCGTTAGGTCCAAATTGAATCGGATTTACGAAAATGCTAAGCACCACCGTATCTGCCATTTCACGCGCCTTTTGCATCAAGCTCGCGTGCCCTTCGTGCAGATATCCCATTGTCGGTACAAAACCGACTTTATGTTGCTGCAAAGAGGCAGAATCGTGTACCGCTTTTGCTCCATTGGCCCCAAGCTGTCGACGTTCGGCTATAACCTTACGCAGTTGAGCCACTTCTCTTACGATGATCATGACTGAGATTCCACCTTTTCCTTGGCTTGTTCCTGTGCTTGTCCTTTTGCCTGACCGTACAAGGACTCCAGGGATTCCACAACGCGATCATCCGCGCTGAATACATGCTCTTGAGCCGGGAACGCCCGCCCTTTCACATCGCTCACATACTGCTCAATGCTGCTACGGATCAAGCCGCCTACATCGGCATAGGTTTTAACAAAGCGTTTGCTGTAATAAGGCGATGCATATTGAATTAGATCGTGATATACGAGTACCTGACCATCACATCCACGTCCTGCACCGATTCCAATGGTTGGAATGGAAAGTTCCTTAGAAATCGCCGTTGCCACTTCCTCAGTCACCAATTCCAAAACAATACCAAAGGCACCCGCCTGCTCTAACGCCTTGGCATCTGCCATCAACCGGCGTGCGTCTGCCTCGTCCTTCCCTTGAATGCGATAGCCGCCAATCTGATTAACTGATTGCGGAGTAAGCCCGATATGTCCCAGCACAGGCACACCTGCCTGAACAGTCGCTTTTACGACATCGGCAATTTCAGCCCCGCCCTCCAACTTAACAGCATGCGCATGTCCTTCCTGCATCAGACGGCGGATGCCTTGAAGACTTTCTGATATGCTGCTGTGATATGTCATAAAAGGCATGTCCGCTACGATAAATGTATGCTCAGCGCCTCTTGCAACTGTCCGGGTATGGTACACCATATCATCCAAGGTCACAGGGATCGTTGAATCGTAACCAAGAACTACGTTACCCAGCGAATCACCCACGAGAATGATGTCAATTCCCGCTTCCTCAGCTATCTTAGCCGATGGATAATCATAGGCGGTCAGCATACTGAGCGGAATGCCCTCCTGCTTCATTTTTTTCATTTTTACAATGTTCAGTGCTTGTTTTCCTGCCATTGCGAATGGCTCCCTTCCATCTTTTTTTGGCACAAAAAATAACCTTTCATGAACGCTTGTACGTCTGCGTCATCAAAAGGTCCGAACAGCCAAAAAAGACACTCATTTTGAGATCGTCCCTTCTGTCTCGGTCCTGTTCGGCTCAGAGCAGAATCCAACGTAACCTTCAAATGAAGTTATGATGGTCTTACAAACTTGCTAAAGTAGAGCATGTGCCCTTGGAGTGCAGCTCGGACCGTCCGATGCCGCCTCCTGCACAGTATAACAAAAAACATCAGCTTTTTCACGTGAAGTTTTACACAGGGAATAGAACGATTGCAGTCATATACACAGCTAGGGTCGCTTCTACAATTGTATATCCCCTGATATGACCTGAATTCGCTCTCCAAGATCCGTTTCAATTACAAGAGCCCCTGAAGGGTCCAAGCCTACCGCTGTACCTTCTACCGCTATCCCTTGTCCTGTATGTGCCCGAACGCTGCGGTTCATTGTCACAGATAACGCCTCCCACAGCATGGCTATAGGCTGGAACCCTTGCTCGGCATATAGCTTGCTTAACTGCTCCATTTCTTCCAGAACTGCAGCAATCAGCGCAGTCCGGTCAATTTCATGCCCTGCTTCTATTTTCAAAGACGTCCCTACATGGGATAACTCTTGCGGGTAATCCTCTGCATTCAAGTTAACGTCAATGCCAATCCCTGCAATGCAGTAGCGAACCCGTTGATCCTCTGTTGCCGATTCCAGTAGAATGCCGGATACTTTTCGACCATGAATCAGCAAATCGTTCGGCCATTTGATGCCTGCTTCTACACCCGTCAGTCGGCGTATAGCCCTGCACACCGCCACACCTGTAAGCAGCGTTAGTTGGGGGGTAAAGGCCAGAGGCTGGGTGGGGCGTAATACAATGCTCATCCAGATACCTTTGCCACGAGGGGAATACCATTTTCGCCCCAGACGTCCCCGACCTGCCGTTTGTTCCTCCGCAAGCACGACCGTTCCCTCTGACGCACCCTCTTCTGCCAAACGCATAGCATCCTGCTGAGTGGATACCGTTGAATCCAGTACCAAGATGCGCTGGCCAAACGATTGAGTAGTTAACATATCTGCCAATTTGGAAGTTTCCAGCCGATCGGGCCGGGATACTAACCGATAGCCCCGACGCGACGAGGCATCGATATTATAACCCAACTCACGCAGTTTGTTGATTTGCTTCCATATCGCTGTGCGGCTAACCGAGAGGCGCCGGCTAATCTCCTCACCAGATACGTAATCGGATGAACCCTCCTCCAGTATGCCTAACAGTCTTTCATGATTATTCACTACTCATCACCCGTTTCACTTCCTGAAGCAATGTTTCTGTTTCATTGGGAATATCTCCGCAAGCGACCGCTTGTAAAAGCTGTTCCATCATCTGTCCTAGCCATGGTCCACCTGGTCGATTCATTGCCTGAACCAGTTCATTTCCAGTAATATTCAAATCTTTGATACGAACGACTACTGCCTGCTGTGTCCATGAGGTTGCCATTTCAGCTATTTTCTTAACATGCTCTTCTACCCATGGCGGTAATCCACGGAACGAAGATGGCAGTATTTTGTGTAGCTCAAGCCAGTCTGAAGCTGTGTCCTTTCCAAGCTTAATTAACAAACGAATCCAGTCACGACGCAGCGCCTCAACGTTGATATGGTCAGAATCCCTTGAAACAGAGTTGTCAGCTATAGCAGTAGCCTGGCTGATGAGCCCGGTTTCCCATTCCAACAAATGAACCAAACGCATCCGTACAGCGTTGGAGAAGGTCCAAGCTCTTAACAGCTCGTCCGCTGCCTCGGAGCTAAGACTACAAGACATAAGGAGCAAACCCCACCGCAGCTCTGCTGGTAGTTGACTGATCTCCTGAAGCGCCTGTGCGTCACATTGTTCCCAGGGAACCGGAACCTTCGTACAGCCCAGCAATCCACTACGGCCCAGCATCTCCAGCCCACGTAATGGATCAGGTCCCGCTAGCATCTTTTCTAACTCGACTCGCACCCGTTCCATGGCTATGTATCTAAGTCCCTCTCTGCGACGAGTCATACCTTTCCAAGTATTGTAGGCCACTCGGAACCGAAATACAGAGGCAAAACGGATGCAGCGCAGCATTCGCAGCCCATCCTCCTCAAAACGTTCCTCAGCTCGTCCCACACAACGAACGAGAGAGGCTCGCAAATCTGCTTCCCCTCCAAACGGGTCCACTCGCTCCCCATGTTCAGCCATCGCGATTGCGTTCATTGTAAAATCGCGCCGCATCAGATCCTCACGGATGTCCTTCACAAAGGATACTTCCGTCGGACGGCGGTGATCGGTATAACCGCTTTCCGTACGAAAAGTGGTCACCTCGAACGCATGACCGTCCTGCATGACCGTAACCGTCCCATGCTGGATTCCTGTCGGAATAACATGAGGGAATAGCGCTAAGACCTCTTCAGGCTCAGCCGAGGTGGTCAGATCCATATCATGAATAGCTCGTCCTAACAGTTCATCCCGCACACAGCCACCGACCCAATAAGCTTCGTGGCCTGCTGTGGTTAGCGTATGTATGACCTCTCTGCCGTGAAGAGCCATCTCTGGGTCAGCATGTTTCCAAGTATTGGTATTCACAGGGTTTCCCCCTTTGCAAGTTATTCATTAAAAAAACGGACGCGAGTCCGCCCACTTAAACGCTGATCGGTTTAAGATCCGGCACCTCGCGTCCCAACACACGGTAATAAATTTCTTCATATTGACGGGTAATCAGCTTATCACAGAATACAGTACGTGCGCGCGTTAGACATGCTTCACGGAAACGTTCTGCCATCGCTTCATCAGACAACAGTTCTACTGCATATTCTGCCATTGCCTCGGTATTACCAATTTCGGCAAGATACCCTGTACTTCCATGCACAACGAGTTCAGGTACCCCTCCTGCCTGAGAACCGATTGTTGGCACTCCGCAGGCCATTGCTTCCAATGCTACTAGCCCAAAGCTCTCTTTCTCCGAGGGAAGCAGCAACACATCCGCCATAGAAATCACTTCTGCGATTTGGTCCTGCTTTCCTAAAAAGAAGACTTTGTCCTGCAAGCCTAAACTTTCAATTTTACATCGAATTTTTGGAAGATCCGGTCCTTCTCCCACCAGCAGCAGCTTCGCAGGTATCTTTTGTTGCACTCTGTCGAATATATCTAGCACATCTCCTACCCTTTTGACAGGACGGAAATTAGAAATATGCATCATAATTTTTTCATGCGGTTGGGCAAAATCTCTCCTAAGCGCAGCAGCATCTCGTGGATAATATACTCGTTTATCTACAAAGTTGTAGGTCAAATCAATAGGTCGTGTTATTTCCAACGCATCAATTGTCTCCCGAATCAAATCTTTGGACACCGCTGTCACAGCGTCGCTTTTGTTAATAGCCAGTCGAATCAGATCCTTTAACGATTCATCCTGTGCCAACACTGTAATGTCGGTACCGTGCAGGGTGGTCACCACTTTCAAATGGTCGCCCACCATTTCCTTCGCCAAATAAGCGCATACTGCATGCGGGACAGCGTAATGGACATGAAGTACATCCAAATTCTTCATTTGAGCCACCTGGGCCATTTTTGTCGCTAGCGACAAATCATATGGCGGATATCTAAACACGTAATAGTCGTTAACCTCAACTTCATGATAAAAAATATTTTTTTGAAACGCTCCGCCCAATCTGAACGGAATGCTATTGGCAATAAAATGGACCTCATGCCCTTTTTCTGCCAGCAACTTGCCCAGCTCCGTAGCCACAACGCCGGAGCCACCCAGCGACGGATAACAGGTAATCCCAATTTTCAATTTGTCATTCAAGCTAAGCTGCCTCCTTCCGTCCATTCATGATCATGTATGTTCATGTATTTCAGCATTCTGCAACATGCGTAGGTATAAAATCCTTATGTGAATAGCTTAACCAGATATGGTGTTTTGGACGCAAAACCTTCTGCATACGAAATCAGTTTACGTTGACCTAACAATGAGTCCCGAGCTTTTACACGTTCTACGTAGCCCTGATTTAGTGGTGTGGATACCGTATCCTTTCCAGGAGCTGCCTGGAATTGCGAAACATAACTCAACAACGACTGTTCCTTGACTTCATAATGATCGGTAATGTCCACGATTAAGTCCGTTCTGCCGATATCATTAATAAAATAAAAATATAATTGCTCTACCTGTACCGCAGGACTTTCTGGCATAAAACGTCTCAACTTCGCGTTAAACACAGCTTCCTCTACTAACTTGCTGCACATGACATGGTCTGGATGCCGGTCCTCCCAATAAGGAGCAAATACAACTTTTGGTGCATGGCGCCTGATTTCTGCTGTAACTGCAGCTACATGTTCAGGAGTTACATATAATCCACGGTCAGGCAGACCCAAATTCGTCCGCACAGCCAGCCCAAGTACTTTCGAAGCGTGTTCAGCTTCTGCCATACGAGTATCCACATCACCATTAGATGACATTTCAGCCCGTGTCAAATCGCACACCCCCACCTTTAACCCAGCGGCTGTATGCTTGGCAATCGTGCCTCCCATTCCTATTTCTGCATCGTCGGCATGGGCTCCGAAAATCAGGATGTCCAGCGTCATTTTACATCACCCTGCTGGTCAATGCCCGGTTTATATTTATGTACCAGCTCACGCCAAGCAAAATCGCCTCGATCCAGCGCTTTAACCAGTATTTCAGCAGTTGCAACGTTGGTGGCCAAAGGAATTCCCTGTACATCACACAGACGCAGCAAGGCGCTAATGTCCGGCTCATGCGGCTGCGCCATGAGCGGATCACGCAAAAATATAATCAAGTCCATATCATTTTGCGCAACCATGGCCCCAATTTGCTGATCTCCACCCAGCGGCCCGGACATGAAGCGGTGAATTTGAAGCTTGGTTTGCTCCATAATGCGCTGACCCGTTGTACCTGTGGAATATAATTGGTGATCTGTAAAAACATGCTCATATGCCGTTATAAAATTAACCATTTCATCCTTTTTGCGATCATGCGCTATAAATGCAATCTTTAACATTCAAAATTCCTCCTGCCTCATTCTATAATTCCATTCATCAATTCATTCGTATATTTTTAATCGATATAATGCTCAAAACCATATACAAGCCCCGGCTGATCCATTACCTTCTGGATACCGATTTTCACACCAGGCATATATCCAGCTCGTTCATAGGAATCCTGACGAATTTTCAGAGATTGTCCAAATCCTCCAAATACGACTTCTTGCTGTGCGAACACACCGGGAAGACGGACACTGTGGATACGGAATCCTTGATAGTAACCACCACGTGATCCTTCTAGCGTCTCTTCCTCTTCCGGATTGCCTTGTCGTAGCTCCTGGCGCTGCTCAGCGATCAGCTCTGCCGTCTTAATGGCTGTGCCTGATGGCGCGTCCAATTTTTGGTCACCATGATATTCGATGATTTCCAGATGAGGGAAGTACTTTGCAGCCTGAGCTGCAAACCGCATCATCAGAATGACCCCGATCGAAAAGTTGGGCGCAATCAGACCACCAATTTGTTGCTCACGACACTGCTTGTCCAGTTCGTCAATCTGTTCAGGGGTAAACCCTGTTGTACCGATCACCGGACGAACTCCATGCTTAATAGCAAGCGTTGTATGTGCGTACGCAAAACGCGGCCCCGTAAAGTCAACCATGACATCGGCCCGACTTTCCAGTAAAGCCTGCTCTACATCCTCCATAATAGCGATACCAGCTTCCGGTAGTCCGACGAGAAGGCCGGCATCACTGCCGGCGTGTGTTCTGTTCACTGCGGCTACAAGCTGTAGTTCCTCATCCTGAAGAACCAATTTGACAACCTCACGGCCCATACGCCCTGCTGCTCCAACGACAGCCACTTTTATTGGTTCTGACATATCCCTACAACTCCTTATGCATCCATTTGTGCTAGATTTGTTCATTCATCTGCTGGCATAATTTCTTCATGAGGTTGGCAAGCTGCACATTGTGTGGAAACAGCGCTGCCGCCTCACGAGCAGCCTGCACAGCCAGCTTATGTTCATTCAATTCGTCATAAATTAAGGCGAGCAGTAAAAATGCGTCGCCACATAATGGATCAAGAGAAATTGCTCGTTCTAGCAGCAAAATCGCATCCTGACGCAACTGTGGTGTAGCTTTGTCGACATCCAGCATTTTTCTGGCCTTTTCTGTATACTGCCTGGCTTCCTGTGCGTGCAGATGGAGAACATATTCATCCTGCTGTGGAGCAAGACGAACCGCATGCTCTGCATATGCCAGGGCCTGCTCCAAACGTCCACTACGAGCATAGGTAACCGAGCATCGGAAATAATGATCCGCATGATCAGGCTGGGCAGCAATCGCTTTTTCAAACCATTCCACCGCCTGCTCAAAATCATTCTGCAAAATGCACTGATAAGCTTTCTGAACGTATTCCTCCGCCTTCATGACACTGCACCTCCGGGTAACCGGTTTGGTACAGCATATGTACAAAACGCCTAATCGGTGTCCTTTTTGGTCCAGCGATTCGCGTCACGCGTGTTAAATTTATGCATAACCTTATCATGTGCCTCGGTCAAATTTATACCTAGTGAGTTCGCAAAGCAAACCGTGATGAACAAAATGTCCCCCAGCTCCAGCTCAATGGAATTGTCCGCCTCATCCGTTTTTTTCGGTTTCTCACCAAAGGAGTGATTCACTTCCCTCGCCAGTTCACCGACCTCCTCGGACATCCGGGCCAACATAGCCAAAGGGCTAAAGTACCCCTCCTTAAATTGAGAGATGTACTGGTCTACTTCACGTTGAATTTCATCTAACGATTTTTCCATGAAACACGCAATCCCCCCATGTGCAGGTTTATTCATATGTTATCGTAAAGCACATTTTAAAACAAATTTTTTTTAATTGTGGACTAACGACACCCATTTGCAGTCATCTGTCTTTTAAAGCTGCCATAAAAAGGTATACTGAACATAAGGATCTGCGATTTAGCAAAAGATTGCATGTAGTCGCCCCTCCTTAAACTGCTACTGTGAGGGATCATATGAAAATATCCAAGTCTATGGAACAGCTTAAATTGATTTTGCCCATCGTATTCGGCACCGCTATTTATGCATTTGGTCTACTTTATTTTATTATACCCAGTAAACTGATGGAAGGCGGTATTACAGGAATCACATTGCTGCTTAATTATGCTTTTTCGATTTCACCTTCTATGTCCACTTTGTTTCTGAACATTCCATTATTTTTGATTGGGTGGAAAATGCTTGGGGGCAAGCAGATTATATATACGGGGGTCGGTATCGGATCACTCACATTCTTTCTATGGTTGTTTGAAAAAATGATTCATCTCGGATGGATGGGGACGTTTCAAACTGAACACGATTTTATACTTTCTTCATTATATGCGGGGGTTACGCTTGGGGCCGGGTTAGGTATTGTGTTCCGCTTTGGCGGCACTACTGGCGGCTCAGATATTATCGCTCGCATTTTAAACCGGAAGTTTGGCTGGAGTATGGGAAGGATTCTGCTGGTCATTGATATTGTCATTATCGGCGCTTCGCTACTTTACATACCAAAAGAAAAAATTCTATATACATTAGTCGCTGTGTTCATCGCATCCAAGATTATTGATTTTATACAAGAAGGGGCGTACTCTGCCAGAGCCTTTATGATTATCAGCGATCATACGATGGACATTGCAGATATTATTACCAGGGACATGGATCGTGGAGTTACCATAATTCCAGCTGTGGGTGCATTTTCCAAACAGGCCAAGCATGTTGCCTATTGTGTCGTGTCTCGTCAGGAAATACGGCGGCTGCACCAAATTGTTAAATCGGTTGACCCACGGGCATTTATCATCATTCAGGATGTGCATGACGTACATGGCGAAGGGTTCAAAGAGGAATAGCCCGGTAAGCCGGGCTATGGGGTGACATATATAGATGGCTCTAGCCAACGATGCGAAGGTAAATTCAATCTTCCACCATTACCCAGTAAAACCAGCCCGATATTTACGGTAACCTGCATAGATCAGTGCCAGCAGAACAATCATACCAATAGCTATTTCAGCCCGGCGCTCACTTTCATACGGGATAAATGATGCCAGTGCAGTAGCGTCTTTTTCACGTCCAAACAAGGCATTAAACGTCGGATTACCCTGATCCAGTGCCCCTCTAATCGCTGAGGCATCTGCATTTTGCTGATCTCCCAATCCTTTGACGTAGGAAATCCAGGAATCAGTCCGCACGACCTCGGTTGTTCTGCCATGAATCAATGCTGCTGTACGGATCGTTTCATAGTGGTCTTCGAGAACTGCGGTGCTATCTTTGAATCCCTTCATGTTCCCTTTAGCAAACTGGTTATTCAGGCTGCTGACATCTTCTCTTAAAATCTTATAATACTGCTGCCATAAAGGCTGACGCGGATGTGCAAGCGCATCTGTCGCAAGCCTTAAATTGGCTGCTGCCTTCACCCACTCATCCGGTGATGCTTGAACGGACTGTGTAGCTTGCTGCACCTCAAGAATGCTGCCAGATAAAGCATGAATGGCCTCTACAGATAGCGCCGCCTGCACCTGCCCAGTGCCGAACCATCGGCTCACCTCGGCTACATCCGCACGCGCTTTTTCAATATTCCCGTCCATTACGTCGCGGTACAGTATCGCAGCTGCATGATCCATTTTTTCAATTTCCTTTGTATTACCTACGGGTTTTGACTGATCATGCGCTTCTGCCACACCTGGAGGGACGCAGACGGACAGCAGCAAGACCATTAATAGCACAATACTCGAAACCACACGTAACGCAATACGAACCCCCCAACAACTAATCATGGGACATCCCTCCTCACCTTACTGTATGGTAAGGTGATCAGGACTAGAACCCGCTTTAGGAGATTCGTTTGAAACCGACTAGGCTCTCGTCAAAACAGGAAACATAAGATATTCCTCATTACATATATTGGAATGCTCAGACATAAAAAACAGTGTAGTATCCTCCTGCACCAGTATGGAAATTCCGCAGTCATCCTGCTCTCTTGGAGTAAAACCAAAAACAACCTTTTTCGTTTCTTCTTTCATCACTGCCGCTAAAATATCATCTAAAGGAATATCACCCGCTCCAAAAATATCGTAACAGTTCATCGTATCTCCTTCGAAATCTGCAACTACAATCGTATCGTATTGAGGTATGTGCCAAAACTTGTCTTTAAAAAATAAGGTACTATAAAATAAAACCAACCATTCATTGCTTTCCGCAGAAAAAAGTGAATACGGATTGAAATCAGCGCTCTTTAGTTTTAACAACTGTAAATCCGATATTTCTTCTGTGTTCAATTTCTCAACCCTTATGTCCAAGCTGATGGCCGGTGCCCACCGACTACATTGATACTCAGGAACCGAAGCGAAGCCGAATTTAGGATAAAAATCCTTTACACTATCATTTCCAAACAGATAGATCCCATCACAATTGCCATGCCAATCTTTTAGTACTTGCTCTACTAAAAACCGACTCAAACCTTGATTCCCGTAGTTAGCCTCCGTCATTACAGTTCCGATCTGAATATACTTTCTCTTCTCGCCTAATACATCAAAATCCATCAGACTTACAGATACATTGGCTACTACGCAATCTCCATCCAAAAGGATATAAGGGATATACTTATTCTCCCACTCTCCCAATTGAAACCAGGCTTCAAAATCAAGCCCAAAACTCTGTTTTGCCAAAAAATTAAAACTTGTTTTTATTTTGTGATCATCACGGATTCCTTTTTGGAATATATATTCCTTTTGATTTATTACTGTATTCATCCCTAATTCTCCATTCAAAAGACTCAAGCTACATCACGATAAGACGATCCCTTTCGATTGCGTGCCAGCATGGCAAACCATGCCGCTACAATACTAACAAGGGTCAGCATGTAGGTAAAAACACGTACTTGCGGTACATCATCTGTTAATGTTCTGGGAAGATAAGGGTATATTCCAAAGGTGTAATCCATCGTATCATTTAACAAGGTCCACAGTGCAGCCAGACATAAAGCAATCCATTTACAGCTAAAAAAACGTACAAACAGTAACGCTTCGACCGCCATTGCTGTGTGAGATGCTATCAGCATCCAATCCTGCCATACCATGTGTCCCCCCTGCGCTACTCCCCACAAAATAATAGCTGAAGCCCAGATGCCGTACTTTACACTTGTGACAACAGCTAACGCCTCCATAATCTGGCGAAAGACCTTCAAGCTCTTGAACTGCGGAGGATATAGCAAAAACACGATAGAAATCGTAAAAAATAGGCTGGCTGTCGGACTATCAGGCACAAATACAATCTGCCACATTGGGTGATAATTCAGTGTATATTCCAGCTGTCCTCCATACCATATGTACCCATATACCGTTCCAACCAAATTACACCAGAACAGTAGCCACAAAAAGGGCCGGCTCGTCAAGAACGACCGGCTCCACAAATAAGATAACGACACGTCCTTCCTCCTCCGTTCATACGACAGCTACCTTGCACAGGTACTATCTTACAAAGACTATATCATATCCAAGCGTATCAAAAAAACCTGACCGCCGTAACGGTCAGGTTTGATGATATAATCTCGAACTGGCGCCTGATCTAAAATGACCAACTTAAGCTTTCCAAAAGCGTTCTAACTCATTGCTTTCAGTTCATCCGTAAGATGACGAAAAGCTACTTCATCTCCGGAGGCTAACGCCTCATCAATATCCTTGTAAAGTTTTTCACTCCGGTGTTTACGTAATGCCTCGTCCAAAACCATTTCAGCAGACAGGCCCAACATTACCTCATAAGTAACCTTCATTTTATCCATAGGATGCACCTCCAACATGAGTTTAAGAGATCCTATATTCTTTTCCTTTCGCCACATAGCTGAGTGTCGTTCGTGACATCCGCTGCAAATCTGCATCTGTCAATTCGCGCACTACTTTGGCAGGTGTACCGATAGAAAGAGTATAGGGTGGTATTTTGGTATTTTCCGTAACGACCGACCCTGCTCCTATTAAAGCATATTCACCAAGCTCTGCACCGTTGAGTACAATGGCCCCCATACCAATTAAAGTGCCTTTGCCTATCGTACAACCGTGGATAATAGCAGCATGTCCTATCGAAACATCATCCGCCAGCAGCAGAGGCTGATCCGTGTTCACATGTCCCACGACACCGTCCTGAATATTGCAGCGTTCACCGATGATGATAGGCGCCATATCCCCGCGCAGTACGGCATTAAACCATACAGAGGAATCTTGGCCGATCGTTACTTTTCCGACAATTTTGGCTCCTTCTGCCACGTAGACAGATGAATGGAGCTGTGGCATATTTCCGTTGTAGTGAATTAGCATCAATTTCACCCTCTCATATTTTGGGTGAAATTCTATCAACATGTGTACTGCTTGTCAATGGAGCCGTACACCCGAGTCGTTTCGCCCAAGGCGGCATTCACTCACCAGCTTCTGCCCCCAAGCCGTCATTTGCACAGAGGGTCCCGTCGAATGCTCGCCTTGTCGAAGCATCCCCAAGTGAAGCATCATTCGTATAATCCTCTGATCAAAGACCGAACGAGGGGTATCATAGTAAAACGGTCGAATCAGTGGACCGATATGCACAAAAAGCGACTCTGAAGATGTCCATGGCCTGGCACATTCTCCAATCCAGTAGACTAGTGAAAGCAGATTGGGTACGGCTCCTTTATACAATCTTAACCAAAACCTGAATAGCTGTATCATTTCTTCCTCGATTGCGAGTTCCTGCTGTGCCTCCCCCTTTGCGGTCAGCTTAACCCGGTCCCCCTTCTCCTCAATATACTTGGAGTAACGAGCGTAATCATACAGCAGTGCCATCCGATCTGGGTAAAACTTAAAAGAAGAACCATAGCCAAAACGCCATCCTCCTTTACCCAATAACGGCTCCGCTATGTGCAAATGCTCCATTAGCTGCTGTTGATTGCGACGGTACCAGGCTCCCTCAGGATTAAGCGGAACCTCATGCTGCCTCATGTATTGAAGGAAAAGCCGTAAATCCTCGCCCAGTAGATGTCCTTCATCCCGGTACGACGATGGTTCGCTTACCCGAATCATTCCGTTTTGAAAGTCACGTACCATAACACGCCGAAAGCGCTCCTTCATATCCAGCGGAATTTGGTACAAATACCTCGTATTGTGCGTTGAACCGTTGAACAACCAGCCGCTAGAACGCAGGCGAGTTACAATATCCCGTGGTCGCTCACCAGCATCCCCGTCAGTCTCGACAGACTGTTTGGCCATCGCAATTAATTCCTCCATACTGAAATAAGGTCGGTCATCAAACAATAATGCGTTCAAAAACCTTACCTCAGACAACTTCAGCTCCTTGACCTGCGTCTCAAAGAAACTACTGCTGCCAAGCTTTGTCAAAATCCCTTGGATCAATTCATGCTTGGAATTAGGTTTACAGTCACAATCGTAATACACTGCGATCCTGTTCAAATGCACAATATCCGCAAATGTCAGCATATCCGCCAGATTCATCGTTCCATCGCCTCGCCACTGGACTGTCATCCAGAAATGATTCTTACCTGTTGTACCCACAGCTTTGACGGAATCTTCAGACTCTAAACCTCTTTTTTTGCAAAGGTATAATTAAAAACAAAAAAGACCACGGTTCTACAATGAGTAGAAACCATGATCTTTCATAATTATTTTAGTTGCTGTTACTTTTTCTCGTGCAGATGCTTCGTGCAATTATACAAAAGTGGTTCCCAGTCCGCATCCTCACGCTGGAGTACGCTTAGTGACAAATTTCCAATTCGTTCTGTAAATTTTTCCTGATACAGAGCCTTATACAAATTAGCCAAAAAACCACCATGGGAAACGACTAGCAGATTCTTGTCCCGATTTTCCGTCCAGATAGCCTCCATAAAAGCTAGGGCGCGAAGCTGAAGATCCGCATCGCTCTCCTGCCCCAAATCCAGCAGATGCCAGTCGACTCCCCATTTCTCTTCGCGTTCAGCCTGTGTCATCCCCTCGACCTGACCATAAGCCCGTTCTCTTAATCGATCATCAGGTTCCAGCAACGGCAGATGCAGAGCAGAGGCAATAATATCCCCCGTCTCTTTCGCTCTGGAGAGACTACTTGTAATAAGCCCGTCCCAGTGGTAAGGCTCTTCCTTCAATCGTTCTGCAAGCAAACGTGCCTGCTGACGCCCTTCCTCATTCAACGGAATATCACTGTGCCCCTGGATTCTCCCTACCGCATTCCAATCCGTCAATCCATGTCTGATCAAGCCAATAAGCATTGTGTCCGATCCTCCGCTGTTGTGTTATTCAGGCATTATAATAAATTGTATATGGAGCTCAGCTGTCAGCTAATTTCTAACCCTTCTTGTCCGATGGATCCAGCCCAGAGAAAATAAAGCAAGCGCAAGTGCCAATACAGACAACAACATCCAGTATTGCGGGTACGTAGGAACAATGCTTGCAACGAGCGGGTCCATAATCCCACTATTCACATCTTTAATGTGGTATTGATACTGTGGAGATGTACTTGTAGTTTCCAGCAAGCCTGTCGGTAAAATACCCGTGTCCATGACAGGAGCCGCTTGGGGGGGATTTTCCTGAGAGGAGCTTCCATTCCAATTCAAAAACAAAAAGCTGCACAAAAATACGGCCAAGAAGCCAGCAATCCATACAGACATATACTTACGGGCTGCTGGGTTCACACGCGCACGTCGATGCTCGCCCGGAACAAGCCACGGTGATTCTTCATAAATGCGATCCATGACTCTACGATTCATTGCCTCTAGCTTGTCATCTGTTATTTCAAAGGAAATATCACGAATAGCCGATCGACTTTCTTTTGACAAATTCCAATCATTCTCTTCCGAACCATGCTCCCACCCGGCAGACGAGCCCTTGGCCCGTCTGCGCTCCGAGTCTTGTTTCGATACATTTTTGCCTGTAGCGAACAAATCCTCAGCGTCCCTGGATTTCATTGGCTGCTCATCCCTTCGTTTTCCTCATAGAGAGGCTCAAAAAAATAAGGCTCCAACTGCGTCTTCACACTGGTTCTTGCCCGAAAAAGCAATGACTTCACGGCACTGACTGTCTGTCCTAAAATAGTCGCAATCTCCTGATAATCTAATTGCTCATATTCACGCAAAATCAGCGCAGATCGCTGCTTCTCAGGCAATCTGTTGATTGCTTCACGAACCATCTCTACCTTCTCACCGCGAAGAACAGCCTGCTCCGGAATTACATCCGATGGAGCTACCGGTACATAACCGCTCTCTTCCAATGGAACCTGACCACTACGGTGTTTGCGAAGCTCGCTTAGCACCGTATTGCGTGCAATTGTATATAGCCAAGTGGAGAACGATGCATCTACCTCGCGAAAAGAATGCAGGCTCCGATACGCTTTATAAAACGTCTCCGAGCATAAGTCCTCAGCAATCATTTCCAGGTTCGAACTTTTCAGCATATGATAAACAAAAGCTAAAATTTTACGTTGGTGCCGCCTCATTAATTCTGAATATACCTCAACATTACCTTGTTTGATTTCCTGAATCATCTGGGAATCTGTCATCATCCGAGTGAGACCCTCCTCGCCCATACATGTGCTGTTTTCCCGTCCGATTCTGTCTATATATACCGAACAGGTCAAAAAAAGTTGCGCCCTCTGCGCAAATGGATGAAACAGCATCATGGAACATTTGTTATTTTCTTACCCTATGTAGTGCCAACATTAACGGTGCTATCCCCAACAATATTCAACATCCAAAATGGACTTAATCATTGTACCACAAAATGGTCGCCAGTAAAAAAGTCCAAAATCCCCACGATTTCCATCAAAGGCTCCCTAACGCTGGCAGCTAATTCATTTAAACAGCTTTTCAATGGATTTTAAGTTTATTCAAAATAAATGACAAACCCAATCAAAGTGTTTCATTTAAAGCACCTATAAGGAAATTACACAAAAAAGAAAACGCTTTAAAAAAATATTGACAAAATGAAAACGTATACATATAATAAAAGTACAGTATGGTTTCTCTCCACTCCTATCCTACTCAGCTACTTAAGAAAAGTAGCTACCACCCGGGGCTTTACCCGGGTGGTCTTTTTTTTGTTTTCCAATACTCCTCTTTACCTTACTCATATCCCCATATGAGGGTTGAAAAATACATCAATAATTTACCAATTAGTTGATTATCTTATTAAAGCACATTATTATATAATAAATTTTTCAATAGGTAGGGGGCAAGGAATGAATAATAAGTGGAATAAGGTAATATATAAGATTTGGTCTCCAATTTATGATAAGTTTTTCAATTCAGGTAGCTTCCTTAATTCTAGAAAGATCATATTTCACGAAAAGCCATTTAATAGCGAGCAAAAAATACTTTTTGTAGGTGTAGGAACTGGAGCAGATTTAGAATTAATAAATCACTATGAGTTAGATATTACTGCTATAGATTATTCACCTGAAATGCTTAACAAAGCAAAAAATAAATTTATCAATACATCCATACAATTCTTGGAAATGGATGCTCAACAAATGAATTTTATGGATGATCATTTTGATATAGTAGTAGGAAGTCTAATTCTCTCGGTAGTACCTAACGCAAATAAATGCTTCGATGAGATGGTGCGAGTTTTGAAAAAAGACGGGGAAATTATCATTTTCGATAAGTTTTCTCCTAAAGGAAAAAAGCCCTCATTATTCAAAAAAACAATAAGACCCCTTATTAGAGTGTTAGGAACCGATATAGGATTGAATTTTGAAGAACTGCTTGAAACCCAAAAAATAAAACTGCGGATCAAAGAAAATGCACCTATAATGTTCAACGGTATGTATAGAAAGATAGTGCTTACAAAATAACGCGTAGCTCCACTATCTCTTCAAATAACAAAAAAGCGAGCGAAGAGAACCTTCGATCGCTTTAGATCTTTTCTTACTTCTTCACCATCAGAAAGCATGGTGCTTTTAAGGCGGCGGCTTGTAGCGGAGAGATTCATTTGAATTCTGGAGAAGCGTAGCGTTCGCCTTTGTCTGCGGATTTCCACCTTTGAACATATATTCAGAAAATCCGCAGGCAACAGCGATCGTAAGATCAAATGAATCGTGAAGCAGTGTCTCCTTAACAAACACACACTTTCCCCAACCTTCACACCACCACTTTATAGCCCATCGAATCCAGCAAGGCTTTGGCACGTTCCCAATCCTGTTCTTGACGGAAGGAAAGCCTCATGATGCCTGGAACATCCTCCCGGCTTTCAATGATTCGCATATTGCTCAGGTTAATACTGTGATTTCCTAGCTCCATTGCAATTCTTCCGATAATCCCTGGGGTATCCGGTACATCAATATACAGATCAAACGTAGAGACGATGACTCCTTTGCGGCGCTCCGGCAGCTCACTGCGGAAATGCCCAGCTGCCAAAAATTCGTCAGCAATCCCCTCTCCGTCTTGTGTTCTCAGCAAGTGGGTAAATCGCTCAATCTGCCCGTTCCATTCTTCCAGTAAGCCTAGTAAAACATCACGATTACTCAGCAGAATGTCCCGCCACACAATCGGGTCACTAGAGGCTATCCGCGTAATATCACGAAACCCACCAGCGGCCAGTGTACGGTACAACGGATTTTCATCATTGTGCTTTCGTACCTGATTCACCAGCGCTGCTGCAATAATGTGTGGAAGATGGCTAATTGCACCGACAATATCATCATGCATATCAGGTTGGACACGCACAACATGAGCACCGGTATATTTTAACAAACGCTCCAGCGAGCTATATGCTTCCTCAGGCACACCTGCTGCTGGGGAAAGCACATAATATGCGTTTTCAAACAGCAGCGCAGAAGCAGCCTTGACACCGGAGCGCTCTGAGCCGGCCATCGGATGTCCCCCGATAAAGTAAGCGTTGCGCAAAGAAATTTCTGATGCCTTTTTGGCAATCGCCGCTTTCGTGCTGCCTACATCAGTAATAATACAACCTGCTTTAAGCGGCAGCTGACTTAACAGCTCAAGATAATGCTCCAGTAAACCAACCGGTACGCATAAAAAAATAAAATCGGCATCCTCTGCTGCCTCTTCAACCGAAAGAGTCACAGTGTCCACGACACCACGGCTTAACATCGGTTCCATCAGTTCAGGGAGATGAGCGTGGCCGACTACAGTGATATCCGGCTTCCCTTTAAAACAAAGTGCGAGGGACCCGCCAATCAGTCCCACGCCGAAAATAGCAATCTTCATCTAATATCAAATCCCATCTGCGGAAATTATAGGCGTACGTTCGCCGCTTCCGCCCCTAGGACCTGCTCCAGCGCGCGAATAAACAATTCATTTTGCGGCTGTGATCCAACCGACACCCTAATGTATGTCGGATATTTGTGATGACCTGCGCGAATAATCACACCTTTACGAAGCAACTCCTGAAATACCTCACCAGATGGACGACGTACGTCCAGCATAATAAAATTACCATGTGCCGGGAAAGACTCCAGGCCCAGACGTTTCAACTCATTTTGCAAATAAGCTCTACCCTCTGCATTGCGATCCCGACATTCCTGAACAAATTCCTGGTCTTCCAAGGCAGCAATAGCCGCAGCCTGGGCTACCCGTGAAGTATTAAACGGCTCACGAACCTGGTTGATCAAGCGAATGGTTGCCTCAGATCCCATACCATAGCCGATACGTAACGAAGCCAGACCATAGATTTTGGAGAAGGTGCGCAGTACAACCAAATTTTCATAAGCTGACAACAAACGAATGCCGTCTGGATACGAACGATCTATTACAAACTCAGCGTAGGCTTCATCCAGTACCACCATGATATGCTTGGGTACTTGATTCAGAAACGCTATCAATTCGGCTTCGGGTACAATCGTGCCCGTCGGATTATTTGGATTGCAGACCCAAATAATTTTTGTACGGTCATTGATATGAGACAGCATGGCATCCAAATCATGTACACCATCACGCAAAGGCACCTCAACTGCAACGGCTCCCTCAATTTCCACGTTACTTTTATAAACAGAAAATGTCTGATCAGCCATAATGCTTTCTTCCCCTGGAAGGAGAAATGCACGCGTAATCAACGCAATAATTTCGTCAGAGCCACAGCCATAGATAAATTGTTCTTCTTTTAAACCCGTCTGTTTAGCTAGTGCTTGTGTCAGAGCAACTGCACTTCCGTCAGGATACACACTGATGTTAGCAAACTCCTGCTGAATGGCCTGCAACACTTTAGGAGAGCTGCCATACGGATTCTCGTTTGAGGCGAGCTTGATCACTTCATCGAGTCCCAGCTCACGCTTCACATCCTCAATCGGTTTACCGGGCTGATATACTGGCAAATGTACAATATGCGGTTTAGGTTGCATGCCCCTACCTCCTCGATCCCATCAGAACTATATTAAAATTTCTACTTTGACACCTGTTACTGCTTTAATTGTGCCACAAAATCATGAATTTGCAAAAGCCCTTCTTCTCTACGTGCAGAATCCTCCAGCAATGGAATGGCTTCCTCCACCTGACGCACGATAGCACTGCCAACCACAACTCCATCGCAAATGTCCGAAAACCGGACAACCTGCTCACGATTTGAAATACCAAAGCCTATCGCCACCGGAACACTTGTATGCCGTTTGACCTGCGTGATAAAGCCTTCAATACCTTCAAAAAAAGAAGCTCTTTCTCCGGTTACACCCAGCGAAGATACACAGTATACAAATCCACGGGCCTGACGGGCAATTCGCTCAATCCGCTGTTCAGACGTTGGAGCTACCAGCGGGATCAGATGCACACCCACCTCTGCTGCACGTCCTCCCAGCTCCTCTGCTTCTTCAAGCGGAAGATCCGGAATAATCAGACCACTGATACCGTGCTCCTGCAAGCCTGCGAAGAAAGCATCCATCCCCATCTGCAATACAGGATTATAATACGTGAACAGTATAAAAGGCAGGCTTGAACCTGCTGCCCTAGCCAGAGACGCGGTCTCCATACAGGTGCGGATCGAAATTTGCCGTTTTAATGCACGTTCAGACGCACGCTGAATGACAGGGCCGTCAGCCAACGGGTCCGAATAAGGTACGCCTAGTTCCAATATATCGGCTCCGGCCGACTCTAACTGCCGAATGATCTCTATCGTAGTATCCACATCCGGGTCGCCTACCGTCAGAAAAGGAATTAATGCCGTTTTGCCTTCATTTTTAAGGCGTTCAAACGCCTGATCAATTAAATTCATGACGGATTTCCTCCCAAATACTTGATAATGGAATCCACATCTTTATCCCCGCGACCAGACAAACAAATAACAATAATATCGTCTGCGGTCAACGTAGGTGCCAGCTTGGCGACCTGTGCAACGGCATGTGCCGACTCTAATGCAGGAAGTATTCCTTCGGTACGACAAAGGAGTTGAAGTGCATCCAGCGCTTCCTGATCAGTAATCGGAACATATTCGGCCCTCTTAATATCTTTTAAGTATGAATGCTCTGGTCCAACACCAGGATAATCCAGTCCGGCCGAGATGGAATGCGCAGGCTGCACTTGTCCGTACTCATCCTGAAGCAAGTAGCTCATAGAGCCTTGGAAAACACCTTGTGTTCCCTTGCTCATGGTAGCTGCATGGAATTGCGTCTCGACGCCTTTTCCAGCAGCCTCCACGCCAATCAAAGCAACACCTTGATCCTCTATGAACGGATAAAACATACCGATAGCATTACTTCCGCCACCGATCGCTGCCACAACAACATCCGGAAGTCTGCCTTCCTTTTCCAAGATTTGACGGCGTGTTTCATCGCCTATCACACGTTGGAAATCCCGCACCATCATCGGATACGGATGTGGGCCGACAGCCGAACCTAAAATATAAAACGTATCATGGACATGGCTCACCCAATAACGCAAAGCTTCATTCCCGGCATCCTTAAGTGTACGCGTACCAGATGTCACCGGAATCACTTCTGCACCCAAAAGCTGCATCCGAAATACGTTCAACTGCTGGCGAACCGTATCCTCTTCGCCCATAAACACCTTGCATTCCAATCCAAGCAATGCAGCTACGGTAGCTGTCGCAACACCGTGCTGTCCTGCACCTGTTTCGGCAATGACCTTCTGTTTACCCATACGCTTTGCCAGCAATCCCTGAGCCAATGCATTATTAATTTTGTGGGCGCCAGTATGGTTTAAATCTTCGCGTTTCAAGTAAATTTTAGCCCCGCCCAGATGTTCGCTCAGACGCTCCGCATGATAAAGCGGAGTTTCCCGACCCGAATAGTCCTTCAGGAGCCCGTTCAACTCTGCTTTAAATTCAGGATCATCCGCGTATTTTCGGTAGGATTCCTCTAATTCAATCAGTGCGTTCATCAATGTTTCCGGTACAAAACGTCCGCCAAATGTTCCAAAACGTCCGTTGTTATCAGGTAATTGTGTCATGCCTGCTTCACCCTTTCTACGAATGCTGTGATTTTTGCAATGTCCTTGACTCCGTTCGTCTCTACACCGCTGGAAACATCCAGCCCGTCAGGATGATACTCGCTAATCAGCTTTTCTGCGTTATCGGCAGTCAGCCCCCCAGCTACAAATAGAGGGATTCCGTGTTGATGAGTCCAAGCCTGATAGGCGGGAATTCGATCCCACGCAAACGTTTTTCCAGAACCGCCGCCATACAGGGGATCGTATGTATCCAGCAGTAAAGCATCAATTGTTCCGACATAAGCCTCTAATTCGTCCGCTCGGTGTTCGGTCTTCCCCTGCACTGTCTGCCCTTGGCTGTCCACAGACCAAGCCTTGAATATCTGTATGCCAAAACGTTCCTTAAGCTCTCGACAGCGCTGTGGGCTTTCCTGTCCATGCAGCTGAATAACATCCAATGGTGCTTTCTCCATCACATCATGTAACAGTGCATCATCAGGGTTCACAAAAACACCCACGCTGCGTGGTCTGCTGCCTGGAGCCCATTCATCCAATACGCGAAGCAATTCCCCAGCATGTGTGCCATCAATTCGACGCTTGCTGTCGGCAAACACAAAACCTATATAATCGACCGGTAAGTTTACCATAGATTTTAGCACTTCAACGCTTTGAAGTCCACAAATTTTTAAGCCCGTATTATTCATGCATTAACCCCGTCCATCAATTCAGCTACAGCCTGTCCTACATCTTCCTTACGCATCAGATGCTCCCCTACCAGAATGCCGTGCGCACCTACCGAATGCAGATACTTCACATCGTCCGGTCCTGCAATGCCACTTTCACTGATAAATGTAATCCCTTTAGGGATCAGCGAGATCAGCTCCTCTGTCGTCTGGAGACGGGTCTCAAATGTCCGGAGATTGCGATTGTTCACACCAACTAAGGTAGCTGTACCTAGATCCAGCACTGCTTTAAGTTCCTCACTGTCGTGCACCTCTACCAGCGCGTCCAGCCCAAGATCCTTGGCGATTTGTAAGAATGAACCTAATACATTCGATTCCAATATCGCGGCAATCAACAGTACTGCATCCGCTCCTAACAGGCGGGCTTCATATATTTGTCGTTCATCAATGATAAAATCTTTTCGCAGCAGTGGAATTTTCACTTCATCGCGAATTTGCTGCAAATATTCAGGGCTCCCCTGAAAATACGTCACATCCGTCAGTACAGAAATGCAATCGGCTCCCGATCCCTCATATGCACGCGCGATATCCACCGGATGGAAATTGGGCCGAATCAATCCTTTGGACGGGGAAGCCTTTTTCACTTCAGCAATCAGTCCAAGTGGACGGTTGCGTCCGGTTGCGATCGCATTTTCAAATCCTCTCGTTACAGGTAAATCTGCAATTATGCGTTCAGCTTTATTAATCTCAAAATGCTGCTTAAGCTGCTCCACTTCTTGTCGCTTCGTCACTACAATTTTATCAAGATACATATTGATATTCCCCCGTTGCCTGTATTAATTGATCCAGCTTGGAAAGCGCCAGTCCAGAGTCAATGGCTTCGGCAGCTCGCTTTACTCCGTCTGTCAAAGTAGCTGCTGCGCCTGATACATAAATACACGCTCCTGCATTCGCTAGCACAACATCCCGATAAGCACCATACTCTCCGTTCAAAATTCGCCGTATGATGTCTGCGTTAAGCTGGGCATCGCCGCCCAACACCTGGTCGAGAGAATGTGTCTGCAAGCCTAGATCCGACGGATGTAGCTCGAACGTGTGAACCTTGCCGTCCTTGAGCTCGGATACTCGTGTCGCTGCCGAAATACTAATTTCATCTAGTCCATCCAAACTGCTGACAACCATGGCTCGTTTGGAACCGAGCTGGTTCAATACCTCGGCAATCACTTCCGTTTTGCCAGCGTCATAAATGCCCAGCAACTGCCGATCCGCACCAGCCGGATTCGTCAACGGACCGAGCATATTGAATACCGTCCGCACACCTAGCTCACGGCGCGGTGCAGCGGCATGCTTCATGGACGGATGATACAGCTGTGCGAACAAAAAGCAGATGCCAATGCGGTCCAGACACGAGCGAGCCTGATCACTTGTCAAATGAATGTTAACTCCCAATGCCTCCAGGACATCAGCGCTACCTGCACGGCCACTTGCTGAGCGGTTGCCGTGCTTGGCTACCCGTACAGAAACCGAAGCCGCGATAATAGCGGATATGGTGGAAATATTAAACTTGTGAATACCCGAACCTCCGGTGCCGCATGTATCCAGCAGATGACTGTTGCCTTCTTCAGCTTGTACTGGACTAGCGTAATTGCGCATTGCTTCGGCAAAACCGGTGATTTCATCTACCGTCTCTCCCTTGAGACGAAGAGCCGTCAGCAGCCCACCGATTTGCGCCTGTGTAGCACTCCCACTCATAATCTGTTCCATCACGCTACGAGCCTCCGTACGCGAAAGATGCTGTCCCTCAATGATCCGGCTTAACCCTACTTGCATCATGTCATGTCGTTCCATTGTCGTTTCCTCCTCAGAATCAGATTTTTATGTGTTACGGAGTGTACAAATAATCTTGGTTGATGACGCTGTTATAAGGCTGTGTCGTTGCTGGGAACATCGCTTCGGCCGTGCGGATTGCTTTCAGCAATGCCTTAGCTTTGTTCACCGTCTCCTGATACTCGCTTTCCGGTACGGAATCCCATACAATTCCAGCCCCTGCCTGGACATAGGCTCGGTTCTTTTTAAACACAATCGTGCGAATCGTTATGCAAGCATCCATATTGCCGGAGAAGCCCAAATATCCAATCGCTCCTGCATAGGTGCCGCGTGCTTCCCGCTCCAGCTCAGCAATAATCTCCATAGCCCGTAGCTTTGGGGCCCCCGAGACTGTGCCTGCTGGCAGACAGGACAGGAAAGCATCAAAGAAATCTTTGTCCTCACGCAGCTCACCCGACACATTGGATACAATGTGCATGACGTGGGAATAGCGCTCAATCTCCATAAATGTATCGCATTTTACAGTGCCAAACTGGGATACACGGCCCAGGTCATTTCTTCCCAAATCGACCAGCATCAGATGCTCTGCACGTTCTTTTTCATCCTTCAACAGTTCTTCAGCAAGCGCCGCATCTTCGGTTTCCGTTACGCCACGTGGTCTCGTTCCTGCAATCGGTCGGGTCTCTACGCGGCCGTTTTCCACCTTGACGAGTGCCTCCGGCGAAGTGCCTACGATGATCTCGTCATCCATTTTCAAATAATACATATATGGCGACGGGTTCATCGTGCGCAGTACGCGGTATACCTGTAGTGGAGAGGCCTCTGTATCGATGTGAAAACGCTGGGACAATACAACCTGAAAAATATCACCGGAGCGGATATACTCCTTTGCCTGCTCTACGTTTGATATAAACTGTTCCTTCGTCACATTGGATTGAATCTCACCCAGCTCCACATCATCAGGAATGGAAGCTGATCCTAACCGCTCTGGTGGGGACTGCTTGCGCAGATACTGCGCTGTTTCCTCTAACTTGCGTTCCACATCTGCATAAGCAGCACGAATATCTTCATCGCGGAACCCTTCACCTATATGAACATTACCAACCAGCAAAATTTGCTGTTTCACATGATCAAAAACAATAACTTGGTCACAGAACATAAAACGAATATCATCCATATTCAAATCATCTACCGAGTGATCTGGCAGCTTTTCATAGTATTGAAGCAGGTCATATCCAAAAAACCCTATAGCCCCGCCTGTAAATGGAGGCATGTCTTTTAGTTTCGGGCTACGGTATTTACGAAGCAATGCTTTGAGCGCTTCCAGTGGCTTATCGCTTAATATTTGACGTTTTCCATGTTGCTCCAAAATCAACCGACCTTTTTTTCCCGAAACCATTAGAAACGGGTCTGTTCCGATGAAGGAGTGTCGCGCCCATTGCTCCCCACCCTCTACGCTCTCCAGCAGAAAGGCACGGTCCCGCTCAGCATACCGACGGAAAATCCGAATCGGCGTCTCCATATCAGCCAGCACTTTTTTGTACACAGGAATCAGATTAAATTCATTCGCCATTGCTATCACTTGCTCCACATGCGGCGTTAACATGAGATCACTTCCTTTCCAAATTGGCGCAGAACTCAATGGAGAGAATAAAAAAACCTCTACCCGTAAGGTAGAGGCTGTCAGTTATTGAAATTATAAGAATGCTCCATATGTAAAATGATTACAGCAAATAGAAAAGCATACACTTATGCCTTTTGCATAACCACGCAGGTTACCTCAAATAAGCCTTACTTTAGAAGAAGGTCTCTTCATGGACAAAAGCTTACCTGCTACCGCCGGTCTCTGTAATCTCATATGGAATTGGCTAAGGCTACACTCTTCTCATCTCAACTCTGGCTCTGGCTAACTCTACTCTACTCTACTCTACTCTGCTACACACACTATATCTCATGGGATGTTACTTTGGCAACCATCAACTTAAAAAATAGACGATTATTTCCCTTGGGAAGCCAAATCCGGTCTTAACGTCTGTGCTCCGTTCAAATATACATGTTTCATTTCACGCTGAGATTTATCGGTATTCACCTGTACCATCAAACGGATGCACTTGGGCAAGCTACCAGCCACAGGAATTTCTAGTGCACACATGAGCGGCACCATATCCCAGCCGTCAAGCTGACGGATGGCCATGGCTGGAAAGGCAGCATCCAGGTCATGGGTCACCGTTATCCATACATTGCTAATATCCTCTGGCTGAATTTCATTGTAGGATACAATTTCCTCCAGCAGTTGGCTTGTTGCTTCCAAAATTTTGTTTGCTTCATTATTCGCCACGGTCGTCGCGCCACGAATTCCACGATTGTACATCGTTACGCCTCCTCTTTTAACTGTTCAATGACTTCCCGGATGTAAGAGACGGAAATATCCTTCACAACCTCCACACGCCCAATACTGCGTGGGACAACGAAAGTAATGCTGCCTTCTTTGAACTTTTTGTCATGCATCATTGCTTCAAGCAATCGATCTGTATCGAGATGTGACGGAAGAGAAGTGGGTAAGCGCAGCGAAGACAGCATCTCCTTCGTTTCATTTACCAAAGATGGATCTGCCCCCAGCTTCACACCCAGAAGTGCGGAGCCGACCATACCAATAGAAATGGCTTCCCCGTGTAAAAACTCACCATATCCCGCAATAGCTTCAATCGCATGACCAATCGTATGGCCCAAGTTTAGAATAGCGCGCAAATCGTTTTCTCGTTCATCGCGCGACACGACTTCGGCTTTAATGGAACATCCCTTCTCCAGCCCGTACTCCAGTGTCGTCGCATCCAGTGCGAGCAAATCCGTCGCATGCTCACGGCACCACTGGGCGAAACTGGCATCCCAGATCAAGCCATGCTTGATCATTTCAGCTAGTCCCGCAGATACCTCGCGAGGAGGTAATGTTGCCAACGTATCTACGTCATACAGTACGAGTTCCGGCTGGTGAAAGGCTCCTATCATATTTTTCGCCAAAGGATGATTAATACCGACCTTACCGCCCACGCTGCTGTCATGGGCAAGGATTGTAGTGGGAATCTGTACGAATTTGATACCTCTCATATAAGAAGCAGCCACAAATCCAGCCAAATCACCCACCACACCACCACCAAGAGCAATAACTGCTGAATTACGATCCAGGCCACCCTCAATGGCTGCTGTTATAACCTGCTCAAATACAGCAAGCGACTTGGATGTTTCACCTGGCTTAACGACAAATGATACCGTTTTGTATCCCGACTCTTGAAGATTGCTCTCCAATGCTGCCAGATAGAATCCTGCTACATTGTCGTCAGAAACAATCAACAATGGGCTTTTTTGTACAATTCCTCGTTCCTTCAACGTCTCTCCGGCTTGATGCAACAACCCACGTCCGATATGAATAGGATATGAACGCTCGCCAAGCTGTACCGTCAGCGTACTCATCTTAGTACTGCTCCAGTTGTTGTTCATAGGATGCAATATTCGCACGGATTTCCTCAATCGAATCCCCGCCGAATTTCTCTAGTAAAGCTTTGGCTATCTCCCAAGCAACCACATGCTCCATGACTACGCTTGCCGCGGGTACCGCACATGCATCCGAACGCTCAACCTGCGCAGTGAACGCTTCCTTCGTATCAATGTCAACGCTTTGCAGCGGCTTATAGAGTGTGGGAATCGGCTTCATTACGCCACGAACCACCACGGGCATTCCATTGGTCATGCCACCTTCAAAACCACCCAAACGATTCGTACGCCGGTGATACCCACGTTCCTCATCATATAAAATCTCGTCATGCACCTGTGAGCCGCGTAATTCTCCTGCTTCAAACCCGATGCCGATTTCCACACCTTTAAACGCATTTATCGACATGACTCCTTGTGCGATACGTGCGTCCAACTTCCGATCATACTGTACGTGACTGCCCAGACCAATCGGGACACCTTCCACGATACATTCCACTACCCCGCCGACGGAGTCGCCTTCTTGCTTGATCAGATCAATATAGGCTTCCATTTTTTCCTCCGTTTCCGGATCGGTCACTCTCACCGAAGAAGCTTCTGTTACAGCAATCAGTTCATCAATCGGCAAGTCGCGATAAGGAGCTTCGATTTCACCAATTCGGATGACCTGACCTGCCACCTTGATTCCGAACTCAGCCAGCAATTGACGAGCCAACCCGCCACATGCCACACGAATTGCTGTTTCCCGTGCACTAGAGCGTTCCAACACGTTGCGAAGATCCTTCAGGTTGTATTTCATTCCGCCATTCAAATCCGCATGGCCCGGACGCGGTCGATGAACCCGACGCTTTTCTTCATCACTGCCTTCAATAGGCTCAATATTCATAATATTCTGCCAGTGCTTCCAATCGTTATTTTCCACAACTAGCGCAATCGGTGCACCTGTGGTATAACCGTGACGTACGCCACCAGCAATCTTCGCCGTATCTTTTTCAATCTGCATACGCCGTCCCCGTCCATATCCTTTCTGACGACGGTGCAACTGAAAATTCAATTCTTCAAAATCCAATTTTAGATTACTTGGCATACCCTCTACAATGGCAGTTAGCTGGGGACCATGCGTTTCCCCCGCGGTTAAATAACGTAAACTCATGACGCGTTCCCCCTTTAAACTGTTAAACTGTGCATCGCTAAAATCTTTAACTTTGCTTCATTATAGTATACGCACCTTTCTTTGACAAGAAAAGCCACGTGTGTTGCCCATAAACAAAAACACGTCCCTCAGCCAGAAGGGCTAAAGGACGTGCGCTGTTGATAAGCCAGCTCATCCGCTACTAAAGAATAAAAATAAGTTCTTACGAACGATGGATGATATGAGCAGGCTTACGCTTTTTTGCGATAAAAAAAGGTTTCATTCGATTCCAGCCCGTATTGGTTAGGAGAAAAGATTTGCTCGGTACTGCCGACAAATAAAACACCGCCGGGGCGAAGACTGGCAGCAAACTTTTGATACAACGTATGTTTGGCCTCTTCTGTGAAATAAATCATAACATTTCGACAGATAATGAGATCATACCCCTCCTCAAATCGATCCAGCAGCAAGTTTTGCTTTTGAAACTTCACAGCCTGTTTTAAACGGTCATCAATCCGATACATGGCACCGTCTGGTTTAAAATATTTGCTAGCTACCTGCTCAGGTACATCCTTGAGCGAGCGCTCCAAATATTTACCTTCCTTGGCTTTAGCCAATGCACCATCATCAATGTCAGAAGCTGTAATAGAGCAATTTCCTAAAATCCCTTTACCGTCGAGAATCATAGCCAAACTATAGGGCTCTTCACCAGTCGAGCAGGCTGCACTCCACAGCTTAAGCTTTTGTTTTCCTACAAGCAGCTGTGGCAAAATGATATCCCGCAGCACTTCCCACCGATTGGGATTTCGCCAAAACTCAGAGACATTGATCGTCATACGATCCAGGAATTCATAGAATAGGGGTTTTTCCTTCATCATGGCATCATAAAAAGAAACAAAACTGGGAAACCCGTTTTTGTTGCGAAGCGTCGTTAACCGCCTTTTCATCTGTGCTTCTTTGTATTGTGCAAGATCAATACCTGTGCTGTCCTTGATTTTGCGGATAAACGCTGTGTAATCGGGGTCCGTCTGACCCAGTTCCAGATCCGTCATGCTACCATCCTTCTTCATACGTAATTAAACTTACACCCAGGTCGCTACAGTTTTTTCATAACGAACCGATTCTTCCGGTGTGAAAAAATTTGCGATTTCGCGCTCTGCACTCTCCGGTGAATCTGAACCATGAATGAGGTTAAACGGTGTATGCGCGGCAAAGTCTCCACGAATAGTGCCTGGTAGAGCTTCGGTTACTTGTGTTTTACCAATCAGCATACGGGAAAGCGTAACAATGTTATCTCCTTCCCAAACCATGGCAAATACAGGACCTGATGTGATAAAACCTACAAGCTCTTCAAAAAAAGGCTTGCCCACATGCTCTGCATAATGCCGTTCTGCCTGTTCTCTAGATACCTGCACAAGCTTGCCAGCCGCCATTTTGAAGCCCTTGTCTTCCAAACGACTGACAATACGTCCAATCAGTCCGCGTTGTACACCATCCGGTTTAACCATCAAAAACGTACGATCCATCGGCTCACTCCCAATCCAATCTAATGTATTTATACAGTACTAATCTGTATTGTAACAGAAAGATTGGAAACGGTTAAAGTATTTTGTCACAGCAAACCTAAAATACAACTTTAGTAGGAGCGGCGTGTTACAAAATGAGCAATATCGCGCAGCGTCTTTTTTGTTTTGACATCTGGTAGTAAGTCCAGCGCGTTCAGCGCTTTATTAATATATCGGTCGGCGAGAATTTCAGCTTTAGTGATTCCTTCACTTTTTTTGATCATATCCACCGCTTTGCGTGCGTCTCCTTGCCCGTCCCCATCCTGGATTCGCCGGATTTCAGCCAACAGATCCTCCCGCAGTTCGGGTTGTTCAAGCGCATAAATGACCGGAAGCGTAATATTGCCCTGCCTCATGTCGCTGCCTGGTGGCTTGCCAATCTTCTTTTCTGTTCCACACAGATCAAGCAAGTCATCCTGAATTTGAAAAGCCATACCTACGTTATAACCGTAGCTATACAGTAGAGAATTGACTCTTTCCTGTGCTCCTGCAGCCATAGCTCCCAACTGGCAACTAACCGCAATCAACAATGCTGTTTTGCGCCGTATACGAAGTAAATAATTGCGCACACTCTGATCCACATTAAAAAAATCACGTATTTGTTCCATTTCACCAATCGACATCTGTACTAAAGCCTTAGACAGCACCCGGTGAATATCGGGATTCGGCAATCCAGCAGCAATAGATAGTGCGCGTGCATATATGTAGTCTCCGGTGTACATAGCCACCCGATTGTCCCATTTGGACTTCACGGTGGGTTGGCCGCGTCTCATCTCCGCATCGTCAATCACATCGTCGTGAACGAGAGAGGCAGAATGAATCAGTTCCAGAGGTACCGCAATGCGCTTGAGCTTGTCCAGATCATATTCTCCAAACTTGCCTCCCAGCAATACAAATACGGGACGCAAACGCTTGCCGCCTGCTTTAAGCAGATGAAGCGACGTATCATTAATTAACGGCTCCCTACTGTCAATGCTGCGGTACAGCTCTTCTTCTATGAAGTTCATATCCTTTTTTAATAAACCGAACAAATCCAATCGTTTCATTCTTTCACCCGTGTCAGCGTATTGTCACTCCAGAGAAGCGGCTTCACTCGTCGGTCAAGCAGCCCCAGTTCATAGGCATATTGAAAATAAAGCTCTAAACCTTGCTGTTGCTTCTCTCCAAAATCATAACACAGATTCGTAAAGTAGCGCTCCCAATAATCTTCCGAACCTCCAATTTCCTTGCAAGCTTCAGCAATAACAGATGTCAGGTCAGACAGACTACGCTGCTTGCTTACACGGAACGCACTTGCAATTTCAGCCACCGCAGCGGGATTCTGAGCAGCTACAACACGTCGTACTGCCCATACAGCAAAAGTCATACTGTAGCCCGTCCAGCGTTTCCACGCTTCCCCAAGGTCGGTTACATACAGGCCCTCACTCCGCCAGGATGCCTTGATTGCGTGATCTCCAATCAACAGCCCTGCATCTGCCCGTTCCAGCATCAAATCCAGATCCGGTTCACAGTCAAAGTAAGTAGGCTGGCCTTCCCATGCCTTTTGCATCAAAATTTTCAACAAATTCACCGATGTGGCCGAGGTATTCGTCAGAGCAATGGTTCCGTTAATGATTTCATTTAGCGGCTTGCGTGAAAATAGTAAAATGGATTGGACCGGACCGTCTGCACTGACGGATAACTCTGGTAACAACACCATTTCCTCAGCACCTGATGCATATGCAAAGGAGGACATCGCACTCATATCCAAGCTCCCATTTAGCATGCCTCGATTCAATTCAGCCGGAACTCTGGAAACCATCTCCACCGAATGAAGAAGCTCTGAGGGATTAAAGTAATGAAAAATAGGCCAAGCGTTTGTATATTTAATTTTTCCGATTGTGATTGTCTTGGTGTCCGGTGTCGGCATCGGAATCCCCCCATCTCGTAAACAGTTGATGTTCTATACGCAAGCTATCTAATACTTTGCCTACGAGGAACAGTACAATATCATCCAGCGTCTTCGGATGAAAATAAAAAGCTGGCATAGCCGGAATCATTTTGACGCCGAGTCTCGCAAGCTTAAGCATATTCTCCAGATGGATGGCGTGCAGCGGTGTCTCACGAGGTACAAGGATCAGCGGACGGCCTTCCTTCATCATCACATCTGCTGCACGTGCCATGAGATTATCAGACGAACCGTGGGCTACTGCAGATAACGTCCCCATCGAGCACGGCATGATAATCATGGCATCTACTAGATAAGAGCCACTCGCAATCGAAGCTCCAATATCTGTAAACGGATGGTATACAAGAGAACCGGGACGGTCTCCGAATTGTTCATTCAAAGCCCCTTCCCGGTCGGTCACATTCCACCCCAGTTCCTCTTTCAATACCCGCCAGCCAGCATTGGAAACGATCAGGTGAACTGTGTATTGCAAATCCAGTAGTGTCTCTACCAGTCGTACACCATAAATGCTTCCGCTCGCACCTGTAATACCAATAACGATTCGTTTGCCTTGATGGTCGCTCACCTGATTATTCATTAGTATAAACGCACCACCAAATCAATCAGTGTAAAAGCAAATACGACAATACTAAGTACACCGTTCATTGTAAAGAATGCTGTCTGCAAACGACTTAGATCCTTTGGAGATACGATATAGTGCTCATAAAACAAAATAATGTATGAAATAATCATGCCAGCCAGATACCACCAGCTTAAATCTGCAATAAAGAACAGCACAATAAATCCGATCGCCGTAATAACATGGAACACCCGGGCGATGTTCAGAGCACCTGCTACACCAAAACGAGCAGGAATAGAATAAACCCCCTCACTCTGATCAAAGTCAACATCCTGACAAGCATAAATCACATCAAATCCTGCGGTCCAAAACGCAATCGTGAGATAAAGTACGATAGCATTCAAATCCATTTGTCCCGTCACTGCAACCCACGCACCTAGTGGTGCCAAACCAATGGTCAAACCAAGTACAATATGGCACAGCCAAGTGAAACGCTTCGTGTAAGAGTAAAAAACAAGCATAAAAAAGGCCAGCGGGAACAACTTGAACGCCAGCGGGCTTAACTTGAATGATGCCCAGAATAACAACAACAAGCTAACGATAATGAAAATCACCACTTCGCTCGATTTGAGCAGCCCTGCCGGGATAGCGCGTCCTGCTGTACGCGGATTTTTCCCGTCAATCACGCGGTCAATCATACGATTAAAGCCGAAGGCCGCGCTACGCGCGCCAACCATAGCCAGCAGAATCCAACCAATCTGCGGCCAGGAGGGAAGGTTGCCTGTCACGACAACTGACCCCAATACAGCCCCCATAAATGCAAATGGGAGCGCAAATAAGGTATGTTCAATTTTAATCATTTCCAAAAAAATAGCAATTTTCTTAAACATGCTGACTCTCCTTGATTCCAATATGCAATGCCGCAATGCCTCCGGTGAGAGAATGAGCCTGAACATCCTTCAATCCGACTTCACGAAAGATGTCAGCCAGCTCATCCCTTCCTGGAAAAAGCGCCAACGAATCAGGGAGCCATTTGTACTGCTCATAACGTTTGGCGAACAATTTGCCGAGCATGGGCAAGATGTGTTGAAAATATGCGTAGTAAATTCCCTTGAACGGCTGCCAAGTAGGCTTGGACAACTCCAGACATACGACCTGCCCGCCAGGTTTGACGACTCGTTGCATTTCCTGCAACACACGGCGCAGATCAGGCACATTGCGTAGACCGAAACCAATCGTCGCATAATCAAATGAATTGTCTTCAAAAGGCAGATCCATCGCGTTGCCTTGAACCAGCTTAATTTGCTTTTCACGGGATTCAGATGTAATCTTACGCTCGCCAACATTTAGCATGTTCTGGCTAAAATCCAGTCCTATGATGTGACCACTTTCACTTGCACGCGCCATCGCAAGCGTCCAGTCACATGTCCCACAGCAAAGATCGATTGCCGTATCGCCACGATGCATATCCATTTTTTTCATTGTAAATTTCCGCCAAGCCTTATGTCTACGAAAGCTCAGTATATCGTTCATCAAATCGTATTTACCGGCTATACTTTCAAACACGCCATGAACGAATTGCTCTTTCGGCTTGGTGTCGCTTGATCCCATGACGTTCACCTAACCTTCCCTCACGACCGGGTGCGAACTATGTAGCAGCTTTAGGAAAGGCTCAAGCATGCATTCAAATTCCTCAATCCCCGTATTTTGTTCATCTGACAGGATCTGCCGGATGTGTGTAACAGCCGTGCGAAGCTTGTCCAGTATCGCATTCTCGGCTTTGTATTTCAGAAGAAGCTTACGCCAAACTTCTGTCTCAGTACCGCCCTCTGACAGCAGCATCTTCTCATGCTGGTCTCCGCTACCATAAATATGCCAAAACATATATCCGAAACGGGACTTGTCCGGTTCTGCCCGCTTCTCCCATTCCTCCACCAACGTATCACAGAGAGCGAACTTATTGAGAAGCTGCTTCCAAATTGCCTGATCCTGTTCTGCAATAAGCGGCGTAAATGATAAAAAAAGCTCCTGTTTGAAATAAACCATTTGAGATAAATACTGAGCGCCATCCAAACGAAAATGTTTCATTTCCCAGTACAAGCTCATTTTCCCTGCGTTCACTTCACATACAGCATCACTCAGCTTTGAGATGGCCTCAATTCGACCTGCCAGTGCAAGTAGCTGATAAAAACGGCTGCTGAAGTAGTCACCGGCTAACACTTTCAGCTGTCTGGAGCGCATCTCTTCCGGGCTTCGTATACCGGACAAAGTATCAATCATATCATGCGTATCCAGCCCCATCTGCACAAGTGAGGTAACTAAAGCGTACAGTTCATCCTCACTGGCATGCAGCCCTTGTACATTCCGGTTCAAAAACTCAAACAGCAAACGGGTACGGCTGTCAGGAAAAGCCGGCATTTCCGTATGTTGTTGAATCATGTCGTATTCCACATATTTCCTTGCTAATTGAGGTACGCGATACGGTTTCATCCTAAGCCTCCGAGCCATGACTTTCTGGTATACTCAAATAATTGCAATGCCTTATATTATATCACAATTTAAAATGATTCGCGACTAAAGTACTGTAGGTCCAGCGGTAGAAACATCTAGTTTGTATATACACCGCTAAACCTGTTTTGCCACATCGGCGTTACTGTAATACGGAAACGAGATTTCAAATCTTCCGGCAGCTCAGCGCCTTCCCGATTTCTAAGTTGCTCCAATGCCTCGTTCGTCCACTCGTTCCGGCGTATATCGGAGGCCAGCAACAAATGGCGTTCTCCTGACCATTCGTCCTGCGTCACCACCCGCAATAGCAATTGCCGTACATTCGTCGTTCCGTAAAAGCTAAAGGCGGCAAGCTCCGCCATGTTTTGATAGATCTCCAGTGGTGTGGTTTCTTCCTTGGACAGCTTTACATCCAGGGAGAGAACTGAATGTTCCCAGCTTACGCTGGCAATCGGTGTGGTCAAAGGAAGCCCATTCAGTGTATCTACCAGATTGTCATCCGTCAGCAGTACTCGTTGCTGGGGCGAGATTGTCGCCTGTGTTTCACGCACTGCTGCAGTTCCCGAGTCCAGCATCTGTAAAGACGGCAGCAATATTGCCGCTGCAGTGGTGATGAGAATAGAACCGCCGACTACAATCCAAGGTTTCATCAGAGCCTCCCCTGACCCCTACCCCTGAATGTGGGTTTGCTACGGTAAAGGTCCTCACTCTCATTGTACAACAAAAAAAAGCAGGCTATGCCTGCATTTTACTCCTCCGTATCTACAACCCCGTGCTTAGTCATTACAACGGCCTTGCCGCGAATTTTGATGGCAGAGGTATGATCCGTAAATTGGACGATCAGTACCTCACCCTTGTCCAATTTTTCCGAGTGATGCAGGCGGGTATCCTGACCTCTGGTCAGACCAAAAACCTGACATCCGTTGCTTTTTGCTTTAATTACGACATACTCACTGCTACCCGTTACATTATCTTCCATGTCCTTTTCCTCCCTGAAAGCCGAGCTATACTTTTTATGATGGAGATTTAAGCTTATTTTGTCAACTACATGCTTCCCTCGCTGCCTGCAACAATTAGTGCGTCCTGTGCCATACTATGTACGCAGTCTCATCTACTAACGAAAGGAACTGATCTGATGGAAAACTATCGTCCCGCTAATCTCAGTCCTGCTCAGATCGAACAGCTTCAACGAATGGAACACGAATTTGCCGAGCTGACAGGTGAACCGCTAGTATTGATCGCCTATGCCTCGCAAAACGGCAGGACAACTTCCTCTTCTTCAGTCCACGGCTTCTCTACCAAAAAGTAAATAGGACAAAAAGAAAAGGCCGTGAATCAAATTCACGGTCCTTTCAGCGCATTGGGAATATGTAAGAAATCTTATTTAATTCCGTCTTTGAGCGCTTTACCCGGTTTGAATGCCGGAATTTTGCTCGCAGGGATTTCGATTTCTTCTCCTGTTTGCGGGTTACGTCCTTTACGTGCAGAACGTTCACGAACCTCAAAGTTCCCGAAACCTACCAGTTGTACCTTGTCTCCGTTTTGCAGTGCTCCAGCGATCGCTTCAAATACTGCATCGATTGCTTTCGTTACGTCCTTTTTGGACAATTCAGTGCTTTCAGAAACCTGATTGATCAAATCCGTTTTATTCAACATATTCACCTCCCAATCCAAGTGTAGTCCAGCATTAAGGTTATCGGTGTGATCCACCAATAATGAAGTCGCCTGTATAAAATAACCCGGGCGGCATACTGCCTTCCATAATGTTATCATCTGTTTCCGTTTCGTCGTTAAATATACATATAATATACCTAACCACCGCCATATAGGCCGAAACTGGCGTTTTATGGCACCCTTCTTGCGTGGAACAAGGTTTATAGTAATACAGTCTACAGACAATTTCAAGTACGACGACGGTTCAGCACGTAAAAAGTAACAGCCAGCGCAAGCACCAGCACTACTCCTTTAACAATGTCATGGGCAAAATATTGCACATTCATCATGGTCAGTCCATTAACCAGTACGCCGATTAACACCGCACCCATAAATGTACCAATGACATTGGGTTTACCCGCACCAAACACTGAAAAACCGACAAATACTGCAGCTACCGCCTCCATGAGCAAGGGAGAGCCAGCGTCAATTTGACCCGAGCCTACGCGCGAGGTATACAAAATACCAGCAATGGCCGCAAATACGCCTGAAGCAACATAAGCCAGTGTACGGACCTTTTTTACACGGATGCCTGACAAACGAGCCGCCTCCTCATTGCCGCCAGTTACATACATTTGACGACCATGCTTCGTGTAGGTCAAGAAAACATGCACTGCCGCCACAGCTAGCAACAGTAAAATAACCGAAATCGGGATGCCCAGCCATTTACCTTGTCCTAGAAAAAGAAATGCTGGAGATATCTCGCCTGGGGCCTTGCTGCCATCAGGAAACTGCATATGATTGTAGATGGTATAGCCCTGGGCGTACGTTTGGTGAATCCCACTTATAATATACATAATGGCTAGAGTTGCGAGCAGATCGGGGATCCGCAGTTTAATAATCAAAAGTGAATTCAACAGCCCAACCAAGGCTCCAACAATCAGAGATGCAATAATAACCACTGCAACAGGCTGTTCATACCAAACCATCAATGAAGCCGAGACGACCGTCGTCAAAGATACCGTTGCACCCACCGACAGGTCAAAACCGTCTACGATCAGTGATAACGTCACACCAATGGCCACGAAAGTAACAATCGCTATGGAGCCAAGAATATCCATTAAATTATCATACGTCCAAAAATAAGGTAAAGTGGCTGAGAAAAACGCTAACACACCTATAATGACTACTACAGCACCGTAACGAAACGAGACATTTAACCATTTTTCCTTCATGAATGCACCTCTTCACCGCCGCTGGCGTACAACAGAAGCTGTTCCTGTTCGACTTCGCCTCGCGCAAATTCCCTTATTATTTTGCCGTCATACATGACTGCTATCCGATCACCAATGCCAATTCCTTCCGCAAATTCACAGGTAAGATAAATGATTGCTTTTCCTTGTGCAGCCAATTGTCCGATGATACGGAAGATATCGCTTTTTGCCCCTATATCCACACCCTTGGTTGGTTCGTCAAAAACAAATACATCCGCCCCGGAATGAAGCCATTTACCTATTGCAACCTTTTGTTGATTCCCGCCACTCAAATACTTAACATGCTGGCGCAGGGAAGGCGTCTTAATACCAAGAGAGGCGACAACCTCATGACCGTTATTACGTTCTTTATGTCGACGGATGAAACCAAGGACACTCAGCTTGCCCAAGAGCGGAAGACTGAGGTTTCGTTCCACACTCTCCTCAATCAGCACCCCCTGCTTACGCCGCTCCTCGGGTATGGACACAATCCCTTGAGCTACTGCGTCCGCAGGCTCTCGCAAACGAATGAAGCGCCCCTTGAAGGTCAGTTCCCCCTCATCCGGCTTGTCCGCTCCTGTAAGAAGTCGTGACAGCTCCGTCTTGCCGGCACCGACCAAACCCACAATAGACAGGATTTCACCGCGTCTGACCTGTAAATCAACACCGCGAACCCGCAAACCTTTGCGGAACCCTTTTGCTTCGAGTACCGTTTCACCAATAGGTGTCTCTGTTTTCGGAAATTCCTCCTCAAATGTTTTCCCAAGCATATACGTAACAATGTCACCTACACTTAAATCAGAGGCAGACCCCGTAAATACGCGCTCTCCATCACGCATCACCGTAATACGATCACTGTGCTCGATGACCTCCGGCAATCGGTGTGTGATGAGAATACATGCTACTCCCTCATCCTTGAGGGTATGAATGGTGCGGAACAAACGGCTCGTTTCTTCCTCGCTCAGCGGTGCCGTTGGCTCGTCAAAAATGATTGTTTTCGCCTGTTGTGTCAAAATCCGCGCGATGAGTACAAGCTGCTTCTCTGCCAGCGTCAATTCAGACACGTATCGCCGTACATCTATATCAACCTCCAAGCGTGCTAATGCCTCACGCGCTCGCCTGCGCATGGTCGCTGGTGCAGCCCACCATCGACCATCAGGTGCAGACAAATCGTCCATTACAATGTTTTCAGCGACGGTTAATTGGGGCACAAGCGCCGAATCGACTTCTTGATACACACAGTGAATTCCAGCTCTTTTGGCTTCCCACGGTGAACGAATAATTAGTTCCTTGCCATCGACAACGATCGCTCCTTGATCGAAACGATACGCACCGGACAAGATTTTCATTAATGTGCTTTTCCCTGCCCCGTTGGCACCTAGCAGAGCGTGAATTTCGCCACCCTGCACCGTAAAATCCACGGCTCGCAGCGCATCTACACCAGCAAACCGTTTGCTGATGTTCTTCATCTCCAATGTATATACTGGTAAACTCATGGTGCCCCCTCACTCCCGCTTATAATAAAAGCGCGCCGAAGCGCGCCTTTGTATTTGCTTTATGCATCCATTTTATTTGGACGTTTCATAATCCTTCATCCAATCCTTGTAGCCCTGCTCACTCTTGCCCCATCCTTTCACATATTGAGACAACTCGGATGTGGAAATTTGCTTATCTGGCAATTCTTCGCGTTGCACATATACTGCCTTCAGAACAACTTTTTCCTCAGGGTTATCCCCATGCAACTTCTGGTATGCATAGCGCACTTGTACGCGTCCAATATCTGTTGGATCTACGGCTGCTGAAGCCACCCATGGGTTTTTCGGGTCCTGGATCATTTGTAAATCTTCATCACTCATATCAATCCCGTAAACTTTAATTTCGGTACGCCCAGCTTGTTGTATCGCACGAGCTGCACCTTTGGCAAATTCATCCCAAGCCGCCCACACTGCTGTGATTTTTCCTTTAGGGTATTGCTTTAGCACAGCTTCCATTTTGGCTTGCGTATCCAAAGCAGGATTCTGAGCTGAACCAAAAGCTGCAATCTCTTTAATATCTGGATTGGATTTCAAAAATGCATCATAAGCAACCTGACGGCGCTCCATTGGTGCAAATCCTGCAACCCATACCTTCACAATGTTTCCTTTGCCACCAATGTCCTTTTTCATTTGCTCCAACGTCAGCTCCGCCATGCTTTGGTCATCCTGTGAGAGCACTACCGCACCCGGAACATTGACCGCGGCATCGAACACGATAACCGGGATATTGCGGGAAATTGCTTTTTTAAGTCCTGGCTCCAGCAATGCGTCACCGTGATCAGTCAAAATGACATCAAACTGCTGGTTAATTGCACTATCTAGCAAAGAAGCCATTTTAGCCTTATCGTTATTTGCAACAAACTTGGTCAGCGTACCACCAAATTTTTTAACTTCATCCTCCACACCTTGAACATACTGCTGTGAGAACGTACCCGTGTTAAACTCCATGATCAAAGCAACCCGTTTACCCTTTAGATTTAAACTATCTGTTTTTCCGTCACCCGTACTCGTTCCTGCAGTGCCTGTCCCTTGAGCGCCGCTCTCTGTTTTTGGCGCACCACATGCTGTGACCAATATAACCAGCACCAGCAACATGATGGCTCCGAGCCCTAGCTTCTTGTTTTTTTGGAGCCCTTTTTGGATATACATGACTTGTTTCCCCCTCGTTCCATCCACTAATTTGTTTCAAATTTGATACTTAATATATCGCGTTAAACCAAGTATGTAAATAGGTTTTATTAAATATAGAAAAATTCACGATATCACATAACAAAAAATAACAATTCAACAACAAAAATACCGTAAAGAGCAGCCAGCTCTCTACGGTATTTCTTTTACACATATTTGGTTATAACTTAGCCTTAAAGAATGATAGCAATAAGACCACCAGAGCCTTCGTTAATAATGCGACCCAGCGTTTCCTGAAGTTTGTAGCGTGCATTGTCTGGCATCATGGCAATCTTGCCCTGAATGCCTTCACGCACAATGGAATGCAGCGAACGTCCGAATATGTCTGACTCCCAAATTTTGATTGGATCATTCTCAAAATCCTGCATCAGGTAACGCACAAGTTCCTCACTTTGCTTCTCTGTTCCGATAATCGGAGCAAATTCCGATTCTACATCGACACGGATCATGTGAATGGAAGGAGCTGTCGCTTTAAGCCTCACTCCAAATCTTGTGCCCTGTCGAATCAACTGCGGTTCATCCAGTGCCATCTCGGCCAATGACGGTGCAGCAATACCATATCCCGTAGTCTTGACCATTTCCAGTGCCTCGGCAAAGCGGTCATATTCCCGTTTAGCGTGGGCAAAATCCTGCATCATTTGCAGCAAATGATCCTTGCCGCGAATCTCTACTCCGACGACTTCAACCAGAATTTGGTCATACAGCTCATCAGGCGCATACAAATCGATTTCAGCTACGCCCTGCCCCATATTCATTCCGCTTAATCCGGCTCTGTCGATGAACTCATATTCCATAAACTGGCCGACCACCCGATCTACATCGCGCAGGCGTCGAATATCTTTAACTGTATCACGAACGGAATTTTCATAGTTGCTACGCAGCCAGTGATTTTCGTTCAATACCATAACCCAGCTTGGTAGATTCACATTCACCTCATGCACTGGGAATTCATATAATACTTCACGAAGCACACCTGTAACATCATCTTCCGTCATAGTCGCTGCGCTGAGTGTCATGACTGGAATATCGTACTTGGCAGCCAGTTCACTACGCAGTTGGAGTGTTTCATCACTGCGTGGATGCGTGGAGTTGATAACCAGAACAAATGGCTTGCCAACTTCCTTCAACTCTTCAATGACGCGTTCCTCCGACTCTACATAAGAGCTGCGCGGGATTTCAGCAATGGTGCCGTCTGTGGTAACCACCACACCGAGTGTTGAATGCTCCTGAATAACCTTGCGTGTACCAATTTCTGCCGCTTCCTGAAAAGGAATGGGTTCTTCAAACCATGGTGTAGAGATCATCCTTGGACCATTTTCGTCCTCATAGCCTTTTGCACCTTCTACGGCGTATCCCACACAGTCAACCAGACGTACATTCACGTCCAGTCCTTCCGTTACTTTGATCTGGACGGCATTATTCGGTACGAATTTAGGTTCCGTCGTCATGATCGTCTTCCCTGCCGCACTTTGCGGCAACTCGTCTACGGCGCGGGCACGATCGGCCTCACTCGTAATGTTGGGCAGTACGATCGTTTCCATAAACCGCTTGATAAACGTTGATTTTCCTGTTCGGACTGCGCCGACGACCCCAAGATAGATGTCTCCTCCGGTGCGTTCGGCAATGTCTTTAAAAATGTCCACTTTCTCCAATGAAATCCCCTCCTCAAAAGTCTCCGAAGGAAAAATGCTTAAAGAGCATCCGCTTCGTGTTCAACCAACTGCTTGATCCCAGATGCGGCAGAACAGCCTTTAAAATGCCCGGAAGTCGTCCGCCGCCGAGATTCAGGAGACTGATGGAATCGGCGAAACGGCGTAAACTCGTACATGCATTTGGACTGATACCATCATATGTATCCCCTCCGTAAAATATGTTTAGATTTTTTAAAATAGATTACGTCATAGTAATCATGGCAGGGAAAATATTTTACGTTTGGGTCCACTCATCTAATATATGCGTAGCAAGCATCCTCCATGACATGGTTGCTAGACTTAAATAAAAAAAGGATATTTCTTTGACCGTTTCTAAGCGTCGAGAAATATCCTTTGTTTTTTGTTCTACTGATATAACAGTCATTACCACAGCTCGTCATCAAGCGCCTGACGTTCCAGTTGCCGTCTAATAGCCGCCTTGAGTCGATCCTCAGGTATAGTTACCTCCATATCCCCTTGAACGCGAGCCTGACAGGATAAACGCATTCCTTCATCCAGTAAAGACCCTAGCTTACGCTGTTCTGCACCATTAGGACGACCTGCGAGCTCAGACTGTTCCGGTGCTATCTGCACCTTACACATCAGACAGGCTGCTTTTCCATCACAACGAGTAGGAATATACACACCTGCTTTACGAGCAGCCTGAAGCAATGACGTGCCTTGTCCGACCTGTACACGCCTGCCTGACGGCTTGAACGTAATTTGCACATTCATAAACGGTCCTCCATTTCCTTTTCCTCTTAACATGTAATCAACTTATATTTTGTTACTCATCTGAATTAAGGAGTGTAGTTCTGGCCAAGGCAGAAGTTCTCCGAGCTTGTACAGCTGCTCCTTATTCCAAATGTTACTGATCAATAACTGTGTGAGTATTCCTATGTGCCGTTGCGGGTCTCGCTTCATGACCTCTGCAATCGCTTGATAGCGGTCGGGACGATTTCGCAACAGATTGAATAGCAGCTCATGACTGAGAGGCATCAGACGCAGTGAGGTATTTTCCAGATCAAGCTGTATCCCCGCTGACCAGAGTAGACGCTCAACCTCTAAGCGATATAAAGCCCCATTACATAAAATCTCAAACCCTCCCACCAATTCGACTGGAAATCCCTCCAGCTCATAGTGGCTTAGCAAAGAAACATAAGATCCGCTACGGTCAACCTGCTGTTGGTCTATACTCACATCCGGCGAGTGCGCATGTAACTGTTTTGCAGCATGAATATCTGCATAAATATCAATGTCCCGAGGTAGGCGGTCCAGTTCAACTTCTTGCACAAGTAAAGCACAGCTACCCCCCAGCATCCACGGAACCGATACTGCTGACCAGTTCTCTGTCAAGGTATCCAGCGCAACGGCCAAATTATGCGGCAGCCTATTCACTAACACTGATGATATTGCCTCCTTCAACATCGTTCCCCCCTTTGCCGTCTTTTCTCCCGTTTCCTGATGGGCATCATTATAACATGTTCGACATGGCAGTTCGACATTTTGTGTACTGAACAGTCACTTCACTGCCTCAAAATATAAAAAAAACCGCGAACCTTTTCGGTTCACGGTAAACAAAACCAATCCTCATGCGGCCAGCGTATTATTTTTTCATCATCATTTTCATTAACGCTTCCATGTTGGAAGGACTCATTCCGCTTTTTTTGACGGCTCCGACAATATCTCTGACGGTATCTTCCGATACTGGAATGTTAGCCATCGCAGACACCTGTTTGATAAGCTGACGCAACTGCGCCTCACTTTGAAGCGTGTCCGGCTTTACTGTGCTTGCCAGCTTTTTTACTGCATTTTCAGATATGTTTTTGCCGCCTTTTTTGTTAATGGCCTTCAATGCATCTTTCGGAAAGTTTTTACTCACAATCTCCCCTCCTCCGCCATTGCTCAACTCAGTCTATGAGGGGGTGAGACAAAAGGTGATTGAGCATGCAAAAGACATGCCTCACGCCTAACTAAAAAGGCTGTCTCATCGTAGAAAAATCTACTCATGAGACAACCTTTTACTTTAAAAGATCCATTGTACCCTTAGGAATGCCATTGCTCCCACGTTTGAAGTGGCATGACTTCCATCTCAGTTTTTGGATCGCGACCCATTAATGCCTCAACGGCCTTGCGAACATCGCGCCCTTCAAAAAGCACTCCATACAGCACTTCTGTAATAGGCATTTGAACACCCAATTTTTGCGAGATAGCGTATGCTGCTTTTGTCGTACGAATCCCCTCTACGACCATACCCATAGATTCCAGTACGGCGTCAAGCTGCTGGCCCTGTCCCAATAGTGATCCTGCACGCCAGTTACGGCTGTGACGGCTTGTTGCAGTGACAACTAAATCGCCTATACCAGCAAGTCCGGCAAAGGTTAGCGGATTAGCACCCATCTCAACTCCAGCACGGGTAATCTCAGCCAAGCCGCGGGTCAATAAAGCCGCTTTGGCATTATCACCGAAGCCAAGTCCATCGGACATTCCCGCGCCTAGAGCGATAATGTTTTTAAGCGCACCGGACAGTTCTACACCGAGCAAATCACGGTTTGTATAGACGCGGAAATAGGAATTCATGAAAAGCCCCTGAGCAGCCTGTGCAGCCTTCTCATTGGAAGAAGCTACAACAACCGTTGTCGGGCATTTCTTTACTACTTCCTCCGCATGGCTCGGACCTGACAGCACAGCAATATCATCCTCCGCGATTTCTAGTTCCTCCGAAATCACCGTGGACATACGCTTGAGTGTCTCTGTTTCAAAGCCTTTAATGGCATGTACTACCAACATATCTTTGGTAAAATGAGCCTTCAAACTGCGTGCAACCTGCCGAGCAGCAGACGAAGGAGATACAATGATCACCGCTTTAGCTCCAGATACCGCAGTCTGCATATCCGTTGTAGCTGAAATGCGATCAGATAAAATAGAACCCGGTAAATAATGCTCATTCGTATGCTTCTCATTGATCTCAGCAGCTTGTTGTTCGCTTCTCGTCCAGACAGAGACATCGTTGTTATTGGTCGCAAGTACGGAAGCAAGGGCTGTTCCCCAACTCCCTGCGACCAGCACAGCTATTTTCTCAGACAAGACGATCTCCTCCTTTGGAGCCAAGCTTATTCTCATTTCCTCGTACCAACTTGACTATGTTAGTGCGGTGTCTCCACACAGCGAACAGACAAATGATTAGAGCCGTCCAAAATAACGGCCAAGCAAAACCAAGTACGAGTAATATCCAAGGGGTCAAAATAACAAAAATTAGAGATCCCAGAGATACATAACGCGTCATTACGATGGCAAGTATCGCAATGATTCCGGCATATAATGCCGGTAGAAAGGCAAGCGATGCCAATACACCAATCGCAGTCGCAATCCCTTTGCCTCCGCGAAAGTGAAAATATACCGGCCAGTTATGGCCTGCAATCGCAGCAATGCCACACAAACCCGGTAACCAGGATGATTCTCCACCCAACCAGTGCCCTATCAGCACCGCAATAACCCCTTTAAGTACGTCCAGCAGCAGTACCAGAATAGCTGGGCCTTTTCCAAGCACACGCAACGTATTCGTCGCTCCAGCATTGCCGCTTCCATGCTGGCGAATGTCGATTCCTTTTAATTTTCCATACAGCAAACTAAAGCTGACAGAGCCAAGCAAGTAACTGAGTACGATGGCAACGATCTGTAAAATCAACCTATTCGCTCCTAACTTTCGTCAGACTTGCGCCGTGTAAATATACGAATTGGAGTTCCTTCAAAATTAAAGGCGGCGCGAATTTTGTTCTCCAGATAACGCTCATAAGAGAAGTGCATTATTTCTGGGTCATTTACGAATACAACCATTGTAGGCGGTTTAACAGCAACCTGAGTCACATAGTTAATACGCAGACGACGGCCCTTGTCTGTTGGTGGTGGATTGATGGCAACCGCATCGGAAATTACATCATTCAGTAGATGTGTCTGAATACGCAGAACATGTTGCTGTGCTACATGCTGTACAACAGGAAGCAGCTTTTGCAGGCGTTGTTTTGTTTTTGCAGATAAGAACACAATCGGAGCATAGGTCATGAACAGAAAGTGGTCACGAATTTTCGTCTCAAACTGGTGCATCGTTTTATCGTCTTTATCTACGACATCCCATTTATTAACGACAAACAATGATGCTTTACCCGCTTCATAAGCATAGCCAGCAATGTGTTTATCCTGCTCAATAATGCCTTCCTCGCCGTTAATAACGACCAGTACAACATCTGCACGCTCGATGGCACGCATCGCACGCATTACACTATATTTTTCTGTCGTTTCGTACACTTTACCACGTTTACGCATACCTGCCGTATCAATCAGCACATACTTTTGACCGTCTTTTTCAAAAGGGGTGTCAATTGCATCACGCGTTGTGCCTGCAATATCACTGACGATAACCCGTTCTTCTCCTAGAATGGCATTGACGAGTGAAGATTTACCTACATTCGGACGTCCGATCAAAGCGACACGTATAACGTCCTCATCATAATGGTCTTCTTCTAGCTCAGGCAAATTGGACGTAATTGCATCCAAAAGATCACCGATCCCTGTGCCATGACTGCCAGAAACAGCAATTGGATCACCAAATCCATAAGAATAAAACTCATAGATCAGATCGGCACGACTGAGATTGTCCACCTTGTTTACTGCTACAATGATCGGTTTCCCCGAACGATATAGCATTTGAGCTACCTCTTCATCCGCTTGCGTTATTCCTGCTTTCGCATCGCTCATGAATACAATAACATCTGCTTCTTCTATTGCAAGTTCGGCCTGCATACGGATGGATTTCAAGATAACATCCTCGCCATCAATCTCAATGCCGCCGGTGTCAATAATACTGAAGGATTTACCATTCCACTCCGATATACCGTATATACGGTCACGAGTGATTCCTGGTTTATCTTCCACGATGGACAAACGATCCCCGATAATCCGATTAAAAATTGTGGACTTACCCACATTCGGACGACCAACGATAGCCACAACGGGTCTTGCCATAAATTCACTCCTCCTGTCAATTCTTCCGCTATCATCATAGCAAAAAACATACCTATTGGCGATATAGTCGCGTAACAACAATCGGCGAACCCTCTGGGTCCGCCGATGGTGTACGTTATGCTTATTATAAAATATATTGATTTAAACTCATTTAAATTTGTTCAGCTTATCACCAAAACGCTCACCAAGCGTAATGCTCAGCCCGGAATTGTTGAGGGAAACATTAGGATTATTCAATTCCTCACGAGGTGCGCGAGATGCACGTGGTGCTCTTTCTGCTTTTGGAGCAGCTTCAGGAGCTTCCTCAGTTTCTTTAATGCTCAGGCTAACACGTTTTTCAGAAGGGTTCATTTCAAGAATTTTAACTTTAACTTCTTGTCCTTCTTCCAGAACTTCTTGTGGAGTTCCAATGTGTTTGTGGGAAATTTGAGAAATATGAACCAAACCTTCCACACCAGGAGCGATCTCAACAAATGCACCGAAATTAACCAAGCGTTTAACAACACCAGTTACGATGTCATTGTTGTTGAATTGTCCAGCAGCCGATTCCCAAGGACCAGGCTGTGCAGCTTTCATGCTCAGGCTGATTTTTCCTTTTTCAGGATCTACTTTCAAGACTTTCACTTTCACTTGATCTCCTTCAGAAACAGCATCAGAAGGCTTATCAACATGAGTCCAAGCAATTTCAGATACGTGAACCAGACCGTCCACTCCACCAACATCTACGAAAGCACCAAACTGAGTGAGACGTTGAACCGTACCAACGATTTCTTGTCCTTCTTTCAGCTCAGCCATTACTTTAAGTTTGTTAGCTTCGAATTCTGCTTCCAGCACGTCTTTTTGGGAAAGGATCACTTTGTTGTTTTCACGATCCAGTTCTTTTACAACAACGCGCAATGTGCGGCCTTTGTAATCACTGAAATCTTCAACAAAATGACGTTCTACCATAGATGCAGGGATAAATCCGCGCAGACCTACGTCTACTACGATGCCGCCTTTAACAACATCATTCACAACAACTTCAAATACTTCTTTGCTTTCGAACAGTTTCTCCAGCTTTTCCCAAGCATTTTCACTGTCGATTGCACGTTTGGAGAGAACAAGTTTTTCCTTGCCGTCATCGATGCTGATAATTCTAGCTTCAACTTCTTGGCCTACTTGTACTGCTTCTTCTGCATTGTCCAGACCAGAAGACAATTCGCGAATTGGAATAACTCCATCGTATTTATATCCAATGCTTACTACCGCTTGGTTATCTTCCAATTTCACAATTGTTCCCTTAACAGTGTCACCTTTTTTCAGGGAGACGATTTGATCGAGCTCGTCTTGATTTGCCGCTTCAGCAGCTTCTTGATTTTTAATTTCTTCCGACATGTCAATACCCTCCTCAATTCAAAAAAACCATTTATTTAAACCTGCGCGTGGCAGAGTTCAAAACAAAATATATTATTGTTCTAGTTTTCCGAGCTTAGACACAATTCATGCAAGCCTTTCAATCATTCGTAGGCTTACCAGTTTCCCTCATCGTGCGAATACGTGACATAATTGCTTCTGTTGCCAGTTCTAGAGGATCTCCTTCGATATCGGCACCCTTTTGGTAAGCGTCCAAATTAACAGGTTTACCGTATATCACTTTCGTTTTACGGAAAAGCTTGTAATCACCAACAATGGCGACCGGAACGGCAGCCGCTCCACTACGTAGTGCAAAACTGGCAGCACCCTTTTTACCAATTCCTCCAGCTCCTCTGGAGCCTTCGGGGAAAATCCCCATAACCTTACCGTCACGCAAAATGTTCAAAGCCAGTTTAATGGACTCCTTACTCACGCCCCCGCGTTTGACTGGGAAAGCTCCCAATTTGTCGATCAGCGGTCCCAATACAGGAACATTAAACAGCTCTGCTTTAGCCATAAAGTGAACCTTTCGCTTCAGCAAGATACCAACTGTAGGAGGGTCAAGATTACTAATATGATTAGAACACAACAGCACTCCACCCTCAGCAGGAACATTTTCCCTGCCTACCGCCTCAAGCCTAAACAGAACGCGGTAAATGAGACGCAAAATACTGGCGCATACAGTATATATCATTGGCTGATCTCTCCATCCTTCTCCGTTAAGCAATAAGATACGATTGTATCAACGACATCTTGAATGCCCATATGGGTCGTATCAAGCACGATGGCGTCCTCACTGCAACGAAGCGGGGATACTTCCCTCTCCTCATCAAGCTTATCACGTGCCGCAATGTCACGTTCAAGCTGTTCCAGAGTGATATTATCAGTTTCGCTCAGTTCTTTAAAACGACGAGAGGCTCGTTCCTGAACACTTGCGGTCATGAATACCTTAACTTCCGCATCGGGCAGCACAGTGGTTCCAATATCGCGTCCGTCCATGACGACACCCTTACGCGCAGCCATTTCACGCTGGTTCTCAGTCAAGCGAGCACGTAAACCAGCAATACTCGAATACTGTGACACATTGCTAGTCACTTCCATCGAACGAATCACAGTGGTTACATCTTCCCCGTTACAATAAACCTTTTGGCCTGTGGGGTCTGGTACTAATTCAATCACCAGCTCAGGTACATGTTGAAGCACTTTTTGTACATTTTCTGCAGGAATTTCTTTGCGCATCATGTACCACGTTGCAGCTCGATACATGGCTCCAGTATCTACATATACATAAGAAAGTGCTTTCGCCACCAAGCGGGCCACTGTACTTTTCCCTGCGCCAGCAGGTCCATCAATGGCTACATTTATTTTGTTAATTGAAGATACATGATGCCTTGCCAACAGGGATTTCCTCCTAACCTAACCTCAAGAAAAAAGCAGGCATTGCCTGCGACGTGAAAATTATACCACACATTTATAGGCGATGCAAAATAAGCGGCAGGTTTACTAAAAAAGAAAACCTTCTGATGCTTACGCTCTCTCTCGGAATTCCAACTGTCTTTCAAAGCAATATTTAATCAGTTTTTGGCGCTCCTGATCAGCGATTTTCTCATATTTCAGCATAATGAGTTTACGACCGTTTTCCATCTGCTGAATGCGCACAATTTCAGATTGGAACGGAACATGCTCCTGAGTGCCATTTTTACATGGAACCAAAATCCAGCAGGATAATGATTCTCCTTCTTCAAGATGATGTGAACCCTGAGTCTGAAAAGACACGCCTCCCCCTCCAACATCATGCGTCACTGCTACAAATCTGGATTCGCCTGTACCATGCTTAACCGCAATTTCCAGATTAGCCTGCACCCTGAGAAAGTTTCGACGCTGAACCTTGCTGATACTATCAGGAACAGGCTTGTGAATGCGAACCATTCGGAGTACATCTTCTTTAAAGCCTGTAACGTGGGTATTAAAATAGTTTTTTATCCCACCCTCACTCATAAAAAATATAGATAGTTCTTCCCCCAGAAACAACTTTTTCAAGCGTCCGTTTGTTTGTGACATGGGAATTTCAATTAGAAAGTTCTGTGAATCCTCTTCCGCAATACGCGACTTAAATTCAAAAGATTCTTCCTTCTGATCGCTACTAGCAACTTGTATGTATAACACATCATTAATTTTCGGAAACAAACGATTCACCATCCTTGTCCATTTAAAGCTATAATTAAGGTATATAATACCACGACTTTGTGCCTATATTAAGCATTATATTTGCTATAACCATGACTAAAGCACAAAAAACCTCCTTAAAAAGGAGGTTTAAAGTGGCTATAGATTCATTTTAGTGTAATCAACTAGGCATTACTTGCCGTAGCTTGTGGTTCATCTGAATCTTTTACCTGCTCAATCGTTTCTTCCATTCCCGTGTTTGCGTTAATGTAAATTCGATAAATGGAACCGTTGATTTTACCGCCAAATTCATAGCACAGAACTTCATTCGACAGTTCATTTTCGATTAGTGCTTTTCGGTGGTAAGTTTCGCGAAACTCAGGATTCAACTTCGCGCGTGCTGCTTTCAAATCCAATTTTGCCTGAGGAATACGACGAAGGTGATTGTGTTCATAGACATAATCGCTGGCTTGAAAACCAATCACGTGTCCATTATCTAAGCCTGATCTAACCGTGATTTTTTCTGGATAGATAATCACATCCCCTTGCTGGGTTGCAAATGTAATGTTGGCTAGATTCCCTCTTTCATCATACGCGACGGGCTTCATCCCTTTGTAGCCCTTTTGTTCAAGATATTGACTTGCATATCGAAGCGCCTCAGTGCGAGTTGCTTTTTTAGGACCTATTTCTCTCATGTCATGATAAGAAATGAGCTTGCCGCCCTTTTTCGTAAAGTCCATCGTGGCCACAGGTTGCTGCTTATTCAGCAACGTAGCTGTATAAGACGCCCATTCTGTTCCTTTGCCGTTTTCGTTCACACGAATCTGACTCTCTGGTTTTCCTGTAAATTCAGCGGCATTCCGCTTAATTTGCCCTGCATCTACTACCGGGAGACTCAACTTTTTAACTGATCGCTTATTATAGATGCTTGCGACAGATGGTCCCCAATCCAGTTCTTTGTAGTTCTCTACTTTTTTGTCCACGGTTTTAAAGCCATCAATAATGGTGTTGTCCTTCGGTCCAGTTTGAGAACCTGCCGCCACATCAACATCCATCCAGCGCAAGTTTTTGCTTAGGACTTTCTGCCGCACCTCATGCATGTTTTTTGAAATTTCCTTGGAGTTGTTATATAACGTTTTCAGATTTGATATTTCTTTCTCGCTTAAAGGTTCGTGATCCAGATCGCGAACAGCGGTCTGGTACGAGAATGCAGATAGATGTGACAGCAAATCTTTAGCATGATTAAAAGGCATTACATTGAGAGGCAACTGATTGACCTCACTTTGGGCTTCACTTGTAATCCTCCACACGTTCATCAAACATTTGCGGTGCATCGCGTGTGAAGTATTATGGACAGCAACCGCGTTACCAAGTTGGGAATGCAGCTGGTCCATATGGAATGACAAATCGTGAAATGCACGCTGGTATTGATTTTCCGCTTTAATTGACATGCTATTAGCCTGAGCAGACACCTCTTTTCTCATCTGGCTTTGCTGATAACCCCATACAAACGCTCCTATCATAATCAGGGTAACCACCGGGAACATTACGGCACTAAGTCGCTTATACATATTGGGAGTCTCCTTTCTTCAAATACACTACCGATAGTGTGACAAGAAGAAAGCTCTCTTATGCATGGTTTTCCATGACTTCAACAATAAACTCACAGTTATCGCAAATACAGCGTTTAAAACCGGTTTGAATCTGTCCTTGCTCCATTCGTCCTCTCAGAACAAAGCGCTCCCCACATCTTTTACAATGAATTCTTACTTTTATACGCAAAAAAAGACACCTCTTTCTCTAACAGGGTTTGTCAGATCAGTGTGTCCTATTTCATTACATATTAACCTTTTCTTCCCGTTTCAGCATCCGAAAGGGAGAACGGTTATTTGCTCGACTGATTTTTGCCATTCCTCCATACCATAGAAATGCCATCAATGGAATGATAAACCAGATCCAATCGTGCGAAAACTTTGTCAAAATCAAATCATATACTCCGTGCCAAAACCATGGAAGCATTAATGACAGAAGCAGCATATATTTACTTTTCATACCTTCTGAAAACTTGGCTTTCCCCATATAATAGCCCATCATAACGCCAAACATCGCATGACCGGATACCGGTAGCAATGATCTCATTAGCAGCATGCTGATCGAAGCATGCCCCGCCCAGGCATATAATAAATTTTCAACCGTGGCAAATCCTAGCGAAACTGCGGCTGCATATAATATTCCGTCATAAGGCTCGTCGAACTCTGTATGGTTATAGATGATGTGATACAGCAAGAACCATTTAAAAAACTCTTCCACACCAGCGGAAATACCAAACACCTGAATTAACGTGTGATCCCCTAACCACAGCAACAGCCCGCGTTGGAAGATCATGACCGGCAGCACCACCAAAAAACCGAGCAAAAATACTTTGATAACCATGTGCAGGGGCTCTGAATCATATCGGTCCTTTAAGTAAAAATACATTAATAAGGCGAGATCCGGCGCTGTAGCTGCCGCTAAAACCGAAAACACGAGCACCGATCATCCCTCCAAAAAAATGAGTCGGCCCTGCTTTCAGCGCAGAGCCGACAAATTAACTTCATTATCACTTTCTAAACCAAATCATGAACGGCTGTCAAAATGAGTGCAGATGACAGCAACTGCCTGTTCAGGAATAATTAGCTTACCGTACTCTTCCAGCATAGCTGGTGTTACGGATGAACCTTCCCCAAATTCGGCCAGAATGGCAATTAAAGCTGCGAGCTTGGACTCTTCTACTTCTTCTGGCTCCAAATGCAGAACCCATTTTCCTCTATAATGATACAGCTTACCTGCTTCCGTAGTATTGCTACGGAGCATATGAGCCGCTTCTATGAGTACCTCGAAATCGCTAAACGCGTAAACGATGGAATCACTGTGCTCCATGGTGACTTCCATTTCGTAGACTTCCTCTGGAAGCTCCTCATCGGGACCCGAGCCGTACTGCTGGTGATCGTATTTTCCCCGAGTGACGATAACAACCATCCCCTGAGCAGGAAGCGCAAAGACTTCAACCGCTAACGGTCCCGTGGCGTCGAAGCCCAGTTCGCTGTATGCCTGATCCATCATTTCAGTAAACAGCTCATGAACTCTTGGAATTTCTTGCCACATATCATCTTTTTGGATACCCCGTTCGCTCAAATCGTCAAAGGTAAGGAAAATCCGTATCTTGTCCTGACTTAATCTTTCTATTTTCATACTGGACCCTCCTCCTGGCAGCCGAGTGTTATTAGCAGATTATGATTCAAATATGATGCCTGTGATGAAAATGGTTCTATGTAATCATGTTATCATTTTATAATCGTAAATGCACGAATAAAAATGATAAAAAAAAGAATCATTTGAACGGCTTTAACAAAAAAGCCGCAAAATGATTCGGAATAGAGGTTTCGGGTTACAATCCCGGTACGGCTGTATGAGTTTCTTTCAATATTTGCTCGACCTCACGTTTAACATCGGGACTTGAGCTAATAAACTCTTTAATCAACCTCATATTGTCTTCTTTGCTCTTGGCAGTCTGGGCATTATAAACAGTTTTATCTGCTTCTGAACGATGATCATGGCTCTTATGGGTGTCTTGTGTATTAAGCGCAATATCACCCATGCCCGGAAATGCGGCGTCCATCATTTTTGTACGGGCTTTCTGTACCAAATTCCCGCCTTTTTTTCCGCCCATGTCCATGGATAAGCCCAACATATTACGGTTACGAGAGATCAAAGAGCTTGCGACAGCTCCCAAGACGATTCCCAGGAAAAATGAAGATGTTTTCACTATTAGAACCTCCCTTTGTGTTAGAATCAAGCTTAGTGTTCGTCAGCAAGGACAAACTCATACGGTATAAATACAGGAAGGTGAGATGAATTAATGGGTACAAAAACAGCAGCCATTTTGCTAACCGCATGTCTGCTGCTTAGTGCTTGCACTGCGACTAAGTCGGAATCTGCAAATACAAGTAACAGTGCCAAAGATCAGAGCAGTGTCTCTTCCACAAAAGAAAGCAGTAAGCAAGCAGTTAGTGATGAGCAAACAGCAGTAAGTAAATCAAATACACAAAATGACAAATCCGCCGTCGAGAATAATGAAACTACAGTATCAACAACTACAGTTACCACTAACAAAATGTATCACTTGGACAAGGCTTACAACGTCATTCCTAATCAAAAAGGTGCCGAAAAAAAGGTAGTGTTGCTGACTTTTGATGATGGTCCTAAGGAAGCAGCCATGATTAACAAAATCATAGATGTATTGGAGAAGCACAAAGCAAAAGCAATTTTCTTTGTAAACGGCTATCGTGTAAAAGAACATCCTGAGTTGCTTAAGCTTATTCATGACCGTGGACAGCCTATTGGTAACCATAGCTGGGACCACATCATTCTCAAGAATAAATCTGAGGCTGAGGTCAAAAAACAAATTGAAACGGTACAAAAAATCGTTAAAGATACTACAGGTCAAGCACCAGTGTTCTTCCGTCCCCCACATGGTGCTGGTGGAGACGTAGGTCGTAAAGTTGCTAAGGAAAATGGGCTCTTGTATATGACTTGGTCCGTCGGTTCTCTGGACTGGACCATGAAAAAGAGTCAACCTCATAAAACGGAGACACTTCTTAAAAACGTTACAGAACAACTGCATCCGGGCAGCAATATTTTGATGCATGAACTGCCATGGACAGCGGAGGCGTTGGACAGTCTATTGACGCGCCTGGAGCAGAAGGGTTACCAATTTGTCGATCCACAAAGCATTGAGACCCCTCCCAGTTCATAAATAATTTGCATACATGCTCGTATGATCAATGCAGATAATGTCAAAAGGCCTCTATCTCCACATATTTGGTTGGAGATGAGGCCTTTTGACCTTTTGACCGTAACATTGTATGCACGTATTAGACGCAAACTGTAACTATGCCTTTATATCACCAGAGCATTTCACTAATGGGTGGTGCTCCCTTAATTCCCCACCATAGCAATGCTGCTGTGATAAGCACAAAAAGAGTGCTCAAAAAATTTAAAAACCACTTACTTACCCGAATACGGCGAGACGGAAACATTTCTGTCCGTGTTCGGTACTCACTGGCAGGAGTGTCCTCCTCCATTGTCACAGCAACTTCTGGTGCAGCGGCAACGTCAGCCAATTCTGGCATGGGCCGTGAAGCGCGGGAGCGAACCGGTTTTGGTTTTGGCTTTGACCTGTCCTCCTCCTTGCCTTTGCGACCATTTCGGCGGCTACCATAGGTCTGCACTCTGCTAAGTTCCTGATTCATTCTTCATACCTCCGAAAACGTAACGCTAAGCCAGAAATAAGGTCAATCACAAAATGACAAATGATCGGTGCCCACAGGCTGCCTGTCTGCACATATATATATCCTAATCCATAACTGCTAAGGAACACCCAGCCCGTAGGAATCCAGTGCCGTAAATATCGGATATGAATAACCGCAAACAAAATGCTTGTCCAATAAGGACCAAAGCTGTACTGAATCGCACCTCTAAACAGGAGCTCCTCACAGATGGAGACGATAGCAGCTATACAAATAATATGCCAAACCGGGCGATTTTGAAACAGCATTTGGTTAATGCCACCGTCATCCATGGCATCCTCGGGCATGATTCGGGATAGCAGCAAATCCACCAATAGCATAGCGGCCGCGAGTCCTAATCCCCACCATAAGACGTGTAATGTGCTCGGCAATGCAAATAATTCAAACACATTTCTTTTCTGAAGTAGGATCCAAATTACGCCAATCAGCAGGGTCAGCCCCTGAGTTAAATACAAATTGTAAAGCAGCAAGCGGTCATTCAATTCATGAATTTGCGCTCTTTTCCATTTCACTTTAAGCTTTTTCATAGTTAGTTAGTCCTCTGCTTAGTCTTCTTTAGCATCATAGCCAAAAAGTCGGGCGGATTCAAGAAGACTTAAATCTTAATTTTTCCGCATTCTGTAGCTATGTATCTAGTCGTCTATCCACACATGTCGCATGTCCTATTGACATGCCCATGTAAGCCATGATACATTATGAAAAAATTATTAGCGACAACAACAATGATGGAGAAAAGGTATTGATTTCGTCCTCAGAGAACCGGTGTTTGGGTGGAAGCCGGTGGCGAACTAATTACTTTCAGCGCTCCTGAGTTATTGCACCGAGGTCCAGGGAATCATTTTCCGACATTAGATGCAATCGGCAGAAAACCGTTATCCTTTCGGTCATTTTATGACCGCTGAAGGCAGTCCATTGCGAAATGGCTGCGAATTAGGGTGGTACCACGATAACTCTCGTCCCTTACTATGGAGATAGTATGTGATTCGGGAGTTTTTTTGATGCCCGAAAACCGTAAAATGGCTCCACATAAGTCTTTTGGTTGTCAGTTTAGTGCATAATACTATTTTATTCCTTTTCTGCGTCAATGCGTTATCACGCTAGTATTCAGACCGTTCTCCTGTACTTTTAGAAGTATTTCAAGTTTTTTCATGTTCTTTATGGAATGTATTTCAATTCGAAATACATCCTGTCCATAAAAGAAGTTAACTTTGAGGAGGAAACCAAATGTTTAAAGTGTTAGTATCCGATCCTATCAGTGACCTGGGCATTCAGCAGCTGATGGATGCAGCCGATGTCACAGTGGACAAGAACACAGGTCTAAGCGAAGATGAATTGGTTCAAATTATTGGTGATTATGACGCATTACTCGTCCGTAGCCAAACCCGGGTAACCGAACGCATCATGACGGCAGGTAAAAACCTCAAGGTTGTCGGACGTGCCGGGGTCGGAGTGGACAACATCGACCTTGAAGCAGCAACACAACGCGGAATTATTGTTATTAATGCTCCTGACGGTAATACAATTACGACATGTGAACACACTTTTGCCATGATGATGGCACTAGCTCGTCATATTCCACAGGCTTACGCTAAAACCATCGGTGGTACATGGGACCGTAAAACATTCCTCGGTGTCGAACTGCGTAACAAAACCCTGGGAGTCCTCGGTATGGGCCGTATCGGCAGTGAGGTGGCTAAACGCGCCAAAGCATTTGGCATGAGCATCCTGGGCTATGATCCGTTTTTGACCGAAGAACGCGCTGAGAAGCTGGGCATCAAGCTGGCCAGCGTGGACGAAATTATCCGCAACGCAGATTTCATGACCGTACACACACCACTAACACCAGAAACAAAGCATATGATAGCTCGTCCGCAGTTTGAAGTGATGAAAAAAGGAATGCGCATCATCAACTGTGCCCGAGGCGGAGTTATCGATGAACGTGCTCTCGTTGAAGCCATTGATGAAGGAATCGTTGCAGGCGCAGCCTTTGACGTATTCGAGTCAGAACCACCAGCACAGGATCATCCGTTCCTGAGCCATCCTAAAATTATCGTTACACCGCATCTGGGTGCTTCGACCGTCGAAGCTCAGGAGAACGTAGCAATCGACGTGTCTGAGCAGGTGCTGCATATTTTGCGTGATGAGCCATTCAAAAATGCTGTCAACATGCCACCAGTACCTTCTAACGTCATGACGCAATTGCAGCCATATTTCACGCTCGGAGAGAAGCTCGGCAGCTTTGCTGCTCAGATCACCAACCAGGCTGTACGTGAAATTCAGGTAGATTACGCGGGCGATTTGTCTTCTGTAGATACACAGCCTCTTACACGTTACATTTTAAAAGGTGTACTTAGCCGCCATCTGGGCAGCGATGTGAACATCGTAAACTCTGTACATCTCGCCAAAACACGTGATATTCATCTTGTCGTATCTCAGGCGCCTGCCACGAAGGGCTTTACCAACCTGATCACCGTTACGCTCAAAACACAAAGCGGCGAAGAACAACGTGTATCTGGTACGCTGCTTGCTGGCTATGGTGAACGTATTGTTGGATTGAACCAGTTCCCAGTAGATGTGGCACCAGAGGCTCATTTCCTGCTCATTTCCCACAATGATAAGCCAGGCATTATCGGTCGTGTCGGCACCTTGCTTGGGGAGAACGGCGTTAATATCGCTTCCATGCAAGTAGGACGTAAAATTGTTGGCGGTGAAGCTATCATGATCCTGACCGTCGATAAAGCTGTTCCTAAAGATGTGCTGATTCAACTTGTAGGATTGCCAGAACTTAATACAGCCCAGGAAGTAGTGCTGGATTAGCTCCAGTGAGTGTTGAAAACCCTTTGGCTTTTTATTAATAAAGAAAGGCGCCCGGCTACCGAGGCGCCTTTTCTTATACGGTTATCTAACATAGAAGCAGTAATCTTGAAACAGATTGTTCCACGTTGAACAAGATAAATGTTGATTTTTCAACAAAAAGCACCCTCTTCCGAGGATGCCTGGAGACTGGGGGTATAAGCCGTCGCTTATGTGCTTGTTACAGCGCCAATCTTGTCTTGTTGGAAATCGGCAACAAAATAGTAAATTCCGTTCCTTCTCCCAGTACGCTGGCAGCTGAGACAGAGCCTCCATGAGCCTCTATTATATTTTTGACAATAGCAAGCCCTAGTCCAGTTCCTTTGTCCTCACCACGTACTCTGGCCTTGTCTGCCTTGTAAAAACGATCAAAAATATAAGGTAGATCCTCGCTGGCAATACCCACGCCTTCATCCTTAATTCGAATCTGGATTAACTCATTCCGTTCTCCCAGAATCTGATCCGCCGCAATGGTCACTTTTTTACCAGAGGGCGTATGCCTGAACGCATTATCGAGTAAATTGGTCAAGACCTGTTCCAGTCGGTCTTCATCTGCCTCAGGCAACAGCAAGCGTTGTTCTGGTTCACAATAATCGAGGATCAGTCCCCGTTCCTTGGAACGGACCGTAAATTTCCGGTGGACACGCTCGATCAGTTCGTTCACATCCACTTGCTGACGATACATGTCTGTATGACCTGCCTCCATTCGGGCCAGATCAAGCAGATCCTTGACTAACCTTCCCATACGCAATGATTCATCATGGATGACCTGTACTAGCTCCTCGGACTCTTCTGGTGAACCTGCCATGCCGTCCAGCAAAGCCTCACTGTATCCCTGCATCATAGATAAGGGTGTACGGATTTCATGAGATACGTTGGCCACAAAATCGCTACGCATCTTCTCAAGTTTTACTTCTTCCGTAATATCTCTAAGTACAGCTACTGCACCACGAATAGCATTATCCGTATACAGCGGCGCCATTTGCACTGACCAGGAGCCTTTCTTGACATGAATATAGTCTCCGACATCCTCCCCTCTGTCCATAACCGTATGGAACAGAGGCAGCAAAGGCTCAGGCACAGAAGCTCCGAATTCTTCCAGATCACGCCCTTGCCACTCCAGCTTTTTCCAAACATCCAGCAAATTTTGTGCAGGCGGATTCATCAAGATGATTTGTCCACCTCTGTCGAAGGTAATTACGGCATCAGACATGCTTCGCAGTATGCTGGATAAATGGTTTTTTTCCTCATTCAGACTGCGGATCGTTGCTTCCAGCTCCGTAGACATATGGTTAAAAGTTTTCGCCAGCTCTCCAATCTCATCACTGGTCACCAGCGAAAGCCGAGTATCATACCTTCCCTCACGGATGGCATTCGCCGCCTGAATCAACAGCTGCATAGGCTGTGTGATTTTAGTAAAAAGAAACAGGGCAAAAAAGGTTGTCAATAAAAATCCGACGATACAAGTATAGGTGAATAAATGCTTGATTTCCGTCGATTCATGTGCCGCAAAATTTCTATTGATATATGGCAATAAAAAAAGCCCCAGAAAAATAAGCACAGAACCTACAAGACATATGATGGTGATCCACAGCTTGCCTACCAGCGATCTCCAGAAGTTCACGTTATTTTGGAACCTCCAGCTTATAACCTACGCCCCATACGGTCGTAATCATAGCCGCTGCCTCTGGCGATACCTTATTCAGCTTTTCACGAAGCCGTTTCACATGCGTATCCACGGTGCGCAGATCACCAAAAAATTCGTAATTCCAAACGTCTTTTAGCAGTTCCTCGCGCGAGAATACTTTATCTGGTGATACCGCCAAATAATGCAATAGCTCGTACTCTTTAGGCGTTAGACTGATTTCAATTCCACCCGCAGTTACCCGGTGTGCATCATGCTCAATAATAAGATTTGGAAAAACAATACTATTGCTCGGCACGGCCTCTTTCGTTAAGAAAGCAGTCTCCGACGACCGCCGTAAAATTGCCTTTACTCGGTAGATAACCTCTCGCGGGCTGAAGGGCTTGACCACATAGTCATCAGCTCCGACTTCGAAGCCTTGCACGCGGTTCACTTCCTCGCCTTTAGCTGTCAGCATAATCACGGGTGTAGATTTGGTTTGACGCAGCCGTGTACACACTTCAATCCCGTCCATACCCGGAAGCATCACATCGAGCAAAATAATGCTGTAATCGCTTGCAGTCGCTTTTTGGAGAGCAATCTCACCGTCCTCAGCTTCTTCAATCACGTATCCTTCTTTTTCCAGATACATTCGCAGAAGGCGGCGAATGCGTTCTTCATCATCTACAATTAATATGCGGTTGCTTTGTTCTGACATATTCCCAGCCCCTTCGCTAAAAAAAGCATTCTCTCTATTTTACTATTTTCCCGTGGTTGGTCAAACTTTACTCTCATCCAACAGTCTCTTTACACCAAAAAGGCCGGGGTTATGACCCCCGTCCTGTCCGTTTCTTTTTCGTGTTGTCTGATTTGGCAAGCTGAATGAGACGGTTAATTTCGTCCTTGGTTAGAGGTCTGGTGAGACCACGCTTCAAGTTTTGCAGCAATAGATCGCCAAAAGCAACCCGCTTCAGTCTGATGACTGGGTGCGAAATGGCCTCAAACATCCGTCTTACCTGGCGATTTCTGCCTTCATAAATGGTAATCTGGATCACCGATTCCTTGCCGTCCGGATCTACATCCTTATATTCTACTTCAGCCGGTGCAGTAATGCCATCCTCCAGCACGATTCCTTTTTTCAGCTTGTCCAGCTCAGTACCGTGCGGAACGCCTTTGACTGTAGCCACATACGTCTTTGGCACATGATGCTTGGGATGGGTGAGCAGATTGGCGAACTCTCCGTCATTGGTGAGCAACAGCAGCCCTTCAGTGTCGTAATCGAGACGTCCGACCGGATATACCCGTTCCTTGACGCCTTTCAGATAGTCAGACACAATTTTGCGGCCTTCTGGATCGGAAGCGCTCGTAATGACCCCTTTGGGCTTGTTCATCATCAAGTAGATTTTTTTCTCCGTTTTAATCGGGCGTCCCTTTACTGTAATCATATCTTGATCAGGGTCTGCTTTCGTTCCCAGTTCAGTTACGGTAACCCCGTTTACTTCCACACTGCCCGCCTGAATGAGCTCCTCACATTTACGTCTGGAAGCTACACCGGCCTGGGCCAATATTTTCTGCAATCTTTCCATGTTCGCTAATTCACCTCATGCTAATGATACCCATCCATGAGCAAAATCACAACCCCCGTTCATAAAACGATGCAAAATTCAAAATACAAGCAAACAAATGGCAATTGCTGCTACAAAACCAACCACATCTGAAAAAAGTCCCACCTTCAATGCATATCGTCCATTGCGGATACCTACCGCACCAAAATATACAGTTAATACATACAGCGTCGTATCGGTGCTGCCTTGAATTGTTGAAGCAATCCGACCGATCATGGAATCAGGACCATAAATGCGAATTAAATCCGTTGTAAACGCAAGTGAACCCGTGCCTGTCAGTGGGCGGAGCAAACCTAAAGGCAGCACCTCGCCGGGTACGCCCCAGTTTTTAATCCACGGGGTTACCCAGGATATTACATAGTCCAAAGCACCGGATGCTCGAAAAATGCTAATCGCCACCATCATACCTACAAGATGAGGAATAATACCGATAGCAGTAGAAAATCCGTCTTTGGCTCCATCTACAAAAGAATCGTAGACAGGGACCTTTTTGACATATGCATATAAAGGAATGAAAGCGAGAATCACCGGGATGGCCCAAGTCGATACGAGGTTAATAAAATTCAGCATGCCTCCTCATCCTTTCCAAGTGATGTCCCTGCCCTTGGTAGCTGTGATTCCCGTTCTCGGTACGGCAGGTGTAGATACGGGTGGTGCCGATGAAGAAGCCACAGATGTTGGTGCTGACGAGGTAGATGGCGGCAAGGAGGTCTGGGTTGGCGGTTTCAAAGGAGGACGGCGGCGCAATTCTCGATTACGATACCAACGATCCGCCGCAATGGCGGCAAAGGTGGCTATTGCGGTCGCCACCAATGTCGTTCCGACGATTTCTGCCGGGTGTGCGGAATGGAAATTTAGGCGAATAGCGATCAATGTTGTAGGAATAAGCGTAATGCTGGCTGTATTCAGTGCCAGCAGCGTACACATGGCAGGTGTGGCGGATTGCTTGTCAGGATTGAGCGTTTGTAACTCTTGCATCGCCTTAATCCCCATCGGTGTCGCTGCATTTCCCAGTCCAAGCAGATTGGCGCTCATATTGGACAAAATATAGCCCATAGCGGGATGATTGCGGGGAACATCAGGAAAGAGATAGGCGACCAAAGGAGAAAGCAACTTGGATATTTTCTGCAGGAGTCCGGCATCTTCAGCCAGCTTCATCATGCCCATCCAGAATACCAGCACACTTATCAATCCAAAGCATACTGTAACCCCCGTAGTTGCCCCGTCAAAAGCCGCCTTCGTCACCACCTCAATATTCCCCTGTGCAGCTGCAAATACAAATCCTATACAGATCAAAGCCACCCATATGAGATGAATCATACTGATCCCCCCTTTTCCCAATGATGTGACACTACAGCTTTAAAGCCTCTAGCCTACTTGTTTTAAGCTCCGAACAGATTTTTAAGGATTTCATTCCATTTGCTCGTCCAACCTTGTTGCTGAGTATGGTATTCAGGAACTTGTGCAGTCGGAGCCTCCTGCCGTGGCTGTACGTTAGTTTGAGCAGGCAGCTTACTGCCTTTTTCATACACAGGAACGGAACCGACCAATTTACCTTCCAGTATGAATTCGACTCGTCCTCGTAAACCAAAAGAAACGTCATTTCTATCTGCCGAAGCGGATTTTCTAAACAACACCAGTCTTTTGTGCAACTGGGTCTTCTCGCCATCATGTAAAGGATAGGAAAAGCTCGCACCTGTCAAGAGGGGATACCCATCAATAGGCTGTTGCTTGTCCGTAATCGGAATGAGGGGATAATAGCGGAAGCCGTAGTCAAGCATACGGGCATGGTCATTCCAATCGTCCCCATCATTCAACGTAACGGCAGCGAGCTGACGCCCCTCACGTGTGGCCGAGCTGACCAGACAACGAAACGCTTTTTTAGTAAACCCTGTTTTTACACCGTCAGCTCCCTCATACAGCCGCAGCATTTTGTTTTTGTTATGCCATGAGTAGTCCCAGGAATCGTTGGGATTCGGAGCTTTTTTCAGTTCAGTTTTTACGATACGGGCAAAAGTTGGATTATGTAGCGCATAAGCAGTAAGGCGGGCCATATCGTTGGCTGAGGAATAATGTCCCTCGGCATCCAGCCCATGAGGGTTAGCAAAATGCGTATGGTTTAGCCCAAGCTGCACCGCCTTATCATTCATTAAATGGACAAATCCTTCTTCTGTCCCCCCTACATGCTCGGCAATAGCAGAAGCTGCATCATTACCAGAGCGGAGCATTAAGCCGTACAGCATATTTTCCAGCGTCATTTGTTCGCCCATTTTCAGAAAAAGCGATGATCCTTCTTTGGCATATGCCGATGAACTCACCTTTACACGGTCCTGCAATCGTCCATGTTCAATGGCTACGATCGCAGTCATAATTTTGGTTAAGCTGGCTATACGGAGCTCCTGGTCACCTTCGGCTGAATATATGATCCGTCCTGACGTAACATCAATCAATGAAGCAGCCTGTGCATGAGTTTTTAACGCGGGCGGAGTTGCTTCTGTTCCCATCGCTCCCAGAGCAGGCTGTGGACTCAGCAATGTGAGCGGCCATGACAAAATAAACATAAACACTAGCGGCAAAACAAATGCGCGTGCCTTATTCCTTAAATGGCTGTGATCCGCATGAATATGCTGTTTTTTTTTAAACATATGGATTCCTCCGGTTTTGAACAAGTCTTGTACCATTCTATGTCCAAGCTGTTCAAAGTATGTCCACCTTTATAACAGAAAATTCCTTATACGGGACAGTCGTTAGCCGTTCCTTTTTTGCTTTCTTTACGTTAAGTATGCAACTTGCACTCCTCAACACATATATATTAGTTACTAAACGTTAATTATGTGATCGGGGGTACAACATGCAGCGTCAACAGTTTGAAATGATTTTAAGATCGCGGATTGTAGAATCCGCCCAAGCATTGCATCAAAGTGGTGTATCCTTTGCCACTTTCGATACTACGCGTTGCAACCCGGAATTTTGGAAATTAACGAAAAAGGGCGGTTGTCGGATTAAAGCAGGAGTCACTCCAGCGCAAGGGATCAGAGACATTTTTGCGAACGGTCACCAATACGCTTTTGAGTGTGCAACAGCTATGGTTATTGTGTTGTACAAAGGAGTATTGGATTCCATTCTGGAAAGTGAGTTTAATCGGATTTTTGCAGATATGCTGTTGTATGATTGGCAATATGACAGTGATCTCAAGCTCATACAACAGCAAGGCATTCATAAAGCAGTTCCTGGGGACATCCTGTATTTCAACAATCCGGATGTGTCGCCGGATACATTGGAATGGAAGGGAGAAAACGTCGTTAAACTGAAGGAGGATTTATATTATGGTCATGGAATTGGCATTTTGCCAGCTCAAGGCATTATCGATTCTCTTAATCGACATCGCCGGCCGGATGCCACAGTTTCTGCCTATTTGACGGATGAAGTGGTTTACCCTGATTTCGTTTATCTATCGCAGTTCGCACCCGAAGAAAACCGAGGAATTGAATTATCAGGGAATACATTTTATCAACATGAATTTAGTCACTGTATACATGCTGTCATTGGCGGAAGGCAGTATATTCAGGAATAGGAGAGAGTGAATACTGAAAAGAAGGTATTCCTAGGCCTAACTTGGCTTTGGGATACCTTCCTGAGAAAACCCTTTATTTTCAATAACTTTTACAAGTAAGCCGGACCCGATTGACTTTGATCAGTATTAACATTTACAGGTACCTGTGGGGGTGGAGTTTGCATGTTGCCACCTGTATTCTGGAAGTTGCCACCTACATTCTGGAAGATAGACTGAACCTTATCAATCAGGTATGGTGTGGAGTCGATGATTTTCTCAAACAAATGCGTTTGATTGTCCAGTGGAACGATTTGTGCTCCTTGTTTGCCGACAACTAAAAAGGCAATGGGATGAATAGATACACCACCACCGCTACCCCCACCAAAAGGGTGTCCTTCCTTCCCGCTATGATTACCTGATCCTGAGGAAGTATGAAGCGCCTCTTCATCTACGTTAAAGTCACTTCCCCCAGCAGCAAAACCAAACCCTACCTTACTGATCGGCAAAATAACGGAACCATCGGGTGTTTCCACCGCGTCCCCCACAATCGTATTTACGTCCACCATGGCTTTAATGTTCTCCATCGCGGTTTGCATGAGCCCTTGAATCGGATGATCTGACATGTTTTATTCCTCCTCTGCTTATATCAAGCGTAGACTGCTTTTCTTTCGCTATTGTGTGCATTGGTTCAAGGAAATATGTATGTCAGTCCTCTAACCTGTTTATTCCTCACTGCTGGCTTGATGATTCTCAGGATTTTTAGAAATAACCCGTTTCCAAGCCTCAGGCCCTCCTGGAACGCGCCATATACGGAAAGCTAATATGAGCATGGAAAAGATTAAATAACCGAGCGACACTTTTGCTTCACAGTTCAAAATAGTAGTAAAACGTAGGCGATCCACCCAATAAGGCACAACAAACACCTTCGGGGTACAATCCATGCGCACAATGCTGGAAGCAAAACCGATTAAGGTCGTTTTTACCCCCCACAGTATACCGGTTGAGGTCGCTGTATAAGCAGCATCAGCAAGGCTAATATTGGTAGACCATTCCATTTTCGACACCGATACATGGGCCAATGTATGTCGCATCCATCGCCGTAAAGATTTCGTTCCTTTAAGCAAAACCTGTATATCATGTATAAATCGCTTGATCTTTTCAGTATCAATATTTCCGCTATCCACAGAAGCATCCGTTTTATGTATATTTTTATGGCGGTCAAGCCGATAAAGAATCCCTTTTTTCAAACCTGCTATGAGAAGGGCCGGAATATCGTAATTCATTTTGATCAGCCCAAATAGAAATCTGACCTCTAAATGCGCCCGGTCATCATTGTCATGCTTGGCAATTTCCAGCTTCAATCGAATTTGGGAGAGCAGAATAGCCAGTACAATGAATATAACGAAGATGATGGCGATACCGATCCATTTCCACACTGACGAGCCCTCCCTACCTTTTTGCTATAGAATATCATGGCAAAAATAGTATGACCCTTCGGCGGAAAATCATGCATCTTAAAATGCCAAACAGCCAGCCCCCAATGACCTAAGGACTGGCTGTTTTTTGAATTTTGAACTCAGGACTCCAAGCCTGAATCGCTCTCTACTGGTTGATTGCTCTCCAGACGCTCGAACAATAGCTGTGTCTCTTCCTCCAAGTTGTCCGAATCTTCGAACAACTCCGGTTGTGGCAGGTCTCCGAGAGAGCCTAGACCAAAATAATCTAAGAATGATTTCGTCGTTCCGTACAATATCGGTCGTCCGATAGCTTCAGCTCGACCTTTCTCTTCAATGAGCTCCTTGTTGACCAGAGTATGTATGGCCCGCTCGGATTTGACACCCCGAATCTCTTCGATTTCAACTCTTGTAATGGGCTGGCGGTAGGCCACAATGGCCAGTGTCTCCAAAGCAGCCTGAGACAATGAGGCACGTGCCGGAGAGTAGGCGAGCTTTTCAAAATAAGGTGCATGTTCGGATAAAGTTGCAAGCTGATAGTGACCGGCAATACGGACAAGCTGCAGACCTCTTCCTCCCTGCTCCATGTCCTGTTTCATATCCTCCAGACATTTTTCAACCAGCTCAAGCTGCTGCTCTACAATGTCGGCGATCTGCTTGGTGGACAACCCTTCCTCTCCTGCGAGGAATAGCAGCCCCTCAATAATTGATTTCAGCTTCAGATAATCCATTAACCCGTAAATCCCCTCTCCACTCCATTACAATATCATCGAAAAGCTTCTCCTGATAACAGAAGATTTGCTTCATTTTCATCAATTCAAGGATAGCCAAAAAGGTCACAACCACTTCATGCCGATACATATCCTCATGCATCAGCTTAGAGAACAGCAGCCGTCCTCCATTGCCCACCTTCTCTAACGCCCCGATAACTTGCCGGATACGGTCCTTGACTGAAATTTCATCCCGATGAACACGGGTTACCGTTGTACGTCGTTCTGCTTTGCGCAGTGCACGCTGAAAGGCTGCGACCAAATCGCTTGCATGCAGCCCATGCACCGGGTTTGCGGGTTCTGTTGGCAGGTATGCGCTCAGATCTTCCGGCTCTTTGCCATAAATCAGACTCCGCTCCCACTCCCGTTCACTCAGATGGCGAGCAATCCCTTTGTATTTACGATACTCTACCAGCTTGCGAACCAGTTCCTCGCGTGGATCATAATCCTCTTCTTCATAAAAATCCAAATCGTCATATTCCATCACAGGTGGCTTGGGAAGCAACAATTTACTCTTAATGGATAAGAGCGTCGCTGCCATCACTAGAAACTCGCTTGTAATGTCCAGCTCCAGCTCCTGCATACTGTGCAAAAAAGCCATGTACTGATCAGTAATATCGCTAATCGGGATATCCTGAATGTCGATCTCGGCTTTATCAATCAGATGCAACAGTAGATCCAGCGGACCCTCGAATGTTTCCAGCTTGTAATTTACGACTGTCAATGTGCTTCCCCCTGCCTTACTCCAATCATCATTCAACAATACCTTTCCCCATCAGCACTTATGCTCTACGTTATCAATCCCTCTTTCTGTAGTATATACGTCATCGCCTTGCTTAACAATCCAATCCCTTTTCCACTTGGCTGTTTATGCTGTTCTTTCAGGCATTTATATAATTAGAGTTGCTTGCCGAGATTGGCCATTTCAATTGCAGCCAGCGCAGAATCCCAACCTTTATTCCCAGCCTTTGTACCTGCCCGCTCAATGGCTTGCTCAATATTTTCCGTGGTCACTACGCCAAAAATAATAGGGACGCCCGTTTTCAGACTGCTTGCCGCCACACCCTTAGCAACTTCATTGCAGACGATATCATAGTGTGAAGTAGAACCGCGGATAACCGTACCAAGCGTAATGACGGCATCATATTTTCCACTTGCGGCCATTTTTTGTGCAATAAGCGAGATTTCAAATGCACCCGGCACCCATGCTACATCAATTTCATTTTCCTGTGCACCATGTCGTTGAAGTGCGTCAAGCGCTCCGCTTAACAGTTTGCTTGTAATAAACTCATTAAATCTGCCCACCACAATACCATATTTTAAACCACTCGATACGAGATTACCTTCTAGAAAACGTGCCATGTTGATCAACCTCTCTTTTTTGGATTATTTACAATGACGAACGACGACGGTAGTTGATTAAATGCTGAATGCTAATCAGCTTCAATTGGTGTCTCTTGGCGATCACGGCCAAATCAGGCAGACGGGCCATTGAGCCATCTTCCTTTATAATTTCGCAAATGACTCCGGCAGGCTTGCAGCCGCTAAGCCGGGCCAGATCGATAGCCGCTTCAGTATGACCAGCACGCTGCAAGACTCCACCATCGCGAGCAATTAGCGGAAACATGTGACCAGGCTTGCGGAAATCGCTTCCTGTGATTGTTTCATCGGCCAAAGCTCGAACAGTCAAAGAACGCTCGGCCGCTGAAATCCCGGTTGTCGTCTTCATATGATCTACTGATACCGTAAAGGCGGTACCGTGAAAATCTGTATTTTGCTCGACCATAGGATGCAATTCCAATGCCTCGGCTCTATGCTGTGTGATCGGCGCACAGACCAAGCCGCGACCTTCTGTAATCATGAAATTGATGACCTCGGGCGTTGCTTTTTCAGCCAAAGCAATAAAATCGCCTTCATTTTCCCGCTGTTCATCATCCACTACAATAACGACTTTTCCGTTTTTTAAATCCTCCAATGCTTCTTCGATGGAATCCAATCGAATCTCTTCGTCATGCTCCAACTCGCCCTGCTCGATGACGTTTGCCGTTGCACTGGTTCGGATGTCTCTATCCATAATCCTCTCCTCCTTATGTCTTGTGCCACGAATGCACCTGAACCAATTTTTCTCTCATTCTGTATCAGGCTGTATCAAGCAAATCCGTGTTTCGCCAGATAATCCAAACTAAGAGGAGCCTGATCTACTCTCTCCATTGACGCTGAACCTCTGTAATTTAAAAGTTGGTCTACATATTTGCCCAATATGTCACATTCAATATTCACGGTGTCCCCCTCACGTTTGGCTTGTAAGGCCGTTTCGGCTAAGGTGTGGGGGATAATGGATACGGCAAAGCTATTTCTCGTACGCTGTGCGACTGTGAGGCTAATACCATCAATTGCAATTGACCCTTTAAGGAGGATATATTTAAATAATGCTTGATCAGAAGGCTCAACTTCGAACACAACCGCATTCTGGTCTGATGCTACTCCACGAATCGTACCGGTCCCATCCACATGCCCCTGTACGATATGTCCTCCGAATCTTCCACTCGCCGCCATCGCCCGCTCCAGATTGACTCGGCTGCCGGGTCTGAGTTCCCTGAGATTACTGCTGCGAAAAGTCTCCGGCATCACATCGACCTTAAAATCTTTAGTACCAATCTGTATTGCCGTCAGGCAAACACCATTCACTGAGACACTGTCACCTATTTTCAAGTCGCCTAATACCACGGAACCCGAAATCCCCAGCACCATCGCTTCACCGCTTTTGGAGATGCTTTGAATGCGACCCACTTCCTCGACCAAACCGGTAAACATGCTTTCACTCCTTTCCACTATTATTTCAGTTTATCCCTAATTCATCAGCTGTAAGCGCAAATAACCCCCAGTCGGAATTCAATCCGTCATGGGGGTGATGAGAGTCACATATGTAGTATACAAGCGCAGTCCATTACTTCTTAAAATGACATGAAATCATAGGTTGCCAGTTGAAAGCATGACTGACGATACAGCTAATAACGCTCAGAACGCCTATCCAAAAGAAAGCTTAAAAAGCTGTCGATCTGATACTGTCCTACAACGAAATAAGCCGTACGCGTATTTACGTATGCTAAAAAATGGCACATGTCACGTCAATCACATGCGCTTCGTATCCTTCTCCCATCCAGACTATACTGTCGGTCCCGGAATTGCACCAGGTCCACCTTCTGCTGATTATTTCAGCATCCGGGTCACGGACTAAGACATGTTGTTCTCGCAAAAGCGATTCACAAACATGTCATCACCGCCGGTGGGGAATTTCGCCCCGCCCCGAAGGATCTTGCTCTTATTTAATTGAATTAACATTAAACTTGTTACGTATATTAGCACTGACTTCTAAAAAAAGCAAGTTATCTAATAATAGCTCCTGCCTTGGTTTTGACATATTGGCTGGAGAGTTCTTCGAACCAGGTTTTATCATTCATATGAAGCGCCAGATCAATCAGATCGGCCAGTTCGTCGACCCCAAGCTGTGTATCATGATCAAATGTAATGACGGCTGAAGCGACAGGTCCTCTCTCTCCCTCAGAACATGCTTCATAATCCAGTCGTACATCCACATGCCCATCAATAAACTCGCATTTTAGAAAATAAATAATTTCACACATTAAAATAGGGCGCACCTGTGTTGCTAACACGCAATCCATCACCTTGGCAGAATAATGCTGGTTCGTCAGCGTGAATTTGTGCTCTGTTGCCGCCAACGATGCCCGTCCAAAATCATCTGTAAACCTGAGTTCTACTGGCGTGATGTTCATAACCTTAGGGATTTGCTTTTTTATAATTTCAATTATTTCAACTGTGTTCAGCTTAATCATTACCTACACCTCATTGCATCTTAAAATTCAGAAGTAAACTTTTTAACCTGTCTTCTATAGGCCTCCACTCCTATATCGGAAATCATTACCTGTTTTTTTATGTTTCAACCCATAAACGCAAAAAAAGATTCCTGGCGCAGCAAGCGCTAGGAATCTCAATCGAACCGGTGCCGAAACAGCGGCTAACAATGTTACACGATTATTATGCAAAAAAAACAGAATTATAACTCCGAGATTTCATGTTTCTTTTTCAGAATAGTCCAACGTCGCTCAATCTCCTGCTCAAAGGTGGCCAGTGTCGCTTCCTCTTTGAGAAGATGCTTCGTTTTACCCATTAATTTTAGCCATTCTGCGGCTGGAATCCGTTTTCCCTTGTCTTCTGGATTGTACGTGATCGTCGTGCTCCCTTGCTCGATTTCGTACAAAGGAAAGAAGCAAGACTCGACTGCGGCACCCACGATGCTAGTACCCAGTCTGTCTTCGGATTTCCAGTTGAGCGGGCAGGCGCATAGAATTTTACCATATGCCGTCCCCACGTTGTTGGCATACCATTGAGCCTTGGCGGCTTTGCGCAGCATATCCTGCGGATGACTTTCGGCTGCTGTAAAGGCATATGGGATGTTACAGGCGGCCATAATTTGCACGGTGTCCTTATGATGTCCTTGCTTCCCTTTTTGCATTTTCCCTACACCCGACGTACTCGTCATGTGACCGACCGGAGTGGAGTACGATTGCTGTGAGCCTGTATTCATGTACCCCTCGTTATCATATTCCAGCATGATCAGCTTATGGTTACGCAGAGCCGCCCCAATTGCAGAACCCATACCAATATCCATGCCGCCGTCACCACTAATCATGATAAAGGTCGGATCATCCGACATCTCAATTTCATTACGACGCTTCATCTCCATGTAAGCTTCCAGCGCTCCCGAAAGTGTAGCAGCCCCGTTTTGAAAAAGATTATGGATCATCGGTTGCTTGTGTGATGTATATGGGTACCCTGTCGTCACTACATATACGCAGCCAGTTTGGAATAGAACGACAATATCGCCCTCAATCCCTTTAAAAAACAGTTCCAGCGCAGACAAAGCTCCACAACCAGGGCAAGCCCCGTGACCCGGTGTAAGACGGCGTGGTTTGGTTGTCAACGAACGCAGAGGTGGTACCTTGACTTTGAGCTTACCAGTCGCCTCGTCCGGCGTAACCTGAATCAGACCTGTACGGTATGCATCGCCACGTGGTGGCTGCATGACTTGCGGCATTACCTTGTCCGGTGACCCTGGATTAATTCCGTAATAATCAAAGGGCTTCTCCACTCGTCCAGCCTCTGCCGCCTGAATCGCAAGCTGGAAGAACGCCTCTGCATCTTCCGCATAAAAATCCTTACCACCCAAACCAAAGATACGGCTCAATACGAGTGTTTGGTTCAGCGGGTCCTCCTGCAACGCCGCCTTGATTTCGTGCGTCAAATTACCGCCATCCGATCCGTATGAATCTGCACGTTCACCCACCAGCAGCGCCTTGACATGGCGCAGTGCCTCCCGCAGTTGTGCGGCAGGGAACGGGCGGATAATATTCGGACGAACCACACCGGCTTTAATACCACGTGCGCGAAGTTGGTCTGCCACATCCTTGGCCGATTCGGCCGCCGAATTCAGCAGAAATACCGCAACCTCAGCATCCTCCATATGGTACAGATCCAAAATCGGATATTCCCGACCGGATAAAGCGGCATATTCTGCGGCTACCTGATCATATACTCCTTCTGAAAGCTTCAATGCTTCGGACAGTTGAACGTGATTATTCGTCAGATCATCGCCGTTCATATGTGCACCCACAGTGACAGGATGATCAAAATCCGTAATATTCGGATAATTTAGGTTCGGGTTGGGACCTACAAAATCGCGCACGGTCTCCGCATCAGCAAAATATTGCACTTTCCGTTTTTGATGGGACGTATAAAAACCGTCATATGCGACCATTACAGGCAACCGTACATCGCTATGCTCTGCGATTTTCAGGGCCATAATGTTCATATCATATACAGCCTGTGGCGTACTTGCCGTCAAAATGACCCAGCCTGTATTCAAACCATAATACAGATCCGAATGGTCCCCTCTAATGTCCAGGGGACCACTGACAGCGCGTGTCACCAGGTTCATAACCATAGGGAAACGGGTACCTGACTGAACAGGCAACTGCTCCAGCATGTAGAGGAAGCCTTGCGAACTGGTAGCGTTCACAACCCGCGCTCCTGCTGCCGCAGCTCCATAACAAATCCCAGCCGATCCGTGTTCTCCATCTGCTGCAACCAGCTTAATATTATGCTGACCACGCGTTTTCATTTGATCCAGATACTGTGCTACCTCGGTCGATGGCGTAATCGGGAAATATCCCATCATGTGATAATTGATCTGTGCGGCCGCCGTAGCTGCCATTTCATTACCGGATTCGAACGTTGTCACTTGTGCGGCACCCGTCTGTTTGAGCTCTTCCTCCAGCTTTGCCATTACGCACGCCCTCCTTCATATACCGGAAATTGGTGGGCAACCCGATGCTGCTCCGCCCAGCCCCATTGCTCGCGAAGCGAGCTTAATGCCCCCGACGGACAAATATCTACACACTTCAGACATCCTTTGCAATATTGGTAATCGATTCCTTGCAAAAACGGCATCATTCTTCCGCGTTTGTCTGCTTGCTCTTCCCATACAAAACAGTAATCCGGGCAAATCGAATCACATTTGGCACAGTGAGTACATTTCTCAGCTTCATACGCAGGTACATAACCCTGACGTGAACCACTAACATCTTTCGTCATGCTGTTTCCCTGAGTCGCAATAACGCCCCCCAGTGATTGTGTTTCGTACCCCAGCAAAGGCTGCGGACGTTCAAAAACCCGATCCTGCGCGTCTTCCGTAACCGGATATACGTGTAATTCCATTTCTTCAAACCCACGGTTAAATGTACGCAGATTAGGTTCTACTAACTGCGGATTTTTCTTTTCAAAGGTACTGCGTATAACCGATCTCATCGCTTCTGGATCTAAGAAATCACAGACACGGAACAAGGCCCCCAGCATGGATGTATTTAATTTGGTTCGCTCCTCCAGTGCGATGCCCATCGCATCTACCACTGCTAATGTACCGGATACCAATCCCAAATCAGCCCGTATTTCTTCTACCGGGCGCGTGGAATTTACCACTACAATCCCATCCGCCGGCAATCCGCTGATTACATTTACCGTTTTGTATAACGCTTCATGGAAAATGCCTACCACATGCGGTTGCTCGATCGGACTATGATCCCGAATATCCACCTCCGGCTCACAGAAACGAACAAAACTTTTAACCGGAGTTCCCTTCTTTTCCGAACCGTAGGATGAGAAATTTGAAGCATTCAGTCCCAGACCAAGCACCCCGGTTTCGGCCAACATTTTGCCAGCCAGATTTGCGCCGAGTCCGCCAATGGATTCCAGTCGGATTTCAAAAAATCCGAGTCGATTTGTGCGCGTTAAAATAGACAATGTGATAAGCCCCCTTCTTTTCCAACTCTTACTGAGATTGAATACTCATATAAAATAAATGGAAAATGCATTCTTCTGAAAAGGCTATCACAACACTTACTTTTCGAATGTGATCTTACGCACTGTATTACCAACGCGATTGCAAAAATCAGCAAACCGTCAAACAAAAGACAACAAAGCCGCCCTGTCCAGAGACAGAACGGCTTAGGTACTACACTATTTAAAGGAAATCATGTATGTGACGGCATATTATGCGTCAAATACTTTAACTTCTTTCATTTTGTCGCCTTGTTTTACAGCATCAATGAATTCCATACCTTTGGTTACTTTACCAAATACAGTATGTACTCCATCTAAATGCGGCTGTGGAGCGTAGCAAATAAAGAATTGGCTGCCACCTGTGTTGCGGCCTGCATGAGCCATGGACAGAACGCCTTTGGCATGCTTTGTTGTATTCGTAGCTGTTTCACAATCAATGGTATAGCCAGGACCGCCTGTACCGTTCCCGATTGGACAACCACCTTGAGCTACAAAGCCTGGGATGACGCGGTGAAAGCTCAAACCGTTGTAATAACCGCTGTTTGCCAGCTTTTCAAAGTTGGCAACGGTGTTTGGAGCTTCTTCCGGGAAAAAGTCAATTTCGACGATGCCGCCGTTTTCAAGATCTATTCTACCTTTTTTCATTGTTTGTATCTCCTTTTCAACCTGTTTTGAGAAATAACATCAAGTTCCAGTTTACTATGAATTGGCGCGCTTAGCAAAGCCTTGTCCAAAAAAAGGGACCATTGTCCCCGGTCTATGATTACCGACACAATGGCCCGCTTGATTTTAGAATTGCACAATCAGGACGAAACTGTAATTTTGGCGTTGGGTTGAACCACTGAAATGGCTTGATCACGAACCAAGCGCTGTGGCAAAACGTCGTTGCGAACGATATCCTCGTAGGTTTCCCGACGCACAACTAGCTCGGCCTCACCGTTGTTGACAAATACAACTGCTGGGCGACGTATCCGGTTATAATTGCTCGCCATGGAGTAATTGTAAGCTCCGGTTGAGGCAACAGCGAGCAAATCCCCGCTATTCGGACGAGGCAGTTCCACATCCCAAATAAGCATATCGCCGCTTTCACAGCACTTGCCTGCAATGGATACTGTCTCTTCGTTCGCATCTTGCGCTCGATTAGCCAGCATCGCTTCATACTTGGCCTGATATAGTGCAGGACGTGGATTATCTGTCATTCCGCCGTCTACGGAAACATATTTACGAACCTGCGGAATATCCTTGATACTTCCTACCGTATACAAGGTCGTACCCGAATCCCCTACAATACTGCGTCCCGGCTCGATCCAAATTTCTGGGAGTTCATCGTAGAGCCCTGAAAAATGAACTTTCACCGCTTCGGCGATGGCCTGTACATAGGTGGACAGTTTCAGCGGTGTGTCCTCCTCTGTGTAACGGATGCCAAATCCGCCACCGAGATTAATCACCTTGAATGAGAACTGAAGCTGTTCCTTAATCTCCCTACAAAAAGCTGCGACCCGCTCGGCAGCCATCTGAAAGCCATTGACTTCGAAGATTTGCGAACCGATATGAGAATGTACTCCCAGCAGATTAAGATGACCCAGCTTGATAGCCTGTTCTACCGCCTGACGTGCTGTACCGTTCGCAATGTCAAAACCAAATTTTGAATCTTCTTGACCAGTAGCCATATATTCATGCGTATGCGCTTCAACCCCTGGTGTAACTCGCAGTAAAATATTCACCTGCTGTCCTCTCTCAGAGGCGAGAGCCTGCAACAAATGTAGTTCCATCTCGCTATCAACAACAAAGCATCCAATTTGCGCTTCTAACGCCATTTCAATTTCTTCCGGCGTCTTGTTATTGCCATGAAAATGGATCCGCTCGGCCGGGAATCCTGCTTGTAGTGCTGTAAATAACTCTCCACTGGAAACAACGTCAAGCGACATTCCTTCTTCAGCAGCTAAAGCACACATCGCCATAACACAAAATGCTTTGCTTGCATAAGCCACTTGAAACTTCAAACCAGTCTCACGAAATGCTTCTATAAATTCCCGGCAGCGCCGGCGGACTAACTGTTCGTCTACAATATATAGCGGAGTGCCAAAACGCTCTTTCAAAAGCGTGGTATCGCATCCGCCAATCTCCAAATGTCCGTTGCTGTTAATTTTACTGCTTCCATGCAAATACATGTTCTGGCGCCTCTCTTTCTGGAACAAGTTAGTCATATTCCATCGAATGTTTACACCAGTATAGCAAAAAAAACATCAAGAACAATGGATTTTTATGCAGATCATTTATATTAATGTTCCTGTCCATTGCCTGAGTTTGAATCTGTGTCGGCATCCGTATGGGGCATACGCGTATTGTCCCTTGTTTTATTAAATGACGGGCGGTTAGGCGCTTCAAGTACAGGCATACGGAACAAAATGGAAGCTAACGCTTTGGCATTAAAGGGGATGAAAGGCCACAAATAAGAAGAATTATATGACCGATGCAGCGTCAGCATCAAAATAATCAGTGTTGTACCCACGACAAAGCCCGGTACGTGAAAGATAGCAACAGCAACCAGCAGGAACAGTCGAATCAGTCTATTCGCCAGCCCCAGCTCATAGCTCGGTGTTGCGAACATTCCTATGGCAGCAACAGCCATGTACAGCACGACCTCATTTACAAAAAGCCCCGTCTTAACCGCGATATCCCCCACCAGAATGGCTGCGATCAAACCCATAGCGGAAGCCAGTGGTGTCGGAGTATGCACAGCTGCCATTCGCATAAGATCGACCCCTAGTTCTACAATGATAAACTGGGCAATCAACGGAAGATGTGCTTGCTTTTGAGGACCGATAAAATCAAGAAACGCCGGTTTTAATTCGGGATTAATAACCATTAGCAGCCACATTGGAAGTAGAAACATCGAGGCAAATATGCCTAAAAAACGCACCCAACGCAAGTAGCTTCCCATAAAAGCGGTTTGCCTATTTTCTTCTGCATGCTGACATAGGTCAAAAAAGGTAGTCGGCAAAATCATCACGCTGGGTGAGGTATCAACGAAAATAACGAGTCTTCCTTCCATAATATGCGAAGCCACGACATCTGGTCGCTCCGAATATCTCACTAATGGATATGGATTCCAGCCTTTATTGATTATTGTCTCCTCCAATTGCTTATCGGCTAATGGAATACCATCCAGATTAACATTTTTAATTTTGTTTCGTACGGTATCCACCATGACCTTATCCACAATATCATCAATGTATCCCAAGCATACATCTGTTCGAGTTCGACGTCCGACCTGCATAGCCTCAAATTTAAGTCCGGGATCGCGCAAGCGGCGACGCACCAGACCTACATTTGTAAGCATTGTTTCAGTAAACCCGTCGCGTGCACCTCGCACGACTCTCTCCAAGGAAGGTTCCTCTGGATTCCGTACTGGGTAATTACGAGTATCCAGAATAACCGAAATACGTTCGCCTTCCATGAAGAACGCACTATATCCCGCCAGCACCTTATTTACGACAACAGACATTTTATCCGTCTTCTCCACCTGTATATGTGGAATATAATTTTCAAAATACGCCTGAAGTCCGTCTGACGTCATGTCATCCGGTGTCAGATAGGTGAGCCGCTTTAGCACCTCGAGCATGATCTGATCCTTGGCAAAGGAATTCAAAAACAGATATCCGATATGGCGACCACCTGTTTGCATTTCCCTGAGTACAACATCAAAGGTCTCTCCCAAGCCCAATACCATTTTAAGGGTTTCGCGATTTTCCTTCATCTTTGGCGAAATATCGTCCTCTATCTGCCAATAACGAATGGATTCCTCTACATTGTCAGAACGTTCGCTTTCTTTTTTGTGCTTAAGGTGGGCTGCTTCCTGCTCCTGCTTTTGCTTCCAGGAGCCCAATTTTTCCCTATCAGCATCATTTGCCTTTCCAATTGCTTCGTCACCATGATGATGATCCTGATCCATTCTGTGATCCATATCCCTTGCCCCCCTCACTTTCGTTATTATCGGTTGTATACAAACCAATCAAATAAGGAACCTGTCACCTTGCCAAGCACCATTGCCATTAACAGGCCGAACATGTATACGCTCATATGGAGTCGCTTGGCCAGTATGGGCAGGAGATTCAGTACCTCTGTCAAAGCCGCAGCGAGCAAGCCAATAAACACGCCGCAAAACAACCCAGGTATCCATGTAAATATGCCCGGCAACGTCAAGAAAATATCCCAGAAATCGGTCACGGTTCCCACTACTGAACCTAAAATCATCGCCTTTTCGTATGCACGTGATTTTTTGTACGATCGGGTAATTTGCGCTAATCGCGGCATGATATCCAGCACAATAAAAAAGGCAATCACACCGCTGCCTACCGCCAGCCCTCCAGCAATACCTAAAATAATCTGAAGTGCAGCCTGTACAAATATCATGGTTTCTTATCCTTTGTCTGCAGAGCCATCTTTTCATATTCCTCTGCCACAACATACTGATCCACATTCTCCTGATACAGATACATTTCCACCTCCAGTGGCGTCGGCTCCTCGTTCCATTTTTTCTTGAACAAGTGATTAAAAAATACGATCATGCCAAAGCCGATGCCGATCGAGTAAGCTATTTGGAACAAGTACGGATGCTCATCCTTTTGTCCTGTAATCATTTCCACAATCCGAACCTGTACCTCCATCATGCTAACGTCAGCATGAAAATTCATAATTGTCAGCGCAGAGCCAAAAAACAGAAGCAACCATACCAACACAAACAGTATTTTGGATGGCTTACGGGGTCTCTCCACAAGTTCTACAAGGACATGCGGTTTCCCGAGAGATTCAACTACGACTCCCGGAATATGGTCTCTAATTTTTGATATGATCTGTAGCATGTCTACCAGTATCAGATTACCGTCCTGCTTCTGCGGCCGCTTGAGAACAAGCTCAAGCAGATCCTTTTCCCATTCAGGATCCGCCAGCAGATGGGCTACATCGCCCAAATGTAAATCCTGACCTTGGATCATGCGCACACGACTACGGAGCCGCAAGTAGACAACAGGCGCTACTGTAGGAGCCGGACTATGAGTCATCCGATTCCCTCCTTATCCTCGTAATTACCGATTAGTATGGAACGAAGCCAGCAAACCTATTCTGTGTATTGTCTTTTGACACACGTAAAAAAGAGTACTCCTGGCCATTGTAATGGCTTTGGAATACCCTTTAGAGTGCGTATGCACAAGGATTTCACGCTCTAAAATTCTGCCTTCATTATTGAGCAATCTGATCGCGAATCAGTTGTAAAATCTTTTTTTCCAAGCGCGATACCTGCACTTGTGAAATACCAAGGCGACTTGCAACCTCTGACTGGGTCTGATCCCGGTAATAACGCAGATACACAATTAGCCGCTCCCGCTCAGATAGTCCGTCAATGGCCTCATTCAGTGCCAGCTTGTCGAACCATCTTTCCTGCGATTCGTCAGCAATCTGATCCATCAATGTAATCGGGTCCCCGTCATTTTCAAACACCGTTTCGTGAATCGAGGTAGGAGGCTTATTGGCCTCCTGCGCAAAAACAACATCCTCCGGTGTCACGCCCAGCTCATCAGCAACCTCCTTGACGGTAGGCAGGCGATTAAGCCGTTTGGATAGCTCGTCCTTCATTTTGCGGACCTTATTGGCAGTTTCCTTCAAGGAGCGGCTAACCTTGAGTGTGCCGTCATCTCGAAGAAACCGTTGAATCTCACCGATAATCATGGGGACGGCGTATGTTGAAAATTTGACTTCGTAGCTGAGATCGAATTTATCCACCGATTTTAACAATCCGATGCAACCAATTTGAAAAAGATCGTCAGGTTCATACCCCCGGTTCATAAAGCGCTGCACGACAGACCAGACGAGCCGGATATTACTATTGACCAGTGTCTCACGGGCATCATTATCACCAGATTGGCTCAGGGCAATAAGCCGCTTGACCTCTGTATCCTCCAAATAGTTGTGCGAAGTTTTTTTTCCTCCTGCTTCCATAGGATCAACTCCTAATTATATAAAGCTTTCTTGGATTCAATCCTTTTCTTCATCCGGACCGACGTGCCTCCGCCCGGCTCACTGACTGCTTCGAACTCATCCATGAAATTTTCCATAATCGTAAAGCCCATACCGGATCGTTCCAATTCAGGCTTGGACGTATAGAGGGGCTGCTTGGCCAGCTCCAAATCCTCAATGCCCCGCCCTGCATCCTCAACGACCAACGTGATCACGTCCGCTTCAATCCCAACTTTAATCGTTACGACACCTGACGGATCGCTGTCATAGCCGTGAATAATACTGTTTGTTACTGCTTCGGACACAACGGTCTTCAAATCGCTAAGCTCATCCATTGTGGGATCAAGCCTGGAAATAAAGGCCGCCACAGCCACGCGGGCAAAGGCTTCATTTTCCGATTTGGCAGCAAACTGTAAGCTCATGAAATTGTTCCCCGTGCCTTCTCTCATGACACAACCTCCAGTTCCGTGAGCGCATTTCCCTCGTTGTCAAATATGGGCATGATTTTAAACAAGCCTGACATATCCAGCAGTCGATGAACCGGCGGATTGACATCACACACTGCCATTTTCCCACCCTTTTGCTTAATCAGTTTGTATCGTCCCAATATAACGCCAAGGCCGGAACTATCCATAAACTGAAGATTTTTCAGGCTGAGCACGATATGCTCGCATTGCCGACGCTGAATCGCCTCATCCATTTGCATACGGACCATATCCGACGTATGGTGATCAAGTTCACCAGATAGCCTTACAATAAGTACTCCCCGGTGATGCTCCATTTCAATTTGCAGGTTCATGCTTACTCACTCTCCTCCCGGTCTTGGACAAGGATTTCTACGTAGTCGCAGACGATTCCTGCCCTCCGACAAAACTAGAAGAAAACCCCGTAAAATCTACAAAGAAAATAGGTTCGACATGGTACGTTTAAACAATTTCCACCAACCTGCCTTTTCGATCGCTACAGGCGAAGTGATATTAAACTCCTTAAGACGTTGTCCATCCTGATACACAACCAGCTTACCAACGGGGTCACCCACCCGGACAGGAGCTTTAAGGCTTGGGGTCAATTGCAGCTCGTGACGCAGCGTTTGTTTGTTGCCGCCTTTTTTCACCAGCACACTGTAAGGACGGTCAGCCTGAATTTCCAGCTCTGGCAATGCACCTTTTTCAACTTTTACACTGCCCAGCTTTTCACCTACCTTATATATGGATTTCATTGTGTATTGAGAAAATGCGTAGTCGAACATGGAAGAAACTTCATTGTTGCGTATCTTCGTGTTCGGCTCACCGAGCACGACAGCTACAACACGTAAGCCCTCACGCTTTGCCGTAGCGGTAAGACAGAACTTTGCTTCTGATGTATAGCCTGTTTTGAGCCCGTCTGCTCCGGTATAGAAGCGAACGAGCTTATTGGTATTGACCAGCCAAAAGGGCTTGGCCGAGGATTTGCGCAAATAGTCCTGATAGGCTCCCGTATATTTCGTAATTTGCGGGTATTTCAACAGTTCCCGGCTCATAACCGCAATATCATGCGCAGAGGAATAGTGGTTTTTTACAGGTAAACCGTTGCAATTGGCAAAATGCGTGTCTTTGAGTCCAAGTTGCTGCACCTTGGCGTTCATCATCTCGACAAAAGCTTGTTCAGACCCTGCAATTTTCTCCGCCATCGCTACAGAAGCGTCGTTGCCAGAAGCCATCGCAATTCCCTTCAGCATCTCATCGACCGTCATTTCTTCTCCCGGCTCCAAGAAAATTTGCGAGCCTCCCATTGAAGAAGCATACTCACTGGCCCGCACTTTATCGGTCAGCTTGAGCTTGCCCTCATGAATGGCCTCCATGGTCAGCAGCATCGTCATAACCTTGGTGATGCTTGCTGGCGGAAGCTTTTCACGACTGTTTTTTTCATAGATGACTGTGCCTGTATCTGCATCCATCAAGATCGCCGAAAGAGCCTGGGGAGCCAGCTCAGCTGCTGATCCTTCTTTGGTTTTGCTTTCAGGTCTGCTTTCTTCGGCCCAACCGCTGGCAGGGACGGCAGTCAAGGCCACCAGACAAGCCAGGATGAACGCCACCACTTTTTTCTTCACAATCGGTTCCCTCCTCAACATATTAGCGTAAAGCACCGGAGCCCATTTACTTACCTCTCCGGCCTATTCGCGTGCTGCTAACCATTGTCGTCAGAATGAAAGAAAAATATTCCATATGAATAAAAACGTCAAATAGCACCAAGCTGAGTCAGCAGGGTGCTATTTCCCAATATATAAAACATCTATCATCTAAATAATGATCTATAGAAATCGTTTAGATTCGACTAACGGTGAGATATGTGATACCTCCACCTGGTAAAATATCGACTGCATTTTGACTAAACACCCGTATATCAATAAAAGAATTCGCCTCAAGTCTAAGTTCCATTGCTCCACTCAATGCACCATAGTTCCGTCCGCCTATGACCCTGTCATCGAGGTAAGCATAGGCAGAACTGCCAGTGAGTTGCTCATCGTTCAGGTGAATTGCCAGTCGCGTACGATTGCCATCCACTTGGGGATCAGTCGAGATGTAGACTTGTATTCTGTATTTCCCAGCACGCTTGGCTCGCCATCGACTATTTGATGCGTCGAATTCGGTCAACTCATCCTGGTTGATTTGATCGAACCTTACTTTCTGCCAGCTACCAGCAGGGATATTTTTCCTTGACCCAAGGTAGGCTTTGACAAAGGTTTCATTTAAATGCTCTATGCCGTTATTCGAATATTTTTCGACGAGCAACAGTGCCTGACCTGTCCCATTATTCTCGTCATAACGATTATTGCTATAGCTAAAATCCAGATGTGAACGAAGCGTTACCTGCTGTGTGGAGGAACTGCCAGAGAAACAAATAAGCTGTTTTAGATTACGGGGATATCCGCCTACCTCGTCCACCAAAACTTTTTTGCCAATCACCACATCCACAAAATAATTGCACACAGATTGAGTATCATCGTATTTGTCTGCTATCGCCAAAATAGAGTCGCGCAGGGCGACATTTTTGGTTTCTTTGGTAGCACCAATTTGAATAAAAGAAGGTACTGTCGTCTTGTGTTCTCTGCTTAGTCCCTCGAACCAGCAGCCTAAAAATTCTGCATTCATAAAATCATCTATTAGAATGGGAATATCACTCGGGCTTCCATCCTTAATGTGCTGGCTAGCTATAAATCTCGCTCCGTTAGAGCTATTCAGGTCTAGTGCTGTATCGTTCCCGAGCGTAAAAAGCGCAATGCTTGTAAACTGTGAACTTCTATTCTGCAAGTGAATCCCTATTTTGTTGTAATTTATTTCCGTGCATTTTAATAAGTTCACATCACTTTCATAGCCCCAAAAAGCTGTTTCAAAATGTTCAATCAGCACGTTATCCAGGACAACGCCGCCGCCTTTCCAATCCTGAATTCCCACAGTACCCTTGCCATAATACCCGCGCTTCACAGACTGCGAGAACGGATTATTTAAGGTGGCTCTATCAGTCCCTTCGTATCGGATTGCTAAGTCATGGAACTGCACATTTTGAAAGCCACTAAACGATGGCAGGCTTTCGTCTCCAATTTGAAAACAAGGGCCCGTGCCATAATATTCAATCGACGTAACTCCCTTACCCTGTCGGTATCTACCCTTATGAATACCAAAAATGCGCACACCCTGCTTGCGAATCTGTAGGGTAGATGTTATTTTGTATCGGCCACTGGGGATGTGAAGAATGGAGTAATCGGGGGTTTTGTTAATTAATTCTTGCAACGCTGCCGTATCATCCTGAATACCATCACCAGCAGCCCCAAACCAGCTTACATTTACACTTCGCTCCATAAATTCTTTTTCAATGGCTTCGAAATTGTCATTCAATTGTTGAGGCGTTAAACCTTTGCCCGCACCACTCAAGTTCAACTTCAAACGGTCTGTAAAATGATCGGCCACCCAAACACCCCCATGTTTAAAAGCATAAAAAATACTTCAGACAATGCCAAAGAATTCTTCATTCTCTTAGCTGAACTGAGTATATGCACAATAGGGCTTGCTCTAGGCTCAAGAAATATAAATATTTTATTATGATTGTACAAGGAGATACATTTTGTATATTATAGATACATAATGTATCTAGGCGGTGAAACCGTGAAACACATACTCACAGTAGCCGGTCTACTGGCTTTCTCGATCCCCTTTGCCTGTCAGGGTTTGTCTCCCAGAGTTATCACAATTTCTCTGCTTATCTTGTTGTTCAGCTACACCATGCTTCTGCCTTCACTCAAGTCATTAATTGCAATCCTGGCTGATAACCCGTTGCTTACTTTACTCATGCTGTACATCGCCGCCTCCTGTTTGTGGGCTGAACAAGAGCAGACCTCTTCCGTGCTGATGGTTCTCAAATTTCTTGCTTTTTCTACCTTCGGGCTCTATCTGGTCACCCATTATACAGCTCAGGGCTGCATACGGCTCTTAGTTGCTACATTAAGTATATTAAGCGTACTCAATCTACTGGCCGTTATACTCGTTCCTTCCTTTGCTATTCATGGCGGTGTTGAACATACTGGACTGTGGAAGGGAATCTCTGGTCATAAAAATACACTCGGAACCCTCTCACTGTTAAGCTTTGTTTCACATGTCATTTACTTTTTCAGGGGCACACACAAGGCATGGCATATTGGCTTCATCTTACTCAATGCCTTGTTGCTCATCAAATGCCAGTCTACCACCTCATTGGTGCTGACATCTTCACTTTTCGTATTTATTTTGTTTATATTGCTATTCAAAAGAATTCGAAGCATCGCGTTGCGCGGCTTCTTCCTTAGCTGTTCTTGCTTACTCGTTCTTTTGGGTTTGGCATTCATCTTTACTTATGGAGATGCAATCGCATCAGAATTCGGAAAAACAACAACCTTAACTGGCAGAACGGAAATCTGGCAGGGAATTGGAGGTGCCATTCAGAGCCACTACTGGTTCGGCCATGGCTACGGCTCCTTCTGGGCCGCCCGACCGAGCATCTATGCGAATGGCATTCGCTTTGATCTGACAAGCAGTCATAGTGGCTTCCGGGATTTGTGGATTGATGTGGGGCTTGTAGGATTACTCGCAACAGTGATACTCGTCGTAACAACCTTAATTAAATTCAAAATTGGCAAAACAGATATGTATACATGGCTGACGGCAGTCGTATTTTTCCTGTTCATCGTATTGAACAATATAACGGATAGCCGTTTTCTGAATTCATTGGCCATTTACTGGATTATTTTTATGGTTATTGTGATCAAGGTGCAAGAGCGTCATAGACTGAGTGTAGCAGAACAGGTGAATACAGCTGCATCGAGCACACGCTCTCTTCACTTAGGCGATCATACTCAAGTCAACTGCGATGTGTAAAAAAACACCCCGTATCCCACGCCACAGAAGGCGCTCGGATATGGGGTGCTTTGGATATTCCTACCGTTTCGACGGAAACTGATACTACAGCTACATTTGTGGAATAATCGCCAGTACCAATTTCAAAAATTGTTCACGAACCTTCTCTGCCGTCTCCATCACTTCACCATGGGACAAAGGCTGATCCAGAATGCCAGCAGCCATGTTGGTGATACAGGAGAAGCCCAATACCTCAATCCCCGCATGACGAGCTACAATAACTTCAGACACAGTGGACATCCCTACTGCATCTGCCCCCAGTGTACGCAGCATGACGATTTCAGCAGGTGTTTCATAGTTAGGTCCCAGCAATCCGGCATATACACCTTCCTGCAGGCTGAAGCCTTGTTGATTTGCCGTTTGCTTGGCAATTTCACGTAAGCGGCGACTGTACGCCTCTGACATGTCCGGAAAACGAACACCCAGAGCAGCATCATTCGGTCCAATTAGCGGATTTTGTCCAGTCAAATTCAGATGATCCGAGATGACCATCAGGTCCCCCGCTTTGTAGGAAGTATTTACCCCACCTGCCGCGTTCGTCACCAGCAGGCTTTGAATTCCCAGCTGCTTCATCACCCGAACGGGGAAAGCCGTCAGCTGCGGACCATAGCCTTCATACATATGAAAGCGTCCCTTCATCATAACGACAGCGCGACCTTCAATAGTGCCTAATAGTAATTCTCCCTCGTGACCCTCCACCGTTGATACAGGAAAATGGGGAATATCCTGATAAGGAATACTCACTCCATCCTGAATCAAATCGGCCAGAATACCGAGACCCGATCCCAGAATAAGACCAATCTCAGGGCTTATCCCACTCTTGGCACGGATATAATCTGCTGCTTCCTGAATTGTAGCTTGGTTGGCTGTTGACATAAATATCTCTCCTGACTTGTACAATCGTAAAGTTATAGTCATTATCACATTTTCTAGGATAGCAAGGCGACGTTACATTCAATTCTTGCTTTCATGAGAAGTACGGTTGCCGCCGTGCGGGTGATGCATTTCATATACTTCCTTCATGTTCCGTCTAGCTGTCTGCGCATATACCTGTGTTGTTGACAGATCAGCATGACCCAGCATTTCCTGCACAGAGCGCAAGTCCGCTCCGCCCTCCAGCATATGTACCGCAAAGGAGTGCCGCAGCGTATGAGGCGTGATATCCTTATTTATACCTGCTTCCTGAGCGTATTTCTTAATTATTTTCCAGAACCCTTGTCTACTAAGACGCTGTCCCGATACATTCAAGAACAAGGCTTCCTGCTTTGTCTGAGCCTCTTCACCCTTCCTGGGTCGCAGCAACGCTGGACGCTGCTCGTCCAAGTAGACTTGTGTCCACTGTGAAGCTTCACGACTGATCGGTACAACACGCTCCTTGCCCGCCTCACCGCCACAGTGTACAAAGCGCAAATCAATGTGCACATCACGCACATTGAGGGCAATCAGCTCTGATACGCGGATTCCCGTCGCATACAGCAACTCTAGCATAGCCTTATCTCGTCCCCCTTGCGGGGCACTCACATCCGGCGCTGCCAGTAATCGCTCTATCTCATCCTGCATTAATACCGAGGGTTTCTTTTTTGCGGCTTTGGGTAGTTCCACCAGAACGGATGGATCATGGTTCGTGATTCCCTCCCGAATAAGAAAATGGAAAAAGGAGCGAATTGAAGCGACGCTACGTGAGATGGTCGCCGCAGCTTTTCCTTGTTCCTTCAGACGCCCCAGATATAGTACCAAATGTGAGCGCTGTACATTGTCCGGCTGTTCAAGTCCACAACCTTCTGCGAACTCGGCAAACTGCTGTATGTCCCGCTGATACGCTTCCAATGTACTGCGTGACAACCCTTTCTCCTCTTCCATAAATTGAACGAAAGGTTGAATATACATTTTCATGAGTTCCAAAAGTCTCCTTGTCCTGCATAGAGCGATTCAGTTGTTGCGTATGCTTCTTCGTGTGCCGCCTTCATATCATCATCTCATCATGGAAATTACGTAGACTATTCACCGTACCAATAAAAGAAACGTAACCGTTCCAATAACCCGATTCGTTGCTCAGACCCTTCATTCACTGTTTGCTCGCCAAATACCTTAACTGCATGTCCTTCTGGTATTCGGTAATGATCTACAGGTGTTATCCAATCTGTAAACAGCTTGAGACTATAAAAGAACATACATGCCAACACCCCAAACAATATCAGCAAGCGCAGCCATTTTAGTCCTCTCCGCAAAGATAGTACCATGTGAATCAGCCGCCTCCCAAAATATAGTCCCTATTTAGGGCTCTCTATGAAAAGGGTATGACAAGCTATTCCGTTTTATACCACTTGGTTCTATAGAGCAAATTATGAACCAAAAAAGCTCTCCCGAACGCGTCTTCGTCGGTGAGAGCTTGGGTAGTCAGCTTATTAATCCTGTGATTTGTTTTTCTTGGTTTTGCCCGTGGGTTTCTGAGCGGTTGTATCATTCTTCGCCTTACAACGATAACAAATACCGTGGAAATCCAAACGATGGTCTACCACAGTAAAATTATATTCCCGTTCCAAACGCTCCTCTAACGGCCCAAGCCAATCTTCCAGTATTTCATCTACACTGCCGCACTGCACACATATCAAATGGTGGTGGTGATGTTTGGTTGTATCGCCGCGCAAATCGTAACGCGCAACGCCATCGCCAAAATTAATTTTCTCCACGACATGCAGTTCACTTAGCAGTTCTAGGGTACGGTATACGGTTGCCAGACCGATTTCGGGAGCTTTCTCTTTGACGAGCATAAATACATCTTCCGCACTCAGATGATCATCTTCGTTCTCAAGTAAAACTCTAACGGTGGCTTCCCGCTGAGGCGTTAGTTTGTAGCCCTGGGATTGCAGCTGCTGCTTAATTTTTTCGATCCGTGCTTCCATGTGTCTCCCTCCCCCTGCAAAGCTACTGCCTACTGCACTTTTTTTCACTCCTATTATTATAGGGGGTGTATACAAATAAAGTCAAACATTTTGAAATGAGATCAAGATGTTACGGAAGCCGTCAGCATGGGAGTGACCCATTGCATCATAACCGGGGTAACCCATGTTTCAAAAGACGCACTGCCAATGAGCAGCACCATCATCACAGCAGTCAATCCTGCGTAAGACAGCAACGGACGCAACATCCCATCTGACGGCCGGTTAGCGAGTATTTTAGTTTTGATCATATGAATGGAAAAGGTCATTGCGGCCACACTACAAACGAGCAGTACCGGAATCACGAGCAGGTTATGTGGTGCAACCGAAACCAACGAAAATAATAGTCCCTTCCACGAATATTGCCCTACCATATAACCTACAGAAAATCCGATCAGCACACCCTTGAGAAAATTCAATACAAGAATACCCGGGAGTCCAATGACGGAAAGTCCGCATACCCAAATGAGTCCCACCCATTTAAGATGTAGAGAGACGCTGTCCCAAAAGGTCGAGGCCGCCTGCGAATCAGCAAAGCCCTGTTTGTTTTGATTGACCGTCACAAAAAAATCCTTCAGGTAACGGGACAAATCCTGTAACTGTTCCAATGAGAGTGCATTTACCATTAATGCGCCAAAGACAACTCCCACCAGAAACAGCACAGCTAAGAAAACATAATACGGCGTCTGATCCTTTAACGTATGACGAAACCATTGCATCAGTGTCCTGCCCCTTTCATCTGCTTGTTTGTCCAAAAAACAACCGTAGTCCGACGGCTGATGGCTTAGAAATGGGGCAGCTTTCGCTGCAAATCAAACATCACGAATGATGCGCCAAGCCAACGGCAGAGATATTTTAAGGTTATGAACAAGCAGACGCTGATATGCCTTTTTACAGAGACAAGACATTACTAGGGTATTTTACTAGGATTTCGCTATTTTTCCGTATGTTCCACCACCACCGGATACAAGCGCCAAGCGTCCTTCACGTGAAAGCACAATCTGCTCCGCTAGCACTTTACCGACGACAGTGGACAGCTCCTCCTCCGCAACCTCATGTAAAATATTCATTTCTGTTCCGAATGCTGCTAACAGCTGGTTCAGCTTCGCTTTACCCAAGCCTGGAATAAATTCCAGCGGAATCTGGTAAATGTATGGAGGACGATGAGCGGGAATTACGGGCTCTTCACGGTCAGCAATGCTCCAGATTCGATCGAGCACCCCCCGCACCAGCTTCGTATGGCCACAGTTAGGGCAACGTTCGTCCGCCATCTGCTGCTCGTCAATAATCGTACCGCAGCTTTGACAGTAAGAGCGATGATATTTCCCAAGTCTGGGATTCAAACCGTAGTTGGCACTCACTCGTCGTCCTTCACACCGCTCCAAAGCCATCCTGAATTCATCAAAACTCGGCTGTGCCAGTGATAATTTGTTATATTCTCGTCCAATTTTTCCGAGTGAATGGGCGTCTGAGTTCGTAAGAAAGCTAAAACGATCCAGCTCTGAAATCAAACTAGCCATAGATGAATCTGCGCTCAGCCCCAGTTCCACCCCGCTAATAAGCTCCATATCCAGCAGTTCCTCCATACGGGCTGCAGAACTGCCGTAAATGCCCTTATGCGGAGTGAATACGTGCGCAGGCACCATAATGCCTCCACGCCCGTAAATTTGCTGCTGTAGCTCCCGTGGCGGCGCATAGATCCGTTGCGAGCTGAGATTGACATTTTTCATATGCCGGGCCAGCCATTGGGTAAAATCCTCCATTGCCGCCAGATCAGGAAAATAGGCCAGTACGTGTGCCTCGGGACGACCTTCAGCCCGTATCTCCAGCTCCGTACCAAGCAGAATAACTGTATCCCTATATGCGATGCCGCCCCCGCTGATTTCTTCCATTTCACCTGTATGCAAATGGCTGCGAATGTCTTCTTGCACATTAGGTGCATGGCAGTCAATAATACCGATGAGTCCAATCCCTTTACGACCAGAAGCCTCCTTGGCTATGTTGGCAAACGTTAGGTCACGACTACCGCTAATTTTGATCGGAGCACCTTTCTCCGTTCTGCCGATATGAATATGCAGGTCTGCAAAGTAGTTGTTAAGTTCCATTATGTTTGTATCCATCCGCTTAGAAGCTCCCAGTTTGTTGGCTGAGCTGCCATGCATAGACGGCCAGAATCGTTTTGGCATCACTAATGCGTCCTTCATGAATAAGCGTGTGTGCTTCTTCCAGCGTCACCTCAAATAGCTCCAGAAATTCATCCTCATCCGGTGCCATCTCACCTCGCTCCAGTTCTTCTGCCACATACAGATGTATGATTTCATCCGCAAAGCCAGGAGATGTATAAAAAGAATGCAGCAGCTTCAATGATTTGGCTGTATAGCCTGTCTCTTCTCTCAGTTCACGACCCGCTGCTTCCATGGGGTCTTCACCACGCTCCAGCTTGCCTGCAGGGATTTCAACCTCACAGCGCCCCATAGCTTGTCTGTACTGGTCCACCACCAGCATTTTCCCCTCATGCAGAGCCAAGACTGCCACTGCACCTGGATGCTTTACAATTTCACGTTTCCCAGTGGAACCGTCGGGAAGCTCTACCGTGTCTACCTGTACCGTAATGACCTTTCCTTCAAAGATAGGCTGTGTGGACACTGTCTTTTCCTCCAGCGCAGGATTGGAATACGGCTTGCGAAGTACATTATTTGTTGTATTGTTCCCTTGCTTGTTCGTTTGGTTATTCATCAGGCATGTTTCCTCCTTCGTCCTCTATCTTTTCTTTTCATTAATAATTATGTCCAACATTAGTCTAACTTGTCCACTTCGAACATATGCTTGGGGTAGAATACCAAACTTTTAGTAATAAGGAGATTTCAGAACATGAAAAGCTATCGTACTGAAACCGCCCTCCATATCGTCGGCAAAGCTTGGCAGATTCAAGCTCTTCTGCGCCAATGGCAAAAGGAATATGGACCAACAACGACTATTGCTTCGTTAGCTGTTCCAAAAAAGGTTCAGGCTTAAAGGAGGAACACCGTTCCTATCTTTAACCTGAACCCTTTTTCGGTATATCGCAAATGTAAGAAAGAAAGTTTTATTTTGTAGTTTCTTGAATCAGGGCTACGACTACTTCAGCAACCTTCACTAGATCATCGGCCTTGATCTTTTCCTCTGTTGTGTGGATGTTCTGGTAGCCTACAGCCAAATTCACCGTTGGTATTCCAAGCCCGTTGAACACATTAGCATCTGAGCCACCACCGGAATGAAAAGTTGATGTTGCTAGTCCTAGTCCTTGAATGGCACGCTGTGCAACCTGTACAACTTCATCATGCTCCGTAAAGCTGAATGCCGGATAGATGACCTCACTGCGGAACTCTCCCTGAGCACCAAATTCACGCGTAGTGGTCTCGAGCGCTTCACGCATATGTTGGATTTGATGATTAACCTTTTCCTGTATAATACTGCGAGCCTCCGCACGGACCAGTACAAAATCGCACACCACATTTGTCGCGCCGCCGCCTTCAAAACTGCCGATGTTAGCGGTCGTCTCCTTATCAATCCGCCCCAATTTCATTTTAGAAATTGCTTTAGAAGCGACTTGAATGGCACTAATGCCATCTTCAGGATTGACTCCTGCATGAGCGGACTTTCCAGTAATTCTCATTTCAATACGTGCCTGCGTGGGAGCAGCTATACAAATAGAACCGACTTCTCCATTCGAATCCAAAGCATATCCGAAGTCAGAATCCAGCACTTCCGGCTTCATCGCCCGTGCACCCATTAAACCCGATTCCTCACCAGCCGTGATCACGAACTGAATCTGACCATGGGGGATGTTCTGCTCGCGCACAACACGAATCGCCTCGAACAAAGCAGCAATCCCAGCCTTGTCATCCGACCCCAAAATTGTTGAACCATCACTGCGAATCCAGCCATCCTCACCCAACTGTGGCTTAATGCCTTTGCCCGGAGTCACGGTATCCATGTGACAGGTAAAAAATATTTTGGGTGCCTGCTCCACACCTTCCGCCTTCCAGGTGACAATCAAATTGCCTGAACCATGTCCCGTTCTTTCGCGAGAATCGTCTTCTACGACTTCCAGTCCAAGTGCATTAAACTTCTCTTTCAGAACACGTGATATTTCCTGCTCATACTTTGTTTCACTATCCACCTGTACGAGTTCCATAAATTCCTGTACGATTCGGTCTTTTACTATTTTTACTGTCATTAAACTTTCCTCTCTTTCCCGATTACGCTACAATACGGATAGATGTTCTTATCTATGACTTAAACCTATCCTAAAGGAGTTACACATGTCTAACAAAAAATGGGTTCGTTTTTTCGTCTACGTTATGCTTGCAGCTATGATTGGCTCTACGCTGTTCATGGTGATTGAACCGTTTATTATGCCACTATAATAACTACACCGCACAAGTTTGGACTGCTCCATGATCCGTTAAAGCTAGTGTGGACAAGCTGCTGCACAAGCAAACAGGCGGGCTCCCGTGTCAATCACACAATAGCCCGCCTGACCTTTATTGGAAGGAGTGCGTTTGCCATTGCGCAGCAAATGAAAATTGCTGTTCAAAGTACGGTACAATTTCCTTCGCAATTTGCTCCACCGAAAAAGACTGCTGTGTACAGTCCTCTAATGAGGTCACACCGTATTCCTGAATTCCACACGGAACAATGCCTTCAAAGCCTTCATGTTGTATTCCTGACTTGATGTTAAAGGCAAAGCCATGGCTGGTTACGAAGCCCCGACGGTGCTTACATTTGTTAAATTTGACACCAATGGCCGCAATTTTAAGATTCCCGATCCATACCCCCGTATATTCAGGCTTACGGCTCCCTTCAATCCCATAAGATGCTAGCAACTGAATGATTACTTCTTCCAGATTTCGAAGGTATCCGTGCAGATTTAAAGCCTCTCGGTTGCCAAGCACAAGCAGGGGATATCCAACAAGTTGCCCGGGTCCATGGTATGTAATGTCTCCCCCGCGATCAATCTGAAAGACACTGATGCCCTGCTCTTTCAGCTGCTCTGGTGTAAGGAGCAAATGCTCAGGATGCCGCTGGGAACCAATGGTGTAGGTGGGCGGATGCTGGAGAAGCATAAGTGTTTCTCTCGCTTCTCCCGCATCCAGCTTTCCCACAATCTCCTTCTGGACCTCCCAGGCATGGCCATATTCCATCCTATTCATATAGGTTACATCAAGCGGTCGTCTGTTCACGGCCTGTCACTTCCTCTCCGTCCATTTACCTAACTGTTCGGATGATTAGTACAGCTTCGTATCCAAGGTGTAGCCTTCCAGATTTTCTTTAACCCGTTGCAGGAATCGTCCGCAAATTACTCCGTCTAAAATGCGATGATCCAGCGACAGACACAAATTTGCCATCGAGCGCACGGCAATCATATCATCAATAACGACTGGTCGTTTGACAATGGATTCAAATGTAAGAATGGCAGCCTGCGGATAGTTAATCACCGGATAAGATAAGATTGAACCAAAGGAACCGGTATTGTTTACAGTGAATGTTCCGCCTTGCATGTCATCCAGTTTGAGTGTACCTTCGCGAGTTTTACGTGCCAAATCGTCAATTTCACGAGCTAAGCCAGCAATATTTTTCTGGTCGGCTTTCTTAATAACAGGAGTAAGAACAGAATCCTCCGTACCTACGGCCAATGAAATATTGATGTCTCTTTTGATGATAATTTTATCCACTGCCCACACCGAATTCATGATCGGATATTCCTTGATTGCATTCACGACTGCTTTCATGAGAAAAGCAAGGTACGTAATGTTAATGCCTTCTTTTTGCTTGAACTCGTTTTTGATCTTGTTGCGGAGCATCACCAGGTTGGTCACATCCACTTCAATCGTCGTCCAGGCATGAGGAATCTCCGAAACACTTTGCCGCATATTACGGGCGATTGCACTGCGAATAGGTGTAACATCAATAAAATATTCCGATCTGTTATTGTTATTACCTTCAACTTCGATCATAGGAACTTTCGGTGCTTCCGTTAAATGAATGCCGCTGTTGCGCACCGGAATTGTAGGGTCCATATTTTGAACAGGCGCACTATGCTGAGCGGCAGACTGCTGTATTCCTGCAAAAGGAGATCCTTGCCCTTGGGTCGTCCCAGTCGTTTGGTCAGTCACTCCAGTTGGAGTGGAGCCGCCCTGCTGCACAAAATTCAGCACGTCTTTACGGGTAATTCTCCCCCCCATGCCTGTGCCTGGCACTCTGCTTAGGTCCACATTGTGCTCAGCAGCGAGGGTTTGAACTGCTGGAGAAAAACGTCCTCGCATGGACTGATCCGAAGTCGTTCCCTGTTGGGATTGTGCTTGTGCGTTGCTTGGGGATGCTGGTGCAGAAGTTGTCGCTGGTGATGCCGCTGGTGCAGCGGACTTCGTCTGAATCCGGCAAATCAATTCTCCTACTGCTACCGTCTGGCCTTCCTCAGCCAACAGGTCACCCATAATGCCATCCAATGTGGATGGGATTTCTGCGTTCACTTTATCTGTAATAACCTCGCAAATTGGCTCGAATTGCTCTACCGAATCACCAGGTTGCTTCAACCATTTGGCAATTGTCGCTGATACAAGCGATTCAGCTAATTGCGGCATAGTCACGTCGTTCCATTGTGTTTGGTCTGACATTTTTTTCAACTCCTTAACATCATAGAAGGGCGCGTTTTATCGCTGCCCTGCTACACTTTTGGAATGCTTTCGCCTGAATTCTGCTCCATATTAATACATGGCGAGACGGCGCATGGCTTCCTTCACTTTATCCTTGTTTAACATATAAAACTTCTCCATCGGTGGACTGATCGGCATAGCTGGCACATCAGGTGCGCACAGGCGCTCAATCGGTGCATCCAGCTCAAACAAACACTCTTCATTGATAATGGCCGATACCTCGGCACCGATTCCGCCCGTTTTGTTGTCCTCATGAACAATTAATACCTTGCCTGTATGTCGAGCAGCTTCAATAATAGCTTCACGATCCAATGGCTGGAGTGTGCGCAAATCCACAACATGTGCGGTTATGCCCTCTTCCTTCTCCAATTCCTCAGCGGCCTGCATGACAAAATGCAACGGCTGACTATATCCGATGACCGTAATATCGTCACCCTCACGTAATAGATTAGCCTTGCCGATCGGAACGATATAATCATCCTCGGGCACTTCGCCCTTAATCAGCTTGTAGGATTTTTTATTTTCAAAAAACAGCACTGGATCAGGGTCACGAATGGCTGCTTTCAGCAATCCTTTGGCGTCATAAGGTGTAAATGGAGCAACAATCTTTAGACCTGGTGTACCAAAAAAGATAGATTCCGGACACTGAGAGTGATACAAACCACCGAAAATACCGCCACCGATAGGTGCGCGGATCACCACAGGACAATTCCAATCGTTGTTAGACCGGTAACGGATTTTAGCCGCTTCACTAATAATCTGATTCGTCGCTGGCAGCATGAAATCCGAATATTGCATTTCGGCAATCGGCTTCATCCCGTACATCGCCGCACCAATGGCAACCCCTGCAATCGCCGACTCTGCCAATGGCGTATCCATGACACGCTGCTCACCAAATTGGTCCATAAGACCCTTAGTTGTAGTAAAGACGCCGCCCTTCACGCCGACATCCTCACCTAATACAAAAACCGTTTCATCCTGCTCCATTTCTTCTTTCATAGCAAGACGTATCGCATCAATATATTCCATAATCGCCATCGTTACCGGCCCTCCCCATCGCTATCAGCATACACATGCAGTAGCGTATCTTCGGGCTTTGGAAAAGGCGCATTATCTGCATATTCAATCGCTTCCTTGACTTCAAGCAGCAGCTCTGCCGACAGATCCGCATCTTTGGCCTCATCCCAAATGCCGCATTCGATCAAATAGCTCTTCATACGGGCTACGCCGTCCTTGGCCCAGTTCTCATCCACTTCCTCCTTGGTCCGGTAAGCCAGATCATTATCCGAGGTAGAGTGAGGAGACAGACGGTACATCATCGCTTCGATCAGCGTAGGACCTTCACCGCGTACAGCACGTTCACGCGCTTCCTTCACAGCGGCGTATACGGCCAGCGCATCATTACCATCGACACGAATCCCTGGGAACCCATAACCCAATGCACGGTCGCTTACCTTACCCGCCAACTGTTTGTGGATTGGAACCGATATCGCATATTGATTATTCTCGCACATAATGATGACTGGGAGCTTCTGTACTCCTGCAAAGTTACAGCCTTCATGGAAATCTCCCTGATTGCTGGAGCCCTCACCAAATGTAACAAATGATACAAAATCCTTCTTCTGCATCTTGGCAGCCAACGCTACGCCCACTGCATGCGGCACCTGCGTCGTCACTGGGCTGGAGCCTGTCACAATACGCAGCCGTTTACTACCAAAATGCCCTGGCATCTGGCGACCTCCGCTGTTGGGGTCATCTGCCTTGGCAAAGGCGGACAGCATCAATTCGCGCGGCGTCATGCCAACTGCAAGCACGAATCCGTAATCCCGATAATAGGGAAGGAAATAGTCCTTTTCCCGATCTAGGGCGAAAGCTGCACCTACTTGTGCCGCTTCCTGTCCAATGCCGGAAACGTGGAAATTAATTTTCCCTGCCCGTTGCAGGAGCATATTGCGCTCGTCAAATCTTCTTGCGAGCAACATATATCTGTACATATCAATAACTTGTCCGTGAGTAAGTCCCAGCTGTTCATGTCTGAAGCCAGCGTCTACAGCGCCTTTAGAACTCATTGAGGCACCTCCTTAAATGTCAAACATCCTACTTTCAGCACCTAGTACCATCTCGTCTTAAAACCTGGTACTAAACTCTGACTAACCCCATTATAATCCTTTTCTCCCCAAAAAGAAAAGCACCGATTATTCGAAACGTTTATATACCTATCGCTTGTCCATCAACGGCCAGCATCGCTTCTCCCAAAATCTCCGACAACGTTGGATGCGGATGAATAAGCTGTCCGACTTCCCATGGTGTAGCATCCAGCAATTGCGCAAGAGCGGCCTCGCTGATCAGATCCGTTACATGCGTACCGATCATATGTACACCGAGAATATCATTAGTCTTCTGGTCAGCCACCACTTTAACGAAGCCATCCCGACTGCCGTACACTAGCGATTTTCCAATAGCTTGAAAAGGGAATTTCCCTGTCTTCACCTGATGCCCACGTTCACGAGCTTCATGCTCCGTCAAGCCGACGCTTGCCGCTTCAGGACGTGTGTAAATACACCGCGGGATCAAATGGTTGGGTACACTGTGAAACTCTTCACCCGCCAGATGATGAACCGCCTGCAAACCTTCGTGACTCGCCGCATGGGCCAGTTGCAAGCCGCCAATGCAATCCCCGATGGCGTAGATATGTGGCTCATTCGTCTGCAAATGCTCATTAACCGAGATAAAGCCACGCTCTACGCGGATATCTGTATTTTCCAGCCCGATGTTTTCCACATTCGCCTGACGACCTACAGAAATGAGCAGTTTGGCAGCACTGAGGGTTTCGGTTTCCTCCCCTTTTTGCACGTCAATCTGTACGCCCTCCTCGTCCTTGCCGTAAGTTTCAGCCAATACCTGCGCCCCCGTCAGCACCTTGACACCACGCTTGGTTAACAAGCGCTGCATTTCACGCGAGACGTCCTCATCCTCCGTAGGAATAAGCCGATTCGCGGCCTCAACCACCGTAACCTCCACGCCAAAATCATTTAACATAGAAGCCCATTCCACGCCAATGACACCACCACCCACGATGATTAGAGATGCCGGCAGCTTCTCCATCGTCAACGCTTCGTCGCTGCTGAGAATAAATTCGCCATCTGGCTCCAGTCCAGACAGCACACGCGGACGTGAACCCGTAGCTATAATGAGATGTGCAGGCACAACCGTCTCCATCTCGCCATCTTCTAATTCCACAGCCACTGCTCCACTTTTAGGAGAAAATATAGATGGTCCAATTACGCGGCCCTTACCGCTTAGCACCGTAATTTTATTTTTGCGCATCAAAAATTGAACGCCTTGGTGTAGTTGCTCCACTACAGCTTCCTTACGCTCCTGAACCTTGGGAAATACAAGCTGTGCTCCCGATGTCTCGATACCATATTGCGCACTTTCTTTAATCGTTGCGTATACTTCCGCACTGCGCAGCAAAGCCTTGCTTGGAATACAACCACGGTGCAGACAGGTTCCGCCAAGCTTGTCCTTTTCGATGATAACGACTTCCTTGCCGAGCTGGGCTGCGCGAATAGCTGCTACATACCCTCCAGTTCCCCCACCTAAAATAGCGACATCACAATGTATAGTCATGTTTCTCCTCCATTAACATTGATTATATATAGCTTATTGTACTCTCTTTATTTCACTGTACAAAATATTGCGTTTAGGCATAGGCTAGATTCATCTTTCCCACCTAGACATCTCCCCATATCATTCATACAACGCATCGCGTAATTTGGTAGACATCCTTGGACTTTGTGCTGATTTGGATCGCAATGCCTTGCGTAATGATTCATTTTGCTTGCACAGAAGATTTAGCTCTGCCTCCAGCTCAGTGATTAACTGCAAAGCTTGGGGGCTAATCAGTTCTTGTTCCAGTAATGTTCTTTTTTTGGCACTATAATCCGTATTTTTTTCATCCATGCCTTCCACTCTTCCCTTCATTCCACTACCCTTCACCATATCATGCCCGCGGCGGCAGAGCAATGACGACCACATTTACGTTTGAAGAATAGACATACAAAAACATGTCGAAAAACAATATATTTTCTCTAGTCTGTATATGCCTCGTTATGGTAATCTATAATGGCGTTTTCTTTCGGTAATGAAGATTTACAGCGTTATGTATATGTTAAGAGAGGGGAATTCGCTTTGCCTACAGGACGAATTACGATTATTACAGGCCCCATGTTCAGCGAAAAATCCGGCGAATTAATTCGCCGTTGTCAAAAACTAATCCAATACGGGCATCGCAAGGTGGTTGCTTACAAACCAGCTGAAGATAGCCGTTATGCCGAGGATGAAATTGTAAGCAGGATCGGATATCGGCTGCCCGCTATCTCTATTCCGAGAAAACTTACAGATGAGCTTGTTCAGCGTATTTTGCAAGAAACGAAAGATGCCGATGTAGTTGCCTTTGACGAAGTCCAGTTTTTCAGTCGGCATATTATGGCGCTCATACAAGAGTTAGCTTATTGCGGTAAGCATGTCATTGCCGATGGGCTGAATCTGGATTACCGAGGCAAGGAGTTCGGTTATATCGGCGGTCTGCTCGCTATGGCAGATGACATCGAGAAGCTGACTTCCTTCTGCGCTGTATGCGGCAGCTCGGAAGCAGTATTTACGCAACGTATGGTCAATGGAAAGCCTTCCACAGTCGGACCTATCGTGATGATTGGCGACTCTGAGGCCTATGAGCCTCGTTGTCGCAAATGCTTTATACCTCCCCATAAAGTGAACTGCGACTCGTAAGTTAGAAAGGTCGGCAAACTGAATTATGCCTGGCTCAGAATATGTACGGGATACCCAGGAACTGAGCTGATTATGCAGTTAGAACCCAAGAGTGCGTAGTAAAATACTAACAAAAAACTCCCAACCAATTTACTTACATACGGTTGGGAGTTTGTATTTATAAAATTTCTTGAATGATGGTTCTTCATAATCTGTATAGATTAAAGTGGCAACATATCCTGTCTTTCCGCCTTGTGCTTACATTCTTTACATACCCCATACAGCGAGCCATTATCATCGGCGTAAAAGGTTAACTTCTCTTCTTTTTTGCAAAAGGAGCATTTTTGCTTGCTTGTGTTTTGGATGGAGTCAGACAGTCCAAAGCCAGCTTGAGTCTTATGATCTGCTGCTTTTGTATTCGCACGTGGACCAGAAGACACTTTAGGCTTCATTTCATTTCCGGTGCGGAATTGCCGGGTGGGCTTACGAGGACGAAATTCAATGACATTACTGCCTTGATGTTCATTCGCTTGTTTATTGCTATTGTGTCCGCGCCGCGCCATAACAATCCAAACCAACGCTACCAATAACACGCCGACGATTACCCAAGTCAGACTATTCCACATGCTCTCATCCCTGCCTTTGCTTAGAATCTTTAGCGTTAATACGAATCCGTGTGATGCAATGACTCAGCCTATAACTTTATTCATTCAAATAAAATTGAGTATGTTAGGTAGAACATCTTTATTCCTGAGATGAATTTTGAGCCTTTTTACAAATTGTACATCATCCTTTTGAAAAACGATAATATCCACTATCCACTCTATGGAAATCGTTTTCCTTAATATAGTGCTTGTCTGCTTCCCGATGATAAGAACAAAAATATCTAAGATGGTTGTATTACTCCCCTTGATAATAAACATCTATGAATCTTTTCGTTAACGGATTAAACTTATCAAAGCGTTTGCGATGGGGTAAAAAGCCTGACTTATGTACTTGTTCTGCTAGTGTTTCAACATGATCAAATCGCTTAAAAAAGGGTAACGCGAAAGTATAGATATCTTCAATGATTTCTTGGATCACTCGTTCTCTTTCTGCTTTTGTGGACACAACGTAATCCCTATTGTCTGTATACTTCTTGGTCAAGGCGATCAACTCACTGTGAAAACAAGCCCCTGTATTATATTCCTTTTTTATTCTTTTAGATTCTACGGTAATGTAAACCTTTAAAGCACTATATTTAGTCGGGCCAAAACAAATTTCAAATACAAATTCCTTGTTTTCTTTTTTCAAAACTTTTCGGCTTTTCAGATATTTAAAATCATTCAAAAACGGCGTAGCTATGATTTTGTCTATTGCTAACTGACGTAGATCACTTGCTTTAAGTTCAGTCTTATTGTCCATGATGTCACTCCAATCCAAGAATTTCCCACCATTATATCATATTTTTCCAAGTCTATAGACTCCTCATGTTTCCACCCTTTAATTTCAAAATATTAGTTAAAAATAAATCAGAAAAAGCCGCTCACAGTAGAACGGCTTTTTCCTCTGAAAGATAGAAGCAGTATACGAATTATACTTTGAATTTACCAATTTGCACTTGCAAATCTTCTGCCATTTTGGACAGATTTCTTGCGGAGGAAGCAATTTCCTCCATCGATGCCAGCTGTTCTTGAGTCGCAGCAGATACGTGCTGTGTCCCGGCTGCAGCCTCCTCTGCAATTGCTGAAATTTGTCTAACAAAGCCAACAATCTCATCAGTGCTTGCAGACATTTGCTCCGATCCAGCAGAAACCTCTTCAATTTCACTGGCTACTTTATTAACGGTTTCCTGAATGAGTTCAAAGGATGCACCTGCATTTTGCACGACTTCACGACCTGTCATGACATCTCGCCCATTGGACGCCACCGCCTCAATAGCATGCGAGGTATCCTTTTGTATCAATCCCACCAGTTCCGTAATTTGTTGAGCAGAATAAGCTGATTGTTCAGCCAACTTACGAACTTCACCAGCAACTACAGCAAATCCGCTACCATGTTCTCCTGCACGAGCCGCTTCAATGGCAGCGTTCAAGGCTAGAAGATTAGTTTGACTCGAAATATTGGTGATGACGTCAATAATCTTCCCGATTTCATCGGAACGCTCTCCCAATCCAGCCATAAGTTCAGCCAAGCTATTCATAGAGTCATTCACACCATTCATTTGGACAACAGCCTGCTGGATCATCTGATTACCCTCAGCGGATTTGTGAGCCGCATCTTGAGCAGATGCAAAAACATTTTGCGCACGGATTGCAATTTGCTCGACGCCAATGGACATTTCCTCGATAGCCTGGGACGATTTGGTCACCATATCCACCTGATTGCCTGTCCCTGTAGCAACTTCCTGGACTGTTTCGGTAATTTGCGCAGTTGCTTGGGTATTTTGCTCTGCACTGGCCGTCAATTCCTCTGAGGAAGTGGTTACCAGTTCAGTCGTATTACTAACAGACTGAATCAGTTGACGAAGGTTTTCAACCATCGTATTAAAGGAATGGGTCAGCGTGCTAATCTCATCCTTGCCTTTTACGACAATGGCTTCCCCAGAAAGGTCACCGGACGCAATGCTTTCAGCAGCACGACTGATGCGTAAAATGGGTTTAGAAATAATTTGAGCTATAATGATCGCCATGATCAACGCTAGTACAACGGCTGCAATGCTCAAAACCATAACTAATTGTCTACCTGAAATAAAGTTATCAACAGCCTCTTTCGTAGTCAGTTTTGATCCATCTGCGTTCAACTTAATAAGCTGAGCGATCATATCGTTTGAACTATACCATAACTTATAGGACTCTTGGTGAAGAATGCTTGATTGAGCGTAATCATTAGCTCGCCCAGCTGCAATCACTTCTGGTAACTTACCCAAATACTCCGTATAAGTTTTAGAAAATTCTTCATACATTTCACGTTCCTTAGGGGTAGCAATTAATTTTTCGTATGTTTTTCGTCCTTCTTCAACTTTTTTTAAAACCTTATCATATTCGGCCTGAACCTTCTCCATTTCCTCGGGGTCACGTTCTACAATAATGTTCAATGAAAGCCGCTCAACATCAGATATATCCCCATTTAGTGTTCCGAGGATCGTCACGCTTGGCATCCAATGGCTATCAATTGCCATTGAAGTATCGCCTAAATTTTTCATTTTTGAGATCGATACTGTACTGATCCCGATCAACAGGATTATTACCGCAAGAAAACCCAATAACAATTTTGTTCGAATGTTAAATTTCATATACTCGCTCCTCAGTTCTCTTTATAATAGATTAGATATTATATCGACAAGAATCGACACATTGTTTATATCAAATTTAAAGAGAATATCAGAACTGTTTACAAAAGGTAAATTTTTCTTTGTGATCGTTTAAATAACTATTCATACTTACTTTAAAACCGCTTGAGAATTATTTTTCGTCCATCCCACTCATCTTTCAAACATTGCAAGCAAAAAAGAGATACCCCAAAACGGGTATCCCTTTCTATTTCACTTCCTTGCCATAATCATAAATCGTTCTGCATTTGTCCTGATTCTTTTGTTTTTGTCCAAAGTCAGGAACATACCACCAGTTCCACCTTACCTGGACGGCGTATGCTACCGCTCGAACGATGTTACGCTCATAAAAAAGAAAAAGCGCCTGCCTTTGAAGAGATGAGCGCTTCGTTTATTGTTATATTAAATACAAAACTGCAACGTAGTAGTCCGTACAAAAACCACAGTATAACCTATAGAGACACGCTTAACGTAATATTATAAAGATTTTTTGAAAAAATCCGCAGCAATTTGCGTAGAAAACTCATGCGTTACGCCTTGTGGTGAGAGTAGAGATACGTTTCCTTCTGCACCTAATTGTGTATAGTGATCTTTTATTTTAGCGTAAGAGACCTGTGCATCCGCGATATGGAAGTGATCTATCTCACCATTAACATATAGAGCCTTACGCGGCGCGATTAGATTACCAACGTCCCACATCTCCCCGACGTTAAGGATACCGCTAATGTTGTTGCAGATATCATGCGTACCGTCTGTGAATGTTTTTTCGTATGTACCGAGATAACCCTGTACGTACGCAGCGCTCACTCGATCATCTAACGCAGCAACTAACATACTCAGCGCCCCGCCAGTAGATACGCCAGCGGTCCCGATTTTTTGTTTATCTACGTAGGGGATAGCGTTTACCGCAGCACTAAGATACAAGGCGTCCGTAGTTATATCTCCATACCAAGAACCACCTTGTAAGCGCGATACTGCATCTAATACCAGGTGATCTCCCATCTTTGCCAGCTTACCCATACCTCTATTCTCCATGGTGTAAACAAGGTAACCCTTTTGAGCAAGCCCTACTCCCCCTGCATGTTGGTAAGACTCTCGCTTTGAAATAAGTTCTTCCATTTCACCATGTCCAGAAAATACTAGCACCGTAGGATACTTAATATTTGTTTTAAAGCCTTTTGGATAGATTACTTCGCCAGGAATTTTTTGACCATCAAAGCTAGAAAAGGTTATATCTGTTACATCTAGCCCATCTACCTTCTTTTGTTCTCCATAGAGGATTTCAGGAGCATCCGGTAACTTGCCGCTATTCAAATGAATACCATAAACAGATATAAGATTCTGCTTAAATGTGTTCGACTCATTGGTCCCCATATTAGCATAAGCGAAGGATGTAGTCATAATCAGGATAAGTGCCACCAATAGTAAGTTTATCTTTCTACGCAAAATCAACTCAACGCCTTTTCAAAAGGTATTTATTAATAAATAATATTAATAGAGTACCTTTATTGCATAAGACAAGTCAACGTAAAGTGAATACAAAATGCCCTCAAAATCCGCAGATGCAACAGAATTGCCTACAATAGTGGCTGACGACCTTTGACTTGTGATGGTGTTGCCAGCTATCAAGATATTTTCTAGTTTGTTGGCTGTGTTGGTTACCAAATTAATCCCTACACTATTTGTATTATTGAGTTTTATTTGATTGTCTTTAATATTTGCAGTCAATATTGAAGTATCCTCGTCCTTGCCGATTGCTATTTGTGCTCTCGCCTTATTTAAGCAATTAATTGCGTTTTTCACTACACGTATGTCTTCTGCAATAGATTGATCATGCCCAAGTTGTAACACCATTTCGGACATTGAGGTAATTTTGTTATTCTCTATAGTTATATTCTTTGGATTAGTCCCGTCGAGTAGCAATCCCCATATCCCTAGATTTTCAGCTCGATCAACTTGAATTGTGGATGTCCCATAGGTGTCTTGAAGATTATTACTGATAGAATCTCTCACAGTGATATTTCTCGAACCGCAAATGTCTACGAAATGTTGATCGTGATTTAACGATTGAACACGCTCAATAAGTACATTATCCGCATGTCCCAGCGCAATCAAATCCCCGTAAGTCCTCGGCTTGGAGGTGATATCACCGTCTGTAATCGTGAAATTTCGCAACATGATATTGCCAGCTGCTTTATATCCTCCCTTTGTGTCGTAGCCTTTATTTACGAGCAATACGCCGTTTTGCTTCCGTTCACTACTAATCCGTTTGAGGATGGTGACACCCATACCAGAGCCTTCTATAATCACTCCAGCGGGTATTACAATACATGCTTTACTGTGAATACTCTTAGCGATACTAAGGAGATACGTCCCTTTGCCTAGTACAAGCTTGCCGCCTCCCACTCTTTCGAGGTAGTCAAGCGCAGACTGGATAGCTTTTGTCTGATCAGTCCCGTCTCCACTGGCACCGAACATATTAGATGTAACCGTATTTTTTATTCCTCTATCCAGTTTAGCTTGTAGATCAGAAGCACCAATAGTGAAAAACCAAACAATCATTAACAAAATTATTGAAATTTTCACCCGCATCATCTAACAACCTTCCTTAGTAGTATATGTTAATATCTTACATTTTTATGGGAAGTAAAGTCAATAATATAATAATACTGGTAGATTCATATTCTGATGCGCGTCATGCGATAGTCCAGAGAACATATAATGCCAGCATGATTCGTAGGGTCTATTGCGAGATTCGCAATTATCTCTTTCGTAGCCTTCCTATAAGCTTATTCTCAAATACTTGATATCTTTAATTGCTCACCTGTAATTCCTCTTTGAACGTTCATACGATGAGTTTTTATATAGGAGTCACTCTATTGGTTACTATTAATCGATGGATATGAAAATTTGGGCATCTTGCAAAAAAATAACGCCCATCTCCAAAGAGATAAGCGTTATTCGCAACGATCGGTAAATTATTGCAAACTTGCGTTTTACTCATGTTCATTTTTACACGTAGTCGCATCAGGCTTTCAGGACACCTTATTCTCAATCCGCAGCTTATCTGCAACCATCGCAATGAATTCTGGATTTTAGCTCCAAAATCATTAGGCTTTTTGTATCCAATGATTAAACTAGGGATAAAGAAAATGCTGAATAGAAAAATGGTGTAGTGAAACCCAGTATTGTTAACATTAGACCATGTGGAGAATCCTAAAAGGAAAAGAAAATGATCACCAAGTATGTAATCTCCAAATTCAAAAGAAACAGCTATACCAAGAAGGGATAACAGCAGCGAAAGTGAACCCCAACCTATTTTTTGCTTGTTTCTTCTCAACAAATAATAGATAATTAGTAAAATTGCGATTGTTTGTATGCTATATGTCAATATTGATAAAAAAGAATTTGTCATGAATCCTCCTTAAAGTATTTGTCTTATGTATTATCATATGAAGCAAAATTGACAAAACAAGTATATCAAAAGATGTTTTTGTAAAAATAATGTTGGTAGCTCCCAACACATCTTTAAGAGTCACCAGCAAAAAGCTATTTTTAAGATATTGTTACATAGCGTTTTTACTTTATAGTTTTGTACATATGTATTGAATATATAAAGCGTCTTGGATTTAAATCCAAGACGCTCCCCTGCTTTAGTAACGGTTAGCTAATATCTCCTGTGAACTGACCCGTAGTACCCCAAGCATCGCCCCTAACTTCGTTACCGTTAGCTCTGAATTGAACTATATATTTCCCTGAAGGCATCCCATTAGGGAATGAATTAACGCTAGTCCACGTTAATGTGTCCCCTTTGCCAACAGTTTTATAGACATACTCTTTCCCGTTACTTTGCAAGCTCCAAGTGAGGTCTGATTTTCCTCTATTCTGAACTTTAATCCTTACATGTCCATAACCTTTTTCAACAATTAAGCTCATCGTCGGACTTGTCCCACCAAGAAGCTCATGTACCTCTTGACCAGTTGATTGGATAACTATGCCCCCATGAGTCTTCGGTACTTCAATCCCCATAGCTGGTGCGGCTGGTGCGGCAGATGCGGCTAAAGGAGCTACTGCCATTAAAGCCAATGCACTTGTAAGAATGATTGCTGTTTTCTTCAACGAAAAGCACTTCCTTTTCTATAATATGCGGAATACTTAACCATTATATCACAAAAATAGGAAATGTCTGTATAATTTTATTAGTATTTTGGAAAATGATTCTTTGGTACTGCTTATAGAACAAAGTTATACACAATAAAAAAGGGACTCTTGAGAGTCGCTTCGATTAAAAAATTTTTAGTTAAATACTCTGTAGCTTACTGATTGACAAAAATTTATATTCAATTAAATTATTTGGATTATGGAATTATTCGTGTGCAGAGGCGCTTTAAGCGCTCGTTTGCATAAGAAGCAATTTTATACATCAACAGCTAGCAAAGCGTACGACTATACATGAGCTCTTCTCAGGAGATTTGAAATGAAAAGACGCTCTCAGTTCTGCATCCTTACTAATCTACTGAATCACTGAATTTTTTGAATTGGTATAACATCCTCCCAAGTTTTAGCTTAACTATAATTAGTTCTGCACTTGTCTTATATCTTAATTCGTTCAGCAAAGCAAGAGCTTTTTCTGTCTCTACAGTATACAGAGCGCTATCTGCATGATATTGGTGGTGTTTAATTACCATTTCAATTATTTCAGTGTATACTTCAAGTGCTCTCATTAATTTATCTCGTTCCCTCTTTAAGCGGTTGTATCTTTCCTCAGACGTTTCCTTTTCAATCATCCATTGGACTCCTGTCTTCTACTCAATTACCTTACCAACATGCTCTAGCTCGTCTGAGCTAGATGGAGGGTAAATCATAACAAATGTTTTGCAGAGCATTATATGCCATTCACAAACATAAAGACCATTGAAAATAATTCTTTTCAATTTATATCAAATCAGCTTTCTCTAACAAAATCCATAAGCTATCACCAAGTTTGCTTGATGCGATTTCCTTGTCAAGTTCCACTAATACCAACCGCCTATTTATTGTATTCACCGTATCTTGCAATTCCAAAATAATTTTGGCTAAAGTTCTTTGATTAAGATGCTCTCCCCTACTACGCACTGTTGCGAATAAGCCATCAAAAAGAACATTGTAGGTCATCTGCTCAAGTATCAGCATATTCCTATCAGCGTTTAGTTCCTGAAACTCTTTAAATAATTTTTGTTGTTCTTCGGTTATATCAGTCATATCATAGTCCCTCCATAAACGTTATAGGACTATGCTTTTGATACTTCTTAGCAATTTCCTCATCCGAAAAGTCCAAATAAGCCTTTTGCGTGACCTCTACGGAAGAATGCCCCAATATTCTACAAAGAGAGAACCAATCTCCATTATTTAAGATATAATATTTGGTAAAATTATTTCGAAGCTGATGAGGGTGAATATGGATACCAACATTCTCACCAGCCACACGCAATGCACGCTCGTAATTCCTTACATCAAGTTGTGTTCCTTTAGTTGTTGGAAACATAAATGGACTTTCTGAGTATCTGTCCTTGTATCGAAGCCACTGTTTTAGTTCATTAGCTGATTTATAGGAGAAATAAACAAAACGCTCTTGCTTATTCTTTGCATTGATAATATGGATACTTTTGTGCTGGAAGTCAATATTCTCTGGTAGATGCTTAAACACTCACCGATCCTCATTCCTGTATCCAAAAGAAGTCGAGAGATCACATAATTTCTATAGCCGTGGAATGTACTTGTTTCAAATTGATTAAAAACTCTTTTTAGCTCGTCTGGAGTTAAAGTCTTCTTCATTTTCCGTTCCACTTTAGGGTTTTCTAATTTTTCTACGGGGTTTTTAGGAATCTCCCTTTCAACCTCATACAGATAATTAAAGAACACTTTTATATTACGAATGTAATTAGCAATTGTTGTTGTTGAAATTTCTTTCTTGTAATCTTTCCTGTTTTCAGGATGATTAATCTGTCTTGATTCGTCCTTGTTGACGACTGTATATTTTCCTCTCTCCTTCAAGTGTTTGATGTATTGCCGCAAATGACCAGATTGCACTTTTTTAACTTCTTCGACTTGAAATTCCTTTTTAAGATGGGCAACAAAAAGTTTTAACGTTTGTTCGTAGCTTGCCAGTGTCTTACGTGACAAATTTTTAGAGGGGCAATAAAGCATAAAATTATCTAGTTGAAATTTAAAATCTGTCATAACAAAAATACCGCCCTTCATTGGATTTGGACAAACCCAATAAATAACGGTATCAGTTGGTATGCTTCATATAAGTTTATCGGTTCAAAACAGGCTATCTCGGATATTTACCGCCAAAATTGTTTTAGCTGTAAATGGGTTCCAATCCCCGAAATCCCTTGTTACATCAATTTTCCCAACCTTTTCAGGACACTTTATTCTCAATCCGCAGCTTGTCTGCAACCATCGCAATGAATTCTGAGTTGGTTGGTTTGGACTTGCTAATATTAATAGTGTAACCGAACAGGTGGGAGATGCTGTCGATATTTCCACGGGTCCATGCTACCTCAATAGCATGGCGAATGGCGCGTTCTACGCGAGATGCCGTCGTTTTGAATTTTTCGGCGATTGCTGGATACAAAGTTTTGGTGATGGCTCCTAAAATTTCGATATTATTGTACACCATCGTAATCGCTTCGCGCAGATATTGATAGCCTTTGATATGGGCTGGTACACCAATCTCATGGATGATGGCCGTAATACTGGCATCTAGGTTTTTCGTCTTGCCCATAGGCACAACGTTGGATCGCATCGACGAAACGGTCACCGGGCTGTTGCTGACTAATTGCGGTCCTACCAATTGACGTATACGGTTAGCAAGTACTTCCATGTCAAACGGCTTCAAAATATAATAAGATGCCCCGAGTTGAACGGCCCTCTGTGTAATATTTTCTTGACCGAATGCAGTCAGCATAATGATTTTCGGCTGTGGAGTCAGGTTCATTTCTCTCAAACGCTCCAATACACCGAGACCATCCAGATGAGGCATAATAATATCTAAAATAAGTACATCAGGTATGTTGCGGGATTCTGCGATGCGTTGAAGCACTTCTTCGCCATTGAAAGCGATTCCTGTTACTTCCATATCCTCCTGATCGGAAATATATTCAGCAAGCAAATTCGTAAATTCCCGGTTGTCATCAGCCAACAATACCTCAATTTTTTGCAATGTACTTCCTCCTTATTGAGTGTTATTCCATTGGGACATCTGTTTGCATTTAATAAATATTTCTTGTCGGAGTATATGATTTCGACATCGAATTATGAATTCCTTCTGTCGAAAATTATTTTTATTTATTTTTTTTATAAATTCAATTATAATTGAATTTTTATCTTGCAGTTCTGAGTTATTCCTCTACTTTTCGACAAAAAAATCTTAAGGCCACTAGCTCGCCTTAAGATTTGAGGAAGACTCCAAGCTCAGTTTATTATGCATGATTCCTGCATCACGCAACATCCATTCGATAAAACACCCGTAACCTGATTTAGGGTCATTAACAAATACATGTGTTACAGCTCCGATCAGCTTACCATTTTGGATAATCGGACTCCCGCTCATTCCTTGCACGATTCCGCCAGTCTTTTCTAATAGCTTTGGATCTACAACTCGAATCACAAGCCCTTTGGTTGCCGGTTTATCCTGTTGAGAGATGTGTACAATTTCCGCTTGAAAACGCTGAATTTGTTGGCCTTCCAGTACAGTCAAAATTTCTGCGGGTCCTTCTTTTACTTCATTCGCAAGGCCCACCGGAATGGGCGTCGAATACAATCCATTTTGCGGCTCATCTGACATTTTCCCAAATATTCCGAAGCTCGTATTTCGTTCAATATTTCCCAAGATCCGATGATCTTTGAGAAAGTGAGCACGTTTTTCTCCTGGTTCCCCACTCTGGCTCTTCGCAATTGACGTCACATTGGATTGCACAATCTCTCCGCTTCCCACGACAATAGGCGTTTGAGTATTCATATCGGTAATTACATGGCCCAAGGCCCCATACACACCCTGATCCGGTGCATAAAATGTTAATGTTCCTACACCTGCAGCCGAGTCTCTAATATACAACCCAAGTCGCCATGCTTTATCATCCTTATCATATGCTGGTGTTAACTTGGTAGAAATCGTCTGCTCGCCTCGACAAAGCGTAATGTCAAGCGGCTTCTTGTTTTTACCTGCCTCGTCTACGGCTTCTGCTACCTTGCCGAGACTATTGAGGGGCTTGCCGTTCATGTGTGTAATCCGGTCCCCTAGGCGAATACCGGCTGTCTCACCAGGTGACACCTTGCGATCACTGGTTTCCTGAATGATATGGTGACCAACGACAAGCACACCTGAAGATTTTACCTTGACCCCGATCGTCTGCCCCCCCGGATATACTTTTAAATCGGGAATCACGCTTTCTTGGGCTGTCTTCACGCTTTTAGAGCCGAACAAATCCAAAGAAGCTTGTAGAGGCAGCGCTGCTTGCACATGCTGAACGTTACCGAGAGAACACATAAGAAAAACAAGCAAAAGACCGAGCAATTTGATCCTGGAGTAAAAATTCAATGGCTGTCACGCTCCCTTTGCTTCTTTCGCTTGACGAGTAAAGGTGGTCGCCAATTGCGTACCTATAAGGTAACCTTGCCCCCAGGCTTTTATAACTGTTAATCATTACGCCAGCCGCTCTTTTCAGGCTTTCTTTCCTTCCGCCAAATTCAACATTTCCTGTGCGTGATGCAATGTTTTTTCGGTAATTTCCACGCCGCCCAACATCCGTGCCAATTCCTTAACGCGACCTTCCTCCGTTAATCCCTCAATTTGAGTCATGGTCCGTCCATCATGAACGTTCTTCTCAATCAAGTACTGATGATCTGCCATACATGCCACCTGCGGCAAATGAGTAATGGAAAACACCTGACAAACGGAAGACAAACGATACAGCTTCTCGGCAATAGACTGAGCTGCACGTCCACTCACCCCGGTATCCACCTCGTCAAAAATGAGTACCGGAATTTGATCATGACGCGCAAAGATACTTTTCATGGCCAACATGATGCGTGATAACTCACCACCGGAAGCGATCTTACCGAGTGGACGAAGTGGCTCACCTGGATTGGGTGAAATTAGAAATTCCGCATTATCTATCCCTTGTTTGGTAGGTCGTACCTTTAGACCTTTATATTCGTATCCCCGTGGATCTTCAATTGGATCAATGCGCACCTTGAGTGACGTTCTTTCCATTTGGAGATCTTTTAATTCCTGCTCTACTTGCTCTGCAAGTTCTTCAGCACAAATTTCGCGCGCTTCTGTAAGCTCTTCAGCAATCTCCAGCAAACTCGAAAGCAACTCATCCCGTTTTGCAATGAGCTGCTCCAGCCGCTCATCTTTATTTTCCAACAGATCAGTTTCCTGCTCAATACGGCTATAGTATTCCAAAATCTGCTCTATACTATCACCATATTTTCGCTGTAAACCGGTAATTTGATTTAAACGTTGCTCCACCTCATGCAGCTTACCTGGATTAAATTCAATATCCTCACGATAAGAACGTAATTGAAATGCTGCATCCTCTAACTGGTAAAAAGCAGATTGAATCTGCTCTGCAATGGGTTGAAGGCTTTTACTATCGTAGCTCTGAACATCATTTAATCTGGACAACACGTTATTGACCGTATCCAGCCCACCTCTGCCACTTAACAGCTCGTATGCTCCTGATATTCCATCCATCATTTTCTCACTATGGGATAGCTTGACCCGTTCCTCTGCCAATAATTCATCTTCACCCAATTTTAACTCCGCTGCTGCAATTTCTTCCAATTGGAATCGGTACATATCCAATAGCTGATAAGCCTTTTGACTGGAGCTTTGCAATTCTCTTACTTCTTTTTCCGCTTTCACAAAGGCATTGTAGCGCTCTCTATAAAGCGCTTTGACTGGACCAATGACCGAATCACCGAACGTATCCAGCAGCGCCAGATGGCGATCTGCGCGTAACAAGCTTTGATGCTCATGCTGCCCGTGGATATTAACGAGTTGCTCACCTACCTCACGCAACATCGTTAAATTAACCATCTGACCGTTAATTCGAGATGAGCTTTTCCCCTGAACCGTAAGTTCACGACGAATCAGCAAATGCTCTTCTGGATTAGCCTTAATTCCTTGTTCCTCCAATGTAATCCAAACGGGATGTTTGGCCGGCAGTTCAAACAAGGCTTCCATTTCTGCTTTATCACAGCCGTACCGCACGAGGTCCGCAGAGCCCCTGCCGCCCGCAATCAGCCCAAGTGCGTCGATAATAATGGACTTACCAGCACCTGTTTCCCCGCTCAACACATGAAACCCTTTATAAAAATGAACATCAACAGCCTCTACGACTGCCAAATTCCGTATAGACAATGTGACCAGCATCGTTCTTTCACCTCTATGATGTACAAATTAAAACGCCTATTATGCGTAGCCATTATAATTAGGAAATGTAGCCCATAAGACGATTCACGATAGTTTCGCTGTTTTCTTCCGAACGGCAAATAATTAAAATGGTGTCATCCCCACTAATCGTCCCCATAACCTCGGGCCATTCAATATTATCTAACAAAGCCGCAATCGAGTTAGCTGTTCCCGGCAGGCACTTCATCACAATCAGATTGGTTGTGTAGTCAATATGCAAGAAGTTGTCAACCAATGTACGCTTCAGTTTCTGCGTCGGATTATAGCGCTGGTCTGAAGGCATCGAATATTTATATCTGCCGTCGTCCATTGGAACCTTTATGAGCAACAGTTCTTTGATATCACGGGATACAGTTGCCTGCGTGACCTGGAAGCCAGCCTTACGCAATGCTTCAACGAGATCATCCTGAGTTTCAATTTCTTGTTGTGAAATAATTTCCCTGATTTTAATATGTCGTTGACCCTTCATATAATCTCTCCTATGGATTAATCTTCATATTCCTCTTCTTCGAGGTCTTCCACCAATGTAATAAGGCGAATACTCTTCTCGTCCGTATCGACGTACAATACCCCCGCACAGCCGGGATAGAGCAACAAATAAGGCAGCAGCCTGTCCCGTAAAGCTGGACCGTTCCACTCCATGGGTTGCTTGCGGCGTGACGTTTTGACCATATATGTCGAACCGTTACGTACAGCTACGTAGTCTATAAACAAACGGCTATACACGATATGTCCATTCACTTTAAAAGCAAGCGGTATTTTCATTTTCCCGCCCACCACTTCATATCCTGCTTCCTCTAGTTGATCCACAGCAGGTCCCTCGTTCAAATCTTCGTTAATCGGTATCGTTTTTAGCACAAGCGGTCCCGGCTCCTTTAACCAGGCACGTAAGCTATATAAAGCCCACACTCCTAATATCACCCCGATTACAGTGATGATAACCGTATCGTATCGAGTATCCATGGACCGATCACCTCATGGACATATTCTAGGACAAGAAGTAAAATTCCTTTTCATTTGTACATCTCATTATAGGCGAACGTGAGTTCTACAAGCAATCCCCCACACCAAAAAGAGGTTCTCTTAAGTTCACAGAACTCAAGGAGAACCCCTGAATGTCACTTACGCGATGGACCGTTATGGAAAGTCTGACTTGCTTCCTGAACGGTTCGTTCAATTAATGGACCGAAATCCAACTTCTCCAGCTGCGATTCTGCAGACGGAAGACCATCTAAACGCCAATGCGCTAAAAACTCAATATTTCCTTCGCCACCTGTAATAGGGGAATAGGCCAGTCCTTGTAACGTCAAGCCAAGCTCATGAGCAAACATCAAAATAGTCTGCAGCACTTCTTTATGCGTAGCAGGATCTCGGACCACACCAGATTTCCCAACCTTTTCGCGTCCGGCTTCAAATTGAGGCTTAATCAGAGCTACAATATCAGCAGGTTGATGCAACAGTGCAAGCAACGGTGGCAAAATAATTCGTAAAGAAATAAAAGAAACATCAATACTTGCGAAATTAGGTACAGGACCGTTCAAATCCGCAGGTGTCATATATCTGAAATTCGTTTTCTCCATCACACATACACGTTCATCATTACGAAGGGACCAATCGAGCTGATTGTACCCCACATCAATAGCATATACATACTCCACTCCATGCTGAAGCGCACAATCCGTAAAACCTCCGGTTGATGAACCGATGTCCAACATCGTCCTACCCTTCATGTCTAGCTCAAATTGACGGATGGCCTTTTCGAGCTTCAACCCTCCACGGCTTACATACGGATGCACTGCACCTTTAACTTTAAGCTCGCTGGAGCGTGGTACCTTCATTCCCGCTTTCTCGATCCGTTCGCTATCTGCCAACACTAAACCTGCCATGATCGCAGCTTTAGCCTTTTCACGGCTTTCAAAAAAGCCTTGTTCTACCAGCAATACATCAATGCGTTCCTTCGGAACAGACATGTTAATCTCCCTTTAGGCAGCCAGGCTGCTCTTGTCATACTTTTTATAATATCATGTTATTACTTTAAGTTACTCTATACAGATTGGCCCATGCCATATGCTGGCTCAGCAGACCATTTACGCAGCTTTAAGCATACTGCTTCAACGGTAAGCCCCACTTCTGCGCGTTGCTCTTTGATGGAGCCGTGCTCCACAAACATATCGGGAATGCCCATTAAGCGCACCTGTGCATCTTGTATTTCTTCTTTGGCGTAAAATTCCAGTACAGCGCTACCCATACTTCCCGCTTCCGAAGCTTCTTCCAATACAATCAGCTTCGTATGCTGGCGAGCCAGCTCACGCAACATCTCCTCGTCCAGAGGCTTGAGGAAACGAGCATTCACGACACCCACTTGCATACCCTCACGTTTCATTGTCTCTGCCGCCTCTGTCGCCACCTGAAGCATCGGCCCCGAAGCAATAACAGCAAAGCCCTCACCCTTACGGAGAAGCTCCCAGCTGCCGATAGGAATGGACCGCAATTCTTTATCCAACGGCACACCAACCACATTAACACGTGGATAACGATAAGCAATTGGACCATCTTCGTAGTCGAGTGCTGTTTTCATCATATGGCGCAGCTCGTTTTCATCCTTCGGCATCATCAGTACTAGATTTGGGATATGTCGCAAGAATGCCACATCAAATACGCCATGATGAGTTTCACCGTCAGCGCCAACAAAACCGGCACGATCAATCGCGAACATTACGTTGGCATTATGGCGGCAAATATCGTGCACAATTTGGTCATATGCACGCTGCATAAAAGTGGAATACACCGCAAATATCGGCTTCATTCCTTCCATTGCTAACGCTGCACACATGGTTGCAGCATGCTGCTCAGCAATACCGACATCAATCATCCGTGTAGGAAACTCTTTACTAAACGGCACTAGTCCTGATCCACCAGGCATTGCAGGTGTGACTGCAATGATACGCTCGTCCTTCTCAGCCAGTTCAATCAGTGTTCTACCGAAAATTTCCGTATACATCGGATTGCCTACGGCTTTAAGTACCTGCCCTGATTCCATTTTATAGGGACTGATGCCGTGCCATTTGTGCGAATCGGCCTCCGCAGGCTTATAGCCTTTACCCTTAGTGGTGACGACATGCACTAATACGGGACCAGTAACATTATCAGCCTGCTGGAAAGTTTCGATTAACTTGGACAAGTCATGTCCGTCCACTGGTCCGAGATACGTAAATCCCAGTTCCTCAAACAAGACCCCTGGCACCATCATATATTTAAGGCTGTCCTTGACACGACCAGCCGATTTGGCAAGTTTACCGCCTATGGCAGGTATTTTTTTTAGCAAAACTTCCAGCTCATCCTTTGCCCGTAAATAGTGGCGATCCGAGCGGATTTTGCTCAAATAATTATGCATGGCACCTACATTCGGAGCAATAGACATTTCATTATCATTCAGAATGACCATTAAGTTTTTACGTTCATGACCAATATGGTTTAATGCTTCGAAGGCCATGCCTCCAGTCAATGCTCCATCCCCGATCATCGCAATAACTTTATTGTCCTCGCCCTTCAAATCTCGTGCCAAAGCCATTCCCATTGCAGCTGAAAGGGAAGTGCTGCTGTGTCCAGCTTCCCAAACATCATGCTCGCTCTCACTTCTTTTTACAAACCCACAAAGTCCATCACGCTGACGAAGTGTATCAAAACGATCCATTCGCCCTGTCAATATTTTGTGTACGTAGGCTTGGTGCCCAACGTCATAAATCATCTTGTCCTTCGGACTGTTATAGCAATAATGCAGGGCGATCGTGAGCTCAACCACTCCCAGATTCGATGCCAGATGCCCCCCAGTCACGGACAGCTTCTCAATCAAAAAGCTCCTGATTTCCTCGGCCAGAGAAGCCAACTCCTCAACTGACAGTGATTTCAGATCGCCTGGTTGCTTTATGTGTGGAAGCAGCACGCATATCTCCCCGCTTTCCTTCAAGTTTGTGTGTAAAGTTAACAAATATTATATCACACTTTTGGGCTGTGCTTAAACGCAGACAAGTTAAACTAGCTCTTATGCTATTAATGATCACGCTTCATCAGGTAATCCGCTATCTCCAGCAAACGCGAAGAATCGGGAATACCACTTTCGGCAATCACTTTTTTAGCAGACGCAGTGAGATCCTCCACTTGTCGCAGAGATGCGTCCATACCGATGAAATAAGGATAGGTAACCTTCTCCTGTTCAACATCGCTCTGCGTTTTTTTACCCATTTTGCTTTCATCGCCTACAAGATCCAATATATCGTCCTGAATTTGAAAAGCCAGGCCCAAATCTCGTCCAAAACGACGAAGTGCTTCTAGTTGATCCTTGTCCGCTCCACCAATCCGTCCACCTGCTAAGAGTGAGAAAATGATCAAATCAGCCGTTTTATGAAGGTGGATATATTCCAATTCCTCGATTCTCGTCATTCCCTGCTCGCCTGACATATCTGCGACCTGTCCACCCACCATGCCTCTAGCACCGCTCATTTCGGATAAATCCTCAACAATGGATAATAATGCATCGGAAGATACACCATGGCGGCGTCCCGCTTGCACGATACTATAAAACGCATGGGTGAGCAAAGCATCGCCCGCAAGAACAGCAACCGCCTCACCGTATACCTTGTGATTCGTCAGCTTTCCTCGCCGATAATCATCATCATCCATCGCTGGCAGATCGTCGTGAATGAGGGAATACGTATGTACCATTTCTACCGCACATGCTACTGGCAACGCAGCTTCCCTACTTCCACCAAATGCTTCAGCAGCGGCGATCACAAGCAGAGGCCGCAGCCGTTTTCCGCCTGCGGTAAGTGAATAATTCATAGATTCTAGAAGCACAGCGGGAATGTTCCAATGCGCTGGAAACTGCTCGGTCAATGCAGACGAAACCGCATCCGCTGTCACAGTCAAATATTCCTTGAACGACGGTCTACTCAAGCCCTTCACCGCCGTTTTCATCCAATCCGCCGCCGAAAGGCTTCTTGCGCAAATCTCCATCTTCTTCCACAATCATTTCAATTTTACGTTCGACCTGTTCCAGCTTCTGACTGCAAAGCTGAGACAGCTTCATCCCCCGCTGGAACAAATCAATGGCTTGCTCCAGAGGAACGTCTCCATGCTCCAGTTGTCCGACAATTTCTTCAAGAGCGGCCATCGCCGCTTCAAAATTCAATTCCGATTCATTCGCCACCGTGCTTCGCGTCCTCCTTCATTCCCCATACTTGACAGTCTAATTGCCCGTCACTCACTTTTATCTTGATGGAATCTCCCGGTTGTACGTCTTTGAGCGATTTGATTAGCCGCTTCTCCTGCTCATCGTATACCAAGCTATAACCTCGGGCCATGACTTTGAGCGGACTCAGCGCATCCAGCTGACGAATTCCGGTATGCAGCTGCTGCCGTCCCGTTTTGGCGATCGCACGCATCGCAGACTCCAGCTGACGTTGTGCCATATCTGTCTGCTTGCGCGCGGAACGAATTTGCTCACGTGGATTAAATCGCTCTAGTACCTGCCACATACGCGCGTTTTTCTCTGCGTTTAAGCGTGAACGGTTAGACGCTGCCCGGATCAGACGCTGATGCAGCATGTCCATTCGCTCAGCATGCTGGAGCATGTAGCGGCGCGGATGCAGCAGTACTGGCGAACGCCGAAGCCTCATCAAGCGTTCACGGCTGGTTTCCAACCGCTGCCGGAGCGCATTGCGCAATCGCTGCTCCCGCTGAAGTAGTTGATCCCGAAGCTCTCCCTGATGAGGCACGGCCAGCTCAGCTGCTGCGGTCGGCGTCGCTGCACGCAAGTCAGCCACAAAGTCAGCAATGGTAAAATCCGTTTCGTGTCCAACTGCCGAAATCACGGGAATGACCGATGCGTAAATGGCACGCGCAACCGCTTCCTCATTAAACGCCCACAGTTCTTCCAAGGAGCCACCGCCCCGTCCGACAATCATTACCTGAACCTCCTGCATACGATTCATGGCTTCAATTGCCTTAACGATCGAGGGGGCAGCACCTTTTCCTTGCACAAGAACCGGATACAATACGATTCCGGCCTGTGGGTATCGCCGTTGAAGTGTGGTGATAATATCACGCACAGCTGCTCCGGTCGGTGACGTAATTACGCCAATGGTTGCCGGGTGAGCTGGCAAGTCACGTTTGCGAGCGGTATCAAACAACCCTTCTGCATCAAGCTTTTGCTTGAGTTGTTCATAAGCCAGATAAAGGCTGCCTATACCGTCAGGCTGCATTTGAGTCGCATAAAATTGATATTGTCCATCCCGTTCGTACACGGATACGTTTCCCCGGGCGATAACACGCGTACCTTCTTTCGGTACGAAAGGGAGCCGTCTATTATGGGTCGCAAACATAATCGAACGTATGCGGCTCCCCTCATCCTTGAGCGTAAAGTACATATGACCACTCGAATGATGCGTAAAGTTAGAAATTTCCCCGCGTATCCATACATCTGACAGCACCTGATCGGATTCCAGTTTCATCCGGATATAACGATTCAGGTCCTTTATAGAATAAATACGTTGTTGTTCTGCCACAGGCAACTGCCTTTATGCTAAACCGTGCGAGCGCTTGGCTGCTACGAGCGTATTTTGCATTAGCATTGTAATCGTCATTGGGCCTACTCCGCCGGGAACAGGCGTAATCGGACCGGATACTTGCTTTACGCTCTCAAAATCAACGTCACCCGCCAGCTTTCCGTTCTCCAGACGGTTCATTCCCACATCGATAACTACTGCACCCGGCTTTACATACGAAGCATCAATGAAATTGGCTTTACCAATGGCAACGACCAAAATATCCGCTTGCTTACTGAGCTCGGCAATATTCGCTGTACGAGAGTGACACATCGTAACCGTAGCATTTTCACGCTGCAGCAATAATGATACCGGCTTGCCCACGATATTACTGCGACCAATAACAACTGCATGTTTACCAGCTATTTCTACTCCAGCGCGTTTGACTAATTCAATGACTCCAGCGGGAGTACATGGCAATAGGCTATCATCACCGATGACCAAATTCCCTACATTTACTGGATGAAATCCGTCAACATCTTTCTCCACTGCAATCGCGTCAATGACAGCTTTTTCGTGAATATGCTTTGGCAACGGCAGTTGTACCAAAATCCCATGGATATTACTTTGATGATTTAGCTTATCCACCAATTTCAGTAATGCTTCTTGTGAAGTATCTGCCGCCAGTCGATGAACCTCAGAGTAGTAGCCGAGATCATGACACGCCTTTTCCTTATTTTTAACGTATACCTGAGAAGCAGGATCTTCGCCTACCAGTACAACAGCCAGTCCGGGTTGAAAGTGGTGTTCTTTCAAACCAATGACCTCTTGCTGAATGCTTGCCCGAATATCCTGAGAGATTTGTTTACCATCAATGATCGGTGCTGACATGTTTATCCACTCCCCAACCTGATTCAGTAGTCTCTAATTAAAAACGTGCTTTCAATTGCTCCAGCTCTTGTATAACTCGTCCCAGTACACCATTGACAAATTTACCCGATTCCTCAGTACCAAAGTGCTTCGACAATTCAATTGCTTCATTGACTGCTACCTTGGCTGGAACATCCTCGCGGAAAATCATTTCATATACCGCAAGTCTCAAAATTTGGCGATCCACACGTGAAAGTCGGCTGATCTGCCAGCCTTTCAGGTAGTCTGCCAGCAGCCCGTCAATCGCTTCCTTGTGCTCCCATGTGCCACGCACATGCTCCAAAACGTACGCTCTTAACACTGCTGCGTTTTTAATCACGACTTCCGCTTCGTTATCCTCAGCCGCTTCCTGAAGCAGCATGTCTACAGCTGCCGCTGCATCCACTTCATTCATTTCCATATGGTACATACTCTGTACCGCTAATTCCCTCGCCAGACGTCTTTTCATGCCCTGCCTCCTACGCTTGCCTATATCTATTTTTCATTCTAACCAATTTCCACAAAAAAACCTGTGAACGCATCCTCCAAAACCGTTGGGCGCAAATAAGCTACAGCTCTATTTTGGAGAACACGTATCACAGGGTTCATTTAAAAGGACGCCAACGTTGCGACAACCACTCGCTCCATTCTTTCCAAGGGAGGAACGAACCAAGCGCTGAATCGCTACGTCTTCCTAGCGTATATCCGATGAACACCATCAATGCAAAGAACAACATATTCCAAAAGCCTGCCCACAAATAAATAAAGCCGAAAAAAATACCAGCCGTGATCCCCATGATCCGGCCCTTGTAACTTCCCCATATTTCTTTCCAGGGCATCAGGGAAAATCACCTCTATTCCACACGACTCTTAAAGCTTGGTGACTGAGAAACATTAGCGATGTACACTGACACATTGGACACTGGAATTCCTGTAATTTCTTCCACATGGTCATGTACCCCCTTTTGTACCTCGGAGGTTAACACTGGAATGGAGCTTTCCCCGTCAACAATCGCCCGAATCGTAATATCAAGTCCCGATTCCAACACACGAACGCGTGCTTTCAGATCCTGCATCCCGCGAAATCGGGAAGCCGCTTTGAGGCACAGGTTTTCGATGGTATCCACCGAAATCTGAATATCACCGTATTCGGTTCGCTGATCAATAGAATGCTGTACGGTTTGGTTCCGTCGAATTGAGATATAAAATACCCGAAGGCTCAATAACAACAGAACTCCCGCAATAATCAAGCTGGTAAACCACACCACTCGCTCATCCTCAATACTTAAAACATACGGAATGGCCCCGCTCAGAAGGAGGATGGCGAGAATGGAGATAATTCCGATACTTAAGCTGTACAAGAACAGCAGAAGTCTGTCCATAACTTTAGCCACGAAACGCACAGCCTCCTTAAATTAGAGTAAACCCTCGACCCATAAGGGTCGGGGGTTTGTACAAAGTATCACTCTATTTAACCCGTCCGGCGCCCAGCACTTCCGGCTCTTCTACTTTTTCAGCATTTTTGAATTGAACATCATGAATTTGCACGTTCACTTCTACCACGTTAAGACCTGTCATGTTTTCAATGGAACGCTTAACATTATGCTGAATAGCAGCAGCCACCTCAGGCAGACGGTTACCATACTCAATAATGACGGATACGTCTACAGCAGCTTCACGCTGTCCGACTTCCACTTTTACACCTTTAGATAAATTTTTGCGGCCTAGCAGTTCGGCAAATCCGCCAGCAAATCCGCCACTCATTCCCGCTACGCCTGGTACCTCAACGGTAGCCAGTCCGGCAATGACTTCAATAACTTCCGGGGCAATTTGAATTTCCCCAATTTCTGTACGTTCGAATTCGGTTGGCACTGTGCTCATACCTTCAACACCTTTCGGTCAAAATAAGTTTCATTCCAGCTTTGGATATCAAAGCAGACATGCTCACTTATTATCCATACTATATCATTTGGCGTTCATTATGACAAACTGAGGAAATATACCGATTAAACTTCGTTTTCCTCCAAAAATTTAATATCAAAATCGCCTTCAATAAAGGTCGGATGCTCCAGCAAACGCTGGTGAAAAGAAATCGTAGTGGGTATGCCCTCAATAGCAAACTCAGCCAAAGCCCGCTTCATTTTGGCAATCGCCTCCTGCCGTGTAGGCGCCCATACAATCAGCTTGGCAATCATAGAGTCATAATAAGGAGGAATGCTATAACCTGGATAAGCAGCGCTGTCTACCCGTACTCCAGGACCGCCTGGAGGCAGATAAAATCCGATTTTTCCCGGTGCAGGCATAAAATTACGATCAGGGTCCTCAGCGTTAATGCGGCATTCTATTGCCCACCCATTAATCGTGACTTCTTCCTGAGTAAAGGAAAGCGGATGCCCTTCAGCGACCGAAATCATCTCTTTAATCAGGTCTACACCAGTAATCATTTCTGTGACTGGATGTTCTACCTGAATACGTGTGTTCATTTCCATGAAATAGAATTTATTGTCTGGACCAAGCAAAAATTCAAGCGTGCCTGCGCCAGAGTATTGAACCGCCAAAGCTGCACGAACAGCTGCCTGTCCCATTTCTTCACGAACATCCTGCGAAAGTACTGGGCATGGTGCTTCCTCCAATAACTTCTGACGACGACGCTGCACAGAGCAGTCCCGTTCGCCCAAATAGGCAACATTACCATGCTTGTCCGCAATGATCTGTATTTCCACGTGTTTCATACCGGTCAGATATTTTTCCAGATACACACCCGCATTGCCAAAGGCCTTTTGCGCTTCCTGCTGAGCAGTCGTGATTTGCTGGATAAGGTTATCCTCATCTTCAGCGATACGAATACCTTTACCACCACCACCTGCAGTGGCCTTGATAATTACCGGATATCCGATATCACGTGCGATGCTGATTGCATCCTGCACATCCTCAACCAGTCCGTCTGAACCTGGAATAACCGGAACTCCGGCATTCTTCATGGTCTGCTTGGCGACAGCCTTATCTCCCATTTTGTTAATTGCATCAGGAGAAGGGCCAATAAACGTAATATTGCACGATTCGCAAATTTCAGCGAAGTCTGCATTTTCCGCCAAAAATCCGTAACCTGGATGAATGGCATCACATTCAGTCAATGTAGCAACACTCATCAGGTTCGTAAAATTAAGGTAGCTGTCCTTAGACAACGTCGGCCCGATACAGTAAGCCTCATCTGCGAGACGCACATGTAACGAATCCTTGTCAGCTTCCGAATATACGGCAACTGTCGAAATATTCATTTCGCGGCAAGCGCGAATGATACGAACCGCAATTTCTCCACGGTTCGCAATTAATACTTTTTGAAATGTCATGACTTTATCCTCCCTGGGAGCAGTCTTGCCGAACCCTCAAAAAAGGGACAAGCAAGCTTTTTACTCCGGTTTCACAAGGAACAGTGGCTGGCCATACTCAACCAGCTGTCCGTTTTCGGCCAAAATTTCCACAATTTCGCCCTTCACTTCAGCTTCCAGCTCGTTCATCAACTTCATGGCTTCAATGATACATACCGTTGTTTTATCGCCTACTTTACTGCCGACACTCACATACGGGGCCGTATCCGGGGATGAAGAACTATAGAAAGTGCCTACCATCGGAGATACGATTTTATGTAGATTGGCTGCATATTCCTTTGGTTCTCCAGCAGTTGCATGTCCAACATCGGACTGTACTTGTGGATTCGGAATTGCAACTTGTGGCGCCACTGTATAAGCAGGTGCTGTTACAGGAGCCTGTACCGTAACGATCTCGCTTTTACCCGGTTTACGGATCATCAGGCGAGTTCCTTCATTTTCAATTTCAAGCTCATGCACAGACGTTTCATCCACCAGCTTGATCAATTCCTTAATCTCGCTTAATTTAAACATCTCTATTAATCACTCCTTCAGCATTTTGCCGGTTGCTGATAACATTTTTGAAACAGCTTTATGTATTATATCACAATCATTAAAAATAGAAAGAGCCCGGGATTATGCAGAAATCCGGGCTTTTTCGCGTTTTTTGTCTTATTGTGTAACATACTGGACGCTGATCTTGTCTTGCGTAACATTTAATTCCTTCATAACTTTATCGACAATTGTCACCGCTTGCTTAGCATCCAGTTTTTCACTTAAAACCACTACTTTGTATTTATCCGCATCCTCCTCACGGACGACTGCATTGGCGAATTGCTGCTGTAGCTCTTCCTCGATGCCAGTAATTTTGGCCTGTTTATCTTCAAGCACATGTAATTCCTTTTGCGCTTCTGCGGCTTTCTGAGGTGTACTATCATTCATTGCAGTAGTCAGCTCGTCATTTTTCTTTTGATTTTCTACATCCCGCTCTAGCAAATAGTTGTCAATCACAGCTGCTGCTGTTGGTTGGGCTGCTTGTTCGCTTGCCACTTGATCAAGTACCTGCTTGTCGGTTTTGGCACTAGAAGCTGCCTTGTCACCATTTTTTGCTGTTGTGTCCGTCTTAGCCGCAGTTGAATTTTGATCAGAAGTAGCCGTGTCCGTAGCAGAGGCGGCAGCTGTGCCTTTATCACCTTTTGATGGTTCTGTTGCTGAATCAGTTGTAGTAGCTGTGTCTGGCTTTGTGGAAGTCTCTGCAGTTCCGCCTGTTACTTCTCCGTTGGTTACCACTTCATTCACTTTCAGCTCGTTCATTTGTTCTTCTGCCTTTGTTGTTGCTTCCTGGGCAGCATCCTGTTTAACCTTGCTCACCTGCTCGCTGTCTGCCACTGGTGGATTAGCCGGGCTCGAGTCCTCCGTAAACAAATAATATGCAGACAGTACCACCATTAAACTCAGCATGGACACCAGCCAAACGGTTTGTCTTTTATTATTCATGTTCCGTCCTCCATATTCATAAGTGGTTTGCAATATTAACTTCTTTATTCCCCAATCCCATATTATCCCTGCTTACGCGGAACGACTGATATTTTGTATGCAGGCACGTTCAGTCCCTTCTGCACAGCATCCACAATGAGCTGCTTCACGGTAGGGTTTTCCGCTCCCATAGCTACAACAAGCACTCCCCTTACCTGTGGTTTTACTTTTTTAGTAACAATCGGGGTATGCTGACCGCCCGATGATTCATAGGTGACAATCTCGCCATCGCGCGTATATTGAGTATTGTGCCTTTGTCCACCATTGACGTCCGTCTCGTTATTTTCTTGCTGCATGTCCTTCACATTCCGTTGAACAATCACTTCTTCGGTAGAGTCCACCGTAACCATGACATCGACGGTTCCTACGCCGACAATCTGCTCCAGCATCTGTTTCATATTGTCCTCAAAAGCCTTCTCGATTCCGGCAAAGGAACTGCCTTCTCCTACCGTTGTTTCTAACGCAGGCTCATTTTTTATTACGCCTGGCGGTTCTCGCCCTACGTTTTCAGGGTCGACTTTTTTCACATTAACGAATGAATTAAAGAGCATGATCGCTACACCGATGAGGCCAAGAATAATCAGCCAACGAAATGAATTGAACCTTTTCGCTCCGTCTGCCCCTCCACCCATCCATTGCTCCAGCTTTTTCATCCATTTCCCCAATTTGGTTCACCTCCTGTTACCATTCCTGTGTTCCATCTGGCGCACTAATCACCTGAACATGTGTGCTGTCGATCCCCCATTTTTCACGTAGAATTCCTGTTATTAAGCCAAAAGCTTTCTGATCCGCAGGTTTGTCATTCTCTGTGGTTTCGTCAGGACTACGATCATCTTTTCGCGTTCCTTCATTAAGATTAGAGGTTTTTGAAGGTGTCGGCTCCACACGAATATTCACTGTCTTTTCAGCTACAGGCTCCACAATAACCGGCTTGATATCTGTAACTGGCAGGATGTTTGTATTTTTTTCTTCTTCCGCCTTCTGCTCCGCCAATTTGATCACTACTGACTGAACACCCATTCCTGCTTCTAGTCCCGATTCTTTCTGCTGAATCTGCGCAAGGGTCACCTGGACCGACTGAATTGCTAACCCGGTGTACTGCTCCAGCTGCCCCTTCATCTCCTTAGCGACCTCTTTGCCTGCCCATTGCAAGGAGCTTTGTTCCTGCTGTTGCTTTAGCTGTTTGCCTTTGGCTAAGATCTCCTCCAATGTCGGTCCCCTGTTACCTGTCTCTGCCTGGCGTTGTAGATCCAATGCACGCCCCAGAACCTCTGAGGGGCTACTGCTCAGCAAGCGCACGATCGGTGATAGCAAAGTCAACAAAATAAGCAGGCTGAGAACGAGTTTGACATACCTTTCCATAGATCGGCTCGGTAAAATCATATCGACAAAAGAAGCTAGTAGCACGATTAGCACCAGTTCCTTGAGCCAGCCCCCCAGCCAGGTCACGTCACTCGCCTCCCTTTCGTTGGATTGTGTGCATATATTCACCTCATCATGACCGTCATGTTGCCTGCTGCGAGCATGACGGTAATCGCAAGGAAGGACATTAATCCCACTGCCGCCAGTGCCGCGAAAACATAAATCATACTCTTGCCGATGGCATCCAAACATTCCACAATAGGCGTATCCCCCAAAGGCTGCATGATTGCTGCAGTCACTTTATAAATGAGAGCCAACGTCAGAATCTTGAGCGCAGGAAAAGCGCACAGGAACAAAATAATGATGACTCCTACAAGGCCAATGGCATTTTTAACGAGCAGTGATGCCGAAATGACCGTATCCGTCGCATCTGCCAGCGCCTTGCCTACCACCGGAACAAAGCTACCTGTAATATATTTGGCTGTGCGAATCGTTAATCCGTCAGTAACCGAAGAGGTTAATCCCTGTACCGAAATGACTCCTAGAAAAATAGTCAGAAGCACGCCGAGCACGGCAACCCCAGCGTTCCGCAGTAGATCAGCTAACTGAGTCAGCTTGTATTTGCCTGTTAGCGAGTTGACCAAGTACAGCACAGCCGAGAAGAACAGCAACGGGAAAACAAGCGTATGAATGACTGTTCCGACCGTGTTGATCATAAATACAATCAGCGGGTGGGTCACCGAAACCGTGACAACGTTACCCATCGAAGCCAACATGGTAAATAATAAGGGCAACATCGCCATCATGAAGTGAATCATGCTGTCAATTGCTTCTTTGGCATAACCGATCGCTACACTAAAGCTATTAATCGCCAGAATGATAATGACCATGTACACGATAGCGTAGGCAACCTTGCTGACCTGCTTGCTTTCAAAAGCGCTTTGCAGCGTTTCCAGTACCATACTCATAATGCTGAGCATAACGATGGTGACGAGCAGCTTGGCATTCACTCGGATTTCATGGATGAAAAAATCAGCTATGGCAAGCAGCACACCTTTTATGCTGAATCCTTCACCACCTGGAAGCAGCATGTCCATGAAAGAAGGCGTTTTCTGGTCAGGGAAAAATCCGCCGTACTGCTTCATGAGTCCGTCCCAATAATGTTCAACATCATCTTTGGGCATTTGCTCCGCCTGTTGTTTGATCCATTCGTTTGTAGGTGTATCTGCAAAGAGGACCGCCGCCGAGGCGCACCAGAAGCATAGCAGCAAAATCACAATGACTTTGACATTCGGCATGCCCCCCAGCCTTTTCATGGCATCACCCCCTCAGGCGGGCATCAGCTTCAGAACGGTATCAATAATAATGCTGATAATCGGGATTGCGAGTACCATGATGAGTACCTTTCCAGTAAGCTCTATTTTGGAAGCCATGCCATCTTGTCCCGCATCACGTACGATCTGTGCTCCAAATTCGGCAATATAAGCGATGCCGATTATTTTTAATACGGTTTTAAAATAAATCATGTCCATGCCTGAAGACCTGGCTAGTCGCTCCAGCACGGCAACCACAGATCCGATCTTGCCAATCAGCAGCAAAAAAATGATGATTCCCGCAGCTGTTGCAATCAAAAAGGCAAACATCGGCTTCTGTTCCTTGATAACTAAGATGAGGACTGTGGCAACGAGAGCGAAGCCCACCACTTGAATGATTTCCATGTGTTCACCTACTGAAAAAGAAAAATAGATTTGATCTCTTGCAGAAGGTTATCCAGCATTCGCACCACCATGAACAGCACGACAACGAAACCGATGACCGTCACCCAGTGCGCCATGTCTTCTTTGCCCATTTGCTTTAGTACGGTATGAATCATAGCGATAATAATGCCAATTCCGGCAATCTGGAAAATTGCGTTCACTTCTAAATTCATTCGAGCACCCCGCTAATAGATCAAAATGACGATCAATGCTCCGATCAGCAGTCCCAAGCTTCTGCTCATACGCTCGTATCTCACCTGATCTGCCTGCGCCTGCGCTTCTTCATGGGATAACTGCTGGATAGTCAGCGCAATGTGCTTGATCTGGTCTTCACGGTCGCTGGTTCCAAGGCTGTACGCAAGCTGACGCATCGCTTCCTTCTCGGCCTTCTTCATAGAGGAACGGCTCCACGATTCTTCAATCGCTTTATGCAAGCTCTCTCTGGCGGTCAGGCCAAAAGAGGGGTGCATCCTGCGTGAGGCTTGCTGAAACAGGGTGCGCAGCGGCTCTCGCAAGGGCTCTCCTGTCTTGGCAAAAGCATCTGGTAACGGAGACACCCCGTAAGAAACCTCGGTGGTCAGTCTTTGCAGTGCGAGAATTAGCTCTCTGATTTGCTGCGGCCTCATGGCAAACTGCCTTGCCCGTTGCCAACCTGCCAGTGTTGTGGCTAATATAACCAAGACAGCTCCCAGCAGTTTAAGCATAGGAGATGCCCCCGTTTTGCCCTTCCCCAGGCAGTGTTAACCTGCGCTGCTTGGCATCTGCCAGCCGAAAAGAGACGCCCCGGCTCGTCCGCTCCAGCATGACATAGAGCTGGAACAGCTCCTGTCCTGTAGCTAATCCGGCAAAGGCAGATCGGCTCGCCATTTCAGCCACATCACGACCATGTGCGGAAGCGATGACTGCGATGCCTGCATGAAGCGCTTCACGCACCGCCTCCGCATCTTCTGGCCGCCCGATTTCATCCACAATCAGGACATCCGGTGACATCGAGCGAATCATCATCATCATCCCCTCTGCTTTCGGGCATCCGTCCAATACATCGGTGCGAGGCCCGACATCAAAACCGGGGATGCCCTTGTGGCTACCGGCGATCTCAGAGCGTTCATCTATAATGCCCACCTTAAGTCCATTTCGTCGCCCTCCGTTGCTTTGCATCCCTCCGTAACTTAGTTGCCGGGCCAAGTCCCTAAGCAACGTCGTCTTGCCATGCTGAGGCGGTGACAAGATGAGTGTATGACGTATTATTCCGGATTTTCGGTCCGCTACATAAGGCAAAATCCGATCAGCTATGCCGGGAATAGCCCGAGCTATTCGTACATTAAAACTGCTTATATCCCTCAAATGCTCTACTCGCCCTCGGTTGAGTACAGTTCTCCCTGCCAAGCCAATACGATGACCGCCAGGGATCGTAATAAACCCTTTGCGAAGCTCCTCTTCCATGGTGTACAGAGAATGATTACTGATAAAATCCAGTAATCGATGGGCATCCTCGCGATTAGGCTTATAGGCTTCAACAGGATTCAAAGTCAATTGACCAGCAGTCGTTACAAAATGATGATCACCATTTGCATTAACTTCCAGCGGCCTTCCTTCCCGGACCCGGATTTCTTCCAGTTGCTTAAATACCGATTCTGGAAGCCTTCCGAGTATACCGTGTAGAGGTTCCGGAAATAACTCCAGCCATTCCATACCAGTGCCGCCCCCTCACAGTTGTCCTTTTTCTTTAAGACAAGTCTATGGCTGACTCTCGCTTTTTATGACGAAAATATATTGAAAACCTAGTCGAACATTTGCTCACTTCTATCCACGCTCAGCAGGCCTTTCTCCCGCTTGCTCAAGCCCCTTCTTCTGATTTACATAATAAAAAAAGCATCCCCGTAGCCTTGTTGGCTAAGGGATGCCGTTGGGAGAAAAAAGATAGATTTAAAGCAAAAAGAGGCTGCTCCACAGTCTGACTCTCACTGATGGAACAACCTCTCAAACTATTTCTCTATTCTATATTTTATCAATCTATACATAGGGAGCCAATAATATATCAACTTTCCCCCGTTAAGCCTCTCTCTGGATCACATGGATATTATTAGCGGCGGTCTTTAGGTCCGCCCACAAACGCTTGCTCCTCGGTATCCAGGTTATAAGCTGTATGCAGCGCTTGAATAACCTCATGAAGCTTTCCAGCTTCAATTACACACGATACTTTGATTTCGGATGTGCTTACCATTTTAATGCTAACGCCTTGCTCAGCCAGCACGGCAAACATTTGTGCTGCAACACCCGGGTGGCTAACCATTCCTGCACCTACGATGGATACCTTCACCAGATTTTCCTCAGACGTTACTTCACGGTATGGAAGCTCTTCGCGAATACCTTCCAGCGTCTTAAGTGCAGCTTCACGATCTGTCAGAGCTACTGTAAAGGAGAAGTCTGCTTTGCCAGCTTCAACCCCGCTCTGTACAATAATGTCTACATCAATTTTGGCTGCTGCCAGTGTTCCGAATACTTTTGCCAGTACACCGGGGATATCTGCAACGCCCAAAATACTGATTCTTGCTACATTTTTATCATATGCAATTCCACTGACTACAACGCCTTGCTCCATTACTGCATCCTCCTTTACGACTGTTCCTTCATTATGGTTAAAACTGGACCGCACAATCAACGGCACCCGGTTATGTTTGGCATACTCTACTGCACGGGGGTGTAACACAGCCGCACCCAAATTGGCTAATTCCAGCATCTCATCATAAGAAATTTCTTTTAGCTTACGTGCCACCTTCACGATCCGTGGATCTGTTGAATAAATGCCGTCCACATCCGTGTAAATTTCACAGGCATCCGCTTGAATTGCTGCCGCCAGCGCAACAGCCGTCGTATCAGAACCCCCACGACCCAGCGTCGTAATATCTCCATCTGCAGACATTCCCTGGAAACCAGCTACAACAACAATCTTGTTGCTGCTCAGTGCATCCAGCACACGCTGAGGTTGAATATCCGTAATCCGTGCCCGACCAAAGTCAGATTCAGTACGGAAGCCTGCCTGCCATCCCGTAAACGATACCGCTTCATGACCCAGTTGCTGAATAGCCATCGACAACAATGCGATTGAAATTTGCTCGCCTGTCGTCATCAACATATCCAGTTCACGTGCAGGCAACTGCTCATTTAGTAATTTGGCCTGGTCAATCAAGTCGTCTGTCGTGTCTCCCATTGCGGAAACGACCACTACACATTGATGCCCTTCACTCTGTTTCTCAACAACGCGTTTTGCCACGCGTTTCATGCGCTCCGTGTCACCGACGGAACTGCCTCCGAATTTCATGACATACAAAGACAACGATATTCACTCCCTCAGACTCACAGTATGTAACCTTAAGATGGCACCAAACGATTTGAACGTGACATCCTGCGGCATAACTTTAGTACAGTATAATACGAAAGTGCTGTGCGGAGCCATTGTTTTTTAATTTTCGTACATATAAAAATATCCCCTGCCCTTAACAAGGACAGAGGAAACTTAAAGCAGTGAAATCTATGCGCGAGACATGTATTTGCCGTCACGAGTATCAATTAACAATACATCATCTTGGTTAATAAACAGAGGAACTTGAACATTCAAGCCTGTTTCCAGTTTAGCATTTTTGGTTGCACCTGTAGCTGTATTTCCTTTAATACCTGGTTCTGTTTCAATTACTTTGAGTTCCACGCTGGTAGGCAGGTTAATACCCAGGATTTCTCCGTTGTAGCTTATGATATTTACATTCATGTTTTCTTTCAGGAAGTTAAGCTCCCATTTCAGTTGATCGCTGGACAATGTAAATTGATCATATGTTTCGTTGTCCATGAATGTATGATCGTCTGCGCTAGCATACAGGTAAGATACGCCACGATTTTCGATTTGCGCCCGGCCGATGGTTTCACCCGCACGGAATGTACGTTCAACCGTATTACCGTTACGCAGGTTCTTCAACTTGGAGCGTACGAATGCTGCACCTTTACCCGGTTTTACGTGTTGGAAATCCAGCACTGTAAAAATATCTCCGTCTACCTCGACGGTCAAACCTGTTTTAAAATCATTAACGTTAATCACTAAAATACCCCTCCTACAGGACTGTTATCGTTATTAAACGACTGTAAATTCTTTGCTCGAATGTGTTAATACTTTGATGCCGCTATCTGTAATAACGATATCATCCTCGATTCGTACTCCGCCCAATCCAGGCACATAGATACCTGGTTCGACCGTTACGACCATGCCCGGCTCCAGAATATCATCACTTGCCTTCGACAGACGTGTAGATTCATGCACTTCAAGACCCAGACCATGACCGGTACTGTGTCCGAAATTGTCTCCATAGCCATGGCTTGCGATAATATCCCGGGTCAGCGCATCTGCTTCACGGCCTGTCATTCCCGGCTTAATATGTTCGAGTGCGTGAAGCTGCGCCTTAAGTACAATATCGTAGATCTCGCGCAACTGAGGCGCCAAATCCCCTTGTGTAGCCACAGTACGTGTCAAATCGGAGCAGTAGCCATCCAGCAACGCACCAAAATCAAACGTAATCAGCTCACCTGCTTGTACTAACTTTGCACTAGCTACTCCATGAGGCAATGCCGATCGAACTCCGGATGCCACAATCGTGTCAAATGAAGAAGAAGTAGCTCCCTGCTTGCGCATGAAGAATTCCATTTCCAGATCCAGCTCACGCTCGCTGACTCCTGGTTTGATGTAAGGTAAAATGTGTGCAAATGTAGCATCTGCCAAATCCGCTGCCCGTTGCATCACTTCCAGCTCTTCCACATCCTTGTACACCCGCAGCTTTTCCACAATGCCCGATACCGGAACCAGCGTAATAGGTGACAGATCTTGGCTATAAGCTTTATGTGTCGCAACAGTTACATCATCCTGCTCAAAGCCTGTTTCGCTAATCTGATGGGAGGACAGCAATTCTTTCACTGTTTCCATGACCTGCGCAGCGTGCTGCACTACCGTAAAGCCTTGGGCTTGTTCAGCCGCTTGTGTCATATAACGAAAGTCAGTCAGCAAATAGCTATGGGATTCTGTAATCAGCACATAACCCGCTGAACCTGTGAAGCCTGTCAAATATCGACGATTGACAGGGCTAGTAATCAGCATAGCCCGCAGATTATGCTCGCCCAGCGCCTGCCGCAACTTTAGCACCCGGTCATTCTTCATCTTCATTCCGCTCCCCTCTGTCAAATAACCAAATGCTATTTTAACACAGGGGATAGGCGCTTGAGAAGTTTTTGTTACGTTCTGTCCCCAGCCTTCTCAGGCTCGCGCATCCTTTCATCCGTATACTCGACAGCGACGGTATATCCGATAAATAGTCCCCACAATAAAAATACACAAATTTCCGTATATATGGAATTCCACGTTAACCGATTTGGAGGCTTCATCATCCCCAACTTAGGGCCAGTTAACACAAATAAAACAACCCACCAAATCAGACCATATATAATGCCGGGTATAGGGCCATTAAATCTGCGTAAAATCAGTGTGTACACCAATGACGCTACCACGGATAATGCAATAAAAAACAGCAGTCCTACCAGATGTCCTGCCATGGTGTTCATGAACGAATGCTTGAAAAACGGCTCTGCCAGAAAGCTGGGCGCCACTACTGTAAAGTGCAGCGTATAAAACAGCCAGCGCAGCAATCCCCAGAGCAACCCGGCAAAAAAGCCCAGCTCAAGCGCAAAGGGAATAAGCGGTGTATGCACTTTGCCTGACTGTTGTCTGCCTCTACTACTGTTGTCATCATTACGTTGATCTTGAGTTTCACGAGACTGCTTCTGATCATGACCTAGTTTGGGTATAGAGTAAGTTTCGCTCATATAGGATCTCCTTTCAAAATGCATACATTTTTCTCGTGGTAGAGGCTCATGGTTATAAGGAAAAACATGTACCTCCATTGGGATTCATGCAATCCATTTTGAAAGGTAGTATGCTCCAATCGGGGGCAGTTTAATAATGAAGTTGAAGAGTGAATTTAATAATCTTTTCATTGACAAGATTTTAATTCTATCTCATAATATAATGATGAAAATGATAATCATTATCATTTTATAATACATATATACAGGAGAATATAGTCTATGAAAAAGGGATTAATCGGATTCTTATTGTTACTTACTTTTATGCTCACACTAACAGGCTGCGGAGCAGCTGACAAAGCAGCGGATAAAGGTCAGGCAGCTACGTCGGGCAGCAACCCCACTGAAGCAGCGACCGGTCCAGTGACAGTAAATCATAATCGTGGTGAACTCACGCTTGACAAACCCGCGCAGCGTGTCGTGGTGCTTGAATGGACATTTACGGAGGATTTGATTGCCTTGGGCGTTCAGCCAGTTGGTAATGCGGACAATGCCAACTATAAGGTGTATGTGACTCCAGAGGCGGCTTTGGACAGTAACGTGGTCGATGTCGGTACACGCAACGAGCCTAATCTGGAGGCAATCGCTGCATTAAAGCCGGATCTCATCATATCCAACTTTGATGGGAATGAGGCTATCTATGAGCAACTCAAGGCCATCGCACCGACAATCGAATATAATTTGAACGACGGTAACGGCTACGACTATGATAAGATGGTAAGTATTTTTAACAGTATCGCAGTCGCTCTTGGAAAAGAGGATAAAGCAAAGCAAGTGCTTGCCGAACTGGATCAGCATTATGCCGAAGCCAAGCAAAAACTCACCGCGGCAGACAAATCGAATTTCCATTTTCTACTGACACAGGCTTTCACTTCGCAAAATGCAGCCAGTCTGCGTATGTTTTCGGATAATTCAGTTGTCGTAGGAACACTGGCGAAGATCGGTTTGGTTAACGATTGGAAACCAAGCAAGGTTGAATCATATGGCTTTTCAACGGTAGGCATTGAAGCTCTGTCAGCTGTTCAGGACAGTAACTTTATCTATATTGTACAGCCGGATGATAATGTTTTCGGCTCATCTATGAAAAATAATTCTGTCTGGAATGGTCTAAATTTCGTCAAAGAAAAACGTACCTATCCGTTGGCCAGTACAACATGGACGTTTGGCGGCCCGGTCTCCTCAAAGGGACTGGTTGATCAAGTTGTCGGGGCAATCACACAATAAGTTTGATCCAACGATACCGCCCAGATTATAACTAGGTGATATTAAGCATTTATGGGGACGGCCAAGCCGCTCTCATAAATGCTTTTTTAAATCCGTGGTATGCCCCCCCACTCCTAGGATTTCACCTTCTCCGAAATAACTATTTATCCTTTTCAAAAGTTAAAAATAGCAGGTCACCATATCCCAATTTCGTCTAACTAGATATTCCCTTCCAAATTCGATACAATATACAAAAAAGCATGTATTAAGAGAGGTGAGACGGTTGTCACAAGCATCCAAGCCTGTGAGCTACGGCGGTCAGGCAGTCATTGAAGGTGTCATGTTCGGCGGCAAGCGTGTCAATGTCACGGCAGTTCGCCGCAAATCTGGCGAAATCACATATTTGGAAGTACCACGCAAGGAGCAATCCTGGGTGTCCAAATTCCGCAGAATTCCGTTGTTGCGTGGCATTGTCAGCATTATTGACTCCAGTGCCAAGGGCACTAAGCATTTGAACTATTCAGCCGATGCATATGCTGATGATGAAGTAGATCCAGAAGAACGTGCTGAACAAAAGAAAAAAGAGGAATCCCGTTGGAGCCTGAGCATGATGATCGGTGTGGCTGCGGTCGGTATATTGTCCTTCCTCTTTGGTAAAATTGTATTAACCCTTGTTCCAGTCGTTGTTGAGAATTTCCTGTTTGGCGGTTTGTTTCACAATCAGATTTTGCATAACCTCGCGGAAGGAGCTATTAAGCTGATTTTGCTGCTGGCTTATTTATGGGGGATTTCCCAAACTCCGTTAATCAAGCGATTATTTCAATATCATGGTGCGGAGCATAAAGTAATTACTGCATTTGAAGCAGGTGAAGAACTGACTCCAGCCAACGTACAAAAATATAGCCGACTGCATTATCGCTGCGGCAGCAGCTTTATTATGCTCACTGTGATTATCGGGGTACTCGTCTATTCCCTGTTTACTTACGATAATCTGTGGGAACGCATGGGGCAACGTCTTTTACTGCTTCCGATTGTGCTGGGGCTTTCTTTTGAGTTTCTCAAGCTAACCAATGCACTACGGGAAATTCCAGTGCTTCGTTATCTAGGCTACCCCGGCCTGTGGCTGCAACTGCTTACCACCAAAGAACCGACCGATGATCAAGTGGAGGTATCGATTGCCTCTTTTAAGCGTATGCTTGAATTGGATGCTGAGTTGGAAAATGTACCTGTAAAGGAGACTCTCAACAGTCCGGTCCTTGATCCTGTGAAAGGATGAGTGAATGATGTACAGACATGCCGTTATTTTCTGGCTTACCCTTGCTTTGGGTGCATATGGAATTGTGGATATGCTATGGAAAGGTAGCTGGGGCTTTCTTATGAGTTTACTGATTCCCGTCTTAGTTTTTGCAGTTATATTTTTGCTGTACAAATACCAACCAGGACAGCGGAAGCGAACACCTAAAGTTAAGCCCTCTGCGCGCACCATGGCCAAAACAGCCAGTGCACGTAAACAGCAGACTACAAGCAAACGCAAATCGTATCCTTTTCATGTTATTGAAGGTTCCAAGGGCAAAAATGAAGAGGAACAACCCAAATACCATTAATCATTATCATCCTTTAAAATGTAGCACAAAGGAGCCATCACCCGTGTTTTGATATGACCGGGATGAGGCTCCTTTTTTACTTTTTTAAAATAAACTTTAATTACAATAAGTGTGTCTTATTTCATGGCGTACATGGTATCTTTCATCAATTGATACTTACTATACTGCTGCTGGTAAGAAGTAATGCTCCATTTGTGGAAAAAAGCTTCTCCTGCCTGCACTCCGGAAGCATACAATAAATCACTTTGCTCTGGAGAAATGCTGAATTGTGCTGTGCGGATACCCAAAGTTGGAATTTTAATCGTCCGATACCGATTCTCCTGCTCAATATACCGTTCATCATGTGCCGACAGCATTGTATCAAAAATAGCCTGCAGCATGGTCAATGGGCCCCGTATATAAGAAACCTTGGTCTCTGTTCCTGTTTTGCCCACCATTTGAAACCCTACCGTTGGAATCGTTTTGGCTTCTCGTTCATTTACAGGCTCATCAAAAAGCCACAAAGGCAAATTGCTGAGCAAAGCCCCATCGACAACAAATACAAATTGCTGGGAAAAGGTTTTTCCCTTGGCAAGTGCAGAATCAAGTCTTAACATAACAGGATCAAAAAAATAAGGGATACTGGTACTCATCCGAATGGCCTTAGCTACCTCCAGTGAAGAGGGGTTTATCCCAAAACGTTTGATATCTTCAGGAAGCACCAAAATGCGTCCATTCGTGATGTCTGATGCAATAATGCGCAGCTTACCAGGAGGCAAATCCGCAAACGTACGCACTCCCTTAGCTCGTAACAGCTCGCGTACCCAATGCTCCAGTGCCTCCCCGGAGTAGAGCCCTTTTTTAAGAAAGATACGTGCTGCTGGCCCAACCCACTTGATGTTGAACACTGGAGAACGTCGTAACAACTTGACCAAGGGAGTTTTCTCAATTACGGCTTTCATTTCATCCGCTGTATATCCCGCAGCCAATAAAGCAGCTACAATGGCACCTGATGATGTACCTGCCAACCGATTGAATACAATTTCATGCTCCTCCGCAGCCTTCACTGCACCCGCCAGCGATATTCCCTTAACCCCTCCACCCTGGAACACAGCATTGATCAGCATAGATCAAAAAACCTCCGTTCTCTTGGGAGTAAGCAGTTCTACTGCTTATGTATGAGAACGGAGGTCCATATAGAACCTAAATGATCCAATTTATATCATAATTGATAATAATTTTGAAGAAGTTGAATGAGTCCGTATGGATTTTTGCGCAAATGCTGTGCACTAAAATAAATATCGCCTTTGACCTGCTTATAATTCTCGTTCAGTTCAAGCTGCTTAATTAACTCTTGAGCTGATTGCCATCCTTTTTCAGGAGTGCCGATTTTATAAGGGGAATGGCCAATATACAGTTTAACATCTGAATTTTTGACCTCATTAGACCACCATGCGACAAGTTTGTCATAGCCAGCCGCCGGGAAGCCGATACTCCAGTAAATTTGTGGCGCTACATAATCAATCCATTCATTGTTAATCCAAGTTCTTACATCTGCAAACGTCGTATCATACGCAGTAACGCCAGCCTTGGTATCTGAACCCGTTAAGTCTTGGGATTTGTTGCGCCACACCCCAAAAGGACTAATCCCGAATTGAACTTTCGACTTGCTGGCATGAATGCTTTTGCCCAAATCGCGAACGAAACTATTCACATTATCTCTACGCCAGTCACCTTTGTTAGAGATTTTGTTGGCGTTATATGCTTTGAAGGTCGCATCATCATCAAAAGTCCCGCTGTAAGGATAAAAATAATCGTCCAAATGAACACCGTCAATATCATAACCGTTTACGACTTCCATAATTGCAGCAATGACATGCTGACGTGCAGCCGGAATTCCTGGATTGATGTACAACTGGCTGCCATTCTTAACAATCCAATCCGGATGTTGATTAGCCACATGGTTTGCTGCCAAACTGCTGGTTGTTCCTGTAGAATTAGCACGGAAAGGATTAAACCAGGCATGGAATTCCATCCCTCGCTTATGTGACTCGTTAATCATAAATTTCAACGGATCATAGCCTGGATTTTTACCCTGAGTATTCGTTAAATACTTGCTCCATGGCACAAGATCAGACGGATAGAGCGCATCACCGCTGGCACGAACCTGAACGAATACTGCATTAATTCCCATGCCCTGCAGATCATCGAGCATTTTTGTAAACTCTTGCTTTTGCTTCTCGGAGCTGCTTCGAGCAGCAGAAGAAGGCCAATCTCCATTAATGGTGGAAATCCATGCTCCTCGCATCGAGGTTGTAGCCTTTACCTGAGCCACATTTTCCTGGGAGGAACCTGAGCTGTCCTCATTAGTAGATGTGGAAGATGCGTTGGCAACGTCCTGTCCATCATCCTTGGCTCCCTGATCCGTGATTACACTTTCCTGATTGCCAGACGCTGATGTATTTGATGATGAGCTACTGCTTCCCACGGAAGAAGTGTTCCCACTAGTAGAGGCACCTTCTTTACCACTGCTTAACGTAATCACCCGTTCTGAGGCTTGCCAGTCTACTTTTAAGCCCAGCTCTTCCCCAACAAAACGCAGGGGTACCATGACTCTCCCGCTTGACATACGCGCAGATGCGTCCAATCGAACCGACTTTCCATTTACAGTAGCGCTTTGGGCCCCATTCTCCATAGATATATTTTTGTTCTGTGCTGTAATCGTTACTGTACCAGACGAAGCTGACCAGTTGACCTGAGCGCCTAACCCCTCACTAATTACACGCAATGGAACCATCGTGACATTCGCTCCCTGCACAATATACGGTGACGCATCACTTTGCAGGGACTGTCCATCCAATATAATCTCAATCTCACCAGATGATGCTGCTTGAACTCCAGGCACGATGGCAGTCTGTACTGCTAAGAGCAGACCTGCAGCCATTAGCCCTATTTTCTTCCGATTCATATCGTTACAATCCTCCGCTAACCCTGTTAATTTTAACCCCTATCTTGTCCTGCTATATAATGGATAGACGCTAATAACCGGTTATTTGTTGCGGTCAGGACAAATAAAAAAGCATCGTCCGTAAGGACAGATGCTTTTAGGAATCACCACTCAATTCCTTGTGTATGTCATGAAGCTGGCGCAAGCGATCTTCATCTCGGCGAAAATATTCAACCAATGTCTCGATACGGGTAATGGAATCCCAGCTTAAATGATGTTCAATACCTTCCACATCTTTATATATCAGGTCCTTGTCAACCCCAATCATATCCAGAAATTGCTCTAGTAACTGGTGGCGGTCAACCAACCGTTTGCCGACCTTTTTCCCTTTCGGTGTCAAAATCAGTCCCCGATACTTCTCGTATACAAGATAATCGTCCTTATCCAACTTCTGAATCATCTTGGTGACGGACGAAGGATGCACCTCCAAACCCTCTGCGATATCCGAGACACGAGCATATCCCTTCTCATCGATCAGTTGGTAAATGCGCTCCAAATAATCTTCCATGCTTGGCGTTGGCACTTGTTTCCCTCTTTTCTGTTATTGAACGGGCGCTTACCGCCTTCATTTCCTGCATTAAACCTACTATGTAATGATACATGTTATCATCGCTCATTGGCAAGTCTCGTCCCTCCACTCACATCTATTGCCACGATTTGTTCAATTTAAGCCGGGTACACTAACCATGTCGCCCCTGTATCGTTGATTTCTGTGGAGATGCGTTAGAGTTGGACACCAGAGCACTGAGAATTATTCGAAAGGAGCGTTAGCCATGTCTACGCTTGAGCGTACTCCTGTCCAAACCAGAGGAACCAAGCCCTTCATGCCCGACTTGGTGTTTTTTGAACCAGACGCGCTGAATTATCCCAAAGGTCAGCGTATTATGGATTGGGTCAAGGCCAAGGATATTCCGTATCGGATGACGACCTTTCACAACCGAATTACCAATTTACCAGGTGAAACCGAAGTTGAAAAATACCGAATGGCAAAAAAGACACTGGTTGTTGGTATCCGTAAAACATTAACTTTTGACCAATCCAAGCCCTCTGCCGAATATGCCATCCCTATTTCGACTGGTTGCATGGGGCACTGTCACTACTGTTATTTACAAACAACATTGGGAGCAAAGCCATATATTCGCATCTATGTCAACACTGACGATATCATATCAGCAGCTAGAGCCTATATCGAGGAACGCGCGCCTGAAATTACTCGTTTCGAAGCAGCCTGTACCTCCGATCCGGTTGGTTTGGAGCACATCACTGGATCGCTTGGAGACTTGATTCGTTTTATGGCAGATGAGGAATTTGGCCGACTTCGTTTTGTTACTAAATATCATCATGTTGATCCATTGCTGGATATTCAACATAACGGTCATACTCGCATCCGCTTTAGTATTAATTCCGATTATGTTATAAAACAGTTTGAACCTGCGACTTCGCGCTTCGCTGAACGTATTGAAGCAGCAGGTAAAGTCGCACGAGCCGGTTATCCACTAGGGTTCATTATTGCCCCCATTATTTGGTATGACGGCTGGGAAGAAGGCTACGGAGAGTTGCTGCGTAAATTGGGAGAAACCTTGCCTCAGCATGCTACCCAAGATCTTACATTTGAATTAATTCAACACCGCTTCACCAAAACATCCAAAGCTGTTATTGAGAAACGTTATCCGAAAACCAAACTGGAAATGGACATAGAGAAACGTAAGAAAAAATGGGGCCGCTGGGGCCAAAATAAATATGTTTATCCCGATGAACAGCAAAATGCACTGCGAGAGTTTATCACAGAACGCATTTTTGAACATTTTCCTTTAAGTCGCATCGAGTATTTCACATAACTAGCATCCAATCCGGGGTAATTCGTTGTAAAAAAAGCGTAACATCTGTCATATGATCCGTTACCAGCAAAACGCCAGTGATTACAAGCAACATACCGCCTGTATGGACAAGGATGGAAGTATAACGGGAAGATAACCTAACAGTGCCTGCCAGCAAAGCTAATGCAAAAAACGGAATTGCAAAACCAAGTGCATAACCAGTAATCAGTTTGAACCAAACGTGATGCTCTACTGCCGCCAAAGCAATAATAGCTGTTAGCATGGGACCGATACAGGGCGACCAGCCTGCCGCAAACCCAATTCCGATTACAAAGGAACCGGCGTATCCGGCAGGCTTCCATGTCCAACGCAGCTTATGCTCTCTCATTAGAAATAAGGGACGTACCAAACCTAGAGATATCATACCCATGAGTATAATAAGAAGCCCCGCTACAACTCTTAGCGTATCCCCATAATTGGCAAACCATTGTCCAAGCAACCCGACACTTGCACCCAGTGAATAGAAGACAACCGAAAAGCCTAATACAAAAGCAAGCGTGTGTCCCATCGTACGATAACGAACCTCTGCCTTATGCCGCCCTTCAGCCAGTTCACGTGTTGACATTCCTGTTATGTACGATAAATAGGATGGATATAGTGGCAAACAGCACGGTGAAAAAAAAGAAAACAGCCCGGCAACGATGGCCAACCCGGCGTTGACATCTGACATCATTGTTTCCTCCCACCTGTTTTAGTGAATACGCAGATACAAGCCTACCTTTTAAAACATACGTATAGACAGAGAAAATTATGATGCAAGCCAAAAAAGCGTATGCCCGGGAACCTTGATTCCCGAACATACGCTCATTACGTTTTTACATAGCCTTTTACTTTACAACTGCGCCATTCGGCATACCTTCCGGTACAGTAGCCAATGTAAGCTGATCCCCATGGGATGCTGCCAAAATCATACCCTGTGACAGCTCACCCCGAAGTTTTACTGGCTTAAGATTGGTTACACAGATCACCTTGCGCCCAATGATATCTTCAGGCGTATAAAACTTCGCAATTCCTGATACCACCTGGCGCTGCTCATAACCGAGATCAAGCTGGAGCTTCAACAGTTTATCGGCCTTCTTCACAGGCTCACAGGCGACAACCTGAGCCACGCGCAGCTCTACCTTGGCAAAATCCTCAATGCCAATCTCTTCCTTCGTCTCCGGTGCTTCCTGGCTCCCCTCAGATGTATTCTGTGGTTGAGCTTGTGTAGCAGCTTCCTCCGGTTTCTTACCTCCAGTCATTGCTTCTACGATAAAAGCAACCTCTTGCTCAGAGTCCAGACGAGGGAAGATCGGATTCCCTTTGACCAATTGTGTTCCTTCAGGGATACGTCCATACTGCTTTCCGCTATCCCATGTAGTCAGCTTCCCTTGACGAATACCGAGCTGTTCCCAAATTTGATGAGGAGCACGCGTCAAGAAAGGCTGAAGTAAAATGGAAGCAATACGCAAGCTTTCTACCAAATGCACCATAACAGATGCCAATTCGCGGCGTTTTGCCTCATCCTTAGCCAGATTCCATGGCTGTGTTTCGTCAATATACTTGTTGCTGCGGCTAATAAATTGGCTAATCGCCGTTAAAGCTACGGAGAATTCCATATTTTCCATGGCTTCTTCTACTTTGCTATAAGTCAATGCTGCCATGTCTACCAAAGCTGCGTCGAATGAAGTTACATTAGCTTCATAAGCGGGAACTTTGCCGTCAAAATATTTGTCTACCATCGCCACGGTACGATTTAACAAATTGCCCAGATCATTGGCCAAATCCGAATTAACACGATCTACAAAACTTTCAGGTGTAAATGTTCCATCCGCTCCAAAAGGCACCTCACGCAGCAAGTAGTACCGAAGTTGATCTAAACCATAACGGTCAATCAGCGTTACCGGGTCTACCACATTGCCTTTGGATTTCGACATTTTACCATCTTTCATGAGTAACCAACCATGTGCAAATACTTTTTTGGGCAACGGGAGATCCAGTGCCATCAGCATGATTGGCCAATATATCGTGTGGAAGCGTACAATCTCTTTACCTACGATATGCACATTTGCTGGCCAGAATTTATCGTATAGTTCGGTATTGGAAGAGCCATAGCCTAAGGCTGTGATGTAGTTGGAAAGCGCGTCAATCCACACGTATACGACATGCTTCGGGTCCCCTTTGACCTTAACACCCCAGTCAAAAGTTGTACGGGAAACAGCCAAATCCTCTAGTCCCGGCTTGATGAAGTTGTTAATCATTTCTTTTTTCCGGGATTCCGGTTGGATAAACTGCGGGTTCTCTTCATAAAATTGCAGCAACCGATCAGCATACTTGCTCATGCGGAAAAAGTAGCTCTCTTCCTTGACCAGTTCAACAGGATGTCCACTATCTGGGCTTTTACCTCCAGTCACATTGCCTTCAGCATCCTTCACTACGTCAACAAGCTGAGTTTCTGTGTAGTAAGTCTCGTCAGGAATACTGTACCAACCTTCGTATTCTCCCTTGTAAATATCGCCTTGCTTTAATAAGCGATCAAAGATTTCCTGTACAACAGCCTTATGACGCTCCTCCGTAGTACGAATAAAATCGTCATTGGAAATGTCGAGCTTCCGCCACAGGTCTTGGATACCTGCCACAATATCATCTACAAAACGTTGTGGTGTTTTACCGGCAGCACTTGCCTTTTGCTCAATCTTTTGGCCGTGCTCATCCGTTCCTGTCAAATAACGAACTTCATAACCCCGCAGCCGCTTGTAACGAGCCATCGCATCACCCGCTACTGTCGTGTAGGCATGACCTATATGGAGCTTGTCACTGGGATAATAGATCGGTGTTGTAATGTAAAATGTGTTCTCACTAGACATGTACGTTCCTCCTGTTTTGTTCACGGCAGTAAAAGATCCACTGTCATGATAGGTACTCCAATTCATGAATTCGACACAAATTGGGCACAAAAAAGACCCCCGCCCCTATGGGACGAGAGTCACCTCACGCGTTACCACCCAAATTCCCTGTACCCTCGCAGAATACAGGCTTCATCGGTCAATCTGACCGTCCATTAACGCTGGATCACGCCTTCTCCTTACGATTGCCTCTTGAACACAGACTAATTATGGCAAATACGCTCGAAAAAGGTTCCTCCAGGACCATATTCAGGCTTCACACCAGACCGGTTTTCAGCTCACCCCGGCTCTCTGTACTGGACGACTTACCCTACTCATCCCTTCACAGGAAAACAATATTAACCAAAATATAACCAAATCGGCACGGCGCTGTCAAGTCAAGCCCTGCTCGGTATGGGTAGCCACACGATCCTTATTGGATTTATCTATCCCTTTTGTTGCAGGAGGGACCAGATCTACGCCACCTGGATGAAATGGATGACATTTAGCTATACGCTTTACAGCCAGCCATGAGCCTTTGAGCGCACCATGCACTTCTACCGCCTCCAGCGCGTACGCTGAACACGTTGGATAGAACCTGCACGTAGCCGGCTTTAAGGGTGAAATGTAAGCACGATAAAACTTAATTGGAGCTTTTACCACTCTGCGTGTGGTGATTTTCATTTTAGTAGCCCCCGTGGCTGTGAGTGTGACTGCTCGTCTGTCTGAAACCCCCATCTGCATTACTCTCAGTATGCCCATTCTTCTGCTGACAATCTTTACAATAGCCAAAAATTTCAAACTTATGTTCGACGATTTGGAATTGATCTGTCGGATCTGTCATTTGCATTGGACAAAAAGAAATCGGCAATGTTTTCTGACAGTTCAAGCAAATCATATGGTGGTGATGATGGTGCTCATTACAGCTCACTTTGAACTTCATCCCATCCTCAAAAGATACCTGCTCCAGCACACCCAATTCCTGCATTACACGCAGGTTGCGATAAACTGTATCAAAGCTAAGTCCGCTGTACTTCTTACCCATATATTCATAAACGTCTTTGGGGGACAGATACCCTTCATTCTCGGAAAATAACGTGGCCAACGTCTTGCGTTGATCTGTAATACGCAGCCCCTGAGCGGACATCGTTGCGATAATCTCATCCTTTGTCAGCATGCGTTTTCACCCTCCCCTGTCTGTAGTTTCAGGTTTTCTGATGCAGGCTTAGGCTTGCATCTATTCATTATACCACGATTAAAGTCAATATTATAAGAGATATTCATGCTACTCATCAGAAAAAGACGTTCTCCAGTGCTGCAACCAAGCTCGCATCAGGAGAACGCCTTTATTCTGCAAGTGACATCGACTTTTAAAACGGTGAATGATGAGACTCAAGTGGTCAAGGCCGGTAAACAACACCGGTTATTTCAAATTAGTTTTTAATAGCTGGCATAGGCATAACTACAATGGAAACTGGCAGATTACTACCTGCAGCTGCAGTGAAATACATCTCTACACTTTCTTCAATATGACCTGTGCGATACAGCACACTCATCTCATTCGGTGCTTGCACAGAGCCGTTGGTCGGAATACCCACAACCTGATTATTCACCATTGCATAGCCAGCATATTCGCCCCCACGTGGGTTGAACGCAATCAGTGAATATGGTGCTACATGGTCCAGCTTAACTTTATATACCACACCAAAGTTACCGGCATTAGAAGCAGAAGAACCGTCCAGACCGTCGGTACCAATCAGGTTCGGATCTACCTTATTATCACCAAGAACAATACGTTGAGCTGTTTTACCAACCTCTTCGGTATAATTGAGCGAGATATCCGAATTCGCGTACGTTCCACGGTTATGAATGCCGTCCTTAGGAAGTTTTGCCAGAGTAGGCAGCACTGTCAACGGATCTACATTGGCATCTAACACAACTACCGTGTATTGAATAGGTTGGTCCGTATACAAATCGGATAACAAAGAAATAACTTGCTTTTGTTTAATTTTTTGCGCATTCAAATCTTGCAAAATCACACGGCTTTCGCCCGGATTCAGCACTGTGCTGGAACGTTTGCTTCCATCCTGCATGGATTGAAAATACCGTTGAATCGAAACTTTACCCGCAGCTGTTGCAAATTCAGATGGACCGGCAAAACCGGAGTTTTCGACATTTATATTGGTTGGAGCGATATTGTTGTTGGTTGCAATCACATACATCTTCACATCGCGACCCGTTTCATTGACATGATGGACGAGTATGCGCGTACTACCTGATCCGGTTTCTTGATACACGATACCATCCTGGAACACACGTTCCGGGCTATTAGCACGAATCAGAAGACGTGGTGATGATGTACTTGTCACCGGAATAGTAGCCATAGTAGGCACCTGACTGCCATCTACACTGTATTTATCACCATATGGCGTGAAAATTTTATTGAAATCATCTTCGTTGTACAGCAGTTCATTCGTAATTTTAATTGTTTCACTTTTGGTACCTGTTGCGCCATGCTTATCAGTCACGGTCAAGGTAATGGTTACATCACCTGGCTGGAAGAAGGCAAGTTTCTTGTTCTCCCAATCACGCTTAGTGATAGCATTCTCGTCGTCAGTACTCAGATCGGTAATAGTGATTTTTTCACCCATCTTGTACTCTTTTTTATCCGTTGTAAACAGAGCTACTGGCGGCTGGTTTGGCGGCCTTACTGTAATTGTTACTGAGTAAGGATCACTCCAGTTTCCAGCAGAGTCAAGAACGGAATAGGTAACTACATATGTACCCGGCTCCTGAAATACGTCCTGCTTACCTTCCCAACGTTGGTTCACAATCGGAAGACCTGTCGGAGAAGATTCCTTGGTCAAATACGTAACTTGAGTTTCACCCGCATAGATATCCTTTTGTTGAACCGTGAAAGAAGCTTTTGGCTTCTGATTCAAATCCATGATAACTTGTTTAGTCGTATTATTCACAGTATAAGGAATATTTAAGGCCTGTGTAATCGAGGTCAATGGCACCATAAATACGTTCTTTTGTTGGAAAGCCGGTCCCTTCATTTGTCTAGCTTCACCGTTAACCGTATAAACCTTGCTGTCTGTTTTGAAGCGCAGGACATTTGTTCCTTGGGTGATTACGGTTTCCTTGGTGGCTGTGTCATAACTAAACTGCAATCCGACACGGCTGACAAGGGATCGGATAGCTACATAGGAAACTCCGTCCTTGACTGTCATTGGCTGAGTTGCCGTGTATACCTGTCCATTTTGTTCCATTTTAGCACTGTTTAAATACAAAATCAGTTGATTTGCATTCATGGATGTTGGAGCTCCACCTGGATTGGTGATCGTTCCGTCTCCACCGTATACATCATTGGTTACGTTCGATCCGTTAGTGGTATCTGTAGGTAGCCCAGTCAATGGATCATTGGATACACCCGTGTTATCAGGTGTTACCGTATTAGCTGGTGTGCTTGTTCCATTTTGATCTCCGATACTATTCTGAACGCCGGAATCAGCAACATTGGTCGTCTGCTGGGCGCTAACCGAATCGGTGGATTGAACGCTTGTTGATGCTGCTTCTGCTCCTACAGGGGCTACTGCAGCCACCTGAGCTACCGCCAAGGCGGTGAGCATGGTCCATTTCTTGAAATTCATTGTCTGTCTCCTTCTATCCCCAAATTATTATCATTCCCGTGAAAAGTCATACTATTAGACGCGACAGTTACTAAAAAGTTTCTGGAAATTTTGATGATCATAAAAAAAAGGGAACTTTCTCCTTTGACTGCAAAAAATCAACAACAAAAAAACCACCGTCCATCTGATTGGATGTGACGGTGGCTTCATAAACTGAAAGTAATTCTGATCCACTTACATTATGATGGACGACAGGCAGCATTCGTTCCTGCAGTCTCCAGACGACCCTCTTCAATAAGTCGGTAAGCACGTTGAACTTCCTCATCTGTAGGAGACGGAACTCCCTCCAGCGGATATTCCTTACCGAGCATTTCCCATTTATAAACACCCATCTGATGGTAAGGTAAAATTTCGAATTTCTCGACACCATTCAACGTTCCAATGAACCGTCCCAAATTGAGTAGATCTTGCTCATCGTCATGAATACCTGGTACAAATACGTGTCTAATCCACATTTTGCGCCCTTGCTCAGACAACCAGCGGGCCGTACTTAGCATACGATCGTTGGACTTGCCCGTAAGCTTAATATGCTTGTCGTTGTCGATATGCTTAATATCCAGTAGCACCAAATCCGTTACATCCAGCAGATCATGGATACGAGCTGCATCATTAAATCCGTTACTGTCCAAAGTCGTATGCAAATTCCAGCGGCGTTTTACTTCCTTGAACAACTCTGCTACAAAATGAGCTTGCAATGTTGGTTCTCCACCGGATACGGTTAATCCGCCTCCCGAAGAACGGTAATAAGCTAAATACGGCTCAATCTCAGCCAAAACTTCTTCTAGTGTCATCGGATTACCTTCATTCAAGGCCCAAGTGTCTGGATTATGGCAATATTGACATTTCAACAGGCATCCTTGCATAAAGAGCACGAAGCGGATGCCGGGACCATCGACGGTCCCGAAGGTTTCCAATGAGTGTATGTGACCTTTCAACATGTTGCATCATCCTTCCCGCATCCGCTATGCGTGCGTCATTGTAATTTTTGATACGTAAAACTTATTTACATTGTACCGTGGAAAGTACGGTTAATAACATCCAATTGTTGCTCACGAGTCAGCTTGATAAAGTTAACGGCATAGCCAGAAACACGAATCGTAAGTTGTGGATAGTTTTCTGGGTGTTCCATTGCATCCAATAGTTGTTCACGAGCAAACACATTGACATTCAGATGATGCGCGTGGCTTCCAAAGTAGCCATCCATCATCGAAACAAGGTTTGTTTTACGTGTTTCTTCTTCTTTACCCAGTGCTTTAGGCACAATGGAGAAAGTATTCGAGATACCATCCAAGCTGTGTTCATAAGGCAATTTGGCTACGGAACTCAGAGATGCCAAAGCTCCTTTTTTATCACGACCATGCATTGGGTTTGCGCCTGGTGCAAATGGTTCGCCTGCTTTACGTCCATCAGGTGTTGTACCTGTTTTCTTACCGTACACCACATTGGAAGTAATGGTCAGTACAGATTGAGTAGGAACCGCATTACGATAAGCTTTGTGCTTGCGAATCATGCTCATGAAAGTTTCTACCAGTTCTACAGCGATAGTATCTACGCGATCATCGTTATTACCGTAGCAAGGATATTCGCCTTCGATTTCAAAGTCAACAGCAATTCCTTTTTCGTTACGGATTGGTTTAACTTTTGCATATTTGATAGCGCTCAAGGAGTCAGTTGCAACTGACAGACCCGCAATACCACAAGCCATGGTACGAAGAATATCACGGTCGTGCAACGCCATTTCAATGCGTTCGTAGCTATATTTATCATGCATATAGTGAATAACATTCAAAGTGTTCATGTACAGTTTTGCCAGCCATTCCATCATAGGTTTGAAACGGCTCAACACTTCTTCGTAACTCAGCACTTCACTTGTAATGGCTGGGAACTCAGGTCCTACTTGAACACCGGATTTTTCGTCCTTACCACCGTTAATAGCATACAACAGAGCTTTTGCCAAGTTGGCACGAGCACCAAAGAATTGCATTTGTTTACCAATTCTCATGGCAGATACACAACAAGCAATACCATAATCATCGCCGTAGATTGGACGCATCAAATCGTCATTTTCATATTGAATGGAGCTAGTTTCAATAGAAACTTTTGCACAATACTTTTTAAAGCCCTCAGGCAGTTTTTCTGACCACAGTACAGTCAAGTTAGGTTCTGGAGCAGGTCCCAAGTTGTACAGTGTGTGCAAGAAGCGGAAGCTGTTTTTGGTAACACGAGTTTCTCCAGTAACAGACATACCACCAATGGATTCTGTTACCCAAGTTGGGTCACCACTGAACAGTTCGTTGTAGTCAGGTGTACGCAGGAACTTAACAATGCGCAGTTTCATAACAAAATGATCGACCAGTTCCTGAGCTTGTTCTTCGTTCATTGTACTTTCCTCAAGATCACGTTGAGTATAAATATCAAGGAATGAAGATACACGTCCCAAGGACATTGCTGCACCATTTTGTTCTTTAATCGCTGCCAGATATCCAAAATATACCCATTGGAAAGCTTCTTTTGCATTGTTAGCTGGTTTAGAAATATCAAAACCGTGCTCAGCAGCCATTTGTTTCAATTCATTTAAAGCACGAATTTGTTCGGAAATTTCTTCACGCAGACGGATTACATCTTCTTCCATGGAATCAACTTCAAGGCTTTTCAATTGAAGTTTTTTATCTTGGATCAAGAAGTCTGCACCATACAGAGCTACGCGACGATAGTCACCGATTATACGACCACGACCGTATGCATCTGGCAGACCTGTAATGATACCAGCTTTACGAGCTGCTCTCATTTCATCTGTATAAGCGTCAAATACACCTTGGTTGTGTGTTTTACGAATATGAGTAAAAATGTCAACAATGCTTTGTGGCACTTCAAAACCATAGGCTTTGCAAGCATCAATCATCATCCGAATTCCACCAAACGGTTGCAAAGAACGTTTGAATGGAGCATCTGTTTGTACACCAACGATTTGTTCTTTGTCCTTGTCCAAATATCCTGGTTTATGTGAAATAATGGTGGATGGTGTATTCACGTCTACATCAAGTACACCGCCGTTTGCCAACTCTTTTTTAGTAAGATCAGATACAATTTCCCACAGTGCAGTTGTGTTGGCAGTAGGGCCAACCAAAAATTCTTCATTGCCAACATAAGGTGAGATATTGGTTTCAATAAAATCGTTGACGTTAACTTCTCTAGTCCATTTTCCTTTTTTAAAACCTCTCCAGCCAGATTGTTGCTCTTGTAATTCTCTCTCAATCACCGACATGTAAATCCCTCCAAATTGTTTGGTCTTCCGGACTTGTGATTTTTTTCACGTTAAAACTATTTCTTGAGCCCGGCCTTTTCACCGATGCCTTACGCTCAGTGTCGGGACCTTTGTTACACTCTTATTGTAGAATAATGATAGAGTGTAGTATGTGATAAAAATCACAACATGAGTGATTTTTATCACTTTATTTTCCCTAGCTTCACGCCTATACCTCCAGCCTTGCCGTTCACCTCCCTTCCCAAACCAAGAGGCCCTCTATATAGAGAGCCTGCATTGGTATTGTACGGGAAAATGCTCTGTTACAAGCCTCTTCATACCTATTATATTATTGGTCGAAACGTCCGTAGAAGGCGTTGCGATATACATCAGCCAACTCAGTAACCAGCGGCAACTTTGGATTCGCAGTTGTACATTGATCCTCAAAAGCACGGTCAGCCAGATAGTCCACACGTGATTCAAAGTCTTTCGGATCGAAACCAAGTTGTTGGAACGATTCCTCGATACCGAGTGTTTTGTTCAACTTACGGATCGCATCAATCAGGCTGTTAACCCCTTCTTCAGTGGTACGCGCAGGCAATCCCAGTATGCGTGCAATTTCTGCATAACGCTCATCTGCAACAAAGTGCGAATATTTAGGGAACGAAGCAAATTTTGTCGGTTTTTTCGCATTGTAGCGAATAACGTGCGGCAGCAGGATAGCATTCGTGCGGCCGTGCGCTGTATGGTATTGTCCGCCCCATTTATGCGCAAGACTGTGGTTAATACCCAAGAATGCATTAGCAAACGCCATACCTGCAAGTGTAGAAGCATTGTGCATTTTTTCGCGAGCCAGCTTGTCGCCAACCAGAGCCGATTGCTCCAAGTATTGGAATACGAGCTGAATGGCTTTAATTGCCAGACCATCTGTGTAATCATTGGCCATTACAGACACGTAAGCCTCGATAGCATGTGTCAGAACATCCATACCTGTATCGGCTACAGCTGTTTTAGGCAGCGAATATACAAACACAGGGTCAATAATTGCCACATCAGGAGTCAACTCATAGTCAGCCAACGGGTACTTCGTGTTGCCCAGGTTTTTGTCTGTAATAACTGCAAACGATGTAACTTCCGAACCTGTACCTGAAGTTGTAGGGATGGCTACAAATTGTGCTTTTTGACCCAGACGTGGGTACTTGTAAATCCGTTTACGGATATCCATGAATTTTTGTTTCAAGTTATTGAAATCAGTATCTGGATACTCATAGAACATCCACATGCCTTTAGCAGCATCCATTGGCGAACCGCCACCGAGTGCAATAATGCAATCCGGTTGGAAACGTCTCATCATTTCAGTACCACGTTCTACAGTAACTGTCGATGGATCTGGCTCTACTTCGGAGAACACTTCAATCGCAACCGGTGTTTGACGCTGGTGCAAATAATGGATGACACGGTCCACATATCCGAGTTTCACCATCATAGGGTCAGTGATAATGGCTACACGTGTGATATCAGGCATTTTAGCAAGATATTGTGTCGAATTCTTTTCAAAATAGATTTTGGAAGGTACTTTGAACCATTGCATATTCACCGTCCGTTTCGCCACCCTTTTCACATTAATCAAGTTAACTGCCGATACGTTCGACGAAGTCGAGTTACGACCGTACGAACCGCAACCGAGTGTCAACGAAGGAAGGTTGGTGTTGTAAATATCACCGATTGCACCGTGTGTGGAAGGTGCATTTACAATGATACGTCCTGTTTGCAAACGGTTTGCGAACCGAGCAATAACATCCTCATCTTGCGAATGGATAGCTGACGAGTGACCCATACCGCCGAATTCTACAACTTCAGCAGCACGTTGGATACCTTGCTCTGCATTTTTCACTTTGTAGCAAGCCAATACAGGACTCAGTTTTTCTGCAGATAATGGGAATTTGGTTCCTACTCCTTCAATTTCAGCAACCAAAATCTTTGTTCCTGCCGGTACTGTAATGCCGCTCATTTCAGCGATTTTTACAGCAGATTGTCCGACAATGGCCGGGTTCACTGCACATTTTTCTACATTCATAGCTCCTTGAGTGAGCTTAGCTGCTTCTTCTTTATTTACAAAGTAGCAACCGTTAGCAATCATCAATTTTTTCACTTGCTCAAAGATAGGCTCTTCAATAATGACGGCCTGTTCCGAAGCACAGATCATACCGTTATCAAAAGATTTAGAAAGGATAAGGTCGTTCACGGCCTGTTTGATATCGGCTGTTTTTTCAATAAAGCAAGGTACGTTACCAGGACCTACGCCTAATGCAGGTTTACCACAGCTATATGCTGCCTTAACCATGCCTGATCCACCAGTTGCCAAAATCAATGCCACATCAGGGTGGTTCATTAGTACATTTGTTTTATCCATTGAAGGTGCTTCAATCCATTGAATGCAATCCGCTGGAGCACCGTGTTTGACAGCTGCTTCAAGCAAGATGCGAGCTGCTTCAGCACTACACGATTGAGCAGATGGATGGAAACCGAAAATGATGGGGTTACGTGTTTTAATGGCAATTAACGCTTTGAACATCGTAGTCGAAGTCGGGTTTGTTACTGGAGTGATCCCCATGATGATGCCGACTGGCTCTGCTATCTTTTGAAAACTATCGAAATCATTATCTTCAATGACACCAACGGTTTTCTCATTTTTAATGCTGTGATAGATATATTCTGTTGCAAACATGTTTTTGGTGATTTTGTCCTCGTACACACCGCGTCCTGTTTCTTCAACAGCCAACTTCGCCAGGTGCATATGTTTATCCATCCCTGCGAGTGCCATAGCTTGTACGATTTCGTCAATCTGTTCCTGATTCATACTCATGAAAGCTTGCTGTGCCCGGTTCGCCCGGTCAATCAGCGTTTGAATATACTGCTCTGCGCTTTGCTCTTTTTGGATAACCTCGTTTTTAACAGCCATTTCCCTCATCCTCCTGTTATCTCGTGTACTATCTCTTGTTCACGCACTGATCGTAACACAGCTTTTCAATATATTTTGTGATTTTTTTCACAATCTATTTAAAATTTTATTTTATGAAGTGAATTAAATCACAAAGTTTGGAATTCTGCCACTTTTCCCCCCTCTTCTTGCCCCAAAAACGCATTGCACAGGTATATAATGAATTTGAATTGATCAAGTTGCAGATAAAAAACATAGGATACAAAGGGGAAATGGACGATGAGAAACCCTACAAATGTAATGGAAGCCCGCGGCAACACCTGTTGCTTCTCGGAGGCCAGCTTCAACCGGTTGCAAGTGATGATGAAAGATCGAGTTATGCCAGAAAGCTCGCATTTGTTCTGGGAAGGAGATACAGCGGATAAGCTGTTTTATATTAAGCGCGGACGCGTAAAAGTAACCAAAACAACGGATGAAGGTAAGGAACTTATTCTATATATGTATCAAAGCGGCGATCTTGTTGGCCAAGCCGATCCATTTTTCGGTACCAAGCATTCCTTTTCTGCCGAGGTTTTGGAAGATAGTGATATTGGCGTAATTGATCATACGGATCTGGAGTTGCTTATTTGCCAGCATTGCGATTTTGCGATTGACTTTATGAAATGGATGGGTTCTCATCACCGCATTACTCAGACCAAGTTCCGTGATTTGATGATGTATGGTAAGCCTGGCGCTTTATGTTCAACACTCATTCGACTATGCAACACCTATGGTGAGCCTCACGGCGATCATATCCTGATTCATAAAAAAATTACTCATACTGATTTATCAAATATGATCGGTGCTACCCGGGAAAGCGTAAATCGGATGCTCAGTGATCTGCGGAAGAAAAATGCAGTAGAATACGATAATGGTATGATTGTTGTCAAGGATTTGGAAATGTTGCAAGGTGTATGTCATTGTGAATTGTGCCCACGTGAGATTTGCCGGATATAATAAATTATTTTTAATGTAAAAGGGAGTGCTATAAGCCATTATTAGCTTATAACACTCCCTAAATTATTTCCTCTCGCCCACTCTTTAAAACTGCAAGCATAGATAACTTAAATTCCCCATCTCGTAGCTTCTATGGATGACATTAGCTTTGTTGGCAGGATTGCCACTCCCCATTGCAATAAACAACGGTACAAAGTGTTCTGCCCGAGGTACGGCCTGGAGTGCATATGGCGCTTCGCTTTCATAGTGATCTAAAGCCTCTATATCTCCGTTCTGCACTTTTTCGATTATCCAGTCATCAAAATCAATTGCCCAAGGCTCTGTTTTCGTTTCTCCCCATTTAACGATACGCAAATTATGGACAGTCACACCACTGCCAATGACCAGAATACCTTGTTCCCCCAATCCACGCAGCACTTCACCAATGGCAAACTGTGCTTTCGGTGAGAGATATGGATTCACAGAAATCTGAACTACCGGAATGTCTGCCTCAGGATACATACGATGCAACAATGTCCAGGAACCATGATCCAGCCCCCTAACCCGATCAGTTTGTACATCGATGCCCTTTTGTTCATACAAGTTTTTTAACTTATTAGCTAGTTCAACAGAACCATGTGCTGGATATTTCACTTCGTACAGTTCGGGTGGGAAGCCTCCAAAATCATAAATGGTTTCGTATGTGTCATCCATTGAACTGATCGTTAACACTTGCGTCTCCCAGTGAGCTGTAAAGATAACAATTGCCTTAGGATGAATGCTTTTCCCCAACTGCTCTAAAAATGCGGTATAGTCCGTCTGTTCAATAGCAAGCATAGGTGATCCGTGGGCTAAAAATAAAGATGGTATCATTAAAAATTCCCCTTATCGTTAATGATTTATTTTATTCACTTAGTAACTTTATGTAAGTAATAATACATAAGTAACAGAGTAATGTCAATACAGATTTCAACATATACTTAAAGATCAGCAATTCTCTAAATAAAGATTGATATAGGTATAAAGTCATAGTAATATGTAACTAATAAATTTTAAAATATCACTATATTTCGATACAAAGGACTGGTTTCTATGGAGATACATACTTCTAATTGCCCAAAATGCGGTTCTGTTTTCCGTCAAAATCTTAGAAACCTGTGTAATTCTTGTATTCAGGAAGAAAATATATTCTTTGACCGCTGTTCTAACCATCTATGGAAGCATCCCTCTACTCACACCCGTCAACTCAGTGATGTGACCGGTACACCTATGGATTTGCTCACAGATTGGGTAAGAGCAGGCAAGTTTCCCTCCACATATAGTCAGCTTGATTATCCTTGTGAATCCTGCCGTTCTCCCATTTATGCCGGAAGACTTTGCCACGCATGCCTAGGGACATTTCGTTCAGCCGCACTGGATATTCAATCTCGTATCCCCCGCCGGACAACAGCCGGAGTATTCTCAGTTGCAGGACGCGCTAAAAGCTATTAAGCCGTACTACCTAACCAAAATAAAAAAACAGCCTTTTTCCTAGGAAAAGGCTGTTTTGCTATGAAAAACACTTAATGAGTTTGGTGATCATCTAATCCATTCCTCAGCCCAAAATTGAATCTGCTCCATAACCGGCTGAAGTGCACGACCTTTGGTGGTTAGCTCATATTCAATGCGGACAGGAGTCTCCGGGTATACATGGCGTGTAAGAATCCCTTCATTTTCCAGATCCTTCATCCGCTCTGATAACATTTTGTCACTCATTGTGGGAATCAGATTGGAAATATCCTTAAACCGCTTGGGACCGCTCATCATGGATTGAATGATCAATCCGTTCCAACGCTTACCCAGACATGAAAAGGCGGTTTCAAAACGCGGACACATTTTTGTAAATTGCGGTTGACTCTCCAAATTTTTCACCTTCTTTTGCATTTCGGTTTGATAAAGCTTTCCTTTTGTTAGTATATATCATTTTAGCATACTTTATCCCGAAAGAAAACACTTTCTTTAATTTGATACCAGTGCTGATAAAGTTGCCATGACCAAAACTGATTATACAACAAACCAACGCGGCAGGTATATGTCTAAATCGTTAAATACAAAAAGGCGGAATCCACAAAGGTTCCGCCCGTAAACCTGTTCTTTATAGAATTCATCAATATCGGATGAATGTAACTATACCAACACTCCACCAAGAGACCTTACCGGTTCACTTCTACCATATATTGGTTTCTTATTCCCTGGAGGAGAAGCCCAACGGATGCTGTTAGCAATGACCTTCAAAATATCAGGCTGGTAATAAGTCGGATAAGTTTCATGTCCTGGTCGAAAATAAAATACTTTACCACTGCCTCGATAGAAGGTACATCCTGTTCTAAATACTTCGCCGCCTTCAAAGTTACTGATAAATACCAGTTCATCCGGCGTAGGAATATCAAAGAACTCGCCATACATCTCTTCCTGCTCTAGAAGAATTTTGGCATCTATCCCTTCTGCAATGGGATGTGAAGGATTTACCGACCAAATAATCTCCTGCTCGCCTGCCACTCTCCATTTTAAATCACAACTGGTGCCCATCAGAGCTTTAAATGGCTTGGAAAAATGGCCTGAGTGCAGTACGATTAGGCCCATTCCTTCCTGCACCCGCTTGACGACACGCGCTGTAACTTCATCACTCACCTGATCATGGGCCTTATGTCCCCACCACAGCAGCACATCTGTGGAATTGAGAATTTCTTCTCCCAAGCCATGCTCGGCATCATCATGTAGGGTAGCTGTTCGAATGGCAAAACCCTCGTCTGCCAAGCCGTCTGCCAATGCTCGGTGTATGCCGTTAGGATAAATCCGTTTGGCTTCATCATTTAACTTCTCGTTCACAAATTCATTCCAAATGGTGACGTTAATCATCCACAGTTCCCCCTATTAGGTTAGACCCACCACATCTCGCCCAGCGGTTCTTCAATCAGGACCTGGCGAAGATTATGGACAGCCTTAGTAAAGCCTTCTTCCACAGACATCAGACCATCTTCATGCTCAATACTCACTACATAATCGTATCCCACCAGACGCAGAGCACTGATAATATCTGCCCAGGTTTTTACATCATGACCATAGCCCACAGTACGGAACTGCCATGCTCGATCTAACATATTCGTGTATTCCTGCATATCGGTAAGACCATATTTATTAACATTGATTGGATCAATCGTCGTATCCTTGGCATGGAAATGGTGAATGGCTCCCTCTCGGCCTAAAATTTTAACCGCCTGTACGGGATCAATGCCCTGCCACCACATATGGCTCGGGTCCAGATTAGCACCGATAACCTCTCCCGCCGCTTCACGCAAACGAAGCAAGGTTGCTGGTGTATGCACGGAGAAGCCCCCATGTAATTCTAGCCCTATTTTAACATGGTGATCTGCTGCAAATTTCCCCGTTTCGGTCCAGTAAGGAATAATTTTATTCTCCCATTGCCACTTCAACACTTCTTGAAAATCATTAGGCCACGGAGCCACAGGCCAGTTTGGATACTTCGCATCTTCATGATCACCTGGACAGCCTGAAAAAGTGTTCACAACAGGAACTTCCAGCTTTTCTGCCAAGCGAACGGTTTTCAGAAATGTCTCATGATCAGCCTGTGCCAAATGCTTTTGCGGATGAAGCGGATTGCCGTGACAACTAAGCGCGCTAATCGTTAGTCCCCGGGACTCTACTGCCTTTTTAAAATTTTTGAGCGCCGTATCGTTCTCCAGCAACTCATCCGGCTTACAGTGCTTATCTCCCGGGTTACCACCTGTTCCGATTTCTACAGCATCCAGTCCCTGAGAAGCCACATAATCCAGCGCCTCCTCCAATGAACGTCCACCGAACAACACCATAAATACTCCAAGTTTCAAAAGAAATCCCTCCCTGTATCATATGTGAAAAAAGCAGCTTTCATTATAGTGATCGTTTATTCGGGATATTACAGGCTTAGTCAAAATAGACGGCTTTTCCTGTGCGGGCCGATTCATAGATGGCTTCCAAAATTTCAGTAACCACCAGTGCCTGCTCCGGCTTTACAAGAAGCTCTTTGTCATCCAGAATAGATTCAATCCACAAGCGGGCTTCGCGGTCTGCTTCATTTTCCGTTTCACCGGAGTAAAAGGCCACTCCCCCTGCATCCAAATCTATTTTCGTATCAAACAGGCGGCTGTTCTTTTCCCCATTAATGCGTAATCCATCCTTCATATCTGCTCCGCCTTCGGTACCACATAACAACGTCTTGGCTTCACCAAACTCTACAACATTTAAGGCCCAGCTGGATTCCAATACAATCGTAGCTCCATTTTGCATGGTGATGAAACCAAAAGCTGAGTCCTCTACTTTAAATTCCTCTGGGTTCCACGGTCCAAAAGCATTGGCTGCGTTCTTCCGATCCCCCAGCTTATGGAAGGTTGAACCTAGTACGCTCTTAGGCTTGTAATTATCCATCAGCCAGAGTGTCAAATCGAGTGCATGTGTGCCAATATCAATCAGCGGGCCACCACCCTGTTTCTCTTCATCCAAGAATACTCCCCAGGTCGGAACTGCACGACGGCGTAGAGCTATGGCTTTGCCGAGATAAATTTCACCAAGCTCTCCTTGCTCGACCAATTGCTTCAGATAGAGACTGTCATCACGATAACGGTTTTGATAAGCAATGGACAGCTTTTTGCCTGTACGGTTAGCCGCATCAAGCATTTCCCGTGCCTGCTCAGCAGTTTTGGCCATCGGCTTTTCACATAGTACATGCTTACCTGCCTCAAGCGCCGCTACCGTAATTTCTGAGTGCGAATCGTTAGGGGTACATACATGTACGACTTCTATATCCTTATTTTCTAGCAACTGACGGTAATCACTGTAAACTTGTGATCCTTCTGCACCATACTTTTCAGCAGCCTCTTCAGCACGTTCCTGTATAATGTCACAGAAAGCAATAATTTCTGCTCTCTTTTGCTTGGCAAGACTTGGCAAGTGTTTACCATTGGCAATGCCCCCACAACCGATAATCCCAATCTTGAGTGTTTTAGACATGAATATTTCCTCCTTGAGCTGCGTATTGTTGGAGCCACTTCATACTGGTTTCAATGCTTTCGATTGGAGGATTTGAGCTGAAATCCTGTTCCACGACAACCCAATCCACACCTGCCTCAATAGCGGCGTCTGTAATGGCCTGAAGCTGCACTTCTCCTTTGCCTAACTCTACAGTAATTGCTTTTTGCTGCTCGTCACGTGCCATATCCTTTAAGTGAATGATAGGCAGGCGTCCACGATATCGTCCGATGTATTCCACTGGATCATAGCCACCATAGTATACCCAACAAGTATCCATTTCGACCTGTAACAAATCAGCGGAAACAGCATCATATAGAGCATCGAATACCGGTCGATCATTGATTTTCTCCGTTAGTTCAAAATCATGATTATGATAAGCCAGTATCAACCCATGCTCCTTTACTTTTTTACCAATACGATTCAGATTAACAAAAAGGTCATCCCACTTCCGCTCTTCTTCGGTTAAATAAGGAACAATAAGGTACTTGTTGCCCAATTCTTTGTGATACGCAATTTCTTCATCCAAATGATCCAGTAAGCGAGTATATTGAATATGAGTTCCGACAACTTCCAGATTCAGCTCATCCAAAAGCGCTCTGACATCCTTGGCACTACGTCCGAAGAAGCTATGGAACTCAACCCCTTTATAGCCCAACTCAGCCACCTTGCGCAATGTACCTTCAAAATCCTGTTCAATCTCTTCCCTAACTGTGTATAATTGCAATCCTACTTTAGCCATTCCCCTTCACCTCTTCGTTAGGATGAATTTCCGTTATATCTGTGCTATTACACATGCTTGCTCGCCTCTGATATCACACATCTGTCAGTGCATGGCTGCCAGGCACTGACAGATAGATGCAAGCACTATCTCAGGCTGATGCAGTAATCCATCCATTTTGTATACGTTTTCAACACTCCATTTATCGGCCCTCTCCTTGCTCCTCTCATCCGATAGATCACCGAAGGTCACTACTTCAAAAGGGCGAGGTGGTTTGGAGAATTTTGAGATATACCGAGCTAATGTTACCCTAGTCGATACCCCCGGCCTTGATTCGTTCTACGTCTTCACACTCCTTGGCCTCTAACATGTACTTTCTCATCTAACATGTAAGCTTTACAGTTCACATGGTATTCTATTTTGCTTTCGTTTAAAATGAATAATATGATTAAAACATGAACAATCTGGTCAATATTTGAAACAGCCATGTGCCCAAAGGAGTCATCATCATGTCTATCGTTGAGCCTTGCCAGGTTCTTACCGCAGGCTATTCCTTCCACCGTAAGCCCTTTTATTCGAACCAACCTGATGGTATCAAAAATTATTTATTCCGTCTGCAAACAGATGGACGCTGCCAAGCACGCATTGACGGGAAAATGACACGGATTGAGGCAGGTGACCTGCTGCTATTCAATCCTATCGAGCCTTATGAACTGGATATCCACAGTGAGTTGAACCCCATGGGAGAACAGGTTGTAGAAAGTGGAGATTATCACATTTTTTTCGGAGGCCCCTGGGTAGATGAGTGGTGGAATCATCACAAGCGTCCCAACCGAATTAAGGTTCAGCTCACAGAAGCCCTGCTCGGGTTATTTCGTCAGCTAGTATTGGAGCAGCGACGTATTTCTAATCCTTACCCCGAAATATCTGGCTATTACATGCGTATTTTATGTTTGGAGTTTGACCGCATACTATCCGAGCAACCGATTGCTACTCATCACAACTATCTTGCTTATCAGATTAAAAATTATATTGAAGAAAATGCATCATCTAATTTTAAGCTGGATGACGTCTCTTCACACGTCGGAATCAGCGTATCCCGAGCGGTACACCTGTTTAAGGAAACGTTCGATACGAGCATTATGCAGTACACTCTGGACATCAGACTCAACATGGCAAGGGAGCGTATCATTTTCAGTCCCATGTCACTGGAACAAGCCGCCGAATCGTCAGGATTTGCAAACTACACATACTTTCACCGTGTATTTCGTTCCCGCTTCGGTATGTCACCTAAGGAATTTAGACTGATTCACCGCGAGCAATTGTAGGAAAAAGAGAGCGTTCAGAGAAACGCTCTCTTTTTCCTAACGGATGATAACGGGTACTACTTACATACCATCACCTAAAATTTTTACGGAGCAATGGTCAGCATCACTACCGACATCGGCGGCAGCGTAACATTCAAATGCTGATCTTGCAGCTGATAAGATGTAAAAGCTTCCTTTTTTACACGTTCTGGCTGGTCAAATGTATTATGTGCCTGCATATCGTCACTGGCCAAAACAAGACCATCAATCTTCTTAACCTCTTCAAGTCCTCTTAGCTCAAGACTCAAATTTGCCGATTCACCCGGATGGACATTGCATAAGCTTATATGAATAAAGCCATCCTGCGCCTTAGAGGCAGATACACTTACTTGAGGGATGGAAGCTCCATCGTACTCATAATTGCCTACTTTTGCATGAATAGCCAGTGCTTGCGCATCCTGATGGACTTTGAACATTTCAAATACATGGTATGTCGGCGTCAACAGCATAGCAGGGCCTTCTGTCAAAACCATCGCTTGCAAAACGTTGACCATTTGAGCTATATTCGTCATCTGCACACGATCATGATGATTATGGAATATATGCAGGTGTAGTCCGGCTACCAGCGCATCCCGCATCGTATTTTGCTGATACAGGAAGCCAGGATTGGTACCCGGCTCGGTCAGGAACCACGTTCCCCACTCATCGACGATCAGACCGACACGTTTGTCAGGATCATACTGGTCCATAATGGCAGAATGACGAGTAATCAATTCATCCATGTGTAATGATTTTTTCATCGTCTCAAACCATTCCGCTTCATCAAAACCGACTGCGTGCCGTTTCCCTTCCCAGCTCCCCGGGATTGTGTAGTTATGCAGACTCAAACCGTCCATAAGGTGTCCGGCTTCGCGCATCAGCACTTCGGTCCAACGATAATCATCTACATTCGCACCACCTGCTATTCGATAAATACGGTTCTCTCCATAATTACGGACATATGTCTGATAGCGGCGATACAGGTCTGCATAATATTCCGGGCGCATGTTACCGCCACACCCCCAGTTTTCGTTACCGACACCAAAATATTTGAGCTTCCATGGTTTCTCACGACCGTTTTCCTGACGCCATGCAGCCATAGGAGACTCCCCATCAAAGGTCATGTACTCTACCCACTCCGACATTTCCTGCACTGTGCCACTACCTACATTTCCACAAATATACGGTTCTGCATTCAATAGCTCACACAGCTGGAAAAACTCATGTGTTCCAAAATGGTTATTTTCAACCACACCGCCCCAGTGGGTATTTACCATTCTCTTGCGGTTTTCTTTCGGTCCGATCCCATCTTTCCAATGATACTCATCGGCAAAACAGCCTCCAGGCCAGCGCAACACGGGAATGTTCAATTTCTTCAGCGCTTCCACCACATCATTTCGAATTCCGTCAGTGTTAGGAATTGGAGATTCCTGTCCCACCCATAAGCCTTCATAAATGCATCGTCCAAGATGCTCGGCAAACTGCCCATAAATATTTTTATTAATTACGCCCTGTTCCCAATCGGTATTTACAATAATAGAACCCTTCACCACAAACCCTCCCAAAACATTAAGATGATTGGAGCATCCGCAAAAATGTTTACGCTTTCATAATTGCGTGAATTTCACTTACACTTCTGTTCTTTTTCGAATTCTAATGTACACATTGTCACATCTAGTAGTCCTTTAATTAATATAAATATTAATAATTAAACAAAAACATTTTACGTGTTTAATATATTTTATTGTCTACAATTTGTCAATTGCTAACAACAAAGTCCAAGCAAACTAAAAAGGTCTGCCATTAAGGCAGACCAAGGTATGGCTACTTTATCCTGAAGTCTTAGGTTAAACTAGGCTAGAATTGTGTTTTTCAAGCTGTTTCCTGCCAACGCGAACCATGGTAGCTGGGACAATTTTGAGCTGCTGCCAGGGCACGTATACGAACAATACTTCCGCTAATGCCACATGTATGCCCCGACATTAACTCATCGCATTCTGCGCAGGCTAACAGTCTGGCTTCGTACACTTCATCGTCTACACATTCCATTTTAGGTCTCATATTGTTTAGAATTCTGGTAATTTGCTCTTCCGATAAAGCGATATCTCTTTCACAGCCTTTACAAGTACTTGGCACAAATATATCTTCCATTATCAGCGCATCCTCCCGATCAACAATATACTCTAATAAAAACGGTTATTTCCACGATGTCCTAAATGATTTTACCAGATGCTTTATTTTAGCTGGACTTATTTCCGTTCTGACGGGAGCTGAGCGGCCGCCTCGGCTACAACCATCGCCAAGTCCTCATTTCCGAACATAGACAGCACTCCTAATACTGTATCCAGCGGAATATCACCTGCTTCTTCGCGTGATACAGTCAGCTTGCGTATTCGTAGCAGACGCTCGTTGCTATCCTGCTGCGGATACGCTACACGATATAATTCCTCTGGCTCCAAGCCGTTATTAATGCACCATTGAGCAAACACAAGGATCATCATATCTTCTTCTTGCTTATAATTTTCAATGATGGCTTCTTCTAACTGTTTACCGCGGTTGTCTTCCATTGATACATTTCTCCTTCAACCTATAACTCTTGATGTCTCGATCGTATGGTTCCATATTAATCATGCAAACGACTAATCAGTTCTTCTGCCAGCATATGGCTTTCCAGGACTTTTCCAGCTTGTATCGCACACTCCTCCGGACGATGAATATGCTCCAGAAAATGATTCACCACCCCGCTGAATCCCCGTCTTTCTAATATTGTATCCCAACTTCCAAAAGTTTGAGTTTGTGATAAATTATTTTTTTGCATGAAAACAGCCTGTTCCAGATTCGTTACCTCAACAGACCGTCCTGCCCCGTGAAGCTCCAGCTTCTCTATGTCAGCCCCTGCCTGTCTGCTCATACTGTATGTACCGGCAGCATTCCCCAAACGCAAAGTCCCAAATGCAGCGTCCATGTAACCTTCACTTGTTGTATTCAGACTACTATGCAGTTGCTCATAATCATCGCCACCCAGCCATAATAGCAAGTCAAGCATGTGAATTAAATCATCATAAACCGTCTGTGCCGCCGGTCTGCGGTCATATCCAGTTCGGTGTTTAATCACCGCACATTGACTGAAACCGCCTACTTCTTCTAGCCAAGCTTTTGCAGCTACATAGTGCGGAGCAAAACGTCGATTAAAGCCTACCGCCAGCAGTACAGCCTGCGCTTCCGCGAAAGCAGTCATTTCCAGATTCTGACGAACGTCATAGGACAATGGTTTATCCACGTACACCGCTATCCCTTTTTCAATACAGGCCATGACTAGGTCAAAATGAGCTTCGGTGGCCGCATGTATAAATACAGCCTCTGGCTCCCATGCCAGCATTTCCTTCACATCTGTCGTTCCTCTTGGTAGCCTGTACTGCTCCAGAGTAGAACTGACCGGCTCCTGTGAACGATTCATCACACCTACGATATCCACACCTTGGTGTGCTGCCAGCAACGGCAGATACACTTTACGTGCAATTCCACCCAATCCAGCAATAGCTACTCTTGTCTTGATTTGCTTGTCCATATCGTTCCACCTCTAATCACTCATTTCATCTGTTGTCTAGTTTACATGGAAGTCCGCTGACAAGCAAAGAAAAGAGACTGCACCCGATCCAGAAGGATCTGAGGAACAGCCTCTAAGACTTGAGTATCCAACCTTCAGCCAGATTACCTCAACATTCAAAATAATTTAGCTTATGCGTGCAATGCTTCTTTTTTTATTTTCTCACTTTTTACTTTTTTAACACGCATCCCGATAGCTACAACTAGAACGACAACCAAGGCTTCAAAACCGTATTTAACGACTCCATTTGCGAACCAGTGTGCTATTAATGGCTCAGCCACCACCATTTTAGCAGCGGTATACGCTAATACTGCAGCTCCAATCGTAATTACTATCGGATAACGTTCTGTCAGTTTCAGAATAATCGTGCTTCCCCATACCATGATCGGAACGGAGATTGCCAGACCCAAAATAACAAGTAGCATATCTCCATGAGCTGCTCCTGCAACAGCAAGCACATTATCAAGTCCCATCATCGTATCCGCAATAATAATGGTGCGGATGGCTGCCCACATCTGATTTGTAGCTGAAATTTCATGTTTTTTCTCTTCGACCAACAGCTTATAAGCGATATAGATAAGGGCGAGACCCCCAACCAAACGCAATCCATATATTTGCAGTAAGTATGTGACCAGCACGGTAGCAATTACACGGATGATGACTGCTCCGACCGTTCCCCAGATAATCACCTTCTTTTGATTGGCCTTATCAACATTACGCGCCGCCAAGCCGATTACGATCGCATTGTCACCAGCTAGTACCAAATCAATAATAATGATAGACAATAATGCGGTTAAAAACTCGATTGACAAAAAGTCCATACGTTTCGCCCACCTTCTTTATTTATTTGTTATACTGTACATAGTTCAGCGCTTTATACTAAAAAGCGCCCTTTCACGGAATCCGGAAACGGCGCTTGACCCAATTTGAGCATCAAAAAAAGACCATTTACCCGGATTCCTAAAATCCTGGCAAAGGTCTCGCTTACAACATTACGTTGCCAATAAAGCCGGGGATTAACAATCCCGTAATGACGACTTTACTCGCTGAGCTACTCCCCTTTGGGAACTATTCTGTTAGTGGGAGTATAGCATACATTTTTGGGAATGTGAACCCTATTTTTTCTGTATAAGCAATAAGCCGAACAGGGATATTGAAAGAGGTATGTAAATGAAAAAATGGCTACTCCCCGCGGCTTATGTTTCGCTGCTCTGCATCGCGTTTATCTACAGATATGATTGGCTCGCCTGGGCAGACAAGCAAACTTCCTTTCCAGTTTTGCTGCTGCTCGCATTTTTATTCGCGTTAATTCCGTTTATCCCTTACAAACTGATTATCGCGTCCATTGCTTATGCAGCAGGTGCCTGGCAGGGTGCTCTGATTTGCTGGCTTGGCACTACTTTGGCTGCATTGGTCGTATACTTCGCCGTACGTACCCTGTTCCGTGATAAAGGACGTGCCTATTTAGAGCGTGTTCCCGCACTGGAGCGCTTCAATCAGATCTTGGAGAGAGAGCCTTTTACTGCTGTGCTAGTGGCTCGCTTGATTCCAGTTATTCCTCAGGCAGCTGTAAATGTATACGCCGGAGTAGCTGGGTTTCCGTTCTGGAGCTTTATGCTAGGCACAGCGATCGGAAAGCTTCCCGCAATTGCGGTGTATGCTTATGCAGGAGGCACCTTTGCAGAACATCCTATCACGGGTTTGCTTATTTTGATGCTATATACTGCACTGGTAGGTGGCGGATTTGTACTTTACCGAAAAAGAGTTCGGCGTGTTAACAAAACATAATATAGGAGTTTGTACCCAATCCGTAGAATGTTTCAGCGCAGTTTTTGGGACACACTACAGCTACACCACAGAGTTCTCTCTGACGTTTCGTTGGATTTTGCAAAAATCCCGTATATAATTTAATTGTAAGCTATTTAAATAACAACTAATTAAACATTCTCAGATTGGAGTGATAAAATATGAGCACCAACAATCCAAACACAGTAGAAAAGGCAACTTTTGCAGGTGGCTGCTTCTGGTGCATGGTCTCCCCTTTTGAGGAATTGCCCGGTATTTTGAAGGTTAGATCTGGATATACAGGGGGACATACCGAGAATCCTACCTATGAAGAGGTATGCTCTGAAACAACGGGACATGTGGAAGCCGTACAGATTACATTTGATCCCCAAGTATTCCCTTATGAAAAACTGTTGGAGCTATTTTGGCAACAGATTGATCCAACGGATGAAGGTGGACAGTTCCACGATCGAGGTTCGTCCTACCAAACGGCTATTTTCTATCATAATGATGAACAACGTATTAAGGCAGAGGCTTCCAAAGAAGCTCTGGCTCAAAGCGGCCGCTTTGACAAGCCCATCGCTACACCTATTCTGCCTGCGGCAACTTTTTATGAAGCAGAAGAATACCATCAGGACTATCATAAGAAGAACCCTGCTCACTACAAGCGCTACCGCAAAGGCTCGGGACGTGAAGATTTTATTGAGCAAAATTGGTCAGCCAAGATTGATAAATCTGATCTTAAAGATCGGCTGACGCCTATTCAATACGAAGTAACACAAAAAAACGCGACTGAGCGCCCATTTCAAAATGAGTTTTGGGATCATGAAGGCGAGGGCATTTACGTGGATATCGTATCAGGAGAGCCTTTGTTTAGTTCACTGGACAAATATGATGCAGGTTGCGGCTGGCCTAGCTTTACCCGTCCGCTGCGCAGCTACAATGTCAAAGAAAAGACTGATCTCAGCCATTTCATGATTCGTACAGAGGTCCGAAGTCGCGAAGCAGACTCTCATTTAGGGCACGTATTTGATGATGGTCCAGGTCCAGAAGGTTTGCGCTATTGTATCAATTCGGCTGCGCTTCGCTTTGTGCCTCAGGAAGACTTGGAGCGTGAAGGATATGGAGCCTATAAGTCACTCTTTGAAAAATAAGCAGTTGTAAACATAATGAGGCTGACCCGGAATTTATCTTTATTCGATGATCACGGGTCAGCCTTTTTTGGATATGGTAGCACATCTTTACTAATCTAGCTCATCACCCACCCGAGCCAAATAGCTAGCGGTACCAGCAATAGCTGAGCTAATAAAGTACCTGCCAAACGCGAGATGATCATCCATCCGTACACGCTGTTCATTCGGATCAAAGGAAGCTCCCCTCGAAGCGTTTTTTCTGACAGCACCGCCAATCTTGGATCAATTAATAAGGTCAACAATACCGTTGCGATGCCATTAATTAAGCCTGACGACATCGACATTGCCGTACCTTGAGCGGGCCACAGGAATGACGCATATAAGGCAGATACCACTCCGGTTGTATAAATTGCAGTAACGGTTACATTCAACATAATTAGACGCTTGGGGATCACTCCACTGATCAGGGAGGTAAGCATAGACCAGGTCGGGCGCTTGATGTAGTAGCCTGCATGCTTCCAGCGGCTTCGCTTCATTAAATGACGCACCAAAGCGGGAATAGATCCAGTATGCTCCAAATGCACAATCCATCTGGCTGACATGCGTACCATTGTTGGATACAGTAATATAGCAAGCATAGTTCCGACGGTGGCGGCCAGCAGTACCCCGTGCATATATAGTTCCAGTCTCATATCCGTTCCGCCCAATTGTGCTGCGGCTTTAGCCTGATCTACCATCCCTCCAAGTAAAGGTCCCTGTGCCATATTGGAGGTGCGTGAAACCAAGAGCAGCATTCCGGCAACGGTTAATGCCAATCCAATCCGACGTGCTCTCAGGCCACCGAGTCGAAGAGCATAGGACAAACTATCGGTAGTATGAATGATGATAGTTAGCAAAAAGACGAAACCCCAGGCAAGCAAATGCTTCACTCCTTTTTCTGTTATTCTGCACACCATTATACGCCTTTTCTCAAGATAGATTTTACAATGTATTCATTAATTTAATTTTGTTTGTCTAAGCTGATAACGGGTAATACATAATACATCACCTGCTAAAAAAAGGAGCGTGCAGCAATGCCTTGGAACAAACATGATTACCCACCATCTATGAAAAACCTGGAACCTCGTGTGCGAGAAAAAGCAGTTGATATCGCTAACGCTCTACTCCGCGAAGGCTATGAAGAAGGACGTTCTATTGCAATTGCCACTGCTCAAGCTGAAGAATGGAACGATAATCATCCAGCAGAACAAGAAAAGAAGCAATAGAAAAAATGTTACTTTAAAGCCTTTCAGATGAAGCTGAATACAGCGAAAGGGTGTTACGTAAGAAGATTTCTCTCCTATACGTAACACCCTTTCCTTATCGACGAAGGCTGTGGACAACCGGCACTGTTTTGGCAACTACCTTTTTAGCGGGAATAGCGGTGGGTAGTACCTTTTTCACAGGTCGGTACAGTTGGAACGTAGTCGTCCATGTAATTATTTTCCCGGCAAGCCACACAGCCAGTATAGTAAACATTGTTTCCTTCACAGGCAGATACAACAGCGATAATCCTAGCACAATGATGTCACTGACGATAAACACGTTGCCGATTTTCCATCCGCGCCACTCGCTGATCAGCAGAGACAAAATATCATCGCCTCCGGTTGCTCCACCGAATCGCAGCACGATCCCGGCTCCTAAACCTGTGAGCACTCCACAAAGTAGAGCTGCTATTAGTAGATTTCCATGCAAATCTATAACCAAAGTCGAGTACTTCTCAAACCCTGCATAAAACAGAGAAAAGGCAACGGCTCCGATTAAAGCTAGCATCATAAATCTTTTGCCCTTCAGTACCCATGCCAATAATATGACGGGAACATCAAGGATTAGCATACTCCATGCTGGAGATATGCCGAACGCATAATGACCCAGTAGAGCTAAGCCTGCAAATCCGCCTTCTGACAAATGATTTTGGGCATTAATGTGATAGTACGTAAAAGCTAAAATGCATGTTCCGAGCAACATGACAGCAATCTGTCTCAGTGCTCCATTGTTCACGATAGATTCGTAAGTTTTCCTCATACAGGCTCCCTCGGTTTCTCGTAAGTTTGATGTGGATGAACCCACTCTTACGGAAGCAACCGGGTAAGATGTGCCTGGAGGACTTGGTCCTTCGCATGTACAATCCCCTCTTCCGCAGAGTTGGCTTTCGCAACTTGACGTTACTCCGCGGAAAAGCTAAGTATAAGACAGATCAAATCGTTTCCAAATCGTCCTTTGGGGAAGTATCCTTCGGGGACACATGGTATCCTGATCCTTTCTTTTGTGGAATAAAACTCCGACATTTCTGTGGTGCATATCATTTCTATAATTTATTATACCACACCTTGCCACTTGCTAAACAGCTTGCTTTTTTGCTGCACCATATTTTATTTTATGTGTGAGCATGCTTTATTGTATGTGCGAGTTGACGCATTATACCAAAGATTTGGCGAATACACACTTATTGAACTGAGTAGTCAATTAGAGCTATTTCCCTTTAATTTGGCTGTTCTTCGCTGATTGGCCATGAATACGCCTCCGAGTATAAGAATAAGCCCGGTCAGTACGTTCCAGCCGATGTGCTCATTTAGAAGTAAAAAGCCCCATACGATGGCACTCACAGGCACAAAATACGTTACTGAAGAAGCGAATTCCGCACTTCCCCGCAAAATCATATAGTTAAACAAAATATATGCTACTCCTGACCCCAAAACTCCTAGTCCTATTAAAGAACCCAATACTTCTGGAACAGAAACGACCGATAAATCTGGTCTCTCTATAATTGCCATCATAATACCACCCCCTGCTGCCGCACCAAACAGTGTCGCAAAGGTAGCCTGATACATGGAAAGATTGGAGAGAAAACGTTTGGAGAGCTGTGTTCCAAATCCGTAGCAGAGAGTCGCAAGCAACATGCATCCAAATCCTACAGGATCCACAGAAACAACAGAGGCAGGATTAATACCTAATAAAATAATAATCCCTATAAAAGCAAGCCCCATTCCTAACCACTGCAGGCGATGAAACATAGCCCCGAAGAACACAAGTCCTACCAACATAGTCCATATTGGCGTGGTGGCGTTTAATACAGAAGCCATGCTACTGGCTATTCTGGTCTCACTAAAACCAATCAATGTCCATGGTAAAACCATATTGACACATGCTACCAGAATGACCGACTTCCACGGAATGCTTTTGATTTTAAACGGCCTGCGCATAAGAAGCATTAATAAGACGATAAAAATAAGACCAAAGCTGGAACGGAGAAATACAATGGTCCACGGCCCCACTTGATGTAGCAATAATACCTTAATAAACATAAAGGAACCGCCCCAAATAAGACTCAACAATAACAAAGCTGCATATAACGAACGTGACAATATGTAAACCTTCTTTCTTGACTCTCTTATGTTAAATAGTAGAAACGACTGCTGTCAGAACACTATCCCCTTCTATGTAAGTTTTTTATCCATTAGCTTAGCATAAATTTTGTTTGGCTGTCATTAGCGATACACGTAGAAATCTTTACACAATGGCACATGAAAGCAGTGCTTCTTGCCACATTTCCAATAATTGATGATTGCTTTGGCAACAGATAAATTCCTATGATGAGGTATAGATAGAACATACGTTCTATATACTTATTATATATTGTAATTTCATTCCGAGTAAAGGAGATATTTATGACAAACAAAAAGGTACCTGATAACAAGCATAAAGCTCCTTTGCCTTCTGAAGAAGACGCAGGACTGATCAAGATGTGTGTTCTTCTAACACTTGTACTGGATGTGCTGGAACGAGATATTCGTATTATGAATATCTCTCCCCTGAAAATGCCCGATTTGTATATTCGTAGCCTGACTGGAGTACAACAGCGCGTAACTGTTCAATTAGCAGAAACAAAGGCACAAATGAAAAGACAGGGGGTAAAAATATACAAAGAAATCCGAGATCGTGAAGGTGTAGAGGTTTGGTATGTATGCCGTGGTTACCAAAGGCGATTTTTCATGCTTTCGTCCTTTGCCCGCAGTGAGGTTCGCCGTAAACTCGGATACTATCTGGGAATTGATCTGACCCAAGATTATGCCCCTTTATAATCTCGCCTCTGATTTTCCAGCCATATTCTGAGTTAAAGCACCTGCTTACCATGAAGTGAAGGTGATTCAAGATGGATAATTCACCAGATCATGGATAAATACAGTGCATTTTACACACCTTATACCTATCTCATCCAAAAGGAGGTGCTCTCTTTGGCTGGACATGGCGCAGCTTCCATTGAATTAGGCAGGAATGTTTCCTTAATTGAGGAGGCACTTTTTTACACTGATGATTTAAAAAAACTGGAGATTACTGTTGACGGTAAAGACAGTATGCTCTTTTTTATTGATTCGCTCGTAGACCAGGAGATGATTCAAACTCACATCCTGAGTGCTTTATATGAGAAAACCGACGCATTCTCTCATCAAATGTTCACCACCTTAAGCAGCCAAAAGGACACCAACCTTCAAAATGCTGCCGATTCACTTATTCAGGGAAATTGCATCTTTATGATGGATGGAGTAGAAGAATTTTATATTCTCTCCTCAGAAAAGACGTACACTCGCAGTCCGAACGAACCGGAGAACGAAGGAATTATTCGCGGACCACACAATGGATTTATTGAGCAGTTATCCGTTAACCTGAATCTGATTCGCCAACAAATTGTTACTCCGTCGCTGGTTGTACGTTATTTTTATGTCGGGTCTAAAACCCGCACTAAAATTGCTATTGTCTATGTTCAGGACTTGGCTAATCCTGAACTAGTGGAAGCAGTAGAGATGAGAATTAAAGCGATCTCCTCCGATATGGTGCTCCCTCCTGGTTTTATTCAAGAGTTTACGGAGGACAACCCTTTTTCCCTCTTCCCTCAACAACTCAGCACAGAGCGCCCAGACCGTGTAACTGCCAATCTAATGGAGGGACGGATAGCAATTTTAGCTGAGGGCAGCCCTACTGCTTTAATTGCCCCCGTTTCTTTTTTTGCATTTTACCAGAGTCCTGATGATTATCATGGCCGTTGGATTATTAGTTCATTTCTAAGAATGATTCGAATGGTAAGCTTTCTAATTGCTTTTACGCTGCCTGCAGTTTACATCGCCACCATAGCTTTTCATTCAGCTATTTTGCCAATAGAACTGGCTCATACCATCAAAAAATCACTAGAAAACGTTCCATTCCCGGCAATTGTCGAGGCTATGTTGCTTGAATTGATCTTTGAGGTACTCAGAGAAGCCGGGATTCGTCTTCCCAGCCGGGTTGGTCAAACGATAGGAATCGTTGGCGGTCTCGTCATCGGAGATGCTATCGTTCGGGCAGGTTTGGTGTCATATACGATGATTATCGTCGTCTCATTAACAGCCATTTCTTCTTTTTTGGTGCCTTCTCATGAAATGAGCTCAGCAGTCCGGATCCTTCGCTTTCCGATGATGATTGTTGCAGCCATGTTTGGGTACATTGGTATTGCTTTCGGTTTGCTTTTTCTTACCATCCATCTTTGCAAGTTGGAGACCTTTGGTACCCCCTACTTTGCTCCTCTTGCGCCAATCCGGCTTGGTGATATGAAAGATGTTTTTATCCGATTTCCGATTTGGACATTCCATCAGCGGCCACATGATTCCCAAGCCCAAAAATTAAAGCAGCAGAACGACTCTAGGAGCTGGAAACGACGTGAATAATGAAAGTACTATTACACAGAAGCAATTGTTTTTTTTGATTATTAAGTTTGAAATCGGGGTAGACATTTTATCACTGCCCTATCAAATGCATTTTTCATCCAAAGGAGGAGGCTTGATATCTGTCCTTATTGGCGGTTTTCTGATCCAACTCATCATCCTGATGTCTTGGCTCCTGCTAAGGCGCTTCCCCTCCTCTTCTATATATCAAATATTAACTCAGCTTACTGGCCCTTGGATTGGCAAAATACTAACTACAGCTTACATTGCTTATTTTCTGATTATGGGCACCTCAGTGCTTGTAAACGCTTATGACGTTATTAATCGCTGGATGCTGCAAATAACTCCGCGCTGGGCTATACTGGCACTTTTTTTATTCAGCAGCATTTATCTAGTTAGGGAAAATTTGAGAACTATTATGCGGGTGCTTGTACTTATTTCATTTCTGATTTTGCCAATGATGCTATTGATCAGCTATGGCTTAAAGCAATCCAATCCACTTTATCTGCTGCCTTTAACTGAAGCGGGATGGCCCCATATTATTATCGGTTCAAAAGAAACACTGACGGCGATGTTCGGGTTTGAGTTTATTCTCGTTGTCTTTCCTATGGTAGAAGGCAAAAGCGTGGGCAAACTCAAGGCAATTGTGGTAGCTAATGTGACCGTAGTCTTGTTGTATTGTTTCACCGTATTCATCTCTGCAACCGCATTTAGCCCCCAGCAGCTTGATTTAATGCCGGAGCCGGTCATTTATTTGCTCAGGTCCATTCCGCTGGGAACGATGGATCGGGTAGATTTTATTTTCCTACCGATTTGGCTCATTTCGATCTTTGGTGCTATAAGTGGCTATTATTATGCGGCATCTTACGGAATAGGCTACTTGCTCAAACAAAAAAATCACAGAAAAGCGGTGCCCTATGTGGTGCTCGCCTCGTGTATAATTGCCTATTGGCCTCAACAAAGAGAAGAATTTAATCTTATTGGTTCGATAGCAAATAATTCTGCTTATATCTTTCTAATCGCGCTCCCTTTTCTACTGTTAATCCTATCTTATATTTTTAAAAAAAAGGAGGAATCTAAAATATGAAAAAAAGAGCAGAGCGCTTGGAATACTGGCCCTACTCATAATTACAACGGGCTGCTGGGATCAGGACAGCTTACAGTGAAGGTACAGCGAGATGGTCAAATTGATGTGACGCCTTTGGTATAGGTAGACAGGTGATCGCTCACTTTCCCTCCGCATGAAAGAATGTAGATTGGAGTAAAGAGTATCCCAATATCCGTTTTTATCCGCAGGCCACTGTCCATATTGTTGGAAACGATGTTCTAAACCAGATCACCCATGTTGCTTAGTTGTTGGATTGATCAGGCGTTGGTTCAGGATGGATACTCTCGTTAGGCTGAGCTTTTGGAACACCACTCTGATTTTCTGATTCAGGAGGTGTCTCCGGCTCATTTTCAACAGAAGGCTGCGAAACATCTTCTGACGGAACATCGTCGTTCTCATCAGGCGGTTCTATCTCTGCACCTGTGTCAGGAACAGCAGGAGCTGTTTCCTCTGGTGGAGCCTCCTCCTGATTTGTTGCAGGTACTTTAACCTCAGGGACATCTTCTTTCTTGATTTCTGGTTTGGACGGAACCACTGGTCTAGCGGAACGTGGAAGCTGTTCTCTTCCGACTTCGGTCGGCACATACTTTTGATTAAACCAGTCAGTCACGAGGTGACCCGATTGGCGGGAATAACGCCCTGGTAACTTACCTGTAAGACTAGAAACCGTAACTTTCACAACGCCTTCTGGCTGTATAAAATGCTTATTCTTAAAAAGCTCAGGCTGGTCCTTGACCGCCTCATTCATGACCAGCGCCCACACCGACTGTGCTCTAGTGTGACCTTCTTGAGATAATGTATTAACCTGTTGGCGATACCCAGCCCAGACGCCTAGTGTAACGTCAGGTGTGTATCCCATAAACCACACATCACCAAAGTTCTGTGTCGTACCCGTTTTACCCGCGATATCAATGGTACCATAGCTCTTAAAAGCTTTTTGCAGACGTTTGCCAGTTCCTCTCGGGTCTGATATAACGCTTCTAAGCATATCTGTCATCAAAAATGCGGTTTGCTGCGAATATACACGCTTCGTCTGCGGTTTAAATTCATATACAATCTTACCGTTGGCATCTGTAATTTTGCTGATCAAATGAGGCTCATTATACACGCCCATATTGGGAATTGTCCCATATGCTGCGGTCAGTTCCTTAACGGATACTCCCTTACTAAGTCCACCTAGGACCCCTGTTTGAGCATGTTCATCCTGTGGTTGAATCGTCGTAATCCCAAGAGAACGCACAAAATTCCATGCGTTTGGAATTTTAACTTCATATAAAAACAGCCTTAGTGCAGGAATGTTGATTGATCGATTGAGTGCTTCACGGGCTGTCATAAGCCCTTCATACCTTCTGTTATAATTTTTAGGAATATGATATCCTTTACGTCCGTCTTTCAATATGATTTGCGAATCATCAATAAGACCAGCGGGCTGAGTATAGCCCTTCTCCAAAGCAGGTAAGTAAGCAGCAATAGGCTTCATGGCAGAACCGGGCTGACGTGTCATTTGGGTTGCATAGTTCATTTGCTCGGTGTTAAAATCCCGGCCCTCGATCATACCAAGGATAGCCCCCGTTTTATGATCAATCATGATTGCTGCAATCTGCTCCAACCCCTTCTTCTTGCTGTATGGAGAAAAATTTTGTGGATTGGCTGCAATCTGCCGCATATTACTATACATTTTTTTATTTATCGTTGTATAAATTCGATAGCCGGAGCGTTGCAACTCTTCTCGCGTATTTTGAAGAAGTTCAGCATGCTCAGGCTTAGAAATCTCGGCTGCCGTGAGATTCGGATTCTGCTGGAGTGCCAACAACTGAGCGGCCTCCCGCTCTGTTTCCAGCATTAAATAAGGGAATGTGTTATAGCTTTTTTCGCGATGTGGTGCAAGAGTTGCCTTCACATCAAATTGAATCGCCTCGTTATATTCGGACAGCGTGAGTTTGCCTGTTTCCAGCATCCTTCCCAACACGACGCGTTGGCGCTCCATTGCTTTGTTGAAACCTTCTTCATCAAAATTCCCTTTACCATCAAAAGCGGAATAAACAGACGGCAGCTGCGGAAGACCTGCCAAATAAGCCGCTTGTGCAATATGAAGCTTATGTAGATCACTTACATTGAAAATCCCTAAGGAAGCAGACTTGATCCCGTACAAATTGTAACCAGCGGAACCATTACCAAAAGGCATTTTGTTTAAGTAAGCCGTTAATATTTCATCCTTGCCCATAAAACGCTCCATACGTAGTGCCAGCAGCATTTCCTTTACCTTTCGGCTGTCCGTTTTATCCAGACTAAGGAAAACTCTTCGGGCGACTTGCTGCGTCAGTGTGCTGCCGCCTGTTTGGCGGTTTTCATTTAAAAGCTTCTGTTTGACAGCACGAGCCGTCCCCTTTAAATCCACACCATGGTGCTCATAAAATTGGCTGTCTTCCGTTGAAATGAGGGCATCCACAATGGACTGAGGGACATCCTTCAGGTCAACGAGCTGCCGGTCCTCCTCCATGCGCATTCTTCCAACTGGAGTTACCTGATCATTAAAAAATACAAAACTGGTCAGAGCATTCTCATTTACCTTATCATATATCAACTGACGTGATCGTACAGGTTCATCATGAACCAATGCCGCTACATAACCGGATATAAGCCCTCCGGCAAACAGCACTCCAAGTACACCCACAAGCGAGAACCACTTGATATTAATTAGCAAAACTCTGCCAAAAATGCGCCACCTACTGCGTTTTTGAGATGATGGTCGACGTTTTGGGTTCATAAAAATGGTTTTCTCCCCTCAATATTCATTTCCACTTGTTTTTGTTCAAGATAATATGATACGCCATGTTAGGTTTTACGTAAACTGTAATGTTCCAAAAAATACATTTGCATTAGGAACACTTGTTCTGTATATAATACTACTATAAGAGTATACGTTCAAGAATATTTTGGAATATGACTAATCACATGTCAGGAGAGGAGATTGGCATTTTGAAGGAGTGTAAAAGTAGAACCATATTTCTAGCGGACTGTCAAAGCTTTTATACCAGCGTCGAAAAAGCGGATAACCCCACCTACCAATATAAGCCGCTCGTTGTGGCCGGTGACCCTGCACTTCGTTCAGGCATTATTTTAGCTGCATGCCCGCTGGCCAAAAAATATGGTATATCCACCGCAGAGCGTCTGGGTGAAGCTGTAAAAAAATGTCCTGACCTTATCATTGTACGCCCGCGCATGCAGCATTATATCGATGTCTCATTAAAAATAATAGAAATCTATAATGAATATACGGATTTGGTTGAGGTTTTCAGCATTGATGAACAATTTCTGGATATGAGTGGAAGTCTCTCCCTGTTCGGAGATCCGGTGAGTATTGCAAGTGAAATTCAGCAGAAAGTGCTGGCACAAACAGGAGTATGGATTCGAATAGGTATGGGTCCCAATAAAATGCTGGCTAAAACAGTAATAAGACAAACTAAATTCCGTGTACATAATTATAAATCCTGTAGGAACAAGATTTTTAACGAATAATTAATGTACAGTAATTAATTCCTTTATTTATTGCTTCAGGAAGATTTTAAAATGTAAAATTAGATTTGTAGACTAGGAATAAGGTATTCAATTAGCTCTAAAGGGAGGCTTCATATGCTGCATTTGCGAAGCGAACCTTTAACGAGCTATTCCTACTGCTAAGCCTTAACCAGCGAAAGAGACGCCCCGAGCCTAAAAAGGTTGGTTGGATTGATACAAGTAGCTTAGATACTCCCCCTTGGAGCGAGATTAGGGTGTTAAAACTGGCTATGACCAAGTCTTCTTTGGCTCTTTTAAACATGTCACTAAATTTTTTGAATATTTATAAATAACTAGGGAAAACTCAGTATAATGTTTGAAAATTAAAAGGAGGGTTAACATGCCTGATAACATTGTTAGTGGTATACACAATCCTATTTGTGATATTCATCCAGACTTATGTGATATTCCTAAGCTTCCCGGGATTCCTGGGATTCCCGGGATTCCTGGACTTCCTGGACTTCCTGTGATTATCAATGATGAAATTAAGAAGCTATATATCAAATTACAGAACGGAATGACGGTTAGAGAAATGTTTCAAGAGATCGGAGATGACCCCGACAAAGTTTACCAACTGTTCACTGATGCTATAGCTAATAATCGTGTTACCTATCTCCGCTCTCCACATCTAGATAATTTGTTTCATGGATTTAATGATTGGATTAAAAAACTAAACAAAGAACTTTCTGATGAAGAGGTTGCTTTTATCCATGATATCGCCCAATTATCTGGTCAAGTTTACGTAGAAAAACAGCCAGATGGTGAAAGAGGAAATTATGATGATTGTGTAGATTTTGTAAGAATTTCTGTTGGGGCAGCTGCAGTTTACTTTGAAGCTCAAGCTACTGTGGGACTCACGAACCCCACCTCTGCAGCCGCCTCTGTAGTTACTCTTGCGTTGGCAGCATATATTCAATCGGAATCCCCTTCTATTGCAGCAGCAACTTGTCACAGGATTTACAAATAATGACTTCCTTTTGCTAAGTGATAGCCAAACAGAATAACAGCAGTCTAGAACATAATTTTCTCCTTACACTGCTGCTATCTCGATTTTGGGGATGAGTCTAATACTTTTTTAGACCGAAAATTATCAAGACCTTGTTGAGAAAAATAATTAAATTAAAGGGATTTACATATTGCCCATAACTAATATGTAGATCCTTTTATTTTCAGAACTGAAGAAAAAGTATAAACCACAGCTAAAATACCAAATAGCATTGTAATAACAAAGTCCAGCAATAATTTTTTTAGACTTTAATTCAAAGATTAACAGTTTTTTAGTTTTACCTGTTTCCCAAGAACCTTCAGGCCAATATGTAGTGGGAACTGACTTTGCACTAATATTCATAAATTACATCAGCTATCTGAGCAAATTAGAACTTAACTCCTTTCTTATTGCTTGCAGGTATATCATCCAAATAAAGATGCTCTTGTTTAATTATTCTTTTTCTTGCATTAGTAAAACCCCGACTAAGATGTTGTGAAAGATCACTCAATGTTTTTCTCCTTTATTTTTTCCAATTCCATTTCAAATGCAGCTCAATTTATACATTATATCTCTGTAAGTAGATACTGGTTCCCTCTTACTCCCGGAATGTTTATTTATAATGCCCCCCGATTTTTAGAGATCTCTCCAGTGCCTGACCAGCATGAGTCAAAGAGGACGCTCTTACGATAGCTGCGCTACCATAGCGTTCTTTAATTTTGTCTGTTGCTTCTTCGAGGGAACGGACACGCTCATGATCCTCAAAGAAGGAAAGTTGATAAGTTTGGTTGTCAACCAGCCCACTTAATGTAACACCTAAGCGTCGTATCGGCATACCATTCCAAAAATTATAAAATATTTTTTTTGCTGCGCTGTACACTTTATTCGTATTGTTAGTCGGATCTGTAAGCTTCATTTGCCTGGAAAATCCGGTAGGAGCTTCATATGGACTACATGTACAACTAACGGTCACGACAGAGCCCATGTACCCTTTACGACGGCTGTCTCGACAAACTTCTTCCGAGAGTTCAAGCAATATGGTGTCTACTTCATTTGGTTCCAAATAATCTTGGGGTAGGGTCATCATATGACTTATCGATTTTTGTGGGGAACTAAAGGTATGTGGAGTCACAGGACTCTCATCTAAGCCATTAGCAGTTTTCCACATGACCTCCGCCTGTATATCCGACTGTTTTCCAAAACGAGCACGAAATTTGGTCTTAAGCTCTGACAAAGACATTCTGGCGATATCGCCAATGGTTACTATACCAAGCCGCTCAAAATGGGATGACATCCGTGAACCTACCCCAAACATTCTATTGACAGGTTGTGGCCAGAGTAATTGCTCTAATTCTGTTTTGGGCAACGTGAATATACCGCTCTTATTTTTCTTAGCCCAAATATCGGTTGCGCTTTTGGCAAGAATCTTGTTGGAACTGATTCCTATTCGTACCCAAACCCCCGTTTGTAAAAGAACCTTTTTTTGAATTTCTCTTGCAACACTTAAAGAATCTCCAAAAATTTTAAAACTCCCGGAAATATCCAGAAACTGTTCATCGATACTAAACACCTCAACTAAATCGGTGTATTCCTTGTATATATCCGTAATTGCTAAAGAAACGTCGATATAATGTTTCATACGGGGACGGACGATCACAAGCTCAGGACACTTCTTGAGGGCTTCACCGAGCCGTTCTGCTGTAGACACGCCGAAACTTTTTGCCATAGGACAAGCTGCTAGAATAATTCCAGACCTGCGTGCAGGATCGCCTGCTACCGCAAGCGGTTTATTTTTATACTCTGGGTAAGAAGCTTTTTCTACACTCGCATAAAAGCTCTGACAATCCGCCAAAAGAATTGTCCGCTCAGTTGTTTTAGTCATACTGCATCCTCCATAAAACTGATTACGCATGTACATGCGAACATATATTCTTAAATATTATAATACCAAACACTAGTTCTGTATTCAGGTAATTTATAGGGTTATGTAAATCATTCATCAAAGATTGGGAGTCTTCTGGTACGAAACATGGATAATTACATTGTTTCTGTGATCATAAAGACCAAGAAAGCTTAATTTGCTTGTAAGTGGGGGGGGTTAGAACAGCAACAGCAGAGAATTTGAATCGTATTCTAGACATTTACAATCAGGGGATTGAAAATCGGACAGCTACGCTAGAGACGGAAGCAAAGATTTCGACTATATAGTGAACTGGTTTAGAGAGCATCAAGACCAATACTCCGTTTTGGTGGCAAAATCGGACGGAAATGTTGTGGGTGGTTAATCAGAAAAATCGAGGCTCGTCTCTTAGCAACGACAGGCTTGGTTACATCTACAGTCGGACTTCTTATGCTAACAATTACTATATCACCGAATGTTCCATATTTGAGGAATCATATGAATAAGTCGCAGCCATCTTTATGGCTACGACTTTCTATTTTTTAAGAGGCTATTTCATCTATGAAAGCAAAGTGTAGCGGTTACCAGTATATTGCAGCGAGTACATGATCAGGTAGGGGAGATGTTATTAATGACTTTGAGAAGGACCTGATGGGGTTCATCAGAAAATGCGGATTTACAATGATAAAGAAATGCCAATATTAAAAAACCAACTTCCCCCTAAATTTATAAAGAAAAATTTTTTTTCATTACTTCATTGCGCTCTTTTGTTTAATAAAACTTGCTAAATCAATGCCGTCTATACTTCCCTGCTTTAAATTACCATTTTTTTCAAGTATTCAATAAATTCTTTGGCAGCTGGCGAAAGTTCTTTTAAGGAAATAGCGCCAATCGCAATCATTCGAAATTGTGCAGGTTCTAACGGACTGAAGCTTACGTGTCGTGGGGAATTTTGTAATACTAATGTCGGTATGATGCTGACACCTAAATTATTTTCCACCATAGCGATAATTGCTTGGTCATCTGCCATTTCAAATGCAATGTTAAATGTGCATTTTGTTTCTTTAACAATTCGTCTTATATCGTTGTCATACCCGCTTTTTTGAACAATAAATGGCTCATTCTCTAGCTGCTCTAAACGAACCTTCTGCTGTTTATTAAACGGATGATTCTTAGAAAAAATACAAATAAGTGGATCTATTTTTATGGGAATGGTTTTAAAAACATCCTGCGTAGGTAGCGACACAAAGCCAAAATCAACTTCTCCACGGATAATCCATTCTTCAATATCCTGATAACCGCCTTGTAAGATTTTAATTTCAATGGAAGGATAATCTTGTTTAAATTCTTTGATTAATAGTGGGAGCCAACTTGTACATATACTTGTAAACGCCCCAATGCGAATTGTACCAACTGCAAGTCCATTGATAGTTGCAGCCTCTTGTCTCATTTTTTCTTCCCAGTGCAAAATTTTTCGTATATAGATTAGAATTCTTTCTCCGTTTTCCGTTAAACTAACCCCAGTACGGGTACGAATCAGTAATGGAAAACCAAGTTCCATTTCGAGGTTAGAAATAGAATAGCTTACAGCTGATTGTGTCAACTGGAGGGCTTCACCTGCCTTTGTTAAACTACCTAATTCAACCACCGTTAAAAATACTTCATATTTCGCTAAGCTCAACTTTCTACCCTCCATACATCATTTTTTTTCATGTTAACATCTAAAAGTTAAATTTTATTTATGCACAGTTTATCGTTATACTTTCTTAAAAAGCAATACTTTATCACACAAGGATCGAGGGAGAAAATGTTTTATTCATTACTAGGTTGTTTGATTACTGCAATTGGTGTAAACGCAGGTCTTGTAGCTGTTCATTTATTTAGCACCTCGATTACAGGTGTTGGGGGGGAATTGCTCGCTATAATATTATTGCATTATCGGTATTTCTTGAATTGTTATACCCGATTCGCAACAGGTCCACCCTCTGTGGCTAGGATTTTCAATTGATGGTGCCTGCACGGGGATTGACACTGGTATGGGATGAACAATAGATTGGACCAAAGCTTTTAAAAACTCATTTATAAAAAATAGCTCAGCGACTAAAGAATATGTAGAGGTGGAAAATGAAAAAATTATTATTTATAACAGACTTGTACTATGAAGCCAAGGGGCGGGCGTATTACGAAGAAGATTTATATCTCACATCCGAGCTTCGAAAGGATTTTCAGTTAGTGATTTGTCACCCGAAAGACACCGAACCATTTGAACAGATAGTTGACGGCATTGTTTTCCGAAATGCGGGTCCTGTTGTTGAGTTTAAAGAAGAATATGCGGCTCTCAGACAACGTATGGATAAGTTCCAATTGAAAACATATAACAGTTTAAATGGAAAAGCCGATATGAATGGCAAGCAATATTTAATTGAGTGTACAAACGAGAAATTTCCAGTCATTCCAACCGTTGATACGCTAAAGGAATTAAATCGACTACCCGAAGTGGATACGTATATTGTCAAACCAAAAGACGGTGCGGATTCCATTGGTATGACGATTGTTTCAAAAGATGATTTGCCAAAAGTGGTAGATAATCATACGAAAGATACACTTATTCAGCCTTGTGTGAACTTTCAATATGAAGTGTCGTTCTACTTCATTGATCGTGAATTTCAATATGCACTTTACGCGCTAAATAAAAGTAAACGATGGCAACTAAAATATTATAATGCGACAAAAGAAGACTTAGTATTTGCACAGAAGTTTATTGATTGGAATAATTTAAATTGGGGAATTCAACGTGTTGATGCATGCAGAACAACAGACGGTCAGCTTTTACTTGTAGAGCTAGAGGACTTAAATCCTTATTTATCATTACTTGAACTTACACCTGAATTTCGTCACCGGTTTGTAGTAGGAATGAAAAAGTCTATTCAAAATATGTTGCAGTCATAAAACATGTCACTGATCGGGAAACCCTCAAAGCTTGAACTGGTGAGCATCTTGAGGGACGTCCAGAGAAACTGAAGGCTAGAGATATAGAAATGATGAAATCGCTCATAATAGCTTTTCATATTGTATTAATATGTAATCCTCTGATTCCAATATTAGGTATTTCCAATATAAACTTACTGCATCATATGTCAGCTTTAGGCTGGGAACATATCAATTCACTGGGAGAATAACGATTTTAATACAAAAAAAGTAGTATCATTAAATTCTATAAGACCACTAAAACTTTCTTAATATTGTTAAAAACAGGGGAATCGTCAGGAAAATATGCTTAGCGTTTTAAATCCACATTTTCCTGAAGGGGACCCCTGTTTACGGTTTTAGGAAAAATTCAAACTGTTGAATCAGATAAGGCCCCCCAATTGGTGCCATCAATAGTTTACTACCATTCATTTAACTTTTGCAAAAAATATATCCTTAAAACCTCCCATAGCTAATCCGTCTCATAATTATGATCATAGATCAAGACATAAATCCCCTGGCCATCTGCAGCCGTACTGCATGACACCTCTTACTTCTGAATATTTTCAGAGCTTGACCAGGCTGATCAATCCTACTCCGGCCATGATTACCGCAATGCCGACCAGTAGACGAAGCCATTCCTTGGGACTCTTCTTTTCCCTAAAAATCAGAATACTGCCAACGCAGGAGATGGCGATACTCGCCTGAGAGATCGGAAAACTGGCAGCGACCCCAATAAGCCCATTCGAAATGAATAACGCCAAATTCGCTACGCTCCACGACAAGCCTGTAGACAAGTTGCGCAGTATCTGAATCAGATGGAGCTTTTGCCCTCCCTTGCAGTTCATTAAAAGCGCTGAACACAGCATGCCAAGTGATTGCGGCAAGATGACCGACAGACCGGAGACATGAAAGACTTGATTAATAATAACATACAAGGTTAAGGCAATAGCTGAACAAACCAACATGACGAGAATTTGAAGGGGTAAAGGCTTGGACAAACCACTTGATCTCCCCTGATAGCTCGTCAGCAAGATCCCAGACAAAATAAATATAAGCGCTGCTAATCCAATACCAAATTGGTACCCGCTCGTCCATTCGCCCAAGATTAGTGCTGCAAAAAGCGTCGTTCCCATAAGTTGCAGCCCGCAAATAATAGGGATGGCCATTGAAACGCTTACTTTCTGGAAAGCTTGAAATTGAAGCAGTTGTCCTACGGACCAAAACACACCAGAGACAAAGCTCACAATAAATGGTGTGATTTGAAAGTTAACAGGTGAGTACGAATACAGGCACAGTGCGAACAATACGGCACCTATGACTGTCCCCGTCAGTTGCTCGCGAGGACTAGCTTTCGTCATTTGTGCCAGTATTGGCATAAATCCCCATCCTATAGCTGGAATAAAGGCAATGAGTGTATCCACATGCAGTTCCCCTCTCGTAAAGTGAGTTCTTCTCTGCAATCCTTTAAAATGTCATGCAGGAAAAACCAACAGCTCTACGATATCAAAACCACCCTGCCTCAGGCACCAGTATTTTTATAAGATACATATAGCAAAATCAAAGAACATTTTCACGATAAGCGCTTGGGGAAATTCCTACCATATTTTTAAATGCCCGTGAAAAGGTCAGCTGATCCGAGTAACCGACCGAGTTGGAGATTACTTGAATAGAGTAACTGGTATCCTGCAACAGCTCGCATGCCTTTTTAATTCGGATGTTCATTAAATACTGCTTTGGTGTTTCGCCTATTTCCTGCTTAAAAACAGAGGTTAAGTAATTTGGATGAAGCCCGAGATACTCTGCCACCTCACTGATTTGAATGCCCCCGTTGTAGTTTTTCTCCATATAGTTGATAGCTTGAACTGAATAGGGAAGCTCTTCTTTCACAGGCATCGTCTCACCTGATTCATGCACCAGCTTGGCGAGAATATGGCATAAGTAGCCCTGAATAGCTAAGGATGAAGAAAGTGTGTTATTCCCTATACGAAGCATTTCAAGAATAGTCGAATGAAAAAAAGTGATGTCTTCGATACTTACTACATACGGATTATCCTGAACAAGAGAGATATTCTGTAAGTACATTTCGGATTTGATCCCCATAAAACCCACCCAGCTGTACTCCCATGGCTCGTACTCATCAGCTTGATAATAAGCGGCCTTATTGGCAGGGATTAAAAAAGCCTGTCCCTTCTCTATGTTGTATGTTTCCTTATCTAATACCAGCTTGCCTCTCCCTTTTAATACAAAGTGAATAAGATTAAAATCCCTGGCGATAGGTCCAAAATCCTGATTGGGAGAACAAGGTTCCGAGCCACAATTATATAGAATTAAATCTGTAATATTTTTATGTTTTGAACTGGTGCGTGTGTCTACAAATTGAATCATATTGTCACCCATCCCTAACCTCCATGCTTCAAAATTTTATAGTTAACCAAGGGCGGTGTCCTCATAAATAAATATAGCATAAATTAAGAAGCATATCATAAGGCCAAAAATGATACCTTAATCTGTAAATGCATGAAATAATCTTTGTTTTTGCTATCCTCTACTTTAGAAAAAGCATGTACTCCTGCTACAGCTTTTGTTATTCTGTATCACAAGATAACGCTTACAGGTTTCCATAACAGCACATCATAACAGCCTGTTAGGATCGTCAATTTTTGAAAGGGGTTAAAACATGCTTACTTCTGCATCTGCAAAAAATAACGACAAAGTCAGTTTAAAAACACTAATCTCTTACTCAATGAGCAGCTATGGGATGAATGTTATTTACAATTTAACCGCCGTTTATCTCATGTTCTTCTATACTGACAGCTTTGGATTGAATGCGCTTGCAGTCGGGACATTGCTGATGGTGGCACGGGTGATTGACGCGGTAGTTGACATCTTTATCGGCATTGCCGTCGACAACACGAATACGCGTTGGGGGAAATTTAGACCTTACATGTTCATTGGAGCCTTCTTGGTAACACTCACCACCTTGGCACTCTTCCTCAGTCCGGACCTTTCTTCCGCCGGGAAGCTGGTTTACGCCTATGTTACCTATATCGCTTGGAGCATTAGCTATTCCATATTGGATATTCCGTATTGGTCACTGTCCGCAGCTATAACCAAGGATGCTGCAGAACGAACCAAAGTCGTGACTGTCCCTCGTACGGTTGCAAGCGCCGGCTTGTGGACGGTCAATGTCGTAGCGCTTCCCCTCGTCCATTTCTTCAACGGCTGGGCTGGAGCGGTTGCTGTACTTTGTGGTCTGTTCTTCGTCTGCATGATGTTTACGGTGTTTGGTGTAAAAGAAAAACACGTAGTGCCTCGCCATGAAAAACAGACGTTCAAAGGGGTACTCCGCCTATTCTTCTTTGAAAACCGACCTTTGCGACTGTTGATCATCTCGTTTTTCATTATCGAAATGACCGCCAACATCCGTAATGCGTTTACTCTGTATTATTTTAAATACAACCTAGGTGCCGAAGCATTCATTCCATTATTTATGGGACTAACGGTGGGCTTTCAGATTGCAGGCAACGTCGCAGTTCCGTTCATTGCCAAGTGGATCGGCAAAAAGAGCACTAGCATAGCAGGGGTGCTAATCACCTCCATATCCATGGTAGCCCTCTTCTTTTGCGGCAATTCTATTGTTCTTGTCTTTATTCTCAGCTGTATCATTTCATTTGGCGTAGGGCTGAACTATGTTGTCATGTCCACCATGCTAGCAGATTGCGTCGATTATGGAGAGTGGAAAACAGGAAACCGATCAGAGGGAATGGTTTTCTCAGCCAACGTTTTTCGGGCCAAATTGGCGGCCGCAATCGGCAGCGCCGTGGGTGGTTATGCGCTAGCGTTGGCGGGTTATCAGCCCAATATAGTCCAATCAAATACAACCCTTATTTGGCTCACACTACTATTTACGATTATTCCGGGAGTCCTGACATTTCTCTCCGTATTTCCAATGAAGAATTATGAACTGACGGAAACAATGAACAATAAAATCGTCCAAGAAGTTCGGGCAAGACGGGAACAAGGTGAACCATCCTTACAGTAACCAGATTCTAGTCCTTCGGGTGGTGCGCTTACTAGAGCAGTCGCCATGCTAGCCTATACAACTTTCTAAGACATGGGAGCAGCATCTGCACCGAACAACAGTACCTCCAGGTGTATAAGCCATGAAACATTCTATCCTGATTGGTGATCATTACCAAATAGAATTTCACACTAAAACCACGGTCTATTGCCCGGGGAATGAAATACAAAAGCTTAAAATAAAGCCAAAAAGGATTGCCTAGCATCAGGCAATCCTTTTTATCTATGCTTCACATAAAACATAGAAAGTGCTTTGAAGCACCTCTGCGAACAACAATCAACGGAACATTCCCCATAGCTTGATCAGATGGAACGTATTGGACGGATCAATTTTTTGTGCCAATACGAAGGCGGTCAGTTGCTCTTCCTGGGCAGCCGTCAATCGTTCGTTTAAAATAGCAGAAGTGGTCTTCACAAGATGACGCACCTTAGCTTTATTTTGCAGATCTGCTTTAGTTACACCCTCGATCTGCTGCTTAACCCGTTCCTTGAGCGCACGATTTTTCATTTTTAACTTAATCCGCTCTACCAGTTGTGGACTAATTCCATATTGCTGATAGCTCAATGTGCCACACCTCCCATATCATTCGGTCATTCCCAAATATATGACGGCCAGCCTGTCCATTGTGCCTATCTGTTAAAAACGTTTAGAGCACCTTCATAATTATGGCAGATCAGTCGATAAGATCTCCCTGGAAAATCTGCTCTTTTTGCAAATAACCACGAAGTGCTTCATACTGCGGAGAAGTCCAAAAAGAGGAGTCCTTGATTAGGTCAGTTGCATCCTCACGTGCCTTTTCCAGTACCTCAAAATCCGCTACCATATCTGCTAAGCGAAACTCGGGCAACCCGCTCTGCTTAGTACCAAAGAAGTCCCCCGGCCCTCTCAAATCCAGATCGCGTCTAGCAACCTCAAAACCGTCGTCCGTATCGGTCATAACCTTCATCCGCTCCTGACCAACCTCCGACTTAGGATCAGCGATCAGTACACAGTACGAGGCATGTGCGCCCCGTCCGACACGTCCACGTAACTGATGTAACTGGGACAATCCAAAGCGATCTGCATCCATTATGATCATTAGCGTCGCATTAGGCACGTCTACCCCTACTTCTACAACCGTGGTTGAAACGAGTAACTGGACCTCGTTTGCATAGAAGGAACGCATAACCTCTTCCTTTTCTGCAGGAGTCATTCGTCCGTGCAGTAGCCCAACACGATAATGTGGAAAGGCTTGCTGCATTTGGATATGCAGATCAATGGCATTCTGTACGTCCAGCTTCTCCGACTCTTCAATCAACGGACAAATCAGATAAGCTTGCCGTCCCTGATCTACTTCACGGGAAATAAAGCCAAGCACTCGATCCATCAGCTCATGCTTCACCCAGTACGTAGAAATTGGAATACGTCCTTTGGGCCGCTCTGATATCGTAGAAACATCCATATCACCAAAAGCAGTAATCGCCAGCGTACGTGGGATCGGTGTGGCCGTCATAGTCAGCACATCGGGATTGTAGCCCTTGCGGCGCAATACACTACGCTGGTTTACTCCAAATCTATGCTGCTCATCCGTTACAACCAGTCCAAGCTGACGGAAATACACATCCTCCTGAATAAGGGCATGCGTGCCCACAATAATATCCAGCAGCCCCATTTGAAGAGCGGCAAGTAACTCCTTGCGCTTTTTCCCAGTTGTACTTCCTGTCAGTAGCCCAACACTGATTCCAAAGGGTTCAAACAGCTTGTGAAGCGACCGCATGTGCTGCTCGGCCAAAATTTCGGTTGGCACCATGAGTGCTCCCTGAAAACCGGAACGTACGGTGGCAAATAAACCGATGGCGGCAACCACTGTTTTTCCCGAGCCCACATCTCCTTGAAGCAGACGGTTCATGCAATAAGGTGAGCGTAGATCCTGCAGTATTTCAAGCTCGACCTTCTTCTGTGCATCCGTTAATTCAAAGGGCAAAGCCCTCACAAATTCACGAATCGTGGCGTTATCCACCGTATGCACCACCCCGTCCGCTCGACCACGGTTTAACGCCCGGAATGCTTGCATTTTCAGTTGGAATAAAAATAGCTCCTCATACACCATCCGTTGCCGAGCCTCTTGTCCCTCTCGATTGTCCTGAGGTTGGTGTATGCCTGCAATCGCCTGCTTGCGCGGCATCAGACTATACTTGCGCACCAGCAGATCCGGCAATATCTCGGGAATTATTTGGCCGAACTGCTGGAGCGTTTGATTCATTGTTTTCCGCATCCAACTCTGCGTAATCTTGCCCCCTATAGAATACACTGGTTGAAGTGTCCCTGAGCGGGCCACTCCTTTATCAGGGAATTCAGAGTCTGCAACAGTCATCTGCATTCGCTTGAGATCCCATTTACCAGTCACCACAATTTCGCGACCTGATGTTAGCTGGTCCTTCAAAAAATGCCGATTAAACCAGGTTGCAGTAAACATCCAATCCTCGGCCATCAGTTTGCAAGTCAACCTTGATTTACGTCCGTAACGTTGAAGCACCGGAATGCCCATAATTTTTGCCTGTACTGTAATCTTATCTCCGTCTTTCACTTCGCTTAGCGAGCGTAGTCGGTAATCTTCATACCGAAACGGATAATATTCCAGCATGTCTTGCACATTAGAAATGCCAAAAGCGTGAAGCTCTCCTTCTTTGAGAGCACTCACGCCGTGTATTTGTTTTAAAGGTATTTGATCCAATTGCAGCATATTACCTCTCATCTCCAGCCGGCCATGCAAAAATACCAATCGTTCCTGGTCCCACATGAGTTCCAATCACGGCACCAAGTTCGGTATATATTTGATCTCCAAGCTCAAAATGCTCTGCCAACTGAGCAACGAACGCTTCAGCCGCCGAACGATCTGCCGTATGACCTATAGCAATATTAATTTTTTGGCCTTTTAAATCCCGCTCCAGCAATTCAATAATTCGTGCTGTCGCTTTTTTATACCCTCTTGCCTTATCAGCCGAGTAAATAATCCCTTCTTTGTCAATCGAAAGAATTGGCTTAATGTTAAGCAACGTACCAACCATAGCAGCTGCCTTGCCAATTCGTCCGCCTTTTTGCAAGTATTCCAGTGTATCCACCAGGAAATACAAACAACGGCGTTCCCCAAGACGTTCCACACCCTGAACAATAACAGCCGGGGATTGCCCGGCAGCAGCTAGCTCTGCGGCATAAACTACGAGCATACCGTAGCCATAGGACGCCGACTTGGAATCCACTACGGTCACTCTATCTTCATGTTTCTCCAACATGGATTTGCCCAGCAGAGCGGATTGGTACGTTCCGCTCACACCAGAGGACAAATGGATAGAGATAATCTGGCTCTCGGGATATTGCTCCAACAACGCCCTGTACGTCTCTAAAAAGCGGGCGGGTGATGGCTGTGACGTCGTAGGCAGGCTATCAGCCCGTACCAACTCACTGTAAAACTGCGCAGCTGACATCTCTATGCCGTCCAGGTATGCTGTGCTGCCGAACATCACCGTTAGTGGTACAACAACTATACCGAGTCGGTCTACTAATTCCTGTGGAATATCAGCTGTGCTATCTGTCAAAATGATGGTACTGCTCATCGGTCAGGCCTCCTTATAGTGGGCTACTAAATTACGTTCCACCACATCAGGTTTCCACTGAGAACAGATAAGGGTAAATCGGCTGACCACCTTCATGAACTTCCACTTCAACATCCGAATAATTTTCTTCAAGCCACGTAACAAGCTGATCTGTCTCTTCTTGTTTTGCGTCCGATCCTGTAAGAATCGTAACAATTTCATCGCCATTCACCAGCATTTTCGCCAGCAAAAGACGAGCAGTTCCTAATAATTGCTCCTCAGTCGACACAATTTTGGAATCCTGAATACCAATGTAGTGACCCGCTGTAATATGCAGATCATCAAGTGTCGTATCCCGTACCGCATAGGTCACTTGTCCAGACTTCACACGGGTGACTGCGTCCCGCATATTATCTTGGTTTATCTCAAAGGCTTCCTCCTCTTGGAAGGCAAATGCTGCTGCAATGCCCTGAGGGATTGTTTTGCTTGGAATAACCGATACCAAACGTTCCACCTCTAGCAATTCACGTGCTTGTTCAGCTGCCAAAATTATATTGGAGTTATTCGGCAGAATAAAAATATGTTGAGCCGCAATTGAGCGGGCCGCATTCACGAAGTCCTCTGTGCTCGGGTTCATTGTCTGACCACCAGATAGGACAACATCAACTCCCAGACTTCTGAAAATATCAGCAATCCCTTCACCAGATGCCACAGCTATAAAACCAAAGGGTGCCAATTCATGAGCTGGGGGCTCAGATGGCTCTTCCTCACGCGCAGGCTCTGTTGGTATTTCAGCAAACCACTCAGGCTCAGGAGCACCGTCCATACCCGCAGACAACAAATCACGATGCTGTTCGCGCATATTCAAAATTCGAATCTGTGTAATTTCCCCGTAGCGCAGCGCAAGATTTAAGACTTCACCTGGGGCCTTAGAATGCACATGAACCTTGATGACATCATCATCCGAAATAACGATAATCGAATCGCCATCAACTGACAACGCTTTCCGGAAAGCTTCCTCATCAAAACTCGTACCTTGCGCTTCGCCCAGTTGTCGATTAATAAAAAACTCCATATCATACAAAAATTCAATATTCTCCGTTTCGAGCTTCGCCTGCGCAGAAATCGGCGCATCTGGAGAAGGAGCAACAGGCGCAGCAGTCGGTCTCTCCGATACATAAGGAGCAGAAACTGGACGTACATTATTACCCTTTAGACTTGGAGATGTCACCAGTCCGCTTCCAAGATGCTGCATAAATCCTTCATAAATATACACAAGCCCTTGCCCACCCGAGTCTACAACTCCTACTTGTTTCAATACAGGAAGCATGTCCTGCGTCATGGCAAGCGTTTCTTTTGCTTTGGCAAGCACTTCTTCCATCAGCTCTGTGATGTCGTTCGTACGGCGCGAGAAAAACACAGCATGTCTGGCCGCTTCCTTCGCCACGGTAAGAATTGTACCCTCCACCGGCTTAACCACCGCCTTGTAGGCCGCATCCACCCCGCTCTGCAATGCCGATGCGAACTGAAGAGTATTCAATTCCTCGTATGGGGCAGCGTAACGGCTGAAGCCACGGAACAACTGAGACAGGATAACCCCTGAATTGCCGCGGGCTCCCATCAGCAAACCTTTGGATAATATGCCGGACATGACACCGATGGAGGAAGAATCCCCCCTCTTCAATTCCGTTACGCCCGCGCTCATCGTCAGATTCATATTAGTCCCCGTATCACCGTCTGGTACCGGGAATACATTTAGTGAATTGACATGCTCCGCATGCTGCTGTAATTGTTCCGCCCCGGCTAAAACCATCGCGGTAAAGTCTGTTCCATTCAAAGAACGATTACTCAAGAGAATTCCCCTTCCTAGCTTAATACAATTGTTTTACAATCCATCTTCACAACACTTGTTCAAGGTTTAATTGAATTATACTAAAGCCAGACGACGAATACGAATGTCACCCTTTCGTAAGCCTCCGTACCCCTACTCTGGTTCTCTTCCATAGCTCATATAATATGAAAAACCAGTCACTGCCCAACAAAAAATCATTGGCCGGAATAATAGTTATGGTCCCGCCTCTGAACTGCCCGGCATGACTGGATTAAGAATTCACATTCCTTAAAAAACAAAATAATCACAGCAATAGCTATCCCATATTGTACTATAATGCGAAAGAGAAATAAATAAAGTTTTTGAATCAGTTGACGGAGCTTTTTTGACTATGATATTATATTTAAGTATTGTTTTGTTCAGGTTAGTGACTTGTAAAGTCCGGCTGAGCCAGTCGGCCTGAAGAGCGACCCATTCCATATGGAGTTTGGTTATTTTCAGAATAGGAGGTGGAATCATGTCTCGTAAATGTTCTGTAACAGGCAAAAAGCCTAGCAGCGGTAACCACGTATCTCACGCTAACAACCGTAATCGCCGTACTTGGGGCGTCAACGTACAAAAAGTTCGCATTCTCGTTAACGGTAAACCGAAACGCGTTTATGTCAGCACTCGTGCATTGAAAGCCGGTAAAGTGACTCGCGTGTAATCGTAAAAAAATATCGTTATAAACAAAAGGCACCTCGTTTTAAACGGGTGCTTTTTTGGTTATTCGAATAATACTTCACTGATTCAGGAGAACAAAATGTCAGGCACCTTCCCGTGCGTTCCTGTCGTTTACGGCCGAGCTATCGATCTGCTGTGCCCGGGAAGCGTGCCCCTGATGTACCTTTGGCTTTCATCCTACATCCTGTGTTAGCCTTACGTTGAATTCAGTTTTTCTGGAATGTATTCAAAATGGCTTTGACGAATCCACCCAGAAATTTTGGCAGCTTGATTGTATAAAACTTCATGCCTCACCCTCCCCATCATCCTCCTGCATCCGTTCTCTGTAGTTTATGCAACCTGTAAAGGGTTGTTGCCCCACAAAAAAAGGCTACATGAGAATCCCGCTCATGTAACCATATTTATGCACAACCATCCCAGGCTATACCATCAGACAAGCCCGCGAAGATAGAGATATGCTGAAAGTATAAAAATAAACAGAATATAATAAAGCACACAGCACACCACAAAACCGATACGCAAACCACGCCGTTCATTTTTACGAAAATAAAACAGTACAATAAGAACAGCCAGAAGTGAAAGAATGGCATTCCAAGGCGACTTCACTAGCGAGAAACAGCTGAGGGTCAAGCCCGTCAGCATGCTCGCTAAGGTCATCCACAGTGCTTCAGTTAGCTTCACTTGGACAAATGAGTGACACTGTCCCGAATAGCAGTAATAGCTGCTGCGCGGTCCGCTCTGCCGTAAACCGCACTACCTGCTACCAATACGTCAGCACCCGCTTCAAATACGGCTGGTGCCGTCTCCTCCGCAATACCTCCGTCCACCTCGATATGTACGTCTGGACGACCCAATTCGTTCAACCAAGCACGGATTTGTCTAATTTTATTCAAGGTCTCTGGGATGAAGGACTGTCCCCCAAAACCAGGATTAACCGTCATCACTAGAATCATATCCACATTGGGCAGCACTTCCTTGATCGCATATGGTGATGTCCCCGGATTGAGAGCCACTCCTGCCAGCGCTCCTTGCTGCTTGATCAAGTGAATGACACCGTGCAAATGAACACAGGCCTCAGCATGAACCGTAATGATATTGGCTCCTGCTTTTATAAAATCACCAATATAACGTTCAGGGTGCTCAATCATGAGATGAACGTCCAATGGAAGATTTGTATGCGGCCGAATAGCCTGAACGATAGGGGGACCAAGTGTAATATTGGGTACAAAATGACCATCCATAACATCCACATGAATCCAGTCCGCTCCCGCTGCTTGGGCTTCCGCAACTTCACTGCCCAAACGAGCAAAATCAGCGGATAAAATCGACGGTGCTATTTTTAACATATGCTCAATACCTCCGCTTTTTTTCTTTTAATTCCTGATAAAATTGCAGATAGCTATTATATCGTCCCTGTGAAATATGTCCTTCTTCCAAGGCCTCTCTTACTTTACAGCCAGGTTCGTGAATATGCGTACAACCTCGGAATTTGCATCCTTCGGCATACTGCTGGAATTCCCGAAAAGAAGGCGATAACTCATCCACACCCAGCTCCAAAAAATCCAGTTGGCTAAACCCCGGTGTATCTGCTACAAACCCACCATTGTCTAAAGGAATTAGCTCCACATGACGAGTCGTATGTCTACCTCGTCCCAGCTTATTGCTGATGGCGCTCGTCTCCAGCGTCAACCCGGGCTGCAAAGCATTAAGCATAGAGGACTTTCCTACACCTGACTGACCAGAGAACACGCTGATTTGGTTGGCTAACAGCTTCTTAAGCTCAACCGTACCCTCTCCGGTACGGGCACTGGTTACCAGCACCTCATAACCGATCTTCTGGTACATTTCCTGCACCATCAGCACCGTATCATCCTCTGAAGGGCTGCCTTCATATAAATCGCGCTTGGTCAGACAAATAATCGTATCCAGTCCAGCATGCTCAATATGGACTAAAAATTTGTCCAGTAAAGGCAGGTTTAAATCCGGCTCACGCAGAGAAAACAACAGCACGGCCAATGTGGTATTAGCTACTGGAGGACGAATTAACTCCGACGTACGCTTTCTAATCTCCTTGACCATACCTTCCCCGTTTTCGGTCAGTTCGTAAACAACCCGATCACCAACAAGAGGTGTAATCTCTTTTTTCTTGAAAAGGCCGCGTGCTCTGCATTGTACTGTGGCTTCGCCGGATACCGGACGCCCATCCTGATCCAGGCTGGAGACATAATAATATCCGCTAAGCGCCTTGACGATCAGACCTTCAGGCATGTATAAGATGTCCTCCTTCATAATGTTTAAGTTTCATTCGTGTAACAGGTCGAGCATCTTCTTCTAGCAAGCTCACTGATGCTGCGCAGCCTCGATCACTTTGTCCTTCTTTTTATGGGAACTATGACCGGGGTTGTTTTTTTTGCTAACCGCTAACTCACTGCGCGTAACTCCCGCGGAATCATTTCTTGGGGCAAAGGCAGAAGGGTCACCATTGCCTTCTGTGCCCTCCTGGTTGCTAGAGTCGCCTCCACCATTACCACTATCATTAGAAGATTCCCCACTGTTTCCTTCCTCGCCGTTTCCACTTCCATTCTGCGAGGAAGTACCACCAGGAGCATCGGTCGGTGATGTTCCCGCAGGTGGAGCAATTTGAGGCATCGTCACCGTTCCGTTTTTGGCATCAATATAAGAAACAGGATATGTGTCAACAAAAGCTCCATCTCTGAATACTGAGACGACACTGTCTTTGTTAGGGGCCATCAGGAGGTTAATCGTAAACACCTGTGTCGTATTAATCGTACGACTTCCCCACTCCTGATTTTCTCCACGTGCATCTGTATAAGTGATACGAATTTTACTGTTCTTGCCCTCTTCCTTCGGCGCCACAGGTACATTAAACGGTAACGTAATGGCTTCTGGCGGGTAACCGGTGCTTACATAAAACGTAATTTCCGTATTTGGAGGCAAATCACTGCCCGCCTCTGACGGCCATTGTTTAGTTACTTTTCCTTTGTCCTGCTCATAGCTGGACTCCTCTTTAATCGAGCCAACCTTCAGTCCCGCCTTTTTGACCTCATTTTCCGCTTGGCTCTGCGTCATCCCCACCAGATTCGGCATTTTTACAGTAGCAGCGCCTTTGCTGACTGTGAGCACTACCTGAACCGAATCCTTATCAAAAGGCTCATTTGCAGTAGGTGTCTGGCTAAGAACAGTCCCTTCGGGTTGATCACTGAACTGCTCATTTTGCTGAATCTGCGTTTCCTTAATTTGCTGAGCCGTCAACAGCTTGACTGCATTCTCGTAGCTTTGCCCTTTGACATCCGGCATCGGGGTGAGCGGCTTGGCAATCCCAACCTTCAGACTAATCTCCGTTCCTTCCTTGACTAGAGAACCTTCAGGGTAGCTTTGATAAAAAACAACTCCTGGTGCAATCCCTTCTTTATATTCGTGCTGGATTGGCTCGTCAATGACTAGTCCTGCTTTACTTAGAACGAGCTTCGCTTGGTCTTCTGTTTGTGTCAATACACTTGGTACTTTCACCTCAGGCACGACAAGTGCACTTTGCACGTAGTACACCACGCCACCCATGCATAAAAGTAGCACCAATACTAGTGTTACCCAGAATATCGTTTTTTTTCTATTTTTCTTGGAGGATTGCTTGCTCGAAAGCTGTTCAGACTCACGAGGTTGGACAGGGACATCATCCCCACTGGAAGACACACCTAATTGTTGAGGCTTAATAGCTGGAATAACCCGCGTTTGGTCCTCATCATCCAAATGTGTAAACTCCAGCTTGGATTCATTGCGCCGCCCTGGTAGCAAACAGGTTTCCAAATCTCTTAGCATTTCGTCTGCCGATTGGTAACGTTCCTCTGGATTTTTGCGCATTGATTTTAAAATGACATTTTCCACGCTTTGCGGAATCAAAGGATTAATTTTACGCGGTTCCTCAAATTCCTCTTGCAAATGCTTGAGTGCCACACTAATTGGGCTCTCTCCCAAAAAAGGAAGCTGTGCCGTCAACATTTGGTATAAGACAATACCTAAAGAATATAAGTCCGATTTTTCGCCGGTGACGACACCCTTTGCATGCTCAGGTGAAAAATAATGAACAGAACCCACAACAGAACCTGTCTGGGTAATTGTTGTTGACGTAACAGCTCGAGCAATCCCAAAATCGGTTACCTTAACCCGTCCATTACGTCCAATTAAGATGTTATGAGGCTTAATATCCCGGTGAATAATCTGATTTTGGTGAGCATGTTCCAGCGCATCACAAATCTGGGAAGCAATCCGCACTGCTTCATCCACTTGTAATGGCGCACGTTCTTTAATAATCTCATTCAAATTTTTGCCTTCGACGCACTCCATTACAATATAATGGATTTCATCCTCTTGGCCGACATCATAAATACTGACCACGTTCGAATGAGAAAGCGAGGCGGCCGACTGAGCCTCGCGCCGGAATCGGCGAATAAATTCCTCATCATGAACAAATTGCTGACGCAACACCTTAACTGCGACATTGCGATTCAGCAAAATGTCTTGAGCCTTATACACCAGCGCCATACCGCCGCCACCGATGCGCTCAATAATTTCATATCTTCCCCCAAGCAGGTGCCCGATCATGCTTCACACCCCTTTTCACTCAATGAAACCGTGTTGTCGGGCAATTCAAACAAAGCTACAGTAATGTTATCGTCTCCACCGGCAAGCAGCGCCAAATGTAGCAGACGATCAGCACGTTCCTCCAAAGGATTTTCTGCGGCACCTACTACCTTACTGATCTGTTCTTCTGTTACCAAATTGCTCAGTCCGTCGCTGCATAGTAATAGCACATCGCCTTTTTCCAGCGTAATGGTGTCAATGTCCACCTTTACCTCGGAATCAGTGCCCAATGCCCGTGTCAGCACATTGCGACGGGGATGGTTTTCCCGCTCTTCCTTACTGATCTGCCCGTTTTTGAACAACTCATTCACCAATGTATGATCTTCTGTAAGCTGGCGTACCGTTCCTTTGGAAATCACATAGGCGCGGCTGTCACCGATATGCCCAATAATTCCAGATGCATCGTTGAGCAAAACAGCAACAACTGTCGTCCCCATATTATGATATTGCTCATCGCGCGCAGCCGTTTGGAAGATGACTTCATTGGCATGCAAAATAGCGTCGCTGAGCGCCGCCGTCAAAGAATGTGCGGATAATCCGCTCTCCAGCGTCGCCAAATCAGCGGCAAGTGTCTCTACCGCAAGACGGCTGGCCGTATCACCGGCCAAATGCCCTCCCATGCCATCGGCAACAATTCCAAGAATATAGCCTTGCTCCAAGTGCCTGATCCAGGCAGAATCCTCATTCACCGAACGCACACGTCCGACATGGCTGACATGAACTGTTTTGATCAAATGGTTTCACCCCAACTCCATATGCTTTGCACGCAACTGACCGCAGGCAGCGGCAATATCGTGACCCTGTTCACGCCGGATCGTCACATTGACGCCTTTTTCGGCAAGAATACGTTGAAAATTAAAAATATCACTGCGCGATGTGCGCACGTACTTACGCTCAGGCACATGGTTGACTGGAATCAAATTGACGTGACACAGCATGTCCTTCAACACATCCGCAAGCTCTTCAGCATGTTCCGCCTGGTCGTTCACCCCACCGATCAAGGCATATTCAAAAGAAATTCTTCGCCCTGTTTTAGCAAGATAATAACGTAGAGAATCCATAACATCTTTAAAAGGATAACGCCGATTTACAGGCATTAGCTTTGAACGAAGCGCATCATTAGGCGCATGAATGGATATTGCCAGATTGATCTGTGTATCCTCGTCAGCAAATTTGTAAATATTCGGTACAATACCACTGGTTGATACTGTAATATGACGTTGCCCAATATTCAGGCCCTTTTCATGAATCATTGTACGTAAAAACTTCATCGTCGCTTCATAGTTCTCAAAGGGCTCACCTGAGCCCATAATTACAATGCTGCTCACTCGTTCATTCGTTTTATCCAGAATTTTCTGAGCCTGCACCACCTGTGCAGTAATTTCACCAGCCGTCAGGTTTCGTTTAAGCCCTCCTAGCGTCGAGGCACAAAAAGTACAGCCAATCCGGCAACCCACCTGAGTCGTTACACAAATACTGTTTCCGTAATTGTGTCTCATGATAACCGTCTCAATAGCATGGTCATCGTGTAGACCAAACAGAAATTTAACAGTACCATCTTTCGATTCGAGCTTTGTAATTTCGTGAAGCGTCACAAAACTGAATTGCTCCTCTAGCTTCTCTCTCAGCGGCTTAGACAAATTCGTCATCTCACTGAAATTATTGACCCGCTTTACATACAGCCAGTCAAAAATTTGCCCTCCCCGAAAGGCAGGCTCGCCATTGTTTTTGGCCCAGTCCTGAAGCTCTTCCAGTGTTAAATCATATATAAAAGGTTTCATCAATATTTGCACCCGTTCCTTCTTCGTTAAGTTCTGTTTGATCGCAGATCGTGTTTTTCATTCTTCCTATTTTAGCACAAATCCCTGAGGGGGTAAAAATTTTTCGTCTTCATGCAAAAAACCGCCGGAGGCACCCGGCGGATTGTGGAAATACTGGTGGGTAGCTTCCTGGAATTATGCCCCAGACTACTTTACCCGGCGTAGACGTGCAATATAAAATCCGTCACTGTGAAAATGCTGCGGCAACAGCTGGATCGAGCCTTTCTGTGTACCATCCATTGCTTGACTCACATCTGGAAAAGGATGATCCTTTGCCAACTCATACTCTGGATGTTCACTTAAAAACCGAGCCAATTGTCCTTCATTTTCATCAGGCTCAATTGTGCAAGTGCTGTATACCAGAATCCCCCCCGGCTTCAATAGCCCGGCCACACTGTCCAGCAACTCATGCTGCAGTTGAGTAATGTCGTGAACATCCTCCACAGTTTTGCTCCAACGCAAGTCTGGTTTACGACGAATCACCCCAAAGCCAGAGCATGGCGCATCCAGCAAAATGCGGTCAAAAGAAGCTGGGGCATATCGCTCTTTTAAGTCCAAAGCATCACCAGTAACGGTCTCAACGGCATCCAGACCAAGCCGATTCGCTTGCTCACGGATTAGTTGATGCTTGTGGGCATGCAGATCGTTCGCAACGATCCGACCTCGATCCTTCATCAGCTCAGCCATATGTGCTGTTTTGCCACCTGGAGCTGCACAACAATCCAGCACTGTCATGCCAGGCTCAGGAGCGACCGCTTCGGCAACAAGCATGGAGCTTTCATCCTGTACAGACAATAATCCGTCCATATACCATGAAGTAAGCGCCATATTTCCACCGCTACGAACAACAATTCCATAAGGGCTAATGGCCGAAGGAACGGCATTAACCCCTTTTGCAACCATCTCATCCAACAGCTGATCACGACTGGTCATCGTCGTATTCACTCGTACGCTGACCGCAGGGGGCTCGTTATTAGCCTTGCAGATAGCCTCAGTTGTATCCGTACCGTATTGCTTGATCCAGCGCTTAACTAGCCACAGTGGATGGGAATGTTCTAGTGAAATCCGCTCCTCTGCTGACAGACCTTCAGGAATACGAAGCTTGTCCGGCTCACGCAACATGCTGCGAAGCACGCCATTGACCATACCGGAAATCCCCTGATGCCCGCGCCGCTTGGCAATGGTCACTGCTTCACTAACAACTGCGTGATCGGGAACTCGGTCCAGATACACCAGCTGATACACGCTCATCCGTAGCAATGAACGTACCCAAGGCTGAAGCTTGGCCGTTCCTTTTTGTACAAATTTATTCAAAAAATAATCCAGTGTATTTCGTCGTGCAACTGTACCGTACACAAGTTCCGTCGTCAGACCAACGTCACTTGCAGATAAACCTGCCTGCTGAAGCCGGCGATTAAGCTCAAGATTGCTATACGCGCCCTCTTGCTCCACACCGGTCAGCACATCAAGTGCAACTTCCCGTGCCGTCTGTTTGCGAGTCTTGCCGGATCTGGCACTCACTCCCTGACGTCGATCTCCCGGACGGGAGTGTCCCCCGCTCATCCGAGCACCGTGCCAGGCTTCATCTGCCCGCCGCGCGCAAAAGTTCCAGCTTCCATAACCTTTTTGCCTGCCGGTTGAACCTGTGTCAGCCAGAGAGTGCCTTCACCAGTCTGCACCTCAATGCCACGCGAGGTTAATTGAAGAACCGTACCAGGTGCTGGAGCATTTGAGCTACTCGCTTCATTATTTACGGAAGGCTGCTCCGCAGCCCATATTTTAAAAACATTGTTCTCCCAAAGCGTAAACGCGCCAGAAAAAGGTACCAGGCCGCGAATCCGGTTGTATATTTGCTGCGCATTATCATTCCATGTAATACGCTCATCATCGCGAGTCAGGTTCGGGGCATAGGTCGCCTCATCATCATTTTGCGGTATACGGTCTGATTGCCCTGCCAGCAACTTAGGTAGCTCGTCCTGCAAAAGTCTCGCTCCGGCTACGCTAAGCTTCTCAAAAATGGTACCCGACGTATCCTCCGGCTCTATAGCCACCTCAACCCGCGATATCATATCGCCAGTGTCCAGTCCTTCTGCCATATACATTAGCGTCACGCCTGTCACAGTTTCACCGTTAATAATTGCGCGCTGGATCGGGGCACCTCCCCGATAACGGGGAAGTAGCGAACCATGCACATTCAGACAGCCGAAACGAGGCAGGTCTAATACGGATTTAGGCAAAATTTGTCCATAAGCTGCGGTTACGATTAGATCGGGACGCAATTCCGCCACCTGAGCTACCGCTTCCGGTTGACGCAGGCGTGTCGGTTGCAGCACAGGCAATCCGCGCTTCTCAGCCGCTTCTTTGACTGGTGTAGGCATCAATATTTTTTTCCGTCCCTGTGGCTTATCCGGCTGAGTAATTACACCGACCACGTTATATCCGTTGTCCAGCAACATGTTCAGCGACGGCACTGCAAATTCGGGTGTACCCATAAAGATAATACGAATGTCTTGATTCATCGAACCTCACTCCCCTGTCTGACGGTTCGGTCCTGGCTGTTCCAGAGCAACCTCATATACTTTTTCTGCAATATCCGTGAACAATACTCCATTCAAATGGTCAATTTCATGCTGAAAAGCACGAGAAAGTAATCCTGTCGCTGTAACGGAAATAGCCTTACCCTCGCGATCCAGTCCCTTGACTGTAACCTTCTCAGCACGACGTACATCCCCGTTCAACCCCGGAATACTCAGGCAGCCTTCAGGTCCCAATTGCTCCCCTTCTTCAGCTACAATTTCTGGGTTGATCATTTTAATCAAGCCATGCTCATCTCCAGCATCTACGACGATAAGCCGCTTCAGAATACCTACTTGTGGAGCGGCCAGACCTACTCCTTCCGCTTCATACATCGTATCTGCCATATCATCCAGCAGCTTTTGCACATTAGGCGTAATTTTAGTAACTTCCTTTGCTACTTTATGCAATACATCATCCGGTTCCAACACTATAATTCTAATTGACATGACAACAGAACACCTTCCTCTTTTTCCTTCATTTAGGCTTAATTGTATTCATCACAAACGCGACTGCTACATTATCCTATGTACGGACGGCTTGTCCGCATCAATTGTGCTAATAACTTTTGTGTTAACACTCTACATAAGCATCTGCGGATCAACATCCAGACTAATCAGCAACTTTTGTGCTTGTGCGGACTCGGCCATTTCATCAGCTACTTGCTGAGCTAAACCAATTGCATCAATATTTCCACGCCATTTTATCATACATTGAAATCGGTATCTATTCTTGATTCTCGAAATGGGTGAAGCTACAGGTCCCAAAATGTCCAGCACATCCGATGTGAGCCGGTCCATATTCCCGAACCAGCCCCGTTGTCTGGCTCGTCCCTGTAATGTCGCTGAATAATTTTCAGCCAATCGAACCAGTACAGGAAGCTGTTCATGGGAAAAAGTCACCAAAATAAGTCGGCAATATGGCGGGTAGTGCAGATTGCGGCGATGTTTCAATTCTTCCCTCACAAAAGAAGCATAATCATGACGGCTGGCGTGAACCACCGAATAATGCTCTGGAGTATAGGACTGTACGAATACTTCCCCCGGCAATTGATGTCTTCCCGCACGCCCAGCTACTTGTGTCAATAGCTGAAATGTCTTTTCCGCGGCTCGAAAATCCGGTAAATTAAGAGCCGAATCCGCAGTAATGACACCAACCAAAGTTACATCGGGGAAGTCCAGCCCTTTGGCTACCATTTGAGTACCCAGCAGCACGTCTGCTTTTTTATCACGAAATTGCTTGAGCAGCTTTTCGTGAGCGTTTTTTTCTGTCGTTGTATCAACATCCATTCGGACAACACGTATACCAGGGAATAGCTTAGCCAGCTCTTCTTCCACTCGCTGGGTACCTGTACCGAAGTAGCGAATATGCTCACTACCGCATTCTGGGCAGGTCTGAGGCACGTGCTCGGAATAGCCGCAGTAATGGCAACGTAAATTGTTCGACCGCTGATGATAGGTAAGCGAAATATCGCAATCCGGACACCCCGCCACATAGCCGCAGCTCCGGCACATCACGAACGTGGAGTGCCCACGCCGGTTCAGCAGCAGTACTGTCTGCTCTTTACGTTCTAATCGCTCTGCGATTCCATTATGCAATGCGCGGCTGAACATGGAGCGGTTGCCAGCCCGCAGTTCCTCACGCATGTCCATAATATGGACTTCAGGCAACGTGTTCCCCAATGCACGAGTCGGCATTTCAAGCAGTAACGGCGCAAACTCATCATTGCTTTGGGAACGAGCAGCATAGTAGCTTTCCAGCGACGGTGTAGCTGAACCGAGAATAACGACAGCTCCGTGCTGGTGTGCTCTGCGAATAGCTACATCACGCGCATGGTATTTGGGCGTCTCTTCCTGCTTATAGGAGGTTTCATGCTCCTCATCCATAATAATAAGCCCTAGCTCACGAAAAGGGGCAAATACCGCCGAGCGAGCTCCGATCGCCACTTTCACACGGCCTTCGCGTATTTTACGCCACTCATCGTACCGTTCTCCACCGGACAACCTACTGTGCATTACTGCGACCTGGTTGCCAAAACGGCCTTTGAAACGTTCAACCATTTGCGGCGTTAAGGATATTTCAGGTACGAGCACGATGGCCTGCCGATTCTGCTCAATGCAGCGCTGAATTGTCTGGAGATAGATTTCCGTCTTACCACTCCCTGTGACTCCATGCAGCAAAAAGGCTCCTTGCTCACGTAAGTCCAGCTGACGAACAATCCGGGCATACACCGACTGCTGCTCTGCAGTAAGAGGCAATGGGTCTGTAGGCTTGAAGTGTCTGCCCCGATAGGGATCGCGGAATACTTCAACATCTTCCTGTGATACATAGCCCTTCTCTTCCAGTGCCTTAACCGTGGCGGCCGATACACTTAGCGAGGTCATTACTTCCTTCAGCGGCAGAGGCAGAAACTCGCTACGTTCCAGCAAAAAAGCAAGTACCTCCCGCTGGCGCTGCGCCTTGGCAGAAAATTGCTCCAGTACCATTGCTGCCTCATCTATATTGATAGCCAGATCAACAGCCTTCATCGTCTTTTTGCCAAGCTTATCTTTAATAACCTGACTCTCCTGAAGCACTCCGCGGCGCAACAGCGATTTGATAACCTCCGCCTGCTCGGGGAAGCGTCTGCTGAGTTGCTGCAACGGAATTTGTTCCTTACTCTGAATAAAACTGACAATCTGACGCTCCGCTGGATCGCTCATACCGTCGTCGGTCAGAAGAGCCCATTCGATTTCACCCTCCTGATCCGACAGCATCGCATGCTGTGGATTCGTAAACGCATGCTGCTCGGCTATTGAGATATAACGTTCCGCTTTGCCCTTAAGCGCAGTAGGAATCATCACTTGCAGTGCCATAATTTGATTACAGGCATAACGTTCGCTCATCCACTTGCCTAGTTCGACTAGATCAGGAGATAAGGGCGGTACTAAATCCAGCAGCTCCTGAATCGCCCTCATCCTGTATTTTGGCGGTTCCTCAGCTGGAACTACCGAGATTACAAAAGCCTGCACTGTTCGTTTGCCGAACGGCACAGCTACCCGACTACCTGGCTCAATCCAAGGCCTCATTGAATTCGGTATCAGATAATCGAAAGTGCGGTCTGTGTCTTTGGCAGGCACATCGACAATGACCTTGGCAACTAAATTGCCCATCTCCATTAATGCAGCACCCCACCCATGCGTTCCGCGGCTAGAGTAAGCAATTTACGCGCAACTTCTTCCTTTGACTGTACAGGAATATGTTCTACCATCCCGCTTCGGTCATATATTTGAACAGCATTTGTATCAACGCCAAAACCAGCACCATCCACAGTTACATCGTTTGCCGCAAGCAAATCACAATTTTTGCGTTCTAATTTATCTATTGCATACGTCTCCAAATCCCCTGTTTCTGCTGCAAAGCCAATTAAAAATTGATGTTTTTTGCTGCGTCCGAGTGATTCGAGAATATCGACGTTCTTCACTAACTCCAGCGTAAATACACTGTCTTTTTTCTTAATCTTGGTCTGTGCCACCTCACGTGGTCGATAGTCTGCAACGGCAGCAGCCATAACGACCATATCACTCGTTTCCCATTGTTTTAATACAGCCTGGTACATGTCTTCAGCAGACTGGACTTTTTCAAGGGATATACCTGAAGGCGGCTCCGCGCTCGTGTTGGCAGCAATCAAATGCACCTCTGCCCCCATCTCCTGAGCCACTTTCGCAATGGCAAATCCCATTTTACCGGATGAATCATTCGTAATATAACGGACAGGATCAATTCGCTCAATCGTGCCCCCAGCCGTAACAATAACTTTTTTCCCCGAAAGCGCCAATTCATTCTTATTTGCACATGGCTCAGTTAATTGATTCTCCGTAGATTCTTCTCCAAACCACCGTGGTTCAGCCTTGATTGTGACTCCAGGTTCCTGTGCTTGCTGATCAAAAAAGCGCTCAATCGTTTGCACAATAGTTTCCGGCTCTTCCAAACGTCCTTTGCCAACGTAACCGCAAGCCAGTAATCCTTCACCCGGCTCAATCATCTTCACACCACGTGATACGAGCGTCTCCATATTTTGCATGACGGCCGGATGAGTGTACATATGTACATTCATCGCAGGGGCTACCATAATAGGCGCTGTCGTAGCCAGTAATGTTGTCGAAAGCATATCATCCGCAAGACCATGTGCCATTTTTCCGATGATATTCGCCGTTGCAGGAGCAACCAGCACCAAATCAGCCGCATCGGCCAAATGAATATGGGATACGATGGACGGCTCTCTTTCATCAAATGTATCACTGTATACCGGATTGCGAGAGAGCGATTGCAGCGTAAGTTCGGTAATAAACTCCTTGGCAGAAGCCGTCATAATCACATGAACATCGGCTCCCTTTTGCGTCAACTTACTGCACAGCGCTGCCCCTTTATAAGCAGCAATTCCGCCGGTTATACCAAGAATAATAACTTTCCCCTTCAACATCGTTAACTCCCCCTGACCGAAAAAAATAACAACCTTGCGGTTGTCAAAGGATTTGGCATTGCGCCTGGCTATAATGATTGTCTATAATTCTTATTCTTCTTCGCCGCTTTCAAGTAAAAGATGATCTGCATAGATCTCTTCCAGAGCTACTCCAACCTGTTTGTGAGATCTAGGACTCTTCAAGCTCGTCTTCTCGCCCTCACGTAACTGTCTAGCACGGCGTGATGCCGCTACAACCAGCGAATATTTACTATCTACCTTTTTCATCATTTCATCAATGGAAGGATACAGCACGAATAGACACCTCTTCATGTAGTTTTAATCTGTATAAGCTGAACTCCAGTGTACACCTTCAAGCTCAGCTTATACAGTATTATTTCACTTTTGGTACGCTCGGCATATGTAAAGCCCGCGCTTAAGGTCGAACCTTACAATGTTCGGCGGTAATAATGGATTCTATTCGTTTGCAAGCGAAATTAATCTCATCATTGACAACTGCATAATCATAGTGGCGCAACAGATTCATTTCGTCCACAGCTACCGACATGCGGTGGTCAATGGTTGCTTGAGTTTCTGTGCCACGTCCCCGAATTCTATCCTTTAATTCATCCAACGAAGGTGGAAGCAGGAATATGAATATGCCTTCCGGAAATTTTTCTTTAACTTTGAGCGCGCCCTGAACTTCAATCTCTAGGAATATATCTTTACCCTGCGCAAGCGTCTGATCTACAAAATCACGTGGAGTGCCATAATAGTTACCTACATACTCTGCATACTCCAACAGCTCATCCCGTTCAATCATACCCAAAAATTCTTCACGCGTTCTGAAAAAATAGGTCACTCCGTCCTGTTCGCCTGAACGAGGTGTTCGAGTTGTAGCAGATACGGAATACGTTATCTCAGGTAGCTTTTCGCGTAATGCATTGCCTACTGTCCCTTTACCGACACCCGAAGGTCCAGATATTACAAATAATAATCCCTTAGCCATAGTACACTCCATTTTTATTCGTCATTGTCATCATCTTTAGTGGATAGGCGATGAGCGACCGTCTCCGGCTGCACCGCAGACAGGATTACATGATCACTGTCTGTAATAATAACAGCCCGTGTCCGGCGGCCATAGGTAGCATCAATTAACATATGACGGTCCCTGGCCTCCTGTATAATCCGCTTGATCGGAGCAGATTCTGGACTGACGATGGAGATTATTCGGTTGGCTGACACGATATTGCCGAAGCCAATATTGATCAATTTGATTGCCATATTCAGGTCTTTCCCCCTATACATGTGACTATTACAGCCGTGCCGCTACCAGGTAGCTACTCAATATTTGCAGCCTGCTCACGAATTTTTTCGAGCTCTGCTTTCATCTCGACGACCAAATTAACTAATGTGAGATGATTAGCCTTGGAGCCAATCGTGTTGACTTCCCTGTTCATTTCCTGGATTAAAAAATCTAATTTGCGACCGGCCGGCTCGTCCGACAGCAGCAACTCTTTGCACTGTCTAAAGTGACTTTGAAGCCGGGTAAGCTCCTCATCAATATTGCTGCGATCCGCGAATAACGCAATCTCCATTCCGAACTTATGTTCATCAAGCGTAAATGAACCGTCCTGAAGCTCTTTAAGCCTGTTCTTCAGCCTGTTACGGTAGTCGCTCACAACATGAGGAGCCAGCACCGTCATTTCTTGATGGAGGGATTCCAGACGTAAAATACGGGATTCCACATCTTGCGCCAAATGCCCGCCTTCTCGCCTTCTCATCTCCAGCAAGCCTTGCAAAGCTTCGTTCAAAGCTTGCTGGAGCTGCTCTTTCCAGTCCTCTTCGTCTCCATTGAGAGCCTCTCCAGGCTCACCCAGAACATCAGGCAAAGCAAGGATATCACTTATACCTAACGATCCTTTCACGCCATAACGATCCGCCAGCTGCTCCGCTGCACGCAGGTATGCCTGCACTACAGTGTCATTCAATCGTGCGGCGGGTATCTGTTCTTCATCACGTTCCCTGTGGATGAATACGTCGATACGACCGCGTTTAATCTGCTGTTGAACCGTTTTTCTCAAGCCATCTTCATAGCGAGTCCATTCACGCGGAATTCTCATCATCACTTCGCAATAGCGGTGATTGACCGATTTCAATTCCAAGCGCACTTTATACCCTTCATAATGAAGGATGGCTTGACCGTATCCGGTCATACTCAATGACATCGGCATCACATCCATTATACTATTGTAATTGATTATTATAGTCGAAACAAGGGGGCCTGTACTCGGCCTGATTTTTGCCATACATATGAAGTCAGCTCAGCTGTCATTTCATAGAACATAAAGGGAGTCATGAAATAGATTCCATTAAAATACTCCATGGCTGTATCAAGCAGCTCCTTGGCAATGGACACGCCCATTGCTCGTCCTTCTGGACCCTCCAGCCCTGACATACGTGCACGCACCTCATCGGATAGCTGAATGCCGGGAACTTCATTGTGCAAGTATTCTGCATTGCGGCCACTAGCCAGCGGCATAATACCAATAAAAATGGGTACCTCCAGATGCTGAGTCTCTGCCGCGATGGCTGTAATCAGCTCTGGATCGTAAACGGGCTGGGTCATAATATAATCGGCCCCGGAGGCAATTTTCTTTTCCAACCGCTGTACGGCTTTACCCAAATGCTTAACATTCGGATTAAAAGCGGCTCCCACCACAAAATTAGCTTTCTGCTTCAGTGGCTTACCAGAAAACGCAACACCATCATTTAGCTGCTTGATCATGCGTATGATTTCAAAAGATGTCATATCATACACCGAACTGGCGCCTGGTAAATCACCGAACCGTGCCGGATCCCCAGTAACCGCCAGTACATGGTTAATACCCAGTGCGTCAAAACCCATCATGTGGGATTGAGTACCGATCAGATTACGGTCCCGACATGCGATATGAATTAGTGGACGCAAGCCTGTTTCAATATTGACCAGATGCCCCAGCGCCATATTGCTCATACGAGTGACTGCAAGCGAATTGTCTGCGAGTGTAAGGGCATCGGCTCCGGCTTTCTTCAACGCATGTGCACCTTGCATAAACCGGGTAATATCAAGATCTCGCGGAGGGTCCAGCTCTACAATGACCGTATGCCGTTCCTTAACCAGATCCACAATGTTGGGTTCGCTGGCATGTCTGCCATTTCCTCGTCCCCCTTCATCTGCTGTCTGTTCCACCACATGAATGACTTCCGCCGAAAAGGCTTCTTTTGGAGCCAGCAGGGGGGGGTGCAAACCGTTTAAAGCTTTGGAAATAGCAGCAATATGGTCTGGTGTCGTTCCACAGCAACCACCAATCAGCCTCGTACCGAGATCTACAAAAGATGTGGCACATTCCCCGAAATATTCAGGTGATGCCCCGTATACATAATGACCGTCCACGTAATCTGCCAATCCCGCATTCGGATATACCGACAGCGGAACAGACAAGGGACCGTCCAACTGCTCCATGACACTCATAATTCCCTGCGGACCGGAGTGACAGTTAAAACCGAGGATGTCAGCTCCTTCACCACGCAGTGTTGAAAAAGCTTGTGCTACTAAAAAACCATCTTGGGTACGCCCAACCTGATCAACCGCAAATTGACAAATTACCGGAATGTCACTGTATTTACGTACACTGTGAAGCGCAATGCGCATTTCGTCCAGTGAATAAAATGTTTCACATAAAATGCCGTCAACACCTTCGGAAAGAAGAGCATCGATCTGTTGCTCGTAGTTTCTTGACAGTTCTAGCTTAGATATGCTAAGACGTTTGCCTCCACATATGGAACCGACCGCACCTACTACATAATGTTCAGGTCCAGCCGCAGCCCTGGCAATTCTCACACCGGCACGATTGATTTCTTCTACCTTAGATTCCAGTCCAAAACGGGCCAACTTATAATCATTTGCAGAGAATGTATTCGTCTCCAGCAATCGTGCTCCTGCATTTAAATATTGACCATGCACTTCTGCTATGACATCAGGCGAAGTAATGTTCAGTTCTTCGTAAGACGTATTCACTGGAAATCCTAGCTGGGACAAAAAAGTCCCCATAGCGCCGTCTCCGACAATAATTTCACGATTCAGTACAGTACGCAAATCCGGTTTCATGTCCTCTGCTCCACCCCGCTCTTTATTTTCATACTAATGTAACATAAAGAGACTACAAACATAAGCCAAAAACAAAAAAAGCCGCCTCACGTCCCGATAATATGATATCAGGAGTGAAGCGACTGGATTGATCATGATCTATTTTCCACTATATTCTCATAGCATTTTCCCATCAGAAGGATGGAGAGAGAATTCGTAAAAGTTCCCTTTTTTATTCACTTTAGCGACAACAGAATCCGCTCCCTTTTGCTGCTTGGAGAACGTATATTGATTTCCTTGAACTTTCACTCTATAGTCGGACAAATTGATATTAAACAACAGTTGGACCTTTGGCTTGACCAGCTTCAAAGCTTCTGCGGCAGTATATTTTGGACTTGCAAAAGTTTTTTTGAAATCTGCATCATCATTCCAGTCCATCCCAGAGGTGGAAACAGCCAGCACTTTGCCGGTTACCGCGTCAATCTTCACCTCACTCGCCTCGCTTGCATCCTCGAACGACCAATATGAAAGCCCATTCTTCTCATCCTTGTACCGTGAGGCATGCTGCACTGTGATTCGCTGTCCACTCACTCGCTTAAATGTGTTCATTGCACGGTTCAATAAAACAGGGTCCACCTGCTTCAGTGCGTAGTCTGCATTGATGGTTATACCGTTGCCTTGGTCCACATCAACATACAATGAGGAAGCTTTTTCTCCTGCGCCCCAGAATACCCAGTAATTTGAAGGCTTATTGGACTGATAAGGGGATTTGACCCGCCAGAATGCTTCAAATTGTAAAGGACGCTTGCTGTCAAACGTTTTGGCGCTGTTTAATACTTTTGCCTTGAGCGGCGCGTTCATCGCTTTTCCCAAACTACTTATCTTATATCGTATGGTTGTAGAATCCACTCTATTTTTCTCTTTATTATATTCTGTCTGCAACGTAGCTGTTCCGTCTTCTAATTCACCCTCGACAATCCAGGTTTTCCCCATATCCGTCACATCATCAAATTGAAATGCAGTTTTTGAACCGATAAGTTCTTGCACTGCTTTTTCTAAACGGCTTACGACTGTCGGAGTTAACGAGCCAACCTGCTTGTCCGTCGTTTCCGTAGCAGCAGGAATAGTCGCCGCTTGAACCGGAAGCGCGGTGGCTATAAATATTAGGATTGCAACTGCTGAAATCCAACGAAATTTCCGCACTATGAACGGCCTCCTTATCGTTTTCTCATTTTCTATATTATACATTGTTCAGACGTCAAAAAAAGACAGAATATCGCTTTGTTCACCATATTCCCAGTAAACAGCGGCATAAAAGGCCAAAAAAAGAAGACCAGCTAAGGTCTTCTTCCCCTTCATTTCTATGAGATTTCTGGGCCAGTTGCGCGCTATTCCTATAACTCACATCATTTAGAACAGACGGCCTTCGTACACAATCTCAGCAGGTCCTGTCATATAGATGTGATTGTCATCCTCGCTCCATTCGATATCTAGATCGCCGCCCTTCAGGCTTACCACAGCGCGGCGATCACTGTATCCGTTGAGTACAGAAGCAACAAGCGTGGCACAGGCTCCAGTCCCACAAGCTAGCGTAGGCCCGGCCCCCCTCTCCCATACTCTCATATCTATGTGCTTCCGGTTTCGTACTGTAGCGAACTCTACATTTGTTTTATTAGGGAATAACGGATGGCGCTCCAGCTTCGGCCCCCAGGCCTCCAGTTCAAAGCTAGGCGCATTCTCAACATAAATGACACAATGCGGATTCCCCATAGATACAGCCGTAAAACGAAAACCACTTCCTCCGGCTTCAATGGGCTCGTTAACTACGTTAGTCAGATCCAGTGTAGTTGGAATTTTCAATCCCTCCAGAATCGGCTCTCCCATATCTACCCTCACCATACGTACAGTTCCGTTTTCTACAGTCAGCTCAACCTGCTGCACACCAGCACCCAGTGTCTCGATCGTAATTTGTTCACGGTTGATGTGCTTACGGTCATACACATATTTGGCAGCACAACGAATAGCGTTACCGCATTGCTCAGCCTCCGAACCGTCCGAGTTAATGATGCGCATACGAAAATCTGCCTTGTCAGACGGCAATATATATACCAATCCATCGGCGCCAATACCAAAATGTCGATCACATAGCCGAACAGCTAATTCCGAGGCGTCAGATGGCAATTCCTGATGCCCGTACCAAACGATAAAATCATTACCCAGACCGTTCATTTTAGTGAATTCCATAGCTTCCCCCCGCTGTTGCTGCTGATCTCATGCTCCTCTTTGAAGCTTTGATTCCATCATAGCATACAGGGCAAAAGCGGGAAAGCAATGTAATGTATGGCTTTCTAGGCTGAAAACTTGGTACGTCCCGCTGAAAAGTGCGTATTTCCGCCACGATGACGGTTACGGCGACCACCCCATACGCTTCCAGCTCCCATCAGGAACGTTGGAATTCCAGCTGCGACAATCGATAGCGCCCATTCACGTAAACCAAGGGGTACCGTTTTGAAAATAGGCTGTAGCACAGGCACGTACATTACAACCAGCATCAGCACTACGGAGGACAGTACAGCAAGCACGAGATAAGTATTTTGAAACGGATTACGATGGAAGACGGAACGGGAACTGCGGCAATCAAATACATGAATTAACTGTGCCAGCACTAACGTAGCAAAGGCAACCGACTGTGCTTTGATCAATTGCCCTGCATCATTTGGAGCAATCCGTAAAGTTAACCAAAAGGCCGTAAGTGTACATAAGCCGATCAACAGACCGCGACTAATAATTTTCCAGCCCAGTCGACGTGCAAAAATATTTTCCTTTGCGCCACGAGGCTTATGCTCCATAAGATCCTTTTCCGGCTGATCCACCCCTAGAGCCATGGCTGGCAAACCGTCAGTCACCAGATTTACCCACAAAATCTGAATGGGTAGCAAAGGCAGTGGCAGCCCAGCCATCATGGCAAAGAACATCGTTAAAATTTCGCCAACATTGGAGGCGAGTAGATAGCGGATGAATTTACGGATATTTTCGTAAATATTTCGTCCTTCCTCAATCGCCGCTACAATCGTTGAGAAATTATCGTCACTCAGCACAAGTGCAGCCGCTTCTTTGGTCACGTCTGTCCCTGTAATGCCCATTGCAATGCCGATATCCGATGCCTTGATCGCTGGTGCGTCGTTGACGCCATCTCCAGTCATAGCTACGACATGTCCGCGTCTTTGCAGTGATTTGACGATTCTCAGCTTGTGTTCCGGCGACACCCGCGCATACACGGAGACAGTATCAACGGCGTTATCCAACGCCGCATCATCCATGATTGACAATTGCTGTCCTGTCAACACCTGTGAGCCGCGTTGGAGAATACCCAGTTGCTGTGCAATCGCCTCCGCAGTTGTACCATGATCGCCCGTAATCATCACGGTGCGAATGCCGGCACGACGGCACTTGCCAATGGCCTCGCGAACCTCGCGACGTGGCGGATCAATCATGCCAGTCAAGCCGATAAAAATCAGCTGTGCTTCAGCCTCCTCAACCGTAGAGACACGCTCGTGCGAGCGGATGTCACGGTAGGCCACACCAAGTACACGCAGCGCCTCCGATGCCATGCCCTCGTTGGCTGCCAATACCTTTTGGCGCAGCGTACCCGTTAACGGAACGACATTCCCTTCCCATAAAATGTAAGAGCACTGGCCCAGTAGCACGTCCGGCGCTCCTTTGGCAAATACAATGTGTCCTCCCTGGTGGCGCACGAGTACCGACATCCGCTTGCGATCCGAGTCAAAAGGGAATTCTCGCTCCCGTGTGTACAGTTCATACAGCCCTTGTCGCGTGACTCCGCCCTTGGCAGCCAGCGTGACCAGCGCTCCTTCTGTCGGATCACCTTTAAGCTCCCACACAGCAGAAGGCGTCGGCTCTTTGGCTTTCTTTTTCGAACGCAGCTCATCTATGTCAGCTTGAACGATTTCTGCATTATTACAAAGTACACTGGCTTGCAGCAATCTACGCAAGGATTGTCCGTTTTTAAGGTCAGCAGGAAGATCCCTGTCCATGATATGACCATGTGGGTCATAGCCTTCCCCCGTAACTCCCCAAAAACGGCCATCCAGCCATAGCTTGGTGACTGTCATTTTGTTTTGAGTCAGTGTGCCCGTTTTATCGGAGCAAATGACAGATGCACAGCCGAGCGTCTCGACGGAAGGCAGCTTGCGTACAATTGCCTTGCGCTTGATCATACGCTGTACACCCAAAGCGAGTGCAATGGTTACAATTGCGGGCAATCCTTCCGGTATAGCTGCCACAGCCAAGCTCACGCCGGCCAGAAACATGTTCATGGCTGGTTGACCATGCAAAATGCCCGCTACGACTACGAGCACGGTTAGCGCCAACGCCACGATAATCAAAATTTTTCCCAATTGTTCTAATCTGTGCTGCAACGGTGTCTCTTGCGATTCCGTATTTTCGATCAAGTCTGCAATCTTCCCCATTTCGGTGCTCATGCCTGTACGAATGACCACCCCTTGCCCAGTGCCTCTGGTCATCATGGTGCCCATAAAACCGATGTTCTTTTGGTCCCCAAGAGGTACTTCGGCAGCATGAATAGGGCGGCAATGCTTGCTCACCGGAACTGACTCACCGGTCAGGGCAGACTCTTCCACATCACAGCCGTTCGTACTCAACCACCTTACATCTGCGGGGATACGATCACCACTTTCCAGCAGCACGATATCGCCCAGCACCAGTTCTCTAGCCTGAACTTGTACTCGTTTGCCGCCTCGCAGCACCTTGGCGGTTGGAGCAGAGAGCTGTCTTAAAGCTCGCAATGAACGTTCAGCTCTGAATTCCTGTACAAAGCCGAGAACTCCATTCAGTACAACGATAGCAATAATGGTGATCGCGTCCAAATACTCGCCGAGCAGGCCGGAGATCAGGGTCGCTCCCATCAATACGAGCATCATAAAATCCTTGAACTGGTTGAGCAGTAGCAAGATTGCCGAAACACGCTTACCCTCGCTCAGCTCATTCCATCCCGACCTTTCTCTTCGTTCCGCAATCTGTTCCTCCGAAAGACCCTGCTTCGGGTCGACTTCCAGACTTGTTGAAAGCTGTTCATTGCTTAATTGGTGCCAGTGTGCTTGTTCCATTCTCCCCAATTCCCTCCCGGTCAGATAGTCCGTTTCCGTCGGTTGTGCGTAGGATGGCTGCCCGTTATTATATTTTTGTGCCGCGATTGCTGATATGCTGGACAGACTTTCTTGATTCAATCTATTCGGACAGGACTCGAAATATCACAATGCCGCTTAAGTTTTGTCCCAAAGTTATGTATCATAGAAGGAAGGCGAAAATACATTTGCTTCAAAGGAGAACATACATTATGGCATTGGACGGAATCGTAACCCGCGCTATCGTACACGAACTGCAAACCATCCGTGGCGGGCGCATTAATAAAATACATCAGCCTAACGAACGCGATATCGTGCTGAACCTGCGAGCGCAAGGCGGGAGCGTAAAGCTGTTACTGTCGGCTAATCCGACATTTCCGCGTGTACATTTTACGGAGCAAAGCTTTCTCAATCCGACAGAAGCACCTATGTTTTGTATGCTTCTTCGCAAACATTGCGAAGGCGGCATTATTGAGAAGATCACGCAGGTGGGCATGGAACGCATAATTCATATGGATATACGTCAGCGTGATGAACTGGGGGATATTTCATTTAAGCGGATTATCATTGAAGTGATGGGTAGACATAGCAACATTATTTTGCTTGACCCAGAAACAGGTATGATGCTGGATGGCATTCATCATGTCACACCCTCTATCAGCAGCTATCGGGTCGTTATGCCAGGCTTTCAATACACAGAGCCTCCTGAACAAAACAAGCTGAATCCGCTAGAAGTTGACGAAACAGCCTTCATTTCCTCGTATCAAGCAGCCCTTGAGGCCGAGGAAGCTCCTAAACGCTGGATCGTGAACACTTTTACTGGGCTTAGCCCTCTTATTGCTGAAGAGATACTAACCCGAGCATCTAATGAAGAAGCATCTGGTGATAAGGGTCTTCGACTGTGGAGGACATTCAGCGGCATCATGAATGACGTACGGGATCATCGTTTTCAGCCGGTGTCTGGACTGGATGCACAAGATAAAGTAATATTTTCGGCCATTCCACTGACGTTGATCCAAGGAGAGCGTAAGGAGTACGCTACCATCAGCGAGTGTATGGAGGACTTTTTCGGTGAAAAGGCAGAAAGGGACACAGTTAAGCAAAAGGTTAGCGATTTGCTGCGTTTTCTGCAAAACGAGCGAAGCAAAAACGTAAAAAAACTCGACCATCTCCATCAGGATTTGGCCGAAGCGGAAGATGCCGATCAATTTCGGATTTACGGAGAGCTACTGTTTGCTTCACTGCATGAGGTAAAAAAGGGGGACAAGGAAGTAACGCTCACCAACTTCTATGACGAAGAACAGGGTGCGATAACCATTCCATTGGACCCGCTCCTTAATCCCTCCGATAATGCACAAAGGTATTTTAAAAAGTACAACAAATATAAAAACAGCCTGGCTGTCATAGATGGACAGCTAGAGAAGACGCACGAAGAAATTCGTTATATGGACAATCTTCTTCAGCAGCTAGCCCATGCCTCTATCAACGACATTGAGGAGATTCGAGAAGAATTGGTTCAGCAGGGATATCTTAGAGATCGGGCCAAAAAAGGAAAGAAAAAGAAGAAAAATGACCGTCCGACCTTGCACGTATATACCTCTTCCGAAGGTATCGAGCTGCTGGTTGGCAAAAATAACTTGCAGAATGAATATGTGACCAACCGACTGGCCGGACCCAATGACACGTGGTTGCATACAAAGGATATTCCAGGGTCACACGTCGTTATTCGTGCCGAGAAATTCGGAGATGCAACGTTGGAGGAAGCTGCACAACTGGCTGCCTATTTTAGCCAAGCCAAGCAGTCCAGCAGCGTACCTGTAGACGCCACCTTGATTCGACATGTACGCAAGCCCAGCGGAGCGAAGCCCGGCTTTGTCATCTACGATCATCAGCGTACGCTCTTTATCACACCTGATGAGGAACTGGTCAAAAAGCTGCCGAATCGCATCAAAAACGGCTAGGTTTCACCAACATATGAAATCCACAAAAAAAGCCCTTTGCCCTTTGCATGGTGCACTTCTGGTGTTCCATGCGGTGGCAAGGGGCTTTTCATTTACTTTTGTCCAACAGCAGCCTTTCTCAATTCCGCGACAACCTGACCATCCACACTACGGCTACCCAGATCACCGTGGAAAATCACACCTTGGCGCGCACCGTGAAAATCCGAGCCGCCCGTTGCGATCAGCCCGTAATGCACCGCCATAGCCGTATATCGGCTCTCAGCCTCAGCATCATGATCTGAATGTCGCACCTCCAACCCTACAGGCTTCGCTGCCTCTATAATGGAACGCACCAGCTCATCATTACCGTACAAGCCGGGGTGGGCCACTACAGGCACCCCTCCTGCTTCACGAATCCAGCTTATCGCCTCCGCAGGCTCTACACGAGGCACAGATGCGTATCCGGGCGCACCTTCGGCCAAGTAACGGTCAAACGCATCCCGCATATCCTTCGCATAACCCTTTTGAACCAGCGTATCTGCCATATGCGGACGTCCAATGCTCTCATCCGGTGCCAGTGGTCTGCCCATCGTAGCCACCACCTCATCAAGCGTGATTTCCACGCCCAAGCTACGCAATCGACTCAAAATCAAATCATTACGGGTATCCCGCGCCTGTCTCAGCTTTTCTAACCGTTCCAAAAACACTTTATTTCGGTAATCCATAAAATAACCTAATATATGAATGTCTTTGCCGCCAGCACGTGTACTGATTTCCACGCCCGGCACCACATTCATTCCTATGCGTCTTCCCTCCTCCAAAGCTTCATCCAGACCAGCCACCGTATCATGATCTGTAATAGCCACACCGGCCAGTCCTTTTTCCTTCGCCCAGCGTACATTATCAGCAGGTGATTGCATACCATCAGATGCTTGAGTGTGAGTATGTAGATCATATCGCTGTGAATTCATCTGTTCCTTCATTACACACATTCTCCTCCTCTTTCATCTCTACAAGCTTGTTTGCGAATCCTCGAATACGTCCATTCCCTGATCATGACGACGTAAGTAAGATAGGAAAGTTACTACCGGAATCGGTAGCAACGCTGATTTCAAGTGAATGGCATAAAATTCTCGTTTGAAGGTAGTATCTGAAATATTTACAATTTTTAATAATCCGAGCGCAACCTCATGTTTGACCGAAGAAGGTGATAGCATAGTAATACCCAGTCCGGCCTCCACTGCTGATTTGACCGCTCCAGTGCTACCCATCTCCATTACGATATCCAGTCTAGAGGCATCCGCACCACGACTTTTCAGTCCGTCTTCTATGACCTGTCGTGTACCAGAGCCTTTTTCTCTGGCTACAAAAGGGTGCTTAAATACATCTTCCAAAACTACCTTTTTGGCCTTGGCTAGCACATGTCCCGAAGGAACAATCAGCTTTAGTTCGTCCTGCATCACAGATTCCACCACAATATCCGGGTGTTGAACCGGGGCCTCAATCAGCCCTAAATTCAACTGATGCTTGAGTATATCATCCATAATTTGAGTCGTATTCATTACATTCATCGCCATGCGTATGTGAGGGTACTCCTGACCAAACGGTCCCAGCATTCTTGGCACTATATATTCACCAATCGTTAGGCTGGCTCCTATATGCAGTCTTCCCTCCAGCATGTGAGTAAAAGCAGACATCGCCTCGTCAGCTTCCCTGATCAGTTGCATACTTCTTTTCGCAAAAGGCAGCAAGGTCGCTCCGGCCTCCGAAAGCTCAATTTTTTTAGTCGATCGGTGCAGTAGCTTCGTGCCAAAATAATCTTCCAAAGATTGAATTTGCATCGTCACCGCAGGTTGCGTCATGTGCAGCGCTTGTGCCGCAGCCGAGAAGCTTCCGCGTTCCGCTACGGTATAAAAAATGTGCAGCTGATGAAAGTTCATACTGACAGTCCTCTCCCCTCTGATCTCCTTATTTTAGCATAAGAAAAACGTCTGGCGAATAATTTCCGAGTAAACTTACCGAATTTATATAGTTATGTACTTGCAAAATAAAAAAGCATGCAGCTGATAACTGCATACTTCTACTCAAACTCGACGAGATCAATGAGCATATATCTCTTTTTTTGATAGAACCTTCCGCTAAATCACCGTCTATTTTTGCTTACGAGTGCTTTTCATCAGTGTCATGCGCCGCGAATGACGCAGCCATGAATAGTAGGACTTCAAGTCTCTTAATTCAATGGTCTCCGACATCCGACCCAAAAAGGTTATGATAATCATCTTATGAAGCGGATTCCCCGCAATGTCCATCTCACCTGGCAACTCACCAAATTCGGCGACAACGACCAGATCGCCATCAATCAAATATACATCCTCTTCATTATGATAGTAGGACTCCATCCTGTTTTGCTTCAGGCATTCCCAAAGCCAGGCGGCGATATGATTCGTCTCGGACTGTTTCTGCTCTACCCGATCTAAATAACGTGTTTTCGCATGATTTGTAATCACGATATCGGCGACTTTCTTATCGCCCATCTCCACGTAGAACGGTTCGTATGTACTCCATCGCTGCATTGCCTTGTCACGCACGGGATCACTCTCCCCACCAGATAGGTCTTTATATCTACCAATATATTCATATGTTACCTCAACAGACCCGGGACTACAAGTTACAAAATTGAAGTTTATGGGGGTTTTTTAAAGATTTTTTAGGTCTAACAGCATTAAGATCGGTATGCAAAAGTCCTGACTTTACAAAAAAAAGCCAGCCCGCAGGCTGACCTTTTTTTGAGAAACGCAATGTATAGACAATCAAAGCTTATATTTCATATTCTTTCATCTTTTCCTTATCGTCGTTGTACTCCGTCCTAATCTCATTTCGGAAAGAGCGCTCAACCTTACGCACATAGGAAAGTCTGCGAATATTTTTAACGGTGTCCTCTGCCCGATCCGCATTCATATAAATAACTACATAATGCATACGCTTTGAAATATAGTGGACATTTCCGTATTTCTCCAGATTGCGGGCAGCCTTGATATCGCTTACCCAAATGATGTACCCTGTCCGCTCGGCAAACACTCGCTTCATCTCCCCTCCGTATCATTCCTATGGCCTATCCGCAGGAGCATTTCCCTCCGCTGCCGCATCCGCCCTTTTTCACATTTGGATCGTTGCTCGGCACCTTAATGGTCTCGGACACAGAATATGCAATCGTTTCAGACATGGCATGAAGCATATCATCCAGCGCCTTTTCAGCGCGCTTGAACTCCTTAACAGCCTCAAATTGCTCCAGTTCCAGTTCAACAACCTGCACTGCATCCTTCGCTTCATGGTAATTTGGATGAAAATGCCCAAAACGCTCCGTTTCAGCGAAAAGCTCCTTTTTGGCATCCAGCTTGCGTACACACGCCTGAATAGACGGGTTCGATTCCACACGCTGCTTCCAATATAAATAATCCGATACCTCGAAGGACCGGTTGACCATATCGCCCAATTCATAGGCGTTAATAAGCACTTCTGCCATATTGACCGTGTTTAACTCGGCTACGCTCATGAATGTCATCTCACTTTATATAAAGTTCTACCCAATAAAAGTAGACTCATTTATCATACCACATCCTCCTTTTGAGAAGAAGGAGTTTCATGCACTTCCTGGCGCTACTATGTAAAAGAAACCAACAGCCTCATATCAGACCAATCACTTGGCTGCAAAGTCACACGAGAAGGTATTTGCTCATCCATTTCAGAGGCGTACCAGCCTGTGACACTCCAAGGTTCACCGGAAACCACTGATTCCGGTATCCATTTAACGTCTTTCCCATCGATTCGCAGTCCAACCGCTGCCTGCCAACGGATCGCTTGCTCCATTAACTGCCTGGAAGTGGAAGTATGGTAACTCCTCCATTCTTTCGTCCATGAAGAGGGGACTGTGGATCTTTCCGGAAAATAGTCAGACGGATCAGGCAAAGTGTGCTCTTGCTCATAAAAATGCAACGTGCGCCCTGTATAAACCAAACCAGCTCTTCCCTCTTGGGAAAATAGTGCACGACCTGAATCTAGATTCTCTGCCTCTGTCAACAATGGATAATGATGAGCTGGCTCATCTACACCTTCTGGCTCAAGACGCGGACTTAATCCTATTGCAGTGAGTGCTTTTCGTATTTTTTCAACAGAACGTGCCGGAATAATAAAATCTTTGTCGCCGAGTCTCTCCAGTAATCCTTTCAGCGCAGGATGACGTGCAACCAAGTCCGCATCCTCCTGAGTGCCGCACCGCAACAGTGTTACCGTCGCAAAAGCCGTTCGTCCGACATCGCCTGCCCACTGCTCTACTGCCAGCCGTACATGTTCAGGCACACCTGTCCGGCTGTACTTGTCCAAAAGAGCGGGAATCGCTGTGGCCTTCATGCCCATCTCGATTGCCTCTGTAACACTCCCTCTGGTCATTCGATAGACAATCATCCGATCCCCTGACACACGCTCACAACAGCATTCCAATCTCCAGCGCACATCATATGCCACATCTGGTGGGACCAATATTTCAAAATCAGGCTGCACATAAAAGGCACCTTGTTCTTGATGTGCTTCCTCGTCATTCTGTGCACAGAGCAGATCTGTCACGGAGACATTCCAGCGAAAACACAGCTCGCCTGATGTGGTCTGGCCCCAATCCCCCATTCCAAAAGCAGTTAGGCCTTTCAGCCAACCCTTTATCTCTTCCATAAGAGTACCGTTGAAATTAAAATCAGATGCCCTTTCATCCGCAAGCTCTTCGATATTTGTGATTGTAGGAACAATGTCTATAAGGGTTCTGTTCGTAGAATCCTTTCCACTTAAACTATTCTGCGGCATTAATCCCACCTGAAGCATCCATTGCAGCAAACGCTGAATAGATATCCACCCATCTGTTCCTACATACTTCGAGACGGCACATAGCATATAGCGAAAATGCTGCATGGACGCTTCAGCCTTGCCGTACCTTTCCATGAGGATAGCAAAAATATGCTTGCGCATTTGCTCAGCAGACAAACGAATCCATGTCGCCAGTTCCGCTTCCTGAATGCGAAGAGACACCGTTTCTTTCACTAATAGCCCCAAGCTGAATAGTAAATCGATCATTACTACTGTTTGGACTGGATACAGCTCGGCATGCGCATAATGTAAGCCTAGTCCCTCCAGGTCTTCTGCATGAAAGGGAGTCAGTTCATTCAATTTTTGCAATGACCGCTTATGTATGGTTCCTTTAGCTGTCAAAGGGACTCCCTGTACCGCAATACGTGACAACACATGCAGCAATTCGGACTCCAATCCTGTCATTGCCTCATGTATCGTTGTCGGATGATCCGTATGTATTCTGTTCATTGGAGTTTGTTCTAACAACATATCGTACAGAGCGGGTAGCCGATCAACCGGAATATATAAAATCCGTTCACCCCACGATTTGATGACTGCCTCCAGCCACCCACGGGTGCGGAGCTCATGGAGTGCAAGTTTTGTTTCGACTCCGCTTAAGGTACCTCGAGTAAGCTGCATAGGCTCCTCTTCCTTCATAGGCTGTGCCGCGTACCGAATAAAGCATCGTCTAAGCACCAGCAGTTCATCCGCGGAAAGCTCTTTCCAACTGCCTTGCGTATTCGTTATGCCCATCCTTAATTAGGCCTCCTTTTTCTTTCCGCCATCTTCAGTCTCGTTCTCCTGGCTTCTGCTGGCCACCGTCCCATTAAACCTGTGAACCGCATATTCATAACCCTGCTCAATCAGAAACAGCTGACGACGTGCTGCAAAATCCAGCTCTCTGCTGTTCTCCGTCACTAATGCATAAAAATAAGCTTTATTCTCGCCTGCCTTTGGGCGCAAAATGCGGCCAAGTCGCTGTGCCTCTTCCTGACGGGAACCAAAGCTGCCCGATACCTCGATGGCCACCGCTGCATCCGGCAAATCCACTGCAAAGTTCGCCACCTTGGAGACTAATAGGGTTTGAATATTACCCTTGCGGAACGCATCGAACCAACGTACCCGCTCGCTCTGAGTCATGGAACCCGTAACCAACGGGACGTTCAGTTCCTGTGCCAATTTACGTAACTGATCTAAATATTGACCAATAATAAGCGTTGGTAGCCCCTTGTGTTGCTGCAGCAGACTGCGTACGGCCTCCAGCTTAACTGGATTCTCGGCTGCAATTCGGTATTGCTGTCTACCTTCAGCACGCATACTTCGCTCCAAAAGTTCAGTGGTCATGGGCAAACGCAGCTCTACACAATCGACCTGAGCGATCCAACCCTGCCGCTCCAGTTCCTTCCACGGCATATCATATCGTTTGGGTCCAATTAAAGAGAAAACATCCCGCTCACACCCATCCTCTCGCACTAACGTAGCTGTTAGTCCCAAACGGCGGGTAGCCTGAATGTCAGCCGTCGCCCGGAATACAGGCGCAGGCAGCAAATGCACCTCATCGTAAATAATGAGTCCCCACTTCCGCTCACTCAGCAGCTTCATATGTTCAAACTCTCCGTCTTTGGTACGACGATGCGTCAAAATCTGATAGGTTGCCACCGTAATCGGTTGCACCTCCTTTTTCTGACCACTGTATTCCCCGATAGAATCGCTAGGAATGTTCGTTTTTTGCTTTAATTCCTCGATCCATTGCCGCACGGATGTAGTATTGGAGGTTAAAATAAGCACCTCGCACTGAAGCCGATTCATCACCGCCATACCGATCACTGTTTTTCCGGCTCCGCATGGGAGTACCAGTACACCACTCCCCCCTAATCCGTCTGCGCCTTCAAATGCATCGGCGGCTTTCACCTGATAATCACGGAGCTGCAACTTCGTCTGTCCCTTCCCCAAGGTAAAACGAAGCTCATTCCCCTCAAGATAACCTGCCGTATCCATCACGGGATATCCCAAGCGAGTTAATTCCTGCTTGAGCAAGCCTCGGTTTTCAGGCGGTACGGATACATTTGTCTCATTGGTGCGAAGCAAACCAAGCTGTTTTAGCTCTTTCTTGTTCAGAAGCTCATCCAGTAAAACTGGAGTCTCTGCTGCCAAGATCAAGCGATCACCCATGGTATACGTGTCGGTAGCTTTTCTCGTCTTTGTACCTCTGTCTGGTTCATGTTCATCACGATACGCGTTAAGCGGTTCTGTACCGCAAGGTTGTACTTCTTTTACACTTGCCCGTGACAGCGTCAATGTCCCGTAACGAGAAACAAGCTGTTCAATATCGTTTAACAAATCACGTGGAATATCCCAACGCGACATAGAGTGCAAACTATTTTGAATGTCTTCAGCACTCCACCCGAGCGCAGCTGCGTTCCAGAGCGACAATGGAGTGATGTGATATGTATGAAAAGCAGACGGGCTTTTAATTAACTCCGCATAAATCTGCAACTGTGAACGAGCCCATTCCGAATCAGGCAAGCCCATTTCCAGCAAAATAGTAAAATCACGTTGTACAATACAAGGATGATCTGGATTCATAACTACCTCCTGGCACTCAAAGTTCTATACTAAATAGCTTATCCGTTTATTCGTACTATCAACCGGAATAGCAAGGAGTCCAACCCATAATCGGGTTGAACTCCTGATCAGAAGCTTGGGATAAAGACCGTCCCAAACTGATGTCTGCCTTATTATTTTTCTAGTGTACCTGCTCGGAAATTTGGCTAAGTGCCTCTCCGGCGTTGTCTGCAAAGATATTACGCACAGCCAAATCCCCAATCGAAACAATCCCGATCAGGCGATCTCCTTCTGTTACAGGCAAGCGACGGATTTGCTGCTCTGCCATCAGTTCAGCTGCTTGATCCACCGACATGTCAGCACTGGCTGTACGAATACCTGTGGTCATTACCGTATCCACCGAACCAGAGCCAGAATTTTTAGCCGCATAGCCGCGAATAACAAGGTCACGGTCCGTTACCACACCGATCAGCTTGTCACTGCCTTCGCTTTCCACAACTGGGATAAAGCCCGTATCATTGTCTTTCATTTTGACCGCTACTTCGTAAATATTATCCTGCGGGGTAACCGTTACACATTTTTTAGTCATAACTTCCTGAACCTTTTTCATAGGTACTCCCTCCTTTTCAAGAGTAGGGTACCCCATTTCATTCAGCTCATACTCCTGATTGCATGTTCCCAATTTAATTCGTATTAGCCGTTTATTGCCCCTTCTTTCCGCCCAGCAGCATACCCATTAGACATAGCAATAAACAGACGAACTGCGTTGATCATAGCATCCTCATCAAAATCAAATTTTGGATGGTGATGCGGATAAATTGCATCTTTAGCCGGATTCCCCGCCCCTACAAACATAAAACAACCTGGCACACGTTCCAAATAATACGCAAAATCCTCGGCTGGCATCAATTTTGACGCTTCCTGTACATTCCCTTCGCCGAACACAGACTTTGCTTCCTTAAAAAAGCGAGTCGCTTCTTGGGCATCATTGACAACTGGCGGGTATCCCATAATGTAGCGAATATGGGCTGATGTCCCGTATGTGGCTGCTGTAAGCTCAGTTACCTCATGCAGTCGCTCCTTCATGACCGTCCGGGTCTGCTCATCAAACGTACGAATGGTTCCGCTCAAGCGACAGGTTTCCGCAATTACATTTTGCGCAGAGCCCCCTTGAATGGTTCCCACGGTTAACACAGCAGGTCTTAGCGGGTCGACTGAACGGCTTACGATACTTTGTAGTTGCATAACAAGAGCCGAACCTGCCACCACGCTATCATTAGTGGACTGGGGCATGCCACCATGCCCACCCTTACCCGTAATTTCAATATAAAAATCGTCGGCCGCCGCCATCAATGGCCCGGCACAACTCGCAGCGGTCCCGACCGGAAATGGTGTCCATAAATGAATGCCATAAATGACATCCACGCCTTCCAGCACGCCGTCTTTGATTACATGGACCGCACCTCCAGGCAGCAATTCCTCCGCAGGCTGGAACAAAAATCGGATTTCTCCTTCCAGCTGATCGCGGTTCAGACTGTAATAATATGCGGTCCCAAGCAAAACAGACGTATGTCCGTCATGTCCGCACGCATGCATGGCTCCATCCACGCTGGAGCGATATTCACATTCCTTTTCATCCTGAATAGGAAGAGCATCCATATCGGCACGCAACATAACGACAGGTCCAGGTTTGGCACCACGAATGGTACCTACAACGCCGTGTCCCCCTACCTGTCGGCGAACTTCTACTCCCCAGCTTTCTAACTTGTCTGCTACAAAAGCTGCGGTTTTGCTTTCCTGAAAAGAAATTTCGGGATTCTTATGTAAATGTCTTCTCCACTCCACCATACTTTCTTGTAATTGATCGAACCAGGTCTGGTCCATCGCTTGTTGTGTCATTATGCTCCACCTCTCCTTTTAAGACATCGGGCAAGTTCCCGATCAGTCATGCAGCTTACCCTGTATGTGCCGTTTCTCTCAAATCTTTATTTTTATCCTATTGTAGCAGATATGGAATTGTTGTGATATCTGTTGCTCTAGATGGTTGCAGAAGCCTATCAAACATACTATGATAAAATGGATAAACGATAAAATGATAAACGTCTGCGAGGAATATACCTTGCGGCGAATACCGGGGGAAGCTGATATGAGAAATACGAAGCCGGAGACTCGAAGAAGAGGGACACCGGATTTCCAATTGCTGATCCTCACTTTGTTGCTGGTTGGATTCGGTGTCATCATGGTATTTAGCTCCAGCTCCAGCGTAGCTCTGCTGAATAAAGAATACAATTTTGACTCCTTATATTTTGTGAAGCGCCAGGCCGCATTTGCTGTACTTGGACTATTTATTATGCTGGTAGCTATGAATATTAAGATGGAAAAATATAAAAAGCTCTTTGTGCCTTTATTTTTCATAACTATATTACTGCTAATCATCGTTCTTTTTACAGGCTCTCTTAACGGCGCAAAAAGCTGGCTCAGATTCGGTAGTATTGGCTTCCAGCCAACAGAACTCGCAAAAATCTCCATTATCCTTTACTTATCCGCACTAATTGTCAAAAAAGGAGATCGATTTAGAGATTTGCGGACTGGCTACATACCTGTAACTGTCATTGTAGGCTTTGTTGCTGGACTCATCATGCTTCAGCCGGATTTAGGCTCCTGCTTTATTTTGGTAGCCACCAGTGGCTTGATTATTTATGCCGGGGGAGCAAGCGTCAAGCACATTACAGCATCAATCCTCCTGCTCGTGCTGGGTGCTTCCATTGTATTTGGTATTGGCTCGTTGTTTGGAGGAAATTCCGATAGCACAAATGGGCAAACTGCAGCTGCCAAGCAAGATTATAAAATCGGACGCTTTCAAGCCTTTCTTAATCCCGAGAAGTATAGACAAGGAACGGGATACAATCTGGTTCAGTCGTTGCAAGCTATTGGCGAGGGCGGCCTAAACGGATCAGGTTTTGGTAAAGGTATTATCAAGCTGCATTATCTGCCCAACTCGTTTAATGATTTTATCTTTTCTGTCATTGGTGAAGAATTTGGATTTATCGGAACAGCTATTTTCCTGATGCTATATTTGTATTTCATTTGGCGAGGCATGATCATCGCACTTCGTTGTCATGATCCGTTCGGAACGTTGGTGGGTACTGGCATCATGGGCTTGATCGCGATTCAGGCCTTCATTAATATCGGCGGGGTAACCCAAACCATTCCAATCACTGGTGTGACGCTTCCATTTATTAGCTTTGGTGGCTCCTCCCTACTTATCATGATGTTTTCCATGGGCATTATGCTCAGTATTTCTCGTGAGAACACCAAACAAGCAGTGCAGGAACGCACTACAGGGGTAACCGTCCGCAATGAAGTCCCCAATCGTTTCCAAACTCGCAGAGCCAACCGTTATCGTTAAAAAAAGAACTTCCATATGACCACTATTCGCGGTGGCATTGGAAGTTCTTTTTTTGTATATGTATTACCTTACGAGTCTGTCTGAAAAATACTATACAGGTAAATTCACAAAACAAAAACTGGCGTTTTATAACCACCAGTTTTCGTGTTCTTTTTCGGGTTATCGCAGGGAATTCCTGCATCTATACCATTGGCGAAAAATGTCCATCTAGCATGTGACGACTCTATTACACTGCATCGTCCTTGAAGGCGACACCCTCCACTTTTACATTCACTTCCACAACCCGCAAACCCGTCATGCTTTCGACGGCTTCTCGCACATTTTGCTGAAGAATTCGGGACACCTCATGAATAGGTGTTTCGTAGAGCACGATAATACGTAGATCAATGGCAGCTTCCAGTTGTCCAACCTCCACTGATACGCCCTTTTGCACATTTTTACCGCTCAGCCTTTTAGCCCAGCCTTCCGACAAACCGCCAGACATTGCAGCAATGCCTGGTGTCTCTAATGCGGCCATCCCGGCAATTTTTCCTACGACATCGTTGGAAATCTTGATGTTTCCTGCTTCCAGTTGTTGAATTTGCTCTGCCATGACCTATGTCCCCCTTCATCCATCCTTTATTTGTATTGTAAAGCCTCAGCCACACCAAATGCAAACCTTACATATGAAAAATATCGTTCGTTTACAACCTATATCGTTTTGGGTATATTAATTTAGAAAATCCATACAAGTGACAGTATTCACCAAACTTGTACACAACTATTGATATCGAGGTGCTCTTCATTGAAAAAATGGTTATCTCCCGCTTTGCTTATAGTGACATTCGCTCTTAGCGCAGTCGGTCATTACACACACTGGAATGCCATAGCCCAATTTGTCATTTGTGCGATTTCCGTTGTATTTGTAGCTGGTTTTCTCGGTAGGGCGACTGAAAGTGTCGCACATTATGCTGGCCAACGTTTAGGTGGATTCCTAAATGCTACCTTCGGTAACGCAGCCGAACTAATTATCGCCATCTTTCTTGTCAAAGAGGGCCTTTACGATATGGTAAAGGCCAGCCTTACCGGTTCGATCATCGGCAATCTACTGCTGGTGCTCGGAGCAAGTCTGTTCGCTGGCGGTTTGAAATACAAAGTACAAAATTTCAATATATCGCTGGCTGGTTTAAGCGGCTCCCTAATGATTGTGGCTGTTATCGCTTTGTTCGTTCCAGCTGTCTTTTTGAACACACATGTGATCACGGATAGCGAATCAGATACACTCAGCCTTATTGTTGCAGGCACGCTCATTGTCGCGTATATTGCGTGGCTTATTTTTTCTATGATTACGCACAAAGACTATTTGGCTGATGTAACCGAACAAAAAGATCAGGAATTGCCACATGAACATGCTCCTGTATGGTCAAGAAATAAATCCATTACGTATTTGGTACTCGCTACTGTTATGGTCGCTTTTGTCAGTGAATGGCTGGTTGGTACACTGGAGATCTTTACGGCTCAATTTGGACTCAGCGAATTATTCGTAGGTGCTTTTCTTGTTGCTATTATTGGTAATGCAGCTGAACATAGTGCCGCCATTTTACTGGCCATGAAGAACAAAATCGGTGCAGCTGTCGAAATTGCGGTCGGCAGCAGTTTACAAATTGCCCTATTCGTTGCCCCTGTACTGATTTTTGTCAGTTACTTTATGGGAAATACGATGAATATCGTTTTCACCACCATTGAACTGGTAGCCATTGCCGTCGCTGTATTTATCGCCAAATCCATCACCCAGGACGGCTCAACCAACTGGTATGAGGGACTCATGCTGCTGGTAGTGTATGTATTGTTAGGTGTATCCTTCTTCCTCGTATAGCTTCCAATGGTTTTAAAGTTTCACTTCATCTTCTGGTCACTGTTGCTCTTGAATTTTTTAAGATGATATAGCCGCTTAAATTTTCAAAATTCAAGGGCAAAGGTGAACTAGTTCCCTCGTCCCCTTTTAAAAAAGGCATCAAAAAAAGCATGCTCTCAAACTTCGCATGCTCTCATTCATTCAACCGTCTTCCTAATTAGCCTTATTATTCATGGCCTCATATAGAATAGCCAGATTGCGTTCCAGCTCACTGACCAGCTGTTTACCTACCATTTCCGGAAGAAGTCCGGCGCGAACCGCAAAATCCACTTCCTTGGAAAATCCGTACATCTGAGTATCCAGCACTTCCTCATAGAGAGGGCAATAACGGGTTGCCAGATTCTCCATCTGTACTTCAATAAGCTTCTTTATTTTATCTGCATCTTCCTGAAGCAGATTAACGGCCTTGATATTCAATTGTTCCTGCAAATCAGATGAAGTCATGGATTCTTCCCCCCTATGTCTCAATGTCGCACAAGACGTCCTAACCTTAATATTAGACCAAATTGCAGGCTAATACAAGAACCTGACAAAAAAAGCATCCCTACAGTTACAGGTAGGGATGCTTTTTGCTTCCTCAATAAGTTAGGTGGCTACTGAAATGTGCAGACCATGCTTCTGGAATACCTCAACAATCGCTTTTTTGGCTTCCTCGGCGTCAGGGCCGTGAACGTGCAGTTCATAACTGTGGCTGCTGACCAAGGTCGTGAACAAGCCCAGTATACTTTTCACATCAATATACTTATTTTCGGAATGAAGGACGATGGAAGAAGTGAATTTGCTCGCTGTCTGTGCAATTTCAACAACCACCGCATTATTGTTGGACATAGTAAGATCCCTCGCTTTACTGGATTGTCATGTATCAATGCTCATTCATAATGATACATTGAAATCGCTTTCTCAGCAAGAACAGATATCGTTATTTCAAGTTTTCAGGATTTAAAGGCTCCAGTTCAGGCAGCACAAAAATCCCATCCTTACGGATCAATACATCATCAAAGTAAATTTCACCGCCACCGTATTCTGGACGCTGAATCAGCACCAAATCCCAATGAATCGAAGAACGGTTACCGTTATCCGCTGTTTCATAAGCTTGGCCTGGTGTAAAGTGTAAGCTACCTGCGATCTTCTCGTCAAACAGGATATCCTTCATTGGATGTAAAATGTGCGGGTTAAACCCGATTGCAAACTCGCCAATATAGCGTGCTCCCTCATCGGAATCGAGAATATCATTTAACCGCTTTGTATCGTTGCTTGTCGCTTCCACGATTTTACCATTTTCAAAACGGAATTTAACATTCTCAAAAGTAATTCCATTGTACAGAGTTTGTGCATTATAGCTGATGGTTCCGTTAACTGAATCACGTACAGGCGCGCTGTATACTTCGCCGTCTGGAATATTACATTGGCCCGAACACTTAATGGCTCCAATTTGCTTGATCGAGAAGCTCAGGTCTGTACCTGGACCGCTGATCCGTACTTTGTCTGTCCGGTTCATTAGATCTGCCAATGCATCTTGAGCTTTGTCCATTTTAGCATAATCCAGGTTGCATACATCGAAATAAAAATCTTCGAATGCTTCGGTGCTGATATTGGCCAATTGAGCCATACTGTCATTCGGATAACGCAACACTACCCATTTGGTGTGTTTTACACGTTGTTCGCTATGTACCGCATGCTGATAAATGGAATTATACATTTTCATTTTATCTTCCGGTACATCTGACAGATCATTTACATTTTCCCCTGCACGAATTCCGATGTAACAGTGCATTTGCTTCATGCGGTTGAGATCAATTTCAGCCCAGGTTTCCAGCATTTCCTTTGTCGCATTGCGAAGCATAGCGCTCTGTACCTTACGATCTGTAAGCTGAACAAAAACATTTCCGCCCTTTTTACCAACTTCATGAATAATGGCGTTAAGCAAGTCACGTTCTGTACCGATCATTTCGATCAATACATTTTCTCCAGGCTGTACTTCAACAGAGTAACCTACCAGGTTTTCCGCCAGCTTAAGTATTCTAGGATCTTTCATGTAGCGTCTCTCCTTCTTTATTTCACTCTTTTTGAACAACGGTTAATTCAAAATCCATTGTATCATGCCCGCTCCGTTACTTGTAGTCCTCAAAAGCAACTCTGGTTATCAGAGCCTCTTGATGTTGTTCTTCATTCGTAACCTGTCGGGAAATTCGGCATTCAGATGACAGCTTTAAGGGTAAACCCGTTTGGCGATCTATTGTTAAATGGTACACAGTCCGCACAGTGGAATGCTCTAGCTGATTGTTCATATCTTCACAACTTTGCTTCCATACTTGGCTCAGCTTTTGTTGCAGCTTTTGGTTCGTTGCTGTATACTGCGCATTTAATATCCCAGTTTGAGGATTTAACGCATTCATTTCTTCCATTAGATGCTCTTTCAACCAACGTTTTGCCGAGGCAGGTTCTGGTTCAATCCTCACCACCCAAGTTCCTCGGGCAGCTCCCTGTTCCATACGAACGTTCTTATTCAGTGTGTTTAATTCCTCAAGCTCCTGAATTGGATTGAAACGATTCAACATGCCATTTTGGGCCATAGAGGTATCCCCAGATGCCAGCGCAATCCATTTTCCTTTTTGACGAAGGAACCGTTCATGTGCAACACCAGACTTTGTCTTATCTTTTGTCAGGGCTACATGGTCGCCTTGCTTACGGAAATTCTCTGCAGCTTCCCACTGCATGATCAGTTCATCGTGATTAGTCACCTCTCCAGTATATTTAAACTGTTTAGTCGGAGGTAAGCCGCCGTTAGCCCTGATCCCAGTCTGTCCAGTAAATGTTACCCTCTCTTTGCCAGCCATTCCCGCAACAGCTCTTCTAAAAATCTGCTCAGGGGTATATTGTCGATCCAGTGTACAACCGCCTAACACACATATGATTAGAAACACACAACCCCGCATCACCCATTGCTTTCTCCAATACATACCATCATCCGTCCTATCCTAAGCATAACTGTAATCATGATAAAATTTTTTTGCAGAACATCCATGTTATCGTTACGCTTAGGATTACCTGTCCACAATCGGTTATGCAAGACAAAAAGAGAACATTCCCTAAGGAATATTCTCTACATATCACCAATATGATCAATAACTATACGATTACGCCCTTCATTTTTCGCTTCATACAAGGCCATATCAGCCCTATAAAATAAAGATTCGATACTGATCTGCTCGTCCAGCCAGTTCCATTCAGCAATCCCGCAGGAAACAGTCACCTGAGGATCAGTTTCATACTGTACGCGGTAACGTATTTTTTCTGCATATTCCAGTGCCTGCTGTACCCCCAACTGTGGCAAGTAAATGGCAAGCTCCTCTCCACCCCATCTGGCACATACATCCTCGTCACGAGTCGCCGAACGAACAATATTGCTGACGTTTTTAAGAATTTCGTCACCCGTCTGATGGCCATACATATCATTCACCTGCTTGAATTGATCAATATCTACCAAGATAAGAGAGCCACAGAAGTCCTTTTCCTGATGTTCCTGAATAATTCGGTCTACATAATGACGTACATACAAACCTGTTAACATGTCCATATTCGCCAGACGCCGTACCTCCGCATGCAACATAGCATTGGTTACAGCCAGCCCGATGTGAGGAGCTAGCATTTGCAGCATCTTGTAATTATCGTAAGAAAAGAAGTGCGGAAGCTTGCTCGACAATAATATAACCCCTCTAGGAGTACCTCTGTTCTTCATAGGCACAGCCATCAAAGACTGAGAGTCTGTTGTATCCATAAACCGAGAAGATATTTTCCCATCTTTTCTATAGTCTGACACAATCACAGGTTCTCCTGTTTTGCATATCAGCCCAGCAAATCCACCTTCCCGAGGGTAGCTCTCCAGCTTTAAACTTTCCACATTGCTCGACATAACCTTAAAACAGCTTTCATCCTGCTCCAACTGCACAATACAACAAAAGTCGGCCAAGAACATTTTTAGTAACTCCTGCACAGCAAACTCAAATATTTCATTTAATTTGAGGCTCTGATTCAAACGCTGAACCAGTTCATTAATGAGCCGTAATTCATGGATTAGTACATTCGATTGTTCCAGTAGTTTCGCATTTTCAAATGCGGTGCCAGCTGTATCTGCCATCATCGCAATCAGCTCTACATCCACTTTCTCCATACTACCCGCTCCTGCCGGAAGAATCATATGGAAAACACCGTATACGCCTTGCTTGCCACGTAATGGGATACCGATTTCAGTTATTTCATCTTGTAAACCAGTAGGCTCATTCACAGCCATTTGCCCTTTCATAAATGCACGGACACATACATCCTCGTCCCGTTCATGCAGTAACAAAGGCTTAACCTGAGGATTTCGACTGTGCCGATCCTGACTCATGTACAACGTGATATCCACATGGGGAAACAAATAGGCGATGCTTCCGAATACTTCGTCCAGCACACCCTCCACATCAATCTTGTCATGCATCCGTTTTACAATCTGAAATAAAATAGAGCGGCGTCTGCCTTCACGTTCGCTCCGACTCTGCATCCCCAGGATGTCTTCCATAAATATATACTCAAACTTTGAGTAAAAGCAGGATCTAAAATGCAAAGAAGCCACTAACAATGCATCCTGATTTGAGACAGAATGTTGAGCAGGCCGTGTAAAACGAAGAGCAGCAAAGGGCTCTCTCCTGTAATTGCGGCATAGTATGGGAACCATGTATACAAACGCAAGGCTCCCGTCTCGAAGCTTACGCTGGCTCACTTCCATCTCTCTAGATATGCAACAACGCTCGACCAACTCTAAATCCTCGTCATCGTCTTCTTCCCTACCAGCAACTCGAACACCTGTAAAATTAAAAACAGCAGTGTACTCTTCGTTGATCCAGGATATCCCATTGCTCTGCTGTAACCAATTCCGATATCCTTGGACGAGAAGCTGATTAATATAGGGGTAATCATAGGGTGTCATATCCATGTTCTGGAGCCAGGCAAAAGACGTATATCCTTTATCATCAAACAGCGGAGCACCGCTAGCCTGGACTGTTTTACTGTCAAGCGTTTGCTGATCCGTTGTTGAAAATTCCGACATATTAAGGCGCTCCTTCACAGCAAAATTAGCTGTACCAAGACAGCGGCTATACACCACTATAGCTCATAATATGATCTATTTTACTCTCAACTTTAGAAATTTGCATCCATTTTTCAGAAATTCGTCCCATTTTTTTAGTTCTAAAGCCCTATCGACAAATTTTGACGTTTTCATTCTTTTTCTCTTCTTGACATTGACCCACCATTACATATAATATATATTATTGAAAAAGACTGTACGGCAGAAACTATCTACTGTGCGGATCTTAAATTTTGGGCGTAACAGTTTGTGTCACCCTCATCTTATTTGTTGCTGACAGGACAGCGGCTGAACTTTTCTGTCAGTAGTGCGTCTCACCTTACTAGGTAGCGCCGAACAAATTGGAGCGCAAAGAGAGCCCCAACTCAAATTTTAATTATGAAGGAGTTAACTCTATAATGGCACGTTACACTGGTCCTAAATTTAAATTGAGCCGTCGTCTCGGTATTTCCCTGAGCGGCACAGGTAAAGAATTGAAACGCCCTTTCCCTCCGGGACAACATGGTGCAAACCAACGGAGAAAAATCAGTAACTACGGTATGCAGCTTCAAGAAAAACAAAAGCTGCGCCACATGTACGGTTTGGGTGAAAAACAATTCCGTACCCTGTTCAACAAAGCTCAACACATGCACGGTATCGCTGGTGAAAACTTTATGTTCTTGCTGGAAAGCCGCCTGGACAACCTTGTATTCCGTCTTGGCTTTGCTAATTCCCGTGCAGGCGCACGTCAATTGGTAGCTCATGGTCACGTTACTGTGAACGGCAAAAAAGTTGACATCGCTTCTTACCAAGTAAGCCCTGGTGACGTGATCGGTCTTCGTGAAAGAAGCCGTTCCCTGTCTTCCATCAAAGAAGCTTTGGAAAACCGCAACCACTTGGTAGCTTACCTGGAGTACAATGACGCAGCTCTGGAAGGTAAATACATTCGTTTGCCTGAGCGTGCTGAATTGTCTCAAGATATCGATGAAAAACAAATCGTCGAATTCTACAACCGCTAATCCTTGCATTAGCACCGAAAAGCACCCGAATTTATTCGGGTGCTTTTTTACGTTCTCCACGCATTAAGCTTGAGGGGGTTTACTCAATGGGAATGTATACCTTCATATTCAAATGATCAGGATAGGAATTCATCACGTCCGTAATTTCAAAATCAGGCCCCTCCCTCCGTTCAAAGTTAGAATTAGGAAGCCATGTACCGTAGATAAAGTCTCGTATATTCTGAACCCGTCCATTTGAACCTGAAGCGTCAAACTCAGCATACTTCCCAGCTGGAATCTCCATATATATGAAGCCTTCTGCCAATTCTTTCGACTCTGTTTCAACTGCCTCACCTACTACAAATGAAAATGCACCGTTGTCTTCAAATCGACAGGCAATCCCATAGGACATTCCTGGTGCGATTTTATTCGGAATACACATAAAATATTCATGTGCCCCAAAGTGTTCATAAAATCCTGGAATCTCTTTGTAATGCTGCTCATTATTCAGATTTGTTTTATATTCATATCCTACAATTTTGGTCGTTTCGAGTTGCAATATCACAGGCTTGTTCACCTCTAATTCCTCCGTTGCGTTTTTTTGGTAATCCAGAAAATTGATTTTGCTTTGAACAGAAAGCTCAATATTGCAGTTACGATATTTCCCAGGGGTAATCCCAAAACTTTTTTCAAAAGCGCGAGTAAAAGCTTCTTGTGAGTTATACTGATACTCAATAGCAATGTCCAATACCTTTTGATTGGATTGTTTTAGCCGCCCAGCTGCCTCGGACAATCTTCTCCTTCTTATATATTGTTGAACTGTAAAACCTGAAATGGCCTGAAAAACCCGTTGGAAATGAAAAGCTGAAAAATATGCCTGTGCAGCAATCTCGGCAATCTTTAAATCCTCGCGGAGATTCAATTCAATAAACTCAATTGCATACTGAATTCGTTTAAAGTAGTCCATATAACCCTTCCCCGTACTTGTAATTTATCTAGCCTACACCCACATTGAGTAACCCACGTATTCATTATGTAAAACTCTTTACCTACTTGTTTGATTATTTGTGCTAAGTTTACCACGGCTTTTCACTTTCAGAAATAAAAAAGCAGCACTGAGATTCAAGACCAATCTCAACGCTGCTTTTGAATGTATTTTAATTATCCAAGCTTAATTTTAGCAAATTTACGTTTACCTACCTGTACAATATCGCCTTCTTGCGGCTTGTACGCTTCGTTCACATCGGTCCACTTCTCTTCGTTAATTTTAACCGAACCCTGCTGAATACTACGCTTGGCCTCACCGTTAGATGCTGCAAAGCCTAGATGAGTCAGCAACTGGATGACACGAATGCCGCCTTCTTCTAGCTGATCAGCTGTTAACGTGAATTCTTCAATATCGTCAGGAAGCGCGCGTTGTTGGAATACGGTCACAAAATGTTGTTTAGCCGTATCTGCCGCCTCTTCACCGTGGTACATGCGCACTAATGTTCCGGCCAGCTTCATTTTTGCATCACGCGGATGCACTGAGCCCTCTTTAACACCTTTCGCCAGCTCTGCCAGCTCTTCATTGCTAATATCTGTTGCAAGCTCAAAATATTTTAGCATTAGCTCGTCAGGAACAGACATGGATTTACCGTAAATTTCGTTTGGCTCCTCATCCACACCAATGTAGTTCCCCAAACTTTTACTCATCTTTTGAACGCCGTCAAGCCCCTCAAGCAGTGGTAATGTAATAGTTGCCTGCGGCTCCACTCCGTATTCTTTTTGCAGCGTTCTACCCATCAGCAGATTAAACTTCTGATCTGTCCCTCCCAGTTCTATATCGCTTTGGAGAGCTACAGAGTCCATGCCCTGCATCAGCGGGTAAAAGAACTCATGGATGCTGATCGGCAAGCCATTTTGGTACCGTTTTGTAAAATCATCCCGTTCCAACATACGGGCAACCGTTACTTTGGCAGACAGGGTTACTACATCCGCAAAAGACATCGGTCCTAACCACTCGGAATTGTAGTATACCTTGGTCTTTTCAGGATCGAGAATCTTAAAAATCTGCTCCTTGTACGTTTGTGCGTTGCGCTGAACATCTTCCTCAGTCAGTTGCTTGCGGGTCTCCGATTTGCCTGTTGGATCACCAATTCTGCCTGTAAAATCCCCGATAATCAGCTGCACTTGATGACCTAGCTCCTGGAACTGGCGCAGTTTGTGCATAACAACCGTATGTCCGATATGAATGTCGGGCGCAGACGGGTCCAGGCCCAGCTTAATTTTGAGCGGCTCGCCGCTAACAACCGATTTGATCACCTTACGCTTCAGCTCATCCTCAGGTACAATTTCCGCCACTCCACGACGGATCACTTCTAGTTGTCGTTCTACCTCTGCTTTTTGCTCAGGCTTCAATTCTTCCCATTTCATCCTGAATACCTCCTATTCTTCATTCCAAAAATTACTATTAAAAAAACAAATAAACAAAACAAAAAGCCCCTTTCATCCCAAGGGACGAGAAGGAGCTGCTCGCGTTACCACCCTAATTAAAGAAACGTATGCCAAAAACACAGACGCTTCTTTCACTTCATTCTTATAACGGGTCTACACCCGGTACCGGATTACTATAGGCGCTTCGCAAACCTGCAAAAGCTTTCCGTTCATCCAGACAGCTCCAGACGGTAATTCAAAGGAGGGACGCTACCGATTCACACCACCCATCGGCTCTCTGCACAACGTGATTCCGCCTTCTACTGAAGTCTTTCTCTGCTTTTCACGATATTTACTTTGACCTATTTATAACACACAGTTTTTGTGTAGTCAACGACACCAAAAGACAGGCTTTTTAGCATATGGGTTCATTTTGTAATTTTATGCTATAATAATGGCTGTTATAAAGGAGGAAGACTTAATGGTTGAAGAAAAAAATAATGTATCAGAGCCAAAGCCTTCCCGCTTACGGAGAACCATGCGAAGGCTCGGCCGTGTCATAAAGTGGGTCGTTATCATCGGTTTTATGGGAGCACTGTTCGCAGGAGGAACCGCCGCCGGCTATGTTGCTTCTATTGTAAAAAACGAGCCCGTGCGTTCCAGATCTATGATTCTACAGGAAGTAGATAAGAATGCCATAACAGGATTCGCTTATTTCAATGATGGCTCTCCCATCGGGCAACTCCGGACTGAGGAGGATCGAAGACCTGTTACGTTTAAGGAAATCCCCCAACTCGTCATTGACGCAGTCATTGCCATTGAAGATAACCATTTTTACGAGCATAAAGGTGTCGATTTGTCGGGAACGCTGCGTGCTGTGAAGCAAAAGGCACTACATGAATCCGTACAAACTGGAGGGAGTACTCTTACCCAGCAGCTTGCGCGTCGTGTCTTTTTGAATCTTGATCGCACGGATGACCGCAAGGTCAAAGAAATTTTGCTATCTCTGCGCCTTGAGCGCTTCCTGAGCAAGCAGCAAATTATTACCGCTTATCTCAATAAGGTACCTTATGGTAATGGATCAAGCGGTTACAACGTCTTTGGTATTAAGGCAGCGGCCAAAGGTATTTTTAATGAGAATGATTTGAACAAGCTTAATGTGGCCCAAGCTGCCTATCTGGCAGGTCTGCCGCAGCTCCCTTCTTCTTATTCTGCATACAACGGTAAAGGCGAATTTAATGAAACAGGCTTTAAAAGGGCGATGAACCGTCAGCATCTGGTGCTCAGCCGAATGCTGGAGGAGAATAAAATCAATAAAGCCCAGTATGATGAAGCAATGGCTTTTGATATCAAAAAATCTCTTGCACCACGCACTGTTAAAGCTTACAACACTTATCCATATCTTATGATGGAAACGGAGCGGCAAGCGGCACAGGCACTTATGTCTGTCACCAATCCGAACCAAGCAGCTAACGCCAGTGCAGATACCAAAACGAAGGATGATAACGACTTGCTCAAAGAAGCTGAGCAGCAGCTTCGCACAGGCGGCTATATGGTATATACCACCATTGATAAGAGCGTGTATAAGTCCATGCGTCAAATTGCAGAAAACAAGGACAATTTCTCTGCTACTAGTAAAACCAAGGGTGACGAACAAGCGGCAGCCATCCTGATTCAGCATAAAACCGGCGCCATTCTTGGCATGATGGAAGGTCGGGATTTCCAAAAGGAGCAAATGAATTATGCTACCCAGATGGTACGTCAGCCGGGTTCTGCCATGAAACCGATTGCCGCTTATCTGCCTGCTTTGGACAGCGGACTCGTACAGCCTGGTACGATTGTAGATGATGCTCCTATTATTTTGAAAGATGGCAGTAATGGATATCACATCCCGAAAAATTCCAACAACCGCTACCAAGGATTGGTCACAGCTCGTTATGCACTGAATCAATCGTTAAATACGGTAGCACTCAAGCTATTTAACGAAAAAGTAGGAATTAGTAAAGCTTGGGATTTCGCCAAAAAACTAGGAATCACCACCTTGGAACCAAGTGATAACAACGCCCAAACAGGTGTACTGGGCGGCTTGGCCCATGGGGTAACCGTTGAGGAACTCACCAATGCATATGGAGCCATCCCTAATGGCGGTGTGTTCAATGATGCCTATATGATCGAAAAGATCGTGGATTCACAAGGCAATATTGTATATAAACATCAGCCTAATCCTGTGCAGGCCTTTACACCTCAAACTGCCTACCTGATGACGGATATGCTACGTACAGCCGTGTCAGAAGGCACAGGCAAACTGGTGAAGCGTAACTTTAACCAATCCAGCAAGATTCCAATTGCCGGCAAGACAGGCACTACACAATCCTATACCGATGTGTGGTTCGAGGGTTTTACGCCTGATGTCACGCTAGGGGTGTGGGTTGGTTACAAGCAACCTGTCAATAAGCTTGAAACGAAAGCACAAAAAGAGCGGGCTCGTCGTCTATGGGCTATAATCATGAATGAAGTAACGGCTAAAGATTCTCAGTTATTCGAAACGGATAGTTTCAAGAGACCTGACGGTATTGTAAGCCGTACAGCGTCCGCTTATGGTTCAGACATTTATAACAGTAAATATCTACCCAAAAACAGTGAAAATGGTGTCACCCGTGCGAAATATATCACGTATCAAGGTGTAAATTATATTCCACGTGATGGTACACCAGATGATATGTTGTATGAACGGACCGTTAGAAAACGGGAAAAGCCAATCTCTGAATTGATTAAAGAGCTTCAGCAGGCCTTCACAGTGATGAAACGACACAACTCGTTGTCCTACTATCTGCCTCAAGATGCAGATAAAGAAGCACCTACTCAGATTGATCCACGCAAGGACGACGGAGCCGCTCCTAATGCTCCATCTAGTGTCAGCGTAAGTTATAGTGACAGCAAGGCCATAATCAGCTTTAGTCCAAGCGGGAACAGCGATGTTGTCGGTTACCGTCTATATCGTTCCACAGACGGAGGCACCTTCCAACGGCTTGGCAAGGTCGTCATGGCTGACAGCTCCAAGGTATTCACTGACAGCCCTGGTGGAAGCAGCGCAAGCTACTATGTAACCGCCGTTGATGTAGGTGGACATGAGTCTGGGCCAAGCACCAAAGCAAGTGCAGCGCCTGAAATACCACCCGCAGATTCTGAGTCACCGGACGCTTCGGGCGAGGGAGATGGAACAGGGACGCAGCCTACGGAAGTTCCTACTGCACCTGGGCAGCCCCAGGCTAAAGCGACAGGCTCGTCTGTAGCACTCCAATGGAGCGCGGGAAAGCCTGCGGACGCTATAACAGGCTATAACGTATATTACAGTGAAAGCGGTGCGGAGCCTTTTAAAAACATAGGCTCTACCGCATCTACCAGCTTTGAGTATAAACCAAGCAGCAAGCCCAAAGGCTGGTTTCGTGTTACTTCTATGAACGCCATGGGAGAATCGGCTCCTTCTGGGGCAGTTCGCCCTTAATTGAAGAAGAGCGCAGGAAACGATAGGTTGGGTGAAGATGAATGAGATCACCCTAACAAAAAGGGAGTCTCCATAGCTATAATGGCTATGGAGACTCCCTTTTTTAGTGCAAACATGTATCCATTAATCCTCAATAGTAGACAAGTCACCTGTGGGAAGGTTAAGCTCCCAGGCTTTCAGCACACGTCTCATAATTTTACCGGAGCGAGTTTTAGGTAACCTTTCCTTAAATTCAATTTCACGCGGAGCAGCATGAGCAGACAACCCTTCCTTGACGAAGCGGTAAATGTCCTGTTGTAACGCCTCTGACGCTGTATAGCCATCACGAAGGGCGACAAAGGCCTTAATGATCTCTCCTCGTACCGTATCTGGTTTCCCAATAACTCCAGCCTCCGCTACAGCGGGATGCTCCAGGAGCTTGCTCTCCACCTCAAAAGGACCAATGCGCTCTCCAGAGGAGTTAATAACATCATCAATTCTTCCTTGAAACCAGAAGTATCCGTCCTCATCCATGTAAGCTGAATCACCGGATACATACCAATTGGGAAAGCGGAAATATTCCTGAAACTTGTTGGGATTGTTCCATATACGGTTCATCATGGATGGCCATGGTGTGCGTATCGCCAAATGTCCCATTCTGTTGGGAGGCAGCACCTGGCCTCTGTCGTCCAAAATAGCCGCCTGAATCCCTGGCAGTGGCTTTCCCATCGAGCCTGGCTTAATCGGCAGCTCTGGGTAATTACAGATCAACTGTCCTCCTGTCTCTGTCATCCACCAAGTGTCATGAATACGCTGTGCGTAGACTTGCCATCCCCACCTGACTACCTCGGGATTCAGTGGCTCCCCAACGGACAATACATGCCGCAAGCTGCTGAGATCATAGTTGGCAACAACCTGCTCGCCTGCGCTCATCAGCATCCGAAACGCCGTAGGAGCACTATACCAAATCGTCACTTCGTGGCGTTCAATTGTGCGGTACCAATCCTCCGGACTGAAACGACCTCCACGAATGACATTCGTAGCTCCGTTTAGCCAAGGAGCAAAAATGCCATATGATGTTCCCGTAACCCAACCAGGGTCAGCAGTACACCAATACACATCATCTTCCCGCAAATCCAGCACCATTTTACCCGTATAGTAATGCTGAATCATTGCATTTTGCACATGATACACGCCCTTGGGCTTGCCCGTTGAACCTGAGGTATAGTGAATAATTAGTCCGTCTTCACGACTTAACCATTCGGGCTCAAGCTCTTCTGAGGACATAAGCATTTCCGTTTCGAAATCAATAACTCCCTGCTCCCGTTTGTCCATATTACCAACTACAAAAATGTGTCGCAGCTCAGGAAGCTCCTCACGTTTTACCCGTGAAAGAAGCGCAGGTGTGGTTACTAATGCCACCGCCCCGCTATCCTCCAAGCGATCCTTAACTGCCGTTTCCATAAACGCCTCAAACAGTGGACCGACAACAGCCCCTACCTTTAAAACACCGAATAAACTAATGACCAGCTCAGGCGAACGCGGCATGAATATAAACACCCGCTCCCCTTTACCAATACCGTATTTGCGCAGCACATTTCCGAATCTGTTGGAACTAGCACGGAGCTGAGAGAAAGTGTAGGTTTCATGACGGTTTGCGTCACAATACAAAAGCGCTACTTTCTCCCCCCGACCTTCTTCTACATGTCGATCAATCGCTTCATGTGCCATGTTCACTTTACCTGTGTCATACCACGTAAAATGACGTTCTACATCTTCCCACTGAAAGTTGTTGTAAGCTTGTTCATAAGAGCCCATGTTGGATGTGGGAACTACAGCCTGGAGTTCTTCAATCTTCATGCGTTCAGCCTCCTCACAATGTAATAATGAGAATTACACAGAACAAAATAGCGCTTACAAAATTAATGTTGCAAATTATTCCTTGGATTTGAGGATTGATTTAAAACATTTATTTGTGAACATTTCGTGTCTAAATCAGTATATCATAGGTTAGGATGTGACGACCATCCTTTTCATTTATTTGTTTTTTTGTTATAAGTAGGGGATATGAAGAGCTACTGATGGCTAACAAGGAGGTCGCACACATGCAGCATTTAAAACTGTACCACTTGGACACACTGGATCATAACGGACAAATCATTCATGTCGAAGGACCGGTATCCGCTGATCGACTGCGGTCATTTCAAATGCATACGCAATTGGACGCCTTTCGTAAACCAAAGGAGCAATTCAACGCGCTGGTGGAAATTTCAGAACTGCCAGAAGGCAGAATCATCATTGCCCATGATGGAGAAACCCTTCTGGGATATGTGACTTTTCACTATCCAGATGAGATGGAGCGCTGGTCAGAAGCAGGTATGAAGGATTTACTAGAACTCGGAGCTGTCGAGGTAGCCGATGACTATCGCGGGCTGGACCTGGGTAGCCGAATGATTCGGATTGCCTTTGAGGACGGACAGCTCGAATCCTATATTATTTTTACGACCGAATACTATTGGCATTGGGATTTAAAAGGCAGCGGTCTTTCCGTATGGGAATACCGCCGCATGATGGAACGCCTGATGAAAACTGTAAATATGGTATGGTACGCCACGGATGATCCTGAAATATGCTCACATCCTGCGAACTGTCTGATGGTACGAATGGGAGACGATGTGCCCCTCGAATCACGAGAACAGTTTGACCGTATTCGTTTTGTCCGAAGATTCATGTATTAAGAATTACACTATTAATCCAAATGCTTGAGCATAAACTCCACAATACGGTGCGAACGATGCGAAGCTTCAACCGTAAACTCGGCATAATTCACGTGAGCCGATCCATCAGCCTTATCAGACATAGATCGTAGGACAACATAAGGTACAGCGTTCATATGAGCTGTCTGAGCCACTGCGGCGCCCTCCATTTCGGTACAAGCACCGCCCATTTCGTGATGCAATGCTGTTACTATCTCACGGTTTGCGACAAATTGATCGCCGGAAAGTACTTTTCCGACAATGTATCGATCATCAAATGATTTGCAGGCTCGTTCAGCCAAACGGACAAGCTCGGGATCGGCTGCGAACTCTGAGGTGTCCTGATCAGGAATGACCCCTCTGGCATAACCCAATGGCGTTACATCCATATCATGCTGCATACATGTTGATGAGATGACAATGTCCCCAATGTTTAAATCCGGATGCACCGCCCCTGCCACTCCTGTGAATATAATCTGTTCTACGCCAAAATGATCAATCAGGATTTGTGTGGTTACCGCAGCATTGACTTTGCCTACACCGGACTTGCAGACGACTACTTTTTGCCCGTGAATCATTCCAGTAGTGTATGTGATTCCAGCCTTGGTCGTCTTGCTTGCTTCCGTCATTGCCGAGAGCAGCAATTCAATTTCTTCATCCATCGCACCCATTAATCCATAAAGTCGGCTCATTACGTATCCCTCGTTTCTTAGATTGATGATGATGTCACCACAAGAAGCTATGTATTCACGAAAAAAGCTCCGTCAAAGGAGCTTTCATCGAAGGTGTATCCTATTGGGCACTGTGCCTAGTCTAAATAATTAACCGATAACCGCAGGATGGTTTCATGCGGCAAAATAACGCGAGAATTCTCCACGTTCTCCTTCTTCATCAGCTTGGTGAGCAAACGCATCGCTACCGCACCCAAATCGTACATCGGTTGCGCGACAGTTGTCAGCTGAGGACGAACCATGGAGGCCATACGAATATTATCAACACTGATTACCGAGAAATCATCAGGTACTTTCAGTCCCTCATCCTGAATGCTGTGGATTGCTCCAATTGCCATTTCATCCGTAGCAGCAAAAATCGCGCTTGGCTTCTTCTTCAGGCCCAGGAAGTATTTCATGGCTTCAACACCGGATTCATAACGATAGTTCCCGATTCGCACGAGATCCTCCTGATAATCGATTCCAGCCGTTTCCAATGCTCTCTTGTAACCTTGAAAACGTGCATAACCATTAGCCGGGTCTTGAAGCGTGCCACTGATCATTGCGATTTGACGGTGTCCATGGCGGATCAACGTGTTAACAGCATCGAAAGCAGCTGCTTCATGGTCAATATCGACCGAAGGATAGCTACCTTTTTCATCACTCGTTGCACATAGAACAATAGGAACAGCAGCTGTATGGAACGCCTGAATATGCTCGTCCGTTACTGTGCCGCCCATGAACAGAAGTCCATCGACTTGCTTTTCAAGTAACGTGTTGATAACACGGATTTCTTTTTCTTTCCGCTTGTCGGCATTACACAAAATAATGTTATAGTGATACATATTCGCAATATCCTCAATACCACGCGCAATTTCTGCAAAAATTGAGTTCGATATATCCGGAATAACCACGCCTACAGTCGTCGTCTTCTTGCTAGCCAAACCTCTAGCTACCGCATTTGGGCGATATCCCAATTGTTCAATCGCTTCGTACACCTTCTTGCGGGTTTGAGGTTTTACATTAGGATTATTGTTAACTACGCGGGACACCGTGGCCATTGACACACCAGCTTCGCGAGCTACATCATAGATCGTTACCGTCACATTCCTTCTCTCCATTGCCAATAAATTTTCAACCGAATCCTAGATCAACTAATTAGAACCATGATACGACAAAATACTACTTTATGCAACGACAGCACTTATTCTATCTAAGTGAGATGATCGTGGAGCGCACGGGCTGTAATATTCGAATGGGAAGTATGCCAGACAGCCTTTCCGTCCTTGATTAGAATGGCCTGCGGCGATTCATGTTTCACCTGAAGCTTGTCCGTGGCCTCATTGGACACTGGCCGATCTTCTACTACATAAATGATACCGTATTCAATATTTTCGTTGGAAGCACCTTTCAAATAAGACTCCACTTCCTGATATGCGCCTGCACTTATCGGACAACGCGTGCTATGCTTAAAGAGAAGCAACGGCTTCTCTGATGACGCTTCCAGAGCCTTACTTAATTGTTGAATAGTAGTCATTTTCGTCATCGTCGCCATTGGATATACATTCCTTTCTGTGTCTTGTCGTATGGCCTATTCTCATCGTAACAAAAAGAACATGTAAAATCCAATGGTGACCATGAAAATTTTCATATTTTTTAGTTTTTTGTATTTGTAAATACCGATTTACTGGTAAAACCGGATAATTGAACCAATTTTTTCTCTACATCATTCATCCAATCTTCATCTCCTAGGCTTCTCGCATAGCGATAAAGATCCAGTAAGAGATTAATTCGAAGCTCCATTCGCTCCTCCAAAGCAGATTGCCAATCCACATTGGGATTGTCCGCTTCCTCCAGTACGAGCTTGCGAATAATTTCTGCCAGTTCATTGTTGCGAGCAAAAGATATTCTCCGGGGCGCAGGTTTGCTCCCTAGACTTTGTAAAAGCTCCTTAATGTCCTTCGTCACATGCTGCAAAACCTCACTGGAAAAGCATGATGGGCATGAGAATACAGGCACATGCAAAATTTCAACCTTGCTCGCATATATTACCTTCCGCAATTCCAGTCCCATCGGTTCACCGCATTGACATTGCTTATGCACTTTAACCACCTCATTACGTAGGATCAAACTATATGAGGATCTCATCAGAATCCAGATATATCTATCTACTAGTCTATAAAAAATTTGTTAACTCTATAAAATCTATCATACCTTTTTTTATTTCGACTTTGGGGCCTCAAATCCTTCCACAGATTGCAGCAATGAACAAATTACCAAAGCTTTGGAGGGTCAAAAAATGACGATAATTGGTGTTAAAGAGCAACTCCTAACCTGAAAATTTGCGAAGAAATGGACTTCGGACGTACTTTTTCTTAAGATGTAAATGTAAAGATTACAAAACAAAGGTGTCATATATGGCGCAGGAAAGGATGGTTGGATGTCAAGACTTACCGGAAAAAAGGTAATTGCCCTGGTAGATGAGGAATTTGAGGACTTGGAATTATGGTACCCGGTGTACCGCGTTCGTGAGGAAGGCGCAGAAGTACATTTAGCCGGTGCTGAAAAGGGTAAAAAATATATTGGAAAATACGGCGTACCTGCTGAAGCAGAATATGCCTTTGAGGAACTGAATAGTAGCGATTATGATGGAATTCTCGTTCCTGGCGGTTGGGCACCTGATAAATTGCGCCGCTATCCCAAGGTTATTCAACTCGTACAGGAGTTTCATGCCGCACGTAAACCCATCGGACAAATCTGCCATGCAGGCTGGGTGCTGATTTCTGCTAAAATATTGGACGGTGTTACAGTCACCTCCACACCAGGTATCCGTGATGACATGGAAAATGCAGGAGCGATCTGGAAGGATGAAGCTGTGGTCACAGACGGACACATTGTATCCGCTCGTCGGCCGCCCGATCTTCCGCCGTACGGAAAAGCGTTCTGCGATGTATTAGCTGATAACACTCGGAAATAAGATATGTAGTCCGCACATTCAGAACTTAAGTAAAGTTATGTATAGCTATATCGAAAAAGCACCTTCAAAACCACTTTAATCACTGGTCTTGAAGGTGCTTTTTCGTCCGAGCTATACTAAGCTTTTCGGATATTAAAATGTTACTGCCGCCCAGGTCCGGCTGGGGTACAGCTGATATTAGCTGCAGTCAGCTTGTCTTCGATCGCTGCACCAGTGGACATGCCAAAGCAAGCACGAGCGATTGCCGTTGCTTCAGATGCAGTCGTATTCAGCACACGATGCTTGACCCGCAATAAAGATTGGGGGGACATACTGAGCTGATGTATTCCCAGTTCCAGCCAAAGTGGAACGGATCGTTCATCTCCAGCCATCTCACCGCAGACACTCACATCAATTCCCGCCTGATGTGCCGCCTGTGCAGTCATGCGCAGCATTCGAAGTACAGCTGGATGGTATGGATGGTACATATGCGCGATCTGCTCATTCATACGGTCCACAGCCAGCACATACTGCACTAGATCATTTGTTCCGATACTAAAAAAATCGGTTTCAGCTGCTAAGAGATCTGCAATCATCGCCGCAGCCGGAACCTCAATCATAATCCCTCGCTGTATTTTGGGATTATAGGCAAGCCCTCTTGCATCCAAATCCGCCATAGCCTCCTTCAAAAGAGCATCTGCCTGGCGGATCTCTTCCACGGATGAGATCATTGGATACATGACCTTGATATTCCCCATTGCACTGGCACGCAAAATTGCAGTCAACTGAGTTTTAAACAGTTCCTTCCAATCCAGGCTAATCCGTATCGCACGATAACCTAGAAAAGGATTTTCTTCCTCTGGAAGTTCAAGATAATCCAACGGCTTATCACCGCCGATATCCAATGTACGGATAACCACAGAGTGATTCCCAGCCTTTTCCGCTATTAGCCGGTATACTTGATACTGTTCCTCCTCATCAGGAGCAGATTTGCGATCCATATATAAAAATTCCGTGCGGAACAGCCCCACACCCTGAGCTCCATGCTTCAAAGCGGCCTCCAGCTCTTTGGCGGAGCTAATATTGGCGGCCAGCCTCAGCGTGGTTCCATCCTTGGTCACAGCTTCTACAGAAGCGAGCACCTGGAGCTGCTCCTTCCTGCGTCGCTGCTCGTCACGCAAAATGACATAGTGGTCTATTACAGATTTTTCTGGATTCACATACACCCTGCCCAGGTCCCCGTCCACAACCATCATATCTCCGGTTTGAACGGGCAAATTCAAATTGCTCTCCAATCCCGAAACGAGTGGAATACCAAGCGCACGGGCCATGATCGCAGAATGCGATGTTTTACCACCATTCATAGTCACAATCCCCAACACATAGCTGGGATTCAGGTGTGCCGATTGAGATGGCGAGAGCTCCTTGGCTACCAGGATATAGGGCTGTGTGTCGTCAGGAAGAGTCACCTCCGGTGCGCCCAGCAAATGCTTGAGTAGACGGTTCCCCACATCCTTAATGTCGATTGCCCGTTCTTTCATATATTCATCATCCAGCAAATCAAACATGGTCACAAAATGATCAATAGCTTCCTTCACAGCCACCTCGGCTGCTTTGTACTGGCGCTGAATAATGCCACTAATTTCGTTCATGAATTCCGGATCTTCCAATATGGCAAGATGAGCATCAAAAATGCTGGATTCCTCCACACCCACCATCTCTCGGAACTCATCCTTAATAAACTGGATTTCACTTTTGGATGTACGTATTCCTTCATACAATCGTTCAAATTCTTTCGCAAGATCTACTGTATCCATTTTTTGATCAGGTAAATCCCACTCCCAGCTCGGCAGGACAAATGCCTTCCCGATGGCCACACCTGCTGCGGCGCCGATGCCTTCTATCATGTTTCTACCCCTCCAACATTCCTGTCATGCAGCACAACGGACATTACCGAGGCCTGACCTTTTTTCACTGTTTTAAACGGAGCAAAGCTCCACGACTTGACGCGATCCGGATTCGTGATGACCATAGGAGTCACCAGCGATGGAGCTTGCTCTCGCAGCGCCTGCAAATCAAATTTGATCAGCAATTGCCCCGGTTCCACCGTATCGCCTGCTTCTACCATAGCAGTAAAATTCCCTTTTAGCTGTGAAGTATCAATCCCGATGTGAAGTAGAACCTCAAGTCCCTCTCGTGTGGAGATGCCTAAAGCGTGCATGGTCGGATACAAATGCATTACCGTACCATACACCGGAGAAACAAGCTCACCGCGTTCAGGAACAAAAGCAACGCCGTCTCCAACCAGCTTCGTCGCAAAAATTTTGTCAGGCACTTCATGAATCGGTAGCATTTTTCCATGTACAGGAGCATTGAACAGAATTTGAGGAAGATCACGTTCCATCAGTTTCGCAATTTCCTCACGGATCAGTTCTGAATATGTTCCAAATACGACTTGTAAATTACCCCCGCCCAGATTAATTAGCCCGGCCGATCCCAAAGCCTTCATCGCTCCAGTATCAATCAACCTGTCATTGTGGACAGTCAGCCGTAAACGGGTGATGCAGGCCTCTACCTGCACAATATTCTCCTTCCCACCGAGTGCTTCCAAAATAAGCGGAGCACTGTAAGGAATATTACCGGCCCAATCTTCCAGAACTGAGCCTTCCTCGCGACCAGGGGTTGGAATACGGAACCGACGGATCGCCCATCGAAAAAGTACATAATACACAAGTCCATATGCCACTCCGACTGGAATTAGTAACCAGGCGTTATGTGACAGATGGAAGTTAAGGACATAATCTATAAAGCCCGCCGAATATGAAAAGCCGTGATGAATGTCCAGTTCAAAGGTAAGCCACATGGCCAGACCAGACAGAACCGCATGAACGAGGAACAAATAAGGAGCTGCAAACAAAAAGGCAAACTCAATCTGTTCTGACACTCCGGTAAAAAAGCAGACCAATGCAGCCGTCAGGAACGTTTTTTGCACCTTTGGCTTCAAATCTTCACGAGCTTCCTGAATGATCGCTAACGCAATAGCAGGGATCGCAAACATCATAATGGGAAACAACCCGGACATGAAATAGCCCGCTGTCGGATCGCCAGCAAAAAAACGGGGCAAATCCCCCTGCACAACGTTCCCAGACGGCGTTTTATATGTACCCAGTTGAAACCAAAATATATTATTAAGTAGATGGTGAAGGCCAAAAGCTGCCAACAGTCGGTATAGAATACCGTAAATAAGTAGTCCAAAGCCGCCCAAGCTTGATTCCAGCCCTAATATAAATTCCAAGCCTCGTTGAATCAGCGGAGCAATAATCAACATGAGCCCAGCAAATACAGCAGAGAACAGGCCAATAAGCAGCAGAACAAATCGGGTACCCCCAAAAAACTGTAGCACTTCAGGCAGCTTAATGCTTTTGAAACGATTATAGGCCAACCCTGAAATGACCCCCAAAATGATACCAATCAGCGTCGCTGGCTGGATGAGTCCGTTTCCAAATCTCAATGTGACCTGATCATATATAGCCATACCAGCCAATGCAGCCAGTCCCGCCTGACCTGCTTGATTCGACATACCCAGTGCAACACCCACCGCAAACAAATACGGCAAAAAATAAAATATCCCGTGTCCCGCCGCATTTGCCATATCAGACACCATAGGGAATCCCCACGTCGCCCAAGGAAGGCTGCCGAGACTTAGCAATATTGCAGCTGCCGGTAGCACCATCGTCGGGAGCATGACAGCACGACCAAGCTGTTGTAAGGATCCGAGCCAATTCATGGCATTCCTCTCCCTTCTATCCCTGATGGTAAGCCGAATAAATACTTTTGTCAAAGTAATGGTTACGTCTGCCAAAAATATTTATTTATGCTTCTACAGGTCAAATAACTTACTACTCGACAATAACCCTATGAATTCATAGATTCTCTCATATTCCAAGCATACATACATTATATGGATTCCTGAAAGTATAATATACTGTATCATAGTTCTGATTTCACACCAAAAACCTTCAACCCTATGAAATAAGGGAAGAAGGTTTTCTTCATGTGCATATAGCAGAGATCAGTGATGTGATTATCCTTTACGTACAGCCTGGGTCACTGAATCCTCCACCTTAATGCAGCGATCCATAATAACCGTCATGCCATGCTCCTGCGCAATATCAGCGGCTTCCTGACTTATTATTCCCTGTTGCAGCCACAGTATCTTAGCTCCAATAGCAGCGGCTTCACGCGCAACCTCTGCGCAATATTCACTGCGACGGAATACATTAACCAATTCAACGGGCTCTGGCACCTCAGCAAGACTGGCATAGCAAGTCTCTCCAAGAATCGTTTGCCCTGCAGCCGCAGGATTAACCGGAATAATCCGGTATCCCCGCTTTTGCATAGCATAAGAAACCATGTATGAGGTGCGGTCTGATTTATCAGACAAACCAACAACTGCGATATTGCCTACTTGTTCTAAAATAGTCTTAATCTCTTCTCTGGACGGATTTTCAAAAGCCATTCTATCTCCTCCTGCCTGCATCTTAACTTACCTTTATTTTACCCATTCTACAGAAGCACCAAGCGTTGTCAGATGGTCAAAATACTGCGGGTACGATTTGGCGACATGATGTGCATCCTTGATCACCAACGGCTTCTGCGCACGCAAACCTACAACCGTCAATGCCATAATGACACGGTGATCAAAATGCGCGTTAATTTCCACACCACCTTCGACCCCCTCAGGTCTACCATGCACGATGATTTCCGCTTGTCGTTCTTCTACCTTAGCCCCTGCCTTGCTCAACTCATTCAAATAATCGGTAATGCGGTCACATTCCTTATACCGTAAATTTTCTACGTTATAAAAACGGGACGTACCTTCGGCAAATACAGCCGCAGCTACCATGGCAAGCACAGCGTCTGTCGCAGCATCACCGTCAAACTCGATGGCTTTTAACCGACCGTTCCCTTTTACGACAACGGTATCGTTCTCATGTGTCAGTGGCACTTCCATCATACGCAGTACATCTACAATAGCACGTTCTCCCTGTTTGCTCTGCTCTTTAAGACGATGGATCGTAACATCTGAATTCGTTACTGCAGCCGCCGCTAGCACCGCAGCACTCCCTGGATAATCCCCCTGTACAGTATACGTACGTGGCTGATAGGATTGCCGCCCTGGCACGCGGAAAGACATGTAGTCATCACTTGCATGAATGGTAATCCCAGCCTCTTGCAATACCTCCAAAGTCTGCCCAATGACCACTTTGGATTTCAAATCATGCAGCACTTCAATCTCACTATCTTCCTCCAGCAAAGGTGTCAGGAACAACAGAGCGCTTAAATACTGTGAGCTAACCGAGCCGGACACCTGGATTTTACCGCCCTTTGCCTGACCACCCTGGATGCGTATTGGCAACTTGCCTTCACGATGCTCTACTTTAACCCCCAGTTGCCCTAATGCATCGATTAAATCATCATGTGGTCTTTTTCCCAATGAGTCGGGATATGTATTCACAAATGTAACATCCGGACATAGGGACGCAATTCCCATCAAAAAACGTAGCACCGCTCCTGCATTGCCTACATTCAGTTCCTTCACAGCTTGAGGATGGCTACCAAAACCTGTAATCACTATTTTTTCATCATCCTCTTCCAGCACTGCTCCCAGATCGGTAATACAACGACGCATCGCGTCACTGTCTTCACTATGAGCTGGATAATAAATGGTGCTTTGTCCATCGGCAAGTGCAGCCATGAGCAGATAACGAGTCGTGTAGTTTTTGGAGGACAAAGCCCCGATCTCTCCTTGCAAGGAAGGGGTAGGTCTAACGATAACATCCATAATATTCATGCTCCTTTTCGATTCAAACCATCCTAGTTTACGTTAATTATACAAGTTGTAACGTTCATTTCTCCACCCAAAAAATAAGGAATATTTATTTAGGTCTGTCTAGGCTTAGCAACTGGTTGACTAATCTTTATTCATTTTTTAGATTTAGGCTAATTGACAGCTTGGAGATCGCTTCGCTATCATACATAGAGAGTGTGACGTTTCTCACACGACAACAACACAAGTAGTACCCATATACATTAGAAAAGAGGTCCAGCCATGACGCAAATCGCTCTGATTGAACCTTCTGAGCTTCGCGCACGCCTGCAAGCAGGAGAGCAATTGCAATTGATTGACGTCCGCGAGGCGGAAGAAGTAGCGGAAGGTATGATTGAAGGTGCCAAGCACATCCCGCTCGGACAGATTCCGGGTCGCCTTGAGGAAATCGAACGCACCGGCGAAATCATCTTTATTTGCCGGAGCGGTTATCGCAGTGAACGTGCCTGCGAATATTTGCAGCAGCTAGGTTACGAGGGCTGCACCAACATGACTGGCGGCATGCTGCAATGGTCCCAGGAGCAACAAAACAGCTAGTTTATAAAAGAGACGGAAACTTTCTGTCTCTTTTATTTATACTCAAAGCTTAGACGCGGTAAAGCATTAAAATATTGTGTTTCTATCATACCATAGCGTCAAAAGATTACACAATCCTTTAGTACCCTCAAAAGCGTATCTATAAGAACAATCAAAAAAACGGAAGCTTTTTTGCCCTTTGAGGCGAAAAAGCTTCCGTTGTGTTACATACTTCATTCTTACATATCGTCAGTCCATTAGAACCATTGATGATGGAATACGCCTTCTTTGTCCACACGCTTGAACGTGTGTGCACCAAAGTAGTCACGTTGCGCTTGCAGCAGGTTTGCTGGCAAACGCTCAGTGCGATAGCTGTCATAGTATGCAAGCGCACTGGAGAAACCAGGCACAGGAATACCTTGGGATACAGCTACGGAAATTACTTGACGCCATGCATCTTGATACGTTTCTACTACATTTTTGAAATAAGAGTCCAGCAACAGATTTTTCAGTGCAGGATCACGGTCATACGCATCCTTGATATTTTGCAGGAATTGTGAACGGATAATGCAACCACCCCGGAAGATCATTGCAATTTTTCCATATTTCAAATCCCAATCATATTCATCGGAAGCTGCACGCATTTGAGCGAAGCCTTGAGCATAAGACACAATTTTACTTGCGAACAATGCTTTACGTACGCTTTCGATAAATTCTTTCTTGTCACCGCTGAAAGATTCAGCTTTAGGACCGCTTAGTACTTTGCTTGCCGCAATGCGCTCGTCTTTCATAGCAGACAAGAAACGGGAGAATACGGACTCGGTAATCATGGACAATGGCACACCCAGATCCAGCGCGCTTTGGCTCGTCCATTTACCAGTACCTTTTTGACCTGCAGCGTCCAAGATCACATCTACCATAGGCTTGCCTGTTTCAGCATCATATTGGGAGAAGATGTCAGCTGTAATTTCGATCAGGTAGCTGTCCAGTTCACCTTTATTCCATTCTGTAAAGATTTCATGAAGCTCTTCTGCACTCACATTCAGGACAGATTTCAGCAAGTGATATGCTTCACCAATCAATTGCATGTCGCCGTACTCGATGCCGTTGTGCACCATTTTTACATAGTGACCAGCACCGTCGGGACCGATATATGTACAGCATGGGTCGCCGTCCACTTTAGCAGAGATTGCAGTCAGAATCGGCTCTACCAGTTTGTAGGCACTTTCTTGTCCACCTGGCATAATAGCGGGACCATTCAAGGCACCTTCTTCACCACCGGATACGCCTGTACCAATAAAGCGAAGTCCTTTTTCCTCCAGCTCCTTGCTGCGGCGCTGTGTATCAGGGAAGTAGGCATTGCCTCCGTCTATAATAATGTCGCCCTTGTCCAGATGAGGCACAAGCTGTTCAATCGTGGCATCTGTAGCTTTACCAGCTTGAACCATGATCAGGATTTTACGGGGTGATTCCAGTGAATTCACAAATTCTTCAATGGAGAAAGTACCCGTCAGTTTTTTACCTTCTGCTTCTTTGATAAGATCGTGCGTTTTTTCTGGAGAGCGGTTAAAAACCGAAACGGTGAAGCCTCTGCTCTCAATATTAAGGGCCAAGTTTTTACCCATTACCGCCAGGCCGATCACACCAATTTGCTGTTTTGCCATCTGGTTCCTCATCCTTTGCAACATATTTTGTATTCTATATCGCCGCTTTACCGCATTACACTTTATGTGAATCGGAACACGTGCACCTCTATTTTAACGTTTTTAGTGTCAGAAGTGAACCCCTGTCTAATCACAGATCAAAACACCCCATTTGCATGAGGTGTTCCGATGTACTACGCTTCCAGCATCAGCAGTTGGTGAGATAGCGTTTGCAGGCGTTTGTGGCAATTCTCGATTTTAGTCGTATCTTTCTCGGTCATGGCTGTGAACAGCTTCTCCAATTCATCGTCCACTTCCATTTTGAGCAGCAGCAGCCGGGTCTCCCCTTCATTGGAAGCGTACATATCCTCCATTTCCTGAGCGGACAGCACCGGTCCTTTCTGATAAATAACACGCTGCTTAAAGCCAGTCACCTCGACCAGACGAATGACCTCGCCGAACAAAATATTTTCCACCAGAATATGATGATCCTTGACTCTTTTGACAATGGCATGACCTCGGGTGCTTCCAATCAGCTTCTCCAACCACTCAGCCAGCTTGGCATCGCGGATTACATAATCTCCAGCCAGCTTGTAGTGTCCTGTGCGCAATTGTTGAAAACGGAGCTTCACCAGCTTGCGCCCGGTTCTCACCGACAAAACCAGATACGACTCATCCTCGCTCCAGTACAGCGAATACCCTTCCGATATCAAATCCTTGATCAGATTATGGATATGCCGACGGCTAAACCGGAGCTCTAGATTGCAATATTCTACCTCACAGCCCTTGTTCACGGCATTCCCTCCTTCTTCAAGTCCGATTCAAGAAGTCCGGCTACAGCAAGCCTGCGGCTTTCCCGCTTGATCTTCCCTTGCTCTATTTTATACTTCATTTTATGTAAGGGTACTTGGTTATTTGACCTATTTTTATGAGTAACAGCGCACAATCCTACTTTTGCCTTATATGCTTGTACCGAGCCCGGTCTAAAGTCGGTCAAGCCCGTGACATTATGCTATAATCGGACATATTACGCCAAACGATATGGTTTAACCCAGTTACAGGAGGAATAGGAATGACATTTAGTGGATTTACTGCAGAGGACTTTGATGTTTTTGAAATACCAGGCTTGGAACCTCGCATGGAGGTGCTGATTCAGCAGGTTCGACCCAAGTTGGAGGCAATCGGCGAGGAGCTAGCCCCCTTCCTGACGGACTTATGCGGGGAACCTATGCACGTTCACGTTGCCAAGCATGCACGACGCAAGGTCAATCCCCCAATCGATACATGGGTAGCCTGGGCGGCCAATAAACGCGGATATAAGGCGTTACCGCATTTTGAGGTAGGTATGTTCGCTTCTCATCTTTTCATCATATTCGCAGTCATTTATGAAAGTCCGAATAAAATAACGTTTGCCCAGTCACTTGAAGCCAACCTGAGCGACGTGCGCTCTAATCTTCCAGGTCATTTCTACTGGTCCATGGATCATATGGCTCCAGAAGGTACAGAGCACCAGCACATGGACACGGAAGAGTTTCAAACCATCATTAACAAGCTGCAGCAGGTGAAAAAAGCCGAGGTCATGTGTGGACTCCGTATTGATCGTAATGACCCTCTCGTCGGTGACGGAGCAGCCTTACTGCAAACGGTACGATCTACCTTTAAGCATTTGCTGCCACTGTATCGGATGTCATTTCCAAAGGAGTAGCTTCCGATAAATACGGCCTTGCTCTGCTTTTGTGAGCACCTTTTGTGAACACCTTTCAAGCCTTAGCAACGGTTTTTCTCCGTGGATTGCGCGCCAAAACCAGATGACAACCAAACATGAGCAGCATCACAATTCCACTAATGATAAATGGAGCTGTGTGTCCAGCACGGTCCCATAAGGCTCCTGAAACGAGCGGGCCGATAACCATACCAGAGCCTTGGAGTGTTAAAAAAAAGCCCCATACCGTTGCACGCTCGCTTTCTGGAATCAGTTGGGCAAGAAATGTGTTCCATGCAGGCAAAATGAGCGCATATCCTAAACCAATAATGGCTACGGATGCAAACACAAGCGGAATGGTTTGTACAGTGGAAAAGAAAAATAGCGTGATCCCGGCAAGCAAAAAACCGATGTGCAGAAAATACTTGGTTCCGAGGCGATCTACCAGCTTGCCACAAGGTATTAACGCCAGCACAGTCACCCCACCGCCGGCAATCAGAAGCACGCTATACAGGTTCGGTGAAATTCCGAGATCTGTCCTCGCGTACAGCGTTAACACAGGGCTGATCAAACCGATGACAAAAGACTGTAAAAACAGCGCAGGGTAAATTAGCGGATTCACGTTAAGCTTGGTTTTGAGCGTGCTGATCGTCTCCTGAATACCTCTCAGCACTTGCTGCTTGTGTTTGAAGCTCCCATCCGCAGATATTAGAGCGTTATGTCCGGGTCCAGCTTTGCCTGCAGACCTGTTCGTTCCGGGCAGCATAAGAGCAACCAGTAGCAATACAATGCTGCATCCTATCAAAATCATGAACACCACACTGTAAGAGTGCCCATAGTGGGATATAGCGAAGTTCATCACGAGTGGCCCTAAGCCCGTTCCGCCCATGGACGCAATTTCCAGTGTCCCCATCGCCGCACCGTTATTGTTATTAGGCCCGGACATTTCAGTCGTTCCAGTCATTACACACGGCCAGAGCGGAGATGTCCCCAGTCCTAGTAGCAGACATGCGATGACGAGCCACACAGGCGCTGTCAGAGCGCTTAGCATAATGATTGCTACAAGGGTAAACAACAACGCGGTTGACATCGTTCCACGGTAACCAAGTCGTTCAGCGATCCAGCCCGCCGGCGCCCGGAATGCGTTGTCTCCGAAATACTGAAGCGAAAAGGCTAAACCGATAATTCCGGCAGACAGCCCCAACGTTTCTCCCATATATACTGGCAGGATGGATACCAGAAGAGATCCCTTCATAAATTCGACCAGAAATACCAGTATCCATAATTTAGCGAAAAAGGGAGTCCACAACTGCTGTGAAGCTTTTTTTCGTCTTAATTGCTTCATCTTTCCCACATCCTCCACCTTCGTTTTTTGTCTATACATTCCAGGTTCTCCGCCTACTCCGCTCTTTCGCAAATAAATGCATCCTCAATCGCTTGCATTCCTACTTCAAACTGCTATACTCAATTTTGTTCTATTATCAATTGCACAGGATTGTCGAATCCTGCATGAAAGGTTGTGACAACACTAATGAATCAAAGCACCACCCCGCTTTTTACTGCTTTAAAAAAGCATGCTCAGAGCAACCCGGTTCAATTTCACATCCCAGGTCATAAAAAGGGAGTGGGAGCAGATCGGGAATTTCGCGAATTTATGGGGGATAATGCTTTTTCCATAGATATGATCAACATCGCTCCATTGGACGATCTACATCAGCCGTCAGGCGTCATTGAAGAAGCTCAAAAGCTCGCAGCAGAAGCCTTCGGAGCAGATTATACTTATTACAGTGTACAGGGAACAAGCGGAGCCATTATCACCATGATTATGTCCATTTGCATGCCAGGTGATAAAATTATTGTACCCCGAAATATACACAAATCCATAATGTCTGCCATTATCTTCGCTGGTGCGAAGCCGGTATTTATTTCTCCGGTCAGTGATGAGAATCTCGGTATTCACCACGGGGTTACAACCAAGTCCGTACGCCGGGCATTGGAACGCCACCCTGACGCCAAGGGCGTCCTTGTCATCAACCCGACATATTACGGTGTGTGCGCCGATTTGAAGGAAATTGTAGATCTCGCTCACAGCTATAATGTGCCGGTCCTGGTCGATGAGGCTCATGGAGTACTGATTCATTTTCACCCTGATCTGCCGATGTCCGCCATGGAAGCTGGGGCAGACATGTCTGCTACAAGCGTGCACAAGCTGGGTGGTTCCTTGACTCAAAGCTCGATACTAAATGTAAATACGAAAAACGGATTCGTTAATCCGCAGCGTGTACAAACTATTTTCAGTATGCTGACAACAACGTCCACTTCGTATATCCTGCTGGCTTCGTTGGACACATCCCGACGCAATTTGGCCCTTAATGGCCATGAAATCGCACAACGTGCTCTGGAATTAGCTGAATATTGCCGCACAGAGGTCAACAAAATCGAAGGGCTATATTGCTTTGGCAGTGAAATTCTTGGCACGGAAGCTACCTATGATTATGATCCGACCAAAGTAACGGTTCATATTCGCCATTTAGGCCTTACCGGATATGATGTGGAAAATTGGTTGAGAGATCACTACAATATCGAAGTTGAGCTTAGCGATATGTATAATATTCTCTGTTTGGTGACTCCTGGTGATACCAAAGAGGAAATTGACATTTTATTAAAAGCTTTGCGCGAGCTGGCTTCACTGCACTATTCCACAGGTCAGCAGCATGAGCTGGTTGTCAAGATACCGGATATACCGCAGCTATCCCTCATTCCGAGAGACGCTTTTTACGGAGATACGGAAATCGTACCCTTCAAGGAATCTGCTGGCCGTATCATTGCAGAATTCATTTATGTATATCCACCAGGCATCCCAATCCTATTGCCGGGCGAAGTTATTTCGCAGGACAATATTGATTATATTGTTGATCATGTGGAAGTAGGCCTGCCTGTTAAAGGACCTGAGGATCGAACGGTACATCAGGTGAAGGTTATCGTTGAAACTGACGCTATTTCTTAAACAATGATCTGTTAGCATCTGCATGCAAAAAAATGTTGATGGTCAACAAAAAAAGCCCCCATTTGGGGGCTTTTCTAGTGTTTTGAAGAGCAAGAACAGCTGCTGTATCCAATCTTATTCGTATTGGGCAACAAGCTCGCTATAAGCTGCTTCTACACGCTTCCACTCATCTTCGTCCTCAATATTGTAAAGCACCATTTCTTCGTTTTCTTCTTCCATACGAAGAATGATACCATCCGCTTCGGGATTGCCACGCTCAAGCAACAGAGCATACACGTGATCTTCTACGTCAAAGGTCTCTACCAGCACCATTTCTACATCTTTGCCATTTTCATCAGTTAGCGTAAGAACCATTTCTTCATGTTCGTGGTCATGATCGTGGTTGCAGGCTTCACCGTGTTCATGTTTGTGATCACTCATGGAAATACCTACCTTCAAATTGTTTTATTTTCCCTCGTATCGTAACATGATCAAGAGTGCAGGTCAATTTGTGGTATGCCTAATTTATCGCTGTAATGACTTTTTCGGATACCAGTGTATAACTACCGTCTTTACTTTCTTTAATGTAGAAACCGACTCGATAGTTCCCTGCTGTTTTGAAATCATACGTAAAGTCGTTCGTACGGAACCAGAAGTTATCCTTTTGCGCTCCTTTGATATCTTGGGACTGAATATCCTTTACATTGCCCGAAGGGTCGGTAATCGCTACTTTCACTCCGGAGATATCTGTTTTCAGGGTATCAATTTGGCTGAAAACATTAAACTTCACTTTGTTACCTTTATTCACGTTACCAAACACAGTATCTCCCTTGAACAGGAACATATGCACGTTTGGCTGGTCGAAGACAACTTTTCCACCAGAGGGATCAAAATTTACAAGCCCGTTAAAGTCACGGATAGGCACATAAGTTTTCCCATCAATGACAACTGCGCCATCTTTTGACACTTCTCCGTTAATAATCAACTGCACTTGGTCCTTGGCGGACTCCGCCGAAATGACGGTCCCTCCCATTATTGAAAAGGCCATCACTAGGGCCATCACTTTTCTCCATTTCATACTACATATCCCTCCATCGTTATCTGTTAAAAACCATCTGTCGTACATTTATACCTAGCTCAGCCGCACAAGTTGCGCTGTGTTTCACAAATTGTCCAAAGTTTTTACATAAGGAGCCAAATCTTTAGTTCCTGCAGCCTAGATGTTAAAATACGATTGTAGAGTGTCTTATAACACATCGTCTGGAGGGTGAATCCATAATGGGCCTAACGATACAGATGCTTGGTACAGGTAGCGCCTTTGCCAAGCATTATTACAACAACAACGCGCTGCTGGATAGCGGGGAAGGCAAGCTGCTGATCGATTGCGGTACAACGGCATCTCTAGCATTACACCAGATGGGTGTCCCTTTGCCTGATATTGACGCTATTTTAATCACACATATTCACGCAGATCATGTCGGAGGCCTAGAGGAATTCGGTTTTCAAATGAATATCCTCCATCGTCGCAAACCTCTGCTTTATATCGCCGAACCATTAATCCATCCTTTATGGGAGCATACGCTCAAGGGCGGCATGTCACAGCAAGGTATGATTGACAAGCTTGAGGATGTATTCGAGGTAAATGTCATAACCCCTGGCGTACCCACCACCTTAGTACCGGGTATCCAGGTAGAGCTGATCCCTACACGGCATATTCCTGGTAAAAACAGTTACTCTTTGTTCATTAATGATCGTCTTTTTTATAGTGCGGACATGGTTTTTGATCCCGATTTACTTCATCATCTGGTGCATGAACGGGGATGTCGGAGCATTTTACATGAGGTTCAATTACAAGGTGCCGGAGAAGTCCATACAACGTTAGATGAGCTGCTAAGCTTGCCAACACCTCTTCAAGAGCAAATTCATCTGATGCACTATAGTGACGATATGGAACAATTTAGAGATAAGGCAGGGATTATGTCCTTTCTGGAGCAGCAACGAGTATATCCGCTAGTAAAATTGGAACGTGCAGAGTAACCGAGCTAAAGGGAGTATTAACAATTAACAAAAAGCCGCCCGACTTTCCTACAAAGGATAGCTAGGCGGCTTGCTGCATATTTTTTGTATACAATGATAAGCTTGGACGTTAATGTTGCGAGTCAAGGTCAGAACAACGGCAGTTGATCCAGGTTATTAGAAGGATCTCCATCGGCATCCCCTCGAATTCGTTTGCTTCCATCCTTGGCCTTGAACACGTTGACGCCTGCAATTGAACCTGCTTCAATCTCGTTCAACGCTTGGCTATAATCCAAAATCCGTCCAGTAGACGTCTGAAATGACGCAAGATCGCCATCCCCGTTTTTACGTACTGCCGTAATTTGTTCTCGTTCTGTATTAGCCATGCTGCATCGCTCCTTATCCATAGTATAGTGGAGGAACTTTTACTAGCATGCGCATTGTACAGCTTTGTATACACCCTGTGCCTCGACTATAACTTTTTACGCATACGTACATGCGGTATTTCCGCATCGTCAAAAGGTTCATCGGAGATCGTTTCATAGCCAAGCTTTTCGTAAAACTTCTCAGCTTGACATTGAGCATCTAACAACGAGTATCTCAGCCCAAGTTCACGTGCACGTTCCTCCAGTGCTAGCAGTAATACACGTCCATAACCTGCTGCACGATGCTCCTTGAGAACGGCAATACGTTGCATTTTAGCTGTCTCTTCATCGTAATATGTCAGCCGACCAGTAGCCACCATTTCCCCATGTTCACAAATTAGCAAATGATGGGCGGTATCTCCCAGCTTGTCATAATGATCAATTTCAAGATCCAGAGGAACCTTCTGCTCTTCGACAAACACTTTGGTACGGATCAATATTGCCTTCTGCAGTTGCTCTTCTGTTGTTACAGTTATAATTTCTGCGGCCATCATCTGTTCCTCCTATCCTTAATTTCAAATGTAAACTCACTAAATTTGAATTATATATATAAATAGTCATGAAGTACAGGCTGATTTCTATTTTTTCACTTTACATATATGGTTAATACATGATATTATCTAGTAACTACAGGACGGTAGCTCAGCGGGAGAGCATTATCTTGACAGGGTAAGGGTCATGGGTTCGATCCCCATCCGTCCTATTCGTCAAAAGCCTTGAAAATCAAGGCTTTTTTTGTTTTCGTTCAACAGTCAGATATACATCAAATTCATTTTTGGTGCCCGTTTGGTGCCCTTCATTATACTAAAGCAAAAATGGTGCCATATTCGGCACCATTTTTTTATCCTTCAAGCCACCTGAGGAATACTTCCTTAGATACTTTTATCATCCTTCCAACACGAACTGTATGGAACTGATCCGAATTCAGCAACTCGTATGTTTGTCTTTCACCGATCCCCAATATGGCTTGTATGTGCTTCGCATCAAGAACGGACGGATAATCTTCCTTACTCTTGAATTCCATGGTAGTCATCATCCCCTGTCCTTTCAACAATTAAATTCAAATCCATCGCCAGTTTGTAAAATGCCTTCCAACGTATTTTGCTATAAGTTCCTGAGCTTATTGGGGGCTGGAATTTAAATGAATAAACATTCTCGTGAGTGATGTAGTCATGCTCGATGTTCATATACTTTTCTTCTATATAAAAACTTCTCCATGCGGGGCAATCTGCGAACGATCCGTTCAATCCTTTCGCAATATTCCCGGCGAGCTGCTGGAGTATCTACATTATGAATAGCAATGCTTGCCGTTTGGTCAGTAGTAGTTCCAGTGAAGCTCCTTGGCGAATCACTCCAGATTGCAGTTGTTTTTGCTTCCCGTTCTTCAAAGGTCAAGAATTTATATAGCCTGTACTTCTCGAACGCCGCCTCTACCTCCGACTGTGTACGCTCCTGATCAATTCCAGGAAGAAAGCTTTGTTGACCCACCTTGTAATCACCTCATGCTCTGTAATTCTGTATTAAGTAAATCCCCCGACCGAAGCCGGGGAGTGTATAAGTGCAGTTTGCTTAGAAAGGCAAATCGTCGTCCGGGTTATCTCCACCTGCAGCACTTGCGGCAATCTCAGCGGCTGCGGCCTCTTCATCATCCAGCGGCAATTCAGCTTGGTTTGGATCGTCTCCCCGATTAACGTCTACTGTACCGTCCTTGGCGATGGTTCCTTTAAGTCCTTCACGATATGCCTTTTGTCCCTCCTGAAACTCGTCAATGTCCATTTGAGACTCGGTAATGTTCAATTCAATCCGTGCCAGCCAGTTTGTAAAATTCAAAGGTTTGGGCAGCAGAAGAGTCACCTTTAACTTCAAATTCTAAAACCGTCTTTTTAGCATCCTTCGCAGACTTTTTGAATTCTGCTGTTAACTCCACCTTATCCAGTCCCTTAATCGACAGTACGACAACCTCGCGAGTCATCTGGTTAAGCTCTGGGCGCCGCTCGTCCTCTCCTTTTACATAGAACTGCACAAGCTCCTTTTTGGAGTCTTTTGTCTGTTTATTGAAATGAGCTTTAATAGTTACGTTCATGGGTGGTTACCCCTCTCAGTTGATTTATTGAAAAACAGTTAGTATCGACAGTGCAATGATAGAAGCAATACATATATAGAACATGTCACTGATAAATCCCTTATTTTGTTCTCTATCAGCAAAGATACAAAGGAAAGAGATTACTAGAATTGAGCCCAGCAAGATCTTAAACCACATATTTGACGGTCACTCCTTCCGCTGATCTTTAGGAGCGAATTTATTTTTATATTTTTTGGACAGCTCGTGAATCACTCGCATTTTGGAGACTCCGACCTGCTTTGCGATATCTGAACGAGATACACCCGCCTTGGCTAATCTGTGAATTTCTTTGACAGTATTTTTAGGAATAGGATCACTCAGGCTATCTAGCAGTAAGTCCGGCACAGGAGTTGGAATATCCCAAGCAGTCGAGCCCGGCAATTTTGGACCCATACTGCGTTGGCGCTTCTGCACCTGACCGCCTGTGCGGTACTGACGTTTGACCATTCCGTTTACCTCCCTAATATGGTGGTTACTCCCCTAATGCTGTAACCGTAGTTCGCAGTTCCTTGGCAATTTCTCGGAAGCTATAGCTATCTACAGGTGTGCCGTCAGGTTTTATGAAAGATAATAGAATTTTTGCATACCCTTTAAGTGCCTTATGACCTTTTGATTCGAGTTCAAGCGCAGCTATTGTCCGGTCCTTCTCTGCCAACTGGTCCACTAAATCGACAACCTTGGCATAATGCTGATTGCTGGTTACACAGGTTTCACGCATGCTTCTGACTGCCGCCTCGCGTGACTCACAAGCAGCCTTGTTGCCTTCCTGTAATTCCTTTACCTGCTGCTGGAGTAAGTCTATCAAATCGAGTGTGTCATTTGGGCCCTTCCCTAAAAAGCTTTTATAATCCAATTTGCTCAACTCCGCTTCTATATTGTTTGGGTTCGAGAGATACTGAAATGCTTTGTTCTTTTCAGTACCGATAATGCTCATTTCCTTCTTGGCTTCAACCAAGTGATTCACATCAACTACCAACTCCCGGATCTCTTCCACTTGCATGAGTGGTTCAAGAAACTCCGGTATATCTCCGACAAAACTGCCAAACTGAAATAACCCGCGCGATGGGATCGGCGGGCCAATGTAAATTAAAATGCTCTCTTCTATTGTTAACACCTCCTTCCTTATGGAATAAGGGCAAAGAAAAAAGCACCGGTTAGGGTGCTTAAAATTATTGTGACAAAATCCGCTTGATCTCATCTTTTGATAAATTGGTTTTTTTGTCCAACTCATTCCATACCTGAAGCATCTGACCATACTTATAAAGAGTATTGCGGTGAGTATTATATCCGGACTTATTTTGTAAATCCTGATAGATGAGGTACCCCTCTACTACATACTTTGCAAATGAATAATGATCATACTCCTCATTCATGTCAAACCCCTTAAATCGAATGTCCGTTTCTTTGAAGTCAGATTTTTCAACATCGTCTAGTTCGGAGTAAGAAGAATGAATAGCCCGATATAGGTTGAGAATGCTGAAAACTTCATTACTAACATGTTCGGGCAAATCTTCTTGAACCATACCAAGTATTTCATCATAGTAAGGGGTATATCCGTTTTCTAAAATTTCTATTTTCGGATCGTAATAATCTCGGTCAGACGGATTCAATTCCTTTAATATTCGAATTGATTTAAAAGTATAACTCGTTCTGATTTTGTTAACATTCTATCATCTCCTTCGACACAACAATTCGACACATAGGAAGGATATTCTTTTTTATGCGCCGAAAGTATTAGTTCGAAAGGAGGTGTGATGTATGGAAAGGCTTGTAGATTCCATTTTTGACGTATTGGAAGCATTCTACGACAGGGTTATTTATCCGATTTTAGTAAAAGCGCTTGTTGTTGGTATTGCGTTCATTATGGTAGGTGCGATTATGCATAGTATACAGTAAATGATTTACATGTCCGCTTATATCAGTAGGCGCAGGGATCGAACCTGCCACAAATGGTTTTGAAGCCTTTCGCCACCAAGGAACATGGCCTACTAAAGTCCCCGGAGCTGATCCGGGGATAAACACTATTGCAACTATTTGACTACCAAAAAAACGTCCCCGACTTCTCAATCTCTATTAAAGCTCTCCACAGGAACGATACTAGCAGCTCGCCTTTTTCGCTTTCAATGGAAATCATGCTGTCCCACAAAACAATCCATCCGTTACCAAATGAATGAAGAATAAAAGCATGATGGAGAGACAAACACTCAATCAACATTCCGGTTGTAAAGAGCGGATATGCATCTGAATAGATGATTTTTTGCCCATTCCCATATATAAGAATGTAGTGATAATCTTCATCAAGCATGGTGCTCTCAATCACGTATGGAGTTTCTGGTTGTTCTATAATGAAAAACTGATCACCGGGCTTATAATCAAACCACGTCTTTTCACATAATGGGTCTAATATTTCTTTATCAATTGATAGCACTTCTTCGGGAGTTAAAATATCTCGTTGCCTAATAAACATGAAGACATCCCCTTGATGTAATTTATTTATCACCAAGATTCTAACTTTTTTGAGCTATTAGGTCGAGAATAAAACTATTTCACTCCTTCGCTTTTCACATCACTACTGCAGCTCTTTGACTACCTTAGCGATATGAGACGGGATAGTGAACCCTTCGCTCTCGGTCAGACTACCATCTGCATGCAGCTTGATAGCCAGTTGGTCGTATTCTTCCGTGCCTGTAGGGACAACAGGGTTACCATATGCGTGTGGACCTGCAAAGCTTATTACTCTACCAGTAGGGCTATACTTACGAGCCTCAGCCTCGGTATTTACCACCTTAAAGATATTATCCGAACCAAGATACCCAAATCCGCCGTTACGTACTGCGCTTGCCTCTGTACTCATTACAAAACACTTCCTTTTCTATTATTGTGAAAACAAAAAGAGCAGCGCATATACGCCACTCTCATTGATCCATTTATTTAGGTGCACGGTGTGGGAATCGAACCCACGCCTTTAGGTCTGTTTTACTCGGGCCCGCCTATGCTCTACCATTAAGCTAACCGTGCATACTAGTGATATTGAAGATACTAAAAAGGCCGGCACGTTGGCAGACCTCCTTACTGCATTTAAATAACAATAATTTGATTATTACAGTTCCCCTCGTGAAGAGCCTATACGAACTGACATCTCGCCCTCCATATATGCTTTACCCGAGGAAAGAGATACATAATACTTATTAGCACCAGGCCAAGCGCTTGAACTAATTTCACTGTAAGTGCGACCAGGTTCTACAGTTCCAGACATCATTTGTGAACCTGTTTCTGAGCCTCTGTTCACCGAAAATTTAATTGGCTGCTTACCGTCATTACGTATCCATACTTTAACATAGCCATAACCTGCAGGTATATCGAAACTCTCTGTAAGTTCTGTGTTGCGGAGAGTTCTATCAACCACCGATTTGGTAGCATAAGGAGTAATAACATGATCTCCCGCTTTTGGTGTATTCACATCGGTCAATGTGTTTGCAGACTGGGAAACTGCTGTTGAGCCAGTTGTAGCTGGTGTAGAATCAGTTACAGCATTTGAATCTGCAAAAATCGCATTGGGTACGGCAATAGCTCCCCCAATTAGACCTAGTGCCAAGGCTGGTGCAATAAAATGTTTTTTCTTCAAAGCTTATTCCTCCTATATTTGTATATTTAACTACCACCTCGGACTACTAAAAGATTCCATGTTTTTTTAATTTTTCTTACAATAAGATCATATTAAGGTAAAGCAAAGAGGGCAGACCATGACGGTTTGCCCTGTGTTTGTGTTGAGTTGGTTTCTGCATACGCACGTATGAAAATAGAGCCGTACAATGAATCTACGGCTCTTCTCACGTATTTTATGTGTGTATCCTTATAGCTTATTAAAGTTCAGATGTATTATCTGTTGTAAAACCACTAAATGTTACATCTACTGGTTTAGTTCCATCTCCATTCTTTCCACCTCTGAAGGTCACTGTATAGTCACCAGATCGCACACCTTGCTTAACTCCGGGATAACTCTTCCAACTGTCCGAACTTTTTCCGCTCAAGACTTCTTCATAATAATTTTTATTAGTGTCATTATGTGTCACAATTATTTTTACTGGATCACTAGAATTGTTCTTAAAGTTAATTTTAACATACCCATATCCACCAGTCACTTTAAAGGGAGCTGTCGCACTACCTTCGCCAGGTAAGCTTTTCACAGTACTCCCGAATTTATCCTGCTGGTGTTGAGGAGTAATAACATGATCTCCTGGTGTTGGTGTATTCACATCAGTCGATGTGTTTGCAGATTGGGAAACTGCTGTTGAGTCAGTTGTAGCTGGTGCAACATCCGTAGTAACTGCGGCAGAAGCAGTTAATGGAATTGCAAGAGCTAAAGACAAAACGGATACTACAGAAGCTTTTTTGATGTTTTTCATATTCAGATGCCTTCTTTCTTTTAATTTTTTTGTACCTGCACAACTTTATCAATCAAATCATTATGTATAGAATCTATTAGAGCATTCATGATCGATAACGTTTTTACAGGTATTTATGAACATTTACATTATAAGTCTTTTATTGTAATTATTCAACAAAAAAATGGGTTTTGATTCCATGTTAGCAGAAGCCCGGATTTGAACCGGGACTGTGGGGAACTGACCCACGTAGCGCACCTCGCATTCTGCATGAAACCCCGCCAGACCGCACGAACGCGTCACGTACAGCCTGGGCTTACAGGTAATGATATAAGCTTTGTTGGAATCCGGTACTTGTTTACGCGACCAGTTGCGCTCCTGATCCACTCTTTAGCAGCTAGGATCACCGTGGGGAATGCGCTTGTCAGACGCACATTTAGCAAGAGTGGAGTAGTGAAAATAGAAAGAGCAACATGCCCGCTTGTCCTACCTTTGCGGCTCTCTGTAGGTCTTATAGCAAGGGGCTAACTGGTGCCGCTCGTCTTACGCCTACCACCGTCAAACAGGAATGTGTTTGTGTCGGGTGCTGCTCTCTTTGTTTTCCATGTTATAAGAATACACTATAGAAAACCTAATGACTGATAGGATATTGCTATTATCTTAGAATTTTTTCGCTATTTCTTTCGTACGTTTTTGACATCAACAAATCAAGACACTTCATTATGATCAACATATTGATTATTTAGAGTCACTTGTTTATCATTATAGTCATTAGGAAGGTGATTAGATGATTGTAAATAAACTAAGTGAGGTTATGGGACGTAAACGACTTAAAATCTCTGATGTAGTTGAAATGACTGGATTAGCTCGTAATACCGTTTCAGAGCTTTATCATGACCGAGCCAAGCGGGTTGATTTTGAAACACTTAACAAAATATGTACAGCTTTAGAGTGTGTAAGTTTGAACGACATAATAGAGTATCAACGGGAGGCTTCGGAATGACCGCATTTAAAGACGACAACTTAAAAAAGAACAAATGGTATTTTGTAATTGAAGATGGGGAAGGAAAAAACCGTAAGCGAATTAAACGGCGGGGGTTTAAAACTAAGAAAGAAGCCGAAGCGGCAGAGTTGGAATTGAAAAATCAATTAAAAGGAGGTCTCAATCTTGAAGCTTCCAAAACTTTGTACCGTGACTATATGAAAGAACACCTCCGAGACAAGCTCACAAGTGTTAAAGCAGGAACTCTCAAAATGTACACCGCATTGGTCAATAATCATATCCTGCCTGTTCTTGGTGGTCTTGAACTTGCCGAGATTAAACCACGGCATATACAAAACTTGTACAATTCACTATTTGAGTCCGGTAAATTATCGGGCGAAAATATCCAAAAAGTTCATTCCATTATAAATGAATCATTAAATAAGGCTGCAGCACACGATATGATCGTTAAGAATCCCGCTCTAGCCGTAAAAAGGCCAAAAGCAGAGAAAAAGGAAATGCTATATTGGTCTGATGATGAGGCTCACAAATTTTTGAATGCTTCAAAAGAAGATCGCTATTATTATGCTTTTCTCTTAGCTCTTACCACAGGCATGCGGCGTGGCGAAATACTGGGGCTTCGCTGGAAAGATGTTGATCTTGAAAAAAGAACCATTTCTATAGTACAAACGCTTTTGTTAGATGGAACATTTCAAATAGGAGCAAAAACAGATGCGGGGACAAGAATGATCGGAATTGATAGTAACACTGCTGCTGAATTACGAAAATTAAAAAAACGTTGCAATGAAGAAAAAATTAGCGATCCAAGTATTTACCAAGACAATGATCTTGTAATATGCACAAGCATAGGGACCCCCGTTTGACCCCGTAATCTAAATCGTAGTTTTACACGGCTCGTAGATAAAGCAAAGGTACTAAAAATCAGACTGCATGATCTGCGCCATACCCACGTTGTCGTGTTGTTGAAAGCGCGAGAAAACAATAAACGCATTGCTGATCGCCTTGGTTGGGCCAGTGTAAAATTGATTGATCGGTACGCTCACATCATGCCAAGCATGCAGCAAGAAACAGCTGATTTATTTGGAGATATGTTCTATAAAACTGGTGCCGAAATTGGTGCCGAAAAAGGGGTAAATTGAGGTTTTTACAGGAAGCAACGGGAAAAATAAAATTTCACAAAACCCTTGTTCCGTAAGGGATTGGAGGTTATCGGAGTCTATCGGAAACTCGCGCCTGTATCTTGACAGGGTAAGGGTAAGGGTCATGGGTTCGATCCCCATCCGTCCTATTCGTCAGAGGCCTTGATTTTCAAGGTTTTTTTTGTCTAAAGATAGAGCGAATGGTGCTGAGAAGAGAAACTGGTTTTTTGTTCAAGATTTAAGCGACAAAAAAGCCAACCTGAAATAAGGTTGACTTTTTATATACACTACACTTAAGCAGCAATATCTCTTTTTTTCAGTCAGATTGAATTACAGCAAAATCAATAGGCAATACGTATCTCTTCTATTATATAGAAGAACAACTAAGCCCAGCACCCCAAGCACAATAAACCCAATGCCCCCTAGATTACGATATAAACAGCTCCACTCTCACTGTCAATCTCCGTCGGGTAAGTGGTCACACATCCTGTATCCGGCTCTCGCACCTGGCCGGTGGGCAGGTCGACTCTCCAATCATGAAGCGGACAATGGACCACCGATCCGCATATCATCCCTTCGGATAGCCGTCCCCCTTTGTGTGGACAACGATTCTCAAGCGCACGCACACTGCCGTCACTTAGACGGAATATGGCTATCTCTGTGTTATGAATGCGAACGGTCCTTGCTCCACGTCGGTCAATTTCGTTCAGGTCTGCTATCCTGATTCTACTGGTTGTCGTATTGCTCTCCATTTGGTCCGCCCCCTATTCCATTGCTGCATTAAGCTCTGGCAGCTGCACAAAATTTTTGCGCAGCTCTTCGTTATGAATGATTTCGTGCCACGGATCAGTCGTTGTGCTTAGCGTCTCCTCAATTCTGGTTACCAGTTGCCGCCTCGTCTCCGCATCTGCTAGTACCTGTTTGATCGAGTCCACGCCTACCCGATCCACCCAATGAGCTGTGCGTTCGTTCCAATTCGCCTGCTCACGGTAATACTGCAGATAGGCGCCAGTCCATTCCATCACTTCGTCCTCAGTTTTAACGGTACAAAGCAATTCTGCCGTCCGCACCTTAATACCACCGTTACCACCAATGTAGATCCCCCAGCCACCATCGATAGCGACAACACCCAAATCCTTGATCGTCGCTTCTGCACAGTTACGCGGACAACCCGACACAGCCAATTTGACTTTGGATGGCGCATTCAGACGTTCGAATGCCTTTTCCAACCGGATACCCATGCCCATAGCATCCTGAGTGCCGAAGCGGCAAAAAGTGTTGCCAACACACGTCTTGACCGTTCGCAGCGTCTTTCCATATGCATATCCTGACGGCATATCCAACTCAGACCAGATTCCCGGTAAATCTTCCTTTCTTACACCAAGCAGATCAAGACGTTGGCCACCTGTAAATTTAACCAGAGGCACGTTGTATTTTTCCGCGACAGCAGCAATCTTCTTCAGGTCGGCAGGTGAAGTAACGCCTCCATAAATGCGGGGCACCACAGAGTAGGTACCGTCTTTCTGGATATTGGCATGGTACCTTTCATTCGTGAATCTGGATTCCTTTTCATCCTCATAATCCTGTGGCCACAACATACCCAGATAATAATTGAGGGCCGGGCGGCATTTGGTACATCCTTCAGGTTCGTTCCAGTCTAGCACGTTCATCACTTCTTTGACGCTCTTCAACCCCATGTCGCGGATCCCATCAATAATGGCTTCCCGATCAAGTGTCGTACAACCACATATCCCCTCTTTAATCCCTTCCCTGGTTTCTGCGCCTGCATACAGTTGTAAGAGCCCTTCCACTACTGGCTTGCAGCCGCCGCATGATGCCGATGCTTTCGTACAGGCCTTAATCTCCCCGAGACTCCCACATCCAGCCGCAATCGCCTCTCTGATGTCATGCTTGGTAACACCGTTACAGCCGCATACAATTTCGTCTTCAGGCATCTGTTCCAGCGTCATGGCGCCGCTACCTTCCGGTTGACCAGGGCTGTATCCCAGCAACAGTTCTTTCTCTCGACCAATCACCGACTCGCCACTTTTGATCAGAGAAAACAACATGGCTCCGTCTGACGTATTGCCAAACAGGACAGCTCCTATCAATTTTTCTTCCTTGATGACGATTTTTTTGTAGACACCACTAATATCATCCTGATATCGCAGAGATCGTGTTCCCGGCTCATCCTTGTAATTCCCTGCTGAAAACACATCGACGCCCGATACCTTCAATCTTGTCGAGGTAACGGAACCACTATAGCCGGGAGTCTCTATTCCCGCAAGTCGCTGGGCCAGTACACCACCCTGCTCATATAATGGGGCAACCAGTCCGTATGTGATTCCCCGGTGTTCTGCACATTCTCCAACGGCATATATGCCGGGAATATTCGTTTCCATGTGATCATTTACGATGATGCCACGGTTTACGGGAATCCCAGCCGACATCGCTAGTTCAATATCTGGTTTGATACCTACTGCCATAACGATCAAATCCGCCTCCAGCTCACTGCCGTCAGCAAATTTCAATCCTTCTACGCGGCGACGCCCGGTGATAGCCGCCGTCCGCTTATTGACCAGAAAAGTCATTCCCTGTTCCTCCAGCTCGCGCCGTAACATAAGGGAAGCAGTCTCATCCAGCTGCCGATCCATAATATAGTCGTTAATATGAATCACGGTAACATCCATCCCCAAATTGAGCAGCCCCCTGGCTGCCTCAAGCCCAAGCAATCCGCCGCCGATCACAGCTGCTTTTTTGTGTGTCTTCGCCGTCTCCATCATCGTCTTGCAGTCACGAATATCCCGGAACCCGATCACACCATCCTTGTCAGCTCCTGGAAGCGGCAAGATGAAGGCTTTGGAACCTGTTGCCAACAATAATAAATCATAAGAGACACATACACCTGAACGTGAGGTCACCTGCTGCTTCTTCGTATCGATCGCTGTGACAGGATCATCAGTATATAATCGGATATTATTGTCTTCATACCAACTCCAATCGTTGATGATAATATCCTGCAGACCAGCTCCTCCGGCCAAAACAGAGGACAGCATGATCCGATTATAGTTTGGATGGGGCTCGGCCCCGAATACCGTAATCTCATAAGCACCTGGCGCAATCTTTAGCAGATGTTCGAGAGTGCGTATCCCCGCCATGCCGTTGCCGACCAGCACTAATTTTTGAATGTAGTTCATTAGGTCACTCCCTCTCCCATATTGATCCTTAAAACATAAAAAGCCTGCTCTACATACAGGAATGCAAAACATCCCTCACATGTAAAAACAGGCTTCATTGCCGGTTCATCGAATACGCCGTTGTATCCATCCGAGTATGAATTTAAAAGTACTGTAGCCAATATATAACGATTCAAATTACATGTCAATATTCCTTACGTATTAATTCGTAAAAATTATATTTTATCACTAAGTTACATATTTATGACGTATAAAACATCACTCCGCTACAAAATTAAGATTGATTTTCAGTTCAAAACACGCCAAAATGGTTTAAAAGTCTGTTTCTACCTCATGATGATGGAAAAGAACAACAATCACACAAAGTTGTATGTCACATTTCTTATCAAGCATTATAATCCCCATTGCTAATTATCCTTCATGTTAAAGAGAGGAGGAGCCCGCTTGCGTTCCTTGTTGGTAATTCACTCACATGCTAATCCTGCATCCAAGCAGACAGACGCCATTCCCTCATGTCAGACTGGACCTGAGCACCTTTTAGAGTCCAACGGATATCTGCCTTTGCCCTGCCGCAATGAATCTGAAATCAAACAGCTCATCGATGATGCTGATGCGGCGGTACTGAACATACCGGTCGGCACAATCAGGCTGTGGACTAGTAGATTGGAGCAAACCAAAGCAATTCCGTTGCTATGGTGGTGTAGCGCGATATCAGCGCAGACATCGACGGAGGCTTGCGAAGCAGACATTACTGTCGACGGCATTTTAATCCCTACCATGGCAGCTCATGAGCTGAATTGGGCTCTTCATTTTAGCGCCAAACGCTTTTTTGAACGCCAGCACTGGCAAAGTGAACGCAAACAACTGACCGCTCGGCTGGAAGAACGCAAATGGATTGATATGGCGAAGGGGATCCTTGGCGAAGTAAACGGCATTCAGGAAGCGGCGGCTTATGATCTGCTGCGTAAAAAAGCGATGAATGAGCGCAAACGAATCGTTGATGTGGCCATCTCCATTGTGAAAGCACACCAAATGCTAAAAGCATAAATCTGAAAGGGGCCTGAACATGAATATGATTGAACTATTAAAAGAAGTTGGGCGCGGCAAAAGAGGCGCCCGTGATCTGAATTATGCCGAAGCCGAAGCCGCTGCTGAACTAATTATGACCCGCTCAGCAACCCCTGCTCAAATCGGAGCTTTCTTTACTGCGGAACGCATCAAAATGGAGAGTGTTGCCGAGCTGGAAGCATTCGTTAACGTCTGTCGTAAATATTCTCATCGCTTTCCCATGCAGGAAGGTATTGATTTCGCCGGTCCGTACGACGGTAGGAAGTCATCATTTATTGCCACCTTCGCCACCGCCTTTCTACTTGCCTCATACGGAATACCTGTAACGATGCACGGCAGCACACCTCTCCCTCCTAAATGGGGAGTTACACTCCCCTTATTGTTGCAAGAGATGGGGGCAGCGTCTGCGAATATAACCTACGAGACTGCGATTCATGCTGCAAGGCAAACAGGCGTGCTTTTCGTCGTTTCCGAGCAATGGTGCACGCCCCTGCGGGATCTGCGGCCTATTCGCGAAGAGTTGGGCCTTCGTACAGTACTGAATACAACCGAGAAACTGATCGATTACGGCGCTTCCCCGTACATTGTATTTGGTGTTTTCCACAACACCGTGTTCGACAAGACGGCGAAAGTCATGCAAAATCTGAATTACCGCAGGGCTTTGATCGTTCAGGGGAGCGAAGGATCGGAGGATCTGTTCATCGATCGACCGACCCGAACGTACCTGTTTGCTGACGGCGAGGTGTCGCTCCAGGTTATAGATCCCGAAATGTACGGGCTGGATTCGGTGGTACCGGAACATAATTGGACCCCCGCTGAACAGCTGCGTATATCAGAGCAAGTGCTGCAAGGCACAGCTCCTATAGCCTTCTTGAACCAAGTGTTGCTCAACGGAGCGGTCCGACTGTTCGTTGCAGGGCGAGTCGATTCCATTGAGGAAGGTCTGTACACCTGTAAACCACTGCTAGAAAACAGGAACGCCTGGAATTTGTATTGCCGCTGGCGTAAAGCTATGCTGAGTAAAGAAATAAACACGGGAGTCGGTACATCCGAAACCCGTTCGCATTCATAAAATCAGCTTCATACAGTCGCACCCTAGATTTGAGGCCCTTCCCCGTCAAGTTCACTCGTTACAGATACAGCTAGGCGAAGGGGACGAATGCGTACAGCAGCCGTTTTGAAGCCAGGCATCCGGCAGAACGGATCAAGATCGGGGCGGGTCGCCCGATTTACATTTTGAGCCCCGCCCCAATGCATCGGTACGAAAAGAGTGTCTTCGCGAATATGTGGCTTGATGCGGCTACGAACAGTAAAGCTCCCGCGCTGGGATGTTATTTCTACCCACTCCCCGTCCCTGATATACCAGCGCCGCGCTGTACGCGGATGAATTTCTACATAATTCTCAATCTCACGCGCAGCCAGCGAAGGACTTCTGCGTGTTTGCGCACCAGTCAAATAGTGAGCCAGCACGCGGCCATTCGTCAAAGTAAGCGGGTATTCCTCGGATATTCCCTCTCCTGCTCCACAGCTTTCAACCACTGTAAAAACAGCCCTGCGGTCGGAAAGAGCAAAGCTTTCCCGAAATATCATATCCGTACCAGCTTTATCCGTAGATGGGCATGGCCAATATAACCCTTCCTCACGACGCAGCCTGTCGTAAGTGATCCCGTAATAATCAGCAAGACCACCCCGACTAGCGAGGCGCAGTTCTTCAAAGATAGCCTCTGCATCCTTATACACGAAGTAGCTACCCTTATTCAGTCTTGCAGCTATCTGGCATAAAATGCTCCAATCATCTCTAGCTTCGCCCGGTGCTAGGCGCACCGCTTCCCGCAGCAAAACGCGGCCTTCCAGATTAGTCATTGTCCCCGTATTCTCCAAATAGGACGTCACAGGCAAAACAACGTCGGCCATCCGCGCTGTTTCAGTGAGAAACATATCCGCCACAACCAGCAAATTCAGCTCTTTCAGCGCATCCTCGACCAACCGGGCATTCGGATTAGATACAACAGGATTAGAGCCCATCACGAACAGAGCTTGAATTTCTCTCCGATGAGCCAGCTCCATCATTTCATAGGCCGATACTCCTTTTCCCGGCAAACTGCTTGGTTCAACGCCCCATACGGACGCAACATAAGCTCGGTCTTCTTCATTCTCAATCGATCTGTAGCCAGGAAGCTGATCAGCCTTTTGGCCATGCTCTCGCCCCCCTTGCCCGTTTCCTTGACCTGTGATGGCCCCATACCCACACCCTTCTCTTCCAATCTTTCCGGTGGCTAGCACGAGATTAAGAAATGCTCGTACCGCCATATGTCCATCGATCTGCTGCTCGACACCCCTGGCCGTAAAAACGATGCCTGTCTCCACACTGCCAAAGGCACGTGCTGCTTGCCGGATCATTTGTGCTTCAATTCCGCACAGCGCGGCCGATTCGTTCAGGTCCACCTCATTCAAATAAGTTAACAGCTGATCAAAACCATTGGTCCGCTGGTGGATAAAGTCTTCATTTACCAAGCCCTCATCCACAATGACCTTTAGCATGGCATTGGCCAGCACAGCATCTGTACCCGGTCTGATTTGCAAATGCAAATCAGCGATTGACGCTGTAGGTGTCGCGCGTGGGTCAATTACGATGACAAATGCGCCATTTTCCTTCGCCTGATGAAAATAAGGCATCAACGTCGGCTGACATTCAGCGATATTCGTGCCTGCAAGCACTATGCAACGAGCTAACGGAATATCAGCCAGCCTGCAGGTCAGTCCGCGATCCATGCCAAACACTTTGCTGCCAGCAGATGCTGCTGCCGACATGCAAAAGCGCCCGTTATAGTCAATATAGCGCGTACCTATCGCCACTCTGGCAAATTTCCCAAGTAAATATGCCGTTTCGTTCGATAGCGATCCTCCGCCGTAAATGCCGATTCCGTCAGGCCCCTGCGTGGACAACAGCAAAGAGAAACTGCTAGCTACAGCATTCAGTGCTTCTCCCCATTGGACGGGCACAAGCCTGCCCTCTTTGCGTATGAGAGGCTGTGTCAGCCTTTCTGCATGAGTTGCATGCTGATGCGCATTCATACCCTTGATGCACAACCTTCCTTGCGAGGCTGCATTGGGTTTTCCTTTCGCTTTATACACCGTTCGAACGATACCTGCGAGTGCCTCCGTTTCCGAACTAACGGTCATCTTACATTGCACGCTGCAAAATGGACACTGCGTCTCCACTATAGGGGCAACGTATTGACCGGCTTTCAGCTTGCTATCTCCTGACTGACACATAAAAGCCACCTTCCCCTCTCCCTACGGCGCAATGTTCAATGTCATTTTCTTCGCATACGAATCTTTCGCTACAATCCCTACCCACTCCGTTAACCTGTCAGCATTGTGGATCGCAGGCTACTCGTCAGCTCTTTTCGCAAAGCAGCATCCAGTACACTTTCCCGCAGCGCTAGAATGCCAGTCCGCTCAATCCATTCCCATATCTTCTCCCCATACCGAGCACTATGCCTGTATATTTGCAAGCAGGTTACAGCCATTAACACCACTTCTACCGGATTCTCCTCTAATCCAAGCAGTAAACCCTGGCGAACCGGATGCTCCGCATGTCCACCGACATAAATTTCCCAGCCTGCTGGTGATCGAGAGATTCCAATGTCATGGACAAGCACGCCACCGGGATACTCCGCCCCCGGGCTAACAGCAACCGTAACCCGTGACGGTAATGAAAGGCTTCCCCATACCGCCGCCAGCTGCTCTCTTAGCCAGATCACTCCACCAAATGCCTGATCCAGTGGGGCTGGATCAACAAAATCATGACGTTCAGCATTCAAATTTGTAAAACTCAGGCCAACAGAACCCGCTACCCCTTCGTATAGCGCGGTGGACTGAATCGCATCGCCTGCGCTCAGTTGTTTTGGCGCTGATCTGCCCTGTAACCCTAGAGATTCCAAATAATAAAGTACAGCCGGACGACATAATTTACACCCCCGCTGTCTGGTCCAACCAAGACGGGACACCACCTCCTCCAAAGTTCGACAGACTTCATCCACCATCGCTATCTTTAACGAATCATGATCGTAATGCGTACAACTACACACAGGAACAACTTCCTGGGCAGTCGAAGTAACCACAGGCTTGGAGGCTGTCACTTGGGACAACCCATTTTTGACGAGTGCGGCCACTAGAGGTCGGCAGCCTCCACAGGAGCTGGATGCTTTGGTTCGGCTCTTCACCTCGTCGACCGTTTTCAGCTTATCTGTGGCGATCGCTCGCAAAATATCCCCCTTGCTCACACCGTTGCACGCACATACCATCTCTCCTTCAGGCAGTGCTTCCGCTGCATCCTCTGCTCTGCTTTTGCTGTGATCCTGAGGTACAAGTTCAGTAACTGGCGCGCCGCGCTGTACCATACCAAGCAGCGAGGTGCTTTCTGCCGTATCACCGAACAAAATAGCTCCAGTGATAGCGCCGGCGCGCATCATCACTTTTTTGTAAATTTGCTGCATACCGTTATACTCCATGATCGCGATGTCGTTTCCCTCTTCACGAATGTCGCCAGCAGAAAACACATGAATCCCCGCCACCTTGAGCTGTGCATACGGGACCGTCCCTTTATAGGGAGCCGTTTCACGACCACAAATCACCTTTGCCAGCACTTTGGCCTGCTCATATAGCGGAGCCACCAGCCCGTATGAAATCCCGCGGTGCTCAGCACATTCGCCGACTGCATAAATACCGGGAATACTCGTGCGCATATAATCGTCCACGGCAATAGCACGGTTCACTGTCAGACCAATGTCCTGAGCCAATCCGATATTGGGCCGAATACCAACCGCCAGCACAACCAAATCTGTTTCCAATCTGTTCCCGTCCGCAAACATCAAACCTTGTGCTCGGTTACGGCCTATAATGTTGACTGTATTCTTCGCCAAATGAAAACGCATGCCCTGTTGCTCCAACCTCCGTTGTAAAAGTACAGCCGCAGTACGGTCAAGCTGACGATTCATCAGATACTGCGCATTATGAACAACATCCGTTTCCATCCCTAGATTCAGCAAGCCTTGAGCAGCCTCAAGCCCTAATAGCCCTCCTCCGATAACGGTAGCCTTGCCGTACGTTTTGGCATACCTCGCCATGGTTTCACAGTCATCCACATCACGAAAAGCGATTACTCCCTCTTTTCGGGCTCCAGAAATGGGAGGTATGAAGGGTAATGAGCCAGTTGCCAGTATAAGAATGTCATAGGGCTCACGAATGCCGGATTCCGTTTCCACCATACCGGTTGCCACATCAATACGACACACGCGTTCACCAGCTTGCAACTTCACCCCATTTTCTTCATACCAGTCCCAGCTGTGAGTGACGATATGTTCAAATGAGCTCTCCTCCTGAAGCATTTTGGACAAGAGAACACGGTTGTACCCGGGCCTCGGTTCTGCACCGAATATTGTGATTTGGAATCGTTCAGGCTCCAGACTGAGAATCTCCTCCACACATTTGATGCCTGCCATACCATTACCGATGACGACCAGTCTTTGTATCATAATGAATCCAGCCCCATTCTCCGAACTAAAATAAGACAGAAAAAGCCCTTCTCCATTCAATGGAAAAGGGCATCGTTGCCGCAAATGCCGACACATCGTTGTGCCGATATGCACTTAAGATTACTGAATTGTGAGTATTATGTCAACATTCAATACATACATTCTGTATTTTAATCTAATTTTCTAATTCATTATAATTTTAATGTTATGTATATTGACACAATTAGAATGTCTTTTTATAATTTGAATTAAAATCACTACAAAGTGTTCATACCAAGCGATACACAATGAGGTGTGTCAAACACGGCAATGAAGCCGCAAAACGTTCCTGGATATCTATGACGGGACGATTTGCGGCTTTTTTATGTTTAACAGAGTCTGAGGTGTGAAGTCTGAGCTCTACAAACCACAATAAGAAGAGGAGAGATCAAGAATGAAGAAAAAAAGTTTCTGGCACAGCGGACACAAGCCTACCCTATTTGGCTCCTTTCTGTATTTTGATATTAGCTTTATGATATGGGGTATGATCGGACCGTTGGTCGTTGTCATTGCACATGATTATCCAATGGACCCTGTACAAAAAGCCAACCTGGTCGCTCTCCCGATACTTAGTGGTTCCCTGCTACGGCTCGTGCTTGGATTCATGTCAGATTATATCGGTCCAAAGCTCACGGGACAGATCGGTATGCTTGTCACGATCATTCCTCTCCTGCTTGGCTGGCTGTGGGTTGATTCGCTGGAGCAGTTGTACGCTGTCGCTCTGCTTCTGGGCGTGGCTGGAGCCTCATTTGCAGCTGCACTACCATTGGCTGGCCAATGGTACCCCAAAGAGCATCAAGGTCTAGCCATGGGAATTGCTGGTGCTGGTAACAGCGGAACCGTCCTCGCAACCTTGTTCGCCAACCGCATTGCCCAACATTTTGGCAGCTGGGAAGTCGTTTTTGGATTAGCCATTATCCCGATTTCCATCGTCTTTGTTCTGTTCAGTATGTTTGCCCGCAACAGCCCTCATCGCCCGGCACCAAAAAGTCTGTCACAATATGCTTCAGTGCTCAAACAAAAGGATGCCTGGGTGTTCTGTGCCTTTTATTGCGTGACGTTCGGCGGGTTCGTTGGTCTATCCAATTATTTGACCATTTTCTTCAATACCCAATACGGGCTCTCCGCCGTACACGCGGCTGATTTTGCGACCGTTTGTGTCATTGCCGGTAGCTTCTTTCGTCCTGTAGGCGGCTTTTTGTCCGACCGGATTGGTGGTTCGCGTATGTTAATGTACTTGTATGCCGGAGCCGGGGCTATGCTCGCCAGCATTGCATTTTTACCACCACTTGCCATGGTCGTAGTCCTGCTGTTTGTAGGTATGATGTGCCTTGGTGCTGGCAACGGCTCCGTATTCCAGCTCGTGCCGCAGCGATTTGGCAACGAAATCGGGCTCATGACTGGCATCGTCGGTGCTGCTGGCGGCATAGGCGGGTACTTTCTTCCTCTAATTCTGGGCCATCTGTACAAATTAACAGGTTCTTACATGCCCGGTTTCCTCTGTCTAAGTCTAATCACATTCTGTGCCTTTATCCTCGTCATCATCATGCAGTTAAAATGGCGTAACAGCTGGATGCGGCGCTCTGCTCCAATTGCTGATGAAGCCATCAACCGAATGGGAGAAATTAAGATCTGATGTCTACTATATAGACAGTCACCAAACGTTTGGATTTTAAGCCTCACTTATCGCTTATACTCAATAATAATAGCTTAACTTCATTTATAGAAATGAAGTTAAGCTATTACACTAAACATATTTAATGCATTATGAAATCTATAAAAAAAGTCACATCTAATGAATATTTACCGAAAACATTATGAAAATTTAATGAATTTTTCAGGTGAAAATCATTGAAAATCGCTTTCATTTTCATATTTTTTCTTATGTAAACACTTATATAACCATTTTTCACACAACATACTTGTTCACTTGGTTTAAAATAAGGCGTATACTTGTTCACGAATTGTTCAAGGATTAACCAAATGTATTTTTTTAGAAAGAAGGAATTGGAAATGCGTGCTTTTCATGTTACGGAAAACGGAACTATTGAAACCAAATTAACCGGAAAGGATCTTCTTGCTAACCCACTGCTGAACAAAGGAGTGGCTTTTTCGCTGGAAGAACGTCAACAGCTCGGACTTGATGGTCTCCTTCCTCCTACCATATTAACTATTGAGGAACAGGTTCAACGGGTATACGAGCAATTTCAAAGTCAACCGGATAATTTACGTAAAAACGTTGCATTAAATGATCTTTTTAATCGGAATACTGTCCTTTATTATCGTTTGCTTTCCGAGCACCTAAGCGAGATGCTTCCGATTGTTTATACTCCTACAGTCGGTCAGGCTATTCAGGAATACAGTCATGAATATCATAAACCAGGCGGTATGTATCTATCTATTGATAATCTTGCTGGCATCCAAGAAGCTTTTAAAAATTTGAACTTGGGCCCTGATGATATCGACCTGATCGTAGCCACAGATTCCGAAAGTATTTTGGGTATTGGGGACTGGGGAGTTGGCGGTATTAACATCTCTATTGGTAAGCTTGCTGTCTATACAGCCGCTGCTGGTATTGATCCTAGCCGGGTGCTAGCAGTAGTGCTTGATGCAGGTACAAACAACGAAAAGCTGTTAGAAGATCCATTATACATGGGAAATCGCCACAAACGTGTACGTGGAGAACAATATGATCAATTTATTGACACTTACGTGAAAGCTGCACTTTCTTCTTTCCCGAACGCACTGCTGCACTGGGAAGATCTGGGTAACGTCAATGCGCGGAATATTATTAATAAGTACGGAAATAATATTTTAACGTTTAATGATGATATTCAAGGTACTGGTGCGGTTACGCTCGCTGGCGTGATGTCTGGTGTCCAATTGTCCGGAATCCCTCTGAGCAAGCACCGTGTTCTAGTATTTGGTCCTGGAGCTGCCGGCATCGGTAATGCAGACCAAATTAGTGCGGCTATGATGCTGGAAGGATTGTCAGAAACTGAAGCAAGACGTAACTTCTGGGCTTATGATTACCGTGGCCTGCTTACCAATGAAACGGAAGGACTTTTGCCATTCCAAGTCCCTTATGTACGTGATGCTGCCGAGTGTCGTGACTGGGAGCATGCTGAAGATGGCAAAATCCCTCTGCTTGAAGTCATTCGCCGTGTGAAACCGACGATTATGATCGGAACATCCGGAGTAGCAGGAGCATTTAGCGAGGAAATTGTTAAAGAGATGGCTAAGCATACTGAACGCCCGATTATTATGCCTATGTCCAATCCCACTCCACTGGCGGAGGCGACTCCTCAAGATCTGATCCACTGGACGGAAGGAAAAGCCCTTATCGCAACAGGAAGTCCTTTTGAGCCAGTAATCTACAACAATATTAAGTTTGAAATTGGGCAATCTAACAATGCCTTCGTATTCCCAGGGCTTGGTCTTGGAGCAATCGTAGTAAAATCCAAAATTATAACAGATAGCATGTTTGCAGCAGCTGCCCATGCAGTAGCGCAAATGGTTGATTTGTCACAGCCTGGTGCTTCCCTGCTGCCGAAAATCAACGAACTACGTGAGGTATCTGAAGCTGTAGCAGTGGCAGTCGCCAAGGCAGCAGTTCAAGATGGAGTGGCGCGTCATCTGCCAGAAGATATCGTACAAGCGGTTCGGGATGCAATGTGGGAATGCAAATACAAGCCCATCAAACAGTATGGACAGGAAGCCGTTCTGGTTTAAAAATAGCGAACAACATCACGATCACACTTACTGTTAACATAGTGATTATTTAACTGATGTCCGCCATTTTTGGCGGACATCTTTAATTGGAGGCGACATCATGGCTACAGGTCATATCTTTATTATCTTAATTCCTATTTTCTTTGTCATTTTAATTGGTTATTTCGCAGGTTTATTCAAGGCCTTTAACCCAGCTTCTTCTAAGGGATTAAATACATTGGTAACCAAATTTGCTTTACCTGCACACTTGTTTATTGGTATTACGACGACACCAAGAGAAACGTTAATCCAAAAGTGGCCCTTTCTTGTTGCTTTGATGCTTGGCATAATCGGTTTTTATATCGTATTGCTCGTCGTATATCGCTTAATCGCCAAAAAAGGTCTGACGGAATCCTCCATGTTTGCATTGAATTCAACCCAGCCCTCTTTTGCATTCATGGGGATTCCAGTTTTGGGAAGCTTGTTCGGAAGTGCAGTTGTCGCCATTCCTATTGCGATTACCGGCATTGTGGTTAATGCGATTCTCGATCCGCTTGCAAGTATTTTGGGAACGGTCGGTCAGCGTAAACAATCCGACGACACTAAAGGCAACTTATTTAAATTCACTATAAAATCTGTTCTGCATGGACTCAGCGAGCCGCTGGCCTGCGTACCCTTGATTGGTGTTGTACTGACTTTATGCGGATTCCAGGCACCGAAACTGTTGCAATCCATGTTTGATCAAATCGGCAATATCACTGCTGGTACCGCTCTTTTTGCCATCGGGGTAACGATCGGGATTAAAAAGATTACGTTCAGTCCAAAAGCACTTAGTATCGCTGTACTGAAAGCCATCTTGATGCCTATGGTTATGCTGGGTATTGCTCTTCTAATCGGACTGACCCATGAGGATGTAACCAAAGCTGTTCTGCTTGTCGCATTTCCCGGATCGGCTGTAGCCGCTATGATCGCGACCCGGTATGAATCACTGGAAACAGAAGCAGCATCTGCATTTGTTATAAGCTCAGTATTATCGCTTATTACGATCCCTCTGCTCATTTCACTACTTGTATAATGACAGGAAGCTTTTAACACTCAGCGAAAGACGGGTATATATAAAGATGAAGGGCATCCGTTCGCCCTCATTTATCTTATTTTTTAAATATTGTCGAAACAATAAAGTGATTTAGTTGTATTTGGATTGAAGATTAGTGCTACATCCTGTCTCGCCAACCAGCGGTGACCTACATGTATAAATGTGGGTTGCCGCTTTTTATGTTTGTTAATTCCCATACCATTGGTCAATCCTTATCATCATTTTAGTATCAAGCAGTAAGTATTGTAATAAATAGCTAACATTTATAAAGGTAATTGACGAAATATATAAGGGATAGCTGTACTGTAGCATTAAACTAAAATTTAAAGGAGAAGAAACTTGTGAAAAACTTGAAGTGGAGCACTATGTCCTTTTTTGGTAAAAATCTATTAATAGCTTTTCTTAACATCGTATTAATAGGTGCTATTCTTATCACATCTAGCTATATACTTCAAAAGAACATTCTCACCACGCAACTGCAAGATCAGGTAAAAGTACTGACCAAAAAATGGGCAGAAGATGTTGACAAAACAAAAGTACAACAAGCATTAAGCGAAAAAGATTATAACGGTTCTGTTCAACAGGAATTACGCAAATTTCTAGATTCTATTCACACATTTTATCCTAATGTTGCCCAAGCCTACATATTTGGGACAGAACTAAAAGAAGGAAATCAAACCTCCATTATTGGCGTTCCCACTAATTTGGTTCAAGCTTTCCAAAACTCGAAGATGAATATTGGGGATATGTACACTCTACCTGACGAAAATGCAGAAGCCGTAAATAAAATGCTTCAATCCAATGAATCAGCATTGAGCAGCTTTTATACGGACGAATATGGCACATGGACTACTATTGTTTATCCGATCACAGATGCAAGCGGTAAAGTCACAAGTGCAATTTACTTTGACGTAGATGCGAGCTCTGTACCTACGGGTCTTCATAAGTTGCTTCTATATGGTGTTTCGCTGCTCATTCTGTTTCTGGCTATCTTCTTGACAATTCAATACTTGCTGGTAAAACGCACGCTCTCTCCAATTCGTTCCTTGATGAGGGGGATTGAAGAAGTCAGCGAGGGTAATCTGAATGTAAAAATCAAGACTGGTCAAGATGATCTTGGTATTATCAATCAAAAATTTAATTCCATGATCAAACGCCTTAACGATACAATGGTAAAAGTACAGGATACGACGCAAGAAGTAACAGGATCAGCTCAGGAATTGTTAAGCATCAGCGAGAAAAATAGTACGAATACAAACATTATTAACAGCAATATTCAGGAAATCACCCAGGGGCTTGAAGCTCAGGATCATGCAGCACTTGAAAGCTCCAGGGCTATGAATGAAATGTCTACAGTGATCCAGAACATTGCTGAAAGCTCCTCTTCTGTAGCTGATCAAGCTTATTCCATGGAAAAACGCTCCGTTGAGGGCAATCAGGTAGCCCAAAAGCTATCCACTCAAATGGACTCCATCTCCACTACCATGGAAAGTACAGTTGATTCCGTTAATGCACTACAGAACCGTTCTAATGAAATCAGTAATATTGTAAGCATCATTACCGGCATTGCCAGCCAAACGAATCTGCTGGCCCTCAACGCTTCAATTGAAGCTGCCAGAGTCGGTGAAGAAGGCAAGGGTTTTGCAGTAGTAGCAGGAGAAGTGCGTAATTTGGCTGAGCAGTCTCAAGAGTCTGCCAAACAAATTGCAGAGCTTATTGATGAAATTCAAAAAGAGATTGAACAAACTGTAAAAGGCATCAGCCTTGGTACAAAAGAAGTTCACGTCGGACTGGAAGTTACAAAGCAGACAGGCGAAATGTTCTCTGAAATTTTAGAAGCGTCCAATAAAGTGTCGTCGCAAATCCAGGAGGTATCCAGTGCAACTGAGCAAATCTCGGCCAGCACGCAGGAAATGTCAGCTACCTCTGACGAGTTGTCTTCCACCGTTAGCAAAACAGTCAACAGTAGCAAACAAATTGAGCGAACTATTGGAGAGCAAACTGAGTCTATGGCTTCAATTGTCCAAGCTTCGGACAAGCTTACATCGATGTCCGGTGAGCTGGAAGAGCTCATCTCCTTCTTTAAAGTAAACCGGGAAGTCTAAAAGTATAACTATCCCATCCCCATAACAATAAAGAACCTCTAATCTGCATAGAATGCGCATTAGAGGTTCTTTGATATACTCTTAAGTACTTTGTTTAGTTTAAAAAGCCTTCCAACGCTGAGGTTGGCTTACCGTCAGCCTGCCAAGCACCTTTGTTATAACCTTGATTATAACCTGGGGTTGCAGCTGGCTCCCAATAAAATAAGCCCACGCCTTTGCCGCCTCCAATACTCCGAACCTTTGTTTTGATGGCCGAAATAAATGCCTTGGAAGCAGCAGGCTCATTATATTCCATCCCAATTTCACTGATGACAATGCCTTTACCGTACTTTGCAATGAGGCTATTGGCATTGGTCATCGTCTGATCTACCTTGCCCTGCCAATCAGAAGAGGACGGGTATAGAGACAATCCAATAAGGTCAAACTGAGCTCCGTTTTCAATCAGTCCACCAATGTTCCAGTTTAGAACGGAGCTGTTATCCCCGTTAGCTAAATGTACGATCGTCTTGGTGCTGCTGCTTACGGATTTAACAGCGTTATTTCCTGTATTGACGAGCCACGCATAATTTTTCATATTCACTGAGGCTTTACCGTCATCCCATAGCATACCATTGTTTGTCTCATTACCGATTTGCACCCAATCCGGTGTCACACCCTTGCTTTTCATCGTGTTCATAACATAGACAGTATGGGACCAGACTGCATCCATAAGTTGTGTAAATGTAAAATTGCGCCATGCATAAGGCTTATTCTGCTGTCCCGGATCAGCCCAAGAATCACTATAATGCAAGGTCAGCATAACACTCATGCCTAACTTTTGGGCACGCTGCGCAAGTTCTGCCGCCTTCTCGGCATTCATGTATCCGCTTGCATAATCCTTCATGTTAGGATTCACCCACACACGAATCCGAACGGAATTGATTTGATAATCGTCCCGTAAAATTTGTAGCACATCGCGGCGAACCCCTTTTTTATCCTTCCAGGTCATACCTTGGGCTTCCATCCCTGCAACCCAGCTTATATCTGCTCCTTTGGCGAAAGCAGGGGCGGCCGAAGCCGCACCCACCCCGACAGAGCCCAATGGGTACAAAAAGCTGGATAACAAGATCAACATCGCAAATACCATAGTACGTTTACCTGTTTTCATAAGTCATCCCCTATCCTAATTGTATACTCACATTGCCTCTGGCCAATCCGTCCGCTCCCTGATTCTGGAAACAGCTTCGATCATGTATAACGTGTTCTAGTTATTGCGCTTAGTCTTTAGAACCTTAACAGCATAGGCACTCAATTGAATGCTGCTGTCAGCTACCCCATGATTTTCAAGCATATCCCTATAAGTTCGTCCATCCAGTGTAATCTCTTGCGACTCATGCGTAAAATTCATTATAAAAATATAATCATGAATTCCATCGGTACGAATCGCTGTATTCACCCCATGTGGTAATTGCACATCGAGTGCTTTACTGAGCCCTGCATCATCAATCAAGCTTCTGTAAAAGTGACTATGGAATTGCCCGGTGTTGCGTGATGCAATGTAATAAGCTTTTCCCTGTCCCAAGCGGTTCACCGTCAAGGCCGGGCGACCTTCATAGAAGTCTGCCCCATACTCAGCCAGTACCTCTGCACCCTCCGTATGAATGAGATCGCACAATTCTACAGCTTCATACTCCTCCCGTAGATCCAGCTCATTGCCTTCAATCGGTATAATGTAGTTACGATCATGATCATGCAACCCGTCAATCTCTTCCGACCAGATGCCCAGCGTTTTACGAAGCGGTCCTGGAAAGCCTCCAAGGAAGCACAAATCATGTTCATCCACAATGCCGGACCAATAGGTTGCTACGAATGTGCCCCCGTTTTCAACAAACTTCTGTATGCGCTCTCCTACACCGCTGCGAACCATATACAACATTGGAGCGACCAAAAGTTTATATTTGGAGAAATCTGCATCCATATGAATGACATCTACTGGCACTCCCTGCTCCCATAAAGCCAAATAATGTGCTTCAGCTGTCTCCTCATATTTCACACCTTTGTTCCGCGGACCCTGTGAATCGTTGATTCCCCAACGGTTCTCCCAGTCAAAAATGACTGCGGCCTCAGCCGGTACGGATGTACCAATCACCTCCTCCAGTTTCTCCAGTGCATGACCGACATCTGTCACATCCCCGAATACCCGAGTATGCTCATGACCAACATGATCGACGACCGCACCATGCAGCTTTTCACTCGAACCGCGGCTTTTCCGCCATTGAAAATATTGAACAGTGTCTGAACCGTGCGCCACAGCCTGTAAAGATGATAGCAGATGCATACCTGGTCGCTTCAGCTTGCTAACGTCTTGCCAGTTTGTCAAACTTGGCGTACTTTCCATAAGCATCCAAGGCTTACCACCTTTGATGGAGCGAATAATATCGTGCATCATAGCTACTCTTGCAGCCTGACGGCTGTCATCTCCTTCACGGTCATGCCAGGTCGGATAACTATCCCAGGATATAACATCGAGCAGATCAGCAAACTTCCAGTAATTCAATCCTTCGAAAAATTCCATTAAATTGGTTGTAACTGGAATGTCCGGATTTGCAGCCTTAAGCGGCACAATCTCATGCTTGATAAAATCTGCGGTCTGTTCGGTTACAAACCGTCTCCAGTCCAAATTCATGGCATGAACCTGTGTTTCACCATGAGGTGCTGGAGATTCGACTTGGCTCCAATCTGTAACTGTATGACTCCAAAATGTCGTCCACCATGAATGATTAAGCTGATCCAGCGTACCATATTTATCCTGCACCCAAGCGCGAAATGCCTCCTGGCAATAATCACAGTGACAGTCTCCACCAAATTCATTGGAAATGTGCCAGCCAATAACAGCAGGATGGTTAGCGTAACGCTCAGCCAACTTCGTATTCATAATACGTACTTTTTCCCGGTAGACCGGCGATGTATAACAGTGGTTATGTCGAAACCCGTGCAAGTTACGGACACGGTTAACCCCTACACGCAGCACCTCGGGATATTTTTGTGACATCCAGGCCGGTCTTGCTCCGCTAGGAGTAGCCAAGAACGCATAAATTCCGTTTTCAGCAAACGAGTCCAGAATACGATCCAGCCACTCAAACGTAAATACACCCTCCTCAGGCTCCAAGGATACCCATGAGAAAATGCCGACAGACATCACGTTGCATTTGGCTAGTTTCATTAAGCGGATATCCTCCGCTAACACCTCGGGATATTGCTGCCATTGTTCCGGGTTATAGTCTGCTCCATGCAGCATACGCGGAACTCGCTCACTAATGGGAGGGTACTTGGTTATGTTTGAATATGTCATTGCAAATCATCTCCTTGTATTAGTTCTGTTACTCTTTGACGGAACCTAGCGTCATACCTTTAACAAAATACTTTTGTAAAAATGGATATACAATAAGAATAGGCGCTGCACCAATGAAAATTTGTGCTGCATTCACCGTCGTCTGAGATAGTAATTCCATCTCTTTGGGACTCATGCTCATAGAACTCATATCCTTCTGTATAATTACAGTTTGCAGAAACGTCGCCAGCGGATAATCCTTTGCATTGCTCAAATAGAGCAAACCATCGAACCATGAGTTCCAATGAAATACCATACTGAACAGCGCGATCGTCGCAATGGAAGGCATGGATATCGGTAAGAAAATACTAAACAATGTCCGAAAATGTCCTGCTCCATCGATCAATGCGGCCTCTTCCATCTCTTTGGGAATACCTCTAAAAAAGTTCAGCATAAGAATGACTAAAAATGTATTGACTGCTCCCGGCAAAACAAGTACCCAGAAGCTGTCCATAAGATGTATCTTCTGAATCACCATATAAAATGGAACTAGTCCACCATTAAAAATCATACTAAATACGAATAGCCATGAATACACGTTTCGACTGCGGAACACTGTGGTTTCCTTTGAAAGCGGATAAGCAGCTAGAAAGGTGATCAGCAGCGTCAAGCCAGTTCCCAATACAGTCCGACAGACAGAAATCCAGATGGAGTGCAGAAAAATCGGGTTATTCATCGTTTTCTTATAGGCTTCTAATGAAAACTGCACTGGCCACAGACCAACCAGATTAGCATCTGCTGCCGATTTAGCACTAAACGACACCGCCAACACATGAATCAGCGGAACGATACACATGATAGACAAAATCACAAGCAAGCAAATATTGAACACATTAAAAATGCGGTATGTCGTTGTTTTATGATACATGACTCTCCCTCTTTCAGCCTTGTGGAATCAGAATATGCGGTAACCTGCCCATTTGTAAGCAAGCCGATAAGATATCAGAATGAGAATCATACTGATAACGGATTTGAACAACCCAATGGCGGTGGCAAAACCCATCTCCCCATTGATCAATGCTGTCCGGTAGACAAATGTGTCAATAATATCGCCTTTTTGGTATACCAGCGGATTATAAAGGTTGAAGATCTGGTCAAAACCGGCATTCAAGACATTGCCGAGTGCAAGCGTTCCAACAACGACCACCATCGGAATTAATGAAGGCACAGTAATGTGCAGCGTCTGTCTCCATCGGCTCGCTCCATCCATCTCGGAAGCCTCATATAACGAAGGATTGATACCCGCCAGTGCAGCGAGGAACACGATCGTGTTGTAGCCAAACTCCTTCCATATATCCGATACAATGACGGTAAACCGAAACCAGTTATTATCTCCCAGAAAGAAGATAGGCTGGATCCCTATACTTCCAAGAATTCGATTCATAAATCCATCAGTAGCCAACAGATCAATCAGAATTCCGCCCAAGATAACCCAGGACAGAAAGTGTGGCAGATACACCAATGTCTGAATGGAGCGCTGAAGTCCAACCTTGCGAATTTCATTCAGCAGTATAGCAAAAACAAACGGCACCAGCAGATTGAAAAACATCTTTAACACAGCAATAATTAACGTGTTCCATACGACCTGAAGACTGTCCTCCCGTTGGAACAAAAAGCGGAAATTATCCAGTCCAACCCATTCGGAACCAGTTATGCCTAGCCAAGGCTTGTAATTTTGAAAGGCCATCACAATGCCACCCATCGGAATGTAGCTGAATACAATTAAGAAAATAATGGCTGGCAGCAGCATGATATGAAATGGCCACGTACGTTGCAGACTTCTCATTGCAGTTCCTCCTGTAACTCTCATGGTATACTTCAATTATAAAAGCGTTTTCGTAGTCCCAACAGTTCAAAAAACCAACATACATGGCACAAAAGCAATCATTTTTATTTAGTCCATATAAAGCTGAAGTAAAAAGGCTGTCCACCTTGGGACAGCCCTCCTAATTTGTTTTACAACATCCATGGTTTTTACTTTTCGACGCTCTTATACCACTCGTTTACTTCCTTTGTAATTTGTTCGCCGCCAGCGGCTTTCCACGTCTGCACAAAGGTATCAAAAGCAGAAATCGGCTGTTTGCCATAAATAATTTCATTGAAAGTCTGGCTTTCAATCTTATCGAGATAATCCTTTTTAGCCTTCATCGTTGGCGTGGTTGGTCCTGTGAACTGATCTTTCATAGAGATATCCTTTTGTTCCATAAGCACTTTGGCCGCTGCAGGAGTGTCTTTCCCGTAATTCACCATTACATCTTTCTCCAGTCTGGTTTTCGGTTCTGCACCGTCAGCCAAGCTTAACAAAGCCTTCATTTGGGCATCAGGGATACGCGCACCATCACGAACTAGCAAATAACGAATAGAGTTTACGTAACCGCCTGGTATTTTATCAATAGACACCAGCTTGCCATTGGCATCTAAATCATAATCGTAGCCCTTAAACAGCCCATTCGACAAATCACCGTCCGGTTTGGCATTTGCATAATGATCAAACAAGTAATTTTGATATGTGAAGAAGGCTTCAGGATGCTGCATTTGTTTGTTAATGAGTACGACACCATTGGTGTACTGCGTTCCATGGCGCATAGCTTTGTTGTCAGGTCCGGCTGGAATCTTGATCGGCTTCCATACGGCACTCGGCGCATTTTTAACCGTATCTTGAAGCGGCCAGCCGCTCATCCAATATGGCCCAGGAATCATCCCGGCTGTACCTGCAACTGTAGGTTCTGTCGTTTTATTTTCATCCCATAATGCTGCTTCCTGAGGGATATATCCTTTTTTGAGCCATTCGCTCAGCTTTTGCAGCCCCGGCTTCATACCAGGTTGCACAGAGCCATATTCCAAGCTGCCATTTGCGCTTTTGTTCCACTGCTGGGGTAGTGTGCCATAAGCCCCGAAAATCCAGGATGGGTCACCCATCCAAGTGTTCATGGATGTTTTGAAACCGATGCTGAGCGGGGTCACTTTGTCTGGAGCCAACCCGTCCGGATTTTTATTTTTAAAGGCATCCATCACTTTTTCCAGATCATCCATCGTCTCAGGAGCCTTCATCCCCAGCTTATCCAACCAATCTTGTCGTACCCACAATACATAATCATGGTTATAGGCGAAATCCAGCACAGGGATACCCATCTTTTTACCATCTCGGCTATACTGATTCCATACGTTCGTATCCTGGTTCATGGCCTGCTTCCAGGAATCCGAGGCATATTTATCGAACAACGGACCAGCTTCAGCAAACATACCGGAATCGATCATATCTTGAGCCAGTTGTTCATTCTCTGTCCCCAATACAACGACATCAGGCATTTCCTGACCGGAGGACATCGCCAGACGCAGCTTGGTAGCAAATGCACCGTTTGTATCCGTAACAGACCACAGTGATTTTATATTAATACCAAACTTCTCTTTTGCCCATTTTGTCGCAACGTTATTTTCGATAGATTCGCCATTTTTAAATTTTAAGGCGGGATCTACACCCCATACCGTGGATATGGTGACTTCAGGACTGTATTTTTCTTTGTATACGTTTTCAGTTTTAGCTGTGCTGTCCGCATTCCCATCATTTCCTGTACCAGAGCAGCCCACAAGGCCAACTCCTAATACCATCGTTGCGGCGAGCAACGACAGCAACCTTTTTTTCGAATGAACTCGCATGTTGTTCCCCCTCTAAAAATCATTTTCTACTCTTTTATTATAAGAGGCTTTTCTTGGCAGCCTATGTCACAAAATAAATATTTCTGCACCTTTCCCAACTGATCTTTACTCATTCGTCTTTACTGGTCACGAAATTCATGCGGAGTCATTCCATAATGCTTCTTGAACATCTTACTGAAATATTGAGGATTCTGATAGCCGAGTTCAGTTGTTATTTCATATATTTTTTTGTTGGAATATTTGAGCAGATAAAGAGCCCGTTCCATTCTCATTCGGATAATATAATCTCCCAGACCTTCTCCAGTTTCAGCTTTATAGATTTTAGACAAATAGACGGGATGAAGATAAACCTGATCGGCAATCGTCTTCACAGACAGCTCCTGTCCTTTGTCCTGGGCAATCAGTTCCTGAACCTGCTTGACCACATAGCTTTTGGCGCTTTGCTCGCTTGCCGACCACTCGGCTTTAAGCTTATTCATCATGGAAAATATCCACTCTTTGAGGTGGGGGAACGAATGGACCAATTTCTGTGCGTGTAACGGATCAAAGCCTACCTGGTCCATCTGTGTAATGAAACGTCCTTGTTTGTGCGCTATATACATCAAGGCGCTCGTCACCGAAATAAACAGTTCATATAAATGCTCGCGTGTATATCCCGTCTCTTCCATTTTGCCAAATACACGGCTCAATTTCTCCTCAGCCTCTTCCCATTGTCTGGACTCTAGCAGATGAGTAAGCGTAGGGTGCATATAAAGCCCCTCCAGCGACTTCACTGAGCTGTGTGACTGTTCTGTCTGCTCTTCTATGAATAGCAGTGGATTCGTCTCCTCCTGCTGGTTCCAATACAAGGATCTGATTGCTGTCTGGTATAGCTTGGGCAGCTCATCCGGGAAATGAAACCAATTGGTTAACGTGACGTAAATTTCCCCCTTCAAGTAATTGCTCACATTTTTTCGAAAGGTTTCAATCGCCGCACGTAAAATATGATTCTGCTCATCCACAGTCCGTTCAGGAAACACATCCCAATTCCCTTCTATTAATACGATCAGGCAATCATGCGGCGCTTTGCAATGCCAAACATGAAAATCAGGAGCGAATACTTCTTCCGCAATATTTCCAATCGCATATTCAATTAAGGACACTGAGTGATAATCCATATCCGAAAAATGTTTGCCTAGCTGAATAAGCAGCATACTGGCAGGATGCTCTGTGCGTAGCTTGATTTCGTACTCGGACATTTTGTCCTTTATTTTTTGTACAGTCAAATCACGTCCGAGCAGCAAATCATGCATCAAATGGGTGCGCAGTACACCGAAATCGTTCCTGCGACTGTATTGTAATTGATGAACCTTGTCGAATGCTTCCCATTCTTCCTTTAGCGAATCCATGGCAGCTGACACACATTTGATAAACTCCTCATCATCCACCGGCTTTAAAATGTAATCAAAGGCCTTAAGCTGAAGCGCTTTTTTAGCGTATTCGAAATCGGCATAGCCTGTCAGTAATAAACTTCGAATGTGCGGCCAACGCTCGTTTACTTCAACAATTAGCTCCAATCCTGACATGCCGGGCATACGAATATCTGTGACCAGAATATCAATATCGTGCGCTTCCAGCACATCTACTGCTGCCAGGGCAGAAGTTGCTTGATGAACTCTCTCGATTCCCAACGTTTCCCACGGTATGGTTGCCGCCAGGCTTTCAGTAACATAGCTTTCATCATCTACTAGTAATATTTGAACCATCAGTATCCTCCAATTTTACTGTTTCTTGAACTTGACGAAGAATGGATTAAGCGTCTTCCTGCTCTTCTGCAATTGACAGTGGCCATTTTAAAATCACTCTCAATCCCACCAGTGGAGACAATGAGAAGTCCAGCCCAGCTTCTTCACCAAAATGTAATCGCATACGCTGATGCACATTCCATAACCCATAGCCACTTTTTTCTTCTACAGGCTTCTCAAGTGCTAATGTAAGGGACGTTATACCCTCATCACTTAAACCAAGTCCATTATCATCTACAATCAAGTACATAAATGAGCCGACACGCTCAGTCATAATACGGATGATCCCTTCCTCCGCCTGAGGTTCTATTCCGTGCAGCACTGCATTTTCCACCAGTGGCTGCAACATAAGTGGCGGCACCAGCAGACTATGGGCCTGTGAAGAAATATCAATAGTAAACGTTAACCGTGGCATACGCATCTGCTGAATTTTCAAATAATATTGCACAAACTCGACTTCATCCGATAAAGGAACCAAATCTCTTTCCTGTCTTGTTGTATAACGATAATATTTGGACAAATTATGAGCCATGGCCACGACCGCCTCATGATTACGCAGCTTGGCCATGCTCGTAATAAAGGAAAAGCAATTATAAAAAAAATGAGGATTGATTTGAGACTGGAGCTGCTTTAGACGTGCTTCCTTTACATGCAGCTTCTCAACGTAAACTTTCTCAAACAGCTCCTGAATCTGTTCGACCATTAGGTTGAATTGACGTGACAGAAAGGCAAACTCGTGACTACCCTTAGGACTCAAACGAACAGCATAGTCTCCATCCTTTAATCTCCGAAATGCCCGCACAAGCTGGAGAATTGGAACTTGTACCTGTGAGTGCAGGAGATAAGCACCAACGATGCCTACCAATAGCGAGCCAACAACGGTTATATAAAATAGTCGGTTAGATGAGTAAATCGGAGACATCATATCAGACAAGGGCATGTAATCAATCAAATACCAACCTGTCGTTTGCGAAAGAACGGCATGAACAAGGTAACTCTCTTCTCCAATTTTTACGGTCAGATTATCAACTTCATGCAATCCCAATTTCTCCAGTTTCGTAATTAGCTGGCCCGACAGTTCTTCATTTGCAGAGCGATTATAAATTACTCCTACGCCTTTTTTATAATAAAAAGGCTCCTTTCGTCCATCGCCTTTAAAGCGGTCAAGCATATCCTGAATATTGCTGCTGTCAAACTCCACTTTAATAATCGTGTTAGCGGTTTCCGGATTAGCCAGAGAGGAAAACGGGGACAATGTATACAATGAAAATATAAATTGATCCTTTCCGTACACTCTTTTTTTAGATACCTGCCAGCCGTTTGTTATCGATTGGTTTAGTACCTTCTGATCATAGGAACTGGCTCCATTCTCCGATACAACTCGTCCAAGCGAAGGGGAATATATACTTAGTCCTGTTCTCCAATTAGAAGAGCTTTCCTGAAGCCCAAGCTTGGTTTGGATGCGCTTGACAAGGTTAATTCCATCCAGATTGAGAACCTTGTCCTTTAAAAAAATCGCTTGAAAACTGGCTACATCGGGATCATGAATCAGCAGATGCGGCCAGGAGGAAATCATCTCAATATTCGTATTCACCTGGTTTTGAAAAAAAGTCAGCTGATTATAATTGGATTGATTCAGTTCCTCACGTAATACGCCAGTTGTGGTCTGATTAGAGTAGACGTACAGGATCAGCACAGGTATAAGCAATACGATAACGATGGAAACGATTTTAGTATAAAAATTAAATTTAAACATGACTTTTCACACATCCTCTGCACAAAAAACAGGCATACTTAAAAGGTATGCCTGAGCCCTGACCTTCGTTGCCGCCATTACATACTATACATTATTAAGGGTTGGCGGTGATAATATGTTTGACTCCAAGCAAATGGAATGGTTAAATCAACTATCCGCTGAAGACTTGGCCATTTTAGGCGCCGGCTTCAATACATTAGGTGATTTTTTTGATTTTCTGGCGCTGATTAAAGCTAAACAGGAAACACCTAAGGATAAAAAAGGTAAAAATAATAGATAAAAAACTACTTAATAACGAATTTTACACGAGTCCCATCCTCATACTGATCCAACTGGTGACTGACCCATGATCCTGCCCCACGATTATCTTTAGGGGCTATGTATTTGACGTTGGCACCCTTGCCCCCTTCTGAGCACATAGCCATCGGCCATTCATCACGATCGAACCCTTTACGAGTAGGGACACCCGCAAGTGAATGCTTACGATTTTGCTCGGCTCCTTCACGATCGATTGTGCACACTGGTGATTTTCCCGCCTGAATGGCTTCCTTAATATGCTGTGCCGTTTCAGGATAACGGCCTGATGGAAATTGCAGCGTTATCTGAGCTGATGAAGGCGGGTTCTCTCCTGTTATTTTCGTAAGAAGATTGCCTCCTTCAAACCAGTACGCCCCCACAGCGAGCAGCACTAAGGCTATAAAACTTAGCAACTTTTTCTTCAATTTACTCTTCCTTTCAAGCTATTCCAGTAAATGACCTTCAGCTAAGGCAATCCCTAGACTTTATTTTTTGTAACCCCTTACTGACTATAAAAAAAGGTTTAATATCCGACGACAAATAGTATAGAGAGGAGGTTGAACGAATGAACGATGAGATCAAACTGGCCGTGAGCCAAATGCAAGCTGTTGTAATCCGGTTACTGAATGGAAATACCCTAATTGGCTGGCCTAAGCTCCTTTCTGACCAAGAAACTCAGCAATTTAAGCTCTACGATGACGAACACGTATATACGATTTCTGTTAATGACGTGGATACAGTCGCAAGAGTTATTGTATAGCATACAGGAAGCGACTTAATGAGTCATCCAGCGGACAAGCCCGAACAAGGCGCACCACAGGAGAAGACTAATCAGAATTCCCCAAAATAAACCTTTAAAAAGCTTCATACCATACTGACAACCTTTCCGACTCGGGTTTTTCCCCATTATAGCATGCCAGAAAGGCAGCTGTCGCAGCTTGCTCTTACATTATCTTTGCATCATATATTTTAAATTTGGAAATCACGATACCAAGGGAAAGATATAAAATTCCGAAATTATGCCTGATCACCAATGAAAATGCAATCATGACATAATAAAAGTCACAATTTAATCGAAATTTAATGAAACTTTTCCGAAAATGATGTATAATTATTGACATAACAAAACGCACGAGGTGATCATCATGGCATTATTAAACAGAGTTAAGGAATTAAAATTACAACTGCCTAACGAGCATCATAGCATTTCACAATACGTGGAGCATGCATTGCATTCGATTGACAGTTTTGTAGAACAACATCGTCAATTTGTAGCCGCCCAAGCTTTATATGGTGAAAAAATCAATGGTACGGAAGAAAGATTATTTCGCGACACAATTGCTGAGATTAAAGCCCAACTGGTAGCTACGCTGGAGAAAACAGTTGAAGATTTCGCACACAAAGGCGATAAGCATTGGAAAAATCATTATCAGGACGGCGTAGAATAAGCTGAAAATAAACCCCCGGTCTTTGGACCGGGGGTTTATTTGTTTGATATGCGCGGGATATGGCAATGTGCGTAGACTATTTTAACACTTTGGCAGAAGTCGTTACCTTTTTACCACCATAGACTACTTTAATGCTGGAGCTTCCGCTATCCAAGGCCTTTACCTGACCAGCTGTAACCTGTACGATCGACGGTTTGGAGGATGTCCATACTGCTGAATTGGTCACATTGGCAGATGCACCTGAGTCATAAACGGCACTCACGCTAAGCACTTGAGATGAGCCTTTAGGCAACTTCAGGTTTTTATTGCTCAATACCAGCTTGAGCAGCTTAGGTGTTACCTTAATCTCCACGTTAAATGACTTATCCTGATACGTCCCCGTAATGGTTGCTGTTCCAATGCCAACTGCTTTAATGGAAGACCCTTTTACGACCACTACGGAAGCATTCGATGTTGTCCACTTCACTTTACTGCTCAGGGTAACCTTTTTACCATCTGTATAGGTACCGACGACCTTAATGGACTTACTTCCCTTCAAATTCATTTCAGCATTCGAAAAGCTCGGTGTCAGTGTAGAAATGGCTCCCTCCACAATGACAGGCACCTTCACGTATTTATTCATATACATTGCCTTGATTCCCGAGTTGCCACCACTCACCGCTTTTATTTTTCCATTTCCTACTGTAACTGCAGCTGTTGTAGCTACCCAGCTTACCTGGTTGGTAACATCCACTGTTCCGCCACCAGCCATTTGTGCCTTTACGGTCGGAATACTTGTTTCTTGGCCTGCAACCAATACATATTTTTTCTCAGAAGCCGTCAGCTTGAGAACTTTATATTGTACGGTCACTGGAATGTCCAGCTTGAGCGCACCTACTGTCGCTGTCAATGTTGCACTCCCTGGGTTGACTGCAACCAGCTTACCATCTGCAATCTTGACTGCACTCTCACTGCTTAAGCTCCATTTCACATCGGATTGAACTGCTTTTTTAGCTCCATTGACCAAATAAGCAGATATACTTGGAAGAGAAGTTTTGCTGCCAGTTTCGAGAGTCAGACTGTCTTTGCTTGAGACCAGTTTTTCGACAGTCGGAAGTACATTAATCTTCAGAGTCTTGTTCAAACCATGATAAGAGGCTGTAATGGTCGAATTCCCTACATCCATCGGTGTAATTTTACCTTGCTCCACCGTAGCAACCAGCGAATTAGAGGAAGTCCATTCTGCCGTGTTGGTCACATCTGTTTTGCCGCCAGTCAGGTTTACATCAGTTGCAGTAACCTGAATTGGGGAGCTACCCAGATAGACCGATTTGGAGCCAGATGCACTCAGTACCAATGCCTGGGATGAAGAACGCACATACACCATCAATTGTGCATTCAGTCCGTCTTTGGCGGCTTTAATGTAAGTCACGCCTTTGGCAAGAGGACGTACAAGTCCATTTTCTACGGTTGCAACAGCCTCATTCGAGGATGTCCATTCCACACCAGACACATTCTCCGTGCCGCCTGCGCTAAGCACACCTTGAACAGTCAATTGCTTTGATTCTCCGCCAATGGTCAAATTCAGTGGACCCACCGGATTGAATTGCAGCTTGCTGTAAGGCGATTTTACCGTAATTGTCGTACTTACCGTTTTCTGATCATATGTGGCGACAATCTTAATCTGCCCTTTGGATACCGGGGTAATGAGTCCTTTTTCTACTTTTAAAATGCTCGAGTCCCCGGAGATCCATTCAGCTCTTTCGGTTATATCTGTTTTACCGTTCTCCGTCACAGACCACACTTTTAATTGAGCGGGGTTTCCACCCAGATTGATTGTGGTCGGATTTTGACTGTCCCACTGTACCGTTGAGGTCGTGTTCCCTTCCGCTTGGGTCAGCCCTGCTGGCCATGCTGCGAATACAAACATCAGCAAAGCAAGTAAGAAGGTACTCCGTTTGCTCATACGTTTCATACGCTCCATTCGTTTCTCTCCCTTGGTTTCATACTATAAAACAGGGTATTATTAACAATCCCATTATCCTTTATCGGTAAACAGCTAACTAAATTGAACCCTTCATCAAAAAAAGGTGAATTATAACAGTTAAAGCTCTCCACGCAATGACCTTACTACAAACAAGTGCTCTTCCTTCGATAAGGTTTGTCCATCCTCAAGAATTACATGGTCTGCCGAGTGACTAATCAGCTTTACATTGTAAGCAATCAGCTGCTCGTCCCTCCAAATCGTCACCGCCGACTGAAAATGAATGGCATTATCAAACTGTAACGGAACATTCATTACATAACCGAGAGCATTCAGCCTTGCTGGATGGCGGCTTTTACGCTCACGCCCCGGAGGAAGCATGGTAATATGCGAAATATTTTCAAAAGGAATAGCCAGCATTTTAGGGCCCAAAATAACGCATTTTCGTATATCATCCCATTTTTCAAGTATGCCGCGCACCTTTTGGGTATGACCGTTGTTGCCGTGATATAAAATGACCTGACGTCCCTTCCATTGACGCATGTCCTCACCTCCCGTGCTAGCGGTTAGGAATCTCCCACCGAATCGGTTCCATTCCATGCTCCTGTAAAAATGCATTAGTACGCGAAAAAGGCTTGCTGCCAAAGAAACCTCTGTGTGCCGCCAATGGACTCGGATGGACAGATTTCAGCACCAGGTGCTTGCTGGTATTCACGAAGCTGGCTTTTTTCTGAGCATGGCTTCCCCACAAGATGAACACTGCCGGCTGTTCACGTTCATTAATCGCTTCAATGACAGCATCCGTGAAACGTTCCCAACCTATTCCCTGATGGGATTGTGGTTGTCCTTCACGCACGGTCAGCACGTTGTTCAGCAGCAGCACGCCTTGCTCAGCCCAAGGAACAAGATATCCCTGATTCGGAATAGAAGCGCCGACATCATCGCGCAGCTCCTTGTATATATTTTGTAGGGAGGGCGGTATACGCACACCGGGTCTAACCGAAAAGCTCAAACCGTGAGCTTGTCCCTCTCCATGATATGGGTCCTGTCCTAATATAACTGCTTTGGTCAGATGATATGGCGTTAATTTGAGTGCTGAAAACAAGTCTTCTTTTGGAGGGTACACCTTATGTAACTTGTACTCTCGGGCTAATGTATACCTTAATTCATTAAAGTAAGGCTTTTCGATCTCTTCTCGTAGTACCTCATCCCAGTCATTCCCGAACATACCGCGTCTCCTCTCAATATGTAAATCTGTGAAAGCTGTAAACTTTTGTCCAAACAAATAAAGCTGACCCCTCATCCGGAGCCAGCTTATTTATTCGTTACTTGTGTTTCTATGCCGAAGGACCAGAAAAGTTTTCTTACGATAGTCAACTACCGCGGGGTCTAAATTCGATTTCCTTATTATAGCATTCACGGTATTGATGTCAAGTAAATGTGTGTTTAAAACCGTGTAGAAACAAGCTCCTGCTCAATGTATTTGTTATAGCTTTGGATGAGCATTCAGGTATTCCAATGCATTATATAACATAACAGCAGCTTCGGCGCGTGTTATCTCACTTTTAGGGTGAAACTTCTCACTCCCATCCAGTACGTTGACCTTGTACACTAGCGAGCGCTGGATGCTGCCTTGATAAGCAGGCTCCAGTTCGCTGTCATCTGCGATATTCGCAGGCGCAATTTTAATCATGGGAAGAGCACCTGCTTTTTCCATGCCTTGAATCAACATATAGGTGAACTCTTCCTTGGTCAAAGCTTTGGCAGGATTGATATCTTTCGGAATATCAATACCGTTATAATATGCGTTGATAAAAGCTTCAGCGTACCATGCGGTATCTTTAACTTGGGTGAATAGTCCACTCGCCTGTGGCGCCTTGTTCAAATCAATAGCGGCCAAACTGAGCTGAAATCCGCCCGAGATCAACTGAATGCCCTGGGCAGCACTCACTTTAGATGAGGGGAGAAACTGCGTGTCAGAGGCACCTTTAATGAAACCTCGATCTTTAAGGGATGTGATTTTTTCTTTGCCGTTTACGTGATTTAAATCCTTGAATTGACTGTCTGCCGCAAACAAGTGACCTTCACTAGAGAAGGACAAAAGGGCTACCGTCGCAAGAGCTGCGATTGCATTTTTTCTCATGCTCATGTTAAGTTCCACCTTAGTAGTTGAATTAGGCTGCTTGGCCATAACAACTTCCTTGACGTGGTTCAAGCTGGAAAGGTTGCAGCAGATGCCGCTATTTTTGATAATGCATGCTGTTCTTTTTAATATAATACCTTCTCCAAGCAACGTGCCAATTCATCATCGGGAAGAGGCTTGCGATGCGTATTCTCAAGATAAATATACTTTTCTGTCTCTGGCATTAAATATTGTTTGGACCACAAGAACATATCCGGACTGTCTCCCTGAAGTCGAAGAAATCTACGCACAGTGTCCGCGTGAGAGATCGTGTTATCCAGATTGGTTAACCAATCTGCTCGGTAAAAATGCTCCCATCTTCCAGTTTCTGCAAGTGAAAGTGCTTCTTTACCCATCTGGAAGCTCCACACTGCATGAGAAGCTTGAATAAATGCCCGTGCATATTCTTTTTCAAGAAACAGCCCATAAGCAAGACATAAGCGAGCCAGTCCACGTGAACCGCTTAAATGCAGTTCAATCTGTACAAGCAGTTGGTTATACAGCCTGCGATTCTCATCTTCAGACAAGTGCTTCATAATTTGTAGACACCGCTCTCGCAGTTCAGCCCAGCCAGGGATTGCCGACTCGGCTTTTTGCTTGAACCAGCTTACCTGTTCAGCAAAAGGCTTTTCTCCAGTAGCCCAGCACAGCCGTTCATCGTGGCCTGCTTTGCCTTGCAGCCAAAAGCCCATCATTTGCCGAGCTGGATGGTGGTAGAATTCCTCGCCTGCCCGATCATCCTTATGTGGGCCATATTCAATAGTACAACGGGAATAATCACGGTATAATTGGGAAATTTCTTGATGCTGACAACTGTACAAGCGCGCGACAAAATCAGTAAGCTGAGCTTCAGCATCCACTTCGCCATTCGTCCATACATTCGCTACCAAATCCAGCGTATATACATGCGGCAAAATATTACCTGAATTGACCAGCAAATACTCATCAGCTCCTGTAGTAAACGCTGCTGTTAATTCGTCTACGATTAAACTGACAGAGGAAGGAAATTGGGTAAGATGGTTCGACGCCTGCAAGTCGTGAAAGGTCACATGATAATATACTCCATTCTTACCTCCATCCTCTGCCTCGGGTAGGGCTGGTATACGGTGGTTGAGATTCCCGTGGCGCCGAGATACCATTTTACCGTAACCATTGTCTGCCCATACTTTGATCACCCCTGCGGGCACTTCGATATACCCCTGCTTGTATAACTCGGCAATCTCACCATACATCGCCATACAGCACACAGGATGCTCTACACATTCACAGATCATATTGTACTGCTTGCGAACCACATACGATATCAATTGCCCCCGTTTGTCAGGCGTATTAATGGAAGGATCATCTTCCCAAAAAGGCTTGTCACCCTGCCCGCGAAAAGACAATACCCATACCAATTGTTCTCCCTTTTGCCGTTCTATCGCTTCCTGCCATAGCTGTTCAAATAACTCGGGATGCTCTCTGTAACTAGCTTGTTTACCTGGGAATGCACGCAAAAACATCTCCGCACCCAACGGCTCAGCATGATGATGTGTAAGCCACAAACCCATTTCTGCTGCCAGCTTATGATGAATGCCCGTGCGTGGTAAATCTGTCCCTGGAATTACCATATTTCCACCACAGCGCAATAACGCTTCAAAGACGGGCTGCCATACCTGCTCTGTCGGTGGATATTCATCCTTCCAGCCAATTAAGCAGACTTCATCATTAACAAACCATCCCCGATATCGAACCTTAGGCTGGGGACTGTCATAATTCTGACTCGGCCAAACTATGGTATCCTGCTGAGGGGGGAGAAGCTCCGCCCAGAACCAGAACGGCTCCACGCCTAAAGCGTAGCGACTATAATGAAGCAAACCATAAATGATCCCCAATTCATCATTACCAATAATATGAAGGATTGTTCCCTTGCTGCCAGCAACAAAACGCAGACAATAGCCCTCTGGCCAGTCTGGGCAATCATCCCCTTCTTGCGTATAACGAATAACGATTGAGGGCTCTTTTTCGGTTTGCCGTGGCTCTTGACCAAATACATGTTTATGATCTCGCGCAATCATATTCCAAGCGCGGGCAATTGGCTCATTTCCATGGATTCGAAGATTGTATCCGCTTTCAGATGAAATGATCAGAGGTTCACAAGCTTTCATTTGTTGTCATCTCCTATTTTTCAACTATGAGGATGCTTCTTATTTATTTTATAGGTTGATGACCTTCTTAGATAGTCTTTAATTGAATAACAGGCACGCTATAAAGCCAAATAAAAACAAAAAAACCGGTCCCAGAGGGTACCGGCTTAAGCGATTGAATTATTATTCAGTTTGTGGCTGAGTCACCGCCAACTGTATATGTGCATCTTTCAATTGTTTGTCACTAACCTTTGAAGGGGCTCCCATTAATACATCCTGTGCTTTGCTGTTCATTGGAAAAGCAATAACCTCTCGAATATTCGATTCATTTGCAAGGATCATTACAATCCTATCAATTCCAGGTGCTATACCTGCGTGAGGGGGTGCCCCAAATTGAAAAGCATTAAAGAGTGCAGGAAATTTACTCTTGATCTCTTCATATGTATAACCTGCAATCTCAAAGGCTTTCACCATAATCTCCGTATCATGGTTACGGACAGCGCCTGAGGACAATTCAATTCCATTACATACAATATCATATTGGTACGCCAGGATATCCAGAGGGTTCATATTTAGCAGCGCCTCCATACCGCCTTGCGGCATTGAAAACGGATTATGGCTAAACTCTATTTTTTGAGTATCAGGGTCCAATTCAAACATGGGGAAATCAACGATCCAGCAAAACCTAAACGTATCCTTTTCCAATAAATCCAGCCTTTTGCCTAATTGATTTCGGACAGCACCGGCTATTTTTTCGACATTTTTAAGCTCATCAGCAGCAAAAAACAGTGCATATCCCGGACCAGCTTGCGTTACATTGATTAATTCGTTTTTTATCTTCTCCGATATAAATTTTGCAATCGAGCCGCCAATAGACATATCATTATTGAACTTAATCCATGAAAGGCCTTTCGCTCCAGCTTCAGCAGCAAAGTTTACCATGTCGTCGTAAAAGCTTCTTGGCTGCCCTCCACAATCAGGAACAGCAATAACCCTTATCGTCTTATTGTTAAACACTTTAAAATCACTCTCTGCAAAAAGCTCTGTAACATCATGGACAATTAATGGATTCCTTAAATCAGGTTTATCGCTCCCATATTTAAGCATAGCTTCTTGATATGGAATTCTACTAAAAGGCTTTGAGATTTTATTATTTGTAAATTCAGAAAAAACTTCATACAGCATGTTTTCAACGACATTAAAAACATCTTCCTGTGTTGCAAAAGCCATTTCCAAATCCAACTGATAAAATTCGCCGGGTGATCTGTCTGCCCTTGCATCCTCATCTCTAAAGCACGGGGCTATTTGAAAATATTTATCAAAGCCGGAAACCATTAATAGCTGTTTAAATTGTTGAGGTGCCTGGGGCAAGGCATAAAATTGGCCTGGATGCACTCTACTAGGAACCAAATAGTCTCTGGCACCCTCTGGAGATGAACTTGTCAGAATCGGTGTCTGAATCTCTAAAAAATCCAGGCCGATCATCTTTTTTCGTATACTTTGGATTACTTTAGAGCGAAGAACAATATTATCATGCAGTTTTTCATTACGCAGATCCAGGAAACGATACTTTAATCTTAAATCTTCCCGGGCTTCATGGGCTGAAGATACCTCAAAAGGCAACGGATTCATGACTTTCCCTAGCACTTCTATCTCATTGGCAACGACCTCAATATAACCGGTTTTCATATGAGGACTGATCGTACTTTCGGACCTGTGACATACAGCTCCTATAACAGAGATGGTTGATTCCCTATTGATCTTGGATACAAAATCCTTTAATTCATTAGGATCAGAGACAACGATTTGCGTAACCCCATAATGATCCCTAAGATCAATAAAAGCAATCCCACCGAGGTTACGAATATTTTTAACCCAGCCTGCAATTCTCACGATTTCCCCGACATGCGTCTGATTCAACTCTCCACAGTTATGAGTTCTATATCTATGCACGAAAACACCCTCTTTCTTTTACCCTAATATCTAAATGGTTTCAATGATGTAACCCATGGTCTGTTGCAGGTATTGTCATTCAATTTTGTATGAATCCCGCCATGGGCTTATTCGGTTAGAACATGCTAACTTTATTATTAGCTTCCCGCCATTACTTGATTTCAACTAGACTGTAAGAAGACTAGCAGTTAATGCTGTAAATCTTTCATTCAGGTGCTCTGCAGTCCCAGTCATTATTTTTTGTCCTATATCGTCAACATGTCTATTCTTCCAATCCTCCAGGGCTGTCCCCTTAACCCATTGATTAAAAGCACCAAGGGCTGGACCGCAGTGTACTTGATAATCGACCCTATTATTTTTGTCCCCATTCAGGGCAAGTCGGGTAGAATAAGTAAAGTACCATCTAAATATCAAAGCCATTTTACGTTTTGGAATTCTTTCAGCTTTTTCAATGACTTGAGGCGGGTAATAAGCTTTAATATCTTCGTAGACTTGTTCAATACTCTTCTTAAAATACTTTTCTTCAATATAGTGTTTTGTTTCTCTATCCATTTCATCTATGGAATTATAATTACGGTAAAGATCATATAATTTATTCGCCCTGGCCGGGAAAAACACTCCTTTTTTCATAACCTGAACCTTTGCACCCATTTCAAACATATCCCCTGCTGGAGCGTAGTCTGTATCCTGAATGTTTAATTGCTGGAGCAAATCCTTTACTTCATCACTCGTTCCTGCTTCAACCGTACACTGATTGATAGAACCCGTCATAATAAAATCAGCACCTAATATAAACGCCGCCGCTGCAGCTTGTGGAGTCCCTATTCCCCCAGCAGCCCCTACCCTTATGCTTTTATTGTATTTATATTTTCGAATCGCTTCATCTCTCATCTGAAGCATTAGCGGAACCAATACATATGCCACTGCATGGTCGGTATGCCCACCCGAATCAGCCTCGACGCACAAATCATCTACCATGGGAATTTCCATTCCCATCATCGCTTCTTCCCGGCTGATCCTATTTTCCGCCAACAGCTTATTGATAATATTCTGAGGCGCAGGACTCAGAAAGGCTTCAACAACCTCGGGTCTGGATACTTTCGCTATAATTCTGTTCTGTGGCGTTACGTTTCCCTGTGCATTCCGTCTCAGTCCCTTCAGCCTGTACCTTACCAAAGAAGGTGTGATACTCATAAACGCAGAGGCTTCAATATTTCTAACACCGTATTTTATGTATAAATCAACGATGTTATTTTCTATGTCTGGGTGGTCTGGCACATGAATCAGATTCATTCCATAGGCTTCGCCACGGTTCAATTCCTTTTGAATATATTTAATGGCTTCCTCCAGAACATCCATCTTCACTCCCCCAGCTCCAAAAAAACCCATCATCCCTGCCTTTCCTGCTTTTACGACCATCTCTTTTGAAGAGATTCCCTTGTACATAGAGCCTATAAGATACGCATACTTAATTCCGTAATCTTGTTTAAATTCGCTATGCCCAAGAGACTCCGCAGTAAATCGTTTGCTGGATCCCAGTACGTCATGACCGGATTTTGTTCTGGGAGCCTGTCGCTTTTCAGATATCGATTCATCATTTCTCAACGTATCCTTCGACATCCCCTTCTGTACCTGTTCGTTTCGGTCTTCAACCTCTGTCACGATCAATGGCTCTGCTTCTCGTTGTATGGCATTAACCAATCCTGCCACGACATTACCAGGCCCGATCTGGATAAATTGGGTTACACTTTTACCCATCAGATAGCGTATACTTTCCGACCACTTGACCGGGCTTACAATCTGGTTGATCAGCGTGCTTCTTAAATCCTGCTGCTTGTAGGCTCTGGCATGGACATTGGAAATAACGGGTATTTTGATTTTCGAGAAATCGAATGACGCCGCATAAGCCTCAAATTTCTGTCTGGCATTTTCCATATACCTGGAGTGAAATGCGCCACTTACATTCAAAACCACATAATTTCTGGCTCCTGCATCTTCAAAAATCGGTTTCGCCTGCTCAATTAATTCCTTTGGCCCTGAAATGACAATCTGGCTGGGCGAATTATAGTTGGCAACATCGAGCTCTATTAATTTATTTTTCTCCATTACTTCCCGAAACACTTCTTCTTTCAAGCCTAATACTGCCGCCATTCCGCCGCCAGCAGCACGTGCCATCAGCTCTCCTCTTTTTTTGACCAGCTTCAAGCCGGTTTCAAAGTCAAACGCTTCCGCAGCAAATAAAGCATTATATTCACCCAAGCTATGACCTGCAACATAGTCGGGTTTTCTTCCGGTCTCTCTTATTTTTTTTAGGTAACTTAAGGCATTTACGACAAATAGCGCTGGCTGGGTGAAATCCGTTTGTCCGAGTTGCTTGGCAGGGTCTTCAAGGCACAGCTTCTGAATAGAATAACCAAGAACTACATCCGCTTGGGCAACCAATTCTGGAAATTCTTCGAATAGTCCTTCGCCCATACCTTTCACTTGAGCCCCTTGTCCAGGGAACAGATATGCGATCATTGATTTCCTCCTTGTTAGTAATGGATGCATATTAGTCAAATATTTCGAACAGACGATCCAAGTTTTTGATATCCTGTTGAAAAGGGGAGAGAACGGAATGAACGCTCGCCATTTTCTTGGGACCAAAATTATATTTCACAAAATTAGCAAGCGTGCCCGAGGGGCCGAGATCAATATAAACAACCCCGTCCCTGTCTCCCAGACACTTTAGAGCGCTCTGAAATTGCATAGGCTTTCTAGTAACATCCCAAAGAAAACGACTGTCAAGCCATGTAGCCTTCCCGCCGTACATAGATGAAACCATATTTATTCTGGGGCTCCTTATAGTCTTAAGCTTTAAGTACGCCGTATAGTCCCATGCAATAGGGTCCATGAAGGAAGCGTGAAAAGCATAGTGAACTGGCAACCTTTGATAGATCATTTTATTTGCTTTCACATAGTGTTCAATCTCTGCCAGACCTTCGCAGCTGCCTGAAATGACAAAATGCGAGTCAAAGTTGATGGCTGCCAGTTCTGAGTTGGTATTCAATACGGGCACTTCGTCATACAGATCGGGATCGCCAATGACGGCCATCATGCCCCCTTTCGGACAGTATGCCTCCACCAGCTGAGCTTGCTTGATAATACATTGAAGAGTGTCCTCATAGCTCAAGCAGTCGGCCACAGCAACAGATACGGTCTCACCCAAACTAGAGCCTAAAACATAATCAGGGTAAATTCCCTTTTCCAATAACACCTGTGTGAGCGCATATTCAACCATGAAAATCGCAGGGTGCGTATATAGCAGGTTGTCAAACTCTTCTCCCCTGCGACGCGTGTCATCGTAGAGCGTTTTTAATACAGACCTGCCTGTAACATCCATATGAATCTCATCCAACCTAGTCATCCATGTACGGAAAACCGGGTTGGACATATATAATTCCTTTCCCATGCCATAGTATTGTGAACCTTGGCCTGAAAACATGAAAACTACTGATCTGTCCATCCGAGTAACCCCCACAACGTATTGATCAGACTCGCCTAAGCATTTACTCTACATTTCACAGTCACAACAAATTGCGCACTAATTGCATTTGGGAGGCTGTAGGGTTACTTTCATTAAGAACATTCTCCATATGCTGTCTGATTGCAGGTTTGAATTTCGGCTCTGTGATAATATATAGCTGCCCTTTTCGGATGCCCTCAAAAATCTGATTGGCCACATCCTCTGGAAGTATTCCATTTTGGACAGCCTTGCGAGCCAATTCGGTAATTACTTGTCTTTCGGGTGGAAGATTACCGCTTCCATCTGGCTTACGTAGCTCTGTCGGGCGATTCCGCTCTGCATCCATAATTTGAGTACGAACGAATCCCGGACATACAACCGACACTCCCACATTAGAACCGATCAGTCTAAGCTCTTGGTATAACGTTTCAGACAGGCTTAAAACCGCATGCTTTGATGCGCTATATATTCCATTTCCGGGGCCGGATAGCAGACCGGCAATCGATGCTGTATTTACAATATGGCATGGAGTTTTTTGCTTCAGCATAATAGGAACAAAAAATTCGGTAGCAAACAAAATTCCCCAAATGTTTACGTTGATTACCCACTGCCAATCTGCCACAGTATTTTCCCATAGTAAGCGGCCTGTACCGGCATCCACCCCTGCATTATTGAACAAAAGATGTACTGCGCCAAAGGTCTGAACTGTTTTTTGTGCTAATAAACGAATATCAGCTTCTTTGGAAATATCAGTTACGACGGAGAGTGTAGCTGCGCCCATTTCTTGCAATTCTCGTTCAGTCCTTAGAAGAGCTCCCTCCTCAATATCTGCCAAAACGACCTTCATCCCTTCATTGACACATCGCTCTGCAAGAGCTCGGCCAATTCCGCTGGCAGCTCCTGTAATCACGGCTACCTTCTCTTTAAACTCCCTCATGTTTACCTCCGGATCATTCGTATTTTCGTTAGACAGTGTTTAGTTCCCCAATGTGTGCTCAGAAAGGAGAGGTCGGTAAGGGGATTCTGCGAACAGCGTGTCCCTCATGGAGCGCCTCCCACGTAATCCTGCCTCCCTGGGTCCAATACATCGCAATATTTTCCAGATTTCTCTCCTCTAAAAGTATTTGAGAAACTTTCTCGCCTACTTTTCCTGACAGAAGTGCACTTGTATTTGAATCTTCTCCGCTTTCTCCGATAAATACTGGAACAGTTGCTCTCTCCGGCTCGTTGCCCTTGCCGACTGACTCGATAAGCTCTCTAAGACCAGTTTGCAATTCCTCCCGCGAGCTCGCTACGATTGCCGTCCGGCACTTCATCACTTCACGGCCTGTCTGGAGAGTGAAAGCAATATCATGTAAGGAAAACTCGTGCTGCTGCTCGACATATTCAAGCAATTGACTCGCAAGCGCCTTCAGTCGCTCCCAGTTTATGTCTGAGAGGACTACCACTTCTGTCTGATTATCTGCTCCTTGGAACTGAACAGCTTCTTTTGGCGAAGGGATGTATTCTTCCAGAATAAAATGAACATTAGATCCCCCAGCACCGAAGGAGCTTACGGTTGCCCGCAGTGGAAATTCCTGCTCTTCCCCGTCCAGCTCTATTACAGGCCGCTTCCACTCCTGAAGCTCCCGCTGCAAATAAAATGGAGTATTGCTGAAATTAAGACTTGGATTCAGCTTTTCTGCTTTAATAATCGGAACCAGCTTTCGATGCCACAACTGCAATATGGTCTTGGTAAGCTGCGATATTCCCGAGGCCGCTTCTGCATGCCCTATATTGGATTTAACCGAACCCATGGCACAAAAATGTGGCTCATCGGTAAATTTCTGGAATGATTTTTTTAAGGCGACTAGCTCAATAGGGTCTCCCAATGTAGATCCATTGGCCGCTGCCTCTACATAGCTGACTGTCCGGGGATGAATGCCGGATTTCAAAAAGTTCTCTTCAACAAGTTGTGCCTGTGCATTGGGATTCGGGACCGTGTACCCATTGCTGTGTCCTCCATGATTTGTGGCCGTAGATTTGATGACTGCTAAGATGCAGTCTCCATCCTCTTCAGCCTTATGAAGCGGCTTTAAGAGAACTGCCCCAACACCTTCAGCGGGAAGATACCCGTCTCCATCTGCAAAGCTTCGACTATCTTCATGGCTTCCGATCAATTGGTTTTGACTGGATTCAATATATTTCTTGGGACTTGTCAGCAGATTTCCACCGCCAGCTACTGCAATTTGACATTCCCCTCTGATCAGGCTTTCACATGCCATATGGACAGCCACAGCCGAGGAAGAGCTCATCGTATCAATGGATATGCTTGGACCTTGGAAATTGAAATAATGCGACATAGGGTTGGCGACAGCAACAGAACCAAAGGATGTGACTCGAGGGGCATCCGTATTTGTATCGCAGTTGCAGTATTTATGATACGTAGCACCAACGTAGACCCCAACCTTGGACTGATGTTTTTTCTGTAGCATCTCTCGCGTATATCCCGCACTTTCCAGCAGATTCCATATTATTTCCAGGAAAAGCTGTTCCATAGGGTCCATCAAACTCACCTCATAAGGGGTGAGGTGAAAGAAAGAAGAATCCAATAGATTTATTTGGTTTAGGAAGCCCCCCCACTTGCAGTAGGTTTTTCCCGGTTTATTTCTTTCTTTATCAAAATATAGATCGTGGTCCCAGCGATCTTTGGGAACTTCGGTAATACAGTCCTTGCCCTCTTGGAGGTTTCTCCAGAATTCATGAATATTTTCCGCCCCAGGATATTTTCCCGACATCCCAATGACAGCAATGTCCATCGTTCCTATTTCTTTTGCCGCCTCTTTGGGCTCAACTCGTACTGGCGAAATGGATGACTGCCGAAATACCGGAGAGGGCGCTTGTGCATGTTCTACGATGCCAATGGAATTTGTGCTGGCTGCCGCGACTAGCTCCTGTTCAGCACTAAACAAAGCCATTAATTCATCTCCGTGATTTTCCAGGAAGTAATCCGCTAAACTCTGGATATTCGGATATTCAAACAGTAAGGTTCTGGATAGCGATCCAAACGTTTGTTCCAGCTGATCGGTTAGTTCCATAGACTTTATGGAGTCAACTCCATAATTTTCTAGGTTTTTGTCCTCCTCAATACGCTGTTCTGGCAGTCCAGTAGATGAAGCAAGCAGGCCTTTTAGATAACCTGTCACCTGACCACGCAGCCGCTCTTCCCTAGACAGAGCCTCTGTCTCATTGCCTACCGATACTGTGTCAGCAGCTTTTGCACTTACAGTCGCTACCTGCTCCATGCCAAACAAGGTGCTCAATTCGTCTCGGTGATTTTCCAGAAAGTAATCCGTTAAACTCTGGACATTCGGATATTCAAACAGTAAGGTTCTGGATAGCGATCCAAACGTTTGTTCCAGCTGATCGGTTAATTCCATAGACTTTATGGAGTCAACTCCATAATTTTCTAGGTTTTTGTCCTCCTCAATACGCTGTTCTGGCAGTCCAGTAGATGAAGCAAGTAAGCCCTTTAGATAAGCTGTCACCTGTCCACGCAGCCGCTCTTCTCTAGACAGAGCTTCTGTCTCATTGCCTACCGATACTGTGTCAGCAGCTTTTGCACTTACAGTCGCTACCTGCTCCATGCCAAACAAGGTGCTCAATTCGTCTCGGTGATTTTCCAGAAAGTAATCCGTTAAGCTCCGAATATTCGGATATTCAAAAAATATCGTCTTTGATACCTGATCAAACGTTTTCTCCAACTGGTCAGTGAGTTCCATGGATTTTATAGAATCTACGCCATAATTCTCCAACGGCGTATCATCTTCGATTCGATATGCAGGCAGTTCGATCGACGAAGAAAGCAATGTCTTCAAGTAATTGGCCGTCTTTTCACGCAGCAGATGTTCCTCTTGGACGGACACTGTCTTGTTCGCTAAGAAAGGAACGATGTTGTCTCCTAATTCGAGTGCCTGACCCCGAGCTGCTTCTTCACTTTCTTCAAGCTGCCCTTCCATAATCATCATTCTACTGATCAGCCCAATGTCTCCTTCTACCACCATCGCTTGATTCGATATGCTGGCTATGCCTTGATACAATGCACTAATACCGGTCTCTGTCCTCATTGCATACATACCGACATTTTGCAAGGCCTTTTCTGTCTCTTGGTCAGGTCGCATTCCGCCATCTTTCCATAACGGCCAATTGATCGACAGCGTTTTGCCCATACGCTCCCAGGAGGATACCAAGGTATTACGATACCATGCATAGGCATCCATGAACGCATTCGCGGTAGCATAGTCAGACTGACCCGCATTTCCGCCCACTCCCGCAGCCGATGAGAATAGAATAAAGAAATCTAGGGGCATGTCCTTACTGGCCTGATCCAAATTGGCTAGTCCGGCCACCTTTGGTGCCAGAACTTCCCTGAATTCTGTACTCGTCTTTTTGATAATATAGTTATCTTTAATGATTCCAGCACTGTGCAAAATGCCGTTAATTCCGCCGTATACCATTTGGAGGTCTTCAATCAGACCGACCACCGCTGCCTTCTGCGTGACATCCACCTGTCTATATTCCACCCTGGCGCCCAAAGTCTTCAATTCTTCCAATTGGGCCAGCTTGTCCTCGTCCAGCAGGGAGCGCCCCGTCAGAATCAAGGTTGCTTCCCTGGTCTGACGCGCAATTTCTTTGGCAAAAATAAGTCCGAGGCCCTTGGCACCTCCAGTAATCAAATAAACTCCATGATCTTTCCATGGAATTTCTGGTGTCGCTGGCATTTCAATCTTGTTCCAGGCGGGAATCCAGCGTTTACCTTCTACAAACCGGATGCGGCTGTCCTCTGGACGCCGACTGCTCGACCTTACTATTTCAATGAGCTCTTCATTTTTTTCCGTTTCCCCTATTTCAATCAGTTGCCCGTAGAACTTTGGATTTTCCTTATGGGCCGTTTTGAGCAGACCACACAACCCGGAGTAAAGTAACTTTTCATTTTTAGACTTCGTTACAATTTGTACCAGTAGTTTGCCTTTAGGCTTGTCCATTAGGATGCCTTGTATTTTCTCAAAAACCTGAACCGCATATGTCTCAAAACGTCGGTCGGCCTCCTTCGAGTGGGCTTGCAGGGTGATACATTCCACACCTGTCAAGGAAGCCTCAACATGTGACGCAGCTATGGTATTTGTCTCACAAAGCAATACCACATGCCGTTCGTAGTCGGTGGCTGTAGTTTCCCCCCCAACCGCCTGTTCTTTCCAGAATGGCTGCAGCATCATGGCACCAAGCGGTTGCTCACAAGCCTCAGCTTCCTTGTAGGAGACCCCTTTCATGCGCACACAGATTCTCCCTGCCTCGTCGCACAAATCAATATCATATTTGTGCGTCCTATGATCACACTGGTTTCCTTTTCCATACCGGACTAACGCCCACATTTCGTTTTGACATTTCCGATATATTTCAAGTCTATCTATAGCAGTAGGCAGTATTTTTTCGGAAGAATCGATACCGGTGAACCGCATGATATTTTCATCATTTGAAAGCAAGTATAGCGGCATCTGCAGGGCAGCATTTGTCATGAAGGGATGCACAACAAATAGGCCTCCAGTATTCGCAATACCGGAAGGCAGTGATAGCTTGGCCAGCACGATCCCCTGACCTCTATGGACTTGCTCAGCGGATCGGAATTCCGAACCGTAGTTGGCTCCAATCGTCCGCAGTGCTTCATCGTCTCCTCCAGGTGAAACGTGATTAACGCACTCCATCTGCAAAGCCTGAATATTTAATGTTTCAGCACTATTTAGAGCCTCCAGTTTGGCCTTTCCCTCACAGTGTAAGACAGGGGCCCCTGCTTCGGCTCGCGTGCTGTAAATTTTGAAGCCAATTCCACCTTGATCTCCCGGAAAGAGTCCTATATGTATTTCCGGCCGATCTCCTATAACGGGATTATATGTCCATACCATGTCTTTTAGTATGATACTTGCCTGACCGATCTCCTGTGCTGTTAATGACTGTTCCACCGCTGCCCTTGCCATTTCAAGACATGCCCCGTCCGACAGGACAAGTCTTCCGTCAACGACGGAGTTATTCAGATAAAACTCCTGACCGTTAAAGGTTGAGCTGAACCGTTGCTCAGAAAGAACAGAGGTGTTATGGTGCAACAAGGGGTGCACATATGCCGAAGCGATGCCAGCAGGCTTTTCTTCATCTACTGATATCCAGTAGCGTTCCCTGGCAAAGGGATAGGTAGGCAAGCTAATGCGGAAAGGCTGGATACCATTGTAAAGTCTGTTCCAGTCAACGCGCACACCCTTGACCCACAATTCCGCCAGCCTGCCGTATTTCTCCGCTAGATTCCAGGCATCATTGGATTCAACCAGCGCTTCTTCCAGCTGAACTACATCCAAGCTCTCCTGGTCCCGCTTGGCCTGTCCCCGATAAAACTGTGCAACATTCCGTCTTCCTCCAGTAAATTCCCGCAGCTTGTTCCCAAATTCCTCCACTGACTGAACGACCACGGCAAGGCGCTCTTCCATCGCCTCACGCCCTACCTGCAAGGTGTAAGCCACATTCACCAGGTCGTTATCTGAGAAGCCATTGGTTTCAATTGCAGCAGTCAACTGAACAGCCTGCTCTTTCAATGCTTCATCACTTTTGGCCGACAATACGATGACAACTGGCCTTTGCGGAGTAGAGGCAGTCTGTTCCACTGGAATGTATTCTTCTAGGATGATATGGGCATTAGACCCTCCGGCCCCGAAGGAAGATATCCCTGCAATTCTAGGGTACTCCCGTTGCTCGCCGTCTTCTTCTAGGATCGGTCGTTTCCATTCAGAAAGCCCTTGCTGAACTGCAAATGGCGTTTTGGCAAAGTTGATATTGGGGTTCAATTGTTTGGCATGCAGGCTTGGAGCTATTTTCTGGTTTTTCATTTGCAGAATAATTTTAGCGACACCCGCGATCCCTGCGGCTGCTTCCAAATGGCCTATGTTTGATTTTACCGAGCCAATCGCGCAGAATCCTGTATCCTGTGTATCTTTCTTGAAAGCCTGGGTAAGGCCGGTGATTTCAATAGGATCACCGAGCTCGGTCCCTGTTCCGTGGGCTTCAATATAACTGACTGTTCGAGCATTGACACCTGCTTTTTCCAAGGTTTCTCGGATCAATTCTCCCTGCGCTACCGGATTAGGAACGGTATACCCGTTTGTTTTTCCGCCGTGATTGATACTAGTTGCGCGAATAACTGCATAAATATGGTCCTTGTCGGCAATGGCCCGAGATAAAGGTTTGAGCAGCACTACGCCCGCACCTTCGCCTGGGACAAATCCATTCCCTCCTTCGCCAAAGCTCTTGCATCGCCCTTCTGGCGATAGCATTCGCATTGTGCTTAGAAAAACATAGTTGGAAGGATGAAGATATAAGTTAACTCCACCTGCAATGGCAATCTCACATTCTCCGTTACGGATATGCTCACAGGCCTCATGAATTGCAGTTAATGACGAAGAGCACATGGTATCGACCGAAAAGCTTGGTCCCTTCAAGTTCAAGAGATACGATATTCGATTTGCTACCGAACTGAAGGATGTGCGAGGAAAGACCGGTTTGCCTTGCTCCCACAGCTTAGGCCCGTATAAATTGAAGCCTGTTGCAGTAATGCCTGCAAAGACACCAATTCGCCCATTATATTGCTCCGCAAGCTGATCTCTGCTATACCCAGCATCCTCAAAGGTCTTCCAGCATTCCTCCAGAAATATCCGCTCCTGAGGGTCCATACTCATCGCTTCCCGGGGAGATATATTGAAGAAAAGAGGATCAAAATCTGCAAAATCCTCTACAAATCCCCCAGATTGGCTATAGCTTTTGCCCTTCTCGATAGCTTCCTTTATGTTAGGAGAGTAGAATCCTTCCTTCTTCCAGCGATCCGCTGGAATTTCTGTAATGCAATCTTTACCCTCTTGCAAATTGCTCCAGTATTCTTCCATATTTTTCGCTTGTGGAAATCGTCCGCTCATACCAATAATGGCTATTTGCTCGTGTTTCGCACTGCCTGTGTCTATAGCTGCGCTACTCATACGATGGTTTTCTTCCTTTGGCAGAGTCGGTAATGACAATTCGCGATCAGTATGCAAGGATACGGGGACGAAGTTTTTTTCCGGCTCCAGCCGTCTTCCAAGCCCTGTCCACCGTACACATTCCTCATAGTAGTCAGCAATAAAATATCCCGCTACCGCTTCCAATGTCTGATATTCAAAAAACAGGGTCATCGAGATTTCACCAAAAACTCCCTGAAGCTTTTGGTTGAGCCTTGTAATCATGATAGAGTCTATGCCATAGCTCTCCAAAGGCTCACTGACGTCAATCTTTTCAAGGCTCAGCTTGGTCACTTCTCCGAACAGCACTTTAAGCTGGTGCAAGGTTTTTTCCAATAGCAGCTCAGGATTTATCGGTGAAGAAGCTGTCTCTTCAACGTACACTTTCTCCTGGGGCTGAGGCTCCAATAAATGCTTCCGCAATCTGGGCAAATCCCCTTCTATCACCAGCACCTGCTTCTGGCCAGAGACTAGACTATCATATAAAGCCTTGACGCCGTTTGAAGTTTGCATGGCCACCATGCCAATACTTTGCCACACCCTCTCCGTTTCAGCATCCGCATGCATTCCTCCATCTTTCCAGAGCGGCCAATTGACAGACAACGTCTGCCCTTTGCGCTCCTTGGAAGAGACCAGGCTGTTTCGATAAAAGGCATAGGCATCCATAAACGCATTCGCTGCGGCATAGTCGGCCTGACCAGGATTGCCCATAATCCCTGCGATGGAAGAGAAGAAAATGAAAAAATCAAGATCTAGCTCCTTCGTCGCCTGATCCAGGTTGACCACCCCGGCTACTTTGGGCGCCATCACTTCCTCGAACTCTTCCTGCGTCTTATGAATCATAAAACGATCCTGTATCACACCTGCACTATGGAGGACACCATCAAGCCTCCCATGCTCCTCTCGGATCTTTGAGACCAGTTGCGAGACCTCTTCCTTTCGGGAAATATCCGCTCGTTTATACTCTATGCGGGCTCCCAGCGCCTTCAATTCCTCCAATATGGCCTGCTTGCCTTCGTCAAGCACTGAACGCCCAACAAGGACTAAGGTAGCTTCTCTGACTCGCCGGGCAATATCTTTCGCAAAAACAAGACCTAAACCTCCTGCGCCGCCCGTAATCAAATAAATCCCTTGATCCTTCCAGGGTACTCTTCCCGGAGTTTCAGGGGCTTTTATTTCATTCCAGCTGAGAACCAGACGTTTACCGTTCTCATACCGTATTCTTTTTTCCTTGGGATATCGGCTGTTCTCTTTTAATTGCTCAACGATCTCTTCCAAACCTGTAGCTTCCAATCCCACGAATTGCCCTACGATTTTTGGGTTTTCTTTTTCGGCTGTCTGCAGCAGTCCGAGAAGTCCAGCAAAGAGCTGCTGTTCGCTTTGTGAGGAAGCAGCAATCTGTACCAGCACGCTGCCCCTCAAGTTCTCTTTGAGAATCATTTGCACTTCCGCCAGCAGTTGGAGAGCATATACCTGAAAGCGTTCATCCATGCCGGTTTGACCGGCATGGAGCTTGATGCATCGGGTTCCTTTTATGAGCGCTTCAACGCTTCGCTCCGAGATATGATCCAGTTCGCAAAGCACTACCAAATGCTGGCTAAATTCAGGAAGAGCCGCTTTTTGGAGCGCAGCTTGCTCTTTCCATGAAGGCTCAAGCATAAGGACTCCTGTATCCGCCTGAGCCCCTTCTATGTTCCCTGCTTTGCTGTGCAAAGTTCCATCTGGGGCCATTTGAGCTTGAAGTTGGCGTATTTTGAAGATAGCCTCCTCTTTCTGCATCCGTCCGCTTTTTACCTCGCCCAGAATAATTTGAAAAAAGTCCTTCATCTTCGATTGCCTCCCAGCATGTAGAAACTTCTCATTTACGTATGAATATATTGAAGATTTCGTTGGCGGCCTCATCAACAGACATGGCGTCGTTCATCATTTCGTCCAAGAATCTGCCGCACAATTGATCATCAAAATCTACATTGCTTTCATTTTGCGACAGTAATGCGTGGGCTTTTAATTGATCCTTGCTATCCGAAATCCAATAATGCTCTTTTGCAAATGGGTAGGTTGGCAGGCTGATACGGTGAGGTACCTTCCCCGTATAAAGTTCTTCCCAATCCAAATTTAGCCCTTTGGCCCACAGCTCCAGAAGCTTTGTATATTTCCTTTTGGAAATCCAGTGTTCAATCAGTTGTTGCAGGTCTTCATCCCCCGTAAAAATGGACAACGCTTCTTTGTTGCGTTTTACTTGACCTCTATATAGGTTGAGCATGCTGTGGCGTCCGTCCACAAATTCCTTTAATTTCTCCTCAAGATCTGTGATCGAATCCACGAGCATGGCTAGACGCTCCTCCATTGGTTCCCGTCCCACCTGGAGCGTATAGGCAATATCCAATATGCTGGCGGAGGATAGCTGACCTTGAAGAGCCTCGAGCAGCTGTCGTCCTTTTTCCTTAAGCTGCTCCTCATTTTTGGCTGAGAGCACGATCATCGCAGGTCCCTGAGAAGCAGGTTCCATTCCTGATGGCTCCTGAACCTCGGGAATGTACTCTTCAATCACAATATGAGCATTGGCCCCCCCTGCACCGAAAGATGATATTCCAGCCCGTCTCGGATACTCTGCAGTGATTCCATCGGTTGTAATTACCGGTCTCTTCCATTCTTCCAGACTCTGCTGAACGACAAAAGGAGTATGGCTAAAATGAATTTCAGGATTCAGCTTCCTAGAATGTAAGGACGGTACTAACTGTCGGTGCTTAAGCTGCAGCAATATTTTAGTTACTCCTGCAATGCCTGCTGCGCTCTCGGTGTGACCAATATTGGATTTGACCGACCCTACTGCACAGAACTGCTTGTCTTGTGTGAATTTCTCAAAAGCCCTGGTCAATCCGGCAATTTCAATTGGATCTCCCAAAGCGGTGCCGGTTCCATGGGCTTCAATATAACTGATCGTTCTTGCATCAACGTTCGAACGTCGGAGCGCTTCCTCAATCAGCTGAGATTGAGCCTGAGGGCTAGGGACCGTATATCCGCTGGTTTTGCCTGAAGCATTGAGCATGCTTCCTTTGATGACACCATAAATATGGTCACCGTCTGCTATAGCCTTCTCCAGCGGCTTTAACACGATAGCGCCGACGCCCTCTCCATCAACGAATCCATCCGCCTGGTCTCCGAAAGACTTGCATTCGCCAGTTTTCGAAAGCATCGTCATCGCTGACAGCTTGATATAGTGAATCGGGTCTACGATTAAGTTGACTCCTCCGGCAATAGCGCACTCGCTAATACCGCTATACAGACTTTCCAAAGCTAAATGGATCGCCGTCAATGAGGAGGAACAAGCGGTATCGATGGTCATGCTTGGACCTTGGAAATCCAAATGATAGGATATTCGGTTTGAAATCGAATTGTATTGAGGTCCCAAGCCGTAATTTCCGTTCATCACGCCTGCAAATACACCAACTTTGCGACTCTCACAAAGATTGGCAGGAGTATATCCGGCATCCTCTATACTTGCGTATGCGGCTTCCAAAAAGAGCCGTTCCTGCGGGTCCATGGTTTCGGCTTCTGCAGGAGAAATCTTAAAGAATAGCGGATCGAATAAATCGATTCCATCGATAAAGCCGCCTGATTTCGTATAAATGGTGCCTCGTTTTCCTTTTTCCTCGTCAAAGTAGGTCTTCCAATCCCAACGATCTTTCGGAATTTCAGTGATACAGTTTTTACCTTCTTTCAAATTATTCCAATATTCCTCTACATTACGAGCTCCCGGATAGCGCCCTGACAAGCCCACTATTGCAATATCTCTAATATTAGAGAAATGCTTCTTCGGCTCTTCCCCTTTGCTGATAGACGACTTAAGGAAGCGTCCTTCCTGTGCAAATCTCATCGGGGCAACATTGATGACCTGTGGAGCAGGGACTTCTTCCACTCTGGAAGTTTCTTCGCTGATCTCTGTCTCCTTCATACCTACCAGCTTCTTCAACGAATCCTTTTGCGTTTGAAGCAGGTACGCTACCAGATCATCTATGGTGTTGTACTCAAAGAACAGGGTACTGGCAAAATCCTCGATCACTTCACGCAAAACATTGGTGATTTGCACAACCAATATCGAGTCGATCCCGTACTCTTCCAGAGCAACCGTAGAGTCTATGCTGCCCGGTTCCATTTTTAGTGTCTCGCCAAGTAAATTTTTAAAGTAGGCCGTACTTTTGTTGCGTAGCACATTTTCCGATTCTGTCTGTACCGCGTCTTTGTTGGGTTGAGCTAGTTGTTTCACTGATTCCGCTTCATCGGTTTTATTCTCTACCGATATGAATTTCTGTTTAGGTTGTCGCTTTTGCCGAATCAAGCCGTCGCTTTGGGCTGCAACGATCTGCTGGCCCCAATCATGCGCCTCCTGTGCCGGGAAGAATGTTGTATGAAAGCCTTCTTTCGCCAGCACTTTTTTCCATATATTGGGATATAATCCAGGGCAGCCTGGAATACGTAATTCCGAATCCTCATAAGCCCACCAGCCATCCAGCAAGCCGAAGGTAAGATGGGTAAACACGCTGCTGCCCATAAGTTCATTTAACAGAAGCAGGCCGTTGCTTTTCATAACCGCTTTTGCATTGCGCAATGCCTGGCGAATATCTTTGGCCGTATGAAGTACATTGGCAGCAATGACAATATCATATTTACCTGCTTCAATACCTTGTCCAGCAATAGGTTCTTCCACATTAAATATCCGATAACTGAGATATGGATTGTCCGGTCCATACTCTTTTTCCGCATGCATCAAAAAGGCCTTCGAAATATCGGTATAACAATATTCCTGAATGTGTTTGCGGTATGGCCGTAATTTGAGGAATACGGTGCTACTGGTTCCCCCGGTGCCCGCTCCAATTTCGAGAATTCTGATTTTTGCAGCGGAGTTGCTCATAATTCCCTGCTTAACATAGGCTCCGACTGTATCGGAAAGGACTTCATTAAAATAGTCGGCTACCAAGCTGTTCTTATAAATCCCTTCCACTAATTCCATCGAGGAATTGGGAAACATGATTTCCGTAGCAGGACATTTCCCGGTAATAATTTCCGGCAACGCGCGCAGCGTTGTTTCAGCCAAATGTACCCTTGCCCGCATCTGCGGATATTTTTGCCATGTATGCTTGTGCTCTTCCCATTCCTGCCAGACATCCTCTCGGTAAGCCGGGCTGGAAGCATTTCCATCTGTAAGAGCATCATTCAGCCGTGCCAAAATCTGTACACTCTCACCTAGCCATTTGCCGTATAACTCTGACAGTCCATGCTTATGTTTGAACTCGTCAACAGACTGACGATCTGTCCCTGACAGCCCCATGGACCAAAGCTGCTCCTGCAACAGCTTGCCTAGAAGATGCTCCAATTCCCTTTCCTGCAGGCTGCCAGCATCCTCTGCCGCATATTCCTCGGCAAACTGGGCTTTTGATTTGATCACTGCAGCAATATTTTCTTGTATATCCCGAAGATCGGGATCCGTGTTGTGCGGGTATAGATTGATGGCTTCTGCCGGATTAGTCCCTTCCAACTCCAAATGTTTTGTTGTTTTCATCAGTCCCATTTGACCCAGCGGTGAGGCAAGCAACGTCTCAAGTGCCTCCATCCCCTCGTGAGGCTCGATAAGTCCGACGCCGATCTGCGCTAGTTTCGAGTAATTTTCGACTTCTTGCTGCCTGTCTTGGGAGGTATTGTTTGCGTCGTTCCCCCAGTATCCCCAGTTCATGACTTTCACCGGGCAATGCCATTCCTGTGAAAGCCGCTGCGCAAACGCATCCTTAAAGGTACATCCCGCAGCATAGCTGCTTTGTCCCGGATTTTTTACATAGGCAATAATAGAAGAGAAAAACAACACGAAATCCAGTGGTTCATTTTGAAAAACCTGAGCCATACGCACACTGACATTGACCTTTGCTGAAAGCCCAGACCGAAGTCCTTCCTCCGTCAAATCCTCTAACCCCTTCTCCAAAAAGGCAATAGCAGAGTGAACTACGCCGTTGATCTTGGAGTACCGCTGCTTTATCTCCTCATATGCCCCCTGCAGCGACCTTTCATCTGCTGCATTTGCCGTTATATAGCATGGGACAGGTCCGAGGCCTTTAAATTCGTCTAATTTAGCCTGGATGGATGCATCCTTTGGCCTTCTGCCTATCCACACCATCTGGGCCTGATAAGTCGAGGCCATATACTTGCTCCAGGCTACTCCGATGTTGCCTGCACCACCGATAACCACATAGACGCCTCCGGTTTTGTACAGTGTCTGTCCTTTTGCGCCTGGAGTCTGCTTGAACGGAATCAGCTGCTGTCGGTACCACTGTCCGCCTCTGAAAACCCACATCCGTCCCTGACGATCTGGAGGTATCGCAAATACATCAGATAACGGCCATTCATAGTCAGATGGCAGGTCTATGATACGAATCTTCCAATTCGGATATTCCTTAGCCATCGTGCCTACCAACCCATGCAAACTTGCGTGGGCCGGGTGGACTGTATCGTCCTGATCAATCGTTTGAGCCTGGGTGGTTATAGTGGTCCAGCCTAGCTTTTTCGTTCCATATCCTAGTAGGAGGAGCGCCTTGACCATTCTAAAGAAAAGCATGACTCCCGGCTCCTGTTCCTCTATCAAGGATTCAGCAGTGACCGATTCGATAGAAATAGTAGGTGCAATCCACAAAATATGATCAACGGCTCCATATTCTTCGACCTTAGAAGCAACCGTTTCAATGGAATCCTGCGCCTGTAGCTCCAAAAAATGTGCCTTCGGATAATAGTCCCGGATGGCCTGTCTATCTTTGTCCGTCCCCCCTGCAATAACCATTCGAGCTATTGACGATGGGAAAGCTGGTTCTTTCTTAACCGCAACGGGGTCCCATTTGGGGATAAGCATAACGGCTCCTACAAGCGGGTCGTCAGCATGATCTCCTGCAACTATGCCTTGTTCATGCTCAGAGCGAATATCTCCATCCAGTGCCCGGGTGGATAGTCCCGTTATTCTGACACAAACGTTCCCTTCCTCATCACACAATTCGATATTGAGCTTCTGTACCTTGTCCTCTTTCTTACTGCCCTCGCTATATTGAATCAACGACCACATGTTCGGGGTGCAACCTCCATAGATTTCGATCTCTTGAAGAGCGAATGGCATAAAAGGCGTATTTGGTACTGTGCTGCCTGGCAGCCCTCCATCTTGCCCCATACTTAGTCCGATTGATGCATGCAAGGCCGCATCCATTAAGCTGGGATGAATGACAAAGCGGTCGGCCGAATCAGAGAGCAAGGAGGGCAATGCCAGCTTGGCCAGCACCCTTCCCGGACGTGTATATACTTTCTTCACACACCTGAAAGCTGAACCGTAATCCATCCCGATTTTTTGGAAGATTTCGTAACAGCGCGCCCCCTCAAATCCACGTGTATCAAATTCTGCCTGCAATGCCTCTAGGTTATGCACTGGCTTTTGTTCCACGCAAAACTGCACCGCATTGCCCTGGCTGTGCACGATATGTCCGCTATCGGTTCCTTCTAGCTTACTGTATACTTCAAAGCTGATTTTTCCGGCGTCTTCCAGGAATAGTCCAGTGTGTACTGAGAATGGCCGATCTGCCACCACAATGGGCCGAATCCAGTTTACATTTTTCAACCGGATTCCTGTTGCGCAGTTGTTCTCATCTCCTATAGAGCGTTCTACAGCTGTCCGCACCATCTCAAGATAAGCGACACCTGGGAGAACCCGTTGTCCTTTTACCGTATGGTCCCTGAGAAAAAACTCCTCTCCTGTAAACGTTGAGCTGAACCGCTGCTTCAAGAAGTTAGAAGTGTTGTGGTGCAGTAAAGGCGACAAAAATGCAGACTGGCCTAGGGTGGCTGTTATACCCTCGTTCTTTACCTGGTTTACGGGCACCCAATAGCTTTCTCTGGCGAAAGGATAGGTTGGCAAACTAATTCTGTGCGGCTTCACTTCCCCATAAAGCCTATTCCAGTCCAACAGCAGTCCCGTAACCCAGATCTCGGCGAGCTTGCCATATTTCCCCTTGCTCACCCATGCACCCACCATTTTGGCCATATCCTCATCGATTTCCTGAGTGACCAATCCTCCTTTATTACGCTTTACCTGTCCTCTATACAGTTCTTCTATGCCTTCCTTTTCCAGCAGGAAGCTTTCCAATTTCCAATCAAGCTCTTGGATGGATGCGGCGATGATCGCGAGCCGTTCTTCCATTGCTTCTCGTCCGATCTGCAGCGTGTAGGCAATATCTGCGAGACCAATACGCGGGTCATTCAGCTCTCTGATGGCTGATAGCAATCTTTGCGCCTGCTCGTTCAGCCGTTCCTTGTTCTTGCCTGATAGTACAATCATGGCAGGATTAAGAGACGCAGGAGCAACTTGCAGCTGAGCAGTCTCTGCTGGAATGTATTCTTCAATTACCACATGCGCGTTAGATCCGCCTGCCCCGAAGGCCGAGACTCCTGCCAGCCTTGGATATTCCTTGATTTCACCATCCATGGATACGACAGGTCTTTTCCATTCCTCTAATGTCTGCTGCACTTTAAAAGGACTATCACTAAAATCGATGTTGGGATTTAGCTTGCTTGAATGCAGTGAAGGCACCAATTGTTGATGTTTCAACTGCAACAGCACCTTTGTCACTGCGGCAATACCGGCTGCGCTCTCACAATGTCCGATATTAGACTTGGCAGACCCAATTGAACAGAACTGCTTGTCTCTGGTGTATTCCCGGAACACCTTTTGTAAGCCCGCAATTTCAATTGGATCACCCAAAGGAGTGCCTGTCCCATGCGCTTCTATATAGCTCATGGCTCTAGGATTGATTCCCGCATCCTGAATAGCCTGACCAATCACGCTAGCCTGTGCGTTGGGATTGGGTACGGTATATCCGTTGGTTTTTCCTCCATGATTGACCGCAGTACCTTTTATGACGCCATATATCTGGTCTCCGTCTGCTATAGCTTTGGCCAGCGGCTTGAGCAGCAGGGCCCCGACTCCTTCGCCTGGCACGTATCCGTCACCCTGCCCGAAGCTTTCACACCGCCCATTGCTTGATGCAAAGCTTCCCTGTCCAAGTAATAGATATTTGTTAGGATGAACAGAAACATTGACTCCCCCTGCCACCGCCAGCTCACATTCTCCATGCTGCAGTCCGCGGCAGGCCATATGGATTGCTGTCAGTGACGAAGAACACATCGTATCCACAGCGATACTTGGTCCTTGAAAATTGCAAAAATACGATACACGGTTAGCAACCGCTGAGGCATTCCCGAGAAGCCCAAGCATATTCCCTTTGGCTTGTTCCTGAGCTCCATAAAGCTGGTATTCGTGATACATCACTCCGACATAAACGCCAACATTGCCTTCCATGCCGCCAAGTTCCTGGTCTGCACAAAGAGTTTCGCGCGTATAGCCGGCATCTTCTATGGTTTCATACACACATTCCAGGAATAGGCGCTCCTGAGGGTCCATCGTTTCCGCTTCTCTTGGCGAGATGTTGAAAAACAACGGGTCAAACCAGTCCACTCCATCTATGAACCCTCCCCACTTGCTGTAGGTTTTTCCGGGCTTTCCTCTGGTTTCATTAAAGTACAAACTGTGGTCCCAGCGCTCTTGGGGAATCTCTGTGATACAGTCCTTCCCATCTTTTAGGTTTTTCCAGAACTCGTCGATACCTGCTGCCCCTGGATACCTTCCCGATACTCCGATAATGGCAATGTCTAAGCCCTTCTTTTCCGGAAGGGGCTGCGTACCTGCCGAGAGAGGCCATGTACGTCTGCGACCCGCAGCTATCGAGGCCAACGGCTCTATTGCTGCTTCTGCAGGCGCGTTTCTCTCTTGATGAGGATCTGCATTCTTCTCCTGCACTTTTAAAACATCTACCAGCCGACCACGATGCGATTCAAGAAAATACCCAGTTAATGAGCGAAGGTTATGATATTCAAAAAATAATGTCTTCGGCAGCGAACCAAACGTTTTCTCCAATTCATTTGTGAGCTGCATGACCAATATGGAATCAATCCCATACCTGTCCATAGGTGCGTTTATATTTATACTTTCAACCGGCAGCTTGATTACAGCCGATAGCATTGTTTTCAAATAGTCTTCAGCTTTTTCCCTCAGCCATTCTTCACCGATAACCGGAGCTCTCCCGTCTTCCATTTCGGAACGGTCTAAAGTCTTGGTTTCCGAAGGCTGTCCCAGAATGACCGCTTTAATTGTTTGAGGATAACCTTCGATAACCATGACCTGGCTTTTGCCGGAAGACAAGCTTTGACACAAAGCTTTTATTCCATTCTCCGTTTGCATGGCGACCATGCCCAGACCTTGCATCGCCCTTTCTGTTTCCCCGTCGACATGCATGCCCCCGTCCTTCCATAGGGGCCAGTTGATCGACAACGTGTGTCCCTGGCGCTGCTTGTCTTTTACCAAAGCATTTCGGTAAGAAGCATAGGCATCCATAAACCCATTCGCAGCAGAGTAGTCAACCTGCCCTACATTGCCAAGACTTCCGGCGCCGGAAGAAAACAGAATAAAGAAATCCAGAGGCAGAGAGCTGCTGGCCTGGTCCAGATGGATTAATCCTGAAACTTTGGGAGTCAGCACTTCTCGAACTTCTTCTATAGACTTTTTGATAATGAAGTTGTCCCTTATCACTCCTGCTGTATGCAAAATACCGTTAAGACCGCCAAATTGCTCGACGATGTCATGAATTAACCCGGTGACCGCTTCCTCTTGGCCTATGTCCACCTGTCTGTACTCAATATGGCCAGCCAGTGCTTCCAATTCGCCTAACAAAGTCTGCTTATCCGCTGACAGAGGTGATCGTCCTGCCAGTACGACGTTGGAGTTTTTTACATTGCACACAATGTCTCTGGCAAATATCAATCCCAGACCGCCTAAACCGCCAGTGATGAGATAGGTTCCCCCATCTTTCCATGGCCGGACTGCATCTTCACGCAAGGTTTCAATTTCTTGCCACTTTAAAGCCTGTCGTTTATCGTCATGATATCGTATCCGGTCGCCGTACTGGCCGCTTCGGTTCTCTTGCAGTTTTGCAGTAATTCCCTCAGGGGTAGCCTTTCCATCAAGCTCTAGCAATTGACCTATGACATTCGGATTTTCTTTTTGGGCGGTTTGCAGCATGGCAAAGAGCCCGGAATACACCTGTTGATCACTCCGGACAGGGACTGCAATTTGCAGCAAAGTTTTTTGTTTGTGAACTTCCAACATTATGCTTTGCAATTTTTCAAATATCTGAATAGTGTAATCTTCATACCGCGCATCCAAGTGAGTACTTGAGGACTGTAAAACAATGCAGCGAGTACCGTCCATATGAGCTTCAAGGTCCTTCTCGGCGATACCTTCAAATTCGCACAGGATTACAATATGCCGTATGTCGTCGAACGCGTCCCCTCCTGCGGGGACTGTCTTCTCCTCCCAGACCGGCTCCAGCATGAGTGTGCACACATTCTCAACGAAGTCTGCTTGCCCTGCTCCTTCTTCCAGCTCTCTGGATGAGAGCCCTTTGAGCTGCACACAAATCTTTCCGGTCTCGTCGCAGAGATCGATATGTACCATGCTCAACCCATTCAGTGTCTCCTCACTTGCATCTCTGGAAATCCGGGCCCACATCACAGAAGGGCATTTTTCGAATATTTTGAGATCCTGTAGAGCAAAGGGTACCGAGAGTCTGCCCTCAGGTACATGCTCTTCCCGATCCAGTACTAAGCCGATTGTGGCCTGCAAGGCTGAATCCATTACAGCCGGATGCAATACAAATTCGCTTCGGGTATGAGATACAATGGGTGGAAGGGACAGCTTTGCCAACACATAATCCTTACCCTGGAAGACGGTTTCAATCCCCCGGTGTCCCGGGCCATAGTCTATTCCCATAGCTCTGTAAGCTTCATAGCATTGGCTTGAAGAAAGTGAACTGTGAATACATTCTGCCTGTAAAACATTCAGGTCCAGATACTGCGACTCACCTGTTTTCTCCAAAACAGCAATCCCCTGGCTGTGTATTACACCTTCGACTTTTTCCTCCATCCCGCTGTAAACTTCAAACGCAATTGCTCCATCTTCCTGAGGATATAGGCTGGTGTGTACCCTGACCGGTTTGTTCGCTACAACGACGGGCTGAGCCCATACTACATTTTTCAGTCGAATATAGGTCTCACCCTCTATAACGTCCCCCGCTGCTTCTTCTACAGCTGCTCGCACCATTTCAAGGTAAGCCACTCCGGGTAATGTCGGTTGGCCCATGATTCGGTGATCCGATAGGAAAAACTCTCGGCCTGTAAAGGTGGAAGCGTAGCGCTGCCCGGAGAGATCGGAAGTATTTTGATGCAGCAAAGGGTGAATTTGGGCGGTCATAGCCGGGTTGACATGTCCCTGTCCCATGTCTGTCTCTGACAACCAATAGCGTCCTCTCTCAAAGGGATAGGTCGGCAGACTGATTCGCTGGGGCTTGATTGTTCCATAAAGTGCATCCCATTCAATAGTTGCACCATTGGTCCATAGTTTGGCTACTTTATCAAGTCTTTGATTCTGAAGCCAGGTCCGAACGAGGGTCCCAGTATCTTCGTCAGAATCAAAAAGTTCAATTCCGTCTCTAGCATCGTCCACTTGTCCAGTTAACAGCTTGTCCGACGAATTTCCACTTACAAAATGCTCCAGATCATTGATCAGATTTTCTCTTGAATCTGTCAAAAACGCAAGGCGCCAGTTCATTGCCTCTCTGCCCACTTGCAGGGTATAAGTCAGGTCCGACAAATTAGTGCTTTCGTGCAACTTAACAAATTCCATCATGTCGGCAGCATAGGATTTCAGGGCTTGCTCGCTTTTGGCAGACAGTACAAATAGCACCGGGTTGTCTTGATCCACTGGGGCCAGATTCGCCTCAGAGGTTGCAGGCACATATTCTTCAATAACCATGTGTGCGTTGGTGCCGCTAAACCCGAAAGCACTTACGCTTGCACGTCGAGGTGTTCCAGGCTTTGACTCCCATTTTTGTAGCCCCGTGTTAATGTAAAACGGGCTCTCCTCCAATGAAATATGTTCATTTAAGGATTCAAAATTGATGGTCGGCGGCAATTGTTGATGTTTCATGGCGAGGAGCACTTTCATTACGCCAGCCACCCCGGCCGCAGTCAGCATATGTCCCATATTGCTTTTCAGCGACCCCAGCGCGCAATACCCCTTTTTGCTCGTATAGGACCGGAACGATTCAGTAAGCCCTTCCACCTCGATAGGATCGCCCAGCTTGGTGCCTGTCCCATGGGCCTCTACCATAGAGATGGTTTCAGGATGAATATTAAATCGCTGGTAAACCTCACTTTCGAGCGAAATCTGTGAATTTACACTTGGAGCGGTGATGCCGTTGGTTTTCCCATCCTGGTTCATTCCCCATCCTCGGATAACACCATAGATGGAGTCCTTGTCCCTGATTGCATCAGAAAGCCGTTTTAATAAAATTACGCCAACCCCTTCTCCGGGGACAAACCCGTTTGCACGGGCATCAAAAGTAAAGCATCTTCCGTCCTTGGACAGCATTCCTGCTTTGCTGGTCATAACATGCATTCCTGGCCCTGCCATGATCATTACTCCGCCCGCCAAAGCAAGATCGCTTGTTTCTAAAACAAGGCTGTTGCAAGCTTCAGCAATAGCTACCAGAGAGGAAGAGCATGCGGTATCAATCGCCAGAGAAGGACCCTTCAAATTCAGCAGATACGAAATCCGGGCCGATAAAATTGAAGGCGCCCCTCCCATAAGAACCTGTGCATTCAGCCCCTGTCCGCTCATGGACCTGCCATAATCACTGGCTGCACAGCCTACAAAAACACCGCAACGGCTCCCTGACAATGAAGCTGGATTTAATCCGGCATCTTCAATGCATTTCCAGCTACTTTCCAGAAATAGACGTTGCTGAGGGTCCATCATCTCTGCTTCCGCAGGAGATATATTAAAGAACAACGGATCAAATCGATCTATATCATCAAGCATCCCCATCCATTTGCTGTAGGTTTTCCCCTCAGCCTTGGGATCAGTATCGTAATATTCTTCAATGGACCAGCGTGTTGGAGGGATTTCCGATATACAATCTCTGCCCTGGGCCAAATTATCCCAGAACTCAGTCAATGTTTTGGATTTGGGGAACTGTCCCGCCATGCCAATAATTGCGATCGAATCCTTCTCCTGACTATGCGGCATACGGGGTACAGATTTTTTCACATCAGCCTGCTTGAGTGGTTTGTGGGTATCACCGCTATTCGGCACCTGTCCGTAGGCTGTTTGAATCCGCTCTTTAACCTCCTGCTGGTTCACAAACGTTTTGTCCTGCATTTTTATTTCTTTCTCAATCGTAGCCGCCAGCTTTTCTCTTATTGGCTGAGCCATATGGTTTTTCAGCTCAATCAATGACTCTCTTGGCGACTCGGACAGCTTTTTTGCCAGCTGCATTGCATATGGCACCACTTCATTTCTCGGCAGAACAGGAAAAGGAGTCCCTTTGGACTCCAGTTCTGAACCGCTATATCTAGTACCTGTGAATAAAATTTCCTGCGCCATGCTAACTCCGAACTTTTCAGGAAAAATGAGGGTTGAGCCCGCGCCAGGCGTAAAGCCGTATTTCATAAAATTAGTGGTGTAGATGCTTTCTCTACTCATTACGATAAAATCGCAAAACATTCCCATGCACCAGCCTGCGCCGATACCATGACCTTGCATCGCAGCAATGACTGGCAGCTTGCAATCCAGTGCAATCTTGTAGACATTGGTATCGCTATATTTCGCCTTTCCCTCATGAATTGCCAGCAATCCCTCCTGCGTACCCCCTGTGGCAAAGTAGGTGTCATATCCCGTCAGAATCACAACTTTATAATTCTCATTAGCCTGCACCGTCTCGAACGCCTGATTCAGGCCTATAATCAGTTCATCGGAAAATGTATTCTTGTGTACTGTGTCCTTCATTGTTAACAGGACAATGCCTTGCTCAAATTCCTGCAATTGAACTACAGACTGCACTTCCGTTTCGCCGTTGATCTCCTGCTCCGGTCCGTGAAAGCTGTCTAAGGGCTGTAGCGAAAGAGACAATTCCTCTGAAGATAATTCCTGTGTTCGGACTTCCGATGATTCTTCCAAAGATTCATCCGAAAGCCCGCTCATCAATTGGCGCAATCGTTCTTCGGCATCTTCAGAATTTATTTCCCCTGTTTGTACCGCACGAAAAATATCTTTTGGATCCATAAAAATGCCCTCCTAGCCGTATGAAATAGGACGAATATCGTGTTGGAAATTTATGAATGTAATTGCTTGAACAACTGATCGGCCTGCTCAACATTTAATTCACCTTGCAGTACCTTCTGGATCAACGCTTGCATGGGCTGCTTAGAGGTGGACTCTATAGGCGCTTGATTTGAGGCTTCCGCCGATTTGCTCAATTCCTTTGCTAAAAATCTGGAAAATTCTTTAATGTTAGGATAGTCATATACTCTGGTTGCTGAAATAGCCGTTCCAAACCGTTTATTCACGTCCTGTACCCACTCTACGCCTATTATAGAATCCAGTCCCATATCGATAAATTTATCGTCTCGACCAATATCCTTTTCGTCCATACTCAAGGATTTCGCAAGACTTTCAATTAGCTCTTTCTCCAATGCATCCACCCGTACAGCCGTAGATCCGTTAGCAGGCCGCTTCACCTCATCCCGGACAGCGGGCTGCAGTGTAGAATTGATAGGTTTAGGCTGCGGGGGAGCAGGCTTCAATTGTGCAGGCTTAGCTGCCTTGTTGGGCGCGTCGGCTACCTTCTCGATATCAGAGACTGAGCGCAGCAAAATACCCTGCGGCTTTTCAGGTACCTTTGCCAATGTCTGTACCTGCACATTAGCGTTGGCAGTAGGAGGGCTGAAAACAACGGGCTCTTGCTTTTGTGCTGGAATATCAACTACAGGGAGCTCCGTCTTGACTTCCTTGGACTGGCTTCCAAACGTAGAAATCCAATAGCTTTCCTTGGCAAATGGGTAGGTTGGCAGACTCATCCGATGAGGTCTGACATTTACGTAAAGCCTGTTCCAATCAAATAGTAGTCCCTGAACCCACAGCTCTGCCAGCTTTGAATACTTGCCCTTGCTTATCCAGATATCCACCAATTGTTCCATGTCCTCGTCTGCTTCAAGAACCGTCAGAATATCTTTATTTTTCTTTGCCTGACCTGAATAGAGTCCGTCGATTTCCTCATTCCCCGCTAGGAAGCTCTCCAGCTTTCCTTCAAGCTCCGCTGTAGACTTAGCTATGACTGCTAACCGTTCCTCCATAGCTTCCCGTCCCACCTGAAGGGTAAATGCTATATCCTCCAAGCTTGCCTCCGCGTATTCCGGTGTTTTGAGTGCAGAAAGCAATCTTTGCACCTGCTCGTACAATCGCTCCTGATTTTTGGCTGACAGCACGACCATGGCCGGGCTCTGCAATATCATAGGAGCTTGTCTAGTCTCCTGCACCTCAGGGACATATTCTTCAATGAGCACATGTGCGTTGGAGCCTCCAGCACCGAAAGAAGAAATACCTGCAATTCTTGGGTATTCAACGGTCTTCCCATTTACCGTGGCGACCGGTCTTTTCCACTCTTCAAGCTCCTGCTGAACTATAAAAGGGCTATTGCTAAAGTCGATGTTCGGGTTGAGTATGCTTGAATGTAGAGAAGGTGCGATTTGTCCGTATTTGAGCTGAAGGAGCACCTTAGTCACTCCTGCAATCCCTGCCGCACTCTCGCAATGCCCTATATTGGATTTTGCCGAACCAATGGCGCAGAACTGGGTGTCTTCCGTGTATTCCTGGAAAACCTTTTGCAATCCAGCGATTTCAATGGGATCACCTAAAGATGTCCCGGTGCCGTGTGCTTCAATGTAACTGATTGTTCTGGGGTTTATACCAGCTTTCTTAAAGACCCTTCCAATTACACTAGCCTGCGCCTTAGGATTTGGAACTGAAAAGCCATTGGTCTTTCCGCCGTGGTTCACAGCGGTTCCCTTGATGACCCCGTATATGTGATCGCCGTCTGCTATTGCTTTGGTCAGCGGTTTGAGCAACACGGCCCCTACGCCTTCACCCGGCACATATCCATCTCCACCTTCTCCGAAGCTTTCGCATCGTCCCTTGCTTGATACGAACCTTCCCTGCCCAAGCATCAGGTATTTGTTCGGATGAATGGAGACATTGACACCGCCAGCAACGGCAAGCTCACACTCGTCTTGCTGTAAGCTCTGGCAGGCAAGATGTATGGTCGTCAATGAGGATGAGCACATCGTATCCACAGCCATGCTGGGTCCGTGGAAATTACAGAAATAAGAAACACGGTTTGCAATGGAGGCCGGATTCCCCGGAACGGCAATCATTTTGCCTCTAGCCTGCTCCTGCGCCCCGTAAAGCTGGTATTCTTCGTACATAACTCCGACAAAAACGCCTACATTCCTTTCCAGTCCAAGCCCTTCTCGTGTATAGCCTGCATCCTCGATCGTTTCATAGACGCATTTCAGGAACAAGCGCTCCTGTGGATCAATAATCTCTGCTTCTCTAGGAGAGATATTGAAAAACTTCGGATCAAATTGATCCACGCCTTTGATAAAGCCTCCCCACTTGCTGTAAGCTTTTCCAGACTTGTTCCCTTCCTCGTCAAAGTATATGCTGTGATCCCAGCGCTCTTTAGGAATTTCTGTAATACAATCCTTCCCATCACGCAAATTACTCCAGAATTCTCTAACATTCTCGGCCTCAGGATACATGCCCGATAAGCCGATAATGGCAATATCCCCCGTACCACCTGCTGCTTCCGGCTGCGGTTGGAGTTTTTTCTGATCCAGCAATTTTGCCTGAGCCGGCATTTCACGAGCTTGTCTTCGGCTGCTGGAAAGCGGCCTTTCCGGGTTCTCTTTCACAGTGGAAGACGTAAACGCTTGGACGGCGTTGACCTCTTCCTCCATTCCAAGCAGTTGAATCAGCCGCTTCTGGTGAGCTTCAAGAAAATATTGGGTGAGTTCCCGGATACTCTGGTATTCAAAAAACAACGTTTTGGGTAATGTACCGAATGTTTTCTCCAATTCACGTGTCAGCTGTCTGATCATAATAGAGTCAATTCCATACTTCTCCATAGGGGCATCGGCTTCAATCTGCCTTGCTGGCAGTCTGATGGATGTTGCGAGCAATTGCTTTAAATAATTTGCCGCTTTGTCGGCAAGCAGGTCTTGACCGATTCCAGGCTCCTTTCTGCTCTCCATGATCATAGAGGCAGCGGCTTCAGGCTGATTCAGGGATGGCTGCTGCAGGAGCGTTTCTCTGAGCTGACTGGCACGTCCTTCCAATACCATGACTTGATCTTTTCCAGAAGCCAGACTCTGGTACAAAGCCCGCATTCCTGTGTCGGTCTCCATAGCGAACATCCCCATTTCCTCCATGATTTGTTCCGTTTCACTATCAATACGCATTCCGCCTTCCTTCCAGAGCGGCCAGTTGATTGAAAGCGTCTGCCCATAACGTTGTTTCTGTTCTACAAGTGTATTGCGATATCTGGCATAGGCATCCATAAAGGCATTGGCAGCAGCATAGTCAGCCTGTCCTATATTCCCAAGACTGCCTGCAACAGATGAAAATAGAATGAAAAAGTCCAGCGGAATATCCTTGCAGGCCTGGTCCAGATTCGTTAATCCTGTAACCTTTGGCGCCAATACTTTCTGCAATTCCTCTTCTGTTTTTTTAATCATAAAATTATCGCTGGTTACTCCTGCACCGTGAATAATCCCGTCCAGTTTCCCAAACTCTTCACGAATATCCCGAACCAAATCCTCAACCGCTCTGTTATCGTCGACATCGGCCTGCCGAAATACGACTCTTGCTCCTAGAGCCTCTATTTCCTCAATCCTTGCTTTGATGTGACCACGGAGCATAGATCGTCCGACGAGAATTAACGCGACATCTTTAGCCTGTCGTGCCATTTCTTCAGCCAGAATCAAACCAAGGCTGCCGGTTCCGCCAGTAATCAAATAAACCCCTTTGTCCTTCCAAGGAATACGGTTCACTTCCTGCGAGGATTTGATTTCCGTCCATGCGGCAGCATATCGTCTGCCCCACTGGTAGCGGATATGTGAACTCATGAACTTGCGGCTATTTTCTTGCAGGATATTTATAATACCTGCTGCATCTTCCTCCATATCCACTTCGATCAGTTGGCCCACTAGTGTGGGATTCTCAAGCTGTGCTGTTTGTAAGAGTCCGTAAAGTCCAGAGAATACCTGTCTGTGATCCTGTACCGGAATGACAAGTTGAATCGATGTTTTGTGTTTGGATTGGGTTTTAAGCACCTGTTGAATTTGCTCAAACATTTGTGCTGCATAAGTTCTAAAGCGTGCATCCATGCTTTCCTCTTCGGATTGCAAGATAAGACAATGCACCCCGTTCATCTGTGATTCAATCATTTCCCCGGAAATATGTGCTGGTTCACATAAAATGACCAAATGCTGCCGATATTCAGGTGCTGTTCCTCCCGGGACAAGGGCTTGTTCCTCCCATATAGGCTCAAGCATCAAAGTCTCAGATATCGTCAATTCATCTGAGCCCCCTGTTCCTCCTTCTGCAATTCGCGATGTCAAGCCCTTCATGCTTACACAAACATTCCCCTGCATATCACACAAATCAATATCCAGCTTTTGCACTGGACCATCCTGTCTGCTGCCTTCACGATTACGGACCCAAGCCCACATCTCTGATGTGCAGCCACTAAACACCTCAAGCTCTTCCAATGCGAACGGTAAAGCCGGCTTTATTGAAACTTTTCCGTCAGACATGGCAGCGCCGTATGTGTCCATCATCAGGCCTATGGACGCCTGCAAAGCGGAATCCATCAAGCTAGGATGCATCACAAACTGTCCCATGGTCTGGTAAATAGAAGAAGGCAAGGACAATTTGGCAAGTACCTGATCCACGCCAGTGTAGATCTTTTCAATTCCTTGATGCCCTAGCCCATAGGAAACCTGCATGGCTGCAAACGCCTCATAACACTGCTGGGATGAATAGGTTCCCAGATTGCACTGCTCCAGCAGACCCTCAATATCTATGGCAGGAATCTCAGCCAACGGAGCAATCGCTGCGCTGCCTTCGCTATGCACAACTAGCTCTGTATCCGCTGATTCAGACTTGCTGTAGATTTCATAGGCAATTTCTCCGCCGTCTTGCGGGTAGAGCCCGATATTTATAGCAGTTGGCCGCTTCCCAGCTACCACAGGCCGGAGCCATAATACATCTTTTAAACGAACATAAATCCGATTTGCTTCCGAAGGTGTAGCGACTTCCTCTACTGCTGCTCGCGCCACTTCAAGATAGGCTACTCCGGGCAAAAGCTTCTGTCCCTTAATCACATGGTCAGCGAGGAAAAATTCTCTCCCCGTAAAAGTAGAGCTGAACTGAAGTCCATAAATATCGGACGTATTTCGCTGAAGTAAAGGATGAATGATAGCTGACGTCTCCTGCTTCAGCACAACATCGTTGGCACCCCTCAGGTTGTGGGTATCGGTTACGCAATATCGTTCTCTGGCAAAAGGATAGGTAGGCAGGCTGATACGGTTTGGTTTATGCTTTTCGTACAGCACGTCCCAGTCAAAAAATGCGCCTTTTACCCACAGATGTGCGATTTGGGCGTAGTCGCTCTCACTAGCCAGCGACTCAATCGTCTCGGCCGCGCTCGCTCGTGTTTCCTGTTCTCTATAGCGTTTTGCCTGCCCTACATATAAGCTAGGGATGCCTTCCCGTCCTTCAACAAATCCCTTTAGCTTCTCCTCTAACTCAGAGAGAGACACCGCAGTGAAGGCCAAACGTTCTTCCATCGCTTCGCGCCCCATCTGCAGGGTATAGGCTATATCTCCCAGACTGCCGTCTGTGAACTGGCGCTCCCGGATTGCAGTCAGCAATTGCCGTACCTGATCTTGCAGCTGTCCTTCAGTCTTGGCTGACAGTACAACAATAGCCGGCTTTTGGGCACTGAAGGTAACTGGCTCTTTCTCCTGATTTTTCGGAACATATTCCTCGATGATCAAATGAGCATTGACGCCGCCGAAGCCAAAAGAACTAACCCCCGCTCTCCGAGGAATATTGTGCCCAGAAGCATCTTGCTGCTGCTTCCATTCACTCGTCTCCTGGACGATATAGAAAGGACTGTCTTCAAGTTTGATATAGGGATTAATGGCATCGCAATGAAGGCTTTTAACAAGCTTTTTATGCTTCAACTGAAGCAGTACTTTGATGACACCAGCGATTCCGGCAGCCAGCTCCAGATGTCCAACATTGGTCTTCACCGAACCTAGGCCACAATGGGGCTCTTTGATCCCCGGTCCCTTTGTACTCTCATATAGCTCTTTAAAGGCTGCTTTCAGTCCGTTGATTTCAATGGGATCACCCAGTTCGGTGCCTGTCCCATGGGCCTCGATGTAAGAGACTGTTCTTGGATCGATACCAGCCTTTGTATATGCATTTACCAGTAAATCCGCCTGTGCCCTCGGATTTGGTGCTGTCAGGGAATTGGCCCGGCCACCGTGATTGACAGCTGTGCCTCGGATTACGCCGTAAATATGATCTCCAGCCTTTTCAGCGTCCTTCAGCTTTTTCAGGAAAACCATGCCTGCCCCTTCACCGCGCACATAACCGTTGGCTTGATCAGAGAAGGTTTTGCATCGACCATCCTCGCACAGCATCCCTGCTTTATTGAAGCTGATATGAAGCTCAGGTGTGATAATCACATTGACACCGCCTGCGATTGCCATTTCGCAGCTTCCATCCTCTATAGCCCTTACTGCCCGGTGAATGGCCACCAGCGAACTGGAGCAGGCAGTTTCAACAGGCTCGCTCGGACCATGAATATTAAGGAAATAGCTCATTCGATTGGGTCCTACCGAAGGTGCCATTCCGCTAGAGGAATATGCCTCCACACCCACGTCTCCCTGATAGATCATTCCGCTGTAGCCGCTATTCGCAGTTCCTGCAAAGATGCCTGTACGACTTCCCGACAGTCCCGCCGCCTGAATGCCTGCATCTTCAATCGCCTTCCAAATATAGGTCATTAACAGACGCTGCTGCGGGTCCATGAGTGCAGCTTCCCTCGGTGAAATTCCAAAAAATAAAGGGTCAAACTCATAGATCCCGTCAATAAATCCGCCCCACTTGATGTTTGTTTTATTGGTCTCATCTGCAGGATCACCGTAATACGCCTTCCAATCCCAGCGATCTTCAGGTATTTCAGTGATACAATCCCTGCCTTCTTCAAGATTTCTCCAAAATTCATCTACATCCCGGGACATAGGAAATACTCCGCTTATGCCTACAATTGCAATGGGTTCAGAACCAGCCTGGGTCTGCTGCGGCATAGCTTGCATATTATCGTTGGCAAATCGGGAACGCTGGCGTCTATTGCGGATATAGTCTCCCTTGTCATCTTCTCCATTCTGCGTGGCAGGCTCAGTCCGGGTCTGCACGATAAATTGCTCTCCAAGCAAGGTGGCATATTCGTCCACTAAGTACCTGCAAAAGTCATGAAGCGTAGTGTATTCAAAGAATACGGCAGGAGTCAGATCAAGCCGATACAAGTGGTTGATATTGTTGGTAAATTGCGTGAGCAAAATGGAGTCAAAGCCGTATTCACTCAGTTCTACATAGGCATCAATATCTTCTAGCTTGACTTTCAGCAATTTCGATACCGCCTGCATCATGGCGATTTGCACCTTGTCCAGCAGGTCCGGCGCGGCATTCCCGTCAGTCGTGGAAATGGCTGAAATACTTGCTGAAGCACCCGTCGCCTTTTCAAGCTGTCTGGTTTCTGGAATGTCTAAGCCTATTGCTCTTTTCATTTTCTCAAGATTGCCTTCCAGCACCATAACCTGATCAGCACCCGTAAGCATGGCGCGGTACAAAGCCTGAATACCAGAAGAAGTTGAAATACTGCCCATGCCTGTGTGCTGCCTTACCAGCTTCTCCGTCTCCTCATGAATATACATCCCGCCTTCTTTCCATAGTGGCCAATTGATGGATATCGTTTGCCCCTGGCGTTGCTGTAATCCTGTCAAAGCGTTCCGGTATCTGGCATAAGCATCCATAAACGCATTGGCGGTAGAATAGTCTGCCTGTCCCTGATTGCCCAGCCCTCCGGCAACCGACGAGAACAAAATGAAGAAGTCAAGAGGCAGGTGCTTGCTCGCCTGATCCAGATTCAATACCCCTAGAACTTTGGGTGCAAGAACCTCCAGCATTTCCCCGCTATTTTTTTGGAGTATGCGGTTGTCACGAATGACTCCTGCACTATGAATGATGCCATTCAGGCTTCCGAATTCTGCCTCTATTTCCCGAATTAGATCAGCCACCGCGTGCTCCTGAGCCACATCGGTCTGCTTATATGCTATTCGTGCCCCTAATGACTCTAATTTCTTTATTGCTGTCCGCTTGCCCTCATCCAGTGCGGAACGCCCTGTTAAAATCAATACGGCATTATGAACTTTACTCACAATCTCTCTGGCAAAAATAAGTCCCAGGCCACCAGCACCGCCGGTAATAAGGTATACTCCGTTGTCCTTCCACGGGAAGTTCACAATTTCCGCAGAGAATGAAATCTCTTTCCAACTGGAAATCCACCGTCTACCTTTCTCATACCGAATCTGGATGTCCCCGGGACTCCAGCTGTTTTCTTTTAAAATATCTATGATTGCACTCGGGGCCTCATCCTGTTCAAGTTCTATCAACTGCCCTACCAGTTTTGGATGCTCTATTCTGGAGGTTTTTAAAAGACCTGAGAGCCCTGTTATAAGCTGCTGCTCCTCTTGGTCGTTAGTGACAATCTGGATTAACACCTTGCCATGATTTTTTTCCCTGAAGATTCTTTGCATTTCCTCAAGTACCTGAATGGCGTAACGCTGGAACTGTTCCCCGATTCCGTTGTGATCAGGTTGCAATATTATGCACTTGGCGCCGCTTATTTGAGCTTCTACTTGTTCACGAGAAATCTGGGACGACTGGCAAAGGATCACGACATGGCGATCATATACAGGTAAATCACCCTCTATGGTAACTCCCTGCTCTTTCCACACGGGTTCAAGCATAAAGGTACCAGAATTGGACTGCGCGTCTGTGGGAATAGAGTCTAAATCCAGAATTCTTGATGAATAACCCTTTATCCTCACACAGATCTCTCCGGTTTCGTCGCTCAGGTCAATATCTAGTTTCTGTGCCTTATCTCCTGCTGAACTGTCTGCACTGTATCGAATCAGCGCCCACATGGTGGAACTGCAATGTTTTATAATTTCAACTTCCTGAATGGCGTATGGCAGAGCGGGCTTAACCTCGCGAGAGCCCAGCGTCAAGCCTATTGATGCCTGGAAAGCTGAATCAATCATACTTGGATGCAGGACAAATTGGCCTTGATTGTCAGCGACTGAGGAGGGCAAGGATAGCTTCGCCAGCACTTGACCCTCTCCGGCATATACCATCTCAATCCCCTGATGCCCAGGACCATAATCAATCCCTAACTCTCTGAAAAGGTTATACAATGCTGCCGGATGGAGGCTTCTGCTGCATGTATCCTGCAAATCTTTAAGCTTCAATGCAGGAACCTCCAGCGCTGATCTCCGAACCGCATTGCCGTAACTATATACCATAGGCTCTGTATCATCGGCTCCGTTATTTCCATAAATCTCATATGAAATCTCTTGATCTTCATTCTGGAAAAGCCCGATATGCAGCTGTATTGGGCCGTCCTCTAGGGCAATAGGCCGTGCCCAAACCACGTTTTTAAGGCACATTCCGACCAGGTCGTCCTCGTCAGCCCCTAGTGACTGCTCCACTGCCGCCCGCGCCATTTCAAGGGATGCAGCTCCAGACAGCACCTTGCGTCCATTCACCACATGATCCTTCAGGAAAAACTCCTGACCTGTAAAGGTAGAACTGAATCGCTGCTCCGAAAAATCGGAGGTGTTTTGGTGCAGCAAAGGATGAAGCGTTGCAGCCATGACAGAAGTTGTGCCTTTGCCTGCCTTACTGTCTAGCTCGGGCGCCCAGCACCGTTCTTTTGCAAAAGGATAGGTGGGCAGACTAATCCGGCGAGGCTTGATGCTCCCATACAGCTTGTTCCAGTCTATCGTTAGCCCCTGTACCCACAGCTCCGCAATTTTTTCTAATTTTCTCTTCTTGATCCAGGTTTCAAGCAAGGATTTGGCATCTTCATCTGCCTCAAAGAGCACGATCCCATCCTTGCCCTTTTTCACCTGAGCCGTCAGGACTCCAGCTGGCCGTTGATGGTGAACGAAGCCATCCAGCGCTTGTAGTAGATTCTCTTTTGAATCTGCCACAAAAGCCAGACGATGGTTCATCGGCTCACGGCTCATCTGCAGCGTATACCCTATATCTGTCAAGTTAAGATTAGGCTGAGTGGCAATAAAGTTTCTCATGTTTTCGGCATAAGTTACTAATTGCTGCTCATTTTTGGCAGACAATACGAAAAGGACGGGGCTATGTGGTTCGTCGTCTGCTGGTGATATTCCAACCTCAGGATGATATTCTTCAATAATAAGGTGGGCATTGGTACCGCTAAAACCAAAAGAGCTCACAGCGGCACGCCTTTTGAGTCCGTGAGAAGGTTGCCAATCCTTCAATTGCGTATTTACATAAAATGGAGAATCATCAAAATCAAAATGCTCATTTGGGTTCTTGAAATTCAGTGTCGGTACCAGTTTCTTATGCTTCATGCATAGTAGCACTTTTTGTATGCTTGCTACGCCTGCCGCTGCCGAAGTATGCCCGATATTGCTCTTTACAGAACCTATAGCACAGAAGTTCTTCTGATCTGTTTTTTCTTTAAAAGCTGTGGATAAAGCCTCTAATTCAATAGGATCGCCCAGCTTGGTGCCTGTCCCATGCATTTCAACATAGCTGATGCTTTCAGGTTCAATCTGATACTTATTGTATATCTCCTGCTCAAGCTCTATTTGGCTGTTCGTGCTTGGAGCGGTAATTCCGTTCGTTTTTCCATCCTGATTGATCCCAGTACCGATAATAACTCCATAGATGTGATCTCCGTCAGCTTCCGCATCCTTCAGCCGCTTCAGAACCAGTACTCCTGCTCCTTCCCCTGGAACAAAGCCGTTGGCGCTGTTGTCAAATGTTTTACACTGACCATCCGGTGACAACATTCCAGATGCAGACATACCTACATACGATTCAGGAGTCAGGTATAGCGACACACCGCCAACCAGCGCCATTTCAATCTCCTTATTTGATAAAGCCTGACAAGCAAGGTGAGTTGTCACCAGCGATGAGGAGCATGCCGTATCTACGGATATGGCAGGTCCCTTCAGATTAAGGAAATAGGAGATACGAGCCGCTGCAATAGCGTTGCTGTTCCCGGTAGTATTGCTGAACTGTGCTTCATTTTTGTAGCGCATCATACTATACTCATTATTTAAAATGCCAAGGTAAACGCCGCATTTTTTATTTCCCAACTGTGAGCCGCTATAACCTGCATCCTCAAAGGCTTTATAAGCTTCCTGCAAAAAGATGCGCTGCTGCGGGTCCATTCCTTCTGCCTCAGTAGGAGATATATTAAAAAATAACGGGTCAAAATATTCTATATCCTCTAAGGCACCCAGCCACTTGCAATTTACTTTCCCCTCTTGCGCCGGACGCGGATCATACAACAGGTCTACGTCCCAGCGATTCTTCGGGATTTCAACAATGGAGTTCCGGCCTTGAGCGAGATTTTCCCAATATTGCTGTGTATCTTCGGCGCCAGGATATCTTCCCGAAATCCCGACAATTGCAATTGCATCTTGATTTTCTGAAGTCGCCGGTAATGATTCCTCTTCTGCTTTTACCCGACGCAATGGCACCGTTTCCTCCCTAGACAGCTGCGCTGGAGAGCATTGGATCGTGTCTGTTCGTGGCAAATGGATTTCTGATATAGGTTTGTCCGTGTCTGAAATGGTGTCCAAGGGCTGCTGAACGAAGCTTTTCTTGCCCCCCTGCTTATTGATTTCTTGTGCCAAGAACTCGGAAAATTGCAGAATAGTCGGATAGTCGTAGACCTTGGTAGCTGCAATGGATGTGCCGTAGCGCTTATTCATATTTCGAATCCATTCCACGCCTATAATCGAATCCAGTCCGATATCTATAAAGTTTCTATCTGCTTCAATCTCGCTTGGTTCCATGTACAAGGCTTCAGCTAGGCTGGCCGTCAGTTGTTCCCGTAATTGCTCTGCAGAGATACCAGACGGAGTCGTGCCGAATTGCGGCTGATTTTCAGGCGATATCGGCATTAAATTAATCTGAAGTGGGGTCTCTGTCTGCTTATCCATCTCTAAGGAAACGAGCGGCGGTAAATGCTTCGCAGGCGTCTGATCCGAAATAGACACAGCAGAAGACGGCATGATGAATCCAGTCACACGATCGCCCAATTCCTTTTCTAAAAATTTGCTGAATTCCCGTATAGTTGGATAATCGTAGACTTTTGTGGCTGTTATAGATGTGGAGTAATGTTTATTTATGTTTCGAATCCACTCTACGCCTATAATCGAATCCAATCCAAGATCAACAAAGTTTTTATCCTCATCAATTTCTTCCTGATCTATATATAAAGCTTGCGCCAGACTTGTAGTCAGCTCTTCCTGTAATATTTCCGAGGATATGGATAGGACAGGAGCAGCAGGCACTTGCTCTTCCGTCTTGTTATCATTCTCTGACGCGCGCATTCCCCCTTCCGGGGAAGTTAAAATAATCGGTGCTGTCTGCTGATCGGCTGACTTGCTAAGCTGCGGCTGACTGGCCGACAAACTTCGTAAGGAAATCCCGTTTGGTTTTTCAGAACTACTCGAAAAATCGGATCGCATTAGAACTTTAGAAGGAGCAGGCTCCATTACATGAGACTGAATATGAACTACTTTTTCCTGAGATTCCATTGGGATTTTATCTACAGATGGGATCGTAATATCCGTGATCCAATACCGCTCCCTTGCAAAAGGATAAGCCGGCAGGCTCATTCGCTGCGGCTTGGCATCTCTGTAAAGCATGCTCCAGTCCATCGCCAGTCCCTTCACCCACAGATCCACTATCTTCGCGTATTTCCGTTTCCCAATCCAGGCAGCGATCGTTTTTTCCATATCCTCATCTTCTACCAGTGCGGATAGCGCCTCTTTGTTTCGCTTGACCTGACCTCGATACAGCTCGGAGATCCCGTCTTGGCCTTCCAAGAATCCTTCCAGCTTGTCCACCAGCGCTGGCACCGATTCGGCAATTATCGCCAAACGCTCTTCCATCGCTTCGCGACCCACTTGAAGGGTGTAGGCTGCATCCGCCAAATTGCTGTCTGTGATCTCTCCTTTCTCGATCACGGACAGCAATCTCTTGACCTGCTGCTTCAGCCGTTCCTCATTTTTGGCCGACAATACGATAATCACAGGATTGTGCGCTGTCACACGAATGGGCATCTGCTCTTCCGGAATGTACTCCTCGATGATGACATGAGCATTGGCGCCTCCTGCTCCAAACGATGAAATCCCCGCCATCCTCGGATACTCCCGGGTCTCTCCATCGAGCTCAACCACCGGCCGCTTCCATTCCTCCAGCTCCTGCTGGACAATAAACGGCGTCTGCTCAAAAGGAATGTTCGGATTCAGCTCCTGGGCGTGCAGGCTAGGAACCAGCGTCCGGTTTTTCATCTGCAGGACAATTTTGCCAATCCCTGCGATGCCCGCTGCCGCCTCCAAATGTCCAATGTTGGACTTCACAGAGCCCACAGCGCAAAATCCCTGATCCGCCGTGTCCTTTCTGAAAGCCTGAGTCAAACCAGTCACTTCAATGGGATCTCCCAATTCTGTGCCGGTTCCGTGAGCTTCAATATAGCTAATGGTCCGGGCATGTACCCCGGCTCGTTCCAGGGCCGATCGGATCAGCTCCCCTTGAGCGGTCGGATTGGGCACTGTGTACCCGTTGGTTTTGCCTCCATGGTTGATGCTCGTTCCCCGGATGACCGCATGGATCGGGTCTCCATCTTCGATTGCCTTGGACAGCGGCTTCAATAGGACGACCCCCACGCCTTCTCCCGGAACAAAGCCATTGCCTCCCTTTCCGAAGCTCTTGCACTGTCCGTCTATGGACAGCATCTGGTTGGCACAAAGTCCGACATAGCTCAGTGGATGCAGATACAGGTTTACCCCACCTGCCATAGCCAGCTCGCATTCTCCGCGATACAGATGCTCACACGCTTCATGAATCGCGGTCAATGAGGACGAGCACATCGTATCCACCGGCATGCTTGGTCCCTGCAAATTGAACAGGTACGATATCCGATTGGCTACCGAGCTAAAGGAAGTGTGCGGGAATATTTGCGCTCCCTTTCTCCACAGATCAAGACCGTATAGATCAAATCCTGTTTTGGTAATCCCCGCAAACACACCTACCCGGCTGTTATGCCGTACCGCAAGCTGTTCTCTGGTATAGCCCGCGTCCTCCATTGCTTCCCAGCAGGCTTCAATAAATAGCCTTTCCTGAGGGTCCATACTGAGGGCTTCACGCGGTGCAATATTAAAAAACAGGGGGTCGAAGTCCGCGAAGCCTTCGATAAAGCCACCCCACTTGCTGTAGCTTTTGCCATACGCAGCCGCTTCCTCTTTGTCAGGCTGGAAGAACCCTTCCAGCGACCAACGCTCTTGCGGGATTTCGCTGACACAATCCTTCCCTGCCTTGAGATTTTCCCAATATTCGTTCATATCCCTCGAACCTGGATACTTTCCTGCCATGCCAATGATCGC